>CAWBQH010000001.1:0-133955 GCA_963790905.1 uncultured Solirubrobacteraceae bacterium
GCCGCCTCGATGGCATGGGTGTCATACGGATTGAGGTTCTTCTCTCCGCTGCGGTCCATCCGCCCCGTCGAAGGGTCGATGCGCTTTTCGACGGCGGCGTCTGGGACCTCCTTGACCAGAACGCATATCGTCATTTCAGTCGGTGACTCCTTGGGGATGGTTGGGCAATCCTACCCGTTCAGGCGATTGACTGACCAGTCAATCAGACGTTCGGGCGCTGACGTGTCCGCGGATGAACTCCACGATCGCCTGCGTGGGAGCGCCGGGCGTGAACACCTCGGCCACGCCGAGCTGCTTGAGCTCGTCCACGTCCTCGCCCGGGATCGTCCCGCCCACGGTCACGAGCACGTCGTCGACGCCCTGCTCGCGCATCAGCGTAAGGATGCGCGGCACGAGCGTCATGTGAGCGCCGGAGAGAATCGAGAGGCCGACGGCGTCAGCGTCCTCCTGGATCACGGTCTCCACGATCTGCTCGGGTGTCTGATGCAGGCCCGTGTAGATCACCTCCATGCCGGCATCTCGAAGCGCGCGCGCGATGATCTTGGCCCCTCGATCGTGGCCGTCCAGGCCGGGCTTGGCCACAACGACACGGATCTTCGACTTCTGCTCGGTGCTCGTAGTCATCGCTGCGGCAGCTTATTAGCGCCGCCGCTTGTGCGTCGCCATGGCTGCACCATCACGGCCCCCGCCGCTGCCAGGCTGCCTGCACTCAGTGCGGCGAACAGCTTCAGGCGCCGGCCGAGGCGGTCCAGGCGCACGATCTCCCACCCCTCTTGCACCGCGATCTGCGTCAGCTCCGAATCGGGATTGACCACGACCGGGTGTCCGACCGCGCGCAGCATCGGCAGATCGGACTCCGAGTCGGAATAGGCGTAGGAGTCGGCCAGGTCGATGCTCTGGCGCTGTGCGAGCTCGTGCAGGGAGATTCGCTTGCCGTCGCGGTAGTTGAAGGGTCCCGCCGCGCGGCCGGTGTAGACGCCGTCAACCACCTCCGAGCGGGAGCCAAGGCCGCCGTCGAAGGCGAGCACGTGCGCGAGCAGGTCCGCCATCTCCTGTGAGGCGGCGGTGACGATGAAGACCAGCCGTCCGGCGTCCTGGTGGGCATAGGCGCGCGCGAGCATGTCCGGGTAGAGGCGCGGCAGAACGCCCGCGAGCACGCGCGGCGCCAGTCGCTGCAGCTCGCGCACCGGCACCCCGGCGATCATCTCGCCCACGCGGATGCGGACAGCGTCCGCACGATCATCGGTGGAGCCGACCAGCCTGAAGCGCAGGTTTTCGTAGAGGTCCTTGACCAGCCGCGCGCGCGAGATCATGCCGGTCTCAAACGCCGCCTTGGCGAAGAACACGCCGGAGGAACCGGCCATCAGCGTGCGGTCGAGATCGAAGAATGCAGCCGACCGCAGCGCCGCTCCGCGATCGCTCGCCAGGGCGCCGGCTGCCTGCGGCGCACGCTGCACGCCGCAGGCGTCCTGCCTCAGCGCGCTCAGAAGCTACCCTCCGACCCGCACGATCAGGGCGTCGCCCTGGCCGCCACCGCTGCAGATCGCAGCGCAGCCCAGGCCGCCGCCGCGACGGCGCAGCTCATGCACGAGCGTGCCAATGATGCGCGCGCCGGAGGCGCCGATCGGGTGACCAAGGGCCACTGCGCCGCCGTTGACGTTGACCCGCTCCTCCTCGATGCCGAGCATCCGGATCGAGTTCAGCGTCACCGACGCGAACGCCTCGTTTATCTCCCAAAGGTCGATGTCCCCGGGCTGCAGACCCGCCTTCTCAAGCGCCTTCTTGGCGCGCTGAGGCCGGCGTCGTGGCCAGATAGGCGAAGTCGTTTGCGCTCTGGGCGTGGGCGACGATCTCGGCCAGCGCCTCGCGGCCGTTTGCGTGCGCCCACTCATCCGAGGAGAGCACCAGCGCGCCCGCGCCGTCGTTGACGCCGGGCGAGTTGCCGGCGGTGTGCGTGCCCTCCTTGCCGACCAGCCCGGGCAGCGCGGCAAGCTTCTCAAGCGAGGTGTCGCGCCGCGGGCCCTCGTCGATCTCCACGACCGTGTCCCCCTTGCGGCCTTTGATCGTGACGGGGACGATCTCCTCCGGCAGCCGACCTTCGTCGGTCGCCTTGAGCGCGAGCTCGTGTGAGCGCAGCGCCCAACGGTCGAGGTCGGCCCTGGTGATCTCCAGCTCGTCGCCGACTTCTGTGGCCTCGACGAACATCTGCTTGCCCGAGAAGGGGTTGGTGAGCCCGTCGTGGACCATCGCATCCAACGCCTTGACGTCTCCCATCCGGAAGCCGAAACGAGCGCCGGGGAGCAGATAGGGGGCGCCCGACATCGACTCCATGCCGCCGGCGAGGGCGAGATCCACATCGCCTGCGCGCACCGCCTGGTCGATGATCACACAGGAGCGCAGCCCCGATGCGCAGACCTTGTTGATCGTCTCCGAGGAGACCTCCTTGGGGATGCCGGCGTTGATCTGCGCCTGCCGCGAGGTGATCTGGCCCTGGCCGGCCTGCAGCACATGCCCCATCACCACGTGCTGGATCTGCTCGGGCTCGACCTGCGCGCGCTCCAGCGCCGCCTGCATCGCGATCCCTCCAAGCTCGGTCGCCTGCAGCGAGGAGAGGCCGCCGCCCATCTTGCCGATCGGCGTTCGCGCGGCACTGAGGATCACTGTCTTAGGCATGGGTGCGGGTCTCTCCTCGTATCAGTTGCTTGCGGGCGTACGCAATGCTATCGAGCCGGATATCGTGCCCACCAATCGTGCGGGTCTCCTCCACCGATCAACCAGCCGCGAGCACTGCTGCCGACACGGTCGCGATCGCGTGTTCGCGCGGGAGGGCGGAGCGCAGCTCGACCAGGCCGACAGTGCGCCGGCGCAGGTGGGCGAGCTGGTGGCGAGCGGCGAGGCGCGCGGCTCCTTCAGGTCGCTGGCGCTCGCGCACGCCGATGGCAAGCGGTGGCTGCTGGTGGGGCTTGGCAGGCGCGTCGAACTCACGCCGGAGCGCTTGAGGGTTGCCGCGGCAGTGGCCAGGAAGCGCGCGCGCGAGCTCTCCACCCAGAAGCTCTGCTGGCAGGTCCCTGCGCAGGCGGACGCGGCATCAGTGGGGGCGATCGTGGAGGGCACGATCCTCGCCGACTATCGCTTCGAGAGTTTCAAGTCCTCGACTGGGGGCGTCGTCGAGCTGGGCGAGCGGCCAAGCCATCTGGAGGAGCTGATCCTCGCCGCGCCCGGTGAGCGCACGACAGAGACGGTGCAGGCGGCCGCGATCCTTGCGCAGGCCGTCAATCAGGCGCGCGACCTGCAGAACCGGCCCGCCAACGATCTCACCCCGAGCGCGCTGGCACAGCAGGCCCGCGAGCTCGCGGAGGAGACTGCGAGCCTGAGCGTCGAGGTCGAGGGCAGCGAAGGTCTGCGCGCGCGCTCGATGGGCGCCTTCGCGGCCGTCGCGCAGGGCTCCGCCCAGGAGCCGGCGCTGATCACACTGCGCTATGACCCGCCCGACCCGACGCCGGGCAGCCCAGTGCTGGGGATCGTTGGCAAGGCCGTCACCTTCGACAGCGGCGGCATCTCCCTGAAGCCGGGGGCGAAAATGTCGGAGATGAAGTTCGACATGTCCGGCGGCGCCGCTGCGCTGATGGCGATAGCGGCAATCGCGCGCCTGCGCTTGCCGTTGCGAGTGATCGCGGTGATCGGAGCGACCGAGAACCTGCCCAGCGGCACGGCGGTCAAGCCGGGCGACATCGTCACCGCCGCCAACGGCAAGACGATCGAGATCAACAACACCGATGCCGAGGGCCGGCTCGTGCTGGCCGACTGCCTGAGCTACGCGGTCTCGCTGGGCGCGGAGCGGATCGTCGATCTCGCGACCCTCACCGGGGCAGTGATCGTGGCGCTCGGCAACACCCACGCCGGCTTGATCAGCAACGACGACGAGCTCGCCCAGCGCGTAACGGCCGCCGGCGAGCAGACCGGAGAGATCGTCTGGCGCCTGCCGATGCACGAGGAGTACAACGAGCTGATCAAAGGCGCCTACGCCGACCTGGACAACGCCCCCGAGGCGCGCAAGGCCGGCACGATCGTGGGCGGCACCTTCCTCTCGCACTTCGTCGGCGATGTGCCGTGGGCGCATCTGGACATCGCCGGCTCGGCGTGGGACCTCGGCAGGGCCTACGCCGAGAAGCACGCCTCCGGCTACGGCGTGCGGCTGCTGGTCGAGCTGGCGCGGTCTTACTGCCAGTAGCGAGTCAGGGAAATATGTCTGCGGCGGTGATCGCCAGAACATCCGCCGGACACGGTTGCACCCGCTCGCGCGCGCATATGGCGAGCTGAAGCGCCGAGGCTCGCTTTGGCAGCGCGTCCGCCTTGCGCCGGAGCGACTGCGCGAGCCTGCCGCCATCGACGCTGCGAGCCCACTTTGCCTCCCCGACGAGCACTGCCTCCTCGGCGCGGCCGGCAAGGGCGACGGCGTCGATCTCGACGGCTGGATGCTCGGTCCAGAACGCCCCGATGCGCACAATGTCGCCGGCCAGCATCCCCTCCGCGGCAAGCCGGCGCAGGTGCTCGCGCAAGGCCTGCTCCCATCGCGGTCCCATGTGATCGTCCAGCCGTTGCATCAATGGCCCGAGGATCGACGGGCCAAGCCCGCGTTCGATCTCCGTGCGATAAGGCTCCACGATGCCAAGCCAGAAGGCGAGAAAGTTGTCTGCAATGCGATATATGCGTCTGCGTGTGCGAGAGCCGGCCTCGGTGACCGGCACGACCCGCTCCAGCAGGCGCAATTCGACCAGGCGCTCGAAGTGTGCGTGTAGGGTCTGCTTTGATCGACTGCTCGATCTCATGATGCTTGCTTCTGCCTGCGGCCACCGCCCGCAGCACAAGTCGTGTCAGATCGCCGGTGTCCGCCTCGGTCGCAAGCACCAGTCGCCCCTCCTCGAGCAACCGGCCGCCGGGCTCACATACGAGTCTGCTCAGATTCGCGCGCACGCTCTCCTGCTCATCCCACCAGGTGAGGTAGAGCGGCACTCCGCCGAGCAGCCCCCAGACCAGCGCGCGCTGCGCGGGAGAGATCCGCCGCAGCATCATCGCACTCTCGTGCGGCGCGAAGGGATGAACCGGGAGCGTGAGGTCGATCCGCCCGTAGAGTGGCAGCCGCTCCTCGTCGAGCGCACGCATGGTTCTCACCGCGGAGCCGCAGAGCAGCAAGTGCAACTGCGTGCGCTCGCGCAGCCGATCCCACAGTGCCCGCATCACCGAAGGCAGCTCCGGCGAGACGCGCAGGATCTCAGGTAGCTCGTCGATTACAGCAGCAGCGGCTCTTCAGTGGCCGCCTCGGCGAGCGTCTGCAATGCGTCACCCCAGTCGGCAAACGGACGTTCATCCACATCGCGGGCGCGGCCAACGAGCATTGGCGCAGCCGCGCGGCTTAGCAACACAAGCTCGTCGTGCGGAGGACGACCAGCACCGGTATGGAAGATCGCGCGCCTGCCGGCCGCGAAGGTGTTCAGCAGCGCGGTCTTGCCGACCCGCCGGCGTCCCCAGACAAGAGCTATCTGGCCGCCGGGGGCAGACCACCAGCGCTCGAGCGCATCGAGCTCGCGCACCCGATTGACGAACATAGACGTATCATACCGACGTCCCATGTCGGCGACGCCTTATGTCGGCGACGTCAGACGTCGATTACATCGGATGTCGGTTCACCCTCGCCGTACACATCCGCTCAGCAAAGGCCGCTTCGATCTTCCCGTTTAGGGCTTCGTAGTGCTTGGCCTGCGCTTCCGCTGCCCCCATTTGGCCATGTCGCCACCGAGGAACGAAGCCAGCGACCACGGGTTGCCGTTGCCAGTCCCGGGCTCGAGCGCGTTTCGCTGTCCACTTGTCCTGGCTGATGGCCTGCTCGCCTTCTCCGTAGGTTTGCGGCGGCACCGTCTGAGTCTCCTGCGATTCACCTTTCGTCACGAGCGTGCCTTCGTAGGAGGCGGAGTAGGAGGCCGGCGATTTCTCGGCCGATGCGCAGGGCGTGCCCACCGCAGCGAGACTCAGGAGAGCGGTCAAAAGCGCGGCGGCGGCGAGCCGGCCGCGGCGAACACGGGCGCCGTGTGCTGCCCCACCCTCAACACCGATACCTGGCGGCGTCACGGCGACGATGACACACCCGCTTCACCTCAGTGCGAGTAGACCGACAGCCACGCGAACAGGCTCGTGGTCGAACCCTCCGTACGCAGCATTTCCGGATGCGTTTCCGAGTCCCTGATCGGGCCGCCCCACCAGCTCTGAAGCCAGATTCCCGCGCGGTCGGCGGCGTGCCTCTCGGCGGCCGCCGCGTTCACCTGCGCGAGCTCCACCCAATAGGGGTCGCCTACGGCCTGCCCGTAGGCCATCATCCATTGCAGGTAGATCGCGTCATACTCGGGGCCGTAGTTGAAGCGATAGCCGGTGCGGTTAACGTCCTGCTCTGACATCGTCGCCGCGACACGGCCCGCACGTTCGCAGTAGGACTGGCCCTCACCGTCCTGGCAGAGCAGGTACTGGGCGTAGACCAGCGGAGCCTGCACGTAGTCGTTGACCGAACTGGGGTCGTTCGGCTTCTCCAGGTAGAGCTTGCGTTCGTCGCCCACGTCGTTGGCGTTGGCCCAATCGATAAACGTCTTGACGTCTTCCAGCTGCCAGCTCTCGTGGTCTTCGCCGTAGAGCAGCATCCCGAGCAGGCTTTGCGAGGCCAGCGCCGGGCCGGAGTGATAGGGATGGTCGGTGTTCCACCACATCCCGCCGCCGGCGCTTGCGTCCCAGCCGTAGTGGACGGCGAATTCGAAGGCCTTGTTGGCGTCGCTGAGGTAGGCATGGCTATTCGTTGCCCTGAAGGCCTCCAGGAACGCGACGCCGAGCCAGCCGTTGTCGTCGAACCAGGTCTCCACCTCCGACCCCCGATCGTCGGGATATGGAGCGAAGCCATGGACGTGAGGATTCCAGTAGCGCTCGAACTGGCGCGCGAATCGGTTGACAAGCGCCAAGTGGGCCGGAGTCGGGTCACTCTGAGCCATCGCATCAACGGCCTCGAAGAGCGCCACCGACCCCCAGATCGTGGCTAGCGGGTAGTAACCGTGACTGCAATTGGGGCATTTGCAGCGCAGGTATTCGCAGTACCAGCTGCCGGCCTTCCAGCGCCCTGCCTGCATGAAGCCGTCCTCGGCCAGGCCAGCGTAGTCGAGCAGGCGTGGCTGGGGCAGGGCGACCCGCGGTTTGCGCCAAGGAGTGAGCGGCGCGTAGGCGTAGGGGTCGCCTGCAATCGTTTCGGCACCAGCGATCGAGACCGCGCGGTTGCCCGCGGGGGCGAGCGCGCACCCAATAGCGATCACAACGATCGCCATCGCACAGTGCCTGAGCGGCTTGATGCACATCTGCAGGCCAACATGCCCGCGACGGCATCCGCGAAGCGCCGGCTGGACGACCGTTGCAGTTCGGGTGGTCAGCGGGATGACGCATCCCGTCTGACCGGGTTTGCGCCTCCACACCCACCAAAGCTGCTACTCGACCCGGCTGAACTCGGCAATCGCGATGCCGAGCATGACGAGCCCGAGCACAGCACGACCCCGGCGCCCAGAAGCCCGGGAACGGCCCAGCCGAACCACGTGATCGGGGGCGTGAGCGCTTGCGCGCGCGTGCGCGGAGATGTTGAGATGGGCGAAGACGACGGAGCGCATCGGGTCGACCGCGTAGGTGAGCGGGTCGAGCCGGTTGAGCACCGCAAGCCACGTCGGCAGGCCCGGAGATCGGGAACAGCGCGCCCGAGATGAAGAAGAGCGGCAGGATCGCCATTTGCGTCAGCGCCATGTAGGACTGCATCTGCTTCACCCGCGCCGCTGCCATCACGCCGAAGGCGGTAATCGAGAACGCCAGCAGCAGCTGCAGCGCGAAGATCTCCAGGATCATCACGGGGGCGTAGGGCACGTGCACGAGCCCCGCGAGCGCGAGCACGATCACACCCTGGAAGCCGCCACCGTGGCTCCGCCCAGGCATTTGCCGAGCACGAGCGAGCTGCGCCTTACGGGCGCGACCATCATCTCGCGCAGAAAGCCGAACTCGCGGTCCCAGACGATCGAGGCGGCGGAGAACATCGCGGTGAACATCACCGCCATGCACAGGATGCCCGGGTAGATGAACGTCGGATGTTGACGCCATGCGTGCCCGGCTGCGCGATCGACTGGAGGCCCGTGCCAAGGACGAACAGGAACAGGAACGGCTGCATCAGCGAGGTGATGATCCGCAGGCGGTCGCGCGAGAAACGGATCAGCTCCCGCTTCCAGACGATCTTGATCGCGCGCAGCTCCCCGCGCAGGCTGCGCGCGGGCATGTGCGTCGCGGCGAGGCTGCGCTGGCCGCCGGTCGGCCTCAGGGGAGGTGCCGGCGGGCGCTGCCGCGTTGGGCCGGTGTGCCATCAGCTCCGCCACATCCTCGCCAGGTTGCGGCTGCGGTCGCTGCCCGAGGACTCGGCGTCGCGGATCGTCTTGCCGGTGTAGGACATGAACACATCGTCGAGTGAGGGGCGCGAGACGCTCACCGAGATTGATCGGCTGGCCGAGCTCGGCGAACAGTCGCGGCACGAACTCCTCGCCGGCGGGGACCCGAAGGTGACCACGCCTTCGGCCATCCGCGCCTCGATGCCGAAACGTTCCCGCAGCGCCTCGATCGCGGCGGAATCGTCGTCGGTGTGGATCTGCACACGGTCGGCGCCGACGCTTGCCTTCAGCGCCTCGCGGCGTGTCCAGCGCGACGATCTTGCCCTGATCCATGATCGCGATTCGATGGCAGTACTCCGCCTCGTCCATGTAATGGGTGGTGAGGAAAATGGTGATCTCCTCTTCGCGCTTGAGCTTTGTGATGTAGCCCCAGATCGAGCTGCGCGTCTGCGGGTCCAGACCCACGGTCGGCTCATCGAGGAACAGCACCCGCGGGGAGTGCAGCAGGCCGCGCGCGATCTCAAGGCGCCGCTTCATGCCACCGGAGAACGTGTTGACCAGGTGTCCGCGCCGATCCCAGAGCTGCACCATCTCCATCACCTGCTGCATGCGCGGGGCGACGGTCTCGCGCGGCATGCCGTAGAGCTCGGCGTGCAGGCGCAGGTTCTGCTCGGCCGTCAGATAGCCGTCGAGCGTCGTGTCTTGGAATACAAGGCCGATGTTGCGGCGCACCTCGTCGCGTTCGCCTACCACGTCGTGCCCGCCCACCATGGCGCGGCCTCCGGTTGGCCGCACCAGCGTGCAGAGCATGCTGATCGTCGTGGTCTTGCCGGCTCCGTTTGGCCCCAGGAAGCCGAAGGTCTCGTTGACGGAAACCTCGAAGTCGATACCGCGCACCGCTTCCAGATCGCCGTATCGCTTGCTCAGACCGTCGACGAGAACCGCGGGAGCGCGAGCGTCGAGGTGGCCATTGCTTGACACGCGGGCAACGATATCGAGGCACTCGGCCCGGACCGAGAGGTCTTCAGCCGTCTACGTCGTCGAACAGAGCAGAAACCGGCAGGTCGGCCACACCTACGACCGGACAGGAGAGGATCGACTCGCTGGCATGCAGCTCACAGCTCGCGTAGCCATTGCTGCCTGGCAGCGAGTGAACCTCGACGGCGCGGGCAGGCACGTCGATCAGCCAGTAGGTCGGGATGCCGGCTTGGGCGTACAGTCGCCGCTTGATCTCGCGGTCGATGCGTTGTGAGCTGACGGAAACCTCGACAACCAGAAGAGCCGTGCGGGGGTGCTCGCCGTGCGGAGGACGCGACGCCACCAGCGCAAGGTCCGGCTCCGGCTCGGAGTCGGGAGGCACTTCAAGCGGAAGTTGCACTCGCAGCCAAGCACTCGCCTGCGCGAAGTGGCGGGTGAGCAGCATGATCACGTCCGCATGGATGGTGCTCTGAGGGCTCATCTCCACGACCAGCCCTTCGAGCAGCTCAATGCGCTCGCCCTCCAAAGCGCCGCTGGCGACGATCTTGTTGTAGGTCTCCAAATCGAGCCTGTGGATCGGCAAAACGGTCTCTGAGCCCGTGATCGTCGCGGTCGCAGCCATCGACTCATGATATCCGCGGCGAGGTGGCGCCTTGAAGCGAGTCGCGAGAACCCATCCCCTCTTTATCCGACGCTCAGCGTGTGAACGAGACAGCGCTGCGGCTTATGGCTTGCCGTTGGATCGCGGGGGTCTGAAACGAGCCCATGCGACGCGCTCCCCGACCTGCGCAAGAGCTATGTACGTGATGATGATCAGACCGCCGTAGCGACCGGCATGTATCGCGAGAACACCGGCGAGACCGCCCGGCATCGCCAATGCCACGAGCCAGCCATGTGGTGTTTGATCGTGAGAGCGTATCCCGATCGCAAGCGCTGCTCGGCGGCCGTGACGGACAAGCACGAGCGTGCCAATTCCCAGCGGAATGAGGACACTCCACCAAGGAGCTTCGAGGAGCGCCGCTACGCCGACCGCGAGGAACATGCAGCCGTCGACAAAGAGAAGGACTTGAAGCGGCGGAGGCGCGGATGGCTGTTTTACGCGCGAGGCCAAGCGTCCGAGCGTTGGATGGCTCATAGCAGTCTCCGCGTGTCCTCAACGCAATTCATGACTCAGGAGATACATCAACTGGTCGAAGTGGCGTCGATGTCGCGCCACATCCGCTGAGCCCAAGGCCAGATGCCGCCGCGAGACATGCCAGCAGCCCCGAACAGGCGCATTGGACACTGCGTGCTCTGAGCATCAAGCCCTCGACCCTCCTCGTGCTTTCAGCCGCCCGAGCCAGCCGCGGATCCTGCCTGAGCCTTTCTTGCCGCCCACGAACGGATTGGCAAGGTCAGCCTCCGCAAAGGGGCCGTAGAAGGAGGACCCCTGCGCGTAGCGGTAAACCGCCACTGTGAACACGGCGGACGTCGCGTTGCTGTAGACAGCTACGGGCAACGCAAGCGCAATCCCGATGGCCAACAGCATGATTCCAGCTACGGGTTCGCTCGCCACGGCCTGGTATCCGGCGAAGCCGATCAACACGCCGGGGAGCATGAAAAGGCCCGTAGCGCCACCGATCGCGACGGCACCGGTCGCGCCCTCCGCCCAACGCGCTCGAACGGTCCGCACAGAGCGTCTGAGCGCCTCGCGGGGACCGACGCCATCCACCGCGAGCGCCGGGATCACGAAGAACGTCGCCACGCTCCACGCGACGCTGAGCATCACCGCGAGCAGCCGCTCAACCCACGCGAAGTGGTTGATCCGCTCCAGCACGGAGACCACGCCGCCGATGGTCGCGGCAACCGCCGACCATGCCAAGATCACTCTACGGCGCGACCAGGCAAGCCGTACGCCTTCCTTGACACTCGCCGGCTGTCCCGCCCATCGCCGCGCGACGGTCCATTGCAGCGCAACGTTGATGAAGGTCCCGACCACCGTGATCGGATAGAAACCAATCAGCATCGCGCCCAGTAGATAGACGTGGCGATGTCCGGGCCCGGCGAGAGCGGAGGCCCCGCCAAGCAAAGCACCCGCAATGATCACATCCAGCAGCACCGCGGCAAGTGCCAACGCCAGCAGGCCGCGATCGTCTCGAATCACCACAAACGCCTCGCTCGCGAGGCGCGAACCGCGCGCTATCCGACCCTCGCCCGGCACCGAGCCCGTGATGGGCGGTCGATAGCCCGGCACCTCCTCAGGCGCGGGCGGTCCGATGTAGTTCGAACGACTGCCAAGCGGGCCACGTCCCCCGGTCATGCGCTTCCTCCAGCTTCGTGTTTTCGTTTACTCTCACAACAAGTCTTCTGCCTCTACAGCGCTTCGAGCCGCACGTGCACGGACGTTCCGGCGAGACTGCCGGCGAGCAGGTGTCCGTGGAGGGTGAGCTCGCCTGAGGTCCGTCCCCCGATACGCAGACGGGCACTGTCGATGGGCGCGGCAGCGGTGCCCGAGAGGTGAATCGTGCCGCCGAGCACAACGCCGGCGGTGTCGCTCAGGCTGTGCAGCACGAGCCCGTGTTCGCTGATGCTGCAGTAGCCACCGAGGAGCCCTGCACTGGGTGTGACAGTCTGGCCGAAGAGGTACTCCAGCGCGCTGGCGGTGGCGTCCGCGACCTTGCCGGCGAGCTTCGCCCGCGGCACATCGTTCACGGAAGCGGGCGGCAGCGCGACGGCCTGCGCTTCGCTTGAGCCAGGGCAGCTGGAGGGTGCGCTGCCGGCGGTGAGGAACTGGATCATCGCGCGCTTGGCGCAGCCCGTGCGGTCCTCGGTGACGGTCGAGTGCCCGACGTCCGGGACGCGCAGGAGATCGGCGTCGCTGTAGCCGGCCGCGATCCTGAGCGCCCCTTCAAATGGTGCGCGTAGGTCGTCATCGCCTGAGAGGATCAGTGTCGGCGTCGTCGAGATCCCGCTGGGTGCAGCCGGTGCGGCCGGCGTCGCGGGCCACTGCAGGCACCAGGGCAGCACCGAGACCGACGCTACTGCCTGGGCGGTAAACGGCGCGGTCGCCGAGGCCGGCAGCGAGGCGAGCCAGGCGCGCATCTGCTCGGATCGTCCGGAGGGTGCAGATTCGGGCGACCACGGCAGCTGGTTCTCCACGCAGTAGGTCGCAGCGAACAGCGTGGTCGAGATGAGCTCGTCGCTGAATGGCGCGCGCGCCGCGAGCTGTTTGCTGCCCGCCGCCTGCGCATCCGGCGACTGGCCGTCGGGCAAAAGCCGCGCGAGCGGGCCGATGCCCGAGGACAACGGCGATTCGCCACCAGGAGATTCAGACCCAACGCCCGCCTCCAGCTGGGCGAGCGGCGCCGGATCGCCGTGCACAGCCGCGGCGATCGCGGCCGGCACGATCTCGCGCACCGTGGGCGCAAGATCGAGCGTCAACAGCAGTTGCAGAAGCCGCGCTTCGGTCACCTTCACCTGCTGGCGGTGGCCATGAGCCACGTGGATCCGGACACGCAAAGGATGCTTATGCAGCATCTCGACAAGACGCACGAGATCTGCGTATGCATCAGGTGTGAATGAGCGACACGCGCCGGCGCCACAGATGCCTTCGTCAAGCACCCGGCGCAGCGCACCCACTCGTTCGCTGTAAAGCGGGCTGGAGCCGCTCACCGGCACCGCTGAGTCCAGCACCATCCGTGCGACCCCCTGCGGATGCTCAAGCGCATACATGCCCGCCACACGGGTGCCGTAGGAGACCGCCCAGATCGACAGCGGCATGCCTCCAAGCGCCCCACGCAACGCGTCGAGGTCTTCGACGGATTCCTGGCTGCTGTAGAACGCGCGGGTCGCGCCGAGCGCCTCGCCGCACGCGCCGACATAAGCCGATATCCCGCCCTTGAAGGGCCCTTCCGATTCGGGGCATTCAAGCCCCTGCGATTGGCCCGTCCCGCGTTGATCGAAGGCCACCAGTTCAAACCCGCGCAGCGCAGGATCGTGCGCGAGCGGCGCAAAGAACTCCTCGAACGCCGGCAGCGCCGGCTGCCCTGGACCACCAGCCAACAGCACGATCACGCCCCTGCGCGCCCCGCTGGCCGGCACCCGCTGAACCGCAAGCCCAATATCACCCGCCGCCGGATCCTCGCGGTCGAACGGAACGACCAGCGTGCCACATTCGATGCCTGCGACGGACACGAAAATCTGCGCGGAACGGCAGGCATTGAATCCAAGCGACCCAGGCTGCGCAGCCGCAACGCCCGGCGCAGCAAGCAATACCGCCACGCAGGCAGCAGCCAGTAGAAGGCCAGCAAGCCGGCTGCGAGCGCTCATAGCGGCGAGGCTCCCAACGCCGCCTCAAGCTTGCGCCGGGCCGCAACGAAGGTGGTACGCAACCGCTTGTAAAGAATGCCTTCGAGCCGTTCGATCTCGCCGGCGATGCGCTTCTCGCGGGGATCCTCGTAAAGCCTGAGCCGACGCTCGATCCTCGCTTCAACGGATTCTTCGGAGAAGCCCGCCGCATCTTCGACCGCTTCCAGCCGCGACAAAAAAACGCCCACCGCCGCCGGCAGCACGGTGTACGCGCTCCGCTGCCACGCCGCCAACGCATCGCACATCGCCGGCGGCGCAACCATCGCGGCCCACCGTTCCTGGGCGGCCTGCGCGCGCACCAGTCGCGTTAGCTTCCGATCAGCCCATTCCAGATGCGCCACCCGACCCACAAACTGCAGCGTCACCGCGCGGACAGGCGCCACATTGGCAAGCCACACGGTGCGGTCAATCCCTTCCCCAATCTCGCCGAACGCGGCATCCCGCGGCGCAAACGTCAGCACAGACGGACATTCCCCCGCAATCGCACTCGCCCGAGTCGTGATTGCCGCAACGCTCTGCTCCAGAGCACGAGAATCTGTCTGCACGAAGGCATAGTCCGCCCGTAGGTATGCCGCCGTCGAACGTACACCCTTGTCCTCGGTCCATAGGCCAAACCCGGCAAATAACAAGCGACGCAAGCCACAGCAAGGAGCCAGCCTCCGATAACAGCCATCTCCCGGCCAAGCCGTACTCGCTTATGACGGTCAGCTCGCCGCACTATCGCTTCCCGATCCGATCGTCGCACCGACTTTGCGACCCTCCACAGCGCAGTACCTACCGCGACAGCGGCACCAGCAAGTCCCGCAAGTCCCAGTCCCAGTGCGTAGCCAAGTGTGGCTATGGCCCCCACAACGATCAGCAAGAGTAGAGCCTGGACCGGCCCCGAGAATGGCTGTAGACGTTGAAAATGAATGCGAGGTTTCATGGCACCAAATATCCCAACACACAGCTCGCCGCTGCGCACTCGTTGGTTGAAATACGTCGCGGTGCATCGCGCACTTCTCAGCCGATACGTAAATAGTGAACTACAAATGCGCGACAACGAAGAAGCCGATCGTTCTTAGCACCAACACCAGAGTGACGGGAAGTACGATGCTCGCGTTGACACGGTGAGACGGCCGGGCCAGCCACCACAACAGCGCAATCGTACCTCACAGCCGATGAATATTATACCAAGGTAGATGGCCAAGATACCGACACCTGCTTCCCAGCAAGCACGGCTACCACGAGGATGGGTCCGAGTGCGGCGCATGCGCCCAGCAGAACCTTGCGTGTGATTCGTCCCCAATCTCTTCGTATCACTTTGTTCACAGATCAGGCCTGTACTTTTATCTAAAAAGGGTCTTTTTCACAACTCACTCGGACAGCGGACCCGACGGCCGCAGAGGTAGCACCAGCAATGTAGAGATTCTTAGTAAAGGCCCCTGCCCCGACTCCCGCGAGTATACTTGCGGCGACCGCCCGATCGCCTGTGGCATGCCCGACCGTAGCGTGCATTTCAATCGTACTCCCTTGGAATATGCACATCTACACAGAAACTAGCGCCGCCAACCACAGCACTAGCGCTTACCGCCATCCGACCAAGCGTGGATTAGCAGCGCGACAAGCACGCCCCCCAAGCAAAGCGATGACCAACCCCATGGTGAAAGGCAGGCTCCACGATGACGACTGTTTGCTCGTCACATTCGAAACCATCATCAAGATGATCCCGCATGGAACGAGCACCCGAACAGCCCAAAAGGCGTACCTGAGCATATACATTCGATGAGGACCGAGCAGCTCGATAGGCACCCATGAGAGTCATCGTTCTATTTTTTGATGTGGGTTGCAACGCCGAGAGCGACGCATGGGGGCCGCGCCCAAGGAACAGGCGCACCAACTAGACACAAAAATTCCGCAGTCCCGCCGGTCTTCTTTGATGGATTCACCGTGACGGTGATACCGTGTGGTTTTCTCAACCCAGACACCTTTGCAGTAGCCGCCGTCGCCACATCCGTCACCACTCGCGCCGCGTAGTTCGCCTTCGAATAGCGGTCCGTCTTCTTCTAGGAGCGTTGTGCCTGTGGCGTAGACCCCAGAATTGTTGTGAGATTCTTCAATGCTGGCGTTGATCCTTGATCGTTGGAGACGTATTCGCCGCTGTATTCGTCTCCTTCTTCCCACCATTCTTCTTCGCCCCATTCTTCCCCGCCCCATTCTTCGCCCATACCTGCGTATGCGGCGAGTTGGCTGCTGCGTCGGCCTTCGCGTTCGGCTTGGGCGCGGGCGGCTGCTTCTTCGGCGGCGCGTTGTTCGGCTTCTTGCATGGTTTGTTGGTTGGTGGCGGCGATGATGGTGGCGGAGATGACCATGTCGTATGGGCCGGTGGGCTGCCGTTGAGGGGGTTGCCGCTGGTGTAAGCGTAGGTGTCTGCTCGTGCCACCCGGTACGGGGTCGGGCTGCATGAACCGTCCGATTTGAGGGATATAGGTTCTAGGCGCCCATTGCGACTGCGCCGGAGGGTAGTTCTGTTGGCTCCTCTTGGGTGCCGAGCCAGCTGTAGCGTGATGGTGTGCCGCTCGTGGGTACACCGTACACGGTTGGTTCGCTGCTGGTGGAGAGTTTGGTGATGGTTTCTTCGTCGGCGGCGGTGGCGATGATGTCGCCGTGGAGGTTTGAGATCTGGATTTGCGGGGTTTCACCGTCGGCTGTGGATTGCTGCTAGGCCGCCGCTGATGCCGGGGATATTGCGTGCTCCATTTTCCGGAGTGGCTTCAGTAGTCCAGGCTGGTGTGCTGCCGGGGCCCGGGTAGTGGGAGATCAGCACGTTTGCTGTTTTGAAACCGGTCAGTACGGCTTCTGACTGGCGAGATAGCGGGGTCGAGTGTATAGCCGATGGTCTCTGCCGTTTTGCTTGAGCGATGCGGGCTTGCCCGTCGGTGTAGTAGGTGGATTCACATTTCGAGATCCACCGGCATCTGGAGGCGGAAAGTTTGGTGAGGTCGCCGAAGGGGTCGTATCCGGCGCCGGTGTCGGTGAGTCTGTTTGCTTCGTCGTAGGTGTGTGATTCCACGGTGCCGCCTTCGGTGGCGCATTCGCCTTTGCTGCCGGGTTCGCGGCTTGTCAGGCTCGTGCGGTTGGTTTCTGCATCGTAGGCGTAGATGCGGGTCGCGCAACCTTTGCCGGCGGGTGTGTCCTGCGTCTGGGTCAGGCGGCCAAGCGCGTCGTAGGTATAAGAGTTGCTTGCCAGGGTGCTGCTCTGGGCCGCCCACTGCCCGTGAGCTGTAGGAATGATGCTGTCGCTGTACCAGGTGCAGTTTTCGCTGCAGTGCGTCGTCTTTGTGTAGCTGAGGGCGGTGGGCTGCCCTGCCGCGTTGCGGGTGTAGCTGGCGGTGATGCCGTTCGGCAGCGTTTCGCTGGTAATGTTTCCTTCAGGGTCGTAGGTCGCCTTGAAGGTTCCCGCCGCGGAGTCAGTCATTTCGGTCTGGAGGCCGCTCGTCGGATCGTAGGTGTATTTCTGGGTGCCCTTGCCGTCGTTTAGTTCGGTCGTGCGACCATCGATGTCATAGGCGTAAGTGCTCGCGTTTCCGGTGGCGTCTGTGTAGCGGGTGAGCTGCCCAAGGCTGTTCAGTTCGCCGCTCAGCGACACGGTTTTGCCTTCGATCACCTCGCTTTGTTCTGCGAGTGCTCCGGTCGTTTCGTTGTAGTGGTCTTTGACGGCCGGAAGTTCGGTGCCGCTGCTGCCGGTTGTCTGGGTGCTTGTCATGCGGCCGGATTCTTCGTAGCTGGCAGTGGTGGTTCTCGTGTTTGAGCCGCTCTTCTGGACGCTCTTTGTCGGCTCGTCGAGCAGATCATATGTTTCGATGGTCGTGGTGGAAAGTTCAGGCAGCCCTTCGGTTTTCGGCTGCGCGCCGGGCAGCGTCTTGCACAGCAGCCCCGCCCACTCCGGATGGGATCCGCATTCGGGGTAGGTCGCGTTGGATTCGCTGCTGTAGTAGACGCTGACCGTGTCGTGCGCGCTGTGTTCGCCCGTGCTCGCCGGCGTCCTGGTTTCAACGACCTCCCCGGTGCTTGAGCTGAAAAGGGTGGTATGCGTAGATTTGAGGCCTTCGGGGTTCGCCGTGGTCGACGTCGGCTTACGCAGCTTCCACCCCAGGTTTTCCTGGCCGGAGTAGCTCTCGCTGCTGGTCCGGACTTCCTTTTCGCCTTCTTCGCCGGTGACCTCGGCGGCCTGGGTCAGCTTGGTAACCAGATGGTATGGGCCGCCTTCTGCGGGGGCGCCTTCGTTGAAGCTGTAGATGGTGTGGATCCGCGCCTGGACTTCTTTGCCGTTTGAAAGCTTGATCAGGTGTTCTGGGCCGAGCGTGCTTTCCAGCTGCGTGCCTTCAGCGCCGTAGGAGCTCTGCGTATCAAGCCGTTTGGAGGCTTCCGCGGATTTGCCGCCTTCTTTAAGCGCCGCCGCACGGTCATCGGCGGTCAAGCTGCGGATTACGTCGTTGTATTCGTTGTATTCGCTGACCGCGATCCCGCCGCCCGGGCTGGCCTGGTCAACGACCTGCGCATGCCCGTCGAGATAGCTGATGCTCGCGCGTTTGTAGCCGGCCGCGGGCCAGCCCATCGGTTCATCAGGCGGGAAGATCGCCGCGGCTTCCACCGGGTCGTCTGTCTGCGCCCATGCTTCGACTTCTTTTTCGCCGAGCTTATATGGCGCGGCTTCCCCGGACACCGGCACCCCGTAGTCGATCGTGGTGATCGCGTTGCCTTCAGCGGCCGGCGGCGCCGGCAACGCTTCACTCGGTGTGCCCGTCGCGACCGAGCCGGTCGCCGTGCTTGCCGCCGTGACCGCGCCGGCAGCATTGACCGCCGTGACCACGGCCACAAGTGCATGGCCTTCGTCAGCCGCGACCGGGTAGTAGCCCGCGTTCACAGCACCAGCGATCGCTGCGCATTTGCCGCCGCCGGCTTCGCAACGCTCCCACTGCACGCTGTAGGCCAGCGGACTGTTGCTCCACGAGCCATTCGAGGAGACCTTGATTTCGTGGCCCACACTCGGCGAGCTCGTGGAAAGCGTCGGCACCGAGGTGTTCGCCGGCGCGATCCCGCTCCCAAACGCTCTGCTTGCTGGTGGCCGGATCACCGACAAAAGCCGGCCGGTGTTCGAGTCTTCCCCAAGCGCCCCGTAGCGCATCAGCCACGGCTGCTGCCCCGGCGGCGTGACCGCAACCACATGCCCTTCACCGTCATAAGCATAGGTCGTCTTGAGCGCCGGTGAAATGGTTGGGTTCCACTCCGCTCGCAGACGACCTTTGCTGTCATAGGAGTACTCCGCAACCGTCTCGGTCTTCATTTTCCCGGACACCGGTTCCCACGCCGTCAGATAAACCCGCGTAAGATCGCCCTTATAGTCACCCCAGCCAGAGGGCGCTTCGCTTTTCGCGGTCGTTTCGCTGGCGTAGTTAAAGGTCAACGCGCGACAGCCACGTTTGAGTTCAGGAGCACACGAGACACCAGAGGGTATCGGTGCGAGCTCCTCACTCGGCTCAATTTTCCCACTCACCGTTTCCCAGGAGAACGTCGTAGTCTGCGAGGCCACCGGACCATGCTCTGAGCTTGGCATCCATACAGGCGGTTTGCGTTCAGTGCGGGTCAACGGCACCGGTTCGCCGAGTTCGCTTTCCGCTGTCATGCGCATCGAAGCTTCAAGCGTCGTGTATTCCGTTTCGCTGCCCGTGCAATACAAACCAGATTTGATCACGGTGTCTTTCAGCCGCAGCGACATATGCACATCGACTGCTTTGGAGACATTCGTGTAGGTCGCGTTGAACGGCCCCTGTTCAGGAACCTCGATTTCGCAGCCAGTGCTGGGCATCTTCAACGTCACCTCTTTGCCCGCGCAATTGCCGAGCGCGACCTGCTGCGACTGGGAAAGCGCGACCCACTGGCAACCGTTCATATTGACTTCCATTTTCAGGAAGCCGAAGCTCGTGCATTCGCTGTAGCTCGCTTTGAACCAAAGCAGCCGCGGCCGCGGCCGCAGATATTCAGGCGACTGCGTGTGCCAAGAAGAGCCGCCACATTCAACCAACGTGCCCCCAGCCGGGACGATGCGCACGCCCGAGCCGGATTCCCTGGACGCATTGACGCGGAACAGTTCCGGTTCTTCTCCTTCCCGCGCAGAGGTTTCGGCTTCATACGCCGACCAGCCACCCGGGATCGTATAGGTGGTAGACGAGTTTTCGCTCGCGTCATGCAGCGTAAGCTGCCGTTCGTAATTCACGACTTCTTCACTCAAGGCCAGGTTCCCGTCACCCGGCGGCGAGACGAAGCCGCCTTTGCCGTTGCTGGCAAACGTGCTGACCACGCCCGTAGAGGAGCGCAGCAGCATCGAGCCGCCGGTGCCTTCCACGATGCTCTGGCTGCCACCCAGCCCGAGACTCCACTGCGGACCAAGCGGCCCACTTTCTCCCGCGGCTGGTTCACGCGAATCATAGATCCTGAACATCCCAAGCGAGCTGCCTGCGCCACCTGCGACCGAGACATCCTGAGAGGACAGATCAAAACGACCGCTGACCGGGTCAACCGTACCTGGACCCGCCGCCACCTGTCCCGCGCGATGCACCGTCAGCTTGAAAGATTCTTCTGCCACATTTCCCGCCCGGTCGGTTGCGATCACCGTCAGCGTGTGCGGCCCATCACCATAGCTCCATCCATGGATCGTCCAATGCCCAGTCGCCGTGCAAGTGCCCGGTGAGCATCCGCCGGAGGGTAGCCCAGCGGCACACCGTCGACCCTGATCGCGATCGATTCAACGCCCGCGCTTTCAGAGCCCGACCCATCCGTCGCCGAGACCGAGAAGTGATACGCCGCTTCGGTGATCGCGTAGCCTTCTTCGAGTTTTGCTCCAGCGCGCGGCAGCCCGCTGATCGTGATGCTGTGCGGCGGCACGTTATCGATGTGCACTTTCGCGCTCGCTTTAGCCGAAAGCCCAACAGCGTCTTCGACCTTGCCTTCGATCGTGTCTTCGCCTTCGGGCAGTTCGCCGTGCCCGCCCATCGCGACCGCCAGCGCTTTGATCGACTCGTCGCACTGCACGCCCTCGCAGGCATTCTGCGAAGTGCGGCTTTCCGATGCCGACCAGCCCGGTTTGCTCGGTGCGCTCAAACTCTGCGCCTCCACACCCACCCCAGGATCAGACGCTTCCAGACCGACATACGCAAGCGCCCCCGTTTTCGTGCTCACCCAGTTACCCGACAGCAACGGGTTCGGACGCCCATCGATCGTCGAATCCGTCGTATCAAAGCTCACAGACGGCCCTTTTTCCTGCTCGATATACACAGACGGCGCCACCAGCTTCGCACTCACAAACGAACCTTCACCGATCGCGTTCTGCAGGAAGATCGCAGTGTTCCCAGGCGAGCCGGACACCGACACCGGCCCACAACCCGATTCGAAACACACCTTTGCGCCCGACACATGCGTTTCGCCGGTATGCGGCGTAAAAGATTCTTTCTTTTCCGGTTCACCACTGGAATTGCGCAACAGCAATTCATTGCGAATCGGCGCCGATTCACCAGGATTGTCTTCCACCAGTTCCCCACCCAGCTCGTAAATCCGCGATTCGCCCTGCGTCGTATACGCAAAAAAGCCGTTCTGGGCACTGGAGAATTTGCTCCCGCTGTTGTCCTGGTCGATCAGCGTGTTTGCAGAGATGCTCGGATAGAACGCGCTTTTGTTCGTAGTGCTAAACGCCCAATTGCCGCGTTCCGCTCCTTCCGCCAACTTCGCTTCTTTATCCACCACCGTCGGATCGACCGCCACCGGGAAACGGACCGTACCCGGCGCATCCGCAACCGAAACCGTGAGCACATCGCCCTCTACTGAGACAGACGTCGCCACCGCATCACCCGCAGCATCCCACGCCGCCATCGGCAACACCGTCGCTAGCGTCTGCCCACCCCGCACCACCCTCACCACACCGGATTCAGAATCCGCCACCAGCTGGCGCGTCAATCGGCATCTCCACCAGAAACGAAAGCAGAGCTGGGCTGCGCTCCGAACTCTGAAGCAGCGTGCTCTCCTCAAACCCCGTACTCGTCGGCCTCACCGCCACATCCGTGTCGATCCCCACACCAGCACCCGCGTAGAACACGCCCGCTCATCAAGCGCGCCTTCGCCCCCGGCCGGACCATCACCCGCAAGATTCAGCGGGATCAGCCTCACGTCAGCTCCGATCGAGCTCGACTCCTCGCTCAAGTTACGCGGGAGGCGCACCCCAACGCTCGTGTAGCCGGCACCCGGCCCGCCGCCAGCTTCACCAAGCGAAAGATCGACTGGACCCCAACCACCCCCCACTTCACGCACCGCTATCGCAGAAGCACTCTGCAACACCACATGACGACCACCAGCAGAGAAACCTGCGCAGCTTCAGGCCCCAAATAGCGTGCGACCTGCGCACCAGCCGCAACACCGGCGCCACAGGCGCCGCCAACAACCCCGGAAACACTTCATGCGCAAGCCGCACCGACTGCGAAGACGACAAGCCCTCAAACGCCGTCGCCGAAGAGGCATCAGCTTCGCCCGACCCGCCGATCAGCGAGCCACCCGGCGAAAGCGGCGCGAACGGGACTTCTGCCGCAGACGCCGTGCTCCGGGCCACCGACAGCATCAGCAGCAGGCAGCTCACGCAGCCGAGCAGCAGCCACGATGCAGTGCTAGTCCAAGTTCCAGCCAGGCCATTGCGCGTGCGCGTCATCGTCTCCCCCTATGCATTGCTTCCCCGGTCGGACCTGGTCACGGCACATCCAGGTCGGTGATTGCGCGCCCACCCTACTTCTGCCCGGCGCCATATTTGTACGAAAGATCAGATCAAACCGCTAAACGCGGAAACTAGGCCTATTTGCTGCGGATTCGGATGGGTTTGCGGGCCTCCGCCAGCAAGAATTGTTTCCAGAGCTCTACTTGGATGTCATGGCAGCGCCGGCAGCATAGCAGTCGATCTCTCGGAATGCATCGCGCCTCGACGGCCCCGGAGCGACGTGATCCCGTGGCCGCCTCGCGCCCCCGCTAGGAGCGCGGGCGACCCTGCAACAGCTGCGCCGCCGCGCTGGCGGGGTCCAGCCGCCGCTGCACGACCTCGTCGAGCAGTCTCTGGAACTCGGGGTCCTGCGCGAGCTCCTCCTCCAGGCGCCGGCGCAGACGGGCAGTCGCGATTGCGATCACCTCGCTTCGCAGATTGCGAGATCTGCGCGCCTCCAAGTCTCCCTCGCGGGCGATGTGCTCTCTGTGCTCGTCCAGCTTGCCGACCAGCTCCTCGATACCACGCCCACTTGCTGCCTCGGTCTTGACAATCGGCACGCGCCAGCCGCCGCGCTCGCCGTCGAGGTTGGCCAGGGAGAGCACGCCGCGGATTTCGCGCACCATCGTGTCGGTCAGCGGGTGGTCGGCCTTGTTGATCACGATCACGTCCGGGATCTCCATTACCCCGGCCTTCAGCGCCTGGATCGAATCGCCTGAACCGGGCATCAACACGAGCACGATCGTGTCGGCGTGGTCGATGATGTCAATCTCGGCTTGGCCCACCCCAACGGTCTCCAACGAACACTTCCTGGCGGCCGGCGGCGTCGAGCAGCAGCGCCGCCTGCAGCGCTGCCTCCGAGAGTCCGCCGAGCGCTCCACGGTTGGCCATCGAGCGGATGAAGACACCCTCGTCCAGGAAGTGCTCGGTGAGGCGGATGCGGTCTCCCAGCAGCGCGCCGTGGGTGAACGGCGATGAGGGGTCGATCGAGAGCACCCCGACGGTGCGGCCCTGCTGGCGGCGAGCCTTGGTCAGGGCGCCGATCAACGTCGACTTGCCCACGCCGGGAGGCCCGGTGAAGCCGTATACAGCCGCAGAGCCGGTGTGTGGATAGATCTCGCGCACGAGCTCCCACCCCTCCGGGCGGTCATCCTCGACCAGCGAGATAGCGCGCGCAAGCGCACGTCGGTCTCCCGCGAGCAGCCGCTGCGCAAGGGCCGCCTCTGCCGTCCGCGTTCCCGTCTCGGTCATCTCGCGCCCAATCATTGCAGGGCGGCCGCACACCAATACGATTTGCGGCGTGGAGCAGGTGCTCGCAGGCACAGAGCGGGACGCGCCACCCGACGGGTCCCCATCACAGGCGCAGGGCACGGCCCGGCTGCCGCCGCCACCGCTGCGCGGCGGGCCGCTGGCGCTGCTGCGCTTCATGGCGGCCAACAACATGTTGCGCCGCCAGTACGCCGGCCTGCTTTTGCGTCTGGCCTACCTGAAGCTGCGCTATCGCGGCCGGCTGAAGACCGACGGCCTCTGCTTCATCTGCCCCGGCGTGACTCTGGAGATCGGGCGCGGGGCGTGCCTGCATCTGGGCCGCTGGTCCTGGATCGGCCACGGCAGCAAGATCCGCGTCCACGAGGGCGAAGTCCGCATCGGCGCAAAGACGGTGATGGGCCAGGAGTGCACAATCTCGGCCTATCAGCATGTCGTCATCGGCCGCGAGTGCATCATCGCCGACCGCGTGATGTTGATCGACTTCGACCACGGCGTGGTGGAGGTCGAGCGCCCGATCCGGCTGCAGGGCATCTACAAGCGCGACGTCGATGTCGGCCACAACGTCTGGATCGGATACGGCGCGTGCGTGCTGCGAGGCGTCAGAGTCGGGGACAATTCAATCATCGGTACCAGCTCGGTGTGACCAAGGAAGTGCCCGCCAATGCAGTCGTGGGCGGCTCTCCGGCACGGCTTATCCGGATGCGGCAGACGCCGCAGCAGATGCGCTTTGAGTGAGCGGCGCGCGACGATGTCGGTGGCATGGCTACCACCTCGGGCAGACATTCCGATAGCCTGATCTGGATGGTTGGAGCAAGGGTCCTGCTGCTCGCGGCTGTGCTCGCGAGTCTTACGCCTGGCGTGGCGGTCGCGGCGAGCAACAACGTCGCCTCCACGCAGACCCTGATCGCAGCCGGCTACACGTTCGGGCGCGAAAGCGAAGGGCGGATGGGCGCGATGCGCAGTGCCACCCTGGCTGAGAAGCGATCGTTGCTGCGGCAGTGCCCACGCGCCGCCGCCGGCTCGCCGCAGGACGAACAGTCCTACCAGCTCAGCTACGAGGGCGCCGGCGCGCTGTGGGCAGTCGGCTATGGCGCAGACCGCGGTCCGATCGCCAAGTTCGCGCGCGCCACGCGCGGGCTGCGCTGGACCAATGCGAAGATCAACCGTGACTTCAAGGCCTTCGTGGGCGGACTCCAGGGTCTCAGCACGCTGGCGACCCCGCACGTATGCCAGGACATCGCCAGCTGGAAAGCCAGCGGCTTTGAAAGCCTGCCGGCGCGGACTGTGAGCTTCGACGCGCACGTCGAAGATCTGGAAGCAAAGCCGGTGCCCACGAAGCTGCTCGCACCCTATGCTCAGGGCTCGCAGCGCGCCCTGCTCTCAAAGGTGCAGCAGATCGAGATCAACCTGCTGAACTTTGAAACGCTGGTCGGCGGGAACGCCTGGTACGCGCTCACCGAAGGGCTCGAACTGAATCCTTGACGGGCGCCCTCACGCGAGGGCGAGCAGGCGCGGCTCGGCGTGGGCTGCGAGGTTGCGCAAGTGCTCTTCGCTGCCGGCTGCCTCACCCGCCAGCGCCAGCTCGAACTGCTCGCAGTGCCCCTCGAATCGCCGGCGCGCATACACGGCGGCCTGCTCGCGGGAAAGCATGAACGCCCAGTCGGAGGACTGCATCGCCATCAGCTCGCGCAGCGCCGCCCGCCGGGTGCCAAGTGCATCGCAGCGCAGCAGCC
This sequence comes from uncultured Solirubrobacteraceae bacterium, assembly GCA_963790905.1. Lineage (GTDB taxonomy): Bacteria > Actinomycetota > Thermoleophilia > Solirubrobacterales > Solirubrobacteraceae > Palsa-744. Next base: position 25,545 of record CAWBQH010000001.1, read on the forward strand.
GCAGCTCAGCGGCGCGCTGGGCGAATGCGATCTCCTGCACCGCCGGCGAAGACCAGGTCGACAGGTCGCCACCGGCGCCCCAGCTGCTCTGGTCGAAGTCCTCGGTGTCCGCTGGCGCCGGCTCGCAGCGCTCCAGTGCCTCGTCGAGCCGCAGCAGCGGCAGGCCCTGCCGTTCGCACTCTTGCACGACGGCGGCAAGCCAGGCCAGACCCTCATACCACCAGTGCCCGAGCAACTCGGTGTCCAGCGCGCAGACCACCAGGCCACCCTGTGGCAGCGGCGCGTCCGCCTGCTCGCGGGCGCCGGCCAGCCGCGCCCGCACGGCGGTGACGAAGTCGGCGGCGTGCACGGCGGCCAGGCGTGGGCCGCGTCGTGATCGTAGGCGCTGCCGCCGTTTGACCACGGGTTGTGGTGGTGGACCGTGTGACGGTGGTAGTCGCGATACCGCCGTGCGCGGGGTAGCCGCCATCGCTCCAGACCAGTGAGATCGTCTGGCGGTCGATCGGCAGCAGCGTGATTCCGGCGCTCGTGCGCAGCGGGCGCAGGTGCTGCGTCGCCCCCAGCCCGAAGCGCGAGGTCAGCTCCACGCAGGTGGAGCGTACGCCCGCATCGAGCAGCGCCGGCTCGATCCAGGGCGCGTGTGCGCACTCCGGCAGCCAGAACCCGCCCCGCCAGCTCTCGCCAAAGCGCGCGCGGTGCGAGTCGATGCCGGTCTGGACCTGAGCCCGCAGACCGGCATCGGTCGCCAGCAGCGGCAGCACCGCATGGGTCGCCGAAGATGTCCACTGCGCGTGCGGCGCGAATGCCGCAAGCATGTCCCCGCCGCGGTCGGCCAGCCGCTGCGCAGCATCCAAATAGTCGGTCAGCGAGCGATCGAGCTCGCGCGCAAGCTGCTCGTAGCCCCCCTCTCGCAGGCCGCGCGCATCCTCCCGGTGGGTGTGCGCTCTGACCTCCTGCACGAACTTGGTGAAGCGATCGGAGATGCCGTCGGCCTCGAACTGGTCGCAGAGCACCGGCGTCAGCGAGATGGTCAGCGGCGCACCGGTGTCCAGCAGGTCGAGCAGTGGCAGGTAGCAGGCCGCCATCGCCTCCCAGAGCCACTCCTCGCCGAACGGCCAGGTGCCAAACCCCTCGACGTAGGGCATGTGGGTGTGCAGCAGGATCGCCAGCGCCCCGCCGCCGGCAGCGCGGCCCTTCAAGCCCTGCACACCGCGACGAAGTCCAGCGCCCGATCCAGGTCCGCGCTCCCCTTGGGCTTCAGCGCGAAGTCACGGGCCGATATCGCGGGAGTGAACCATCCGTAGAAGCGCTTGGTCAGCCGCATACGCGGATGCACCGAGTCCCACCCGAGCTTCAGCGCGAGCTCGTGCGCGCGCAGCTTGCGGGCGTGGAAGAGCCCGAACATCTCCACGCCGGCGAAGTGATCGAGGCAGAGCCGCTCGAACTCGGCCGCGGTGTACTCGTGCACGTGCCAGGGGTTATCGGAGCGCTCCGCGCCCTTGGGCGCGAGCGTACGCACGTTGGGCGTTGAGAGGAAGACAACGCCCGCAGGGCCGACCAGCTCCTTGAAGTGCGCAAGCGCCGCGCCCGCGTCCTGCAGGTGCTCGATTGTCTGCAGAAAGACGACGGCGTCTGCGGGCGCGCTGAAGGTTTCGATCAGGTCGCGTGCGAATCGCAGGTTGCCGCCTTCGTATCGCAGCTGCGCATGCTCGTGCGCCTCGGGGTTGGCGTCGACTCCGACCACGCTCGCGCGTTGCCCGCAAGCATGTGTGCGCCATAGCCCTCGCCGCAGGCCATGTCGATTACGCGCATGCCCGCGACTCTTTGCGGCGATCCACTCGTAGACGATCAGATGGCGTCGATACCAGTAATTCTCCTCTGGCACGTCCGGGAGCGTGCGCTCGCCTGTGAGCGCCAGTGGCGGGACCCCATCGGGCTGGTCTCGCTGAGCGTAGAGCGGCGCTTGAGCGGCACCGAGGTCGGACGAGCGTGCGGCGGATACGGGGCCACTATAAGGTGCCGGCCCATGACGCAAACTCTCAGCCCCGAGGAGATCCGCGACGTCAACACCCGCTACCACGACGTCGCAGCCCGGCACTACGACTCCAAGTGGGGGATCGATTTCGGCGAGCATCGGCCGCAGCAGGTGAGCGCGAAGGTGGAGAAGGCGCTCGGCGCCAAGCCGGGCCGCTATCACCGCTCGCTGGAGATCGGCTCGGGCACCGGCTATTTCACGCTCAACCTGATGCGCGCGGGCATCATCGAACAGGCGACCTGCACAGACATCTCCCCCGGCATGCTCGGTACGCTCGCAGATAACGCGCAGCGCCTGGGCCTGCAGGTGGACACGCTCGCGGCCGATGCGGAGAGCCTGCCCTTCGAGGATGAGAGCTTCGACCTTGTGCTCGGCCATGCCGTGCTGCACCACATCCCGGATCTCGCAACGGCATTCTCGGAGTTCGCGCGAGTGCTCAGGCCAGGCGGGACGTGCTCTTCGCGGGCGAGCCTTCCCGCTACGGCGACCGCATCGCCAGGGTGCCCAAGCGCTTCGCGGGCGCGATCGCGCCGCTGTGGCGCCGGGCGATCGGCGCGCGGCCCGCGCCGCCGGCCGAGGGTGGAGCACCCGACGCAAGCTTGGAGCAGTTCGTGGACGTGCATGCGTTCGCGCAGGCCGAGCTCTCCGGCTTCGCACGCTTGGCGGGGCTGCAGGACGTCAAAGTCAGCGGCGAGGAGCTGCTGGCCAACTGGTTCGGCTGGACCAACCGCACGCTGGAGGCGACCGCCGACCCGCAAGACGTGCCGTGGGCGTGGCGTCAGTACGCCTATCGCGGCTACGTGATCCTGCAGCAACTCGATCGCCGTCTGCTGGAGCGGCGCCTGCCCGCCACGGTCTTCTACAACCTGATGATCACAGCGCGCCGACCCGGCTGAGCCGGTTACGCCCTGACGGCGACGCCGCCGCGCCGTGGGTCGCCGGCGCCCTCGATCTGTCCATCGCGCCGTCGCACCGCCTGCACCCCGCCGAAGAAGAGATTGAGGTCATGGAAGCGCACGAACCTGCGCTCGCCCTCAAGGACACCCTCCATGTCGATCCCCGGCTCGTGGTAGATCGTCTCCTCCTCGAAGTGAACACGCGGCGCGCGCACTGCCTGCTCGACTGAGAGCCCCATGTCCACCACGCCGAGGATCGTCTGCAGCAGAGCCGAGCGAATGCGGTTGGAGCCAGCGCTGCCGAGCACGAGCTCGACCTCGCCCTCGCGCATCACCACGGTCGGCGCCATCATGCTCGGCATCCGCCGCCCGGCGGGATGGCGGTGAAACCCATGCGGGTTGAGGTCCTCCTCGCCCATCACGTTGTTGAGGTGGATGCCGGTGCCGGGCACAACCACGCCCGAGCCCTCCCCGTTGGTGGACGTCACGCTGCAGGCCATACCCTGCCCGTCGAGCACCGAGATGTGGGTCGTGGAGCCCAGACGCGAGGCGCGGAAGCGCTCGATGAAACCCTCCTCTCCGAGCCCTTCGATGAACTCAGGAGTGCGCTCGCGCCTGCGCCGCTTCCATCGCCTCGATCAGCTGCTCGGTGGAGGCGGGCGCCTCGCCGGCGCGATTTAGCAGCGTAAGCGCATAGGCCAGCAGCGCGCCGCCGGCAGAGGGCGGCGGGTTGGTCAGCACCTCGCGGTCGCGGAAGCGCACCGCCAGCGGCTCGACGCTCGATCGCCTCGTAGGCGGCGAGCTGATCGGGGGTGATCGAGCCGCCGAGACGAGCCATCATCTCGCACACCGCCGCCGCGATCTCACCCGTGTAGAAGGGCGCGGCGCCTTCCTGTGCCAGCCGTTCGATCGCGTTCGCCAGATCGGGGTCGCGTATCACGTCCCCTTCGCGCAGCACCCGCCCGCCCGGGCTCCACAGCGACGCGCACTCGCGCGTCGAGCTCAGCAGGTCGCCGAGGATCTTCGCGATGTAGGCCTGTTGTGCGTTGAGCATCACGCCTTCGCGGGCGAGTCGTGCGGCGGGCGCGGCGAGCTGCGCCAGCGGGATCGTGCCCCAGCGCGCTGCCGCCGCGCAGACTCCCGCCGGCGTGCCGTAGACGCCGCAGGAGGCGGGGCCGATGTAGAAGACCTGCACCGCGTCGCCGAAGGAGACGTCCACCGCCTGCAGCTCGGCTGCAGAGCCGTCGCTCCGCGCGCCGGGCGCCTGCACGAAGAAGTCGAGCAGCGCCGGCTCTGCGCTCGTGCACCGCGACCAGCATGTAGCCCGCCCGCACCAAGGCCGGTCAGCAGCGGCTCAGCCACAAAGGAAGTGAGCATCGCCGCAACCGCGGCATCGACGGCGTTGCCGCCTTCGCGCAAGACTTGCGCACCAGCCTGCGCGGTCAGCGGATGGCCTGCGGCCACCACTCCCATTGTCGGCGCCGTCCACGGCTTGCGCTGAGACGTTCATACGCTCAGCGAATAGCAGATCGACGAGCCGATCGCGAGCGTCGATCGGCGGCGCCCAGATTCAGACTCGGGGCGGAACGAACTCCGGCACGTCGTACTCGTCGACTCGCAGCCCGCCGCGCCGCTGCTGGCTCGCCCGCGCGCCGGTCGGTGATGTGCGGCTGGCGGTTGCGGATGATCCGCGGCTCGCCGGCAGGCTCACGCAGGCGCTGGATGGCCGTGCTGCTCGCCATAGCCGGTCGCCACGACTGTCACCCACACCTGGTCGTCGAGCTTCTCGTCGACCATCGCGCCAAAGATGATGTTCGCGTCCGGATGCGCCGCCTCGCGAGACCGCCTTGGCGGCCTCGTTGACCTCCCACAGGGAGAGGGCGCGTACCGCCGGTGATCGAGAGCAGGATCGAGCGGGCACCCTCCATCGAGGTTTCCAGCAGCGGCGAGGAGACCGCCTGCATCGCCGCATCGATGGCGCGGTTCTCACCGACACCCATGCCGATGCCGAGCAGAGCGTTGCCGGCGTCGCTCATGATCGTGCGTACGTCGGCGAAATCGAGGTTGATCAGGCCCGGCAGGGTGACCAGGTCGGAAATGCCCTGCACACCTTGGCGCAGGACGTCGTCGGCCACACGGAAGGCATCCACCATCGAGGTCTGCTTGTCGAGGATCGAGAGCAGGCGGTTGTTTGGCACCACGATCAGCGTGTCGACCTCTTCGGCCAGAGCGTCGATCCCGTGGCTGGCCTGCTCGGCTCGGCGCGAGCCCTCGAAGCCGAAGGGCCGCGTCACGATCGCGACAGCCAGCGCGCCCACTTCCTGGGCGATGCGGGCCACGATCGGCGCCGCACCGGTACCCGTGCCGCCGCCGGCGCCGGCGGCGATGAAGATCATGTCCGAGCCCTTCAGCAGCGCCTTGACGCGAGTCGTAGTCGTCCATCGCGGCCTGCCGGCCCACGTCTGCGTCCGATCCCGAGCCCAGACCGCGCGTGATCTCCGCGCCGATGTGGAGCGGTGACATCGGCGCTTGACTGCTGCGACGACTGCAGGTCGGTGTTGACGGCAATGAACTCGACGCCCTCGACCTCAGCCTCGACCATCCTGTTGACGGCGTTGATGCCGGCGCCGCCGACTCCGACGACCCGGATCACCGGGCTGACCGGCCGTGCCGTCGGCACGCGCCGGATGAGCAGGCTGCTCGTAGACGTGCATCCGGCCGGCCGAGGTGGCGGGCGCGGGACGCTCCATCACGTTGGCCGGGAATCTCGGAGGAGAAAGCGTGGCAGCAGGCGCTCCTGCGGGCTTGGCACGCCGGGTGCGTCCTCATCGGGCTCGGTTGGAGCAGGTACTCCAGAGAGGGATGTGGGGCGCTGCTGCGAGCCTGGGTGGCCAGCGGTGGCGTACCGCCGAGACGACCGGCCGCCGAGTCGTCCCCGGCAGGCGCAATCGGCTGCGATGGCGTGGGGCGCTGACCGGCAGGAGGCTCAGGCACGGAGGGTTGAGCGGCAGCTGAAGGCGCGGCCGCCTGTGGCTGCTGCGACTCGGAGGCCGCATCGGAGCCGGCGGCGGCTGCGGCGCTCGGCAGCTGATCGTCCTCTTCTGTCTTGCGGAAGAGCGCTGCCAGCGGGCCTTCACGCATGCTCGCGCGCTGTTTAGCGTTGGCCATGTGCCAGCACCTCCTGCGCAAGCTGGCGATAGGACTGGGCGGCCATGCCGTCGGGCTCGTACTTGAGCACGGACATGCCCTTCACCGGCGCCTCGGCGAAGCGCACCGTCTTGCGGATGCGAGACGCGAACACGCGGTCGCCGAAGTTCTCCTCGAGGATCTCGATCGCCTCCTTGGCGTGAATCGTGCGCGAATCGACCAAGGTCGGGCAGGATACCCTCGATGTCCACCGCGGGATTGAGGTTCTCACGAATCATCGCGAGCGTGTTCTGCAGCTGGATCAGACCGCGCATCGACAGATACTCGCACTGCACGGGGACGATAACCTTGTCGGCGGCAGTGAGCGCGTTGATCGTCAGCAGCCCGAGGCTCGGCGGGGTGTCGATGCAGATGAAGTCGTAGTCCTCGCGGATCGGCACAAACGCCTTCTGCAGCGCGCGCTCGCGGCCGATCATCGTCGACATCGCGATCTCGGCGCCGGCGAGGTCGATCGAAGCGCACGCCACGTCCACCTCGCGCCGGCGCATCACCTCGCGGATCGAGACTTTGTGCACGAGCACGTCGTACATCGATTTGCTCCAGCGTGTCGGGGTCGATGCCCTGGGACATCGTGAGGTTGCCCTGCGGGTCCATGTCGACGCACAGGACCCGGTGGCCCTCCTCTGCGAAGGCGGCGGCCAGGTTGAGCGTCGTCGTGGTCTTGGCCACCCCGCCCTTCTGGTTGGCGAATGCGATGACCTTGGCCTTTGCCTTCCACGGGATGCTCCGATGCTCGGTGATGGCAGAAGCCGTCGCGCTCTAGTATTCGCATCGGAGCGCGACGATTCCTTCCCGGGCTACCCGATCGCCCGACTCCGCGAACCAAGATGCGCTCGAGGGCTCACGCTCTACGATCCAGCGATGCCGGACGGAAAGGTACGGCCTGCGGGCGCCTGGCGGGCAAGCGCATCTGCATCTGCGCGGGTGCCGGCGGGGTCGGCAAGACGACTACCTCGGCCGCGCTGGCGCTGGGGCTTGCCGCCGGCGGGCAGCAAGGTCGCGGTCGTGACGATCGACCCTGCCAAAGCGGCTTGCGATCGCGCTCGGGCTGGCGCAGCTCTGCGACGAGCCGCGCTGATCGATCCGCAGCGCTGTTCGCAGGGAGGAGTCGAGGTGAAGGGGCGAGATGTGGGCGATGATGCTGGACGCCAAGCGCACGCTGGACGAGCTGATCGGCACGCTGGCGCCCGACTCGGGCGCGCGCGGAGGAGATCCTCGCGAACCGCATCTACCAGCGAGCTCTCCTCGGCGGTCGCCGGCTCCCAGGAGCTTCGCGCGATCGCCAAGCTCTATGAGCTTCACCACGAAGGCGACTTCGACGCGATCGTGCTCGACACGCCGCCGTCGCGCAACGCGCTGGACTTCCTCGACGCGCCGACGCGGCTGCTGAGCGCTTTCTCGACGGCCGCGCACTGAGATGTTCCTTGCGCCGGGCGGCCTTACCGCGCGGCTGCTCGGCCGCTCCACCTGCCTGATCTTCTCGGTCTTCGCGCGCGTCGGCCGGAGTCGACCTGCTCGGCGACCTGTCCGCGTTCTTCCGCTCGCTGGCCGGCGTGCTCGAGGGCTTTGCGCGAGCGCACGCGCGAGGAGTCGCCGAGCTGCTGCGCGACCCCGCGACCACGAGTTCCTGATCGTCACCTCGCCGGAGCGCGACCCGGCGCGCGAGGCGATCGTTCGCTGCGCCGAGCACCTGGTCGATGCCGGGCATGCCCTTCGGCGGGCTGATCGTCAACCGCTTGCACATCGACGGGCTCGGCGGCCATTCGCTGGGTGAGGTCGAAGCGCTGCTTGCGCCAGAGCTGGGCGAGCGCCTTGCAGACGCGCGTGGCGAGCGAATCTGGCCGACTTCGACGTGCTCGCGCGCCGCGACCAGCGCAGAGCGATCGCGCAGCTGCGAGGCGCGCTGGCGATCAGCGGCCGGTGCTCGTCCCCCAGCTCGACGAGGACGTGCAGGACATCGATTCGCTGGTGAAGGTCGCGGCGCACCTGGCGGGCTGAGGCCGCCGCCGCTCAGACTGGCAACACACTCTGGTGCGCCGCATCCTGCGCCGGCTCTGGAGCGCTCGTGCGCTTGGCACGTGCTGCCTTGGGGGCCTTCCTGACCCTGACAGTCGGTTCCTCGGCGACAGACCCTCGGTTGCTCGCCTGTGGGCTCCTCGCCCGCGACCAGCAGCTCGTCGGCCAGGCTCGACCAGGTCGAGCTTGAGGTGCCCGCAGATCATGTCGCGCAGCAGCGCGCGCAGATGATCTGCAGACCTCGCGCGCGAGCGTCAAGCGTCGCCTGCGCTCCTTGAGCGTGCCCGCTATGCACCGTGTCCCGCTCGAGCGCGATCGCCTTGGTGACTGCGCGAGGTGCCTGCGGCACGCCGCTCGGGCGTGGCGCACAGCGCGGCCAGCCCGCCCGCCAGCAGTCCCGCTCGCGGGCCCCTCGGGCTCAAGCAGCGCGCTGCAGCGCGAGCAGGTGATCGCTCAGTCCCTCGTACTCGCTCAGTCGCGTTCGCAGCCGAGCTCAAAGCGCCGCAGCGCCCAGGCGAGCTCGTGGCCGAGTGGCGAGCGGCGGGAGACGAGGCTGCAGAACGCGCGCAGCTCGTCCTCCTGCTCGGCGCGGACGACGAGCATCCCGTGCGGGCGGCCGCCGCGCGCCGAGCGCCAACGGTGCGCCAGCGGCCGTCGTCGCCGCCGCGCATGCCCAGGCGAGCTCGCCAAGCGCGACGCGCCCGTCGCCGAACAGCCGCAGCGCGCGCAGCAGGTCGCTGCAGCAGCTCCCGGCCGTACTCGAGCGCCAGCGTCGCATGCGCGCTCTCCGGCGCCGCGGCGATCGTCGAGCCGACGACCAGCAGTGGCTCCGTCTGGCCCGAGGTTTCGGCGCCGTCGCTAAGCGAGCAGGTGCCAGCGCCTGCCGTCGGGCGCCACCGGCCAGATGGTCGTCGGGCGCGAGCGATCGATCAGACGCTCGGCCAGCGGCAATCTGCGGCGAGGGGATCGTCAAGCCGCATGCAGCGTCGCCACCATCGTCAGCGAGTCGCTGCGCGGCGACCTCGGCGCGCGTCGAGGCGCTCGATCGACGCCGGTCACCCGCTCCGTCGTGCAGCTCGAAGTCGCTCTGCTCGTCGAAGACATCCTCGCGCAGCAGCGCTCTGCAGCGCCTGGCGCGCGCCCCGCGCGCTTCTCGCAGGTCGCTGCGAGCCGACGCCCCGCGCGCGGCTCGCCAGGTAGCGATCGAGCCCCTGAAGCGTCCTCGCAGCGCGCTCACTGCCGCGCGCATGACTGGGCAGCAGCGTGAGCGCGCCCGCGCTCGGCGATGAAGGCGCCTCGTCAGCGGCGGTAGCAGTGGAGCGTCGGCACGGCGCCGACCGCGCCCGCTGGCTCGCCAGCTCGAACGGGACCTCCGCTCCGCGCGCGAGCTCGCGCCTGCAGCGCGCGGAGGCGTCCTCGACGAAGACCGTCAGCGCCTCGCTGGAGCAGCTTTGATTGCACAGCGTGGCGTTCGCCGCCGCTGCGCCGCTCCTGCTCGGCGCAGTGGCCCTTGCGCGCGTGAGCGCGCTTGCTAAGCGGCCGCGCCTACCTCGGAGGCGAGCGCCAGAGCCCGCGACGCGCCGTCCTGGCAACCCTCGCGCCAGCCAGCGTTCGCCATAGGCGCGCATGTCCTCGATGATCGGCAGCAGCGCCCGGCCCTTCTCGGTCAGCGCGTACTCGACGCGCGGCGGTACCTCGGCAAGTGTGGCGCTCGACGATGCTCCTCCTCCTCCAGCGCCCGCAGGCGCAGCGAGAGCGTGCGCGGGCTGATCCCGACCAGCGAGCGTTCCAGCTCACAGAAGCGCGCGCGTCCCTCGGCGAGCTCGCGGACGAGCAACAGCGTCCACTTCCCGCACACCACTTCAGCGGTGCGGCATACCGGACAGGTCTCATCAACAGCCATTCCTACCTTTACTTTACCAACTGAAGTATGCGCGCCGTTGGCGCGAGTGGTCAACCGGCCAGCACGGAGCTCTGCGGCGCGGGCTGCACGCCTGGAGGCCGCGCGGCGTCGGGGCCGGATTCCCCGCGTCTGCTCTCCGCAGCCGCGACGTCCTCCATCGTCGTGCCCATACGGCCTTCGGCCTGCACCAGGAGCTTGAAATCGTGTGGGCTGCTGGCGACCTCCATGCGTCCTCCATGCTCACCCGCCCTGCCTTGAGATGGCCGAAGAGCGCCTGGTCGAAGGTCTGCATGCCGTAGTAGGCACCGGTCGAAATCACTTCGATGCAGCTTGCCGGTCTGGGAGGGGTCGACGATCATGTCACGCACCCTGCCTGTCATCCGCAGCACCTCGCAGACCGCGACTCGCCCGCCGTTTGCGCCCGGCACCAGGCGCTGGGAGATCACGCCCTTGACCGTGCCGGCGATCATCGATCGCGCCTGGTTGTGCTGGTGGGGCGGGAAGAAGTCAAGCATGCGGTTGATCGACTCGCTCGCGTCGACGGTGTGGATCGTGGAGAGCACCAGGTGGCCGGTCTCGGCCGCCGAGAGCGCGGTCTGGACGGTCTCCTCGTCGCGCATCTCGCCGACCAGGATCACGTCCGGGTCCTGGCGCAGGACGCGGCGCAGCGCGCGCTTGAAGGAAGAGGTGTCCATCCCCACCTCGCGCTGGTTGATCACCGAGCGCTTGTCCTCGTGCACGAACTCGATCGGATCCTCGATCGTGACGATGTGCTTGCTCGTGGTGGAGTTCATGTGGTCGATCATCGCCGCGAGCGTCGTCGACTTGCCAGAGCCGGTCGTGCCCGTGAGCAGCACGATGCCGCGCTCCTCCTCGGCCAGCTCGCGCACCACGTCCGGCAGCGCGAGCTCTCCGATCGTGCTGATCTTGTGAGGGATCGCGCTGCAGGCCAGCGAGATCACGCCGCGCTGTTGGAAGGCGTTGATGCGAAAGCGCGCGATCCCGGAAAGCTCGAAGGAGAAGTCGACCTCGTGTTCGGCCGCGAATTCGTCGAGCTTGGCCTGATCACGAAGCAGATCGTGCAGCGCCCGCTCGGTGTCGGCGGCGTCGAGCTTGGCGCCGTCGGCGGCGGCCAGAACTCCGTCGACGCGAAACAGCGGCGGCGAGCCGACCTTCAGATGCAGATCGGATCCGTTCCGCTGCACCAGCTCGCGCAGCGTCGCCTGCACATCGAACATAGCCCAGGCATCGGCACGCCGGGGCGGGCGCTCTGAATCGGCCGCCGCTCTAGGCGACGTCTCTGAGCTTCTGTGCCTCAGCCAGCGACTGCAGCTTCTTCAGCGACTGGTTCTCGATCTGGCGGATGCGCTCGCGCGTGACGTTGAAGGTGCGGCCGACCTCGTCCAGCGTGCGGGGATGCTCGCCGCCAAGGCCGTAGCGCAGCTCCAGCACGCGCCGCTCGCGGTAGGAGAGGTTCTCCAGCGCCTCGCGCAGCGCCTCCTTGGTGAGGATCTCGGCAGCGCGCTCGTACGGGGACTCCGCGCGCTCGTCGGCGATGAACTGGCCGAACTCCGACTCCTCCTCGTCGCCCACCGGCTTCTCCAACGAGACGGGAGCCTGGGCGGAGCGCTTGATCGCGTCGACCTCCTCGGGATCGATGCCGGTGACCTCGGCGATCTCGTCCGGAGTGGGCTCGCGGCCGAGCTCGGTGACGAGCTTGCGCTCGGCGCGGCCGATCTTGTTGAGCTTCTCCACGACGTGGACGGGGATCCGGATCGTGCGCGCCTTATCCGCGAGCGCGCGCGCGATTGCCTGCCGGATCCACCAGGTGGCGTAGGTGGAGAACTTGAAGCCCTTGCGGTAGTCGAACTTCTCCGCGGCGCGGACCAGGCCGAGTGTGCCCTCTTGGATCAGGTCGAGAAAGGGAAGGCCTTGGTTGCGGTAATTCTTGGCGATCGAGACGACCAGGCGCAGGTTGGACTCGACCATCTTCTGCTTGGCGTCGAGGTCGCCGCGCTCGATGCGCTTGGCTAGGTCGACCTCCTCCTGCGCAGTCAGCAGGCGCACCTTGCCGATGTCCTTCAAGAACAGCTGCAAGGAATCCGTGGTCATGTCCGGCTTGAGGTCGAGTTGGCTCTTGGCCTTGCGCCGGGTGCGCTTGTCGGGCGCGCGCTCGACCTGCAGCGCAGCCGCCGTCGCCGGGTCTATTTCCTCCACGAGCTCGATCTCGGACTTCTCGAAGAAGCCGTGGAGCTCCTCGATGTCGGACTCGTCCAGATCGAGGTCGGAGGTGGCGGTGGATATCTCCGAGTAAGTGAGGACCCCGATCTGCTGCCCCTTGGAGAGCAGGTTCTTGACCTCTTCGAGCTCTTGCAGTTCGACCACTGACATGTTGCCTTCCGTTTCGTCTCCTCAATGCGAGCCCTCGCCCCCGCTCGCGGCGCCGCCGCCTTTGGGAAGCGATTACAGCGAATCCGGCCAGGAGTTACGGCCGGAACGCCCCCAACCGTAACAGGAACCTCAAATTTCCTGCCTCCATTGCGGGTCCTCATGCTACCGCGCTGCGCCGTCGTTTCCGATGGCTCTTTGCTCCTGCGGCTTGCAGGGACCATTTGCAGCGCTTGAGGGCGGTGTTGCGCGAATGTCGCTGTTTAGGAGATGATGCGTTCGATGGCCCCCACAGCCTCAGAGGAGAGCCCGGACCCCGACGGCCGGGAGCGCCACAGCGTCCTGGCGGAGCTGTCCCACACGCGCCCACAGCGAGTAAGCGCCCGCCGCGAGAGCGCACGTAAGCGGGCGGGTACAAGCACGCCGAGGCAGGAGGCATCCAAGCCGCAGACGCCATCCAAAAGCAAGACGCCGAAGCCGTCTGCCGGGCAGCCGCAGACGCCAACTCAATCCCGACGGCCAAAAGCGACCTCGAGAGCCAAGTCGAAGCAGAGCGCCCGCCGCAAGACAGTCAAGCCGCCCACCCCGCCGCAGGGGTATGAGGCCGACAGCGACCTCACCGGCACACCAGTCTCACCGCCAAGCGGAACCGAGGTGCTCGGGGCTTTCGCAGAGCTTGCGGGAGAGCTCGCGCACACCGGTGTCGTCGCCGGCGGCCGACTCCTGCGCAGTACGCTCTCGCGCCTCTCGGGCTCCTGATCGCTGCCCGACGGAAGATCGTCGTCTGCACATCCCGCAAACTGCGCAGATATTCGTGCTGAGAACGGTGCGAACTCTGACCGTCGCTTCGCCGCACCTGTATACTGCCGCGCACGCCGAGCTTCCACGGCGCTGTTCGTGGAAGACGGGGGACCCAATGCGGACCGTCACGACGGTCCGCCGGGGCGAATCGGTCGATCGAGACCGTAGCGCGACACCAGCGCGAGCCCGTCAGCTCACCCCGTAGGCGACGAGAGCATGCTGAAAACCGCGAAAAAAGCCCTGTCCTGCGCTGCGCTCTGCGCCACGGCGCTCGCAGCCTGCGCCGCGCTTGCGGGCCCCGTCACGGCCGCAACCGCGACCGTCTCGACAGGCGCCACCGCCGCTCCCAGCGGAGACGAAGGCACGCCCTCGACCACCACGCCCAGCTCTCCCAGCCTGCAGGAAGGCATAACGCTTGCGACCTGGTTCGGGCCCGGGCTCTTCGGCCGCCACACGGCCTGCGGCCAGACGCTGACCAAGCAGCTGGTCGGCGTCGCCAACCGCACGCTTCCCTGCGGCACCCTCGTCGACTTCAGCTATCTCGGCAAGCAGGTCACGGTGCCCGTCGTCGATCGCGGCCCCTACGCATCCAACGGCGCCGACTGGGATCTGACCGAGGGCGCGGCAAGGCTGCTGAAGATGGGCGGGATAGCGAAGCTCGACGCGAAAATCGTCGGCCATGTGGCCAACACGCCCGAGCTTGGCCTGCCCGCCGGCCACAGCTCCTCGCACCAGAGTAAGACCCCGCTGGTCACGACTGCCTCCGGCGGCGTCGAAGCGGGCTGAGCGATATTCAGACCGGCGGGTCTAGGCCGGGATCGCTGAGCGTCCTGCCGCCAGCCTGCGCAGCGTAGAGGTCCACCTCGGCGTGGCCAAGCAGCGCGCCGACCTCCGCCCCGTGCTCAGGGCACAGCGCGATGCCCACTGCAACCTCCAGCGGCGCGCCGCGATGCGTGGTACCACGACGAGCAGCGGCGGCCATCGCGCCCGCCAGAGCGCGCGCCGTGGAGGCATCGGTGTCGGGGGCTAGTAGCCAGTAGCGGCCGTCCGCCTCGCGCACGAGCGTATCCGCAGGTCGCAGCTGCTGCACCATCGCCGACTCGACCTCGCGCACCTGGCGCTCTGCGTCGAGCGGAGACTGGGCAAGACGCAACCGCTCAGCGTCCAGCAGCTCAACCAGCATCACCGCAAATCGCTCCCGATCGGTGAGGTAGCGGTCGAGCCTGCGCTGCACAGCGATCGCCCATGGCGCGTCCTGTTGGCTGCGACGCGCGTCTCGAATCGCGATCGGCTCGTGCTCAGGCTCGGTACGCTCGTCGACTATCGCCGCGGCAGACATGGGCTCGACGATCGCGCCGTCGCGCGTGTCTGTCCCGTTGAGGTCCGGGCCCGCGGGCACAACCGAGGACGGCTGGCGCGGCGGCGCGGCGGCGCCCCCATCGTCATCCTGCAGCAGCGCCAGCTCAGAGAGCGAGCGCGATGTCTCCGCGATGCGCTGCGCAAGCATCGCCGCCTGCTGCGGCGAGCCGGCCCGCAGCTGCTCGTGCAGGGCCTCCCAGAAAGCTGCGCAAAGCTGCTCTGCCGCCTCGGCGGCGCGGGATGTCCGCTCTGCGCTCACCACCGTGGGATATCACGTCGCGATGACGTTAGCCTCCTTGGTATGCGACTCGCGAGCGTCGCCAACCTGAGGGACGACACCACCGAAGACAGCCAGACGGGCGCCGTACGCTCTGTGCAGACCGCCGATCTCTCGATCTCGACGGCCGAGCTGGCGCAGCTCTGGTCGCCGATGCACCTGGAGCAGCTCGCACGCACCTACTGGCGCTTCCTTACGCGCGCGACCCTCGGGCTGGTGCGCGTGCGCTACACCGAGACCAAGCGGTTTGTGCTGCTGATCGCCTGGCCGATCAGGCTGCTCACCTTCATGGCGCCCGAATACGAGATGGACGCCGAGCACGGCGTGGTGCGCTGGCGGATCGAGAGTGGCCTGCTGGTCTCCCGCCGCGGCCGTGGCGGCTACGGTCACCTCCAGATCACGGTGCGCCGCCGCCCCGGCGCGGCGCCCGAGCGTGTGTGCCTGCACGTTGAAGTCGAGGTCGCCAACTTCCACCCCGCGATCGCGACCGGGATCAGCCGTCGCATCTACAACATCACGCAGTCGAAGATCCACGTCTTCGTCACACACGGCTTCCTGCGCTCGCTGGCGAAGCTGGATCTGGCGCAATCGAAGGTGGGTCGCTTCGCGCCCTGAAACGCCGGTCCGCTAGACGCGCTCGGCGCGCAGCGCCCCCAGCTTCTGGCGGTCGTGCCGAGCGCTGATACGGCGCACGGTGTTGGAGCGGCTACGCATCACAAGCGATTCGGTCGTCGCACCCCCAGCGCTCGGGTAGCGCACGCCCTGCAGCATGTCCCCGTCCGTTATGCCGGTGGCCGAGAAGAAGACGTCGTCGCCTTTGATCAGGTCCTCGCAGGTGAGCACCTTCTCCAGGTCATAGCCCGCATCCAGTGCGGCCGTGCGCTCGGCATCATCGCGCGGCCATAGCCGGCCGAGCAGCGCTCCGCCCAGGCACTTCACGGCAGCCGCGGAGATCACGCCCTCGGGTGTCCCACCGATCCCCCAAAGCATGTCGACGGGAGAGCGCTCGGTCACCGCCAGCAGCGAGGCGGAGACGTCGCCGTGCGGGATCAGTCGCACGCGTGCGCCCGCCTGCCGTATCTCGGCGATGCCCTGCTCGTGGCGGGGCCGGTCGAGCACCACGACCATCACATCCCCGACCGCGTGGCCCTTGCGATCGGCAATCAGCTTCACCGTCTCCGCGAGCGGGCGATCGAGGTCGAGCAGGTCGGCGATCTCCGGAGAGCCGGCCATCTTCTCCATGTAAACGCACGGGCCCGGGTCGAACATGCTGCCGCGCTCTGAGAGCGCGATCACCGCCAGCGCGCTCGGCATCCCGTGCGCGGCCAGCGTCGTGCCCTCCAGCGGGTCCACCGCGATGTCAACCTGCGGCGGGGAGCCGTCGCCGATGCGCTCGCCGTTGTAGAGCATCGGCGCCTCGTCCTTCTCTCCCTCACCGATCACGACAACCCCGTCCATCCGCACCGAGTGCAGCATGTAGCGCATGCCGTCGACGGCCGCCTGGTCTGCGGCCTCCTTGTCGCCGCGGCCGACCAGCGGCGCGGTCGCAAGCGCCGCCGACTCGGTTACGCGCACGAGCTCGAGGGCGAGGTTGCGATCGGGAAGACCTGGCGCTCACGAGCCGCAAGCTACACCAACGCCGTGCACCGACGCCGCGTGCGACTACGATCGTGCATGTGAGCGACGGCCCCCTTCCAGTTCGAGCGCTGCTCCCCAAGGATCTGCGTGCCGTCGTCTCCGCAGAATTGGAGCGGGCTGCCGCCGATCGAGTGCAGCAGCGCGTGCGCGAGGGCGACGCAACCCTGTGGGCACCGGCGGGAACGCCCGAGATCGCCAACCGGCTCGGATGGCTGACAATCGCGCAGCGAACAGCCGTGCCCGGGCTCGCAGACGAACTGGCCGCAGATGGCATCCGCGATGTGGTCGTCCTGGGTATGGGCGGATCTTCCCTGGCCCCGGAGGTGATCCGGCGCACCTTCGGCCCGCTGCGCGACACCTCCAAGCCGAGCCTGCACGTGCTGGACTCGACGAACGCAGCCGCGGTGCGCGCGCTGCAGGCAGCGATCGACCCGCAGCGCACGCTCTTCCTCGTCTCATCCAAGTCAGGCGGGACGATCGAGCCGCTGTCGATGTTCGCCCACTTCTGGAGCATCGTCGAAAGCGGGGATCACTTCGCAGCGATCACAGACCCTGGCAGCGGCTTGGAGCGACTCGCCGCCGAGCATGGCTTCAGAGCGGTCTTCCACGGTGACCCCGACATCGGCGGACGCTACAGCGCGCTCTCCCCCTTCGGCATCGTGCCCGCAGCGCTCACCGGCGCGGACGCGCGGGCACTGCTGGACGGAGCAGCAGCTGCGTGGGACACCGAGACCGATGCCGACGAAGACCACCCCGCCTGGCTGTGGCTGGGCGCCGCGCTGAGCGCGATGGCCTCACAGGGCCGCGACAAGCTCACGATCATCGCCCCCAACTCGCTGGACGGACTCGGACTGTGGCTCGAGCAGCTCTTCGCGGAGTCCACCGGCAAGCACGGCAAGGGCATTCTGCCGGTGGCAGACGAGCCGCTTCTCTCACCCGAGAGCTACGGCCCCGACCGCGTCTTCCTGGCCCTCACCGAGGACCCGGCGGCGCAGGCGCTCGCGGACGCAGGCCACCCACTGATCACCATCCCCACGCAGGGCCCGCGCGATCTGGGACGCATCTTCATGTTGGCCGAGCTGTGCGTGGCGGTGGCCGGCTGGGGCCTGTCGATCAACCCGTTCGACCAGCCCAACGTGCAGGAGGCCAAGGACGCGACCAGCAGAGTTCTGGCGCAGATCGAAGCGAGCGATGCGCCCGCGCCTCCGACCGACGCCACGTCGGATGAGCTGCGCAGCCTGATCAACGAGGCCGCCCCGCCATCCTACGTGGCTCTGATGGGCTACATGAAGCCCTCTCCGGAGATCGACGCGGCGATCTCCGAGCTGCGCGCAGCGATCATGACCACCACGCACGCGACCACGACCTTCGGCTACGGCCCCCGCTTCCTGCACTCCACCGGCCAATTCCACAAGGGCGGCCCGCCGATCGGGCGCTTCCTGCAGCTGCTGCACGATGAAGGGCAGGACGTCCCCATCCCGGGCAAGGCGTACACGTTCACCTCGCTGGAGCACGCCCAAGCCGACGGCGACCTGCAGACGCTGCGCGCGCACGGGCTGCCGGCGGCGCGCATCACGATCAAAGAGGAGGACCCGGCCGCGGCGTTGCGCGCGCTGGCCGCCAGGGTGCGCGAACACGCGCTGTAAGAGACCACCAGAGGACCACTACCGAGGAGGATTCGTGACGCAGATCGGATTCGTCGGGCTGGGCAAGATGGGCGGCAACATGGTGCACCGCATAAGGCGGGACTCCGAGCACGAGGTCGTGGCCTTCGACTTC
This sequence comes from uncultured Solirubrobacteraceae bacterium, assembly GCA_963790905.1. Taxonomy (GTDB): domain Bacteria; phylum Actinomycetota; class Thermoleophilia; order Solirubrobacterales; family Solirubrobacteraceae; genus Palsa-744. Next base: position 43,844 of record CAWBQH010000001.1, read on the forward strand.
GAGAAGGCGGCCGTTCAGCAGGCCATCTCAAACGGAGCGATGGGAGTGGCGTCGCTGGCGAGCCTGGTCAAGAAGCTCGCGCCGCCGCGCCTTGTCTGGATCATGGTGCCGGCCGGCGATCCAACCGAGCAGACCGTCCAAAAGCTCGCCAAGCTGCTCGATCGCGGCGACACGATCATCGACGGCGGCAACTCGAAGTGGACCGACGACAAGCGTCGCGCGAGCGAGATGGCCAAGCTCGGCATCCACTACGTCGACGTCGGCACGTCCGGCGGCGTGTGGGGTCTTGAGGTCGGCTACTGCATGATGGTCGGCGGGCCGCCGGTGGCGGTCAAACGGCTGGCCCCGATCCTCGACGTGCTCGCGCCGGAGACCAACGAGCAAAGCGTCGCGGCAATCGGCCCACGCGGCTGGCTGCACTTTGGCCCCTCCGGCGCAGGGCACTACGTGAAGATGGTCCACAACGGCGTGGAGTACGGGCTGATGCAGGCCTACGCCGAGGGCTTCGACGTATTCGAGCAGTGCGAGTACGAGCTCGACAACGCGAAGATCGCCCACCTCTGGGGCCAGGGCTCGGTGGTGCGCTCCTGGCTCTGCGAACTGGCCGCGCGCGCCTTTGAAGCCGACGGCAACGATCTGGCCAACATCGAGGGCTACACCGTGGACTCCGGCGAGGGGCGCTGGACGCTGCAGGACGCGATCGACCACGACGTGCCCACGCCGGCGCTGAGCTCCGCGCTGCAGGCGCGCTTCTACTCGCGCGGCAACGGCGACTTCACCCACCGGCTGCTGGCCGCCCTGCGCAACCAGTTCGGCGGGCACGCTGTCAAGAGCGCGCCGGCGAAGTCCGCCAAGCCGTCGAGCAACTCGCGCACGTCGGCCAAGCCCAAGCGGCCCGCCAAGGCCAGGGGGTCCGCGAAGCGATGAGCGCCCCCGCGGCCGCCTCCCCCGCCGCCGGCGTCAACCCGCTGGTGGCAGGGCTTGAGCGGCTGCCCGTGCCGCCGACCACGATGGTGATCTTCGGCGCGACCGGGGATCTCGCGCGCCGCAAGTTGCTGCCTGCGCTCTACAACCTCGCCCACGAGGGCGCGCTGCCCGAGCGCTTTAACCTGATCGGGGTCTCGCGGCGCGAGAAGCCGCATGATGAGTACCGGGCCGAATGCGAGCAGGCGATCCGCCGCTTCTCCCGGCGCAGCCCCGACAAGGACGTGCTGGCGGGCCTGCTCGAACAGGTCAAGTACGTGCCCGGGGTCTTCGACGACGATTCCGTCTACGAGCATCTGGCCAGGGAGCTCGCGGAGTTCGAGCGCGCCGCCGGGGAACCGCTCGCGCGCCTGTTCTACCTCTCCACCGCGCCGGCGTTCTTTCCCGTGATCGTGGAGGCGCTGGGACGCCAGGGGCTCGCCAGCCGCGACGATGGCACCGGACAGGACGGCGCGCAGCCGAGCGCCGCGGCCGCAAACGGCGCCGCCGGCGCACCGAGCGTGCGCGTGATCATCGAGAAGCCGTTTGGAACCTCGCTGGCGGAGGCGATGGACCTCAACCGACGCGTGCTCTCGGTCTTCGATGAGTCCCAGGTCTTCCGCATCGACCACTACCTGGGCAAGGAGACGGTGCAGAACATGATGGCGTTCCGGTTCGCCAACGGCATGTTCGAGCCGCTCTGGAACCGCAACTACATCGAGAGCATCCAGATCACCGCCGCGGAGGACATCGGCATCGAAGGACGCGCCGGCTACTATGATCGCGCCGGCGCGCTGCGCGACCTGATCCAGAACCACATGCTGCAGCTGCTCTGCCATGTGGCGATGGAGCCGCCGGTGCGCTTCAGCGCCGAGGAAGTGCGCAACGAGAAGGTCAAGGTGCTGCGCTCGATCCACGAGCCCACCGAGGAGGAGGTGCCCGGGATGTCTGTGCGAGCCCAATACTCCGCCGGGCATTCAGGTGGAGAAGACGTCCCCGGCTACCTGGAGGAGGAGGGCGTGCGCGCGGACTCCAACACCGAGACCTTCGCCGCGATCCGCCTCGAAGTCGACAACTGGCGCTGGGCTGGCGTGCCCTTCTATCTGCGCGCCGGCAAGCGCCTGGCGCGCAAGGTGACCGAGATCGCGATCACCCTGAAGCCCGTCCCCCATCTGGCGTTCAGCCGCGAGGGATCGCTGGGGGTGCGGCCCAACCAGCTGGTGCTGACCGTGCAGCCCAACGAGGGCGTCTCGCTGCAGCTGGGCGCGAAGATCCCCGGCACGCGGATGGTGATCCGGCCGGTGAACATGGAGTTCCTGTACGGCACTTCCTTCCTCTCACAGTCGCCGGAGGCCTACGAGCGGCTGATCCTCGACGCGATGCGCGGCGATGCGACGCTGTTCACCCGCAACGACGAGGTGGAGGCGCAGTGGCGCATCTGCGATCCGATCGTCAAAGCCTGGGAGCAAACGCCGGGACCGCTGCCACAGTACGAAGCGGGTTCGCAGGGGCCGCAGGAGGCGCGCGAGGTGATGATCGAGGGCCAGGGCTGGCGCGCGATCTGATGAGCGCAGCTGGCAATTCGCTCAGCGGCGACTCGGTCTGGGTCGGCCAGGACGTCAGTCCCGACGCGATCGAAGCGGCGGTGCGCGATCTGCTCGCCGAGCGGCACGCCGAAAGCGATGGCGTCGCGCCGGGGCGGGCGCTGAACATGATCACCTTCGTGGAGAAGGCGTGGTCGGGGGAAGTCGCAAATCGGATGCGGGCGGTCGGCCGCTACCACGCCTCGCGCCTGCTCGTGCTCTCCTACGACCCCGGCCGTGAGCGGATCGACGCACGCGTGAGCATCGCCCCCGTGCAGCCCGGGCCGGGCGAGATGGCGGTGCTGCGCGAGACGATCGTGGTGGAGATCGGGGAAGCGCATCTCGACGACCTGGTCACGATCGCCGATCCGCTCGTGGTCAGCGACATGCCGACGGTGCTGTGGTCGCCGCACGACCACCCGGAGGCGATCGACGCGCTGCTGCCGCTCGCACAGGCGGTGCTGCTCGACTCGGTGGACGAACCGGATTGCCACGAGGCGATCGAGCGTGCGCTGCAGCTCGCGCAACGGGCCTACGTGGTCGACCTGGCCTGGCTGCGCAGCACGCCCTGGCGCGAGCGGATCGCAAACGCCTTCGACCCGCCGCACCTGCGCGGCGAGCTCACGCAGATCTCACATGTGGAGATGACCCACCACCCCGATTCCACCGTGGTCTGCCTGCTGCTTGCAGGCTGGCTCTCGGCGCGCCTGCACTGGAAGGTGGGCAGGTTCCTCGCACACAACGGCTCGCTGCAGGGCAAGGCTCGCGCCCACAAGGGGGAGGTCGCGCTGAGCATGCGTGCCGCGCCCGCGCAGCAGGAGCGCGGGCTGGCCGATGTAAGCATCACCACCTCTTCGGGGCGCAGCGTGAGTCTTCAGCGCGGTCCGGGCGGCCTGCATACCCGGCGCAGCATGCCCGGAAGCCCCGAGCGGCAGTGGACAATCCTCGGCGCCTCGCGCGGCGAGGGCGGGATCCTCGGCGAGGGCATCCGCCAGGCGCTGCTGCGCGACCCGACCTACCAGCCGGCGCTGCACGCGGCGGCGGAGATGGCGCCATGACTCGCATCACCACGCTCGCCGACCCCGAGGCCGTCGCCGTCAGGGCGGCACGCGACATCGCCGGGCAGCTGCAGCGCGCGATCGAGCAGCGCGGCCGCGCACACCTAGCCCTCAGCGGCGGCGGCACCCCGGAACGGACATATGAGCTGCTTGTGGACGCCGTGGAGGACTGGGATGCCGTCGAGGTCTGGTTCGCGGATGAGCGCTGCGTGCCGCCGCAGGACGAGCAGAGCAACTATCGAATGGCTGCGCAAACGCTGCTGGACCGGCTTGCGTCCCCGCCGCAGGCAATCCACCGGATGCAGGGCGAGCTCGGGCCGCAAGAGGGCGCCCGCTCGCTATGCGCAGGAGCTTCGCGCCAGCTTCGACGGGCCGGAGTCTGACGTGCCCGCGCTGGACCTGATCGTGCTCGGCATCGGCCCGGACGGGCATGTCGCCTCGCTGTTCCCGGGCGCGCCGACGCTTGCGGCAGACAAGCACGAGCTCTGTCTGGCGGTCCACGACTCACCCAAGCCGCCGTCGGAGCGGATCACACTCAGCCTTGCCGTGCTGCGCGCCGCGCATCGCTGCCTACTGCTTGCGACCGGCCCGAGCAAGGCCGATGCGGTCAGCGCCGCGATGGGCGAGCCGACCAAGCACGTGCCCGCAAGCCTGCTGCGGCGAGAGCGGCTGACGATGATCCTCGACGACATGGCGGCGCCGGCGCGATGAGCGAACCCCCCGAGGTGCTGCTGATCCGCCACGCAGCCACCGAGTGGAGCGTCGTAGGCCGGCACACCGGCCGCACCGACCTGCCGCTGACTGAAGAGGGCAAACAGGCTGCGGCGCGCACAGCGCGCAAGCTGGAGGGGCAGAGCTTCGAGCGGGTGCTGAGCAGCCCACTGCGCCGCGCCCGGGAAACATGTGCGATATGCGGCCTCGGCGCCCAGGCGCAGACGGTCGACCAGCTGGTCGAGTGGGATTACGGCGAGTACGAGGGGCTGACCACGGCGCAGATACGGGAGCTCCGCCCAGGTTGGAACCTGTGGCGCGACGGCTGCCCCGGCGGAGAGAACACAGCGCAGGTGGGCGCGCGCGCCGACGCGGTGATCGCAATGCTGCAGACGCTTCAGGGACAGGTTGCGATCTTCGCCCACGGCCACATCCTGCGGGTGCTGGCCGCACGCTGGATCGCGGCCGAGCCAGCGCTTGGCGCGCGTCTGATGCTCAGCACCGGAGCGCTCAGCGTGCTCGGCTACGAACACGGCGCGGGCGCGCTGAGGCGATGGAATGAATGTGGATGATCCGGATTCCGGGCTTACGTCGTAGAGTGAGCAGGCAGCAATGGTCGAGAGCGCCTTCAAGACCATCGCGCCGGAGGTCGGCGCGCCGCGCATGGTCGCTGACCTCGACGAGGTCCGCGCGCGTACGCACCGGCTTGTGGAGCATCTCGACGCCGACGAGCTGGAGCGGACACACTCGCCGATCATGAGCCCGCTGGTGTGGGATCTCGCCCACATCGCCTCCTATGAAGACCTCTGGCTTGCCCACCGGCACGCAGGCGCGCCGCTACTGCGCCCGGACCTCGCGGCACTCTACGACGCCTTTGAGACGCCCAGGGCGGTACGCGGCGACCTGGAGCTGCTGGACACGCGGAGGACGTGGTCGTACATGGCGGAGGTCCGCGACCGCGTGCGGCACTGACTCTGGAGCAGGGCGTGGGTGACGGCACGCTGCACGAGATGGTGGTCCGCCACGAGCTGCAGCACACCGAGACGATGCCGACGATGTCGCTGGGCGGGCTCTGGATGCCGCCTGATTTGCCGAACCGACCGTCTTTGGACTCGCGGCGCAGCTCACAGGGCCACAGTGGGTCGAGATCCAGGCCACCACGTTCGAGCTGGGCGCAGGCCCCGACGGCTTCGCTTACGACAACGAGCGCCAGCGCCACCCCGTCAAGCCTGCCGGCCTTTTGCATCTCCCGGCTGCCGGTCTCCAATGCGCAGTGGCGGCAGTTCTGCGACCGGGGGCGGCTACGAGCGCAGCGAGTGGTGGTCAGACGCAGGGTGGGCCTGGCGGCAGGGCATCGAGTCGCCCTGCGATCCCAGGGTCGGCGCCGGCGGGGATCACGACCCGTCTGCCATCTCAGCTTCCACGAGGCGCAGGCGCTCGCGCGCTGCCACGGCGCACGGCTGCCGAGCGAGGCCGAGTGGGAGCGCGCCGCCGAGATCGATGCGCTTGCCGGCGTCGGTGAGGTCTGGGAGTGGACCGGCAGCGAGTTCGCCGCCTACCCGGGCTTTGCCGCGCACCCGTACCACGAGTATTCGGAGGTGTTCTTCGGCAAGGGCTACCGCGTGCTGCGCGGCGGCTCCTTCGCCGCGCACCCGCGCGTAGCGACACGCACATTCCGCAACTGGGACCTGCCCGAGCGACGCCAGATCTTCGCCGGGCTGCGATTCGCAAACGACCTCTGAGGGGGAACGCTCAGATGCAGCCTGACACGGGCCTCGCAGACGCACCGATCAAAATCGACTCGTACCTCAGCCGGGGGCGAGCGCTCCTTGGCAGACGACGTTCTGGACGGTCTCACACGCCCCTTCAAGGAGCTGCCGCCCAAGCACTTCTACGACACGCGCGGCGCCGAGCTCTTCGACCGCATCTGCGATCTGCCCGAGTACTACCCAACCAGGGCCGAGCGGGCGATCCTGCACGAGAAGGCGGCAACGAAAAGCCGCAGATCACCGGCGCTGCGGAGCTGGTCGAGCTCGGCTCCGGCACGCAGCCAAGACGCGCGTGCTGCTCGACGCGCTGCACGCCACCGGTACCCTCGTGCGCTACGTGCCGATCGACGTGACCGAGGCATGGTGCGCGACTGCGCCGCGCGATCTCGAAGCGAATACCCGGGCCTGCGGGTGCACGGCGTGATCGGCGACTTCGAGCGGCACCTGACGGCGTGCCCGCACCTCACGCGGCAGCCGCCTGATGTCGCCTTCCTGGGGGGCACTATCGGCAACTTCCCGCCGGGCAGCAGACGCCGCTTTCTGCTCCAGATCGCCGGCCTGCTGGCGCCCGCAGGACCATCTGCTGATGGGCACCGACCTGGTCAAGGACCCCGATGTGCTGGAAGCCGCCTACGACGACAGCGCCGGCGTGACCGCCGAGTTCAACCGCAACCTCCTGCACGTCCTCAACAGAGAGCTGGATGCGGACTTCGACCCGGCCGTTTCGACCACGTCGCCGTCTTCGACCGCCAGCACGAGTGGATCGAGATGCGGCTGCGCTCCCAGCGCAACCAGACAGTAGCGTGAAGGCGCCTGGAGCTCTCGGTGCACTTCGAGCAAGGCGAGGAGATGCGCACAGAGATCAGCGCGAAGTTCACGCGCCGGCGCGTGGAGGACGACCTCAGCTCCAGCGGGCCTCACGCTGACGCACTGGCTTACCGATCCCGACGAGCTGTTCGCGCTCACGCTCTCGCGGCCGGCGCACGATGCCGACCGCGAGCGCGATTGAGCTCAGCTCAGCCGCTCGACCAGCATCGCCATGCCCATGCCGCCGGCGACGCACATCGACTCGATGCCGTAGGTGCCGTCGAGCGTCTCGCAGGTCGTTGAGCAGCGTGGTCATGATGCGCGCGCCGGTCATGCCGAAGGGGTGACCGAGCGCGATCGCGCCGCCGAAGGGGTTGAGCTTCTCCGTCGGGGATGCCGAGCTCCTCCATGCAGGGCACGATCTGGGCGGCGAACGCCTCGTTGATCTCGACCACGTCGATGTCGTCGATCGTTCATGCCTCGTGCTCTGCGAGCAGCTGCTGGATCGCCGGGATCGGGCCGAGGCCCATGATCTCGGGGCGGATCGCGGCGACAGTGGAGGCGATGATCCGCGCGCGCGGCTTCAGCCCGAGCGCCGCGCGCCTTCTCGTCGCACATGATCAGCAGCGCCGCGGCGCCGTCGTTGAGCGGGCAGGCGTTGCCGGCGGTGACGGTGCCGTCCTCCTTGAACGCCGGCGGCAGCGCCGCTCAGCTTCTCGATCGTGGTCCCCGGCCGCGGACCGTCGTCCCTGCTGACGACCGTCTCGGGCACGTCGATCTCGTTGCCCTCCTTGTCCACGTCTTTGTGCGCCGGGCACGGTCACGGGCACGATCTCGCTGTCGAAGTGCCCGGACTCCGACGGCCGCCACCGCGCGGGTCTGGGAGATGACCGCCCACTCGTCCTGGGCCTCGCGGCTGACGTTGCAGCGCTCGGCCACGTTCTCCGCGGTCATGCCCATCGGGATGTAGACGTTGTAGAGCGAGCCCTCCGAGCCGTCGAGCGCGTGGTTGAACTCGAACTGAGCGCCCCCGCCGGCCCGCGAGACCGCCTCCACGCCCGCGGCGATGTAGGTGTCGCCCTCGCCCGCCTTGATCGCGTGGAAGGCCATCCGCGTGGTCTGCAGCGAGGAGGCGCAGAAGCGGTTGACGGTGCACGCCGGGCACGTGATGGTCGATGCCCGCCAGCAGCGTCGCGATGCGCCCGATGTTGTAGCCCTGCTCGCCCTCGCAGAAGCCGCAGCCCATCATCACGTCGCCGATCGAGCTGGCTCCAGCTGCGGGTTGCGCTCGATCAGCGCCTTGCAGCGGGATCGCCGCCAGGTCGTCGGCGCGGACGGTCTTCAGCGACCCCTTCACCGCCCGTCCGATGGGCGTGCTGATCGCGTCGACGATCACTGCTTCAGGCATTTGGTGCTCTTCTCCTCGGTAGAGGATCTGGGTGCGCGCATCCTATGCGCGCGCGGGCGATCGCGAGCCCGGCGCTTACAGGTCCAGGCGGGAGACGCCGAGCTCGTCGAAGCCGACGTGGTGGGCGAGCTCGTGCCGCACCGTGCGGGTGACCTGGTCGCGCAGCAGGTCGGGGTCGTGGCCGAAGTCGCGGCGCAGCGTGTCGCGGAAGATCACGATCCGATCGTGCGTGTCGTCGCGGCGCGGCCTGCCGCCCTGGTAGAGGCCGTAGGCGCCGTGCCGGCGGCCGCCGTCGGAGATGACGACCGCGACGTGGCGCGAGCGCGTTGCGCAGCAGGTCGGGCAGATCGTCCAGCGCGTCGCGCACGAGCTCCTCGAAGTCCTCGTCGTTGAGCGGGTCGAGCTCCAGGAACTCGGGTTCGTCGGGGTCGACGGCGAGACCTTCGCGCGCGAGCTGCTCGGAGTGGCGCACGATCTCTTCGAACTCGCGTCTCGGACTCGGGCTCGCGCCAGCCCGCCATGCGCACGGCCACGAACGCCGCGCCGCCCATCAGCAGCGCCACCACGATCACCCCGAGCGCGACGTCCTCGAGCGCCCTGACCGCGCCGATCGCGCTGAAACCCTGGCCCACCACGATCACGATCAGCCCGAGCGACAGCGCGATCAGGGCGGCCACGCCGACGCGCCGCAGCTGGCCGGGGCGGGGCTGTGTGGACGGCGCAGCGCGCATCGCGCTCGCCTACTTCAGCGTGCGGGCGATCACGAGCCGCTGGATCTCGTTCGTGCCCTCGTAGATCTGGGTGATCTTGGCGTCTCTCATCATGCGCTCCACCGGGTACTCCTTGACGTAACCGTAGCCGCCCAGGACCTGCACCGCCTCGATCGTCACGGCCATCGCGGTGTCCGAGCAGAAGACCTTGGCCATCGAGGAGTACTTGCCGCGCTGCGGATCGCCGCTGATCGGCCATCGCGCATGCCTTGTACAGCAGCTCTCGCGCGGCGGCGGTGCTCGTTTCCATGTCGGCGAGCTTGAACTGGATCGCCTGGAACTCGATGATCGGTTTGCCGAACTGGCGACGCTCGCGCGCGTAGGCGACGCGCATAGTCGGTGGCGCCCTGCGCGATCCCCACGGCCTGCGCCGCCGCGCCCAGGCGCGTCCGCTCGCAGCGTGCCCAGCGCGACCGACAGGCCCCTGCCGACCTCGCCGATGACGTTCGCCTGCGGCACGCGCACGTCCTCGAAGATCGGCTGGCCGGTGGGCGAGGCGCGGATGCCGAGCTTGTGCTCGAGCTTGCCGACGCTGAAGCCCGGGCCGGTCGGCCTCCACCACGAAGGCGGTGATCCGTCTGGTCTCTCGCGGTCGGTGACCGCGAAGCAGATGTAGAAGTCGGCGACCCCGAGGTTGGAGATCCAGTTCTTGGTGCCGTTGATCACCCATTCCTCGCCGTCGAGCACCGCGGTGGTCTTCATGCCCGCCGGGTCCGAGCCGGCCTCGGGCTCGGACAGCGCGAACGCCGGCGAGACCACTCTCCGCTGGCGCAACTGGGCAGGAAGCGCTCCTTCAGCTCGTCAGAGCCGTACAGCTGGATCGGCAGCGTGCCGAGCTCCTGCACCATCAGGATCAGCGCGCACGCGGCGTCGACCTTTGCGATCTCCTCGACAGCCATGTTCAGCATCAGCGTCCCGGTGCCGGTGCCGCCGTACTCGGCCGGAAACGGCAGTCCGAGGATGTCCTGCTCGGCCAGCACCTTGCGGATGTCCCACGGGTATTCCGCCTTCTCGTCGATCTCCGCCGAGCGGGGCGCGATCCGCTCGCGCGCGATCTGGCCGATCGTCGGCGCAGAGATCGAGGTGCTCCTGGGGGATCGTGTAGACGTCGCTCGAAAGTCTGTTGCATTGAAGCCGCATTCCTAGGTAGTGGCTGAGGGCCTGATCCCAGTGGTCCATTGGTGATCGCGCGGGGATCGCTACGCTCACAGGCGATGGAGACCAGGCCAGCAGTGAGACCTCGATCGAGATCGAGCCCGCGGAGCTTGCCGACGTGGCTTGCGCAGGAGCCGCCCGCCGAGGTGATAGACGTGCGCGAGACCTACGAGCGCGAAGCGGGCCATATCGAGGGCACGCGACACGTCTCCCTGAACGAGCTCACCGGCGCCGCGGAGCACGTTCCCGCGATCGGCCGGTCGTCTTCTACTGCCGCGTGGGCTCCCGCTCGCAGATGGCCGCGCAGGCGTTCAGGGCGGCCGGCTTTGACGCCTACTCGATGTCCGGCGGGTCTGTTGCGGTGGGCGGCGGAGGGTCGGCCGCTTATTCCGACGGCGGCCACGTCGCCGATCACTAGAGAAAATCGGAGAAAGGGGTCCAGTCAGATGTCATCAGCGGAATACCCGGAGGTGCGCAAAGGCGAGGGCTACGCCGTCGGCCACCTCGACGATCTCGGCAGCGGCCACGGCTTCCGCAAGGTCCGAAAGGGCCTCGGCGTCGACCGCCTTCGGCGTCAACGCGATCGTGATGCCGCCCGGCTACCAGACCGGCTTTCACTACCACGACGAGCAGGACGAGCTCTACTTCGTCCACGAAGGCGCGATGGAGATGGAGTTCGGCGACGGCTCTGTCTAGCCGCTGCCGGCCGGCACCTTCGCGCACGTGGAGGCGGCCACACGCTGCGACGCCTGCGCAACGTGGGGCAGGGCGATGCTGTCTATCTCTGCGCCGGCGGCAAGGACGGCTACGTCGGCCGCGACGGGAAACTGCCGGAGGGAGAGCAGCGCGTGAGCGGGCCCCACGGCGCGGCGTAATCAGTTCAGAAGCTGCCTGACGATGCGCTGGTGCTGCTGGCCGACGGAGGTCTGGTCGGGGTGCAGCCCGATCGCGCTGTTCCATTCGGGTGCGATCGGCACCCACACCAGGATCAGATAGACGCCGAAGGCCAGCACCGCCAGGCGCAGCCTCCTGGAGGAGGACAGTGCCGCAAACGGCAGCGCCCAGAGGATGTACCAGGGCAGCACCCATCCAAGCGTCAGCAGCAGCGCCATCGTCGCCCACCCTGCGGGGGCGATCAGCTCGCGCCGGCGGAAGGCCAGCACGCAACAGGCGATCACGGCACCGACCAACACGAGTCCCACCGCCTCGCGCAGCGGCGCCGTCTCGCCGCCCAGCCCGAGCGCCATGCCGAGTAGGTTCGGCACGCTCAGCCCGGTGACGATGCTGCCCTGGGTGAGGTCCGACGGGACGTGGGCTCCGAAGACCAGATAGCTGATTGCGGCCAGCAGCAGGCCGGCTATGACCCCTCCCATGATCGTCGCCACCAGGCGACGCGGCGTCTTGATCAAGGCCGCGAGGAGCACCGGCACCACAATCGCGCCCGACGCCTTCACGAACACCGCGGCGGCGAGCGCTGCGCCGGCGGCGATCTCGCTGGCCGCAAGCGGCATCAGCCACGACCGGATCCGCGCGCCAGCGCCATCAGCCGGCGGAGTGTCCGCGCGCGCGTCGGCGCGGCGCAGCAGCAGCCAGCAGGCCAGCACGACGAAGAACACCATGAAGACGTCGTTGTGATCGCCGCCGAGACCCCAGATCAAAACGATCGGGTTCAGCCCCGCAAATGCGATCGCCTGCACCGGATCGCGATCGAGCAGCCGTGCGCACTTCCACACCAGCGCGAGCGTCGCGAGGCTGAGCAGCGCCAGCGCACCCTTTGCCGCCCAGAAGGACGCCGCCACCGAGAGCGAGGCGACCGCGAAGGTCATGATCGTGAAGAGCGGGCCGTAGGGGCTGAGCAGGTCGTGCCAGTTGCTGAGCGCGAAGGCTGGGTCGCTGTGCGGCTCCAGGGCCGGCAGCGTCGCGTATGGATTGAGGTTGTGCACCACGTCCATGCGCGCATAGTTGATGTAGTTGAAGACGTCGGTGAGCGTCAGCGGCGGGGAGAGGAAGAAGATGAGTTGAACGGCGACGATCGCCCCGATCACCCAACGCGCTCCCAGGCCCGAGATCCGTCGCATCCCGAGCGCGTAGCAGCCATACATCGCGATCACGGCGATCGTGAGGCCGACCTTCAGCGCCGCGGTGCTGAGCGATATACCCGAGCCGATCGCACCCAGGGGGCCCGCCATCCAGCCCGGGAAGAAGTCCGAACGCGTGGTCGCCGAGACGACGCTGGGACCGCCGGCCGCGACGATCACGACCAGCAGGCTGCAGAGAACTATCACCGTCAGACAGAGCAGCCCCAGGCCATGCACGCGCGCCCATGCGGCAAGGCGAGCGCGCTGGGGCGCGAGCGGCGCACCTCGCAGCAGGCCAATCTCGGCTGCTGCGCCAGGGTCGGAGATGCCGTCGTGCAGCGTGATCGATGTGGCGTCGCTCGGCATCGGGATCGGCCCACGATACGAGAAGAGCCCGCGACACGCGGGCTCTTCAAGCGTTGCCGTAAAACCTTGCCCGTACTCGCAGTCCGCGACGCGGGCGCGCCTTGCCACCGCCTGAGGCGGCGCAGCGGCTAGGCCAGCTGGTTACAGCGTGTTGACGTTGACCGCCTTGGGCCCCTTGTCGCCATCTTCGGCGTCATAGGAGACCTTCGCGCCCTCCTTCAGGGAGCGATAGCCGTCGCCATTGATACCTGTGTGATGAACAAACAGGTCCCTGTCGCCGTCGTCGGGGGTTATGAACCCAAACCCCTTGTCGTCGCTGAACCACTTGACGGTGCCGGTGGACATTCGATTCCTCCGCTATCTGTGTGCCTGCCGCCACGCGGAGGATGCTGTTCCAGCGTCGACCTGCGCGCCTGCTGCACTGACTACCTTTTCGCCGGTCCCGAAGGGCCGGCCAGACGCCACGAAAGTAGCACGTCACGGCTGCGGGGTGTTGCAAAGCTGATACACGCGCAAAGGCTCTGCAGAGCGCCACAGCGCACCAATTGCTTGCCAATCGGCGCTGAGCGCTGCTATATCTCGCGAGTCATCGTCGGCGAGCAGCAAACCACCCCAGCGCTCAGACGCCTGTTCCCGTTTCCATCTGGGAGCGCGGCGAGCGTCGCGATACCCGAGATCCTGAACGAGCTGGCCGCGCAGGCACATCAGCGCAAGACGCAGACGCCGCCGCAATCGAGGCCTTATGTGCTGCTGAACATGGCCAGCACGGCGGATGGTCGAGCCAGCATCGACGGGCGTGCCGGGCCGATCGGCGACCGGGCCGACAGCGCGCTCCTGCATGGCCTGCGCACGATCGCCGAAGGTCTGCTGGTGGGCGCCGGGACGGTTCGCGCCGAGCATTACGCGCGCGTGCTGCGCGGGGAGCAGGATCGGCAGGCGCGGCGCGGCCATGGCCTGAGCGCCGAGCTGACGACATTCATCGTCTCGGGGAGCATGCGGCTGGACCCTCAGGAGGTGCCACTGCTGGCCGAACCGCAGGCGCCTGTGATCATGGTCACCCCCACCGAGCAGGAGCTTGCGCCATGTCCGGCGCAACCGGGCTACCTGCGGTGCGAGCGAGACGGCAAGCTGGACCTAGCGCTCGCCATGCGTCGCATTCACGACGATCACGGCGTGGGCACCCTGCTGTGCGAGGGCGGACCACACCTTGCCGCTCAGCTGGTCCAACAGGACCTGGTCGACGAGCTGTTCCTTTCTCTCGCGCCCAAGCTCGCTGGCGGCGAGGAGCACCTGCGCATCCTCGCCGGCGCAGAGATCGACCCGCCACAGCAGCTGGAGCTGACCGCGCTCTACGAGCACGAGTCCAGCCTGTTCTTGCGCTACCGGCTGGCTCGCTGATCCGGTCGCGGCGGCGGCGGCGCGGAGCTTGCGCCCGCGGCCTCCTGCGCGTAGGTCGGCGGCGGAGGCACCGCGGAGGCGCCCACGGGCTCCACTGCCTCTGAGTCTGCATGCCGGCGGCCGCCGCCCATCCAGCCGACCGGACCGGCACGCCCCTCGCTGGTGATCACCATCACGCTCAAGACGACGCTGTTGGGGACAAGGATCGACTCATCGCCGGCGACGAAGGTGGTGTAGAGCAGCCCCAGCGAGCCGACGACGCCGTCCACCTGTCCGGCCAGCGCCCCGCCCTGCAGGCGCACGCGCTCGCCGACGCGGAACGGGCGGGCGCTCAGCAGCACGGTGCCGGCAATCAGGTTGCCGAAGGTCTGCTGGGCGGCCAGGCCGATCACCACCGCCGCGAGCGCGCCGCCGATTGCCAGCGTTTGAGGGTTCACCCCGACGGCATCGAGCGCCAGGAGCGCTGCGAGGCCAATGGTGGTCAGGCGAATCAGGAAGCCCACGGTGCCCGCCGTCCCAGGCTCCAGTCGCCTGAAGAGCATCGGGCCGAACGCCCTGCCGGCGTCCTTTGCGATCACCCAGCCAAGCACTACGAGCACGATCGCGCTCACGACCTTGATCGCCAATTCGAGGTCTTCTCCGGACACCCCCACGTCGTTCAGGTGATGGTCGAGCACCACAATCCCAATGAAGATCGGCAACAGCAGCAGCGCCGTCACCCGCGCGCGGCGCACTGCGTGCGGGTTGATCTCGCGCAGCAGACCCGCTTCGCGCCAGGATTGGCTGCGTGTTTCAAACATGCGCGCACGAGCGCGCTGGCGGGGATCGTCGCTCTGGGGAGATGCCATCAGGGCACTAGACGTTACCCCGGCAGCGTCCCGACACCCGCCGCGAGCCGCACCGTCGGCAAGGCTCGCAGCGCGGTAAAGAAGTCCACGCGCTGAGAAGGGTTAGGGCCCGTCGTCAGCGGCCGGCGGCGGGTCCGATCCGCGCGACCGCAGCGCCGCTCTCGTAGAGCGCGGAGCGATCGAGTCGGCGATCGAAGTGTGGCCGGTGAGCGCGAGGGCTACATCGATGTCGGCCTTGATCACGTCCAGCATGTGGCGCACCCCGGCCTCGCCCCGCGCCGCCACCGCCCAGGCCCAGGCCGGCCGATCAACACCGCCCGGGCGCCGAGCGCGATCATCTTGACGACGTCGAGGCCGGTGCGGACGCCGCCGTCGGCGAGTACCTCGGCTGGTCGCCGACCGCGTCGACGATCCCTGGCAGCGCCCGCGCCGTCGAGGGCACCGAGTCGAGCTGACGTCCGCCATGGTTGGAAACCACGATGCCCATCGACGCCGGCGTCGACCGCTCGGCGGGCATCCTCGGGATCGAGCACGCCCTTGACCACGAGCCGCCCGTCCCAGCGCTCGCGCACCCAGGCGATGTCCTCCCAGGTCACGCTGGGGTCGAACTGAGCATCCACCCACTCGCGGAAGGCGGCCGGAGTGCGGGCGCCCGGAACCGCGTCGGCGAGGTTGCCGAAGGTCGAGCGGCCCGCCCGCGAGCGGGACCTCACGGATCCACGCGGATGGAGCGCGAGGTCCAGGCCGCGCAACAGCTTGGCCCGCGGCGAGGCCTCGCCGATAACCGCGTTGCGGGTGTCGCGGTGGCGGGCTCCCACCACCGCGAGGTCGACGGTGAGCACGAGCACCGGCGAGGCCACCGCCCGGCGCGCGCCATCAGGTCCTCCACGAAGCCGCGGTCGCGCATCACGTAGAGCTGAAACCACGGCGGCGTCGACGTGGCGCCGGGCCACCTCCTCGATGCTGCAGATCGACACGGTCGACTCGACGAAGGGCACACCGGCCGACTCGGCCGCGCGCGCCGCCTGGACCTCGGCGCGGCGCGCGAACATTCCGCCGAGGCCAACCGGAGCGAGGATCACGGGAAACGCGAGCTGCTGACCGAGCACCTCCACGCGCTGGTCGCGTGTCGAGACGTCGCGCATGACGACCTGGCGGAGCAGGACGCGCTCGAGATCGGCGCACATTGGCGCGCAGCGTGGCTCCTCGTAGGCGCCGCCGTCGAGATAGTCGAAGAGCTGACGGGGGAGCCGGCGGCGGGCGAGCTCGCGGTAGTCGAGCACCGTCGCCGGGGCGAGCCCGAGCGGTCGATCAGCGCGGAACCGCACGGCGCGAGCGTAACGGTCTTGTACTAAAGCCCGTAACGTGGCCCGAAGATGAACGGCGCCCAGGCATTGCTGCGGACACTCCTGCAGGCGGGGGTGACGACCTGCTTCACCAACCCGGGGACCTCGGAGATGCACTTCGTCGCGGCGCTGGACTCGGCCCCCGAGATGAGGGCGGTGCTGACCGTCTTCGAGGGTGTGGCCACGGGCGCAGCAGACGGGTACGCCCGTATGGCGTCTCGCCCCGCCGCGACGCTGCTGCACCTCGGCCCCGGTCTCGGCAACGGCGTCGCGAACCTCCACAACGCGCGCAAGGGCGAAGGTCCCGGTCGTGAACATCGTCGGCGACCACGCGACCTACCACGCCAAGTACGACGCCCAGCTCCAATCCGACATCGAGACCATCGCGCGCAACGTCTCCGGGTGGGTGCGGACTTCCAAGAGCACCGCCGACCTGAGTCGCGACGCCGCCGCAGCTATCGCCGCTGCGCTCGGGCCCCCCGGACAGGTGGCGACGCTGATCGTGCCCGCGGACGTCGCCTGGGGAGACGGGGGCGAGCCGGCCCCGCCCCTGCAACCAAAGCCTCTCCGGGGACCGGCAGAGGGAGAGATCGACTCGGTCGGCGCGGGCGCTGCGGAGGGGCGGCAGGACCGCGCTGCTGCTCGGCGGGAGGGCCCTGCGCGCGGGGGCGCTGATGACGGCGGGCCGGATCGCGGCCCGGACCGGCACGAGACTCCTGGGCGAGGTGTTCCCGACGCGCTGGGAGCGCGGGGCGGGGCTCCCACCCGTGGAGCGCCTGGCCTACGTGCCCGAGTTCGCCTCGGTCCAGCTTCGCGGCCTCAAGCACCTGGTGCTCGTCGATGCCAAAGCGCCGGTCTCGTTCTTCGCCTATCCAGGCAGGGATAGCTATCTAGTCCCCAGCGGCTGCGAGGTGCACGAGCTCGCCTCGCCCGAGGTTGACGTCGAGGGAGCCCTCGATGCTCTGCTCGCCGCGCTCGGCGCCAATGACTCGCAGCCTCCCGTTCAGGCTCCATCCCGACCGGAGCCGCCGAGTGGCTCGCTCACAGCCGAAAAGGTCTGCCAGGCGGTGGCTGCCGTGTTGCCCGAGGGAGCGATCGTCTCCGACGAGTCGCAGACCTCCGGGGTCGCGCTGGGCTCCTACACCGCCGGGGCCCCGAGACACGACCTGCTGGCGCTGACGGGAGGAGCGATCGGGCAGGGTCTCCCGGTCGCGGTCGGCGCGGCGGTCGCCTGTCCGGACCGGCCGGTCTTCGCTCTGGAGGCCGACGGGTCCGCCCTGTACACGATCCAGTCGCTGTGGACGATGGCGCGCGAGCAGCTCGACGTGACGGTCGTCATCTTCAACAACCGCTCCTACGCGATCCTCAACATGGAGCTCGCACGAGTCGGCGCGAGCGCGGCCGGCCCCGAGGCCAGGGCGCAGCTCGACCTGAGCCGCCCCGACATCGACTTCGTGGAGTTGGCTACCGGGCTGGGGGTGCCGGCTCGCTTCGCCACGACCTCTGATGAGGTCGTGGGCGCGATAGAGCGCGCCCTCGACGAACCCGGACCGCACCTGATCGAAGCGCGCGTCCCGAGTTCGATCACCCCCGCGCAGCTGCGCGCCATGCCCTTCGCGCTGCGGGCGCTGAGCGCTCTGCCCCGCCCCGTGGCTGCGGCGGTCAAAAACCGGCTGTACCCGTAGGTCCTCCCCACGCAAGTGACGGCGGGGAGGGCGTGAGCGCCTCCGCTAAGGTGGACTCCATGGAGACTGAAAACAAGATTGACCTCTCTGATCACGAGTGGCGCGAGCGCCTCACGCCGGAGCAGTACGACGTGCTCCGCCGGCACGGGACCGAACCGCCGTTCACGGGTAGATATGTCCACGCCAAGGAGGACGGCTCGTACCGCTGCGCGGGTTGCGGCGCGGTGCTATTCAACTCCGACGCGAAGTTCGATTCGGGTACCGGCTGGCCCTCCTTCTACGAGGCCGCCGTCGCCGAGAACCTCGAGCTTCGCGAGGACCGCAGCCTCGGCATGGCGAGGACCGAAGTCGTCTGTCGCCGCTGCGGCGGGCACCTCGGGCATCTGTTCGACGACGGGCCCAGGCCGACCGGGCTGCGCTACTGCATCAACTCGTGCGCGCTCGAGCTGGCGTCGGAACCGGACTGAAGCGCGCCCGCGGGCGCGCCGGTATCCAACGGCCAGGGCTGCTCGCGCGGAGCCCGCGCGGCCGGCAGCTCGAGCGTGAACTTCGCGCCGGGGCGGTAGCTCGGGTCGCAGCGACAGCTCGCCACCCATCCGCTCGGCCAGCTCGCGGCCGATCGCCAGGCCGAGCCCGAACCCGCCCTCTCCGGCCGTGTCCCGCCCGCGCTGAAAGCGCCTGAAGATGATCTCTCGATCGGCCGGCGCGATCCCCGGCCCGCGGTCGCCGACGCTCAGCGCCACCGGCGAGCCCCCGTGGATCACGACCTTGATCTCCTTGCCGGCCGGGCTTGCCCGCACGGCGTTGTCGAGCAGGATGCGCACGATCCGGGCCACGCTCCCGGGATCGCCCAGCGCCCATACGGGTCCCTCGCCGACCTCGAGCGTGGGCGTGATGCCGCGCTCGCCCGCGGGCAGCTCGAACTCGGCCAGCACGGCGCGGCATAGCTCGCCGAGCTCGACGGGCTCCGAGCGCAGCCTCACCTCGGCGTCCAGGCGCGAGAGGTCGAGCAGGTCGGCCGCCAGACGGCCCAGCCGCCGCGACTGGGCGCGGGCCCGCGCGAGCAGAGCGCGCGTCTCCTGTAGATCTGTGTCGCCACTCTGCAGGTCGTCGTCGAGCAGCTCGAGCATCCCGTCGAGCGAGGTCAGCGGCGTGCGCAGCTCGTGCGAGGCCGTCGCGACGAAGGCGCGCCTGGCGTCCTCCTGGCGCCGCAGCTGTCCCTGCATGACCGCGAACGTGCGCGCGAGGTCGCCGACCTCGTCGCGGGCGCGGTCGGCGGGCACCTCGACCCCGGGCCCCTCGCGCGTGACCCTCACCGCCGCCTGCCGCAGCCGCCGCAGCCGGTAGACGAGCGTGCCGGACAGCGGGATGCCCAGGACGAGCGTGAGCGCGAGGCCCGCGAGCGCCGCGGTCAAGAACGCGCTTGCGCGACGGCGTTCACCGCGGCCGGGATCTCGTCGATCGGCTTGCGGATCGCGAGCACCCACCAGACGCCACCGGCCGCGAGGGAAGGGCATCGCCGCGCGCACGTAGTCCTTGCCGTCGATCGTGCCGAAGCTGTAGGTCACGTGGCGGTCGTGCGAAAGGCCGTCGGCGACGTCGCCGTAAGTTGTCGAGCCCACGAGGTCACACTCGGTTGGGCGGCGGCCGTGGCGGACTGTGGCTGCCCGATAACCGGCGACCCGAGCAGGGTCACCTCGCTCGCTCCCGACCTGCGAGCCGAGACCCGGCCGAGGCGAGCAAGCAGGCGTGCCCCTCGACCTGCTGCCCCTGCTTGTGCAGTCATTCGCCGCCGGGGAACCTTGCCCGTCGGTATCTGCGCCGTACAGCGCGGACTGGGGTCGAGCGGCGCGAACGGGCGCGTCGCGCGATGAGCGTTCGGCGTCAGCTCCGTCTTCGAGCGTCTTCTGGGCCGCGCTCCGGAGCGAATGCTCGAGCGGTCCGAGCAGCGCGGCCGCGGCCACCGCCAGCGTGGCCACAGTCGTGAACAGCACGAGCCCGACGATCCGACCGCGCAGACCGGGGGCGCGAAGCCGCGGTCGCGCCGGCATCGGCTAGGGCCCCCGCAGTCGGTAGCCCGCGCCGCGCACGGTGAGGATGTGGCGCGGCTTGTCGGGCTCGGGCTCGAGCTTCTCGCGCAGGTGGCGGATGTGCACGTCGATCGCGCGCGGGTCGCGGTAGGCGCTGTCGCCCCAGATCGCGCGCAAGCAGCTCCTGGCGGTTGAGCAGCCTTCCCGGCACCGCCATGAGGGCGTCGAGCAGCTCGAACTCGGAGAAGGTCAGGCGCACCGGCTCGCCCGTCGATCGTCACCTCGCGCTGCGAGCGATCCAGACGCGATCGGTCCCACCACCAGCACCTCGTCGCCCATCGTGCGGCCCCCGGCCCGCCGCAGCACCGCGCGGATGCGGCTGCGCAGCTCGGCGAGCCCGAAGGGCTTGGTCACGTAGTCATCGGCCCCGGCCTCGAGCCCCAGCACGGCGTCGGCCTCGGAGTCGAGCGCCGTCAGCATGATGATCGGGACGACGTTGCGGCGCGCCCTCAGGCTGCGGCAGACCTCATAGCCGTCGGGGCCCGCGCCGAGCGCCACGTCGAGCAGGATGATGTCGAAGTGGTCGGTGCTCGCGCGGTCGATCGCGGACCGCCCGTCAGGGACGGCCAGCACGCGGTGGCCCTCGCGCGAGAACGAGCGGGTGAGCATCTCGCGCAGATCCGACTCATCGTCGACCACGAGGATGCTCAGCGAAGCGTTGCCTGCACGCGTGCCAGTGGGCGCTGGGGGAGCCGATGTCCGGCGCTCTACCGCCATCGGCCACGATCGTAGCGAGCGGACGAGCGCGGCCGGCCGGTTAATCGCGCTCCGAGCAGATACGCCCGCCCTCAGCCGGTGCGGCTCGCGGCCTCGAGCCCCTGTGCCGCGGGCTCCTCGGCGAACGCGGTAACCGTCCGCGGCGCGAGGCGTCCGGCGGCCGCGACCGCCCACAGGACCGTGATCCAGATCGAGGTCGCGAGGGTGACGTGGACCCACACCATGTCCGCGGGGAGCTTTAGCTCGTACTGGACGGTTCCCACCAACCCCTCGGCCGCGAGCAGCACGCACAGCACCGTCAGCGGTTCGAGCATCGCGCTCCGGAGCGCCGCGGTGGCGCTGTAGCAGCCAAACCCCAATCGCGATCACGCCGAACAGCGCGGCGATGGTGGCGTGACGCTGGACGACCCAGGCCAGCGTGTCGGGACCCTTGAAGTACAGGCGGTGGACGTGCTGGCCGACGGTGCCCCCCGAGTGAGGACCGGACGCCGTCGCCGCCGTACCCGCGAAGATCGTCAGCGCGCCAATCGGGGCCAGAGCGCGCACCGACCACACCGAGACCCTGTCGACCGACCGCGGGCGCGAGCCGGGCTCGTGGGCAGGCCCGCCACGCGAGCGCTACCGCGGCGATCAGGATCACCATCGAGAGGCCGAAGTGCGCCATGACGAACCCCGGGCGCGAGGTGCTCGACCACGGTGTAGCCGCCGAGGACGGCCTGGGCGAGCACCCCCAGCGGCAACAGCCACGCGAGCACGGCGAGGTCGCGGCGGAAGGGTCGGCGCAGCATCGCCAGCACCGCGGCCACAACGGTGATCACGCCGACGGCCCCTGAGAGCGCGCGGTTGCCGAACTCGATCAGCGCGTGACTCGACAGCGGCGGGAGCACCCTTCCGCCATGACAGCGCGGCCAGTTCGGACAGCCGAGCCCCGAGTCCGTGAGCCGCACGGCCGCGCCCGTGAGCACGATCAAAAAGAGCGCCCCGAGCGCGACGTACGCCACGCGGCGGTACTGCTCGGGCGTGACCGTCCAGCTCCGCTTCAACCTGCTCACCCGCTGGTAGGTTGCCACCCCGTCAATTTAGCTCTCGGTGGCCTGTCTCGGTGTTGCAGGGGAGCGTGTGGGCGATCTCGGCGAGCGATGGAGCGCCGTACGATCGCGCTCCGAGGGAGCGAGCGTCAGGCGCCCGAGGCCAGGAGACCCCGACCTCGGGATCGTCGTAGCGAAAACCGAAGTCGGCCGCGGGGTCGTGGTAGGTGGTGCAGCCGTACACGACGTCCGCGACCTCGCTGAGCACGCAGAAGCCGTGCGCGAATCCGTCCGGGCACCAGAGCTCGAGGTGGACGACGTCGTCGAGCTCGAAGCCCTCCCAGTGACCGAACGTCGGCGACCCTCGCCGGATGTCCACGATCACGTCGAAGACCATCCCCCGCGCGCAACGAACGAGCTTGCCCATGCCCGGCTGGAAGTGCATGCCTCGCACCACCCCGCGGCCCGAGCGTGAATGGTTGTGCTGAACGAGCTCGTCCGAGACGCCGAGCTCCTCCAGCGCACTGCGGCGGTAGCTCTCGAAGAAGAAGCCTCGCTTGTCTCTGTGGACCAGCGGCTCCAACAGCACCGGCCCGGAAAGCTGCGTGGGCAGCGCCCTCACCGCGGGAACGCTATCCACTTGCCTCTTTAAGCGGGCCGACCCGCACCGCGAAGGCGGCACGGGTGCGGCCGAGGACGACCCTGGTAGGGCTGGGGGCCGTCCGAGGCCCGCGGGATAGGGGGCGATGCCCGCGGGCCGGAACGACATCCTTGTCGACAACAGAGCATAGCGACTTGACTCGCCATTCAGGATATGTCAACCGGTTCTGTTGGCAACCAACCTGGCCCTAAAAGCCCCACAAATATGGTGTATTGCGTCGCCTGGCGCTCGGCGGCGTCAACGAATGGCTCGGGCCAGGATCAGCTGCCGCATCAGGGGTGCTCCGCCCGCCGCCTGCAGCTCGATCCCACCGAAGTCAAAGTCCGCGAGCGTCCGCCTCAGCGATCTGCGCGTGTAGAGGTGGAGGTGGTCCGACAGCGGCTCGGCGTAGCGCTCCAGGCCGTGGATCAGGATCGCCAGTCGGGTGTGGTTTGGGGTGGTAAGGAGGAGGCGGCCCGTCGGGCGTAGCACCCTTCGAACCTCGGATAGCCACCGCGCCGTGTCGGCCACGTGCTCGATCACCTCGCTGGACCACACGACGTCGAACGCGCAATCCTCGAGCGGCAGGGCTCCCTCGAGCGGGGCGAGCAGAAAGCGAAGGCCCGGATGGGCCGCCCGCGCACGCCGCAGTGCGGTCTCGGCGACCTCCACGCCCACGGGCTCGGCTCCCGCGTCCTGGAGCTGCGCGGTGAAGGTGCCGTCGCCGCACCCCAGGTCCAGGACACGCTCCCTGGGGCGCACGTGCTCGCGCAAAAAGCCCCGGCGAAGCTCGAAGTACGGCGGCTCAAGCTCCTGGGGTAGTCGCTCCCAAAGCTCTTCGTAGTACTGGCGCACGCGGCTTAGTGGCCCTGTGGGCTCTCCAGCAGCACCGTGACCGGCCCCTCTGCCACCAGCTCGATCGACATCATTGCGCCGAACACCCCCCGCTTGGATCCGAACCGGTCGCAGAAGCGCTCGTAGAGCGGTTCGGCGACGGGCCCCGGGGCTGCCCTGACGTAGCTGGGGCGGTTGCCGCGGCGGGCGTCGCCGTAAAGGGTGAACTGGCTCACGCACAGCGCCTCGCGTGACCCCAGCGGCTCGTTCATGCGCCCTTCGGGGTCGTCGAAGACTCGCAACGCGCAGACCTTGTCGGCGAGCCAGTCGGCGTCGGCGGCCGTGTCCTCGCGGCTGACCCCGAGCAGGATCAGCAGTCCGGGCCCGATCGCAGCGACCGTGCCGCCGTCCACCCTCACCGCGGCGCGGCTGACGCGCTGCACGAGCGCCCGCACGACGAATCTAGAGCGCCTCGCGCAGCTCGGCCGCCGCCTTCTCGGGCGCGACGATGTTCAGCGCGAGCCCCGCCCCGAGCTCCAGCCCGGCGAGATGCGTGAGCCGAGGCAGGATGTCGATCCGCCAGCAGAAGTGCTCCGCGCCGCGCGGCGCCGTGCGCACCCACATATTCAGCGGCAGGCCTGCCCCGAGTCGGACCGCGAGCCGCTTCAGCGCCTGCCCGACCATCCTCGCACCGGTCGGCCCGTCGTCCTCGTATCGCATGCGCGGCACCCGCGGAGCGATCATCAGCTGGTATGGGACGCGCGCGCCGTAGGAGGCGATCAGCACGACCTCCTCGTCGATCGCCACGATGCGCTCGCGCTTGCGTACCTCCTCCTGGACGAGGTCGGCCAGGAGGTTGGCGCCCATGGTGCGGGTGGCGTAGGCGCCGAAGCGCTCGCGCTCCCGGGCGACGTCTGCAGGGACGAAGTCGAGCGCGTACAGCTGGGCGTGGGTGTGGGGCAGCGAGGCTCCCGCCTCGGCCTGCTCGTTGACGATCAGGTGCACGTACGACGCCGCAGCGTGCGCGCGCATCCGCTCGCGCCATACGTCCATTGCACGCGCGCGCTGGTCGTCGGCGACCTCGGCGAGTGAGCTCACCGAATCCGGCGTGTTGATGATCACCTCGTGGGCTCCGAGCGCCGGTGCCGACCAGAAGAGGTCGCGGTTGGCGTTCGCGCCGGGCTGCGGTTGGGGTTCCTGGGCGACATCCGCCGAGTCGCCATCCAGCGCCGGATAGAGGTTCGGCACCACCCGGACGGACCAACCCGGGCCGTTCGGTGCGCCTCCGTCGGGTCGCAGCGCGTAGACCTCAGGCGGCGTGCGCGCCTCGTGGCCTTCCGCGAACGGATCATTTGCGGGATCGATCGGCGGCGAAGGAACCGCGTGCAGCTCGCCTCCGGGACGCCCGGCGCGCGCCCCCGCGATGATCGCCCTCTTGCCCGTCAGCGGGTCGATCCGCAGCTGGGGCCCGTCGTCAGCCAACCGTCTTTTCCATCGCCACGTGCTCGATCCCGGCCTCGACGAACACGCGCCCGCGCACGCGGTAGCCGGCGTTCTCGTACAGCTGGAGCGCGTAGGTCTGGGCGTGCAGCACCAATCGCCGTGCACCCAGCGCGCGAGCCTCCTCGTCGGCGAGCGTGAGCAGCGCGGTGGCGATCCCCTGGCGCCTGCGCGTCGGCACGGACGGCCAGGCGGCTGAACTGGATCGTGCGGCCG
This sequence comes from uncultured Solirubrobacteraceae bacterium, assembly GCA_963790905.1. Lineage (GTDB taxonomy): Bacteria > Actinomycetota > Thermoleophilia > Solirubrobacterales > Solirubrobacteraceae > Palsa-744. Next base: position 68,814 of record CAWBQH010000001.1, read on the forward strand.
ATGTGCAGCAGCCGGCACGTGCCGAGCAGGTCGCCGTCCGTGACCGCAACCAGATGAATTCCCTCGTCGTCGCGCCCGTCGAGCTCCTCCCACTCGGGCACTCCCTGCTCGATGCAGAAGACGTCGTGCCGCAATGTCACGGCGGCGCTCATCTCCTCCTGTGATCGCGCCCGTCGAACCTGGTACGAGGCGACGGCCATGGGAACAGCTTGACACAAGAATTAATCGGGTCGGCGCATGCGCCGACCCGCGCCGGATGACTCGCGCGCCGCGAGTGACGCGAGGCCGGATGCCGAGCGCGCGGCAGCGCGAGCGAACATGTTCGGGCCGGGCCCGGCGCACATGTGCGCCGGGCTTCATATCTGCTTAAATGTCTCTATCCTCCAATCCTGAGGGGTGCGGAGGTAGCCGCTTCTGAGGACCTCTCGCCAGCTCGGGGCTTCCGGGCGGCCTGAGTCGCCACGACGTGTTGCCGCGACTCTTTTCGACGTAAGACCTTTTCGATTTCATGGGTGGTTCTGGCCCGTTCCCGTCTACTCCCGCGATTGCGCGGGCAGAGCGCTTCACGCGCGAGCGTTTCGTCTACGACGGCGAAGCGCTCGAGGACGCGCTCGCGCCCGGGGGTGCACGCCGTCGGGCGCTCGACGCTGCCCTGGAGGAGATGGAAGAGGGCGCCAAGCAGCCCTCGATCGAATGGCGACGCAAGTACTCGTTGCTGTTGGGCTTGGAGCGCCTCCTCTCCGAGGAGGAGCCCCACCTCGCCGACGGGACCGTGCTCTCGGCCCACCAGGTCGACGCGCTCTCCGGGACCCTCACCGCGCTGCTGGCTGAGGCGCAGCAGCGCAACGGCAACGGCGCGCTCAGCGGCAACGGCCGGGAAACCCTGCCCGAACCGCCCCGCGACGCCGAGCGGTCAGACGAGGACGAAGAGGTAAACGGCGAGGAGGACGAGGAGCCCCGCGACTGGACCGACGAGCGAGAGCTCGACGAGGATGTACAGCTCTCGGACCAGCCAGAAGATCCCAACTCGGCGCGGCGGTTCTGGTTCGAGCACGCCACGGGCGCCGGCAAGACGGTGGCCGCGCTGGGCTTCGTCGAGGCCTCGCGCACCGGCGGGATCCTGATCCTCACCCACCGTCGCAACCTCGTCGACCAGTTCAACGGCGAGCTGCGGGAGCGCGGCTACCGGGACCGCATCCACGCGCCGCTCTTGTCCAGCAACGGCTCCCGGCCCGCGCCGGATCAGACGGTGGGGCCGGTCACGGTCGAGACCTATCAATGGTTCGTGCGCAACGCGGGTCGCATCTCCGACGCCTACACGATCGTGATCTGCGACGAGGCGCACACGGCGCTCGGCGAGAAGACCTCGGCGGCGATCCGCGCCTGGGCGGGTCCGATCTTCATCGGCATGACCGCCACGGGCGCGCTGATCGCGCGCCACGTGACCGATCTCTTCCCGACTCAGACCTCGCGCTTCGACCTCGCCCAGGCCGCGCGGCGCGGCGTGATCGCACCGCTTCGTTGTGTCCGCATCCCACCCGGTCCGGGCGTTCGCACGATCGCCAAGGTGCCGCTGCGGCGCGGCGAGGTGGACACCGAATTCGACCAGGAGATGCTGGCCGAACTGCTCGACCAAACCCCGTTCAACATGGCCGTCGCCGACCTCTACAAGACTCGCTTCAACGGCGTTCCGGGAATCGTCTACGCGGCCGGGGTGCGCCACGCCGTCAACGTCGCGCGGGCCTTCCGCGAGTTCGGGATCAACGCCCAAGCGGTGTCGGGCGAGACGCCCAAGCGCCAACTGGCGCGGATCCTGGCCGACTACGAGTCCGGCAAGGTCGACGTGCTCGTCAACGCGATGCTGCTGGCGGAGGGGTGGAACTCTCCGCGCGCCACCCTGTGCATGCACCTGGCTCCCACCGCCTCGCGGCGCGTTTACCAGCAGCGGGTCGGACGCGTCACCCGTCGCCATCCAGGCAAAGAGGCGGGGATCGTCGTCGACTTCGTCCACCCCGCGACCAAGCACGACGACCCGGTCGTGACGCTGCACTCCCTGCTTGACCGCGACGTCTACAGAGGCGGCGCGATCGTGGTCGGTCCAGTCCGCCGCGGCCGCGGCCGTCGGGTCAGGGTCGAGCGGCGGGTGCTGCCGGTGACGCCGGACCCCGAGCGCCGCGCAGCGGTCTTCGAGCGCGAGCTGTGGCGCATCGCGGTCGAATACCTCGACTACGGCGAGCAGCACGTATGGGCGGCACTGGCGGGGGCGCGCGTCGCTCCCAACGGCTGGCGCCGGGCCAAGGCGATGCTCCACTTCGATCGCTCGGGCGAGCTCAAGCGCCGCTTTTTGATCACCGCGCTGCAGCGCAACCGGCACTCTCAGCTGCGCCTTCGCGCGCTCCAGGAGATCGCCGCGAGCAAGGATCCTGAGGCCTTCGACACCGCAGTCGACATCATGGCCGGCTGGCCTCGCGACGAGCGTCGCGAGGGCGTCAAGATCATGCTTCAGGCCCTCGCCGAGCGGCGCATCGGCCGCCGCGACCAGGCCAACGCGTGGATCTGGCGCATGGCCGAATACACCCGCGAGGTGCACGAGGAGTACGCCACCCAGCGCTGGCCCGAGACCAAGCGGCTGCTGGGCCTGCTCGTCAACTCGAGTGGCCCGGCGCACGCCCGCAACGCTCGTCGCCTGGTGCACGCGGCGCGCAAGGAGGACAGGCGTCTGTCCGCGGCGCTGCTCGCCGCCGCGCTCGCGCACACGCCGGAGGCCGAGGAGGCGTTGCGAGGTGCTCGCACGCGCCTCGCGCGCAAGCCGGCCGCCCTGGCCCGCGAGCTGCTGCGCAACTTCCCCAAGGGCCGCCGCGGCCGCGGCCGGCGGCGCAAGAAGGGGCTCGACGCCGAGGGCAACGGTGCCGTGCCCGCCGAAGCGGTGAGCTTGGAGGCCTTGCCGGAGGTCGGCACCCCGGAACTTCAGGAGGACGGCGAGGCGCCGGCGGAGCTGGGCGACGGAGGAGACGCACCCGAGCCCGAGGTGGTGCCGTCCTCCGACGCGCCCGAGTAGGCCGGGGCGCCGCCCAACCCCCTCAGATATTGAAGAAGTTGATCCCGAGGCCGCTGAGTGCCCGCTCGGCCTGGATGTTGAGCTGGAAGAGCTCGCCGGACCAGACGAGCACGCCCATCGCGATCAGGACCACCCCCCCGATGGCGATCACGACCTGGTAGTGGCGCTTGACCGCCGCGAACACCGAAGTCATCTGCTCAAAGGCAAGCGCCGTCAGCAGGAACGGAATCGCCAGGCCCGCCGAATAGAAGGCGAGCAGCACGGCGCCGTGCAGCGCGGAGCTCGAGATCGCGGCCGCTGAGAGAATCGCCCCCAGGGTGGGGCCGATGCAGGGCGTCCAGGCGAGCGCGAAGGCCGCGCCGGTGACGAGCGGGCCGCCCCGGCCGGCCCGCTGCATGAGTGCGTCGACGTGCCACTCGCGGTTGAGCCGCGTGATCACCGTGCTCAGCACGAAGTAGACGCCGAGCGCGATGATCACGACCGCAGCGATCTTGTCCAGCACAACCCGATCGGCAGCGAAGCCAGCGCCGAAGAGCGACGCCCCCACCCCGAGCACGACGAAGATCGCCGAGAAGCTCAGCACGAAGAGCAGGCTGGGAACGAGCACCCTTCGCTTGCGTGTGCGCTTCAGGTCCGACGGCGCGACCCCCGCGACCGTCGAGAGATAGCCCGGGACGAGCGGCAGCACGCACGGCGATAGAAACGAGACGGCACCGGCGGCGACCGCGGCGAACACCGTGACCCCGCTCGCGGGGTCGCTCGAGATCGCTGCAACCACGGCAAAATCGTAGACCAGCGAAAAAGCTGGGCGAACCATTCAACATGCACCCGTCATCATCTCTCTGACACGACGATGACCAAGGCGATCGCGAACAAGCCGTGGGTGGTGATCGCGCTGATGGTGGTGGCGGTGGCTGCCATAGTCGGCGTCACCCAGGGGATCAGCGCGCTGGTCCGATCTTCGTCCTCCTCGGGCCAGGCACTGAAGCGCAACCCCTACCTCGATCCGGGCACCGCGCTTCAGCGGCCCGCCCCCAATTTCACCCTGACCGACCAGTTCGGTCGGCGCGTATCGCTGACCGACTTCAGAGGCAAGGTCGTGCTGCTCGCGTTCGTCGACTCGCGCTGCACGACGATCTGCCCGCTCACGACCACGTCGATGGTCCAGGCGAAGCGGCTTCTGGGCCCGGCCGCCTCACACGTCGAGCTGCTCGGGATCGACGCTAATCCGACGGCCACCCGCGTCAGCGAAGTGCGCGCTTACACGCAGGCGCACGGGATGATGACCCAATGGCATTTCCTCACCGCGTCGCCGGCGCAGCTGAGGCGGGTGTGGAAGGCGTACGGCATCGAGGCCGAGGTCCAGCACGGCCAGATCGATCACACCCCGGCCCTGTTTGCGATCGATCCGGACGGCCGCCTGCGCGAGGTCTACCTCACCCAGATGTCCTACGCCACCGTCGACCAGTCCGGCCAGCTGCTCGCCCAGGAGGCTTCGCGACTGCTCCCGAGTCATCCGTCGGTGCTCGCAAAGCTCTCCTACAACCCGATCGGAGCGATCACCCCGTCCACGCCCGCGAACTTGCCCGGCGCTGGCCGGCGGCACCGTTCACCTCGGGCCGGGGAGCTCGCCGCGTCTGTACCTGTTCTTCGCCACCTGGGACTCCGAGGTGACGAACCTCGCCACACAGCTCAAGCGCCTGAACGCCTACCAGCAAACCGCCTCACGGCAGGGACTGCCCGCGCTGACGGCGGTGGACGAGGGCAGCGTCGAGCCTTCGGCCGCGGCCCTTCCCCGGTTCCTTCAGACGCTGCACGGTCCGCTCTCCTACCCGGTGGCGATCGACCACTCGGGGCGGGTAGCAGACGGCTACAGGGTTCAAGATGAGCCCTGGTTTGTGCTCGTGTCGCCGAGCGGCCAGTTCCTCTGGTACTACGACGTGTCGACAATTGGATGGCCCTCACTCGCCTCGCTGCGAAGCCACGTTCGCGCCGGCCTGCGCCACGCCCCGCGTGAGGCCAAAGGCCTGTCGGCGGAGCTCAAGCAACTCAATGGGTCGCCGCCGCAGCTTGCCGCCATGCACCGCCAGGCGGGCCAGCTGCTTGGCACGAGCGCCTCGCTCACACGCGAGATCGATGCACTGCGCGGATACCCGATCGTGATCAACGCCTGGGCCTCCTGGTGCACGCCGTGCCAGCAGGAGTTCGGCCTCTTCGCCGCCGCCTCCGCTCGCTTCGGACGCCGGGTCGCTTTCCTCGGCGCCGACACCGAAGACTCGCCCGGTCCGGCGCAGGCGTTTCTCGAAAAGCACCCCGTCACCTACCCGAGCTACCAGGCTACGACCACCTCCCTCAGCTCGATGGCGTCGATCGTGGGGCTACCGACGACGATCTTCATCAGCCCGTCCGGGTCGGTCCGCTACGTGCACAGTGGGCAATACGTGAGCGAAGGAACACTCGCGCAGGACATCCAGACCTACGCCCGGCCGTAAGGCCCTAGCCGCTTGGCCGCGCGACCGCCAGCGCGAAGCGATCCGCTCGATCGGTGTACCACTCCTGGAGGCGCAGCCCCGCGGCCGCGAGGTCCGCGCTCAGCCGCGCGCGCGTGAACTTCGCGCTGATCTCGGTCCGAAGCTCTTCGCCGGCTTCAAACGTGACCTCCAGATCGAGGCGGGCGATACGAATCCTCATCCGCCGGCGCGCCCGCAGGCGCATCTCGATCCAGCCCCGCCGGCGGTCGAAGAATGCGACATGGTCAAAGGCAGCCGGGTCGAAGTCGGCGTCGAGCTCCCGATTGATGACGTGCAGGACGTTTCGGTTGAACTCGGCCGTGACCCCTTCCGCGTCGTTGTAGGCCGCCTCCAGCACCGCGGGATCCTTGACCAGATCGGCGCCCACCAGCAGCGCGTCGCGTGGCCCCAGCAGCGTCGCCACCCGCTCCAGCAGCTCACGTCGGCCGGCCGGGGTGAAGTTGCCGATCGTCGACCCGAGCAGGGCCACGACTCGCGGTGTTCCGTCGGCTGCGGGCACGCGATCGAGCTGACGCTCGAAGTCGGCGACGACCCCGTGGATCTCCAGCTCGTCGTAGGTCGCAGCGAGTTGCTCGGCCGCGTCTCTGAGCGCCTGCTCGGAGACGTCGACAGGCACGTAGCGCTCGAGCGTGCCCCGGCCGCGCATGGCGTCGAGCAGGAGCATGGCCTTGTCGGGCGCTCCGGAGCCGAGCTCGACGAGCTCGCCCGCTTCGGTCGCCGAGACGATCGACCCGCCTTGCTCGAGCAGGATCTCGCGTTCGGCGCGCGTCAGGTAGTACTCGGGCAGGGCGCAGATACGCTCGAACAGCTCCGAGCCGCGTGCGTCGTAGAAGTGCTTAGGCGGGAGGCGCTTGACGCGACGGGTCAAACCCTCGCGCACGTTGTCGGCCAGCGTGCGCTCGTCGGCGCGCTCGAGCCAGCTGTCGACGTGAATGCGTCCGTCGCGGGTTGGCTCGTTCAGGGTGGCCGGTCTCATCACTATCCGTGGACGCTTTGATCCACGCCTGTCCTTCCCGGCGAGGTCCACGCCAGCGAACCTCACGGATGCGGCTGCCCGCCGAGATCAAGCACAAGCATAGCCGCCTGCGATGATTGGCCGCGTGAACAATCTGAAACTGACCTCTTTTTCGCACGGCGCGGGTTGCGCGTGCAAGGCTGGAGCGGCGCAGTTGGCGTCCCTGCTTGAAGCGCTCCCCAAGCCAAACGATCCCGACGTGCTGGTCGGCACGGAGATCGCCGACGACGCCGGCGTCTACCGCCTGCGCGAGGACCTCGCGCTTGTGCAGAGCGTCGACTTCTTCACGCCGATCGTCGACGATCCCTTCGACTACGGCCGCATCGCCGCCGCCAATGCCCTGTCCGACATCTACGCAATGGGCGCGCGTCCCTTGACTGCGCTCAACCTCGTGGCGTGGCCGGTGCAGGAGCTAGGGACCGAACCGCTGGCCGAGGTCCTGCGCGGGGGACACGAGATGGCCTGCGAGGCCGGCGTCGCGATACTCGGTGGGCACACGATCGACGACCCAGAACCCAAATACGGAATGGAGGTGACGGGCATCGTCGATCCTGACGCGATCTTGACGATCTCAGGTGGCCGCGCGGGCGACGTGCTCGTGCTGACGAAGCCTGTTGGTGGGGGCACTATTACCACCGCGCTCAAGAAAGACCTTGTCAGGGACGAGGTCGTCAAGGCCGCGGTCGAGGTGATGACCGAGCTCAACGCCGGCGCGGCGGCCGCGGCCCGGGCCGCGGGAGCGCACGCCGTCACGGACGTCACCGGGTTCGGATTGTTGGGCCACTTGCACGAGTTGGCCGAGGCGAGCGGTCTCGCCGCCGTCGTGGACGCCGAAGCCGTGCCCGAAATCCCCGGGGCGCTCGAGCTCCTGCGCGATGAGCGGGCGGTCTCGGGCGGCACGCGCCGCAACCGGGAGCACGCCGAGACCTACGCCTCGTTCGCTCCCGAGGTGGCGGAGGCGCGCCGGTGGCTTGTGTGCGACGCGATGACCTCGGGCGGGCTGCTGATCGCGGTCTCGACCGATCACGCGGCCGACCTCCCCGGCATCGTCGTGGGGCGCCTGACCGAAGGGCGGCCGGGCGAGGTGGCAGTTCGCTAGAGCTCTCCTGAGGGCTCTCGCAGAACCTGGCGCGGGAGCCGGGTCGTGCGGCCGGATTCTCGCTGCGCTTCGCTACTCTCGACGGCCATGGCCAGCCGCAAAGCCGAGAAGGAACGCCTCCGCCAGGAGAGGCTCGCGCGCGAGCGCGAGCAGGCGTCGGCGTCTCGCCGGCGCCGCATGCTCCAGTTCTACGGGGTGGGGGGCGCGGCGGTCGCGGTGGCCGCGGTCATCGTGGTCGTGGTGGTGCTCGGAGGGTCCGGAAAAGGGCCCGCGGGCAGCAGCTCGGCCCCGCCCCCGAAGGTTTCGACGGCTCCCCTCAGTGCGGCGGGCGACCTGCATCCGGGGCCTGCGGCCGGACCGCTCGGACCCGAGGGAATCCCGATACCGCACGTGCCCCAGCTGGCCTCAAGCGCGTCGATCGCAACCGGCCAGACGGTGGACGGGATTCAGTGCAACGCGGGCGAGAAGCTCGCCTATCACGTGCACACCCACCTGACGGTGTTCGTAAACGGCTCCCAGCGGCAGATTCCCTACGGGATCGGGATCGTGCCCCCGCGCCAGCTCGAGAACACGTCGGCGGGGCCATTCGTGGCCGGCGGCTCCTGCTTCTACTGGCTGCACACGCACGCGGACGACGGCATCATCCACATCGAGTCGCCCACCTTTAAGACTTACTCGCTGGGCCAGTTCTTCGCCATCTGGCGCCAGCCCCTCGGTCTTGACCAGGTCGGCCCCGCCAAGGGCAAGGTGACGGCCTTCTTCAACGGCAAGCTGTACAAGGGCAACCCTCAGAACATTCCGCTGGGCAGCCACTATCAGGTCCAGCTCGACGTGGGTACGCCACTGATCGCTCCAGAGAAGGTGAGCTTCGCGGGCACCGGGCTCTAGGTGGCCGCGACCACGATCGACGCTGTCGTCTTCGACGTGGGCGGGGTGCTGCTCGACTGGGATCCGCGCCACCTCTACCGCAAGTTGTTCGACGACGAGGACGCGATGAATCGCTTCCTCGAAGAGGTGTGCACGCCGGAGTGGCACGAGCGCCACGACCGCGGCCGGTCGGTGCGGGACTCCTGCGAGGAGCTCGCGTGCGCGCACCCCGAGCACGCCGACCTGATCAGGGCCTGGGGCCGGCGCAGCGAGGAAATGGTGTCCGGGCCTTTTGAGGGCACGGTCGCGATCCTGCGCGAGCTGCTGGACGCCGGGGTCCGCTGCTACGCGCTGACCAACATGGAGCGCGAGACCTATCCGCAAAGGACGGCGCGCTTTGGCTTCATGAGCTGGTTCGACGGCTCGGTTGTGTCCGGGTTCGAAGGCGTCGCCAAACCCGATCGAGAGATCTTCGAGCTGCTTCTGAGGCGGTTCGGGCTGCGCGCGCAGACCACGCTCCTGATCGACGACGCGGCGGCCAATGTCGAGGCGGCGCGCAGCGTCGGGATGCGTGCGCTGCGGTTCAGCACGCCCGAAGATCTGCGCGAGGAGCTGGTCCAAATGCGGCTGCTACCTGATCACTGAGCCAAGTGCACCTCGCCCGACTCGAGCGCGACCCGACCCCCGGCGGTCACCACGACGAGCCTGCCGTCGCCGTCGATTCCCGCGCCGGTCCCCGAGCCACCCTCCCAGCTGACCTCCCGGTCCAGCAGCCCGTCGCGGGCGCGGACCGCAGCGAGCACATCACCCTCGGGGGCCTCGAGCCATTTCGACAAAGCCTCGAGCAGCCGCCCGAGCAACTCCTCGATCGCGTCCGGCGCGAGGCCGAGCGTCCCCGCCCGCTCGCGCAGCTCCGCCGGCAGCTCCTCCACCGAGACGGCGACGTTGACGCCGATCCCCAGGACGGCCCAGCGGGCCAAGGGCCGCGCCTCGACGAGGATCCCCGCAACTTTGCGCCCGTCCACGAGCACGTCGTTGGGCCACTTGATGGCGGCCCCGGCGCCGGCGACCGAAGCGACCGCCACGCCCGCGGCGAGCGGCAGCAGGCGCGGGGGGTCGCGCAGCACCAGGGAGCAGAGCAGCGCCCGGCCCGGGGGCGCGCTCCACGTGCGACCCTGCCGGCCTCGTCCGGCCCGCTGCTCGAAAGCGGTCACGAGCGTCCCGTGGGGCGCGCCGGCCGCGGCGAGCGCCCGCGCGCGCTCGTTGGTCGAGTCGACGGTGCGGAAATGGACGCGGGGGGAGCCTACTGTCAACTGATCCGTATCTCCTCGTCGGGGCCGACCTGCAGCTGCTGCGCCGCGCTGCCACCCCTGACTGCCACGGCCAGGCGGCGGTAGGAGTCCTCGTAGAGGAGCAGTTCGCCCACGTCCACCTCGGCGAACGTGCGGACGTAGTCGCACTCAAGGACGCGCGAGCTCGCGCGCAGCGCGAGGCGCCGCCCGAGCTCCAGGCCAAGGCCGGCGAGCTCGTCGGCCCCGGCGTCGAGCTGGAGGTTGCCGAAGCCATCGACATAGAGCACGTGGGCGACGAGCGTGTCGGCCACGACGCGCGCCTGCGGCAGCTCGAGCTCGATCAACGCCGAGGGATCGCACGGCTCGCCTGCCTCGGCAAGGGCCGCCCCCGTCGCCAGCCGCGCGGCGACCGGCGCGAAGATGTCGCGTCCGTGGAAGGTCGCCGACACGGGCTGCAGGCGAAACGGCGAACCGCCGATGTCGACGGCTTCGGCGATCCCGCCCGCGGCCTCCGCCGCGGGCCAGAGCAGTCCGTTGTCGGGGCCGACGAGGTGGCGTCCATCGCGTAGCCGCAGCGCCACGGCGCGCCGTCGGCCCCCGACCCCGGGATCGACGACCGCAAGGTGGACTCCGATCGGCATGTAGGGAAGGGACTCGCGCAGCACCACCGCCCCCACACGGACGTCCTGACGGGGTACGCCGTGAGCGATGTCGATTACGCGCGCCTCCGGGCAGATCGACGCGATCACCCCGTGGCACACACCCACGAAATCGTCGCCCATCCCGTAATCGGATAGGAACGTGATCACGGGGGGGAGTGTGTTCATGTCGGCTTCACAAGGCGAACGATGTCGATTCACCGCCGAGGGGTGACGGTGAATCGACAAAGTTCGGTCGTCACGACCCGGCGTCCTCGAGCAGCGCCTCCACCAAGCCATCGATGTCGTGCCTTGAGGCCTCGACGTCGGGCTCGATGCGGTGCTCGCGCAGGGTGGCACTCGTGATCGGCCCGATGCTCACGACGCGTGTCTCCCGGGCCAGCCTCCCCCCGGTGGCTTCGAGCAAGAAGCGGACCGTCGAGGACGACGTGAAGGTCACATAGTCGACCCGCTGGAGCGCGACCAGCTGCTCACCTGATAAGGGCTCGGCGACGGTCTCGTAGAGCTCGAGCTCGTCGACCTCGGCCCCGCGCTGGCGCAGAGCCTGCGGGAGGACGTCGCGGGCCCCGGCCGCGCGGGCCACGAGCGCCCGCTGCACGGGCACCGCCGCGAGCGCCTCGACCAGCGCCTCGGCCACAGACCGCTCCGGTATTACGTCCGCGATCACGCCGCGGTCGCGCAGGGCGGCCGCCGTGCCGGGTCCGATGGCCGCCACGCGCGAGCCGGCGAGCGCGCGCGCGTCGCGACCTTCGCGGCCGAGCCGCTCGAACAGGAGCCTGACGCCGTTGGGCGAGGTCAGGCAGACGAGGTCGTAGCGCTCGATCGGCGGGGCGGGGCCGTCGATCGCGACGATCCTGATCGCCGGCGCCTCGACGACCTGCGCACCGAGCCCGCGCAGGCGGCTCGCGAGCCCGCTCGATTGCGCTCGCGCTCGCGTCACGGCCACGGAGAGCCCCGCCAGCGGCCCCGGAGCGAACCACTGCAGGCACTCGTGCAGCGCCGCCACGGGCCCCACGACCGTAACCGCGGGGGCGCGCACGCCCTCGCCGGCCGCGACCTGCGCCAGGCTCCGAAGCGGAGCGCGCACCACGCGCTGGTCGGCAAAGGTGCCGCGCTCGATCACGGCCGCCGGCTCGTCGCCCGGGCGCCCCGACCGCAGCAGCCGTTCCACGATCGCGTCGAGCTGGCGGACGCCCATGTAGATCACGAGCGTCCCCGGGAACCGCGCCAGGGCCTCCCAGTCGAGCGCCGAATCCCGCTTTGAAGGGTCCTCGTGCCCGGTCACGAACGCGACCGCGCTGGCCTGGTCCCGGTGGGTGACGGGGATGCCGGCGTAGGCCGGAGCGGCCACTCCCGCGGTCACGCCGGGGACGACGGCGAAGGGGACCCCCGCCGCCGCGAGGGCCTCGGCCTCCTCGCCGCCGCGGCCGAAGACGAAGGGATCCCCTCCCTTGAGACGCACGACGGCCCGCCCGGCGGCGCCGTGCTCGACGAGCAGCCGCTCGATCTCCGCCTGCGAGGCCGACTCGCCGCCGCCCTGCTTGCCCACGTAGTGCAGCTCGGCGTCCTCGCGGGCGCGCTCGAGCGCTCCGGGCGGGATCAGTCTGTCGTAGACGATGACGTCGGCCGCCGCGATCAGCTCGAGTGCTCGCGCTGTGAGCAAGCCGGGGTCGCCCGGTCCCGCGCCAACCAGATAGACGGTCACACCGCGAGCTCCCGTTGCGCGCGGCGCAGCACCTCGGCCGCGCCGACGGCGAGCATCCGCTCGGCCACCGCCGCTCCCAATTCCTCGGCCCGGCCGCGGAGCCGGTCGCCAATCCACTGCGAGCCGTCGGGCAGCCCGACCCACGCGCGCAACTCGACCTCGCCGTCCCCGACAGGACGCGCGAAGGCACCGACGGGGGTGTTGCACGAGGCGTTCAGCCGCCGCGTCAGCGCGCGCTCGGCGTCGACGCACGCGGCGCTGGAAGGATCGTTCAAGGCATCGATCAACTCAGGCGCAACCCGGCCGGTGCGCGCCTCCACCGCCAGCGCTCCCTGCCCCGCGGCGGGCACGAGCTCCTCGAGCACCCCCCCTGCCTCGGCCGCGCGGCCGAGGCGCTCCAGCCCCGCGCACGCGAGCACCAGGGCGTCGGCCGCGCCGTCGGCGAGCTTGCGCAGCCGCGTGTCGACGTTGCCGCGCACATCGATCACCTCGATGTCCTCCCGCTGGGCGCGGATCTGGGCGGCGCGCCGCAGGCTGCTCGTCCCGACCCGAGCGCCGCGCGGCAGCTCCCCGAGCGAGCCCGCGCCGCAGATCGCGTCGCGCGGATCCGCGCGAACTGGGATCGCCACCAGCGAGAGCCCGTCCGCGAGCTCCGCGGGGACGTCCTTGGCGGAGTGCACCGCGAGGTCGACCTGACCATCGAGCAGGGCGCGCTCGAGCTCCGAGACCCAGCGAGACTTGTCGTCGACCGGTCCCTCGCGCTTCACCGGTACGAGCTCGGTCTCCGCGGGAATCCGCTCCGCCACCCATCGCGCCTGCACGAGCGCGAGGGCGCTCCCGCGAGTGCCGATCCGGATCACGGCCTCTCGCGCACCCAAAGCGCGTATCAGCGTCGAAGCTGGCGGACCTCGGCCAGCGGCGGCGCGGCCGGGAGCTCTTCCGGAGAGGCGGCCGGCTCCTCGTCGGTCAACCCGAACAGCTCCCGCACGAGCGCCATGCGCATGTGCACACGGTCGTCGTCGCGCAGCTCCTTCATGCGCACCGTCGGATCGTGCAGCAGGCGGCTCACCACGGCCTTGGCCAGCATCCTCACTCGCTCCAGGTCGCGCGGCGAGGCCGTCTCCCACTTGCCCTCGTTGTCGCGCACAACCTGCGCGGCGATTTCGTCGGCGCGGGCGCGCAGCGCGGCCAGCGTGGGGAGGATCTCGAGCGAGCCCAGCCACGCCGCGAAGTGCTGGATCTCCTCCTCGACGATTCCCTCCGCGGTTCGCGCCTCGGTCTGGCGAACCCTGCGGTTGCGGGCGATCACGGCCTGGAGGTCGTCGATGTCGTACAGCGATACGCCCTCGATCTCGGCACACGCGGGGTCGATGTCCCGGGGAACCGCGAGGTCGATCAGGAGCATCGGTCTAAAGGCGCGCTGCTCCATCACCTCCGCCAGCTCGTTCGAACCCACGCAGCAGGTGCGGAGACGAGGTCGCCGAGACGACGATGTCGGCCCGCGCCAGCTCCTGGGGAAGCTCGTCGAAGGAGACGCTCGCGCCCCCGTAGCGCCGCGCGAGGCTCACCGCGCGGTCGCGACGGCGGCTGGCCACGAACACCGCGCGCACGCCCGAGTCGGCCAGCGCCCGCGCCGCGAGCTCGCTCGTCTCGCCGGTCCCGATGATGACCACCTCGCGCCCTCCAAGCGCTCCCAGCAGCTCCCGCGCGAGCGCCACCGCGACGGCCGGCAGCGTCAGCGCGCGCTCGCCGATGCCAGTCTCGGTCCGGACCCGCTTGCCCGCCTCCAGCGCCGCCTTGAACAGGCGGTTGGTGAGCGGGCCCGTCATCTCCTGCTCGAGCGCCGCCTCGTAGGCGCGCTTGACCTGTCCCTGGACCTCGTTCTCGCCGACGATCATCGACTCGAGCCCCGCGGTGACCCGGTACAGATGGCGCGCCGCGTCGCAGTTGCGGTGCGAGTAGATCGCCGCCGCGAGCTCAATCGGGCGGATCGAAGCCTGACTCGAGAGCATCGCGAGCACGCTCGACTCGGCCTCCACGGGGTCGCCCACCACCAGGTAGAGCTCCGTGCGGTTGCACGTGGAGATGGCCACGGCCTCGCGCACGTCTGCGCCCCCGCGCAGGTCGCGCAGAAACTCGGCCGCCCTGGCGTCGGGCAAGGCCAGCCGCTCTCTGACCTCCACCGGGGCGGTCTTGTGTGAGATGCCGAGCGCCAGCAGCTCGCTCACGCGATCCGCTCCTGGGGGCGCTCGCTGCCGCGCGGCGTCTCCCGCACGGCCGGCTCACCTCCTCGGGTTCTTTGAGCTCGAGCTGGCGCCGGAGGTCTCTCAGCTCGCGCTGGGTCCGCGAGAGCCTGCGCGCCATGATCACGACGTAGATCAGGATCAGAGCCACAAAGACGATGTAGGCGGCCGCCACGTACGGCCCCGCGGTATGCAGGGGAAGCGCGGGGTGCTGCGAGGACGAGCGTCATGACGGCGCCGCGCTCCGTCCTAGCGGGCCTGCACCGTTCCTCGCCCAGCGCGGTCCGCCGCAGCCGGCGTAGCTGCATGCGCGCCTGCTTGGCCCCCATCTCGAATCTCCAGAGGGTCACGTACAGCAGCGTGATTCCGAGCAGCGCGACCACAAAGGTGAGCGCCATGGAGGGAGGCAGGTGGGCGCCGGTCAGCGTCAGCACACGCGGGTGTACGACCTCCTGGACCTCGCTCACGGCGAGGAAGTTGATCGGGACGAACGCGCCCGCGACGATCGCGAACACGCTCGCGTAGCGCGCCTGGCGCTCGGGGTCCTCGATCGAGAAGCGCAGCGGCTGGTAGGTGGCGAACAGGAGCAGGACGATCAGGAACGACACCAGCGTGGGATCCGACCACACCCACCAGTGACCCCACGAGGCCTTGGCCCAGATCGAGCCGGCCACCAGGGCGCCGACGCCGAAGATCAGCGCCATGTGAATGGCCACATAGGACCGCAGGTCCCACTTCCGATCCCCGGTCTTCAGGTAGCCGATCGCGAGCAGCCCCCCGAACACGAACCCGCACAGCGAGACGATCGCGAGCGGCACATGGATATAGAAGATCTTCTGCAAGAAGCCCTGGTCGGCGTCGAGCGGCGCGTAGAAGAAGACCAGCGCCAGCGCCACGGTGATCGTGGCGATCGTGGCAACCGCGAGAGCGCGCAGGCCGCGCCCGGAGCCGGTCATGAGTCAGTCCTCGAGCAGGAAATCGAACACGGCATAGGAGAGAAGGCCGAACACAACATCATAAAGAGCCAGGATTAGCAGCCATCTACCAGGTGGCGCGCCGCCGGAGTGTACGGCGAGCACCGCAGCTGCCCCGCGCGCGGTCGCGATCAGCGCCGGGAGCAGCAAGGGAAGGCCGATGATCGGCGAGATCATGTCTCGGGCTCGGGTGTGGATCGCGATCGCCGAGACCAGCGTCCCGATCACCGCCAGCGCCAGGTCAGCGAGCGCGAGCACCGCGATTAGCCCGGGCAGCCGGGGGCCGAGCGAGGGACCGAGGAGCAGCAGGCCAAACGCGGGGACGGCGACGACCTCGAGCGCCGCGAGGAAGAGGAACATCGCGGCGACCTTGGCCACGAGCAGCGAGGAGCGGTCCACCGGCGCGAGCAAGAACGCGTCGAAGCCTCCCTGCTCGCGCTCGGCGACGAACAATCTGCCCGAGCCCAGCAGGGCCGCGAACAGCAGCGTGACCGTCAGGATCCCCGCGGCCAGCTGCCCCGAGGTCGTTGCGCGGCCCAGGGCGAAGTGAAAGATCACGAAGGTGCTGAGCGAGAACAGCACCATCGCCGGGAGCGTGTCGAAGGTCCGCAGCTCGAGCCGCAGGTCCTTGCGCAGGACGGCCAGCGTGGCGCTCACTCGTAGAGCTCCTGGAGTCTGTGCCCGCTGACCTCGTCCGGGGGCAGCGTGAAGGCAGCCCGCCCGTCTCTCAGCCCGAGCACGAGGTCGGCGTCCTCGAGCGCCACGCGCGGGTCGTGGCTGGTGAGGACCCGCGTGTGGCCGTTGCCGCGGCCGATCAGCGGCTCGATCAGCTCGACGGCGCCGGGGTCCAGGTTGGCCCGCGGCTCGTCGAGCAGCAGCACCTCGGGCTCATGGAGGACCGCGCGGCATACGGCCAGCCGCTGCACCATGCCGCGGCTCAACGAGCGGACGGGATCGTCGGCGCGGAGACCCATGCCAACCGTCTCAAGCAGCCCCTCCACGCGCTCGGGCCCGACGCCGTGAAGCTGGGCGTGGTAGTGGAGGTTCTCGCGACCGGTGAGGTCGCGGTACAGAAGCGGCTCGTGGCTCAGCAGCCCGACGCGTGGGCGCACGGCATAGGCCCGTCGCGGAAGGGGCTGCCCCAGCACCGAGACGTCGCCCGCGTGCGGTCGCAGCAGGGTCGCCAGGATGCGCAGCAGCGTCGACTTTCCCGGCACCGTTACGTCCCAGCACCGCGAGTGTGGTGCCGGCCGGCACCGCAACCGTGACGTCCCTCAGCGCGGCCCGCTCGCCAAACCGGCGCGTCAGGCCGCGCAACTCAATGGCCGGCGGACGGTCCACCGTTGCGTTCCAGCGTCGCGACCGCGTGCTCGAGCACCGGCGCGAGGATCGGGAACAGCTCGTGGATCGACTTGGGGTTGCCCGGGAAGTTGACGATCAGCGTGCGTCCGCTGATGCCCGACACGCCGCGGGTGAGGACTCCCATCGGCGTGTGCTTGAGCGATTCCGCGCGCATCGCTTCCGCGAACCCCGGGGCGTCGCGGTCGATCACCGCGCGGGTGGCCTCGGGGGTGACGTCGTCGGGCGTCAGTCCGGTCCCGCCGGTGGTGAAGATGAGCGCGGTGCCGGCCTGAGGCGCCGAGTGACGCCGCAGGGCCTCTTCGATGGCGACGCGGTCGTCGGGGACGACCTCCTGGGCCACGACCTCGGCTCCGGCGGCCTGCGCCTGCTCCGCGAGCGCCCGACCCGAGAGGTCCTCGCGGCGGCCGGCCGCGACCGAGGTCGAAACCGTGATGATCGCGGTTCTCATGGCCCGAGCACGCTAATCCCTCGCCATCCCGATGCCGAGGACGCGGTCCGCGTCGTGCAAGAAGCTCGGCTGTGCGTAAAGATGCTCCTGGGCGTGCCCCTGCGCCTTGAAGGTGATGCCGGGACACTCGCCCTTGGGCCCCGTGGCGGGCATGCTCGCCCGGGCCAGCTGGGGACCGCCGCGACTTCCTCGGAACGTGAACGTGACGGTGGGCCTGACGGGGATGTTCGGGCAGTTGACGACGCCTTCGTACCGGATGCAAGCTGTCCAGCAGCGCGGCAACCGTCGCGATCTTGCCGAGGAGGGTCGTGGTCATCGACGTCGATGGCTTATGCCCGGGGAGGCCGCGCGTGGTCGTCAGCACGCTCACCTGCGCAGGAACCCGCGCGTTCGTGGGCGCGCCGCTCGCCGGCAGCGTCTGGGTCGGGGGCGCGGCGGAGCTCCCGCAGCCCGCAAGCACCAGGCCAACGGCGACCGCGGCGATGCTCGCCCGTACGCTACGCGTCATCGGCCCGATACTCGCCGGACCGGCCGCCTGACTTTTCGAGCAGCGACGACCTCTTCGATCCTCGCGCCGCGCTGCACTCCCTTGACCATGTCGTAGACGGTCAGCGCAGCCACCGCCGCGGCCGTCATGGCCTCCATCTCCACTCCCGTCGGCCCCGTCGTGCGGGCCTCGGCCCGCAGCTCGACCGTGCCCGCCTCGACATCGACCTTCGCCTCCACGCCGACGAACGTGAGCGCGAGCGGGTGGCAAAGCGGGATCAGCTCCGCCGTGCGTTTGGCCGCCTGGATCCCGGCGATGCGAGCGACCCCGAGCACGTCCCCCTTGGGCGCATCGCCGCGCTCCACGAGCCGCGCCGTCCGGGAAGACACGCGCAGGACCGCGCGCGCGAGCGCCCGCCTCTCGCCCGCGGGCTTTGCCCCGACATCGACCATGCGGGCCTGGCCGCGCTCGTCGAGGTGGGTGAGCTCAGGCTGGCGCATGGGCGCTCATGGCCTGCACGATCAGGCCGCGCACCTCGTCGATCCTGCCCTCGCGCACGAGCGCCACCGGGTCGGGCTCGCCATCGACGATGGCCTCGAAGAAGTCCTTGCGCTCCCGGTAGGTGGGGAGCGTCGCCTTGGCCCAGCCGCGCACCTCGTTGAGCAGGACCGCCAGCACCGCGTAGGGCTCGCCGAAGCGCTCGGCGATCTCGCGCTTCATCCGCTTGGCCAGCGCGGGCGAGGCGCCTGCGGTCGAGATCGCGATCGCCAGCGGGCCGTTGCGGACGATCGCCGGCAGGATGAAGTTGCAAAGCGGCGGCACGTCGACGACGTTGACGAGCATGGCCCGGTTCTCGGCGTCCTCGAACACACGGATGTTCACGTCGGAGTCGCCGGTCGCCGCAATCGCGATCAGGGCGCCCTCGAGATCGCCCGCCTGGTATTCGCGCTGCTCCCACGCGATGGAGCCCTCGAGGGCGAGCTGCACGAGCTCGGGATGGGCCTGGGGAGCGACCAGGGTCACCTCGGCGTCGCACGCGAGCAGGCCCTCGACCTTCTCCAGCCCCACGTCGCCTCCGCCCACGACCACGCACCGCCTCCCGGTCAGGCGCAGGCAGGCGATGTAGAAGCGCGTCTCGAGCATGCCCTCGACGCACGACTGATCGCAGATGCCCTTGCGCAGCTGACAGACGCACTCCTTGCCGGTGTAGGCCTGGGCGGGCATATGCAAAGAGATTAGACGGGGTCGGCACATGTGCCGACCCCCCGGCCGGAACATGTTCCGGCCGGCGCCGGCGCACATGTGCGCCGGCGAACTGCCTAACCGCTTCGGCCCCGCCTGCGGCGGATCTCCTCGAGCCGCTCGCGCAGCTGGGCCTCGGCTTCATCGGGCTCGTACAGCCGCTTCCCGATGGCCGAGTCGGGCATCAGCTCCTGGGGTGAGAGGTGACCCGGTCGGTGATGGGGGTTGTCGTAGGAGCGATCGCTGCGGGTGGAGGAGCGCAGGTGGGGAGGCGGGATCTCGGCGCCAGACTCGCGGATCAGCTCTCGGGCCGCTCCGATGGCGCGCTTGGCGGCGTCTGACTTCGGCGCCAGCGACAGATAAATGGCGGCCTGCGCGAGCGCGAACTGGCATTCGGGCAACCCGACATGCTCGACGGCCTGGGCCGCCGCCACGGCGAGTTCGAGCGCCCCGGGGTCGGCATTCCCGATGTCCTCCGAGGCCAGGACGATCATGCGCCTGGCGATGAAGCGGGGGTCCTCGCCGCCCTCGAGCATGACCGCCAGGTAGTACAGCGACGCGTCCGGGTCCGACCCGCGCGTGGCCTTGATCCACGCCGAGATGGTGTCGTAGTGGTAGTCGGCCTGGCGGTCGTAGAGGAGCGCGCGGCGCTGCAGCGCGTCCTCGGCGTGGGCGAGCGTGACCGGCCCGCCCTCGTCGGCCGCCTGGCAGGCGAGCTCCAGCGCGTTGAGCGCGGTGCGCGCGTCGCCGCCCGACCTAGCGCCGAGGAACTCGAGTGCCGCCGGCTCCACGCGGTCAGGCGGACCGCACTCGCCCCGCGCGACGGCGCGTTGCAGCAGTGCCCGAATCTGCTCGGATGACAGCGCCTCCAGCGTGTAGACCTGCATCCGTGAGAGCAGCGCGGAATTGACCTCGAAGTAGGGGTTCTCCGTGGTCGCGCCGATCAGGGTGATCAATCCCTCCTCGACCGCCGGGAGCAACGCGTCCTGCTGGGCCTTGTTGAACCGGTGGATCTCGTCGAGGAAGAAGATGGTCTGCCTGCCGTTCAGCGAGAGCCGCTCGCGCGCACGGTCGATCACAGCGCGCACCTCGGCGCGACCCACCTGCACGGCGCTGTGCTCTTCGAACGCGGCGTCGGCCGCGTCGGCCACGAGCCGTGCGAGCGTGGTCTTGCCGGTCCCAGGAGGCCCGTGCAAGATCATGGAGTGGGGGTGCCCCTCCTCAATCGCGCGCCGCAGCGCCGATCCGGCGCGCAGGAGATGGTCCTGGCCTACGAACTCATCGAGCGTCTGTGGTCGTAGGCGCGTGGCGAGCGGGACGGCCTGCCCGCCCGACGCCTCGGCGAGGTCGCGACCGGGCTCCTCCCCGAACAGGCGCTCCATCGGCGCTCACCACCCCACGATCGCGAGCGTCGCGTCGTGCAGCAGCCCGTTCGTGGCCACGCCGCTGCCCCCGTCGGCGCGCCGTGACTCCGTGCAGATCGGTGAACCGCCCGCCCGCTTCCTCGACGATCACGAGCGGGGCGGCCATGTCCCACAGCTTGACGTTGGGCTCGAGTCCTCCCACGTCGACCGTTCCCTCGGCGACCATCATGTAGGACCACACGTCGCCGAACGCGCGCGTCCGCCAGCAGCGAGAAACCAGCTCGAGCAACGCCTCCAGCCGGCCGGCCTTGATCCATTCCCCCAGGCCCGCGTAGGAGGCCTGGGCGTCCTCGAGCGAACTGACGCCCGAAACCCGCAATTGCCGGGGGCCGTCGCCCAGCCCGTCGAGCACGTAGGCGCCCGCTCCGCGCGCCGCCCACCAGCGGCGGTGCAGCGCGGGCGCTGACACGACCCCCACGACGATCTCTCCGTGCTCCTCGAGCGCCAGGAGAGTCGCCCACACCGGCACCCCGCGCACGTAGCCCTTCGTGCCGTCGATCGGGTCGATGATCCAGCGGCGATCCGAGTGCTCCGTCGAGGAGCCGAACTCCTCGCCCACCACCGCGTCCTGTGGCCTGTCGCTCGCGAGCCGCTCGCGGAGCGCCCGCTCGACCGCCCGGTCGGCCTCGGTGACCGGCGTCAGATCGGGCTTGGTGTCGACGCGCAGGTCCTCGGCTCGGAACCGGTCCAGGGTGATCGAGTCCGCCAGGTCCGATAGCGCGAGCGCGAGCGCGAGATCGTCATCGCGGCGGGTCACCGCGCGTGATCGTACGCTCACCTCGTGACCACGAGCCTCGAGGACACCGACGACTCGACAGCAGGCGAGGCGCCGGCAGAGCCTGAGCAGGAACGGCGCACCACCCCGGTCGAGCTGCTCTGGGACCTCGTGTTCGTCTTCGCCATCACGCAGGTGACGACGTTGCTCTCCAGAGACCTCAGCTGGGCGGGGTTCGGTCGCTCAATGCTGGTGCTCGCGCTGGTCTGGTGGGCGTGGTCTGCGTTCGTGTGGGCCGCCAACGCGCAAAACGACGACTCTCGCGTCCTGCTGGCGGTGTTGCTGGCTGCAACTCTGTGCATCTTCATAGCCGGAATCGCCCTGCCGCGAGTCTTCGGCCACAGCGCCACCCTCTTTGCCGCATCGTACGCGGCGGTACGGGCGCTCCACCTGCTCCTGTACGCAGATGCCTCGAGGCGCGGCAATGCGTCGTGGAGCGCGATCGCGGGTTTCGCCGTGACCGTGCTCGTGGGGATGGCGCTCCTGCTCGCGGGGTCGTTCGTGTTCGAGCAGCTACGACTCGCGCTCTGGGGGCTGGCCGCGGCGATCGACTACGCGGGGCCGGGCTTGCTTACCCGGGATCGCCTCCGCGGCTTGCAGCGGGTCGCGGTCGCGCACTTCGCCGAGCGCTACGGGCTGTTCGTGATCATCGCGCTCGGCGAGTCGATCGTCGCGATCGGGGTCCGCACGCGAACGACGCAGCTCGATGCCCGCCTGATCATCGCGGCGGCGCTGTGCCTACTGATCACCGTCGGCCTGTGGTGGATCTACTTCGACCGCTTTGCGAGCAAGGCAGAGGAACGCCTGCGCTCGGTCCGCGAGCCGGTGCTCGCGGCGTCTGACGCCTACAGCTACCTCCATCTCCCGATCGTCGCGGGCATCATCGTGTTCGCGGTCGGCGCGCGCCTCGTGGTCGGCGGAGCGTCCTTGGGCGACGCGGGCTGGCTGGCCTTATGCGGCGGGGTGGCGCTCTATCTGGTGGGGCTGGGGGCGGCGGCGTGGCGACTGCTGGGAGCTTTCGATCTCGTCAAGGCCCTCGCCGCGCTCGTGCTCCTGGCGGTGGGCTTCTGGGCTCCGGCGCTCGCGTCTTGGGCCGCGCCGGCGATCGTCGCCGGCGTGCTCGCGGCTGTGTGCGCGGCGGACGCGGTCCGTCTAGGCTCCTCGCCGTGAGCGCCCCCGAGCTCGAGCGCGAGACCACCTCCGTCCTTCAGCGGCTCCTCCGCTTCAACACGGTCAACCCGCCCGGAAACGAACGGCCCGCGCTGGAGTACCTCGCCTCCTATGTGGGGCAAGCTGGTTTCGAGACCGAGCTGCTGGGACCCAGCGAGGAGCGATCCAGCCTGGTCGCGACTCTTGCGGGCCACGCCGACGGACCCACCCTCGGTTTCCTCGGCCACGTCGACACCGTGCTCGCCGACGCCTCCGAGTGGAGCCACGATCCCTGGTCGGGAGATGTCGCGGACGGGTTTTTGTGGGGCCGGGGCGCCATCGACATGAAGTCGCAGGTCGCCGCGGAGGCGGTCGGGGCGGCGTCGCTGGCGAGCACGGGCTGGCGCCCCGCGCGCGGCGCCCTGAAGCTGATGTTCGTCTCCGACGAGGAGACCGGGGGCGAGCTGGGCGCCCGCTGGCTGACCGAGCGCCACCCCGACAAGGTCCGCTGCGACATGCTCGTGAACGAGGGCGCGGGCGAGCTGATCGAGTACGGCGGCCGCCGCCTCTATGGCGTCTGCTGCGCGGAGAAGGGCCTCTTCCGTTTTAAGCTCACCGCCCGCGGCGTCCCTGGCCATGCCTCGCTTCCCCGCATGGGCGAGAACGCGCTCGCCAAGTTGGGCCCGGTCCTGGAGAAGCTCGCAAGAGCTCAATTCGTCTACGAGGTCAACCCGATCGCGGCCGCGCTGCTCAGGGGGCTCGGCGAGGATCCCGACGATCCGGCCGGCGCCGCCCGGCGGGTGGACGAGGCCAGTCCCGCGCTCGGGGTGCTGCTCGAGCCCCTCCTGGGCGTGACGATGGTGCCGACGATGATCCACGCCTCCGACAAGATCAACGTGATCCCCTCGCGGGCGGAGGTGAAAGTCGACTGTCGCGTGCCACCGGGTCTCGGCGCGGATCAGGTGCAGCGGCGGATCGCCGAGGTGCTGGGCGAGACCCGGGGAGAGGTCGAGCTCGAGTTCACCGAGGTCATTCCCGGCAACGAGTCGCCGATGGAGAGCCCCTTGATGGACGCGATCTCCCGCTGGGTCGAGGCCGACGATCCGGGTGCCGCGACCGTGCCGGTGCTGCTCGCCGGCGGGTCCGACTCGCTCTGGTTCCGAGCGGCTTTTCCGGATTGCATCGCCTACGGCTTCTTTCCCCAGTCCCACATGACGATCCTCGATACCAGCCCGCTCGTGCACGGCGCCGACGAACGGATCGACGTGCGCGATCTCGGTCCCGCGGCCGGCTTCTACGGCGACATCGCGCGCGAGATGCTCGGGTAGCGCGGGAATACACTCCCCCTCCATGGCGACGCAGGTAGTTCCCAGGCTCGATCCTGAGATCTTCCGGCTGCCGGTGCAGCGGATCCGCGACGGCTACTACTCGGACGCGTACTTCGTCTACACCAAGCAGCTGCTCGAGGCCGAGGGCAGGCGTCCTCGGGTGACGATGCAGGTCTTTCAGAAGCGCGACTCCGTGCTCGGTGGCGTGGACGAGGGCGTCGCGGTGCTGAAGACCTGCTCGGGGCGACGGGCACCCGACGGCGAGTGGATCTCTGGATGGGGCGAGCTGGAGGTCTGCGCGCTGTACGAGGGAGACCGCATCGCACCGTGGGAGACCGTGATGACGATCGAGGGCGACTACAGCCTCTTCGCCCACCTCGAGACGGTCTACCTAGGGTGCATGGCGCGCCGCTCGCTGATCATGCGCAACGTCTCGGAGGTGGTTCAAGCCGCGCGAGGCAAGCAGATCTTCTACTTCCCCGCCCGCCACGACCACTGGCTGGTCCAGACCGGCGACGGCTGGGCCGCGCACGTTGCCGGCGCGATCGGCGTCTCCACCGACGCCCAGGCGTCGTGGTGGGGCGGTCGCGGAATCGGGACCGTCCCGCACGGCCTGATCGCCGCCTACGGGGGAGACACCGTCGCTGCGGCCAAGGCGTTCGCCGACCGCTTCCACCAGGAGATGAACATCACGGTGCTCGTCGACTTCGACAACGACTCCGTCAAGACCGCGCTCGAGGTGGCCGAAGCGCTCGGTCCAACGCTCTGGGGCGTGCGGCTTGACACGTCCGAGCTGCTCGTTGACCGGGCGCTGTACGACGAGATGGGAGGCTTCCACCCGACCGGGGTCAACCCGAGGCTCGTGGAGAAGGTCCGCGAGGCGCTCGACGGCGAGGGTTTCGACGACGTCCGCATCGTGGCCAGCGGCGGATTCGACGCCCGGCGAATTCGCGAGTTCGAGGCCGCGGAGGTGCCCGTCGACGCCTACGGTGTGGGCTCCTCGCTGATCCGGGGCCGGAACGACTTCACCGCCGATGTCGTCCTTCTGGAGGGGCGCCCCTGCGCGAAGGTGGGGCGCACCTATCGCCCCAACCCGCGACTGGAACGAGTGGACTGACGGGCTCGGGCGCGATCCCCGCCCCGCTATGCTCCCCGCCCCATGCTGGGTGCGATCGACCACGTCGGGATTGCCGTCGAGGACATCGAGACGGCTCTCCCCATCTACCGCGACTCACTCGGGCTGCCCCTCGTCCATCGCGAGACGGTCGCCGAGCAGGGTGTCGACGCGGCGCTCCTGGACGTCGGCGATGGCCACGTGGAGCTGCTTGCGCCGCTGGCGCCGGAAACCGCCGTGGGGAAGTTTCTCTCCCGGCGCGGCCCGGGACTGCACCACGTCGCCTACCGGGTGGGAGATATCGAGGACGCCCTCAGCGAGCTCAGGCAAGCCGGGATGCGCTTGATCGACGAGCGTCCCCGGAGCGGTATCCGGGGATCCCGGGTGGCGTTCGTGCACCCAGGCTCCACCGGCGGGGTCCTCACCGAGATCGTGCAGCCGGCTGAGGTCCAGTCTTCGGCGGAAGGGAAAGAGTGATGGCGGACAGCGAGCGACCGCAGCGGATCACGATCGGCTTCATCGGCGGCCAGGCGCTGGCGGCGCGCGTCGCCCCCGAGCAGCTCATGCAGCTGCGCAGCGCACTTGGGTCTACGGGGTGGCACGACGTCACGGCCGAAGACGGGACGGTCGCGCTCGACCTCTCGAAGGTCTCCTACGTGATCGCCGAGCACGAGGAGCATCGCGTCGGGTTCGGCGCCTGAGTTGCCGCAGCCGGCGACGGCCGGCGGCACCGCGTCAGGTGGTGGAGACGATCAGAACGTTGCAGTCGGCGTGGTGGGCGACCTTGTTGGGGACGCTGCCGAGCACCCTCCTGGCGCCCTGCATCCCCCGGTTGCCCACGACGATCAGGTTCGCGCCGACCTCCGAGGCAACGGACAGCAGAGCGTCGGCGGGCTCCTCCTGGCTCGAGTGCGTCTTGACGCTCACGTCCCGCAGCCGCACGGCGGCCGCGG
The DNA here is from genome assembly GCA_963790905.1 of uncultured Solirubrobacteraceae bacterium. Taxonomy (GTDB): domain Bacteria; phylum Actinomycetota; class Thermoleophilia; order Solirubrobacterales; family Solirubrobacteraceae; genus Palsa-744. The sequence goes on from CAWBQH010000001.1 coordinate 94,539, forward strand.
CCTCTTCCAGGATCGCTTCGACCCTGGAATCGGGGAGCGGTTGCCAGACCTTCGCGGCCCCGGCGGGCGCGCCCGACACCCGGGCCCCCTGGAGCGGCTTGTAGGCGGAGACGAGGTGCAGCTCGGCGTCGAACGCCTTCGCCAGTCGGATCGCCTCGCTCACCGCCTCCTTGGCGGTCTCCGACCCATCGGTGCCCACAACGATCGCTTCGCCCATAGAGACCCTCTCCAGCCGACTTCGCCTAGGCGCGGGACCCTACCAGTCACGGGACCGGCGTTGTCTAGAACGTCTACGGTGCCCGCCGTGTCGCAAGCACTCGCCAGTGCCGCGGTCGCCCTGGACCACACAGCGCTCGTGGCCGCACGCACCCATCTTCACGGCCCCGGTGCCGAGCGCGGGATCGCGGCGTTCTCGCGCCTCGGGGAGCATGGCGCGTGCTGGCTGCTGCTCGGCGCCGCGGGTGCGGTCCTCGACCGCCGCTTGGGGCATCGGGGTCGCTGGCTTCGCGGGGTCCGCGTCGTGGGCGCGGCTTACGGCCTGAACTATGCGGTCAAGGTGAGCGTCCGGCGGCGGCGACCCGCGCTTGACGGATTGCCGCCGCTCACCAAGACGGTGTCGCAGCTCTCGTTCCCGAGCGCCCACTCCACGACGTCGTTTGCCGCGGCGCGGGCGTACAGAGGCCTGGTCCCGGCGAGCTACCTGTACCCGGCCGCCTTCGCCTTTGGCCTCAGCCGACCCTACCTGGGCGTGCATTACCCCAGCGACGTGATCGCGGGCGCACTGCTCGGCACGGCGATTGCGGCGAGGTGGCCCGCGCCCCCTGAGGCGCGCGGTGGCGAGCACGGAGGCCCGTCGCGGTGAGGGTCGGGATCGTCGGGCTTCCAAACGCGGGCAAGTCGTCGCTGTTCACGGCGTTGACGGGGGTGGCCGTGCCCGCGGCCAACTATCCGTTCACGACGATCGAGCCCAACGTCGCCGTCGTCCCGGTCGAGAGACGAGCGCCTCGAAGCGCTGGCCGACACGCTGCGCGCGACCGAGATCGTCCCCGACACGATCACCTTCCACGACATCGCCGGGCTCGTCGCCGGCGCCCACCGCGGCGAGGGGCTCGGCAACCAGTTTCTGGCCAACATCCGCGAGACCGACGCGATCGTCCACGTCGTCCGCGTCCACGAGAATCCCGAGGTGGTCCACCCCGACGGCCGCGTCGATCCCCTGGCGGACGTCGAGGTGGTCGAGACCGAGCTCGTGTACGCCGACCTCGAGCAGGCCGAGAGGCGGCTCGAGCGGGTGACCAAGGCAGCCAGAGGGGGCGACCGGGGCGCCGGCGAGGAGGAGCGCGTTCTGCGCGAGCTGATCGAGACGCTCGAGCGCGGGAGGCCGGCGTCGTCGCTCTTCGGCGCGGCCGACCTGCCGGAGTCGCTGCGCTCTCTCTCGTTGCTGACGGCCAAACCGGTCCTCTACGTGGCCAACGTGGAGGAGGGCAGCTCCGAGGTCCCGCCGCAGCTGGTCGGGCACGCGGCGGCGCAGCACGCCGGAGTCGTAGCGGTGTCGGCACGGCTCGAGGCCGAGCTGAGCGAGCTGCCCGCGGACGAGGCGCAGGCGATCCGCGCGGAGTTCGGCCAGAGCGAGTCGGGGCTCGAGGCGGTCGTACGCGGCGCGTTCACCCTGCTCGCGCTGGTCGCCTTTTTCACCGCCGACGGCGGCCGTCCCGCCCACTCCTGGCATATGCGACACGGACTCTCCGTATGGCACGCGGCCGGCCTGATCCATACCGACATGCAGCGCGGGTTCGTCCGGGCCGAGGTCGTCCCCTGGGAAGAGCTCGTGGCCGCCGGCGGATATGCAGGAGCGCGCGATCGTGGCACCCTGCGGCTGGAGGGCCGGGACTACGTGGTCAGAGACGGCGACGTGATCACGGTCAAGTTCACGCCTTAGAGCCTGTCTCAGCGAGCCGCGCGGGCTCTGCAACTTTTCGCCCAGAACCGGGAGATGCACGCGAAGTCTGCAGGCGTGTGTTGAATTCGATACAGTGCCGGCGCGCCGAATTCCCTGCTGAGCGCGGGGAACCGGGGAACCCAAGAGATTTTCCCGGGGCGAATCGCCACCTGATGGTGGCGTAGCGCAATTGCGCGAGCCCGACAGCTAACCCCGTAGGCGCGAGACCCGATGACGAGACTCAAGCGCATAGCCCACGCTCGCCTTACGACGGCCACCATCGTCTCCTCGGTGGCGCTCGCGATCGCGGTCGTGCTGCCCGGCTCCTCGAGCGCGGAGCAGAGCCTCGGTCAGCTCCAGTCAAACCTCGCGCAAACCCAGGCCCGGGCGCAAGACCTATCGGCGAGCGTCGGCCACCTCGCCGGGCTGATCGGTTCGCTCAACGGCCAGATCGCGTTCGTGCGCCAGCGTGAGGCGGCGGTCCAAGACGAATTGGCAAACGACAGGGCCTCGCTGGAGCGCACCACCGTGGAGCTCACGCGCGAGCGCCACAAGCTCGCGGTGCTGATCGCCCGCCTCCACCGCGCTCAGTCGATCCTGGCGAATCAGCTGCGCTCGAGCTACGAGAACGACAATCCCGACCTGCTCTCTGTGCTGATGAACGCCAACGGCTTCTCCCAGCTGATGAACCAGCTCAACGACCTGCGCAACGCCGAGCAGGAGCAGAAGACCGAGATACAGGTGACCCGCTCGGCGCGCGATCAGGTCCGGGCCGCCACGGTCCGGCTCGACCGCCTGCAGGCGACCTACCGGCAGATGACTTTCGCGGCGATCGAGCGCGCGCGGTCTCTGGCCGGCATGAACTCGTTGCTCAGCTCGCGCGAGGCGGCCCTCCAGGAGGCCCGCGCCGCCCAGCAGACGGCGCTCGCGGCGGCGCAGTCCCAGGGCCAGGCGCTCCAATCACAGATTGCGCACGTGCAGGCCGAGCAGGCGGCAGCCGAAAAGGCCGCCCAGGCCGCGCCCGCCACGCCCACGTTCAAAGGCTCTAGCACGGCTCCTTCGGGCGCCACCGCGGCGCCGTCCGGCGGTTGGGTCATCCCCTCGGCGATCGTGATGTGTGAGTCCGGCGGACAGAACGATCCTCCCAACTCCGCGGGCGCCTCGGGCTACTACCAGATCATCCCCAGCACGTGGAGGGAGTACGGGGGGACGGGTTCCGCCGCCTACCTCGCGAGTTTGGCCGAGCAGTCCGCCGTTGCACAGCGCATCTGGGCCGGCTCAGGGCCCAACGCTTGGGACTGCGCTCGCATCGTCGGGATGCACTAGAGGGTCGACCGGAAACGTTCAACCGGTTTGACGAGCGAAAACCGAGGATGGCAAGGACGCAGAAGTCGACGCGTAGCGGCGCTACGCGAGACTTCGAGGACGTAGCCAGCCGAAGGTTTGCAGCCGGCAACTAGGATGAACGGTTTCGGGAGCCCCTCAGCCGGACTGTCATAACCCCTCGGCCATAGCCATTACCCTGCGTGCGGTGAGGGCACTGCGCTCGCGCCGGACGCTCTTGGTGGCGGGAATCCTGCTCGTGGCGCTCGGGCTCCGGCTGGGACAGGTGGCGCGGTCCCCATACGTGCCGATCGGCGACGCCAAGTTCTATCTGCAGCAGGCAGGGATCGTCTCCCGCACGGGCGACTACTCGACCAGCACCAGGCCCGGAACGGGCTCTGGCGGCACGCGCGGTCCCACCGCATTGTTCCCGCCGGCATTCCCGTATTTCCTGGCGCTGGTCGACCTCGTCGACGGTCACACCTCGATGAGAGCCGCAGCCGGTCCCGCGCGCGTCTCGCAGGCGGTCCTCGGGACGGTGACCGTTGCGCTGATCGGGTTGGTGGCGCTGGAGGCGTTCGGAGCCGAGGTCGGCCTGGCCGCTCTGGCGCTCGCCGCCGTCTATCCCGTCCTGATCGAGACCTCGTCCGTGGTGGTGGCCGAGAATCTGCTGATCGCGTTCGAGCTGGCCGCGGTCTACTGCGCTCTGCGCGTACGGCGGGCCGCGCACCCCTACCGGTGGGCCGTGGGGGCCGGAGTGCTCGCGGGGCTGGCGGCGCTCACCCACCAGGACGGGCTCGTGCTGGTGATCCCGCTCGCGATCGCGGCCTGGAGCGGCGTCGCAACGGGCGCCTCGAGGACCCGCGCCCTGCTCGGCCCCGCCGCGATGATCGTCGCCCTCGTGGTCACCATCGCTCCGTGGATGGTGCGCAACGCGGTCGAACTGCACCAGTTCGAGCCGATCTCAGATCAGGCTGGCGAGACGCTGTTTGGGACCTACAACCCGGTTTCGGCCGCCGACCACCAGCTCCCGTACAAGTGGCGCACGCCCTACCTGGTCGCGGAGCACAGGCCATTGGTCGACAAAGCCGCCAGGCCCGTCGTCGAGGACGCTGCGCGTTATCGCGAGCCGGTTTGGGAAGGGAAGCTGCTGAACCTGGCCTTTGACTACATCGGGGCTCACCCCCTCTCGCCCCTCGAGGCGAGCTTTCACAACATGCTTCAGCTGCTCGAGCTGGAGGGCTCGTATGCGTGGGAATCCTCGACCGCGTCCATCGGCGTGCAGCGCGGCCTCGCGAGGATTGGCGTTTTGAGCTTCTGGGCGGTCTTGATACTCGCGGTGCTCGGCGCGCTGACTTCCTACGCGCGACGAGCGCCGCGCTGGATCTGGCTGGTGCCGATCCTGTTCCTGCTGAGCACGGTGTGGGTCAGGGCGGAGACACCCCGGTACCGGCTCCCGATCGACCCATTCCTCGTCTTGCTGGCGGCATGCGCGCTCACGTGGTGCGCAATGCGGTTGCGCGATCTGGTGCGCCGAGGGGGTCCGGAGGCGGCGCGGGCGCCAACGGCGGCGCTCTGAGAAAGGCGCGGCCGCCTTCTGAGCTTCCGGCTATCCGCGCCAGTCGGTCGGCACGAGCGCGGTCCGCACCGGTCTCGCGGTCCTCGTCAGCGAATCGAAGTGGTCGAGTGCGGCGCCTGAGCCAAACGCCACGCACGTGAGCGGCGATTCTGCACGCGCGACCGGCATTCCGGTCTCGGCCGCGACGAGCTCGGGGAAGCCGCGCACCAGCGTCCCGCCGCCGACCAGCAGGATCCCGTCGCGGGCGATGTCGCTCGCCAGTTCCGGCGCGGTCTCTTCGAGCGTGTCCCGAATGGCCTGCATGATCTCGCGCAGGGTGGGCCTGATCGCGTCCCGCACCTCCGCGCTCGAGAGCTCGACCTGCGTGGGGAGCCCGGTCAGGAGGTGGCGGCCCTTGACCTGCACCGTCTGCTCATCGTCGAGCGGCATCGCCGAGCCGATCGCGATCTTGATCGTCTCCGCCGTCCGGGAGCCGATGGCGAGCTTGTGGACCGCGCGGAGGTAATGGGTGATCGCGTCGTCCATCTCATAGCCCCCGACGCGGACCGAGCGATAGACCGCGATCCCCCCGAGCGTGATGACCGCCATCTCGCTGGTCCCGCCGCCCACGTCCACGACCATGCGCCCGACCGGCTCCTCGATCTCGAGCCCCGCGCCGATCGCGCCCGCGATCGGCTCCTCGATCAGGTGTACGCGGCGCGCGCCTGCCCCGAGCGCGGCCTCTTCCACGGCCCGCTTCTCGACCTCGGTCACGCCCGAGGGAGCGCAGACGATCAGACGCGGATAGGCCCGCCTGCGGTCCAGGACCTTGCGGATGAAGTAGCGCAGCATGGCCTCTGTGACCTCGAAGTCCGCGATCACCCCGTGACGCAGGGGTCGTGTTGCCGAGATCGTGGCCGGCGTGCGGCCGATCATCCGCTCGGCGTCGAAGCCGACGGCGTGGACGATGCCGTTGTCGACGTCGGACGCCACTACCGATGGCTCGGAGACGACGATGCCCCGGCCGGCGAGGTACACGAGCGTGTTCGCCGTGCCGAGGTCGATCGCCATGTCGTGGACCCCGATGCTGGGGACGAGGCGGTGGCGGACGGTCGTCGGTTGCTGTATGCCGTTCTTGCGAAGTCTGATCGGGACAGCTTGCCAAACTTACGATGAAGACGTAGATGACCGAGGAGCCGAGATGATCCTGCGCTACACACGGCCCGAGCTGGCGAAGGTCTGGTCCGAGCGGGCGCGCTTTGAAGCCATGCGCCGCGTGGAGGTCGCCGCCTGCGAGGAGCTCGAGGGGCCCACCGGAGAGGAGCTCGACGCGATCCGGGCCGCGACCTTCACGGTCGAGGCGATCGCCGAGCGCGAGCGAGTCACCGACCACGACACGGCGGCGTTCGTCGACGTCCTGGCCGACTCCGCGGGCCCCGCGGGGCGCTGGCTGCATTACGGGCTGACGTCCAGCGACGTCCTGGACACGGCCCTCGCGCTGCAGCTGCGCGAGGTGGCCGAGCTGGTCCTGCCCGACTCGCGCCGGCTCGTGGACGTCCTCGCGGCGCGGGCGCGCGAGCACGTCCACACGCTTACCGTGGGCCGCACGCACGGGGTCCACGCCGAGCCGACGACCTTCGGTATCAAGCTCGCCTCCTTTGCCTTCGAGGCGGCGCGCAACGCGCAGCGGCTCGAGCACGCCTTCGCCCAGGTCGAGGTGGGGGCGATTTCGGGGGCGGTGGGGACCTACGCCTCGGCCTCGCCCGACTTCGAGCGTCGGGTGTTGGAGCGGCTGGGACTGGCGCCGGAGCCCGTCTCGACCCAGGTGGTGGCCCGCGACCGGCACGCCGAGCTCCTGCAGGCGATAGCGCTCGCCGGCGCGGGGCTCGAGCGGTTGGCGACCGAGATCCGCCACCTCGCCCGCACCGAGGTCTCGGAGGTCCAGGAGCCGTTCGGACGAGGGCAGAAAGGCTCCAGCTCGATGCCGCACAAGCGCAACCCGGTCAAGGCCGAACAGGTCTCGGGGCTCGCGCGCGTGCTGCGCGCGAACTCCCAGGCTGCGCTCGAGAACGTCGCGCTGTGGCACGAGCGCGACATCTCCCACTCCTCGGTCGAGCGGATCATCATCCCTGACTCGACCACGCTGCTCGATCACCTCCAGCGACGCGCGATCGCGCTGGTGGAGGGCTTGGTGATCGACTCACAGCGCATGCGCTCAAACCTCGAGCTCACCTACGGGGCGCTGTTCTCGCAGCAGGCCCTGCTCGCGCTGGTCGAGAAGGGGATGAGCAGAGACGACGCCTACAGAGTTGTTCAGGAGCTGGCCCAGCGCGCGGTGGCTGACAGGACCCCGCTGCGCCAACTGCTCGCGGGCGAGGAGGCGGCCGTCGGCCTCAATCTCGACGAGATCTTCGACTACGGCCCCTTCGTCCGCTACGCCGAGGAGATCGTGGGCCGCCTCGAGGAGGTATCGCCCTCGCCCCCGGAGCCGGTGGGCGCGCCGGCGTTGCCGTGACTGCCTGACTGGAAGCGTCATGGCCATCCGCACCAAACGCGTCTACGAGCCGGCCTCAGCCGACGACGGCTACCGCGTCCTGGTCGATCGCCTATGGCCGAGAGGAATCACCAAGGCGGCGGCGTCGGTTGAGGAATGGGCGCGCCGGCTCGCGCCAAGCCAGGAGCTGCGGAAGTGGTTCGCGCACAGCCCAGAGCGCTTCGAGGAGTTTCGGCGCCGCTATCGCGAGGAGCTTCGGGGTGGCGAGGACGAGCTCGAGGCGCTGCGCACGCGCGGGCGCAGCGGCACCGTCACGCTCCTCTTCGGCGCCCGGGATACCGAGCACAACAACGCCGTCGTGCTGGCGGAGGTGCTCGAGGGCGAGTAGACGCGTTCGGGCGTCTCGTCTCGGTCCATGGGCGTGCATAACGTGAGAGCTCTCAGGTCCTGGGCGTGCATAACGTGACAACCGAGTCGCGCCTGCGGGTCCGTGTGCAGTTACTCACGTTCTGCGTGCCTAACCGACCAAGGCCACCGCTGGGGAGCACGCATGGCGAGTTGTGCACGCCCTCGCGCCGGCCAAGGGTCCGCAAACTCCGCATTTCGGACCGCGGCGGCCCCGCTCATCGTCGGAAGCGCCCGCTAGGCTCGTACCCATGACCGCTCTATCCGACCTGACACTGCTTGCCTCCGGCAAGGTCCGCGAAATCTACGACGGCGGAGACACCTTGCTGATCGTCGCCTCCGACCGTATCTCGACCTACGACGTCATCCATCCCAACCCGATCCCCGGCAAGGGGGACGTGCTGACGGGGCTGTCGGCGTTCTGGTTCGACCACACGGCAGAGATCGTGCCCAACCACATGCTGTCGGTGACCGAGGGAGTTCCCGACGAGGTTCGCGGTCGCGGCATGGTCGTGCGCAAGCTCGAGATGCTGCCGGTGGAGTGCGTCGTCCGCGGCTACCTCAGCGGCTCCGGTTGGAAGGACTACCAGCGGACCAGCGCGGTCTGCGGGATCGAGCTGCCGGCGGGCCTGCGTGAGTCCGACAGGCTGCCCGAGCCGATCTTCACCCCCTCGACCAAGGCCACGGTTGGCCACGACGAGAACATCGACTTCGAGGGCGCCGTCGAGCTGATCGGGGACCGCGACCTGGCGCAGCGCCTGCGCGAGGCGTCGCTCGCCGTGTATTCACACGCCGCCAACCACGCCCGCGAGCGGGGGATCATCCTGGCGGACACCAAGTTCGAGTTCGGCCTCGACGATGAAGGGCGGCTGGTGCTCGGCGACGAGGTCTGCACACCCGACTCCTCGCGTTTCTGGCCCGTGGACGGCTATGAGCCCGGGCGGTCCCAGCCGAGCTTCGACAAGCAGTTCGTCCGTGACTGGGCCTCCTCGACGGGGTGGGACCGCAATCCGCCGGCGCCCGAAATCCCCGACGACGTCGTCTCGCGCACGCGGGAGAAGTACCTCGAGGCTTACGAGCGGGTCACCGGGGAACCGTTTGAGGCATGGCTGAACCGCACCCGGGGCTGATGCGCGCGCGTGTGCTCGTGCGACCCAAGGAGGGGATCCTCGATCCGCAGGGCCAGACCGTAGAGAGGGCGCTCAAGGCGCTCGGATTCGCGGGCGTACGCAACGTCCACGTGGGCCGGTTGATCGAACTCGAGTTGGACGACGTGGAGCGTCTACCGGAGATGTGCGAGCGGCTGCTGACGAATCCGCTGATCGAGGAGTGGGAGATCGAGGAGGACTATCCGTTGCCGGGCAGGGAGGAAGAGCTCAAGCGATGAGGTTCGGCATCGTCCGCTTCCCCGGCTCGTGCGACGAGGTTGACGCGCTGGAGGCCGCCGCGCGCGTGGGCGACGCGGTGCTTCTGTGGCACGCCGAGCGCGACCTCCGTGGCGCCGACGTCGTCGTGATCCCGGGTGGGTTCTCCTATGGCGACTACCTCAGGGCGGGCGCGATCGCTCGCTTTGCCCCCGTGATGGGCGAGGTCATCGAATTCGCCCAGGCAGGCGGGCTCGTGCTCGGTATCTGCAACGGCTTTCAGGTCCTCTGCGAGGCCGGGCTCCTGCCCGGGGCGCTGCTGCCCAACGTCTCCCTGCGCTTTGTCTGCCGCCAGGTCGAGCTCGAGGTGTCCAACGGCGAGACACCGTTCACCTGCGCCTGCGAGGCAGGTCAGGGCCTCTCGATTCCGGTCAAGCACACCACGGGCCGCTATTACGCGGCCGCCGCCGAGCGCGAGGCGCTTCGGGACGGCGGTCAGGTGATCCTCCGATACCGGGAGGGTCACAACCCCAACGGCTCGCTCGACGACATCGCCGGGGTGTGCAACGAGGAACGCAACGTCTTTGGTTTGATGCCGCATCCCGAGCACGCGGTCGATCCGCAAACCGGCTCGGCGGATGGCCTGTCGATCTTCGAGTCGCTGCGAGCCCATGTCGACGGTCGCGTCGCTGTCTGACACTCCGCGCCACCGCCAGCTCGGCCTGACCGACCACGAGTACGAGCTCATCCTCGAGCGGCTGGGGCGCGAGCCCAACACCGTCGAGTTGGCGATGCTCTCACTCATGTGGTCGGAGCACTGCGCCTACAAGCACTCGCGCAAGTTGCTCCGGCGGTTACCCACCGGCGGCCCGCAGGTGCTGCTCGGCCCGGGCGAGAACGCCGGCGCGGTCGACGTGGGGGGCGGGCTCGCGCTCGCCTTCAAGGTCGAGTCCCACAACCACCCGAGCGCCGTCGAGCCCTTCCAGGGCGCCGCCACGGGCGTCGGAGGAATCCTGCGCGACATCTTCGCGGTCGGCGCGCGGCCGGTCGCCGTGCTCGACTCGCTGCGATTCGGCGAGCCCGAACGTTCTGAGCGCTCGCGCTACCTGCTCCAGCGGGCCGTCTCTGGCATCGGCCACTACGGCAACTCGATCGGGGTGCCCACCGTGGGCGGCGAGGTCTACTTCGAATCAAGCTACGAACAGAACTGCCTCGTGAACGCGATGTGCCTGGGTCTCGCGCCGGCCGAGCGCCTGATCCGCTCGGCCGCGGCCGGTCCCGGCAATCTCCTCGTGCTCCTGGGTGCGCTCACGGGCCGCGACGGGATCGGGGGCGCGTCGGTGCTCGCGAGCGCCGAGCTGGGCGAGGGCGACGAGGCCAAGCGGCCCTCGGTGCAGATCGGAGATCCCTTCGCCGAGAAGAAGCTGCTCGAGTGCTGCCTCGAGCTGCTCGACCGCGGTCTGCTCGTCGCCCTCCAGGACCTGGGGGCGGCGGGATTGACCTCCTCGGTCTCGGAGATGGCGAGCAAGGGCGGCGTCGGGGTCGACCTCGACGTCTCGCGCATGCCGTTGCGCGAGGGGGCCATGGAGCCCTTCGAGATCATGGTCTCCGAGTCCCAGGAGCGCATGCTGTGCGTGGTCGAGCCCGCGCGCCTCGACGACGTGCTCGGCGTCTGCGAGCGGTGGGAGACCCTCGCCACCGCGATCGGAGCGGTGACCGACTCGGGCAGCGTGCGCGTGCTCGACGGCGGCGAGCCGGTCGCCGAGCTGCCGGTCCACGTGCTGGTCGACGACTGCCCGCTGTACGACCTGAAGCCGGAGGAGCCCGCCCCCGTCGGACGCTCGAACCCTGCCCCCGCGGGCTCCGACGCCGACGCGCTGCTTTCACTGCTTGAGCTCCCCCAACATCTCCTCCCGCCGCCCCCTCTTCGAACAGTACGACTGGATCGTGCAGTCGCGCACGGTGCGCAGGCCCGAGCAGGCCGACGCCGCCGTGCTCGTCCTCCCCGACGGCTCCGGGATCGCGGTGTCGATCGACGGCAACGGTCGCCGCGTTTGCGCCGACCCGCGGCGCGGGGCCGCCGAGGCCGTCTACGAGTGCGCCGCCAACCTGGCGTGCGTGGGCGCCGAGCCACTCGGGGTCACCAACTGCCTCAACTTCGGCAACCCCGAGAAGCCCACGGTCGCGTGGCAGCTGACCGAGGCCGTGGAGGGGGTCGCGCAGGCGTGTGAAGCGCTCGGAGCTCCCGTCGTGGGCGGCAACGTCTCGCTCTACAACGAGGCGCCCGGGGGCCCGATCTTTCCGACCCCTGTCATCGGGGTCGTGGGCAAGCTCCCGGACGCGGCGGTGGCCGGCAGGCTGGGGTTCGCGCGCGCCGGAGACGCGATCGCGCTCGTGGGACCGTTTGAGCCCTCGCTGGCGGCCTCGGAGCTCTGCAAGCTCCGGGGTGAGCCTCCGCGCGGGCCCCTACCCGACAAGGACGGTGCTCGTGTCCGTGACGCGCAGGCGAAGATCCGGATGGGGGTGCGTTCTCAGGCGCTACACAATGCCCACGATGTCGCCGAAGGAGGCGTGGCGGTGGCCCTGGCCGAGTGCTGCGTGGCCGGAAATATCGGGGCTCGGGTACAGCTGCCCGATGGGCTCGAGCCGTTCGGCGAGTCGCCTGGGAGCGGATTCGTCGTCTCGGGCTCGCCCGAAGCGCTGCACCGGTGGGCAGAGTCGGGACCGTCCGCCCCGTGCACGATCATCGGCGAGGTATGCGGGAACGCGCTCGAGATCGCCGGCCGGCTGAGGCTCCCGGTTGCCGAGCTCGCGGGGGCATGGTCCGAGGGTCTGAGGAACTTCTTTTGACGTGGCACTAGAATCAGGACTCGCTGAAGCCGCCGGCAACCGGATGTCTTCTCTCACCGACCATCGCGACGGCCCCCGCGACGAGTGCGGCGTCTTCGGGATCTACGGTCCCGATCACGACGTCGCCCGGCTCGCGTACTTCGCGCTGTTCGCACTCCAGCACCGGGGCCAGGAGTCGGCGGGCATCGCCGCCGCGCCCCGGGGCGGGAACATCATGGCGATCCGCGATCAGGGGCTGGTCGCGCAGGTCTTCGACGAGCACACACTCCGCTCGCTGGAGGGTGAGATGGCGATCGGCCACGTGCGCTATTCGACGACCGGCTCGTCGCAATGGACGAACGCCCAGCCCGTCGTCCGCGACGACCAGCGCACGCTCGCGCTCGCCCACAACGGCAACCTGATCAATGCCGTCGAGCTCTATACGGAGCTCCGCGAGCAGGGCGTCGAGTTCGCCTCCACCTCGGACTCCGAAGTCATCGCCGCGCTGCTCGCGCTGCATCCGGCGCCGCGGATCGAGGACGCGGTGGCGGACGTGGTCTCGCGGCTGCGCGGCGCCTTCTCGACGGTGGCCCTCACCGACGAGGCGGTGATCGCTTTCCGCGATCCACACGGGCTGAGGCCGCTCTCCTTGGGCGTGATCGAGTCCGACGAAGACGGCAGCGGCCGACAGCCGGCGTACTGCATCGCCAGCGAATCGTGTGCCTTTGACCTCATCGGCGCGCGCTACCTGCGCGACGTGCAGCCCGGCGAGGTGATCATCCTGACCGAAGGCGGGCTGCGGACGCGCATCGTCGGCGAGCCGCAGCGACCCGCCCTGTGCGTTTTCGAGCACATCTACTTCGCGCGCCCGGACTCGCGCATGGGCGGCAACGTGCTCCAGGTGGCGAGGGCGAGGATGGGCGAAATTCTTTGGCGCGAAGCGCCGGTGGAGGCAGATGTCGTGATCCCCGTCCCGGACTCCGGCAACGCCGCCGCGCGGGGCGTGGCGCGCGCGGCCGGCCTGCCCCAGGACGACGGCTTCATCAAGAACCGCTACGTCGCGCGGACCTTCATCCAGCCCGGCCAGGAACTGCGCCGGCACGGACTGAGGCTGAAGTTCAACCCCTTGCCCGACGTGGTCGCCGGCAAGCGACTCGTGGTCGTGGACGACTCGATCGTGCGCGGCAACACGACGCGCCAGATCGTGGCGATGCTGCGTGAGGCCGGCGCCAGCGAGATCCACCTGCGGATCTCGGCCCCCCCGATCAAGCACCCCTGCCACTACGGGATCGACATGTCCACGCGCGAGGAGATGATCGCCCACGACCGCACCGTCGATGAGGTCGCGGCCGAACTCGGCTGCGACTCGCTGCACTACCTCTCGATGGAGGGCGTCTACGAGGCGATCGGGGGGTCGCCCGAGGCCGTCGAGCGGACGCGCTCGGTCCATTGCGACGCCTGCTTCACGGGTTCCTATCCGCTGCCGGGGACCGAGGGCGCGCACGGCAAGCACGCGCTCGAATCGCAGCTGCCGCTGGTCCGGGCGTGAGCGCCGGCAGGGTCCGTACGCGATGACGCGGTCCTGAACGCGGCGGTGCGGGTCGCGGTCCTGGCCTCTGGCGAGGGCACGAACCTCCAAGCTCTGCTCGATCGCGTGCACGGCCGCGACGGGATCGACGTCGTGGCCGTGGCCTCGGACAAACCCACGGCGCGTGCGCTTCAGCGGGCGCGCTCGGCCGGCGTGCCGGCCTCGATCTTCCCGCTCGCCGACTACCGCGACCGCGACGCGAGGGACCGCGCGATGGCCGCCTGGCTGACCGAGCAGGGAGCCGAGCTGATCGTGCTCGCGGGCTATATGCAGCTCTTGAGCCCGGAGTTCCTGCGTAGCTTTCAGGGCCGCGTGATCAACGTCCACCCGGCCTTGCTCCCCGCTTTCCCAGGGCTGGGCGCGATCGAGCAGGCGCTCGAGTACGGCGTCAAGGTCTTTGGCGTGACCGTCCACTTCGTCGACGACGGCATCGACACGGGCCCGGTGATCCTGCAGCGCGCGGTGGAGCTGGCCGACGTACGCCGCGCCGAGGACGTCAGGCGACGGCTCGCGCCAATCGAGCACGAGCTGCTGCCAGAGGCGGTGCGGCTGATCGCGTCGGGCGCCGTGCGGATCGACGACGACAACCCCCGGCGCGTCGTGATCGAGCGGTAGAGTCGGGCCGCGCCATGGAATCCGGCATCGAGCGACTGAACGAGACCGAGATTGCCCGCGGCGAGGTGCACGTCGCTCGGGTGCCCGAGGTCCGCGTCGCTCGGGCGCTGCTATCGGTCTCGGACAAGACGGGCATCGTCGAGTTCGCCCGCGGCCTGAACGCGCTTGGAGTCGAGATCGTCTCGACCGGCGGCACCGCCGAGACCCTCGCCGAGGCCGGTCTGCCCGTCCGCTCGATCTCCGATCTCACCGGCTTCCCCGAGATCATGGACGGTCGGGTGAAGACCCTGCATCCGCGGCTTTACGCGGGCGTGCTGGCGCTGCGCGACGACGCCGAACACATGCGCACCGCCGAGGAGCACGATGTCGAGTTCATCGACCTGGTGTGCGTGAACCTCTATCCCTTCGAGCGGACCGCGTCGAGGCGAGGTGCCTCGGAGCGCGAGGTGATCGAGAACATCGACATCGGCGGGCCCACCCTGATCCGCGCGGCGGCCAAGAATTGGAGCTACGTCGCGCCGGTGACGACCCCCGAGAGTTACGACGCGATCCTGGCGGAGCTGCGAGAGTCCGATCGCCGGCTCTCGGCGGCCACGCGCGAGAGCCTGGCGGCGGAGGCGTTCGCGATCACGGCGCGCTACGACGCGGCGATCGCCCGCTGGTTCCAGGAGAAGCGCGAGGACTTCCCTCCGCTCCTGGTGCGCGCCTACGAGAAGGTGCTCGAGCTTCCGTACGGAGAGAACCCGCACCAGCGGGGCGCCTATTACGCGCAGGTCGGCGCCCGTACGCACGTCCTCTCGATGGTGTCTCAGCTCGGCGGCAAGCAGCTCTCGTTCAACAACGTGCTCGATCTGCACGCGGCCCGGCAGCTGGTGGGGGAGTTTCAGGTGCCCGCCTGCGTGATCATCAAGCACAACAACCCCTGCGGGGTGGCGCTCGGGTCGGATCTGCTCGAGGCATATCGGCGGGCTTACGAGGCCGACCCGATGTCCGCCTACGGCGGCGTGGTGTGCCTCAACAGGCGCGTGGAGCGCCCGCTGGCGGAGGCGCTGGTGGGCCAGTTCATCGAGGTGCTGTTCGCGCCCGGCTACGCCCCCGACGCGCTCGAGGTGCTGCAGACAAAGCAGAACATGCGCATCCTGGACGACCGCGAGCGGCGAGCGTCGAGCCAGATCGAAGCCGACCTGCGCCAGGTCGCCGGCGGCATGCTCGTACAGGATCGGGACTCCGGGCTCGAGCCGCGCGATGAGATGAAGGTCGTCTCGGCCCGTCAGCCGACTGAGGCCGAGTGGAGCGACGCGCTGTTCGCGTGGAAGGTGTGCAAGCACGTGCGCTCCAACGCGATCGTGCTCTCCGCGGGGCTCCAGACGGTGGGAATCGGGGCGGGCCAGATGAGCCGAGTGGACGCCGTGCGGATCGCGCTCGAGAAGTACTCGGCCCTGGCCGACGCGGCGCGCGACGGAGGGTCTCCTCCGGGGGCCGGCGCCCCGCTCAGCGAGGGGATGGCGATGGCCTCCGACGCCTTCTTCCCGTTCCCCGACAGCGCCGAGCTCGCGACGGCCGCCGGGGTCACCGCGATCATCGAGCCGGGCGGCTCGATCCGCGACCCAATGGTGATCGAGGCGGTCGACGCCGCCGACGCGGCGCTGATCTTCACCAGCCGCAGGCACTTCAGGCACTGAAAGTGGCCGGGGAGCGGTGGCCCCGCGCCACACACGACCCCAGCGTGCGACCCCAGAGTGTGGTATATCCAACCGCGTCGATGCCGCTCGGGTGTGGCGGGGCCGAAGGGGCCTACCTCTCCCAGAGGCAGCTACGACGACGTCAACAAGCTCACCTTCAAGCACGCTGCCTTCGCTGCCGCACCATCGACCAAGCACGAGTGCCTGCTGACCGACGCCTCGCTAACCGGATCGCCCACCTTGAAGCCGAACGTGAAGGTGGTCAAGAGCTGACGAGCGAGCCTCAGGGCGCACTCGACGCGGCCACCATCTAGATAGTGCCCCCGGCAGGACTCGAACCTGCAACCCTCGGCTTAAAAGGCCGCTGCTCTGCCATTGAGCTACGGGGGCCTCGCCGAATGGTAGGAGGCATGCCCGCCGAGACGATCGCGAACGGCCTCGAGCCTACGGGCGCTATGCGAACGTGAAGCTGGCCGTCGCCTTGGCTAGCTCCTTGCCGGACGTGCTGAGCACCTTGTCGGTGACGGTGTAGGTCCCGCAGCAGGCGTAAGGAAACGACCGGGCCTTGACCACGGTCTGCCCCGACCTCAACTTGATCTTCCACATCTTGGCCATCTGCGCCGCGGCCGACGGCCCGGCGATGGACTGGACCAGGGTCACCGTCTCGGTGGCCGAGGAACAGTTCCTCACCCTGCTCTTGATGGCCTCGGGGACCATCGCGGTGTTGGTCCCCGGCTTGGCGGTCAGCTTCAGCCTGGCGCATTTTGCCGTCGGCGAAACGCCGCCCCGGATAGCGGCCGTCTGCGCGCCTGGCGCGAACACCCCAGATGTGCCCACCACCAGAAGCACCAAGACAGCCTTTTGGATGATGCTTCCCATCGGTTCACCGCCTCTCCCGTTACGAACTCTCCCGCCGCGAATAGTAGCCCCAGTGCGGCGCGGCGACCGCCTGCGTCCGCGAACCTACAATCACCATGATCGCCCCCATGGTCTAGTGGTTTAGGACGCCGGCCTTTCACGCCGGAGATCGCCGGTTCGAATCCGGCTGGGGGTACTGACGAGAGGTCCCGACCCGGGCGCCGGGTTACCCAGCCGTCAATGTGATGGCCATCCGAGCGCGTCGAAGACGGCTATCGGGTCGAGGTAATCGCGCCAGTGGGTGACCTTGCGGTTGGTGATCGTCAGGACAGAGATGTACCGGTTGGTGTACGGGGCGCTGGTCGCGACGACTCGACCTTCGGAGGCGTACTCGAGCACGACGACGCCGGTGTTGGTGTCGTGATGGACCGCGAGGTCGTGACATCGGTCTAGGACGATCATCGTGCCGTAGGGGCGGTAGAGCTCGGCGACGGCGTTGCGGCCTTCGACGTGTCTTGGGTAGCCGGGGGTCGTGATGATGTAGTCGAAGATCACGTCTTCGGAGAGCAGGTCGAAGAAGTGCCCGCCGTCCGCGATGCCGTCCAGTCCCTGCTCGATGATGCGAAAGAACGGGTCGAGCGCGTTGAAGTCGTCGAGGTCGGTGATGGCCGGCGTCATCGTTAACGCCGGCTATCTCCAGGCCCGCGCCGTTCGCCAGTCAGCGAGTCGCGGTCGATGTCGTTGTGCTTCATCGGCTTTCCGGACTGGCGCAGGCGCGGACGGCAGTCATCACGACCTCCGCGACCTCCCTGGGGTGGGAGATCATGACGACGTGCGAACCCCGTTCGATCTCGGTCGCGGTCGCGCCCATGCGCTCGTAGCTGAAGCGGTGAACGCCTGGATCGATACACCTATCGGCGCTGCCAAACACCGCCCAGGACGAACGGCTGCGCCATGCGGGGGTCGGTGCCGCCTCGGTGAGTGCGACGCCGGCGAGGGGGCGCTGACTGATCGCGTAGAACGCCGCGTCATCGGCCGGGATGTCGGCGCAGAATGACTCGTGGAAGCCCTCAGGAGCGAGTGTGAACTCGTTGCCGCCGTCGGACAACTTGTGCTGAACGATGTACGGGACGATCCCCGGAGCGGGGAACTTGGACTGGAGGTCTGTCAGGTTCTCGCCCTCGTCCGGAGCGAACCCGGAGATGTAGACGAGACCGACCACGTTGTCCCCCGTGCCGGCCGCGGTGATGACCGAGCCCCCGTAGGAATGACCGACGAGCAGGACCGACCCGTCGATCTCGCCTATCACGCCGCTGAGGTACTCGCCGTCGCCGCCGCTCAGACCTCGGAGCGGATTCGGCGGAGCGATGATCGTCAAGTCTTCCCCGAGAAGCTCGTCATACAGACCGCGAAACCCCGACGCGTCAGCGAACGCGCCGTGGACGAGAACGACGGTGGGAGCAGCCATCACAAATCACCTCTTCCAGTCGCATCAAACGGTAGGCCGTAGGAGCCTGATGGCTGGTCTGCACGTCGCGCCCGTGGTGGGCGTCGGCGGCTCCGCGCGGCGTGGCGCGGCATCAGATGCGGTCGGGCGGCCCCATCCGGTAGAAGAACGGGCCCATCCCGCTCTGCGTGATCGCGAACCACAGGCCCACGGCGCCCTCCTGCAGCGCGGCGTTCTCGAGGCCGCCAACGTGGATCGGCTCGTAGCCAGCGTCCCGGTTCAGCCGCTCGACGACGTCCTGCGCCTCGTCATCACCGCACCACAGATTCCCGGGGCGTGAGCTCGCGTCGGCGATGTTCTCGAATAGCGAGGCGAAGTTGACGTTGAACGACTTGGCCGTGGGTCCGTTGGTCCTGGACTTGATGTACTCGGCGTTGGATGCGTATCCGTCCGGTGGCCTTGCGCCGACTAGGTTGGTAGCGTCGATCACCGTCTTTGACTCGATGCCCCGGACAGTGTCGAGCGCTTGTGGGACGGCCGTCCCGGGGACCGCGATGAGCACCGCTTCGGCATCGGACACGTCGCCGCCATCTCGACCGAGAAGAGCGACCTCGTGCCCCGCTTTTTCCCACAGGCTGCCGAGTCCACCGCCGATCCTCCCTTTGCCCACGGACGCGATCTTCATGTGCTCTCCTTAGTCGGGTTCCGGTAAGAACCGCGTGACTCTATCCGTCAACGAAGGAGGGCAGGATGAACACCGTCAAGCTCGGAACCAGGGGACTAGGGGTCTCTCCGAATCGTCCCGTATCGGCGGCGTAGGTTGCGCGCCTCGCGCAGCGCGTGGTCCCCAGCACTACGGATGTGAAGGCCGGGTCTCGGTCCAGTCGACGTAGAGCTTTCGCTCGGCGAACCGCCACGTGTCGTTGAGCTTGACCAACGTGTCGTCGTATCGAAGCCACGCGACCATGAGCTTGCGCTCGCCGTCGTCGGTGAAGAGGTGGTGGGCGATGCAGTAGCTCTCGCCGGTCGCTCGGTCGCCGTCGAGCGCGATCGTGCTCTGGCCGTTGAAATGCATCGTGGCCTGGTAGCGGTTGAGGTCATCGAACACCGGCGTCAGCGCCTCGCGGCCAACTAGCTCCTGCGTGGGCGCGGAGCCCTGTCCGTCCATGTGGACAACGAAGTGGGTGTCCTCCGTGAACAGGGATTTCTGGCCCTCGGCGTCGCGGCGGTCGGCGCAGTGCGCGTAGGAGTCGACCACCTCCCGGATTGCCAGGCGGTCTGCCTGCTCGGCCGGCGTGATCTCGTGCCTGGTCATCTTGCGTCTCCCTCTTCCCGTCGTCAGCGCGTTAACCTGCGCGTACCGGGGAACTCCCCGGTACGCGCAGAAGTATAAGCGGGGAGTTCCCCGCTTGCAACGGGAACACTCTGCATGACCTCATCCACAGAGCCCAAGCGAAGCGATGCCCGTCGCAACCGCGAGGCGATTCTCGTGGCTGCGCTGGAAGCGTTGACCGCGTCGCCCGACGCCTCCCTGAACGCGATCGCCAAGCGCGCGGGTGTCGCCAACGCGACCCTCTACCGGCACTTCCCCACCAGAGAAGAGCTCGTGCTCGCTGCCTACCGGCACGAGGTCCAAAGCCTCGTAGATGCCGCCGACCTGCTTCTGGACGAGCAGGCGCCGCTCGACGCCCTGCGCACCTGGGTCGAGCGGTTGGCACGCTACGCGGTGACCAAACACGGGCTCGCCGACGCCCTGCGCAAGGTGACCACCCCCGGAAGCGATCTGTCCTCCACCGATACCTACGGCGCGATCGTTTCAGCACTCGACCGTCTGCTCCAGGCGAACATCTCCGCCGGCTCGCTGCGGCCGGGCCTCGACGCGGACGATGTGATCCTCGCGCTGGCCGGCCTCTGGCAGCTCGACCCGGCACGCGACTGGAGAGCACAAGCACAGCGCATCTACGACATCGTCCTCAGCGGCCTGCAACGGTCCGTCTAATACCTGCACTCATCTCGTTGGGGCGGAACGCACGTATCGTGACTGACGTGAAGCTGCGGTTGGCTCACGATTTTGACCCCGGGATCACCCGCGTCGGCAGTCGGCGCCCGTTTGCGTACATCGACGCGGGCGGAATCGCTATCGGGGATCCGGACGTCCTCGCCCGGATCGAGTCGCTTTCGATCCCGCCGGCCTGGAAGGACGTCTGGATCGCGCCCGACGCGATGTCGCACCTTCAGGCGACCGGCATCGACGGGCGCGGGCGGAAGCAGTATCTCTACCACCCGGAGTGGCGGCACGATCGCGACGAACTCAAGTTTGGCGACATGGAGGCGTTCGGGCGAATCCAGCCGCAGCTACGGGCTCAAGTCGCTAGCGCGCTAACCGCCGATGCTTCGCTCTCGCATCGGCGAGTGCTGGCGCTGTCCCTGAGGCTTCTCGACGTCGGCCTCTTCCGGGTGGGATCCGATCGCTATGCGCGTGATAACCGGCACTACGGCCTAACCACGCTGCTCACCAATCAGGTGGCGATGAGAAAGGGCCAAGCGGTGTTCGATTACGTCGGCAAGGCGGGACAACGTCAGCACCTCTCGATAACAGACCCTGAGGCGATAGCGGTATTGGCGAGCTTACGACGGCGTCGCAACGGGCCTCCCGAGTTGCTGGCCTTTCGCGGAGCGCGAGGCTGGACTCGCGTCCACCGCGAGGACGTCAACAACTTCCTGCGGGCGGAGACGGCTGGACCGTTCTCCGCTAAGGAGTACCGCACATGGAACGCGACCGTGATCGCCGCCGTCGCGCTCGCGACGGAGCGTCCTCTGGTCTCCCGCGCGGCGACTGTGGCATCGCGAGCCGCGGCCACGCAGCTCGGAAACACCCCCACCGTCGCGCGGCAGTCCTACATCGACCCGCGGATCCTCGAGCTCTACGCAGCGGGCAACGTAGTCGATCCCGGGGAGTGGCCGGGTGACAGCTGGCAGGCGCGGGCGAGGGTAGAGAAAGCGGTACTCCAGCTGCTCAGCACGAGCACGGAGGCACCGCGATGACCGAGAGCACGATGAACGCGATCCGCTTGCACGCGCTCGGCGATCCCGACTCGCTTACGCTCGAGCGGATCGCCACGCCCCATCCGAGCGCGGGCGAGGTGCTCGTGCGCGTCCACGCAGCCGCGATCACACGCGGCGAGCTCGAGTGGCCCGAAGGCCGCCTCCCCGCCACCCCGTCCTATGAGTTCTCCGGCGTCGTCGCGGACACCGGACCCGGGGTCGAGGGCGTGGCGCCGGGCGATCGGGTGTATGCGCTGAGCGGCTTCGACCGCGACGGCGCCGCCGCCGAGTACGCCGTCCTTCCCGCGGCTTTCCTGGCGCCAAGGCCACAGCGGCTCGACCACGTGCACAGCGCCGCCATCCCCCTCGCCGCGCTGAGCGCCTGGCAAGGCCTGTTCGAGCACGGCAAGCTCGAGGCAGGCGAGCGCGTGGTGATCTTCGGCGCTGCCGGCGGGGTGGGCGGCTTCGCCGTTCAACTCGCGCGCGCCCGGGGCGCCCACGTGATCGCAAGCGCGTCGAGAGCCAACCGCCAGGCAGCCCTCGATCTAGGAGCCAACGATGTCATTGACCAGGACACGACGCGGTTCGAGGACCACGTCGACCAGGTCGATCTCGTCTTCGACACCGCTGGCGACGATCGCCTCACCCGCGCGCAAGCCGTCCTGAAAGACGGCGGCAGAATCGTGTCGATCGCCACCCAACCGCCCCCAGCGACCGACCGCAGCTTCACGTCCGTCTACTTCATCGTCGAACCCGACCACGACCAGTTAACCGAGCTCGCCACCCTCGCAGATAACGGCGAGCTGCGACCCACCATCGACCAGGTGTTCCCGCTCGCCGATGCCCGCCGAGCCTTCGAGCGCACCACCGACAGAGACCACCGAGGCAAGATCGTCCTTCTCGTCAGCGAAGAGACCTGACTCCCTCGCCTAAAGCACGATCACTCGGTCCTCAGGGCTTCTGCGGGTTGGATTCTGCTGATGAGATACGACGCAGCCGCACTCCCGGAAGCGGCAATCAGGAGGATGGCCGCCAAGCCGACGAGGATGTCAGCCACGCTGGCCGTCGCGTGCACGTGGGAGAGGTGTTCGAGCACCGGGTTCCGCACGGTGAGCCCGTTTGTCGACGAGTTGGAGCCGGCGCTGTTGCCGACCAGGCTGGACGTGATCGTGCTCGCGGCGAGTGCGCCCGCGAGGAGGCCGGCGGCTCCGCCGAGCACACTGAAGGTCAAGGCTTCGGTCATGAACTGAGACAGGATGCGCCCGTTTGACCCACCGATTGCCTTCAGGATCCCGACCTCCAGCTTCCGTTCCCGGACGATCATCACCATGATCAGAAAGGTGATGACCGCGGCTGCGCCCACGGCTCCAAAAAGGCTGTACAAGGAGAGACTCTTGACGCTGTTGAGCGGCGCAAGCGCCTGGTCGGCCTGGGCGATGTCGCTCGTGACGTCCGCCGTGGGGCCGAGGGCGGCTGTGATCTCGCCGGTGACGGCGCTCAAGTGGGTGAGGGAGTCCGCCGTGGCGACGGCGCTTGCCACGTCGCGGTCCTGGTGGGTGAGGCGCTGTTCGGTCGCGAGCGGGACGATGACCGTATCGTTTCCGCTGCCTGTGTCGCTGTCGAAGATCGCTCTCACGGTGAAGACTGAGCCGTAGGCGGTGAAGGTCGACCCGAGCCGCAGGTGGTTTTTCCGGGCGATCGCCGCGCTCACCATCGCGTCGTCCGAGTCGCCCGCCCCGTCGATCACGTGCCCGGCCACGATCGTGAGAGTCGAGGCGCCGATGTTCGAGGGGTCGGTGGGCTCGTTTGTGCCGACGGAGCTCACCGGCTCGCCGGAGTTGCTCGGCAGCAGCGCCTTGCCGCCACCGGCGGACTTGTTGGTTTTGTCGTTGGGTTGCACGCTGTCGGGGAGCGCCTCGTCGAGGTTCACCACGTACGGCAGGTGCGCCACCTTGCTCAGCTGGGCCGTCGTAAGGTGCTTCGTGCTTCCTGCGGCGGCGCCGGCCGGAGCGATGTTGACGGAGTTGCCGATCGAGGCCAGCGTGTCGTCGATCTTGTTCTGAACGCCCTTATGACCGATCAACATGACGAAGCTCAGGCCGACGCTCAGGCCGAGAATGACGACGATCGCGATCGCCCGGGTCGCGTTGCGGAAGGCGTTGCGGATGCCCCTGCTGACGACGCTCACGAAGCGTTCGTCGTCTCGCTGGGACCGTCGGAAGATGCCGCCGAACCAGGTTCGCTCGTGGCCAGGAGGCGGCCGTCCTCGAGCTGGAGCACCCTGTCTGCTTGGTCGGCGAGTGATTGGTCGTGGGTGACGACCACGACCGTGGTTCCCTCGGAGTGAGCCAGGCTGCGGAGAAGCTGGACGATCGTCGCAGCTCGTCTGGGAGTCGAGGTTGCCGGCAGGCTCGTCGGCGAGGACGATCGACGGCTTGTTTGCGAGTGCTCGGGCGATCGCGACACGCTGCTGCTCGCCACCGCTCAAGCGGCCCGGCTTGCGCCCCTGCTTGTCGCCCGTCAGCTCGACCTGATCCAGTAGCTGGCGCGCCCGCTCACCGCGCTCGCTCTTGCTGACGCCGATGAACTCCATCGGGAGCATGACGTTCTCGATGGAATTCAGGTTCGGGATGAGGTTGTAGCTCTGGAAGACGAAGCCGACGCTCCGCCCGCGGTAGTGGACGACCTCGCTCGGCGCTAAGCCGCGTGATGTCCTGGCCGTCCACAAAGATCATCCCGCCCGTCGGCTGCTCGAGCGCGCCGAGCAGGTTCATGAGGGTCGTCTTGCCGCTGCCGCTGCGGCCGACGATCGCGACGAACTCGCCGTTGGCGACGGTCATCGTCACACCCCTCACGGCCGTCACCGCGCGGTCGCCGGAACCGAACGACTTCATCACGTCTCTCGCCTCGAGCACGGTCACTCGCTCCGAAGGACTTCGGCGGGCCGGATCCTGCCGATCATCCAGGCAGCTGCCGCGCTGGCGAGGACAGCGACGACCACAGCGGCGGCCAGGCCCTCGAGGATCACCGGCCACCCGACTCGCGCGTTGATGTCTGTCAGACGGGTGAGTACCGGACTCCCCGCGCCGAACAGGCCGCGGGCGCCCGTGTCCGACGACACCCCGCTATGCGAGACGAGCGACGAGGTGACGGGGCTCGCCGGCGATGATCGCCGACGACGAAGCCGACGACCAAGCCGAGCAGCGTGAAGGTCACCGCCTCGGTCGTGAACTGCGCCATGATCCGGCCGTTCGGGCGCACCGATCGCCTTCAGAGTCCCGATCTCGCGCTTGCGCTCCCTCACGATCAGCACCATCACGAGGAAAAGGATCACGACCGCGGCCCCGACGGCGCCGACGAGACTGTCGAGCGCGATGCCCTTCACGCTGTCGAGGTCGTCGACCGCCCGGTGGGCGTCGGCCAGGTAGCTCACCACGCTCGCTCGCGGGCCGAGGACGTACGCTCGATCGCTTTGGTTACCGACGCGAGATCGGTCAGCGAGGCGGCGGTAACGACGGCGGAGAAGAGCGGGCCACCCGGTGTCCCGCTCCAGGCGCTGCAAGACCGGCAGCGAGGTGATGACCGTGTCGTTGCCCTGCTGGCTGTCGCTCTCGAAGATGGCTGCGACGGTGAGGGTCTTGCCGTAGGCGGGGAACGTCGAACCGACCTTCAGCCCGTTCTTTCGCGCCATCGCCGTGCTGACCATGGCGACGTCCGCCGAGCGTCGTGCCCGAGATCGCGCGGCCGCTGACGATCCTGAGCGTCGACGCGCCGATGTTCACCGCGGCCGTCGGCTGGTTCGACCCGGTCAAGTAAATCGTGAAGAAGCTAATCGGCGGAGTGCAGGGTTTCGGCTCACAAGCGAGGCCCTGCGTGGCGAGCGCCAGGGTCCCGGGGTACTTGAGGCTCGTCGAGCCCTGCTTGACGGGGCCCGCGCTCCCCCCCGAGCCATGACCGTGGGCGCGCGATGCGCTTCCGGGCGTTCTGCGTCGAACCGGTGCCCGTCGCGCTGCTCGGCGGCAGGTCACTGGCCTTCGCCGCGCCATTGAAGTACTCGTCGAGGCTCGTGACCCCGTGGAGGTGAGCGATGGGGGCGAGCTCGGCGCTCGTGAGGAACTTCCCGAGCCGCCCGCCGGCGGAATACCCGGGCGGGCCGATGGTCACGGTGTTGCCGACCGAGCTGAGCGTCGTCGCGACCTTGTCACTGACCGCGCGGTGCGCGATCAGCATGACGACGGCGAGGCCGATCGCAAGCCCGAGGATCAGCACGATCGAGACGGTGCGCGTCGCGTTGCGGAACGCGTTGCGGATGACCACGGCCGACGATGCTCATCGTCTGCGGGACCAACTGCGTGGGTCAGACGGTCCCCGGTGCGTCGCTTGGTTGCTGCCCATGCCGGCTGTTGTACGAGCCCGGCGGTCACAGGGCCATAACGCAGTTACATTTTTGTGACCGGCGATCGTCAGGCGTTAGCGTGTTCGACGCGCTCGCCGCCTCACCGGCGACGAGCGCGGCGGAGGGCTCTGCCGATCGACGATCTCGAGGAGAATGGGGATATGTCTGGTCTAGACGACCGCAGCTTGAGGCGGGGGCTTTACCTGGCTCCGTTTGACCAGCTCTCCGACCCGTTAGTGCTCGTTGAGCTGGCGGTCGCCGCCGAGGAGCGCGGCTGGGATGGCGTGTTCCTTTGGGACCACATCGTCTATCGGGATCCCGTCAAAGCGGTCGCCGACCCGTGGGTTGCCCTCAGCGCAATCGCGGCGCGGACTCAGCGGCTGCGGCTCGGCCCGCTGGTCACTCCGCTCTCGAGGCGCCGCGTCCAGAAGGTCGCCCGGGAGACGGTCACCCTTGACCACCTGAGTGGCGGACGGATGATCCTCGGGGTCGGGCTGGGAAGCTCCCACGAATTAGCGCCGTTCGGTGAGGTCGAGGACCCTCGCGAACGTGCCCGTCTCCTCGATCAAGGGCTGGCCCGGCTGACCGAGTTCTGGGGTGGAGAGTTCGAGCCGCCGCCAGTCCAACGGCCGCGAATCCCCGTCTGGGTGGCGGCCGTGTGGCCGCATCGGCGACCGGTCCGCCGAGCCATGCGGTGGGACGGGCTGTTTCCGATCGAGCTGCCCGGACCCGAGGCCTTGGCCGAGCTGGCGGGCGAGATCGAAGGCGCTCGCGATGGCGGGCTGACGGGGTTTGATCTGGTCGTCGAGGTCGAGCCCGATGAGGAGACCGGGCCGTGGCAGGAGGCTGGCGCTACGTGGGCGTTGGCCGCATTCGGCAGGCAGCCGCAAATTTCCGAGGTCCGTGCAGCGATCGACGCTGGTCCGCGGTGAGAGTGCTCGTCCGAGGCCGGTTGCCGCTCGCCCGCGTGAAATCGGCCGCGCCGGTCCGCTGCGTGAAGGGTGACGCTGAGCGGACCGGCACCGGCCGAAGCCCCCCGGTCAGGCTTCGGGCTCGTAGAGCCCCGTTGCCTGACGTCCCGTTAGGTATCTTACCTACCGCGTCATCCTACTTGCCCCCGCATCACGACGCAAGGGCATGGCAAGATTCCGGTGTGCCCGTGATGCTGGCGGCGTTAGCGAGGGAGGAAAGCGATCAATGAGCTCCACGAGCACCAGTCCGTTCGGTGATGCGCTGCGCGCGCTAATGGACGAGCGCGGCCTGAGCTATCGCGGCCTCGCCGAGGAGATCCGCCGGATCGACGGCAGGGGCATCACCCACGCCCACCTGAACATGCTGGCCAATGGCCATGACAAGCCCTCCATGCGGGCGATGGAGCTGATCGCGGCGGCCTGCTCGATCTCGCCTGAGTACTTCGCCGAGTACCGCCTGGCGATCGCGATGCGCGAGCTAGACCCCGAGGTAGTCGGGCTCGAACAGGCGCTTCAGAATCTCAACGCTCGGCTCGTCGCGCGGCGAAGAGCCGGTGCCAAAGCACGAGGAGCGCGAGCGCCCCGAGCGCAACCTCGTCCCACCGGGTAGCGATCGGATCGAGGGGGCTGATCGCGACGACGAACATGACGGCCCACGCCAGCCAGGCCATCTGAATCCCACGGCGCGTGACCTCCGGATAGCGCCACAGCATGCGCGCGAGCCGCCCGGAGAAGAAGCCGAGATCGTGCGTCTCGCCGAGCAGCCGCGCAGCCCCTGACAACGCCGCAAGCGACACCACGAACAACAGGTACCCGAACGGGCGCAGGAGCAGCCGCACCACCCTCACCATGGCGGCAACCGTATCACCGACGAGCCTGGGGTCGAGGCAGGGTCAGCGCAGCCTTCCCGCCAGCGCGCGCCCAGCGGCGCGGCCGGAAAAGATGCACCCGCCGAGGAACGTGCCCTCGAGTGCGTTGTACCCGTGCACCCCACCGCCGCCGAAACCGGCCACCTCCCCGGCGGCGTAGAGCCCGGCGAACGGCGGTCCGTCGGGGCGCATCACCTGAGAGTCGAGGTTGGTTTCGAGGCCTCCGAGGGTCTTGCGCGTGCAGATATTCAAGCGCACCCCGATCAAGGGGCCGTGGCTTGGATCGAGCAGGCGGTGCGGCTTGGCCACGCGCAGCCTGTCGCCGAGGTATCGGCGCGCATTGTTGATCGCCATCACCTGCGCGTCCTTTGAAAAGCGATGCTCGACCTCCCGATCCCGGGCGACTATCTGCCGCTCGATATGGCCCAGGTCGAGCTCGGGTCCCCGTGCGAGTTCGTTCATGCCGGCGATGAGGTCGCGCAGGTTGTCTCGCACGACGAAATCGACGCCGTGCCGCTTGAACGCCTCGACCGGGCGCGGAGCGCCCGGGGCGATGCGGCTCGCCGTGAGCTTCCAGTCCTTGCCCGTCAGATCGGGATTCTGCTCCGACCCCGACAGCGCGAACTCCTTCTCAATGATCGACTGAGTGAGGATGAACCACGAGTAGTCGTAGCCGGTGGCGAGGATGCGGCGCAGGCTGCGCAGGGTGTCGAAGCCGGGGAAGTTCGGTGGCTCGAGCCGGTAGCCGTTGGCGTCGAACCACATCGCGGAGGGCCCGGGAATGATGCGGATCGCGTGTTGCGGCCACACCGGGTTCCAGTTGTGGACGCCCTCGACGTAGTGCCACATGCGGTCGGGATTGACGACGTTGCCCCCCGCGGCTTCGGTGATCGCGAGCATGCGGCCGTCTACGTACGCGGGGACGCCGGCGATCATGGTCTCCGGAGGCTTGCCGAGCCGCGCGGGCCAGTTCTGTTTGATGAGCTCGAAGTTGTGGCCGATGCCGCCGGAGGCCACGATGACCGCGCGCGCTCGTCGCTCAAAGTCGCCGACGGGGTCGCGGGACGAGCTGCACCCTCGCTCAAGCTCGTCACAAGGCTCGAGCACGGCCCCGCGGACCCCCACGACCGCTCCGTCCTCGACGACCAAGTCATCGACGCGGTGCCGGAACGCCAACTCGACCGTGCCGCGCCGTTCGGCGTCGAGGACCCGTTCGCGAAACACCCGCACGAGCTCGGGGCCGCTTCCCCATGTGAGGTGGAAGCGCGGAACCGAGTTGCCGTGGCCGGTCGCACTGCCATTTCCCCGCTCGGCCCACCCCACCAGCGGGATCAGGCGCACGCCGAGGTTGCGCAGGTATTCGCGCTTCTCGGTCGCCGCGAAGCGGACATACGCCTTGGCCCACTGCCGCGGCCAGCGATCCTCTCGTTCCCGATCGAAACCGGCGGAGCCCATCCAGTCCTGCAGTGCGAGGTCGTAGGAATCCCTGATCCCCATGTGGCGCTGCTCGGGCGTGTCCACGAAGAACAGTCCGCCGAACGACCAGAAGGCCTGTCCGCCGAGGTTGTTGCGGTTCTCCTGCTCGACCACGAGCACCCGGCGCCCCTCCTTCGCCAGCTCGTGCGTCGCGACGAGCCCGGCCAGCCCCGCCCCTACCACGATCACGTCAGGCTCGTCGCGCATCGGCTCGCTGGGGCGATACTCGCACATGGAGGGGGCTGGCGCTCCATCGGAGTCGCGGCCGGCGTGCGAGCGCCCCAAGTACGATCTCCCGGGCGGGCGGTTAGCTCAGCTGGTAGAGCGCCTGCCTTACAAGCAGGAGGTCGCCTGTTCGAGTCAGGCACCGCCCACTCATAAAGCTTCTGGAAGATCGATAATTTTCCCGCTCTCTCCAGGCTTCGACCCGGCTGTTGTACTCGCCGTGTAACGGCTTCGTCCAACGTTTTGGGTGGCGGGCCCGCTCATGCTGTCGTCGCCTCACGCGAAAGCGACGGGACGGTCGCGCGCCGCACGTGGCCCGCCGATGCGTCCGCTCTGTCGGTCATGGGCGAGGGCATGCCGTGGTTGCGTGGCTCGCGGACGGTGGCGCGGGCGTCATCGGGTAGCTCGATCTGGGTGCGCATCCCACGCACCAGGCGCGGCGGCCAGGCCGTTTGAGAGCGTGCGGGGGTGCGCTGGTCACAGTGGGCGCGTGACGCTCACGATCGGATGTCGTAGGTGACGAGCGACCGTGGCGGCAGGGTCGCGGTGAAGGCGCTGTTTCTCACGGTGATTCGGGTCTGTGGGGAGAGCTGGTGGGTTGTGTCGGTCAGGTACGGCGTGACGTGCGCTGCGTCGAGTCCGCGCAGCGAGAAGGTCGCGACCTGGCGGCTGTGGGTGCTGTTGAGAACGACCACGGCGGTCGACCCGTCGCTGTTGCGGAACGCGCTCGCGTCGAGGCCCGTGCGGCTGGTCGTTGTCCCGATGCGCACCGCGCCGGGGCGGATGAAGCGGCTGTAGCTCGCGAACGCCCACAGCCGACCGGAGGTGGCGACGGTGTTGCCCTTGACCTCGACCAGTCCCGTGTTGGGGCCAGTCAGGCCGCTCGTGCTTGCGCCCCACAAGTAGAGGAACGCGCCCAGGTTCGCCGCGGTCAAGCCCTTGTAGATGTTCTGCGCCCAAGTGAATCCTGACGACGCTGAGCCGTCGTCCCAGGCCGGGTCCCACGGCTGGAAGCCGAACGGCGCCCACTCGGTCTCCCACACCGGCTTGCTCCAGCCCTTCAGCGGCGAGTCGGGCGCTGCGAAGTAGCCGTGGCTGGTGAACAGCGCCGTTGCCGTGTTCGCTGCCTTGTCGGTCTCGATCGCGGCCGCGTACTTCTGCGCGTAGTTCCAGCCGATGCTGGCGCAGCACTCCGCGCGCGTCGAAAGACCGGACCGCGCGAGCGTCGCGCCGAGGATCGCCATGAAGTTGGCGGTCTGCGCCGCGCTCATGATCATGCTGTCCTGGGGAGGCGCGATCGTCGTCTCGTTCTCGGGGCCCACGTAGGTGAGCGGTACGCCCGCCGCGGCGTAATCCTTGGCGTACTGCACGAGGTAGTTGGCGTAGGCCTGGCGCCAATCGCCGCTCTTGCAGCTCGCGCCCGGGACCCCGCACAGCGTGCCGCCGTGGATTGCCGAGTCGTTGGTCTTCATGAACCCGAGAGCGCTCCACGCATCGGCGAACACGCTGGCGCCATAGTCGGCCTTGATCTGCTTGGCGAACCACAGCTGCCCTTGATCCTGGTCGACCTCGGCGAGCGTCAGATACGACGGCTTGCCGTTCGGGCTGCTCGGCGCCTTCGGCTCGATCGTGAACCCCTTGTCGGCGCTGATCTCGTTGCGCAAGATCGTCAATCCCGCCCCGCGAGTCGGGCTGTAGAGCAAGCTCAGCACCTGCTTCTGGACCGAGGCTGGCGCGTTCATCAGCGTCTTGGCCTGCCCGAACCCCTCGGACACGCCAAACCCGGCGATCCGTTGGTAATGCTTGGCAGCGTTGATCGTGACCGTGGCATGACCGGAGGAGGAGCCGGTTCTCGCGACGCCTGGCGAGCCGCCACCGCAGCCAGCCGCTAGCAGCGGGACCGTGGCCGCCGCACACCACGCAACCAGCCGCCCGAAGGTACGAAGTGCACGCAGGATGAGTTCGGGGTTCGCGAGCGTGGTTGGGAAGTTTGGACCATCCCGAGAGACGAGACGTCGAGTTCGTCGCCCGCGTCGCAGCCCGGTGGACGAGAAGCAGAAGCCGCTAGCGGTCCGCAGTGCTGTCGCCTCTGACGAGGACTATCAGCACGACGTCGAGCGCCCGCGACGCCGGCTTGCGTAGGCAACGCCTTTCAGCTGCGCGCTGAAGCGAACTTCTGCTTCCGCCGAGCAGGAGCGGCGTCACGGGGGGAGCGCCCGCTGCGTTGGTGTCGCGTGATTTCGAGGGTTGCGCGGGGAGCGCTCGGCGCCGTGCTTGGCTATCGCCCGAACGAGCGAAGGAACGCACGCGCGTGCTGTGAGACGCCGTCGAGCAGCCGGCGGACTTCGGCCACGCCAGCACGAAGGTCGACATCGCCGACTTCGAGCGCGATCGAGGACTCCTGTAGCGCCACCAGCTCGAGCTCAGCGCGTTCTACAGCACCAACCGCGCCTTGGACGAAGCCTCTGACGCCAGTCGAGGGCACTCCGGGCGACGGCATCGTGAACTCGCGCTCGCTGAGTCCATAGCGGCTCGCGAACTGCGCGTAGGTTCGCTGGGCGCGACCATAAGCCCGCTGCACCGAACGAAACAGCCGCTCCTCGAGGCGGTCGGCCTGCTCGTCATCCAGCTGCTCATACGCGCCACCCAACGAGGCGAGCGCTTCGCCGAGAGCATCCGTCGCACCCGCAAGCGAATCGAGGAGCACTTGGCGGGCCTCCGCCTCGGGGTAGGGCATCCCCACCAAGAATAGATTCGCCGACGCCACCAGCATCACGCGCCAGCCCAACCATCCCGGCCAAGACACGCCGGCTGGCGCCGCGGAATCACCCCGGTCCACTGCGAGATCTCGAGCCTGACGGCAGCCTCGGCGGCAGCGTCGCGGACTGGTTCCTCCGACGCCGTCGCCTGGACGTGTTCCTCGCCGGCGTCGGGGTGGTCGTGCTTGCGTAGGCATCCAGCCCACACGCTCGCGTGCACGCGTTCGATCGGCGCATGTCGCGAGTCTGACACTTGTCATGTCGAACTAGTGAGTTTCGGCTCTACCGGGACGGACGGCGCGGTGTCAACCTGGCGCCATGACACTTACTGACACATCCACTGGGGGAATCGTCCTCTCTCATCTAGTTAAGTCGTATGGCCAGGTGCGCGCCGTCCGCTCGATCGATCTCACGATCGCGCCGGGCGAGACGGTCGCGTTGCTCGGTCCCAACGGTGCAGGCAAGTCGACGACGATCGACATGGTGCTCGGCCTCAGCCGGCCCGATTCCGGCACCGTCTCGCTGTTCGGGATGTCTCCCTCAGAGGCGGTCGCGGCGGGCGTCGTCGGCGGGATGCTGCAGACGGGGTCGCTGGTCCCGCAGCTGCGGGTTCGCGAGCTCGTGACGATGGTCGCGTCCCTGTACCCACGTCCGCTCGAGGTGGACGAGGTGCTCGCGCTCAGCGGCATCTCGGAGATCGCCGATCGTTCGACCACCAAGCTGTCTGGAGGACAGGCGCAGCGGGTTCGCTTCGCGATCGCGCTCGTCGCCAATCCGGACCTCCTGCTGCTCGACGAGCCGACCGCGGCCCTCGACGTCGAGGGGCGACGTGGCTTCTGGTCGTCGGTGCGGGCGGTGGTGGCGCAGGGCAAGACGGTCATCTTCGCCACCCATTACCTCGAGGAGGCGGATGCGTTCGCGGATCGGATCGTGCTGCTGGCGCGCGGGCGGATCGTCGCCGACGGGCCGGCGACCGAGATCAAGGCCAGGGCCGGCGGACGCACGATTCGCGCGACGCTTCCGGGCGCCGATCTGACGGCGCTCGCGCAAGCTGCCCGGCGTGATCAGTGTCGAGGGGCGCGGCGACTCCGTGATCCTTTCGAGCAGCGACTCCGAGGCGGCCCTTCGCGGTCTCCTCGCCGAATTCCCGGCGGCCCGTGACGTCGAGGTGCGCGGGGCCGGACTCGAGGAAGCGTTCCTGGCGCTCACCGCCGATGGGAACGACACCAGCGACGAACTAGAGGAGGTCCGATGATCCGCTCCACGTACATGCGATACGAGGTACTCCGTAACTTCCGGAACTGGCGGTTCGTGATGTTCTCGCTCGCGTATCCGGTCGTGCTGTACTTCGCGATTGCGGGACCGCAGCGCACACCATTCGTTCGATGGCGTGGCCTTCCCGGTCTACTTCATGGCGGGAATGGCGACCGTCGGCACGATGATCGCGGTCCTCGCGAGCGGGGGGCGCATCGCCGCGGACCGTGCGGTCGGGTGGACGCGTCAGATGCGGATCACCCCGCTGTCGGCGGGCAACTACCTCGGCTCGAAGCTGCTTGTCGGTTTCCTGATGGCGGTGCTCGCGATCGCGCTCGTGTCCCTGTCGGGGGCGGCGCTCGGGGTTGGGATGTCGGTCGGCGAGTGGCTCACCGTGTTCGGGCTGATGCTCGTCGGCCTGATCCCGATCGCAGTGCTCGGGATCCTGCTGGGACACGTCACAACTCCCGACTCGCTGGCGCCCGCCGTCGGTGGAACGATGATCGTGCTCGCGGTCCTCGGCGGCGCGTACGGGTTCCTGATCGCGAAGTCGGGCGCGATGTTCGATGTGATCAAGGCGCTCCCCTCGTACTGGCTGGTGCAGGCGGGTAAGACGTCGGTCGGGAACGCCGGATGGCCGGCGGAGGGGTGGATCGTGATCGCGGTGTGGACGCTCGTCCTGGTCCCGCTCGCCGTCCTCGCCTACCGGCGTGACACGAGCCGGGTGTGAGGCATTCCTACCCCGCTACATTCGTCTGACGTGCACGGCGATGTCGAGCCGGCCAACGGGGCCGGAGCCGAATGGGTTGAGAGTCAGCGCAGGTGGACGCAGGGCTGGCGCCGGTTGGTGCTGCCCTGCGTCTTCCTCGTCTACCTGCTGTACGTCGTCCCATCGGTGACGAAAAACTCGCACGGCGCGGATCGCGTGATCGGTTACGCGATCCTTGCTGCGTTCGCAGCCGGCTATGTCACCCTCGTGTGGACGAGCCGCGAGGCGAGCCCACGCCGGCTGTGGACGTTCTACGCCGTTCTCGCCGCGTTGTTCGTGGCGGAGGTGCCGTTCGCCCGCGACGCGGCGTTCGTCATGTGCCTGTACCTCTCGGCCATGACGGTGGCCCTGCTCGGCGTCCGCTCGTCCCCGATCATTCTCGCGCTGGCGCTGGCCGCGCTGCTCGTGCCGGCCGTGATCCCCTCCTGGCACGACACGATCACGACCACGTTCGACAGCGTCACCCCGGTCGCGATCCTGGTCGTCGCGCTCGTGACCTTCGGCGTCCTCCAGGTATTCGAGGGCAATCGAGCGCTTGCGGACGCGCGAGCCGAGCTCGCACGTCTCGCCGCCGAGAACGAGCGGTTCCGGATCGCCCGGGACCTGCATGACCTGCTCGGCCACTCGCTGACGACGATCACGGTCAAGGCGGGGCTCGCGCGCCAGATCGGCGGGGCTGACCCCGCGCGCGCCATAGCAGGAGATCGCCGAGGTGGAGGACCTGGCGAGGCAGTCACTCTCGGACGTACGCGCCGCCGTCGCCAACTACCGGGATGTGACGCTTACGGGGGAGCTCGCCACCGGGCGCGAGCTGCTGCGCGCCGCCGGTATCACCGCCGACCTTCCGGGCGCGGTCGACGGCGTCGATCCCACAAATCAGGAGCTGTTCGGCTGGGTCGTGCGGGAGGGGCTCACGAACGTGGTTCGACACTCGCACGCCCGCTCGTGCTCGGTCAAGCTCTCGCCTTCCACCGTCGAGATCGTCGACGATGGCGTCGGCGGATCCGCGGCTCCGGGCAGCGGCCTCCAGGGACTCCGCGAGCGGGTCGCGGCGGCTGGCGGCGTCATCGACGCCGGCCCGCTGCAGTCGAACGGGTGGCGGCTGCGAGTGTCACTGACACCGGAGGGTGCCCTGTGAGCATCCGCCTCCTGCTCGCCGATGACCAGGAGCTGATCCGCAGCGCGTTCGCGGCCTTGCTCACGCTGCAGGACGACTTCGAGGTCGTGGCGAGCGTCGGGCGTGGCGACGAGGTGGTGCAAGCAGCGAAGGAGCATCGTCCAGACGTCGCGCTGCTCGACATCGAGATGCCCGGCATCGACGGGCTTGCGGCGGCCGGCGTCCTCAGCCAGGAGGTTCCCGAGTGCCGCTCGCTGATCCTGACGACGTTTGGGCGGCCGGGCTACCTCCGGCGCGCGATGGAGTCCGGCGCCTGGGGGTTCGTCGTAAAGGATTCGCCGCCCGAGCAGCTCGCCGACGCGATCCGCCGCGTCGCGGCCGGCGAGCGCGTCGTCGATCCGGTCCTGGCCGCCGACTCACTCCGCAGCGGCGACTCGCCCCTGACCTACCGCGAGCGGGACGTGCTGATCGCCGCTCGTCCCGGCGCAACCGTGTCGGAGATCGCGGGGAAGCTATTCCTGTCGGAGGGGACCGTCCGCAACTACCTGTCCGCGGCGATCGCGAAGACGGGCACCAGAAATCGGGTCGAGGCCGTGAGGGTCGCCGACGAACGGGGCTGGTTGTGATCTTGGCTTTCGCAACAGATCCCCGTAGCAGCAGCTAGCACCACCGAGGATTCACATGACAGCCTCCGGCAATGACGAGGTACCCCGCGACGTCGGCCGTCGGTGGCTGGACCGGATCAGCCCGAGGGCCGCCTTTCCCGGTGAAGGAGGAGCCAACGGCGCCATGTGCTTGCTCGATTCCAGCCCGCCGACCGCCTCGTTGGACGATCAGCACGAGCGAGGGCTGCTCGTCGGCGAACGCCTCCACCGCCAGGTGGATGCAGAAGACCTGCTTCGGGTCGTCGACTCGGACACCTCCTTTCGCTCCGCGACGCGCATCTCGCCCGGTTGAAAGAGCGACCTGCTTGGGGCGGATAGGGGGGAAGCGCGGGGCAGGATCTCGGCACCGATGCACGAACTGAGCGCCGGGTCGCGCTTTCCGCGCGGAACAGGGAAGAGCGACGTCAGGCCCTGATGCCCGTGGCACCCCGCGAGCAGGTCTCTCGTGACCGATCACTCGCCTCGCAGCGCGACTGACCAGGCGCTGCCGCTTGACGCCTCAAGGGGTGGCGCTGCTGCCGATCCGGCCGTGACCGCTTACGTGCTTGCGGCTGGCCGCCCTCGAGTTAGCGCTCCCGAGCAACGGGTGCGTTTAAGCCAGGCGGCGGCGGAGCCAGCGCAGGAACGAGACTGGCGCGGCGGCGGCGTGGCGGGGTGCGGGGACGGCGTGGCTGCTGGTGGCGGTGGTGGCGGTGTGCACGAGGCGGTTGTGGTCGGCGGCTCGGTGCAGGTCGGCGATGTGCTGTTGGGCGGCGATGAGGGTGAGTTGGGGATGCATGGCTGACCTCGTGTTGGGTTGTGGTGCGGGCACTGTGATCCGCACGGGTTGCAGCCGGCTTGCAGTCCGGTAAACGCCCCGGCCCGGGCATTGCAACCGCGGGTGGGGTGCCGTCGGCGGTGTTCGGTCGGCGGCGAGCGACGGGGATCGGTACGGTCGCGAGGGCGTATGCGTTTCGGGATCCTGGGTCCTTTGCAGGCAGTCGGTGACGATGGGCGTGAGCTCGCCCTGGGCGGGCGGATGCCGCGAGCCGTGCTTGCTTTGCTGCTGCTGCGGGCGAACGAGGTCGTGTCGAGCGATCAGCTGGTTGAGGAGCT
Organism: uncultured Solirubrobacteraceae bacterium; assembly: GCA_963790905.1. Taxonomy (GTDB): domain Bacteria; phylum Actinomycetota; class Thermoleophilia; order Solirubrobacterales; family Solirubrobacteraceae; genus Palsa-744. The sequence continues at coordinate 131,282 of CAWBQH010000001.1, forward strand.
GTGGGCGGGTGCGCCGCCGGCGAGCGGCGCGAAGGGGCTGCACGTGCACGTATCGCGGCTGCGCCGGGCCCTTGCCGCCGGCCACTCAGACCCGGACGGGGAGCGGCTGGTCACGACTGCCGGTGGCTACGTCTTGAGAGTCGGGCCCGAGGAGCTCGATGTGCAGCGATGCGAGCGGCTGATCGGCGAGGGCCGATCGCTGCTGGCGGCGGGACGACCAGATCAGGCACTCGCCGCGCTGAGCGGCGCAGTCGAGCTGTGGCGCGGCGACGTCTTGGCCGACTTTCAATACGACGCGTTCGCGCAGGGGGAGATCGCGCGGCTCGGCGAGCTGCGCGCCGCCGTGCTGGAGGAGCGGATCGCGGTCGAAATGCTGCTGGGCCGGGAGGCGCAGGTGCTGGGCGAGCTCGAGCGTCTCGTGCGCGACTACCCGTACCGCGAGCGTCTGCGGGGCCAGCTGATGCTGGCTCTGTACCGGACCGGACGGCAGGCGGAAGCGCTGGCCGCATACCGTGCCGCACGGTCGGCGCTGGTCGACGAACTGGGGATTGAGCCTTCGGTCGAGCTTCGGCAACTGCACGAAGCGATCCTCGCTCAGGACGGGGCGCTGCTCCAAACCGACCCAGGCCAGCCGGCCGCGCCCGCCGGCGCCGGCGCCACGACGGACGGGCGAGCGCCGGGCCATGTCCATCTGCCCGTGCAGGCGACACCCCTCATCGGCCGCGAGCGCGAACTTGCCGAGCTGATGACGCTCGCTGATTCGCACCGGCTGATCACCCTGACCGGAACCGGTGGGACGGGAAAGACCCGGCTCGGGATGGCGTTCGCGGCGGGTCTCGCCGACCGCTATCCGGACGGCGTGTGGTGGGTTCCGCTCGCCATGGTCAGCGAGGCGCGGCTGGTACCGGCGGCGATCGCGGCGGCGCTCGGCGACATCGCGGATCTGCCGATGTATCTGCGCGGGCGAGCCCTGTTGCTCGTGCTTGACAACTTCGAGCAGGTGATCGAGGCAGCTCGCGCGGTCGCCGAGCTGCTCTCCGGCGCGCCGGGTTGCGGGGTGATCGTGACGAGCCGGGAGCGGCTCGGGGTGGCCGCCGAGCAGGAGTACCCGGTGGCGCCGCTGTCGCCCCACGCCGCCGTCGAGCTGTTCACCGCGCGGGCGCGGCAGGTGGAGCCGGGCTACGAGCCGGGCGCTGAGATCGACGCGATCTGCGAGCGACTCGATCGACTTCCGCTCGCGCTCGAGCTCGCGGCGACGCGGGTCAAGCTCCTCTCCGAGCAGCAGCTCCTCACCCGGCTGGAGCAGCGGCTCCCGCTCCTCGCCGGCGGGCGCCGCGACCTCCCCAAGCGCCACAGCACGATGCGGGCGACGATCGCCTGGAGCTACGACCTGCTCACCCGGCCCGAGCAGCGGCTGTTCACACGGCTGGCGGTGTTCGTCGGCAGCTTCGAGCTCGAGGCAGCCGAACAGATCTGCGACGCCGATCTCGACGCCATGCGGTCACTGATCGACAAGAGCCTCGTGCGCCACGCCGACAACGGCCGGCTCTTCCTGTTGCACACTACGCGCGAATACGCGCTCGAGCAGTTCGACTCAAGCGACGAGCGCGACGAGATTCGCGCCCGCCACGCACGCTGGTACTTCGCGCTCGGTGTCGCTGATGGTGACGGCCCCCGGGAGGGCACCGATGACCTGATTCGGCTGCGCCAGGACGCCGCCAATGTCGGACTCGCGCTCGCCTGGGCGCTCGACCACGACATCGCCGCCGCACTCCCACTCGCCGATGCCCTCTTCACGCCTTGGTTGGGGGCCGGACGCATCCGTGAATTAGAGCGGTGGTACGAGCGGGCGCTGGCCGATCCGACCGCACTGTCGCCGGGAGACCGCGCCAAGGCCCTCGCCGGGCTCGGCTACGCGCTGGTGTTTCTCGAGCGCCTCGAGCAGGCGCGGGCGGCACTGATAGAGGCGCTCACGCTCTACCGGGACGCCGGCGATGAACGCGGCGAGACCCTCGTGCTGCTTCGCCTCGGCGCCGCCGAGTTCATCGCCGGCGCGCCGGAGAGCACCCTCGCATGGGCGGAGCAGGCGCTTCCGATCTACGAGCGCCTCGACGACACGCTGGGGATCGCCCGCACCTTGCACTACATCGCTGAGGCTCTCCGGGACCTCGGCGATTTCGAGCGGTCCGCCGAGCTGTTCGCCCGTTCCATCGAGATTCGGCGCGCAAACGGACTCGGCAGTGGTGCGTCCACGGTGCACAGCCTCGGCGACCTCTATCTCGACGCGGGCGATATGCCCACCGCCGAGCGCTACTACCGTGAGGCGCTCGCACTCGGCCTGCAAGAGGGAGACGTGCGGTTGGGGGCGTACTGCCTCGCGGGTCTCGCCTGCGTCGCCGCGCGAAACGAGGACGCAACTGCGGCCGGCCGCCTGTGGACTCTCGCCGAGCGGCTCGAGCACGAGATCGGCTTCCGGATGGTCGCCGCCGAGCGAGTCCGCTACGAGCGGAACCTGACCCCACCACTCACCAACACCGACGAGTACCGCGCCGGCATCGCGGACGCAGCAAACATCGACCCGCTCACCGCAGCCGCCGAGATCGTCAACCCGTAGTGCGACAGACGCAGTCGAGAAAACAAGTCGATCGCGCCGGGACCGCCACCAACCTGCTAT
>CAWBQH010000002.1:0-139390 GCA_963790905.1 uncultured Solirubrobacteraceae bacterium
GGGCGGACGGATCGTCAAGCGCTATCGCGTGTACGAGCGCGAGCTGTAGAGGAGGTCTGTGCCGACCTCTACACTTCGCGGGATGAGCGAGCTCAGCGAGCCGGATCCCGGGGGTCCACAGGCTTCCGGCGCGCTCGCCGCAGACTGCGAGCAGATCGATGCTCTGCCGGTGCTCGCGCACGAGGCGCGCGTGGTCCGGGGGGCCCCGCTCTCCGGCGCGCTCGCGGGCGATCGTCGCGCGAACGCGGTCATGCTCCCGGCCATGCAGGCGGCAGCCGTCGCGGCGGGCGGGTTCGTCGCAGGCGCCGCAGTCGTCGGGCTCGTGCAACGCCGCCAGCGCCGCTCGGCCCAGCTGTCCGGAGGGCGCCGCGCGGGACGGGGCCCTGCCCGCCGTGGGCGCGCAGCAGGCAGGGGTGGCATGGCCGGAGAGCTCGTGCAGATCGTCGGCAGCCGCTCGCTGCTCGTGGACGTGCACCTGCTCGGCGGCTCGGGCGCAGACGGCTGAGGTCGGGACGCTGAGCGAGGTGGTCGAGCTGCGGCTGGAGGTCGCGCCGGCGGGTCCGTTTCGGCTCCCGCGCAGGACCGGGATGGACGGCATCCTGCGCCGTCGCGGGGGTGTGCTCGAGCGGCTGCTGCACCACGGCGAGGAACCGGTGGTGGTGCGCGTCGCCCAGCCGGCGCCAGACAGCGTGCTCTTCGGCGCGCGCGCCCGCACGCGCGCGGCGGCCGCATATGGGATCGAGCGGATGCGCTTCGCGCTCGGCGTCGACGACGACGTGCGGACGTTCCTGCGCGCCTTCGCACGCGATCCGCTGATCGGGCGCTCGCTGCGCCGGCGGCCGTGGCTGAGGGTAGGGCGCCGGCCGGACCCGTTCGAGGCGCTCGCGTGGGCGATCTGCGAGCAGCTGATCGAGTACGAGCGAGCGGCCGCGATCGAGCGTCGCGTCGTGGCCGCGCTCGGACGCCGCTGGATCGGCTGGGACGGAGGCGAGGATGGGATGCGCGACCTTCCGGCGGCGGGCGTGCTGGCGGGCACGGCGCCGGCGCTGTTGCAGTCCTTCGATCTCGCCGCCGGCCGCGCGCTCGCTCTCGTGAAGGCCGCCCGCGAGGTCGCACGCGGACGAGTCGACCTGCACAGCGCCGACCACGAGCGCTGCTGGAGCAGGCTGCGCGCGATACCGGGAATCGGACCATGGACCGTCGAGATGCTTGCGCTGCGCGGCCAGGGCCGCCACGACCAGCTGCCCGCCGGGGACCTCGGCCTGCTGAAGCTCGCTGGCCGGCTGCTCAGCGGCGGCGACCCGCGCGCGCGCGCCGATGAACAGCAGGTGCGCGAGCTGTTCGCTGCATATGGCGAATGGGCCGGCCTGGCCGCGGCGCACATGCTCGCGCTGTGACGCTAGCTCCGGCGCAAACCGCGGTCGCGCTCGACGAGGAGCGCGAAGGTGGGGCACGCGCGGGCTGCCAGCATCGCGTGCTGGACCTGAGCGCCCTCGAGCCGCTTCTCATCGACCACCGGGTAGCCCCACTCGTCGAGCGTGATCCGCTCTGGCAGCAGCTCGGCGCACATGCCGTGCGCCTCGCACGCGATTGGGTTGACGCGCACGCGGTGGCTCACGAGCGCGACGCCGCCCCGCGCATCGTGTCCGAGCTGACAGGTCGCAGCGGCAGCGGCAGCTCCTCTGCACGCATGCACAGATCGCACGGCCCGTGGCGGGCGTGTTCGGCGAACTCCGCCTGGAAGGCTTCGAGGGCGCTCAGGATGAGGTTGACGGCCCCGTCGGGATGGCGGCAAGCGCCGCGGCCCTGAACGAGCGAGGCGAGCTGCTCGGCGCGGCGAGTCGCCGTGTTCGGGCCGCCGCCGGCGATCTGCTCGACGCTCCTCGCGAGCGCGTCGAGCCCATGCACGCACGGCCCGCACTGGTGGCTGCTCTGATCCGCGAGCCAGCGTGCGACACGGGCGGTTTCGGCGACCGGGCAGGCTTCGTCGGAGAGCAGCAGCACGACGCCGGCTCCGAGCGCGGCTCCATGCGCTGCGAGGTGTTCGTCGGAGAGGGCGAGCGCGCGCAGGCGCTCGCCTGCGATCCAGGACCCGCCATAACCACCGATCAGCGCGGCGCGCAGAGAAGCCGTGGCCCCGCCGGCGGCTTCGATCAGCGACGTTAGCGAGGCGCCGTGCTCGATCTCATAAACCCCCGGGTACACGACCGGGCCCGACAGCGTGACCAGGGCCGAGCCCGGCTGGCTGGGCGTGCCGATCTTGCGGAACCACGGCGCGCCGTGGCGCGCGATCAGGGCGATCTGAGCGAGCGTCTCGACGTTGTTGACGAGCGTGGGGCGGCGCCTGACTCCGCGCTCGAAGACCATCGGCGGGGTGAACAGGGGCTTCGCCGGGCCGCCGCTCAGGTAGTTGACGAGCGCCGACTCCTGCCCCGCCACATAGTGGACGGGCACGCTCACGAGCTGAAGGCGCTCGACCGTGGGGTACGCGCGCGAGCGGCGGCGTTCCTCGATCGCCTGCGCGACGCCGTCGAGGCTCGCGGGAGACGACTCGCACACGCAGACGATCAGCTCGTCCGCGCCGAGCGCCTGCGCGGCGAGGATGCCGCCGTCGAGCACGAGGTGGGGGAGCGACTCGAGCAGCGTCCGGTCCTTGAGGCTCGCCGGCTCGCCCTCCGCGCCGTTGGCCAGGACGATCGCGCGCCCGCGCGCGGCCGCGACCGCGCGCATCTTCGTCGCGGCAGGAAAGCCGGCGCCGCCGCGACCGAGCAGACCCGCGCGCTCGATCTCCTCGAGCAGCCCGTCCGCCTGCTCGCGCTCGCGCCTTCGCCGCCCGGCGCGAACGGCCGGCGGCGCGCCGTGAACCGCGAGATGCTCATCGAGCGTCATCGCCCGGTCCGGCGGAATCCCGGCGAGCAGCCGCGGCAAGGAGCCGGGCGCCCGCGACGGCGTCCGCTCCTCGGTCATCGCCGATGGCGTCGCGCTCATCTCCCGCTCCCCTGCGACTGCGCGGTCGCGCTCGCGTGCGGCAGCAGCGTGGATGGCGTGCCCGAGCGCCGTGCCCATTCTGAGCCCAGCGGCCCGCTCGGGAGCCACAGCAGGAGGAAGAGCGAGAAGGCCCCGGCACCGCCGAGGGCCGCGCCGCGCCATGCGATGTTCTCGGGCCACCCGCTGATCACGCGCACGAGCACGGCCGCGACGACGAACGCGAGGCAGCCGATGCTAAGCGCCATCAGCCAGATGCCGGCGTTGACGTCGCTCCCGGTGCCGAAACCGTGCACGAGGGCGATCGGCCAGCTCGCGTATGTCAGCCAGTGCACCGCGCGCCAGCTCGCAAACCCCATCCGCCGCCGCAGCACGCTCGTGATCGTGACGGCGAGCAGCAGGTCGAAGGAGATCGCCCCGAGGCCCAGCCAGAACGGCCGGTAGGAGCCTACAAACGGGATGAAGGCATCCGTGAGCGAGATCGAGGCGAAGCTGTCGAGCACCGAGGTGAGGACGTGCACTAGGAGGAAGACCATCGCGAGCAGCGACACGTTGCGGTGCAGCGAGTCGACGACGAAGCGCGGCCAGCGTGGCGTGCTGAGGCGCTCCACATCGGCCACGCCGAGGGCGATCGCGAGCGTCAGCAGCACGAGCGCAACCGCGCCTGTCGAGCGCGTCAGGTACCAGTAGACGCTCGGTCCCGCAGCGGCCAGCAAGGAGCTCATCGCGCTCGCGACCTCGCGTCCGCAATGTCGGCCGGCCAGCCGGCGACGGTGGTGACGTTCCCCTCCGCGTCGAGGAGCCGCGCGGGCAGGCCTTGGGCGGCGAGCCATTCGGGGGCGGCCTCTCCGCGTAGGAGGGCGGCGGTCGTGGCGATGTTCGCGTCAGTGCAGTCCGCGGCTGCGACGCTGACCGTGCGCCAGCGTGCGCGCACCGGCGCGCCGGTGCGGGGGTCGAAGATGTGGTGCATCGTGCGGCCGGCGTGCGCCCAGCGCCGTACGCTGGTGCTCGATGTCGCAAGACCTCCTGAGCGGATGCAGATCGTCTGGCCCGCGGCCGAGCAGTCGCTGCGATGGTCGTCGGTGACCAGTATCTGCCAGCCTGTCGCGGGCGCAGGACCGCAGGTCGCGATGTCGCCTCCGAGGCTGACGAGCGTCCCGCCGCCGGTCGCCTCGAGCGCTGCCGCTGCCGCGCGGTCGGCGGCCCACGCCTTGGCGGTGGCGCCGAGGTCGAGCCGCACGCCTCGAGGCACGCGGACCGAGGAGCTCATGCGATCGACAGCGATCGCTCGCCAGCCGGCCCGCATCCTCGCGACGAGCGCCTCGGGCTCCCACGGCGGTTCAGCTTGCCCTGTGTCAGTCGACGGCGGCGCAAGCAATCGCCAGTCGCGGTCGTATCCGGCGAGCTCGAGCGCGCGCCCGATGGTCGGGTCGACGTCCCCGTCGGTCAGCTCAGCGGCGCGGATCGCGACCTCGAGCGCTTCGATGAGCACCGGCCCCACGCGCGTCGAGCGGCCCGCGTTCGCGTTCGCACGCGAGAGCTCGGAGTCTGCGCGGAAGCGGCTGCACGCGCGCTCGACGGCCGCCAGCTCACGTTCGACGGCAGCGCGTGCAGGCACGAGTGTCGCCGGATCGCTGACTCGCAGCACAACGCTCGTCCCGAGCGCCTGCCACCGGGCCGATGCCAGCCCGGCCGGCACCGCTGATCTATTGCGCAGCTCAGGACCCACCGGAGACCACCGGTCCGCTGCTTTGCGGCGCGGGCGCCGATTCGTGTGCTCCCTGTGACGGCGCGGATTGCTGAGACGGCGAGGATTCCTGTGATGGCGCGGATTCCTGGGAGGGCGAGGATTCCTGTGATGGCGCGGATTGCTGCGATGGCGCGGATTGCTGCGATGGCGCCGATTGCTGAGAAGGGGAGGATTCCTGGGACGGGCCGGCGTCCGGCGCGGGCGCGGATTCGCTTGAAGATGGGGATTCGCTCGAGGCTTGTGGTGGCTGGGCAGGCGGCTTGAGCGTTTGCGATGACGTTTTCGACGGGTGGCTCGTGTGCGCCGGCGAGCTGCTCTTCTTGGTTGAGCTGGCGTTGAGGGTCCTGCCGGGGAACGCGTGAGCGGCGACGTCCGAGAGCACGCCGGTGAGGACGACGCTGCCGGCGACGATCCAGCGGTTGATGCGGCGCAGCTCGCCAAGCGCGGCGTCGCGTGTGTGGGTGGTGTGAGTGCGCATCTGGCGTCGGTGGTTAACGGTGCTCAGTGGTGGTGGTGAAACACGGCCGATGAGTGAAGCCACGGGCCGAATTCGGGAATCACGAGCACAGCGAGCACGACGCCGGCCGTGAGAGCGCCCGCGAGTGAGAGGACGCGACCGGCGCGCCCGGTCACGTCACCGCCGCTCAACTTCAGTGAGCGGCCGTAGTCCGCTCTCAGCGCTCGTGGTAGCGCCTTTGCGTGAGCGATCACGTGCAGACCTGTGAAGCCGAGCCAGACGAAGAAGCTCAGCTTGTGAATCGGAAGCAGCGTGTTGCGCGACTGCGGTCCGGCGAACAGCAGGGCGACTCCGCTGGCCAGGACCACGATCGTGGAGATGACGACGATCGGGGCGATCACCCGCAGCGCTGGAGCGGGCGGCCCCTTGCGCCGGTAGCTCGGGTTGCGCGTGTAGTAGCGGAGGAAGCGGTAGCCCGTGCTTGCGAGCTTGAGCGCGAGAGGTCCGATCAGCAGCATGCCCACGAACATGTGCACCGACAGCAGCGGCTGCAGCCAGATGATCGTGACGCCGATCACCGCGAGCAGCACGAGCAGCGTCGCGCCTGCCGTCGCCGTCAGGCGCTCGTTTCCGCTGGTTCCTCCGCCGGTGAGCGGCCCGCCGCGTCCCGGCCGCGCAGGGCGGCGGACCTCCGCGCGAGCCGGTGCCTGCTGGTCGACTGCCATGGCATAAGTGTGTAGCTGTCGACTAAGGATCGGCTAACCGCAGGATGAGAAAGCTCATCGGAAATCTCGGCAGGATCAGTGGCCTTCGTGTCGAGGCTTATCCTTGAGACATGGCGAGCGCGGCGAACTCAGACGTCGGGCAGATGGCGCTCGACTCCGGCGCAGAGCGGCGTGTCGGCTCTGCGAGAGTGCTCCTGATCGAGGACGAGCCGGGGATCGTCGACTTCGTGCAGCGCGGCCTCGAGGCCGAGGGTTTCGCCGTGCACGCCGCGCTCGACGGAAGGGAGGGCGAGCGCCTCGCGCTGAAAGGCGGCTTCGATGCGATCGTGCTCGATCTGATGCTGCCCGGCGCCAGCGGCCTCGAGATCCTCGCGTCGGTGCGCGGTAGCACTCCGGGCGTGCCGGTGATCGTGTTGACCGCTCGGGGAGAGATCGAGGACCGCGTCGCGGGACTCGACGCAGGAGCAGCCGATTATCTGGTCAAGCCGTTCTCGCTCGCCGAGCTCGTGGCGCGCGTGCGCGCCCAGCTGCGCATCATCGCGCAGGCGTCGACGAGCACCCTCTACGGCGAGGACATCGAGGTCGACCTGCTGAGCCGCAAGGTGCGCCGCGGTGGCCGCGCGGTGCAGCTCTCGACGACTGAGTTCGAGCTGCTCGTCTACCTGCTGCGCCATCACCGCCAGGTGGTCACCCGCGAGCAGATCCTCGGCGCCGTGTGGGGCTACGAGCACGATCCGGCGACCAACGTCGTGGACGTCTACATCGGATACCTGCGCCGCAAGCTCAGCCAACCCGGGGATCCCGCGCCGATCTTCACGGTGCGCGCCGTCGGCTATCGGCTCGGCAGCGCGAACTGATCGACGTGCGGATTTCGCCGAGGCCGGCCCTCAGACGACTGGCTCCCGTCGGGTTGCGCTGGCGTCTCGCGGGATGGGTCGCGCTCGTCACGCTCGCCTGCATCGCGATCACGTTCGTAGCCGTCTACCGCGGCACCGGGACCCAGCTGCGCCACCAGATCGACCAGGAGCTCGCAGGCGACGCGGGCGAGCTCGCTCACAACCTCGCTCTCGCTGACGCCCGCACGCCGAAGCAGCTCTCGGCGGCGGCGACCCGCTACATGCGCGACCAGCCGTTCAGCGCGAGCTCGACCCTGCTGTTCGCGCTCGTCCCCGGTGCGGGACCGAGCACGAACAGGCCCGAGCTGTTCGGCGCAGGCAAGCCCGACAACGGAGAGACACCCGCTGAGCAGGGCGAGGAGAACCGACTCGCGAGCCGGCTGTTGACCGCGCGTGACGGCTATTCAACGCTGCTGCTGCCCGATGTCGGCAACCTGCGTCTGCTCAAGCGCGCGGTGCACGTCGAGGGCCCTCGAGACGTGACCATCGGCGTGGGGGAGCCCCTCGCCCCCGTTGGACACGCGCAGCGTGGAGTCGCGCGAGCCTTCATCCTGGCCGGCATCCTGGCGCTCGCCGGCGCGATCCTCGCCTCCTACCTGGTCGGTATCAGAGTGTCGCGCCCGCTGCGGCGGATGGCCGCCGTGGCCGCTCGGGTCGATGCTGGAGACCTTCACCCCCGCATTCACGACGCGGGTGCTCAGGGCGATGAGGTGAAGGTGCTGGCGGATGCCTTCAACCACATGCTCGACCGCCTCACCGATGCGTTCGCAGGCCAGCGCGCGTTCGTCGCCGACGCCTCTCACGAGCTGCGCACGCCGCTGACGGTGATCCGCGGCCAGCTCGAAGTGCTCGCCGCCCAGCCCGACCCATCGGCTGAGGAGGTCCGCCGCGTCGAGCGCCTCGTAGGAGCCGAGATCGAACGCATCAGCCGTCTGGTGGATGAGTTGCTGCTGCTGGCGAAGACCGAGCAGACGCAGTTCCTGCGCGTGGAGTTGATCGATCTGGCGGCCTTCGTGCCGGAGCTGTGGGATGGGATGAGCCTCCTCGCGCGCCGCCGCTTCGAGCTCGGCCCCGTCCCGTCGGGCACGCTGCGGGCCGATCCCGACCGGCTCGCCCAGGCGCTGCGCAACCTCATCGGCAACGCGATCGAGCACACCGCTCCCGACCATGGCGTCGTGCGCATGCGAGTGGAGCGCGCTGCGCGCGAACGTATCCGCTTCATCGTCGAAGACGACGGTCCCGGGATCCCTGCCGACCAGCGCGAGCGCGTCTTCGACCGCTTCCATCGCACCGATGCCGCGCGCGACCGGGCCTCGGGCGGAACCGGGCTCGGGCTTGCGATCGCGCGCGCGATAACCGACGCCCACGGGGGAACGGTGCGGGCCGGCGAGTCGCCCGAGGGCGGCGCACGGATCGAGCTCGAGCTGCCCGGCTTCACACCGGCCCACGAGGGCGCCCCCTCGCAAGACGAGACCGCAAGCGCGCCGGCCGATCGAGCTCCGGCGGGCGGATTCAGCGCGTGATCGGCACGCGGTAGCGCCGCGTGCGCGGTTCCTGCTCGAGCAGCCCGACCGCGAGCAGCGTCGTCATGTAGCGATGGGTCGTGCTCGGGCTCATGCCGAGGCGTTCGGCGATATCGGACACCGCGAGCGAGTCGCCGTCGGCCGGGAAGCAGGCGAGCACAAGCAGGCCGAGCAGGAGCGATCGCGAGAGGCGCGGACTCTCCGACAGCGCACGGTACTTCGAGGCGAGCGCGCCCTCGTCGGTCATGCCGCGCAGCAGGCCCGCGACTCCGTCTTCGCCAGAAGCCTCACGCACGACCTTGTCGACCTGCGCTCGAGTCAGCTCTATAGAGATTGCCCTGTCGGTCATCGAGATCTCCTCCCCCGACGGCCACTGGCGTGAGCCGAGCGCCCCCTGGCACCGGCCGCTCAGTGACTAGACGAAAGCGGGATCCGGAGCTGGGCATGCCATCCGTGACCTGCGCGCCGGTCCAGTCCCCCCAACGTTGATCATGTCGGCGGCTGCCCCCCGCGGCAAGTGGAAAGTCGAATACTTGACTTTCAAGTCAGCGCCTCGCTAGTGGCTGCGTTCGCAGAACTCGTTGATCCGGCGGCGCGTGCGCGCCGCCCAGTCAACCTCCGTCTGCAGTTGTGCGCAGACGGCCTCGCGCGTGCAGTCCGTGCACAGCGCGGCCCATGACCGCGCCTCGCCGTTCGTTGGAGAGACGAGCTGGGCGAGCACCAGGCACTCGCGCTCATAGGCACGCAGCGCGATCAGAAGGCGCGGCGCGTCCTGCTCGCGCGCGACGGAGAGCTTGGCCTGCAGGCCCAGGCGTACGGGCTCCCTCGGCAGGAGCGTCTCCATCCACAGCGTCAGCGCCTCCGAGGTCGCGTCGGTCGGGTGGTAGACGAGCTGGGTGCGCCGGTGGTTGCTGCGCTTGGGCTCGTCACGCGAGGACGCGAGCCCCGTTCTCTCGAGCTGCTCGAGCAGGCGATAGACGTCGTTGGTGTCCACGCGCCAGGTCTCGCCGAGACGCGAGGCGAGGCGCCTGGCGAGGTCTCCGCCGTGCCCCGGGCGCTCGAGCAGCAGTCCGAGCAGCGCTCCGCGCAACGGGGTCGAAGGCCCCCGCATCCAGCCCGTCTTCTCCATTCTCCCGCCCGCCATCGCTGCTCCCCTCGGCCGACCAGGTGCCCGCAGGATACCGGACCTCGAATGATTCCGACTGCTTGCCTCGGCGGTGTAGGGGCTCACCGTGCAGCGACGCCGCGGGTCTCAGGGCTCGCGGTGCGCCTTCAGGGCACGATCACGGCGGCGCCGGTGAAGCGCCCGGCACGCAGGTCCTCGAGCGCGCTGTTGACGTCCTCGAGCGCATAGGTGCTCACGTGAGTCCTGACGGGCACGCGTGGAGCGAGCTCGAGCAGCTCCTGGCCATCGAGTCGCGTGAGGTTGGCGACCGAACGCAGCACCCGCTCCTCCCACAGGATGCTGTAAGGGAACGCGGGGATGTCGCTCATGTGGATGCCGCCGCACACGACCGTTCCGCCAGGCGCCAGCGCGCGGAGCGCGAGCGGCACGAGCGCTCCCACAGGGGCGAAGATGATCGCGCACTCGAGCGGCGCCGGCGGCGGCTGCTCGGAGGAGCCCGCCCACACGGCACCGAGCTCCCGCGCGAAGTCCTGAGCCGTGTCGTCTCCGGGTCGGGTGAACGCGTAAACGTCTCGTCCCTGCCAGCGGCAGATCTGGATGAGGATGTGCGCTGAGTCCCCGAAGCCGTAGAAGCCGATCCGGCGCCCGTCGCCGGCCATCCGCAACGCGCGGTAGCCGATCAGCCCGGCGCACAGGAGCGGCGCCGCCTCCTCGTCGGAATAGCTCGCGGGGATCGGGAAGCAGTAGCGCTCATCGGCGACCGTGTACTCCGCGTATCCGCCGTCGATGTCGCGTCCGGTGAAGAGCGCGTTCGGGCACAGGTTCTCGCGCCCGCTGGTGCAGTACTCGCAGGTGCCGTCCGTCCAGCCGAGCCACGGGACGCCGACGCGACTGCCGCGTTCGGCCTTGGGGCCGCCGGTCCCCTCGCCGCCAGATTCGACAGTGCCGACGATCTGATGACCGAGGATGCGCGGCGGATGAGGGATCTGCACCTCTCCGTCGAGCAGGTGCAGGTCGGTGCGGCAGACGGCGCACGCATGCACCCGGATGAGCAGTTGCCCGGGTCCCGGCTCCGGCGTCGGGCGCTCCTCCGCACGGAGCGGGTGGCGGACCTCCTCGAAGACCATCGCGCGCATTGCTCTCCTAACCGAAGAACAGCTCGGCCGTTTCGTAGAGCTTAGGGTCGAGGAGCTTGGGCTCCCGCAGCGCGTCCTCGAGCGCGACCTCCACGATCTCGGTCGCGTGCAGTCCGACCATCATCCCGAAGCGTCCGGCCACGGCGGCGTCCATCGCGGCAACGCCGAAGCGGGTCGCGAGCACGCGATCGAACGCGACGGGGGTCCCGCCGCGCTGGACGTGGCCGAGGATCGTCACGCGGCTCTCATAGCCGGTCCGCCGCTCGATCTCCTGCTCGAGCGTCACGCCGATGCCGCCCAGGCGCGGGTGTCCGAAGGCGTCGGTCTCCGCCCCGGCGTGCGTCGGCAGGATCCCCTCGCGCGGCATCGCGCCCTCAGCCACGACGACGATCGAGAAGCTGCGCCCGCGCGCGTGGCGGCGGCGCAGGTGCGCGACGACCGCATCGATGTCAAATGGGCGCTCCGGCACGAGGATCGCGTCGGCGCCGCCCGCGATGCCGGCATGCGTCGCGATCCAGCCGGCATGCCGGCCCATCACCTCGACGACCATCACGCGGTTGTGCGACTCGGCCGTCGTGTGCAGGCGATCGATCGCGTCGGTCACGATCTGCACGGCCGTCTGGAAGCCGAAGGTGACGTCGGTGCCGCCGAGGTCGTTGTCGATCGTCTTCGGCACGCCGACTATCGGGATGCCCTCGCTGTGCAGCCTCAGGGCCACGCCGAGCGTGTCCTCACCGCCGATCGGGATGAGCGCGTCGACCTCGCGCTCCTCTAGCGTGCGCACAACCGCTGCCGTGCCGTCGGCTCCGTCCGCATACGGGTTGGTGCGCGAGGTGCCGAGGATGGTTCCGCCGCGCGGAAGGATGCCCGCGGTGCTCTCGTGCGTGAGCTCCGTGGCGCGATTCTCGACTACGCCCGCCCAGCCGTTCAAGAACCCGACGAAGTCGACCTGCCCCTGCGCGAGTCCGCGCCGGACCACAGCGCGGATGACCGCGTTCAGTCCCGGGCAGTCCCCGCCGCCGGTCAGCAGGCCGATCCGCGTCATCGGCGCCAGTCTATGTCGGGTCCAGCCAGATGCCCCCGCGTGGGCGTTCTACGTCGTGTGCAACTAGATCCCCTGCCCCGGCAGGAACTCATTGGTGAACGGCGGCAGGCCGCCGTTCGGATCGTGCTGGAGCAGCTTGTGCGAGTACATCCAGTTCCCGAACGACGCCCACGCCGAGGGTTCCTGCCAGCCGAACGGGTCGCCGGAGCCGGCCGGCACGCGCCGCCGGCAGCGTCTGCCTGATCGATTCGAGCTGGAGCTTCGGTTCGAGCGACGGGTTCTCCTTGACGAGGAGCGCCGCCGACGCCGCGGGGTCGGCACGGACCTCGCGCTCGCCTCGCGTGAGCGCCTGCAGGAACGCCCGCAGGTCCTGGCCGCGGGTGTGGGCCTCGTCTTCGCGAACCACGAGCACGAGCTCGTCGTAGCTCGGCACGCCCGCCTGGTTGATCGGGATCGTCACCGGATGGCGGTGCAGCAGCTGCAGCTGGATCGCCTCGTAGTTCCAGTAGCCCCCGAGCGTCGCTGCCACCTTGCCCGAGAGCATCGCCGGCACGAGGTTGAAGCCCACGTTCACTTCCTTCACGCTCGCGGGGTTCACGCCCGCGGACTGCAGCGCGGCTCGCAGCTCGGCGGCCTGGTATGGGATCCCGGCGGTGCCGACGGTCTTGTGTGCAAGGTCGGCCACCGTGCTCACGTGCTGTGCTGGCAGGGCGATGATCGACGTGAGCGGGCGCTGCACGAGCGCTCCGATCGACACGAGCTTCAGGCCCTGATCGCGCGCGATCAGGAGCTCGGGCTCATACGAGATCGCCATGTCCACCTTGCCGGCGGCGAGCACCTTCAGCGGTTCCGCGGTTTCCGATGGGATGACGGGATGCACGTTCAGGCCGACCGCCGCGAAGTCTCCGTGGGCGATCGCCGAGTAAAGCGCAGCGTGGTCGGCGTTGGGGAACCAGTCGAGCATCACCGTGAAGGACTTCGTGCTCGCCGGTGAGATCACGTCCTGCTTGGTGCCGCAGGCTGACAGGGCCAGAGCGCAGCAGACGCCCAAGAGGACGGGCACATTGCCTCGGCGGACGGCTGACAGGGCTCTCAACGGTCTCCGCTCGATGAGCTGGCCCATGGCGCCACGCGGCGCTCGACGAGGGCAAGGGTATGGAAACAGGCGATCGCCAGGGCGAACAGCAGGACGGCGGCCGCGTAGGCACGCGGTGTCTGCAGGGCTGTGAGATCAGCGTTGATCTCGTGTCCCAACCCGGCATGGACTCCGGTGGTGGCCGTCTGGGACTCGGCGATGTAGGCGCCGATCACGCCGACGGCCAGCGCGATGCGCGCTCCGCTGATCGCTGCCGGCAGCGCCGCCGGCAGCTCGGCGAGGCGGAACGTCTGCCAGCGCGAGGCGTCGAGCGTGCGCAGCAGCTTGAGCTGGTCGGGGTCGACGGCGGCGAGGCCGTCGACCGTCGTGACCAGGACCGGGAAGAAGCAGATCAGGACGATCACGACGAGCTTGGGGAACACGCCGAAACCCCACCAGAAGACAAGCAGCGGGGCGATCACGGCGATTGGCACCGCCTGGGAGCCGATCGCGAGCGGATAGACGGCCCGGCGCAGGACCGCAGAGAAGTGGATCAGCACCGCGAGCGCGAAGCCGAGCAGCAGGGCGAGCAGGATCCCCAGCACGACCTCCTCCGCTGTCGGCTCGAGGTTGGCCGCCAGGAAGCCCGCGTTGTTCCACATGGCCGCCGCGATCGAGTGGGGGGCCGGCAGCACGAAGGCGCTCGCCGAGCCCGAATCGATATAGATCTCCCACGCGCTCAGGAGGGCGATGACGAGCAGAGCCGGCGGCAGCACGGCGCGGATGCCGCTGCGCAAGGCGCCGTCCCTGGCGAGCGGGCCCGCAGTCAACCGCGTATTCATGCTCGCGCTCCCGAGGCGCGGGCGCCGTGGTGAAGGATGCCCAGTGCATGCTCCCGCAGCGCGATGACATCGGCGTCGGTGCGGGCGCGCGGGCGGGCGATGTTCACCTCGAGCTGCGCGATCACCCGGCCGGGCCTCGGCGAGAGAACGGCGAAGCGGTCGGCGAGCAGGATCGCCTCCTCGACGTCGTGGGTCACCAGCACCACGGTGCGCGCCTCTCGCGCAAGCGTTCCGGCGAGCCATTCCTGCATCTCGCCGCGCGTGATCGCGTCGAGCGCGCCGAAGGGCTCGTCAAGGCACAGCACCGGCTTGCCCGATAGGAGCGTGCGCAGGAAGGCGACTCGCTGGCGCATTCCTCCGGAGAGCTCGCGCGGCGACGCGTTCTGGAAGCCGTCGAGTCCGAGCTCGGCGAACAGGACAGCCGCGCGCCGGCGCGCCTGCGCGCGAGGAAGCCGGGCGATGCGCAGCGCAAGCGCCGCGTTGTCGACCGCGCTCAGCCACGGCAGCAGCAGATCGCGCTGCGGCATCAGCGCGGCCGGCGCACACGCGATAGTGCCGCTGTCAGGCGACTGCAGAGCGCAGAGGAGCTCGAGCAGCGTCGTCTTGCCGCAACCGCTCGGTCCGACCACCGCCAGCACCTCGCCGTGCGCGGCGCGCAGGGACACGCCGCCGAGCGCGCGCACGCCTGCGCCGTCGCGCCTGCGGTAGGTGCGACTGACGTTCTCCATCACGATCCCGTCCCCGTCGGCCGTCCCTCTGGGCGACGGCTGTGTCCGGGATTGCAGTTCGGTTGGCACTTCGCTCCCTTCGCGGGCATTACCCCACAGGTTCTAAGGGTCGGCGCCGGGGGAGTCCCTTCGCGTGCGCCATCTCAGCCGGCCTTCCCGCCAGCCCCCCTGGTGTCTCTTGTCGCGCTGATGCTAGCGCGCGGCGGCGATAGCAGGCCGCGTCAACGCCCGCACGAAATCCTCCAGCTGCGCCGTCGTCCAGCACTCGAACGCCGTGCAGAACTGCTCGTAGGCGGCGATCACCGAGTCGCCGTAGTTCCAGTACAGGCGCGGCTCGGGGTTCAACCAGAACGTGCGCCCTGCGCGAGCGGCGATCTGCGCGAAGACATCGGCGCGCGGGTCGCGGCCGTTGGTGCGCGCATCGCCGAGCACGATCACGGTCGCGCGCGGGTGCAGGTCGTCCTCGACCTGCTGCAGGAACTCCGACCACACGCGCCCGTAGTCGGTGTAGCCGGAGATGTCAGCAACCCCGGCGTCGTTGGCGATGCGTTCGCTCACGGCTTTGAAGTTGCGCTCGCGTTCGAAGATGTCCGTCACCTCGGAGATGCGCTCGATGAACACGAACGAGCGCATCTTGCGGAACGTGTCGTGCAGCGCGTGGAGCACCGACAAGAAGAACACCGACGCCGAGGTGACGCTCGTCGAGACGTCGCACAGGACGTAGATCTCCGGACGGCGCGGGCGGCGCGGGCGGAACTTCAGCACCACCGGCACGCCTCCGGTCTGCAGCGACGCGCGCATCGTGCGCCGGACGTCGACGTGAGCGTGGCGGCGATGACCGCGGGCCTGCAGTCCCTGCGTGGCCAGCCGCCGGCGGAGCTGGGCGACGACGCGGTGCACCGCGGCGAGGTCCGCGAGCGGGCCCGAGGGCAGCGCGCGGTCGAGATCCCCGAGCGGTCTCGCCGGCGGGAGGTTGCCGGTGCGCTCGATCTGCGCGCGCTCGAGCTCGCGGCGCAGCAACGCCTCGAAGCGGCGCAGCGCCTCTCGCGGCAGGCCCTCGCGGCGGGGATCCTCCGGCGGCAGATCGGGCTGGGGCTCGGCGCGCAGGCCGAGCGCGCGGCGGATGCGCTGCACGTCGACGCCGATCACCCCCGAGCCCTCCTGCCTGCGGCCGAAGGCGGCGATCGCCATCCGCGCGAGATCGCGCAGCGCGCTCTCCGACCCCTGCCTCAGGGCGTCTGCGATCTGCGCTCGCAGCGCGTCGAGCTCCTCTTCAGAGAGCTCTCCGAGCCCCGCCAGATGCTCCTCCTGGACGCCCTCGCGCGACGCTGCCATCTCGACGGCACGGAAGAAGAAGCGGTCGAACACGAGCTCGAATACTCGCCTGTCCTCCTGGCTCTTGGCGAGCGTCGCGGCGAGCGCCTCGCGGAAATCCTCCTCGGAGGTCCAGCTGATCTCGCGCAGGACTTCGAACGCGTCGAGCATCTCGGAGGTGCCGACCGCCACCCCTTCGCGGCGCAGCTCCTCGCCGAGCTCGAGGATGCGCGCCGGCAGGCTCGCGAGCGGAGCGCGCCGGCTCGGCCGTCCGCGACCGGGGACGGCGGCCTCTGCGCCCGCGCCCCGCTCAGGCGACATCGGCGGAGGACCGGAGCTTCAGCCCGACGCGGTCGGCCACGACGTCCATGTCGGCCCTGTGCTTGACGATCACCGACATCGTCTCGGTGAACGTCTCCGCATCGATGTCCTCGACGCCGAGCAAGAGCAGCGCGCGCGCCCAGTCGATCGACTCGGCGATCGACGGCGGCTTCTTCAGGTCGAGCGCTCGCACCATCCCGACGACCTCGACCAGCCTGCGCGCGACCGTCTCTGAGAGCTCCGGCGTGTGCAGCCGAACGATCTCCAGCTCGTGCTCGAGCGAGGGGTAGTCTAACCAGAGGTAAAGGCAACGGCGCTTGAGCGCCTCGGTGAGCTCGCGCGAGTTGTTGGAGGTCAGCAGCACGACAGGGTGGGTGCGCGACTCGACCCGCCCGAGCTCCGGGATCGAGATCTGGAAGTCGGAGAGCACCTCGAGCAGCATCGCCTCGAACTCCTGGTCGGTCTTGTCGATCTCGTCGATCAGCAGCACGACCGGCTCCTGTGAGGCTATCGCCGTCATCAGCGGCCGCGCGAGCAGGAACTCCTCGCCGAAGATGTCATCCTGGACGGCGTCCCAGCCGGTGCCCGATGCCTCCGCCTGGATTCGCAGCAGCTGCTTACGGTAGTTCCACTCGTAAAGCGCCTTCGCCTCGTCGAGCCCCTCGTAGCACTGCAGCCTGACGAGCTCGCGCCCGAGATACGTCGCGAGCGCCTTCGCGAGCTCGGTCTTGCCGACGCCCGCCGGTCCCTCGACGAGCACCGGCTTGCCGAGCTTGGTCGCCAGGTAGGAGACGAGCGCCGTCGACTCGCCCGGGAGATAGCCCACCGCGCGCAGGCCCTCAGCTACTTCTTCAACGGAGGCGGGCGCCGGAGGCGGTATGGCTGGCATCGTCAACGCAATGATAGGTGGCGGCCATTCGGCCTAGGGAAGCGACGCTGCGACGATCGACACGGGCGAGACGATCACATCGCCCGGAGCGTAGGAGGAGTACCCGGCCGTGGCCTGAAAGCCGACCGTGTGCGGGCCGCTCGCAATTGACTCGCAGCCGCCTCAGAGGTCCCATCTCACGCGCTAAGCGGCCGGTAGGTCCTCCGGCAGCGGAATCTCCGAAGGGGGGAGACCCGGCCCGCCGTCCTCCCAGGCGCTCCACGCACGGCCGTCGCGGCCGGCGTGGTCCCCGGAGCCGCCAAGGGCGAGCACGACGAGGCGCTCGGATCCTGCGTTGACGAGCTGGCGGCGCACTGACGGTCCGGCTCGCACGAGGCCGTCTGCGGCGATCACGTGCTCGATGCCCTCGGCGAGCAGGGTCAGCTCACCGTCGAGCACGAGATAGACCTCCTCTTGCTGCTCGTGCGCGTGGATGCGCCCCCGCTGGCGGCTGCAGCACGATGAGGTTCATTCCGAAGGAGCTCACACCCAGCTGGCGCCGCAGCGCCTGGAAGCGCTCATCGCCCGCGCGATCGAGCTCGCCGAACGCGATGTCAGGGTCGGGCATCGAGGCAGCATAGATGCAACGTTGCTTTCCGCTGTTGACGGCGCGATCTTTCGCCTGAACCATCCGAGGCGTGTCATTCCGGTTTTGGCTTGGAGGGGGAGTCCTCCTCGCGTGCGCCTTGGCGGGCTGTGGCGGATCGAGCCACAAGGCAACGACGACGTCGACCACCGCGACGGTGTCGTCGAGCGCCCAGGCACCGCCGGCGGGCGCTCAGCTCCCGGCCGGCGCTCCGCCGGCCTTGCGCGGCGTCTTCGGCCGGGTGCTCGTTGCGGGCGAGCTTCCTGGCTTCGCGCCACAGGGCCAGCGGATACTGGGCATCAACGCAGGCAGCTGGGTGGTCGAGGACCAGTACCCGGCCAGTCAGAGGGCGCGCGAAGCGGCAAGGTTGCGAAGCCTTGGCTTCGTCGCGGCCATACGCGAGCGGCTGGCTCCGACGAACGGCACCCCCGCGGAAGCGATATCGATCGTCCAGCAGTTTCGAAACGCGAGCGCGGCGCGCTCAGAGCTTGCCACTGAAAGCCGGCTGATCGGTAATGAGACGGCGTTCGCCGTGACGGCCATCCCCGGCGCGCGCGGCTTCGGCGGATCCAGCCCGGAGAGCTCAGGTCAAAACGTCGCCTTCGCCAAGGGATCCTATTTCTACCTCATCGGCACCGGCGCGCCGTCCGGGGTCTCCATGCCCAGCCGTGCGACGCTCATCGCCGCCGCGCTGCACCTCTACGACCGCGTGCCGGCCTGAGCGAGCCGTCAGAGCTTTCTCGCCGTGACAGCCGTTCCGTACGCGCAGATCTCGGTCCAGATCGAGCCGAGCTCGGACGTGTCGAAGCGGAACGCGATGACAGCGTTCGCGCCTTTGGCCTCCGCCTCCTGAACCAGCCTGTCGGTCGCGTGCTGGCGACCCGCCGCAAGCATCTTCGTCATGCCCTTCAGCTCGCCGCCGACGAGCGACTTCAGCGCCGCGCCGATCTGCGAGCCGAGGTTACGCGAGCGCACCGTCAGTCCGAACACCTCCCCGAAGACCTCGTCGATCTCATAGCCCGGGAGGTCGTTCATCGTCGAGATGACCACGGGGCAACGCTACCAACCGCGCCCGATGCCTCTATGGATCCGCCGGCGGATCCTCGAAGGACATCTGCTCGGCTGGGGCCGGCGGGTAGCGTGGACGACGTCCCGCCGACACGCGATCTGTCGCTGCTGGAGCGGACCGCCCGGAGCGCGATCCTCGGAGCACCGTGGTGATGCCCTCCTCCGGAGGGGACTGGCGAGGGCGTCGGGCCGCTTCGGGGTCATGCCACCGTGGCCGATCGCGGGCACGCGTCAGCGGCGGTGGAGGCCTTTCGGTCGCCCGCATGCGTGCGCCCGCGTAGACGACGCCGAGCGCGAGCAGCAGAGCGATGAAGATGCCCCACTCGACCCCGACGGTCGCGGTGATGGCCTGGTTGCCGTGCAGCCCAGGCTTGTCGAGCAGGCGGTAGAAAATCAGCAGGGCCGTCCAGCCCCCGGCGATCATCACGATCGTGCCGTCGCCTCCAGGGAGCTGGAATTCGCGACCCTCGCTGCGCGCGAAGAGCATCGCCAGCAGGGCGGCGCTGACGAGCAGCACGGCTGCCTCGACGAAGGAGAAGGCCTGGAATGCGCTGAGGCTGGTCTGGGTGGACTTGGCCGCGCCGTGCACCACGATCGTGTCCGTCTCGCTGTACCACGGGAGGAACATCGACACGAACAGCCCGAGCGAGGCCAGCACGGCGAGCCGCCGCTCGTGGTCGATCGTGCGC
The DNA here is from genome assembly GCA_963790905.1 of uncultured Solirubrobacteraceae bacterium. GTDB lineage: Bacteria > Actinomycetota > Thermoleophilia > Solirubrobacterales > Solirubrobacteraceae > Palsa-744. The sequence continues at coordinate 19,195 of CAWBQH010000002.1, forward strand.
CAGAAGTTCATGAGCCTCGTCATTGCCGCTCACCGCCGGGTCGCATCGTCTGGTGGGAGGTCACGCGCGACCTAGTCTAGGTGCGGCGCCCGAGGGCTAATGACGGCTGACGAGGATCGTGCCGGTCGTCGTGGAGAAGTTTCCCGCCAGATCGGCTGCTGCGATCGTGACCGTGAAGGTGCCGCCCTTGGCGGGAGTCACCCACAGCAGCCGCGGCGTGCCGCGTTCCACCGTCGCCCGGTTCGTCCACACCACGCGAGCGCCCTGGCGGACCGTCAGATCGACGTTCGAGATCTTCGACAGCGAGATCTGCACGCCGGCTCGCGTGCCGCCGCGGAGCGTCTTCGAGAGCAGCTCGATCACGGGCGGAGTGTGCAGGTCGGCGGTGAAGTCCTGGGCGGTCGTGCAGTAGATCTCATCTGCCGGTATCCCCTGATCCGTCTGCGCAGCCGTTGCCGGCGGGGAGCTGTCCGGGGATGTGGTGGTGGGGGCCGGCGCGGTGGCGGGAGTGAAAGGCAGGCCCCTGCGCGTGCGTTCGCACAGATGCTGCAGGAATTCCGTGAGCAGTTCGTGGTAGCTGAGGCTCGATTCCCCGTGTTGGTCGTACATCGACCATGCGCCGGTGTCGTAGTAGGGCACCTCGGCGCGCGCCTCGGCGTCGCCTGCTTCGAACAGCTGCAGCCCCAACTGGTCCTTCGTGATCGACGTGTAGTCGTAGAGCCCGACCAGCGCCTGGATGAAGCCGTTGAGGATCCTGTCGCCGGGTGCGTAGGTGTACTCGGCATACACCGCGCCCGCCGGGGTCTGCACGCGCACGCCCTGCGGCGCCGGCGTCTCGAAGATCCCGAGCGCCTGCTGCGCGGCGGTGAGGTAGGCCGGTTCTTTGAACCGCGACCACGCGCGAGCGAGCACCTGCAGAGCTGTCCCCTGGGAGAGTCCGCTGGTCCACGGCGGCAGGCCGCCGTCGAACTGGAACATGTACTCCCAAGCGATGCCACCGGCACGCTCGCTGGCCAGCGGGATGACTTCGCCGAGTAGCTGGCGCAGGTTGGCGTTTTCGTCACCCGCGTAGTAGCCGTTGGCCTTGCCGAAGGTCGCAAGCCACTGGATCTCGATGCCCTGGCCGGAGTAGTACTCCCACACGATCTCGCTGTCCGGGAAGCTCACGCGGTCGCCGCTCGCGAGCAGCGGTTCGCTCGTCCACCACTGCCGGTTGCGCGCGAGCGTGAGGAACACGACCGGCAGCCGCGACGCGTTCAGTGCTCCTGCCGCGGCGATCGCCTGAACGTTCGCGAGCACCGCGCGCAGTTCGCTCGCGCGGGTCCCTCTGAGCCGGCCGAGCGAGCGTTTCGCTGCGACGTAGGTCGAGTCATATTCGCGCTCGGACGCTTCGCTGATCGCGCCGCTGCGCTGCAGGCTTGCCAGCACGGCCGTCACGCTCGGGCCATGAGCGGCCGCCGCGCGGGCCGTCACATGCCCGCCGAGTGGCGGCAGGCTGAGCACAGGTGCGCCGGCTGAGGCCGGTGGGGCGCTCAGGGCCGAGATGGCGAGCATCGCTAGGACGAGCATCGGGAGGCGGCCTGCGCTCACGGCGCGGATGGTACGCTCGACCGCCGTCTTGGCTGCAGTGGTCCATGCAGCGCGACGCCCTTGACGTGAGAGCACATCTCCAGAACACATCCCGTCGCGGCGTAGTTGCGCGGAGCTCCGTCACGCTGATCGGGACGGCCGTCCTCATGACCGCTCTCGCCGCGTGTGGCGGCAGCAGCTCGAGCTCGAGCAACGGTGCTCAGAAGCTCGTGAACGAAACCTTTTCCTCGCACAGGTCCGTTGAAAGCGGCCGTATCAACGTGTCGGTCGCGCTTTCCGCGCTCGGATCCAACGGCTCTGTGGTACGCAACGACGCCTTCGTGCTGCGGCTGAGAGGCCCCTTTCAGAGCGTTGGGCCGGAACGGCTTCCGCGCTTCGCGCTTCTCGTCACGCTCAGATCGCCAGCTCTGACGAGTGCGCGCAGCCTCCAGGTCGCTGCCACTTCTACCGCCGGACGTCTCTACATCGGGCTCGCCGGCGAGGATTTCCTCGCACCCGAGGCGACGCTCCGCGCGTTCCAGCGCGGCTACGCAAGCATCGCGAGCGCGTCATCGACGTCGGGCAGCTCCTTGCCGTTCACCACGCTCGGCCTCGACCCGAGCGCATGGCTAGCGCATCCACGTGTCGCCGGCACCGCGCGCATCGCCGGCACGGAAGCGGTTCATATCGTCGCCGGCATGAAGGTCGCGCGCTTCCTGGCCGAGCTGCAGAAGCTCGCGGCGAGCGGCGGATCTCTCGGGCTCGGCTCGACAGCGCCGGCGCTTCTCTCGCCTGCGCTGGCCCCGGCGCTCTCGAGCTCGGTGCGCTTGGCGCGCGTCAACGTGGACATCGGTGCGCGCGATCATCTCCTGCGCCGTCTCGCGCTGAGAGTCGTGATCGTGCCGACGGCGAAGACCCGCGCCGCGCTGTCCGGCGTGCGCCGCATCACGATCGGCCTGACGCTCGGGCTGAGCGACGTGAACCAGCCGCAGACGATCGCGGCGCCGAGCGCCTCACAGCCCGCCTCGAAGCTCGCTCCTGCGCTCGAACGTCTCGGGCTGCGCTAGCTCATTCTCCGAGATCGAGCTCGTCCACCCCTTCGAGCTCGTCGTCCTCTTCTTCGTCCTCGTCGTCGAGCGCGTCCTCTGCGAGCTCCTCGGCGCCAGGCTGATGCGTGAGCTGGAAGCGCTCGACGAGCTCATCCCGCCGGTGCTCGTCCAGCGGCGAGTCCTCCGAGATCAGCACCCAGTCGACGCCGTCGAACTCGTCCGCGTCGAAGATCTCGTGCGCTATCTCCGGCGAATCGTCGACCACGATCAGGATCTCCGTCTGGGGATTGAAGTACGTCCCCGGCCGGAGCGTGAGCTCATCGAGCTGGAAGCGGCGAGCTTTGCTCATCGCGCGTTTATACCCCACTGCGCGATCGCGATGTTCACGGGTTGAGCTCCGCGAGCGTGCGCGCGATCTCATCCTCGACGTCGAGCGGCTCGAGGCCCTGACGGGCTCGCCGCTCGTTACGCGCCACGACGAGCTGGCGCACCTCCTCGACGAGCCCGGAGTCGGGCCTGCCCGTCTCCTGCGCTGGGGCCAGCAGCCGGGCGAGCTCGGCCTCGATGTCCACGACGGGAAGCCCCCTGCGCCGCAGCCGCTCGTTGCGCGCCCCGAGCATCTGGCGGATCTCCCGCTCGCGCTCGGCGCGCGCCGCCGGTGAATCGGGTGCCGGGGCGAGCGCGCCCCCGTAGTCGCTGTCCCGCGAGAGGCCGCCCTGGCCGATGTGGTCGTACATGCTGTCGCTGCCGCGGGTGACCAGGAACAGCAGCGAGATCACGACGGCGAACGCGACTGTCCCGAAAACGACGAAGTTGAGCCCGTTCTCCGCGATGCCGAACACGACGGTGGAGAGGGCGCTCTGCACCCTCCGGATTGTTGCTCATCGGCTTTATCTCCGCTACCCTGGAAGAGCGAGATTGACTGACCAGTCAATCTATGATTCGCGCCAGCCCGTTAGGAGATCCGAGAATGGTCGATTTCACGCTCACAGACGAGCAGAAGAATCTGCGCGAGATGGCGCACGACTTCGCCGTCAAGGAGATACGTCCCGTCGCCTGGGAGTACGACAAGGACGGCACGTGGCCCGAGGACATCATCAACAAAGCCTGGGAGGTCGGGCTGATGAACTCGCACATTCCCGAGGAGTACGGCGGCGCGGGCGCGGGCTATCTCGACGGCTGCCTGATCGAGGAGGAGCTCTCGTGGGGCTGCTCCGGGATCCAGACCTCGCTCGGCTGCAACGGCCTCGCCACCGCTCCGGTGATCATCGGCGGCTCGGAGGAGGTCAAGAAGGACTACCTCGGCCGCCTCACCGAGGCGCCGCTGCTCGCCTCCTTCTGCCTGACCGAGCCCGACGCCGGCTCCGACGTGTCGGGCATGCGCACGACCGCGGTGCGCAAGGGCGACAAGTACGTCATCAACGGCTCCAAGTGCTTCATCACCAACGGCGGCTACGCGAACTGGTACACGGTCTATGCGAAGACCGACAAGGACGCCGGCCATCGCGGCATCTCGGCGTTCGTGGTGCCGCGCGACGCAGGCGTCGTCGTGGACAAGAAGGAGGACAAGCTCGGCCAGCGCGCGTCGAACACCGCGACGATCTCCTTCAACGACGTCGAGGTGCCCGCCAAGAACCTCATCGGCGAGGAGAACAAGGGCTTCAAGCTCGCGATGATGACGCTCGACCGCACGCGCCCGGGGGTGGCGGCGATGGCGGTCGGGATCGCGCGGGCGGCATTCGAGTTCGCCACGAACTACTCTCGCGAACGCGTGCAGTTCGGCGTGCCGATCGCGATGCACCAGGCGGTCCAGTTCATGATCGCCGACATGGCGACCGAAATCGAAGCCTCGCGCCTGCTCACGTGGAAGTCGGCCGTGATGCTCGACAACGGCGAACGCAACACGCTCGTCTCATCGCACGCCAAGCGCTTCGCAGCCGACGCGGCGATGAAGGTGGCCACCGACGCCGTTCAGGTCTACGGCGGCTACGGCTTCATCAAGGAGTACCCGGTCGAGAAGCTCTTCCGCGACGCGAAGATCATGCAGCTCTATGAGGGCACCTCGCAGATCCAGCGCCTCGTGATCGCGCGCGAAACGCTGCTTCCCCGGCGCGTCGAGGAGCCGGCCGCCGAGGCCGTGGCGGCGTAGCGAGGCGCAGCGGCGCGCCGGAGCGACCGGCGCGCCATCGCATCGGGGCGGATCATCCGACCCTTAGCGGGCCCCCGTAGTTGGAGATCTGCGCGCCGCTCGTCACGCGCACCAGCACGCGGTAGACGCCGCGCCTCACCGGCACGACGCAGCTGAAGCGCGAGCTGGTCGCGTTGAGGGAGCGCAGGCTCGTGCCCCCGGCGAGCACGCCGCGGCCGTGGTTGATCCTCAGGATGCCCACCTGCATGCCGTTCTCGGCAGGCGTCACCGTCCCGTAGAAGCGTGCGAAGTGCGGTCTGCGCGCGCGTGTCACGTGGCTGTCGACGACGACCGTCACGTCCTCGAGCGCGACCGGGCTGAGCACAGGTGGGTTCGTCGTGGTGGCCACCCTGAACTGCGTTCCCTCGGCGAGGCCGAGGACGGTGAAGTAGAAGCTGCCGGTGGCGGTCGTCAGCTCGGGGTTGTAGATGTCCTGAAAGCCCGACGTGAAAGGGAACAGCTCGGCCTGCAGCACGACGACGCGGTTGGCGTTTTCGGTCCCCGATAGGGTGCCCTGGACCGTCACGCTGGCGCCGAACGGGACGGGGTTGGGCGAGGCGAGGATCTGCAGCGAGAGCGGCACCTTGGTCGTCAGGAAGGTCCGGTTCTGCCCCATCACCGCCACGCCGGCGCTGTTGACGGCTACGAGGCGATAGTGGTAGACGGTCAGCGGCTGCAGCCCCGTCACCGGGACGCTCACGCTCACGCCGTGCGTCCCCGCGCCCGCGTCGGCGATCGTGGTCTGCCCACCGTAGGCCTGCGTCGGCCCGTACTGGAAGTAGTAGGAGGTTTCGCGGCCCATCGGGTTGACCGTCCCGGTGAGCACCGCGGAGCCGTAGCTCACCTGTTTGGCCTGGCCAGTCGAGACCATCGGCGCAGGCCCAGCTGCCGCACCCGCCGCGCCTGGCAGCGCCAGTGCGACCGACGCCGCCAGGGCGGCAGCTGCTCGAGATCCTGCCATGCGAGTTCTTCCAGTTGCCATGTCCGCCTCCCAGCGGTCGAGTTGTGCACGGCTCCCACAGACCTCCGCAACCACGGCTGTTCGGGAGCCCCGCCCCCAAAACCCCCGGGGCTAGCCGAAGATGCGCTCGCGAGGAGGAGGGCGCTAGGCTGCCGCCACCCCAGACAGTAGAGGAGAGCAGGCATGTTCGTGTTCAGAGCCGCCGTCGTGGGCGCCGGGACGATGGGCGGACAGATCGCCCAGACGATCGCCGCCGCCGGCATCCCCGTAGTGCTGAAGGACGTCGACGACTCGCTCGTGCAGGCGGGCATCGAGGAGGCCCGCAACGTGACCCGCGCGCAGGTTGACAAACTCGCCGAGAGGGGCAGGATCACCGCCGAGCAGGCCGATGCGCAGCTCGAGGAGGTCCTCGGGCGCATCGAGGGCACCACCTCCTACGCGGGCTTCGGCGACGTCGACTTCGTCATCGAGGCGGTGCCCGAGAGGACGGACATCAAGCAGAGCGTCTTCGCCGAGCTCGACGCCGCGACGCCAGGGCACGCGATCCTCGCCTCGAACACCTCCTCGCTGTCGATCACCGAAATCGGCGAAGCCACGCTTCGGCCGGACAAGGTCATCGGCTTCCACTACTTCTACCCGGCCTCGGTGATGCCGCTGATCGAGATCGTCGAGGGGGAGGACACGGCCGCGGAGACCGTCGCTGCGGCGCTCACCTTCGCGCAGGCGATCCGCAAGCAGCCGATCACGTGCGCCGAGGTCCCCGGCTTCGTCGTCAACCGCATCCTCAACTCCGGGGTCTCCGAGGTGTGGCGCGAGCAGGAGGTGAAAGGGCTGTCTATCAAGAAGATCGACGAGGGCGTCGGGGCTGCGGGCGTGGTACCCGTCGGCCCGTATCACCTCGTGAACCTGCTCGGCCTCGACACCGTGCTGCACGTCGCCGAGCACCTCGTCGAGTCCTACGGGGAGGAACGCTTCTACGCGCCGAAGGGCATGCAGAAGCTCGTCTCGGAAGGCAAGCTCGGCGCCAAGACGGGCGGTGACGGCTTCTATGACCCCCAGGGCGAGCCGAACCTCCCAGGGGATGGAGAGCCGGACGTCGCGGAGCTCGTGGAGCTGCTCTCGCTGAAGACGTTCCTCGAGGCCTGCCTGGTGCTCGAGGAGGGCGTGGCCACTCACCGCGACATCGACTTCGGGATGATGGCCGGCGCCGGGCTGGACCCGCGCCGCGGACTGCTGCCGCCGTTCATGAAGGCCGACAGTGAGGGGTTGGACACGGTGCTGGAGCGCATGGAGAACGCGCACGAGCGCTACGGCGAGCGCTTCACGCCGCCGACGATCCTGCGGCGCCTCGTCGCCCAGGGGCGCCTTGGCCAGAAGGCTGGTCAGGGCTTCTACGCCTACCCGCAGCCGGACGCCGAGCAGCCCGCCGAGGTCGTCCAGCTCGAGACCGGTTCGAGATCGGCCGGTGGCGAGGGGATCGCGATCGCGTGGCTGGCGAACGGCCAGATGAACTCGATCTCGCCGCAGGTGGTGCAGGACCTCGAGAAGGTGTGGCGCGCGATCAAAGGCTCCGGCGTGCACGCGCTCGTGATCGCGTCCTCCAACCCGTTCCTCTACTCTGCCGGGGCCGACATCAAGGCCTTCACCAGCATGGACGAGTCCTCCGGCGAGCAGCTGATCAACGCCGCGCACGCGCTTTTCAAGGAACTCGGCTCAGACGGCATTGCCACGATCGCGGCTGTCAACGGCCTCGCCTTCGGCGGCGGCTGCGAGCTGGCGATGGCCTGCGACGTGCGCATCGCCGCACGCTCGGCGCTGTTCGGGCAGCCAGAGATCAAGCTCGGGATCATTCCCGGCTTCGGCGGCACCCAGCGGCTACCGCGGCTCGTCGGGCTGAGCAAGGCGCTCGAGATGAACCTCGTCGGAGATCCGATCCTCGCTGAGGAAGCATTCGAGCTCGGCCTCGCCAACCGCCTCGTCGAGGACCACGAACTGCTCGACACCGCGCTTCAGTGGGCGCGCAAGCTGGCCGGGCAGGCGCCGCTGGCGATGGCCGCGATCAAGCGCGTCTCTGGCGCCGACGACCTCGACGCCGGCATCGAGGCCGAGAAGCGCGCCTTTGCGGAGGCCTTCTCGAGCGAGGACGCCAAGGAGGGCATCTCAGCGTTCCTCGGCAAACGCTCGCCGCAGTTCCAGGGGCGCTGAACGCGGTCGTGGAGGCGGGTGACCGGTCGTGAAAGCGGGTGACGTTTCATCGTCGCGAATTGCGTATGACGATGGTTATACGCTCGCCGCGGGGGAACAATGCGATCGCGCCGCGGAGCGGGATCGTCGCGGAGCGGGATCGCGCCGCGGAGCGGGAGCGTCGCGCCGAGCAGGATCGTGCCGTGCCGCGGGATCGTGCCGTGCCGTGGGATCGTGCCGTGCCGCGGGGTCGCGCCGTGCCGTGGGATCGCGCCGTGCCGTGGGATCGCGCCGTGCCGTGGGATCGCGCCGTGCCGTGGGATCGCGCCGTGCCGTGGGATCGCGCCGTGCGAGCTCGCCTCGCTGACCTCGTGCTCGGCGCGCGCTCGTGCGTCGCGCTGAGTGGAGCGGGCATCTCGGTGCCATCCGGCATCCCCGACTTCCGCAGCCCCGGCAGCGGCCTGTGGGAGCGCGTCGACCCGATGTCGGTCGCTCACATCGACGTCTTCGAACGCGATCCCGTGCGCTTCTGGAGCTTTTACGCCGAGCGCTTCGCGGCGCTCGAGGGCAAGCAGCCGAACGGCGCCCATCGCGCGCTCGTCGAGCTCGAGCAGCGCGGCCTGCTAGACGGCGTGATCACGCAGAACGTCGACATGCTCCACCGCAAGGCGGGCACGAGGGAGCTGGTGGAGGTGCACGGCAGCATCGCGAGCTGCTCGTGCCTTCAGTGCGGCGAACGGGTCTCGCTCAAAGAGGCGCGCGAGCTGCTCGGCGCCGACGCCGAGGGAGTGCCGCGCTGTCGCGCCTGCGGCGCAGCCCTGAAGCCAGATGTCGTGCTCTTCGGCGAGCTGCTCCCCGAGGAGGCGATCGCGCGGGCGCGCGAGCTGTGCGAGCGCGCAGATCTGCTGCTCTGCATCGGCTCCTCACTCGAGGTGCATCCCGTCGCGGCGCTGCCGCTGCTGACGCACGAGCGGGGCGGGGCGGTGGCGATCATCACGCAGGGCCCCACGCCGCTGGATGAGCTCGCGACGGTGCGCCTTCGCGGCGACGTCGTCGCGGAGCTGGAGGCGCTCGTGGCAGCGGTGCGGCCTGCCTCCGAGGAGACGTCCGGGAGTCGCACGTAATTGGTAGTTTCCGGCTACCTATACATCCGAGCGACGGGCATCCGCATCGTCACTTCCACTGGGGGTAGGGCTCAATGTTCAAGAACATCATCTGGGCGAGCGACGGCTCAGAGACCGCCGATCGCGCGCTCGAGGTCGCCAAGTCGCTCGTTCAAGACGGCGCCACGCTGCTGGCTGTCCACAGCGTCGAGTACATAGTCGGGAAGGGCACGATTCCCCTGGATGCCGACGAGGACGAGCGGCAGGCGAAGATCGCCAAGCAGGTCGCTGAGCTCGTGCAGCAGGGCATCAACGCGAGCGTGAGGATCGTAGAGGGCGGCGTCACCGGGGCCGCACACACCTTGGCGAAGGTTGCCGAGGAAGAGGGCGCGGACCTGATCGTCGCGGGAAGCCGGGGACACACGGCGCTGGCGGGTCTGCTGCTCGGCGGCGTGACCCAGCGCCTGCTGTACATCGCACCGTGCCCGGTGCTCGTTGTGCCGAGCTCCTGAGCGGTCGGATTCCGCGCGAGCAGCTCCGGCGATGCCAATTCTGAGGCGGAAGGGCCTCAACCACCGAGCCGCGCCAGCGTCAGCAGGTACTCGGCCGGCGCGCTGAAGGAGCCGTCGGTCGCCTCGTTGCTGTCACGGTAGAGCGCCAGCACCTCGCCCTTGAGCTCATCCCAGCGGCCCTGCGGCTCGAGCACGGCCCTGGCCATGATCGTCGGCCCGAGCACGCGTTCGTTGTATTCGAGCCAGCTCTCCGGTGAATCGTGCCTGAAGAGGACCGTGCGCCGCTCGAATGTCAGCTTCGCGCCCGCGTCCTCGAACAGCGAGCGGACGTGGTCCTCGTTGCCCCACATGTCCGGCGGATCGAGCTCGGGCGGTGGCGGAGGCATGTAGGAGGCGACCATCTCGAACAGGCGCCCGTTCAATCCCTCAGGCGTCCACGCGGTGAACACGATCGTCGCGCCCGGGCGCGCGACCCTCGCGAGCTCCTGCGCGGCGCGCTCGTGCCGAGGCGCGAACATGACGCCGAAGCACGAGGTGACGCGATCGAACGATCCGCTCTCGAATGGCAGCTCCTCGGCGTCTCCCTCGATGAACCGCACCTCGACGCCGGCGTCTTGTGCGCGCGTGCGGGCGGCCTGTAAGAGCTCCGGTGTCAGGTCGAGGCCGGTGACGCTCGCTCCGGCCTTGGCAGCCGCGAGCGCTACGTTGCCGCTCCCGGTCGCGACGTCGAGGAGATTCTCGCCCGGACCGGCGCCGACCCGCTCGACCACGGTCTCAGCGACCTCCTCGATCATGCGGGCGATGTCCGGATAGTCGCCGAGCGACCACATCTTCCTCTGCCCCTGCTTGATCGCGCTCACGTCGATGCTCACCGCCGCCGCCTCCCGCCGTCGTGTTGCGTGTTCACGTCGCGCTCGAGAGCGCTCGCCCGCTCAGGTCGCGGGCCGGGTCGATGCCCCAGCGCGCGGCCACGGCGGCCAGCTCGCCGTCCAGGCCCCAGCGATCCGCGAGCGCAGGGCCCTCGTGTTCGAGGCTCGCGCCCTTCAGCGCCATGCAGCCGCCGTTCTCGCCGATCGCCCGGATCGCCTGCACCTCCTCGGCGCTCAGCCGCACCCCGCCGGCGACCGCGGCGAGCTCGGCGCGCTTGTCCTCGATCGGGCGCGCGCGCGGCCCGTTCTCCTGGATCAGCGTCGGGGCGACGCAGCGCACGGCAGGGTGCGCGAGGTTCCAGGCGCAGGCGAGCTGCAGCATCGTGAGCCCGTAGCGTTCGGCGTAAGGCCGCATCAGCTCGAGCTTCTCGCGCCCGTCCTGCACCCAGCCGTCGGGGCGGAACCTGCGGTGGTCGTAGTCGGCGAAGGCGTGGCCCGGCAGGACGTCGTCATGAAAGACGCCGCCGTAGTCGACGACGCGGCTGATCAGCTTTACCTCGTGCGCGCACGCCGCGTCGAGCACCAGCTCGCCGGGCCAGGGCTCGAGCGGGTTGAGGATGATCATCGCCCAGTCGATCAGCTCGGCGAAGCGCTCGAGGCAGCTGATCAGGTCGAGCGTGAATCCGTTCGCCGGGCCGGGCGCGACGCCCAGCAGGCGCGTCAATCCGGCCTCGCGGAGCGACTCCATCCCCTCCCAGACCGCATCGCTCGAGTAGCCGGTGCGATCCGGGTTGTGCAGCAGCAGCACGTCGAAGCGATCGACGCCGCAGCGCTCGAGGCTGCGCTCGGTCGCCATCCGCATGTAGTCCCCGTATTCGCTCTCCGTGCGCAGCCGCGGGTCGGTGAAGCGGGGAAAGCCCTTCGCGCCGTCGCGCTCGCCGCGGTAGAAATCGTGGCCGATCGCACCGATCAGGCAGTAGCTGTCGCGATCGATCCCGCGAAGGGCGCTGCCGAGCGTGCGGTCTGCCTCACCGGCGCCGTAGGCGTCGGCGGTGATGATCGTGTCGATGCCCGCGCCGGGGCGCAGCAGCGCCGTCAGGCGCTCGTCGGGGAGCGGCTCGCCGAAGTGCATGAAGCGCCCGCCGCTCCAGGTGCCGATCGCGGTGGTCGTGGGATCCATCGTCCATCACTCTACGCCCGGCCGGTGAGATCCCGCGGGTCGCGCTCGCTCTCGCCGCTCTGGCTACCGCTGGCGGCTCGCGAACCCGGTTGCCGTCCGCGCGCGCAGCGCGGCTTCCAGGCGCTCGAGCGCGTGGCGCACGGCGTCCTCGTCCAGCTCCCCAGCCTGCTCCCCGGCCTCGTGCGGCAGCGCCGCGTGCGCCTGTGCGGCCACCGCGGCGCGCAGCTGCTCAAGCTCGGAGATGCGCAGCGCGAGATCGTGACGGCCCTCGGCGCGCAGCTCCGGGAGCGCGGCGGCATAGCCGCGATCGAGCTCGAGCGCGGCATGGCGCAGGCGCCCGTGCTCGAGGTCGAGTCGCGCCCTCAGCGCGAGCTCCTCGCACAGCAGGCTGCTGCTGCGGGCGCCGAGCAGGGCGGCGAGGCGCTCGAGCGGACGCAGCGCCGCCGAGCGATCGAGGATCCGCCGCCGCGGGCCTCTGCCGCCCCGCCGGAGGGGCGTCCACTGCAGCTCGCCGGCGTGCAGCCAGCGCCCCTCGGCCACCTGCTCGCCCTCGCCCCAGCCCGCCCTGATCACGAGCGCCTGGCCGGGCGAGACCTCGTGGACGTACGGATCGGCCGAGGCGATGCGGTGCATGTGAATGACGCGGTTGATCACCACGACGGCTGCGCGCACGTCGCGATCGCGATCGAGGTCGGCGAGCCACGCGCGAGCCTGATGGTCGGCTGAGAGGGAGATCGGGTCGATCACCGTGACCCGCGTCGTAAGCACCGGAGCCGGCTCCGGTGTCGCCTCGCGCCCGGGCCCGCGCGAGCGCTGGCGCCCGAGCATCGACGGTCGCCGGCGTCCCAGAGCCGGCGAGCGCCCGAGCGCCGCGCGGCCCGCCCCCAACGTGCTCAGCACGACCACGTGCTCGGGCTCGCCGTCCGCGCCCGTGCGCAGCAGGTAGCGGCCGTCGGGCGGGCCGAGATCCCAGGGGAACTCCATCTGGATGAAGACGAACAGCGGCTCGGGCATCGCTTCACCGTATCCTTACCGTCCGGATGCCCGATTCGAGCAATGTCGCCAAGAACCTGCGCGAGAGGTTGGGCGCTAGCACCGAGGACCGGCTCGGCAAGGCGCTCGGAGAGCTGCTCGAAAACCCGCTGCTGACGGGCGCGATCGGCCGCGCGTTCGACGCGCGCGAGAAGGCCGCCCAGGCCCAGGAGGTGGCGCTCGGTGCGCTGAACCTCCCCTCGGCCGCCGACATCGAACGGTTGACGCGACGGCTGCGCTCGGTCTCGCATCGGTTGGAGAGCATCGAGGACGGCGTCGTGCGCCTCGATCGCGCGCTGACGCCGAGCGCCGGGAGATCGGGCATCGACATGCGACTCGAGGCGATCGAAGCGCAGCTTGCGAGCGTGATCGAGAAGCTCGATCAGGCGCAGGCGCCGCCTGCGAGCCGCTCCGAGCTTTCCTCGCACGACGCGGGCGCGCGCGCCGGGCGCAAAGCGCCAGGCAGGGGCAAGAAGGCGAGCTCAGGAGCAAAGGCGAAAGCCAAGTCCGCCTGATCGCTTAGGCGCCGAGCGCGGCGATCGCGGCGGCGCCCATCTCTTCAGCCGCCGCCAGCAGCGAGTCGTCGTCGATCCGCTCGCGCGCCCCGCTGGAGTCGAACGTGTCAGATACCGCGAGGACACACGCGACCGGCACGCCTGCGGCTGCTCCCACGCTGAACAGCGCGGCGGCCTCCATCTCGACGGCGAGCGCGTGCTCGGCTTCCTGCGGGAGGCGGGTGTCGTAGAAGAGGTCGACGGTGACGATCGCGCCGGCGCGGGCCGACGGGGCCTGGCGCGCCAGCGCCGCGGTCAGCTCGCGGTCCGCCGCGACGCGGCCGCGCGCGCCGAGCGCCCTCGAGGTGCCGTCGGCGCAGATCGATTCACGCGCGATCACCAGCTCGCCGAGCGCGAGGCCCGGCGTGAGCGCCCCACAGCTGCCGATCCGGATCGCCCGGCTCGCGCCGAGCGCGATCAGCTCCGAGAGGACGATCGCGGCCGAGGGGCCGCCCATCCCGGTGGACTGGATCGTGAGCGGCCGCCCGTCGGCCGCGGCGCCCGTGTAGCCCCACAGTCCGCGATGGTGGTTGAACATGCGCGGCGCGACGAGCAGCGATTGGCTGAGCGCGAGGGCGCGCCCGGGATCGCCCGGCAGCAGCACCCGCTCGGCGAGCGGCGCGGTGGGTCGCAGATGGATGGGCGTGCTGTGCGACAACGGCGGCGACTTTAGACTTCCTCGCATGGGACTGCCCGTCGCGTCGCGCGCCTGAGTTGGCCAAGCCCGACAATGATCCCGCCTCGGGGACGGGTGAGCTGACGCTCGCTCAGGTCGCCACGCGCGCCGGCGTCTCGCCGGCGACGGTGCGGCGATGGCTCGGCATGGGGCTCGTCCCAGGCTACGAAGGACGTTGGACTCCCGCGTCCGTCGCATACGTGCGCGTTGTCGCCCGGCTGCGTGCGCGCGGGCACTTGCTCGAGGAGATCAAGCGGGCGAGCGACAGCGGGCAGCTCGCGGTCGGCCCGATCGAGAACCTGCTCAGCAGCTCCGAGCCGCGCTACTCGCTGCGCGAGGCCGCGCGCGAGAGCGGCCTCGACGCCCAGCTGATCAGACGCATATACACGACGATGGGCCTGAGCCCGGCGTCGCTGGACGCGATCACCGACGAAGACCTGCAGATGCTGAGGTACGTCGCCGCCGTGCTCGCGGCAGGCATCCCGCTGCCAGCGTTCCTGCAGATGATGCGCGTCTACGGACAGGTCATCGCCCAGATCGCAGACGCCGAGGTGCGCCTGATACACCTCTACGTGCACGAGCCGCTGATGCGCGCGGGCGTGCCGAACGTCGAGATCGCCGAGGAGATGGAGGGCCTCACGCGCGAGGTGCTCCCGTTCGCGGCGCCGTTCATGAACTACCTCCACGGCCGCCTGCTCGCGGATTTCGTCGAGCAGGACATGATCGGCCACATGGAGGTCGATCTCGGCGAGGAGGCCCTCGAGGAGGGCCGCATGCGGGTCGCGATCGCATTCGCAGATCTCGCCGGCTACGCGCGTCTGACCGTCGAGCGCGGCGACGAGGCGGCGGTGAGCACCGTCGAGCGGTTCGTCGAGGCCGTCGCGCAGACGCTGCCGGTCGACGCGCGCGTGACCAAGACGCTCGGCGACGAGGTGATGGTCGTCGGCTCCGACCCGGCGGCGCTGACAGCGTGGGCGGTCGAGCTCGCGTCCGGGACGGCGCCGGCCGAGCCACAGCCGCGAATCGGCGTGCACTACGGCGAGGCCCTCTACCGGGACGGCGACTACTACGGACGCGACGTCAACCAGGCGGCGCGCGTCGTGGCGCGCGCCGGCGGCGGGGAGGTGCTCGTGACGAGGCCCGTCGTCGAGATGGCGGTCGGGATCGACGGCGTCGAGTTCGATCGGATCGGCGAGGTACGGCTGAAGGGGTTCTCAGAGCCGAGCGAGCTGTTCATCGCCTCGCGGAAGGCGTAGCGCCGATGATCGACGAGGACCTTCGCGAGAGCGTTCGAGCCGGCGGGCTGCTCGACACCGGCCGCTCGGTCGTGGCGATGCTCTCGGGGGGACGCGACTCCACATGCCTCCTCGATGTCGCGGTCTCGTTGTGCGGCGCGCTGCAGGTGAGCGCAGTGCACGTCAACTACGGGCTGCGCGAGCAGGCCGACGCCGAGGAGCGCCATTGCCTCGAGCTGTGCGCCCAGCTCGGCGTCGAGCTCGAGGTCGTGCGGGCCTCTGCCGCGGCCGGGACGGCCGGGAACGTGCATGCGTGGGCGAGGGACGTGCGCTACCGGGCGGCCGAGCGCGCGGTGCGCGAGAGCGACGCCCTGATCGCGACCGGGCACACCGCGAGCGATCAGGTGGAGACGATCCTCTACCGCCTGGCCGCGTCGCCCGGCCGGCGGGCGCTGCTCGGGATGCTCGCCGTGGAGGGGAGGCTGATCCGCCCGCTGCTGGGGGTTACGCGCGAGCAGACGACCGCGTACTGCGAAGTCCGCGGCCTGCAGTGGTGCGAGGACGAGAGCAACGACGACGAGCGCTACGCGCGCGCGCGCGTACGTCACCGTCTGCTGCCGGCGCTCGGCAGCGTGCATCCCGCGGCCGAGTCCAACCTGCTGAGGACCGCGTCGCTCCTGCGCGAGGAGACCGAGCTGCTGGACGGCCTCGTCGCGAAGGAGCTCGCGGGCGCGCGCAGCATCGCGATCGCCCGTCTGCAGGAGCTGCCCGCGGCGCTCGCCCGACTGATCGTCGTGCGCCTGGCGGAGGACGCAGCAGGCACGTACGTCCCGCAGGCGGGTGATCGCGTGCAGGAGATCCTCGCGCTCGGCCAGCGCGGCGGCAGGGCCGAGCTGCACGTCGGCGGGCTCGCGGGGGCCGTGATCGACGACGGCGTGCTCGAGATGGTCAAGCTCCCCGCGCGCGCCACCGGCGCCTCGCGCCCGCCGCCGCAGGCCCACTAGACTTCCTGAGGTGGCCACCCCCGCGCGCGTCGCAATCGAGCCCGGAGTGGGAGAGGTACTGGTGACCGCCGAGGACCTGCAGCGTCGCGTGGCCGAGCTGGGCCGGCAGATATCGCGCGACTACGCCGGCAGGCCGCTGCTGCTCGTCGGCGTGCTCAAGGGCGCGGTCTTCTTCCTCAGCGATCTCATGCGCTTCATCGACATCCCCGTCGAGGTCGACTTCATGGCCGTGGCCTCCTACGGCTCGGCCACCGACTCCTCTGGGGTGGTGCGGATCCTCAAGGACCTCGACGCCGCGATCGAAGGCCGTGACGTGCTGATCGTCGAGGACATCGTCGATTCGGGGCTCACGCTGCAGTACCTGCTGCGCAACCTCGGCTCGCGCAATCCGCGGACTCTCGAGGTCTGCGCGCTGCTCACGAAGCCCGATCGCCGTAAGGTGGATCTGCCGACGCGCTACGTCGGTTTCGAGATCGCTGACCGCTTCGTGGTCGGGTACGGGCTCGACTACGCCGAGCGCCATCGCAACCTGCCGTTCGTCGCCGCGCTGGAGCGGTAGACGGGCCGTTTTCGGGCGCCGCCGGGCATTCCGCAATCGTCGGAAAGACCGGCTTGCCATGGTACGCTAGGGCTCCGGTGGCCATGACTTCCGACGGTGTCAGGACCCTCAGCATCCAGCTATGAGCCGTTTCTTCAAGAGCGCCGCTTTCCCCATCCTGATCGTCGTCGTGCTGGCGTTCCTGGCGGTCAAACTCGTCAGCCCAAGCTCGACCAATCACCGCAAGCACAGCTACCAGACGCTCGTCTCCAGCGAGCTCCCGCACGGTGAAGTCAGCTCGGTCGAGTTCAAGAACAAGGGCAAAGCGCTCGAAGTCAAGTACAAGAACAAAGAAACGGCTGAATTCGGCTACATCGACCAGGCCGCGCCCGAACTGATCAAAGAACTCCGCGCCGCCGGGGTCAGCTACAACATCGAATCGGAAAAGAGCAGCGCGCTGCTGAGCCTGCTCACGTACATCATCCCGTTCGTCCTGTTCTTCGGCTTCTGGATCTTCCTGATGAACCAGGTCCAGGGCGGCGGCTCGAAAGTGATGTCGTTCGGCAAGTCGCGCGCCAAGCGCATGTCGGCCGACTCGCCGAAGATCACCTTCCGCGACGTCGCCGGGGTCGACGAGGCCGTCGAGGAGCTGCACGAGATCAAGGAATTCCTCGAGAATCCCAAGAAGTTCCAGGCGCTGGGCGCGCGTATCCCGACCGGCGTGCTGCTGTACGGGCCGCCCGGGACGGGCAAGACGCTGCTCGCGCGCGCGGTCGCCGGGGAGGCGGGGGTTCCGTTCTTCTCGATCTCAGGCTCGGACTTCGTCGAGATGTTCGTCGGCGTTGGCGCCTCCCGCGTGCGCGACCTGTTCGAGCAGGCCAAGCAGAACAGCCCCTGCATCATCTTCATGGACGAGATCGACGCCGTCGGGCGCCACCGCGGCGCAGGTCTCGGCGGAGGCCACGACGAGCGCGAGCAGACGCTCAACCAGCTGCTCGTGGAGATGGACGGCTTCGAGGCGAAGGACAACATCATCATGATCGCGGCCACCAACCGGCCCGACATCCTCGATCCGGCGCTCCTGCGCCCAGGCCGCTTCGACCGCCAGATCGCCGTCGACCGTCCCGACCGCAAGGGTCGCGCGAAGATCCTCGAGGTGCACACGCGCGGCAAGCCGCTGGCAAAGGTGATCGACATCGACGCCCTCGCCGGGCAGACCCCTGGCTTCACCGGCGCCGACCTGTCGAACCTGATCAACGAGGCCGCGCTGCTGTCGGCGCGCACCGGCAAGCGCGAGATCGGCCAGGAAGAGCTCGAGGAGGGGATCATGCGCGTGATCGCCGGGCCCGAGAAGAAGACGCGCGTGATGAGCGAGAAAGAGCGCCTGATCACCGCCTTCCACGAGATGGGGCATGCGCTCGTCGGCCATTTCCTCGAGCATTCCGATCCCGTCCACAAGATCTCCGTGATCTCCCGCGGCCAGGCGTTGGGATACACGATCTCGATGCCCCAGGAGGACCGCTTCCTGACCACGCGCGCCGAGCTGGAGGACGCGATGGCGATGACGCTCGGCGGGCGCGCGGCCGAGGAGATCACCTTCGGCGAGATCACCACGGGAGCGTCCAACGACATCGAGAAGGTGACCGCGACCGCCAAGCAGATGGTGATGCGCTTCGGGATGAGCAGCAAGCTCGGCCCGCGCGTGTTCGGCCACGACCACGGCCAGCCGTTCCTCGGACGCGAGTTCTCGACCGAGCCGGACTACTCGGATGAGATCGCCCGCGAGATCGACGACGAGGTGCGCCGGATCATCGAAGCGGCGCATCAGCGCGCGACGACGATCCTCACCGAGCATCAGCAGGACCTCGCGAAGATCTCCGAGATCCTCGTCAAGCGCGAGACGATCGAGAAGGAGGAGTTCCTCGCGCTGCTCGCCGGCAAGAGCGAGGAGGAGGTGTTCGGCATCGAGGAGCCGGCCAAGCCCGAGCTGCCCGCGCCGCCCACGCCGGCCGGCCGCACCGAGCGCGAAGCGCCGCGCACGATCCCACGTCCGGGCCTCGCCGGCGGCACGGCCGAGGCGCGCGCGTCCGACCAAGAGCGCCCCGAGCTCGCCTAGTGGCCCTTGAGGAAACGTTGGACCGGAAACTCGCCCTGGGTGGCGAATCTGGATGCATCTCGACCATGGAGGTGGTGATGCGTCCCCCGGAAGTGTTCGTCAGGCCGCTGTTGCATGAGGAGGCGGTGCGGCTGAAGCGTTTGTCCAAGCGCGCCAAGCATCAGTGCACGCGCCAGCGCGCGGCTGCTCTTTTGGCCTCCAACGTGAAGATGTCGGCGACGCAGATCGCGGACATGTGGCGCACCGACCCCTCGTGGGTGCGCAAGGTCATCCACGAGTTCAACGAGCGCGGGATGGCCAGCCTGCGCCCTCGCTACGGGGGCGGGCGTCCCCGCCGGATCACGACTGAGCAGCGCAAGGCGATCATCAGCGTGGCCGGTGCCCGTCCCGACAGTCAGGGGGTGCCGTTGACGCGCTGGTCGCTGCCGCGGCTGGCGTGCTATTTGGCGGGTGAGGGCATCGTGGAGGTCTCCCCGCGCCACCTTGGTGCGCTGCTGGCCGATGCGAACCTGTCCTTCCAGCGCACCCGCACCTGGAAGGCGAGCCCCGACCCCGACTACGAGGCCAAGGCGGCGCGCGTGCTCGCGCTGTGCGAGAAGCCGCCCGACGGGGCGGTGGTGATCGCATTTGACCAAATGGGGCCCGTCAGCCTCAGACCAACGGCAGGGGCGGGCTGGGCGCCCAAGGGACGCCCTGAGCGCCAGCGCGCCGACTACAACCGTCGCGCCGGGACCCGCTACGTGTTCGGTGCCTTCGACGTGCGCTGCGACCGGCTGCGCGTGAGGCTCAGACCGCGCCGCCGCGGCGCCGACAATCTCGCGTTCATGAGACAGATCCGCGGCAGCTACCCCGCGCGCACGCGCATCTACTGGATCCAAGACAACCTCTCGGCCAACTGGACCCCCGACATCCGCGCCTACGCCGACGCCAACCGCATCGAGCTCGTCGCGACCCCGACCTACGCCAGCTACCTGAACCCCGTCGAGTGCCACTTCTCCGTGATCAGCCAGTTCGTCATAGCCAACGCCGACTACCTCGACTGGGACGCCTTCGCGTTCGCGCTCGCCCGCCACATCACCTACCGCAACGGCGATCACCGCGACCGCCGCCTCACCGCAGCCGAAGCCCGCCAACGCATCGCCGCCTGACATGCCATTACGAGTCCAACCTAATCTCAAGGGCCACTAGACGGCTTGAACGACCCCGCGCAGCGGCCGGACGGCTGGCGCGTGATGGGCGTCCTGAACGTGACGCCCGATTCGTTCTCGGACGGCGGCCGCTTCCTCGGTGCAGCTGCTGCGATCGGGCACGGGCTCGAGCTCATCGCCGAAGGCGCTGACATCGTGGACATCGGCGGCGAGTCGACCCGCCCCGGCGCCGAGCCGGTGCCGGCTGCGCGGGAGCTCGAGCGCGTGCTTCCAGTGGTCGAAGGCCTGGGCGGCGAGGGGCCGCGTGCACAGATCTCGATCGACACGTACAAGGCGAGCGTCGCGCGCGCGGCGCTCGACGCCGGCGCGAGCCTCGTCAACGACGTGAGCGCCTTTCGCGCCGATCCGGAGATGGCCGCGCTGGTGGCGCAGAGCGGCGCCGACTGCTGCCTGATGCACATGCTCGGCGAGCCGCGCACGATGCAGGAGGATCCGCGTTACGAGGACGTCGTCGACGACGTCAAGGCGTTCCTCGAGGAGCGCCTTGAGTTCGCCGTCCGCGAGGGCGTTGCGCGCGAGCGGATCATGATCGACCCGGGGATCGGATTCGGTAAGACCGAGAGCCACAACCTCGAGCTTCTGCGACGCCTGCCCGAGCTGCTGACGCTGGGCGCGCCGATCGTGATCGGGACCTCGCGCAAGGCCTTTCTCGGCCGGATCATCGCCCGCGCGATGAGCAGCGCCGAGCCGCTCGACGTCGCTGGCAGGCTCGCCGGCACGGTGGCGTCGAACGTCCTCGCATACGAGCGTGGCGCGAGCGTGTTCCGGGTGCACGACGTCGGCCCCGTGCGCGAGGCGCTCGCCGTGGCGGCTGCTACGTTGGGCGAGAGATGGACAGCGAGGAGCACGGGGACGACGCCGGCGAGCTAGACGATGAGGACGGCCGTGATCACGACGAGGATCGCGACGAGACGGCCGAGTCCGTCACGATCGAGATCAGCGGGCTCTCCCTCTACACCAATCACGGGGTCACCGACGCTGAGCGCGAGGTGGGCCAGCGGCTGGTGTTCGACCTGCGGCTCGACATCGGCGAGACCGACGCCACGGTCACCGACTCGATCGACGACACCGTCGACTACGCGGAGGTATGCCAGCTCGTGGCCCTGATCGCCCAGCAGCGCTCGCACAGGACGCTCGAGCGGCTCTGCAGCGCGATCGCCGACCGGCTGCTCGGCGACTACGAGCTCGAGGGCGTGTGGGTCAAGGCGACCAAGCCCGAGCCGCCGATCGCGCTCGCCGTCGACGAGGTCTCCGTCGAGGTATGGCGGGAAGCGGACGCATGAGCGCCGCCGCGTTCCGCGCCGCCGTCGAGCGCGGCGATCTCGGTGCCGTCGGCGAGCTGCTCGCGCCCGGCATCGTCTTCCACAGTCCCGTGACGTTTCACCCGTTCGTCGGTCGCGAGACCGTCACGCAGCTGCTCGCGCTCGTCGCGCAGACGTTCGAGGACTTCCGTTACACCGACGAGCTCGAGACCGACGGCGCGCACGCTCTCGTCTTCAGGGCGAGCGTCGCCGGCCGCGAGATCGAGGGAATCGACCTGCTGCGCTTCGACGCGGACGGATTGATCGCGGACTTCACGGTCCTGTTGCGCCCGCTCTCCGGGCTCGCGCCATTCGCAGAGGCGATGGGCGAGAAGGCTCAAGCCGCGGGCGTGCAGACGACGCGCCCCTGACGTGAAGGACGCCGGCAGGCGAGCGTGAGCGCAGCGGATCGACACCTGGGGCTGCTCGGCCTAGGCTCCAACGTCGGCGACCGCCGCGGCCGGCTGCAGGCCGCGGTCGACGCGCTGCCCTCCCTCGGCGTGCGCGTGCTCGCGTCCTCCTCGACCTACGACACCGATCCGGTCGGAGAGGTGCTCGAGCAGCCGAGCTTCCTCAACGCCTGCCTGCAGGTGCAGACCGCGCTCGAGCCGCTGGCGCTGCTCGACGCCGTCAAGCGCCTCGAGCGCGAGCTCGGTCGCGCCGACGCCGTCCGCCATGGTCCGCGCTCGATCGACATCGACGTCCTCCTGCTCGGCGGGCTCGAGCTGCGCCACGAGCGCATGTCGCTGCCGCACGCAGAGCTCCTGCACCGCCGCTTCGTCCTGATCCCGGCGCTGGAGCTGGATTTCAACCTGCGCGCGCCCGACGGCAGGCGCCTGGCCGACGCGCTTGCGGCTCTCCCGCCGGATGAGGGCGTGCGCTGGGCCGGGCCGCCGCTCGAGCTGGACGCCGGCGAAGATGCTCAGGACGCGGCGACGGCGTAATCGCGCGAGCTCGCAAGGCGCAGCAGCGTGGCTGTTCTCATGCCGCGCCCGGAGACGATGCACATGTGCCCGTCGCGCAGCCACATGACCACCGCAGCGCCGTCGTCGCTGAGCAGCCTGTAGGGCGTCGTCCCGAGCCATCTCACGACGCCGCCGCTCGGGCGTGGCGGCGGGCCGGCCACGATCGCGTAGCCGATCCGCTGACCGCTGCCGTCGGCGTAGAAGACCGTCATGACCATCTGCCCGCCGAGCCGGTCGGTGCGCGCCCCGATCGCGCGCCAGCCGAGGTTCCCTCCCCAGTAGGGGAAGGAAACGCCTTCGACGGCCGCAGCCAGCTCGGCGTGGTTGCTCGCGCTCTCTCCCGGTGCGCCGTGCGTCGCCGGCCGCAGCGTCACGGCGGCCGCGTCGCGCGCGCTGAGCGTGGATGAGCCGCCGCCCGTTGCCAGCACGATCGCCAGCGCGGCTACCGCGGCGGCGAGCGCGCCGGCGCTCGCGAGCCTCCTGCCGCGGCCGAAAGAGCGCCGGCCGCGGGCCTCGCCTCGCCTACCGCCCGCACGCCGTGAGCCGGCGATCAGCGACTCGACCTGCCGGTGCAGCGAGTCCGGAGCCTTGGCGTCGATCGAGCGCACGAACTCGATGAGCTCGTCTTCCTTTGATGGGCGTGGATCAGTCATGGCGCATCTCTACTTGGAAGGACTCCTCTAGGCCTCATTCGTTCCCCGCGAGCTGCAGCGGTCGCGCCAGGCCCTTCGGTTTGATCGCGCGCATCCGGGTCGGTCTCGCCGCGCGCGGGCGTAGCCGGCGGAGTCAGCCGTCCGGCGACGAGCTTGCGGGCGCGAAACAGCCTCGTGGTGATCGTCGCCTCGCGCGTGTTCAGCGCGCGCGCCGCTTCCCGGTAGGAGAGCCCGAGCACGTCGACCGCGACGAGTGCCAGGCGGAAGTCGTCGGGCAGCTCGGCGATCGTCGTGTACACCTCCTGGACCTCCAGAGCATGCTCCGGCCGGCTCATCGGTTGCGGGTCCTCGGTGACGGCGTCCTCGAGCGTGGCGACGGTGACGGGCCGCCGGCTCGCGGTGCGTCGGCCGGTGAGGAACGTGTTGCGAAGCACGCGCATCAGGTAGTAGAGCTCGTCGTCGCCGCGCAGCATGCGCGGTCGCGACAGCACGCGTGCGAACGTCTCCTGTACGAGATCCTCCGCGTCCTCGCGCGAGCCGCAGAGCCCCCAGGCGGCGCGATAGAGGCGGTCGACGTGCTTGGACAGCGAATCTGGATCGAGGAGGCGCATGGCTCTCGGAGTGAGCATGTCCCGCAAGGCGCTCGTCTCCGCCCTGCGACTGTAGCGCCGCGGGCGATCGAGGTGAGGTAGCGAGCCATCGGCGAGCGCCGCGCCGGGAAGGATCGCCGCGCGCCGATCGCGCCATCGCGCGGCCGGGGATAATGCTCGCCGATGCTGCTCGTCGTCGACGTCGGTAACACCCAGACCCATTTCGGAGCCTTCCGCGGGGAGGAGCTGCTCGAGCATTGGCGCTTTGCGACGGTGCGCGAGTCGACGGCCGACGAGCTCGGTGCCGCGCTGCGCAACCTGCTCGGGCTGCGCGGATATGGATTCGAGGACCTCGACTCCTCGATCGTCTCCTCGACCGTCCCGCAGCTGGAGCCCGAGTGGACGGCGATGGCGAGCCGCTATCTCGGCCACACGATGATCGCGGTCGGGCCGGGAACGAAGACGGGGATGGCGATCCGCTACGACAACCCGCGCGAGATCGGCGCCGACCGGCTGGTCAACGCCGTGGCGATCCGCGAGCGCTTCGGCGGCGCGGCGGTATGCGTCGACTTCGGCACCGCGACCACCTTCGACGTCGTCTCGCGCGACGGCGAGTACGTGGGCGGCGCGCTGATGACCGGCATCGAGATATCGCTCGAAGCGCTGTCCGAACGGGGCGCACGCCTGCCCAAGGTCGATCTCGCGCCGCCGCGCAGCGTGATCGGCAAGAACACGATCGACGCGATCCGATCGGGGGTCGTGTATGGCTACGCGGGCGCGATCGACGCGATCCTGCGCCGCCTGCACGACGAGCTCGGCGAACGCACCGACGTCGTCGCGACCGGCGGCCTGTCGCAGCTGGTGGTGCCGTATTCGGAGGAGATCGAGGAGATCGACGACCTGCTCACGCTCACCGGGCTGCGCCTGCTGCACGAGCGAAATCGCTGAAGATCGCAACAATGAGGGTGATGGCCGCCGCCTCTCTGACAGATCGCTGGCAGCTGGGATCGCTCGAGGTGCCCAATCGCGTGATGCTCGCTCCGCTCGCGGGGATCGGCAACTGGTTCGTGCGGCTGCAGGCCAAGCGCTACGGAGCGGGGATGACGGTGTCCGAGATGCTCTCCTCGCATGCGATCCACTATGGCAACGAGAAGACGTGCAAGGAGATGCTGCGCATCGATCCGCGCGAGCGTGCGGAGGGTCCCGTGTCGATCCAGCTGTTCGGCGAGGACCCCGCGATGATGCGCTCGGCTGCTGCGCACGTGGCGCGAGCTGGTGCGGACGCGATCGACATCAACATGGGCTGTCCGGTGGCCAAGGTGCAGAAGACGGGAGCCGGTGCCGCGCTGCTGGACGATCCCGACCAGGCAGTCGCGGTGGCCCGCGCAGCCGTCGAGGGCGCCCGCGAGGCGCGCGAGCTGCCGGTCACGGCGAAGCTGCGCTCCGGCGTACGCGCCGGCGAGAGCAGCGGCTTCGATCTGGCGCACCGCCTGGTCGCCGAGGCGGGTGTCGCGGCGATCGCGTTTCATCCTCGCTCGGCGGCCGTGCAGCACAGGGGCGTCCCCGACTACGAGCTCGTCTCGCGCCTCGTGCGCTCGCTGCCGGCGCCGGTGATCCTGACAGGCGGCTTGAACGACGCCGCGCACGTGCGCGAGGCCTTTCGCCTCACCGGCGTCGAGGCCGTGATGCTCGCGCGGGGCGCGCTCGGGAATCCGTGGCTGTTCGCCCAGCTCGTGCGCGGGCGCGAAGAGGAACCCGCTCCGGAGGAGGTGCTCACCGAGCTCGACTGGTTGATCGACCGCGCCGTCGAGCACCTCGGCGCAGATCGCGCGACGCGTTACCTGCGCAAGTTCTACCCGTGGTACATGGAGCGGCTGGCGCTCGAGTCAGGCGTGGCGAAGCCCCTGATCGCAGACCTGCAGACGGCCGCGAGCGTGCCGGCCGCGCGCGAGCTGCTGGCTGCCGCCGGTCGCCGCCGCGCGCTCGCGGTGTGAGCTCTGGGCGGTCGGGTTCGCCCCGCTATACTGCTGCGCTCGCCGAACCCGCCGGGTCGCGACTTCCCCGCTCGCAGCGGGGTTTTGTGTGTGTCGCCGGCCGAACCACGAACCCGCGGATCCGATTCCCGCCCACCACATGCCGAAGGACGTCATCCTCACACCCGAAGGACTGAAGAAGCTCAAGGACGAGCTCGAGCTGCTCTCCACCGAGAAGCGCCGCGAGGTCGCCGAGCGCATCAAGGAGGCGAGGGAGTTCGGCGACATCACCGAGAACTCCGAGTACGACGACGCCAAGAACGAGCAGGCGATGGTCGAGAGCCGGATCGCGCAGCTGCAGGAGAAGCTTCGCATGGCGACCGTGATCCAGGCCAAAGACCTCTCGACCGACGTCGTACAGGTCGGCTCGGTCGTGCACGTCAAAGACGTGAAGACCGGCAAGTCGGTGAAGTACACGATCGTCGGCTCGGCGGAGGCCAAGCCGGACGAGCACAAGCTCTCCAACGAGTCACCTGTCGGTCGCGCGCTGATCGGGCGCAGGCGAAACGAGACGGTCGCGGTGAAGGTTCCGCGCGGCCCCGCACGCAAGCTCAAGATCACGAAGATCGACGTCGGGCTCGAGTAGTCTCGCCGCGATGAGCGGAAGCGAGGAGCAGCCGGGCGCCCCCGAGTCGGGCCGGCACGGTCTGCCCGAGCTGATCGCCGAGCGCCGGGCGAAGGCCGAGCGCCTGAAGCGCTCAGACGCTAGCTCGTTCCCCTACGCGTACCGCGGGGTCGAGCCGATCGAGCAGATCCGCGAGGCCTACGAGCAGCTGGCCGCCGGCGAGGAGACGGAGGACTCCCACCGCGTCGCCGGCAGGATCGCTGCGCGGCGCGGCGCCGGCCGCGCGGCGTTCATCGACCTCGTCGATCGCACCGGCAAGATCCAGCTGCACGCGCGCGTGGATGTTCTCGGCGAGGAGGCCTTCGAGCGGCTCGTCTCGCTGGACCTCGGCGATCTCCTCGGCGTCGACGGGGCGGTGCTGCGCAGCAGGCACGGCGAGCTGACGTTGCGCGTCGACGCCTTCCAGCTGCTTGCCAAGGCGCTGCGCCCGCCGCCCGACAAGCACCACGGCCTCAGCGATGTCGAGACACGCCACCGAAGGCGCGAGCTCGACCTGATGGCCAACGAAGAGACCCGCAGGCTGTTCGTCGACCGGGCCCGGATCATCACCGCCGTGCGCTCCTACCTCGACGAGCACGGCTTCATCGAGGTCGAGACGCCTGTGCTGCAGCCGCTCTACGGCGGCGCACTCGCGCGACCCTTCCTGACTCACCACAACGAGCTCGAGCGCGACCTGTACCTGCGGATCGCCACCGAGCTCTACCTCAAGCGGCTGATCGTCGGCGGGCTCGAGCGCGTCTACGAGGTGGGCAAGGACTTCCGCAACGAGGGGGTCTCGACCAAGCACAACCCCGAGTTCACGATGGTCGAGTTCTACGAGGCGTACGCGGACTACAACGACGCGGCGGTGCGCCTCGAAGAGATCGTGCGCCAGGCGGCGCGAGCCGTCGGCTACGCGGGCGAGCTCGACTTCGAGAGCCCCTGGCAGCGCGTGAGCTTCCAGCAGGCGATCGCCGAGCGGACCGGGATCGATGTGCTGGCCAACCGCGACGTCGAGGAGCTGCAGGCTGCGATCGCCCGCGCAGGCCTCGAGCGTCAGATCACCGGCGACCTTTGGTTCGAGCTCGTGGACGATCTGCTCTCGAAGGTCGTCGAGCCGCAGCTCGAGCAGCCGACGTTCGTGATGGACTACCCCGTCGAGCTCTCGCCGCTGGCGCGGGAGCACCGCTCCCAGCCGGGCCTGGTCGAGCGCTGGGAGGCCTTCGCGGGCGGCATCGAGATCGCGAATGCATTCAGCGAGCTGACCGATCCGGACGTGCAGCGCCGGCGCTTCGAGGCACAGGGCCGGCTGCAGGTGGCTGGCGTACCCGAGACGATGCCTCTCGACGAGCCGTTCATCGAGGCGCTCGAGCAGGGCATGCCCCCCGCCGGCGGGGTCGGACTGGGCCTCGACCGGCTCGTGATGATCCTCACAGGACGCGACTCGATCCGCGACGTGGTGCTGTTCCCGGCCATGCGCGACTGACCCCGCCCGCCCGCGAGGACCCTGTTTGCTCGGTCCCTGGCTTGCCCCGGGGGCGCGCGATCAAGCTGCGCGCCCGCGCTGCCGATGACCCCGATGGAGCAGGGTGAGCGGTTGGTAGACTGCTCCAACAGGCGTCGTCCGGACCACCAAGCTCCCGAGGCACCGTCCCAGCAGGAAGGAATCACACAATGTTCGAGCGATTCACAGAACGGGCCCGGCAGGTGGTCGTTCTCGCGCAGGAGGAGGCGCGGACGCTCAAGCACAACTACATCGGCACCGAGCACATCCTTCTCGGCCTGCTCCGCGAGGAGGAGGGCCTTGCGGCGCGCGTGCTGGAGAGCCTCGACATCACCGTCGAGCGGGTACGCGCGCAGGTCGTGCGCATCGTCGGCTCCGGTGAGGAGGTCACCTCGGGGCAGATCCCCTTCACGCCGCGCGCCAAGAAGGTGCTGGAGCTGGCCCTGCGCGAGGCGCTGAGCCTGGGGCACAACTACATCGGCACCGAGCACATCCTGCTCGGGCTCGTGCGCGAGAACGAGGGCGTCGCCGCCCGCATCCTGCTCGACTTCGACGCCGACTCGGAGAAGATCCGCAACGAGGTCATCCGCATGCTCTCCGGACCCGGCGGCCGCCGCCAGGGCGCGTCAGCGGGCTCGGGCTCCGGTTCGAGCGCCGCACCGGGCGAGGGCAAGAAGTCCTCCAAGCTGCTCGACCAGTTCGGGCGCAACCTGACAAAACTGGCCGCCGACGGCAAGCTCGACCCCTGCGTCGGGCGCGAGACGGAGATCGAGCGGATCATGCAGATCCTCTCCCGCCGCACCAAGAACAACCCGGTGCTGGTCGGCGAGCCCGGCGTTGGCAAGACGGCGGTCGTCGAGGGCCTGGCCCAGCGCATCACGAGCTCCGACGTGCCGGAGCTGCTGAAGAACAAGCAGATCTACACGCTCGACCTCGCGGCGCTCGTCGCGGGCTCGAAGTACCGCGGCGAGTTCGAGGAGCGCCTGAAGAAGGTGATGAAGGAGATCACCCAGCGCGGCGACATCATCCTGTTCATCGACGAGCTTCACAACCTCGTCGGCGCCGGCGCCGCCGAGGGCGCAATCGACGCGGCCTCGATCCTCAAGCCGGCGCTCGCCAGGGGCGAGCTGCAGACGATCGGCGCGACCACGCTCGACGAGTACCGCAAGTACCTCGAGCGCGACTCGGCGCTCGAGCGGCGCTTCCAGCAGATCCGTGTCGAGGAGCCGACGATCGACCAGACCGTCGAAATCCTCAGGGGGCTGCGCGACCGCTACGAGCAGCACCACAAGGTGCAGATCACCGACGACGCGCTTCGCGCCGCCGGCGAACTGGCCAGCCGCTACATCTCCGACCGCTTCCTGCCGGACAAGGCGATCGACCTGATCGACGAGGCCGCCTCGCGGATGCGGATCAAGTCGATGACCTCGCCGCCGGCGAACCGCGAGCTGGAGGGCGAAGTCGAGAGCACGCGCCGCGAAAAGGAGGCCGCGATCGAGGCCCAGGAGTTCGAGAAGGCGGCGGCGCTGCGCGACAAGGAGCGCAAGCTGACGAACAAGAAACGCGAGCTCGAGCAGGCGTGGGAATCAGGCGAGTCCGGCGAGCGGCCGTCGATCGGCGAGGAGGAGATCGCCGACATCGTCTCGATGTGGACAGGCATACCGGTGTTCAAGCTCACCGAGGCCGAGACGCAGAAGCTGATGCGGATGGAGGACGAACTGCACAAGCGCGTGATCGGCCAGCACCCGGCGATCGAGGTCATCTCCAAGGCGATCAGGCGCTCGCGCGCCGGCCTGAAGGACCCGAAGCGCCCGACCGGCTCGTTCATCTTCCTCGGCCCCTCGGGCGTGGGCAAGACCGAGCTTGCGCGCACGCTCGCCGAGTTCCTGTTCGGCGACGACGAGGCGCTGATCAGGATCGACATGTCCGAGTACATGGAGAAGCACGCCGTCTCGCGGCTGGTTGGCTCGCCTCCGGGCTACATCGGCTACGACGAGGGCGGGCAGCTGACCGAGGCGGTGCGGCGCAAGCCCTACAGCGTGCTGCTGCTGGACGAGATCGAGAAGGCGCACCCGGACGTCTTCAACATCCTGCTGCAGATCCTCGAGGACGGCCGCCTGACCGACGCCCAGGGGCGGACCGTCGACTTCAGGCACGCGATCGTGATCATGACCTCGAACATCGGCGCCGCGGAGATAGCGCGCAACACGCCGCTCGGATTCGCGGTCTCCGACGACGAGACGGGAATCACCTACGACGACATGAAGAACCGGATCATGGGCGAGCTGAAGAAGGTCTTCCGCCCGGAGTTCCTCAACCGCATCGACGACGTGATCGTCTTCCACAAGCTGCAGAAGGAGGAGATCAAGCAGATCGTCGAGCTGCTGCTGCTGCGCATCCGCGAGTCGATGGCCGAGCGCGAGCTGCAGCTCGAGCTCACCGAGCCCGCGAAGGACCTGCTTGTCGAGAAGGGCTGGGACCCGGCGATGGGCGCGCGTCCGCTGCGCAGGGCCATCCAGCGCTACATCGAGGACCCGCTCGCCGACTTCGTGCTGCGCGAGCAGCTGACGCCCGGCGCGACGGTCGTCGTCGACCCCGCCACGGACTCGGACGAGGGTGACGTTCGCCTGTCGATCGTCAAGCCGAAGAAGCAGAAGACGCCTGTCGGCGTGGGCGCCGAAGGCGCGGGCACAGAGGAGCTCGCGGAGGGCGAGCCCCGGCCCGAGGCCGATGAGGACCGGCCGGAGATGGCCGAGCCCAGCGAGCAATAGGCGCGCGGCGCCGCTCAGCGCAACCGAGCCGTCCCCGCCTGTCCGTACGCTGGCAAGATGCCACGGACGACCGTCCACGTGTGTTCGCAGTGCGGGTTTCACTCACCCCAGTGGCACGGCCAGTGCCCTGGCTGTGAGGCGTGGAACACGCTCGTCGAGGAGCGCCTGCGTGCGGCGTCCGCAGGGGGCCGCACGGCTCGCGGCGCCCCGCGCGCTCGCGGTGGTGAGCGGAGCGGATCCGCGCCCGGCGCGAGGCTCGCTCCGCGTCCCCTGAGCGAGGTCGGCAAGGCCCCGGTGCGGCGGATGTCGACGGGCATCGGCGAGCTCGACCGGGTGCTCGGCGGCGGGCTCGTGCCCGGCTCGCTGGTGCTCCTCGGCGGCTCCCCCGGGATCGGCAAGTCGACGCTCACGAACATGGTGCTCGGCAACCTTCAGCACGCGGGCCACAGCACGCTGTACGTGAGCGGCGAGGAGTCGGCGGAGCAGGTCAGGCTGCGCGCCGAGCGGCTCCGAGCGGGTTCTGCGCACGCGGCGCTCAGCGTCCCCGTGCTTGCCGAGACGGACCTCGAGAGCATCCTCGACACGCTCGCCGCCGAGGCGCCGCAGGCGTGCGTGATCGACTCGGTGCAGACGCTCGGCTGCGCGGAGCTGTCGGGTGCCCCGGGGTCGGTGGGACAGGTGCGGGAGGTGGCTGCGCGGATCATGGAGCTGGCCAAGGAGCGGGGCGTGGCCGTGATCCTGGTGGGGCACGTCACGAAGGACGGCGCGCTCGCGGGCCCGCGCGTGCTCGAGCATCTCGTGGACTGCGTGCTGCAGTTCGAGGGCGAGCGCGAGCGCCCCTACCGCGAGCTGCGGGCGCTGAAGAACAGGTTCGGATCGACCAACGAGGCGGGCCTGTTCGAGATGCGCCAAGGCGGGCTCGTAGAGGTGCTCGATGCCTCGGCGAGGTTCGTGGCAGAGGCCACGAGGGCGCCCGGAAGCGTGGTGCTCGCGGCGATGGAGGGCTCGAGGCCGCTGCTCGTGGAGGTCCAGGCGCTGGTCGCCCCGTCGGAGCTCGAGCAGCCGCGCAGGGTCGTCTCCGGCCTGGACCGGAACCGGCTGGCGCTGGTGCTGGCGATTCTCGCCCGCCACGGTGGCGTGGGCACGGGCGCGGCGGATGTCTTTGTCAACGTGGTCGGCGGAGTCCGCGTCGATGAGCCGGGCTGCGATCTGGC
Source organism: uncultured Solirubrobacteraceae bacterium (assembly GCA_963790905.1). Classification (GTDB taxonomy): domain Bacteria; phylum Actinomycetota; class Thermoleophilia; order Solirubrobacterales; family Solirubrobacteraceae; genus Palsa-744. The sequence goes on from CAWBQH010000002.1 coordinate 50,808, forward strand.
GGTCGCGCTCGCGGTCGCGAGCGCGAGCCGCGGCGTGCCGGTCAGGGGAGCCCACCCGCCCGCTCCGCGGGCATGCTTCGGCGAGCTGGGCCTCACCGGGGAGCTGCGCTGGGTGGGGCACCCCGAGCGCCGCCTGCAAGAGGCCGCCAAGCACGGCCTGAGCGGAGTGATCGCCCCCTCGGACAGCGGCGCCTCGGCGTGTGAGGCGGCGACGCTGCGCGAGGCGCTGGCGCTGGCGCTGCCGGGCGGACCGTCAGGGCCTCGAGGCGGGTCCATCGCCGAGGGCGCAGGCGTCCCGATGCTTGCCTGAGCAACGGCCTGGGGCCTGTGTACGAGCCGCTAAAGGAATGCTAAATGCCCTAGAATGGGGATCCGTGGCCCCACGATCCGGCGAAGATTTCGACAGCGAAGTAAGACCGGATCCGGGGCTGATGAGGGCTCTGGAGATGATCGCGCCGGGCACGGCGCTGCGGGAGGGGATCGAGAGCATCCTGCATGCGCGCACGGGCGGTCTGATCGTGATCGGCGAGCCGGAAGACCTCAGCTTCCTGAACTCCGGCGGCATCAAGCTCGACATCGACTACACGCCCGCGTTCCTCTATCAGGTCGCGAAGATGGACGGCGCGATCATCCTCAACGCGAACGCGACGAAGATCACGATGGCCAACGTCCAGCTGATGCCCGATCCGACGATCCTCTCGCATGAGACCGGAACCAGGCACCGGACCGCCGAGCGCGTCTCCAAGCAGACCGACGCGCTGGTGATCGCCATCTCCCAGCGCCGCGAGGTGGTCTCGGTGTACGTCGACGGCGCCAAGTACATCCTCGAGGACATACCGGTGGTGCTCGCCAAGGCCAACCAGGCGCTGGCGACGCTCGACAAGTTCCGCACCCGCCTCGACCAGGTCTCGACGCGGCTGACGGCCCTCGAGTTCGAGGGCGCCACGACGCTGCACGACGTGCTCACGGTGCTGCAGCGCTCCGAGCTCGTCACGCGGATGGCGGTCGAGATCGAGCGCTTCATCGTCGAGCTGGGCAGCGAGGGGCGGCTGATCGAGATGCAGCTCGAGGAGACGATGATCGGAGCCGCGGCGGAGAAGGCGGCGCTCGTGCGCGACTTCCTCACGAGCTACTCCGACGAGGCGTTCGCGGCGGCACTCGAGGAGATCGGGCGCCTGCCTCATCAGGACCTGCTCGACTTCGGCCGCCTCGCCGAGCTGCTCGGTTACGATCGCAAGCTGAATACGCTCGACTACCCGGTCTCGCCGCGAGGCTACCGGGTCCTGGGGCGCATCCCGCGGCTGCCGAAGCTGGTCGTCTCGCACATCGTGAGCGAATTCGGCGGCCTGGACGAGCTCATGGCAGCCACCGACGAGGAGCTCGAGGCGGTCGAGGGAGTGGGGGAGATACGGGCGAAAGACATCCGCGAGGGCCTGCGCAGGCTGCAGGAGCTCAACCTCGTGGACCGCTACCTGCAAACTTGAACCCAGGCCGCCCAACGGTCGGTCGCAACCAAGGAGGACATCATTTCGGCACAATCAATCGAAGAGGCAGCGCTGACCGAGGAGCTCGAGGTTACTCGCGAGGTCGAGTACATCGAGTTCGAGCTCGGCGACCACGTCGTCTATCCCCACCATGGCGCGGGGAAGGTGCTGAAGAAGGAGGAGATGGAGATACTCGGCGAGCGTCGCGAGTACCTCACCATCAAGATCCTTCACAACGACATGACGGTGCGCGTCCCGACCGAGAATGCGGCCCTCGCGGGGCTGCGCAGGGTCATCGACGAGGAGACCGTCAAGAAGGTGCTGGACGTGCTTCGCGACGAGGTCTCGGAGATGCCAAAGAACTGGAATCGCCGGTTCAAGCACAATCGCGACAAGATCAAGACCGGCGACATCTACGAGCTGGCCGAGGTCGTGCGCAACCTCTCGCTTCGCGAGAACGAGAAGGGGCTGTCGACCGGCGAGAAGCAGATGTTCACGCGCACCAAGAAGATCCTCGCCTCCGAGCTGATGTACGCGCTCGACAAGGACGAGGAGGAGGCCGAGAGCTACCTCGACGAGCTGCTCGCCGACTCGGCCAACAGCCAGATGGCAGTCGCAGGGGCCAAGTAGCGAGGCTTTCGCGCACGCGGCAGCACCCTGCGGGGTCAAATTGCCGCGTGCGCGACAGCCCCCTGGCATGACCGTCGCGCTGATCGTGGCCGCAGGCAGCGGCGAGCGTCTTGGCGCCGGCCGGCCGAAGGCGCTCATAGAGCTGGCCGGCCGCCCGCTCGTGCAGTGGAGCATCGATGCGCTGCGCGGAGTGGACGGGATCGCGAGGATCGTGCTGGCGCTCCCTCCCGGCACCGCGGCGCCGCTGGGGGTGACGGCGGTCGAAGGCGGAGCGGCGCGGTCTGACTCCGTTCGACGGGCGCTCAGCGCGGCGGGAGAGGGGGATCCGGTGCTGGTCCACGACGGCGCGCGCCCGCTCGTGACGAGCGAGCTGGCGAGGAGGGTGATCGCCGCGTTGCTGGCTGACGAGGACGCCGACGCGGCGATCGCGGCAGCGCCTGTCACGGACACGGTCAAGCGCGTGGACGGCGCCGGCGCGGTCAGCGAGACGCTCGACCGCAGCGAGCTGTGGGCGGTGCAGACGCCGCAGGTCTTCCGCCGCGCGGCCCTCGAGCGCGCCCTGGAGGTCTCCCCGGAGGAGCTCGCGCGAGCGACCGACGACGCGTGGCTGGTGGAGCGGGCAGGGGGCAGGGTGATCGTGGTGCGGGCGAGCGACGAGAACCTGAAGGTGACGACCCCCCTCGACCTTCGCGTGGCCGAGCTGCTGCTCGAGATGCGAAGGCAGCGCGCGTGAATCGTGCTTCAATCGCAACCGGCCAAGTGCTCACCGACTACCACCTCCACCTGCGAAGCGACGACCTCGACGCGAGCGCGGCCGAGTACTTCACGGCCGCCAACGCCGAGCGCTACAGGACCGCGGCGAGCGAGCGCGGGATCGCCGAGCTGGGCGCATCCGAGCACGTGTACCGCTTCGAGCAGGCGCTAGCGGTGTGGCGGCACCCGTTCTGGGAGCGCTACGCACACGACGATCTCGACGCGTACTGCAGCTTCGTGCGCGAGCAGACGGACCTGCGGCTCGGCATCGAGGCGGACTTCATCCAGGGCGCCGAGGATCGGTTGGCCGAGCTAATAGAGGCGCGCGACTTCGACTACGTGATCGGCTCGGTGCACTTCCTCCGCGACGGCGCTGTCGACATGGACGACTACAGCGTGTGGTCGAGCGGACGCAGCGTCGAGGAGATCTGGCGCCGCTACTTCCAGACGATCGGCGAGAGCGCGGCGAGCGGGCTGTTCGACGTGCTGGCGCACCCCGACCTCGTCAAGTACTGGGGCGCCGCCGACCCCGAGCGCCCGCTTCCCGCGGGCGACCTGCGCCGCTACTACGAGCTCGCGATCGACGGGATCGCGCAGTCGGGGATCGCCGTCGAGGTCTCGACTGCGGGTCTGCGCAAGCGCGCCGGCGAGATCTATCCGGCGCCGGCGTTCCTCGAGATGTGCCTGCAGGCGGGAGCGCCGATCGCGCTCTCGAGCGACGCACACCGCCCCGAGGACGTCGGCGCCGACTACAAGCAGGCGCTCGAGCTGCTCGAAAAGATGGGCGTACGCGAGCTGTGCGTCTTCGACGGCCGCGAGCGCCGGCTCGAGCCGATCGCGCCGGCGGCCGCCGGAACGCGGAAGGATGCCCAATGAGCGCTGCCGGCATCGGCTACGACTCGCACCGCCTCGTGGACGGGCGCAGGCTCGTGATCGGCGGCGTTGAGATCCCGTACGAGCGCGGCCTCGACGGACACTCCGACTCGGACGTGCTCGCTCACGCCGTGATCGACGCGCTACTCGGCGCGGCCGGGCTGGGAGATATCGGCGAGCACTTCCCTGACACGGACGAGCGCTGGCGGGACGCCGACTCGATCGTGCTGCTCGAAGACGTCGTCGCGATGCTCGCCGGCAGGGGCCTCGAGATCGAGAACGTCGACTGCACCGTGATGATGGAGATGCCGAAGCTAGCGCCGCACCGGCCGGCGATCCGCGCGACCCTCGCAAGGGCGCTTCACGTTGACGCCGAGCGCGTCAACGTGAAGGCGACCACAGGCGAGCGGATGGGGTTCATCGGCCGCGGCGAGGGCGTCGGGGCGCTGGCTGTGGCCAGCGTCAGGGACGCCGGCTGAGGCACTCGTCGCGCTGGCTCGGGCGCCCTCGGCCGCCACCCGCCCGTCAGCCGCCTGGGCGGGAACAACCTCCTCGGGTCTTATAGCTAGGGTTGCCCCGCGATGCGCGAGATCCTGCTCCACGACACCGCCAGCGGCGAGCTGCGTGCGCTACGTCCGCGCGAGGCCGGGAGCGTCGGCGTGTACGTGTGCGGTCCGACCGTCTACAGCCGCATCCACGTCGGCAACGCACGGCCGTACGTGGTGTTCAGCCTGCTCAAGCGCTTCCTCGAGCACGAGGGCTACGCGGTGCAGCTGGTCATCAACGTCACCGACGTCAACGACAAGATCTATGACGCGGCGCGCGCGCAGGGCCGCGCGAGCGCCGAGCTGGCGGTGCAGATGACGGAGCTGTATCGAGCCGACACCGACGCGCTCGGGCTGGGGCGCCCCGACCACGAGCCGCTGGCGTCGGAGACGATGGCGGCGATCATCGACTACATCGCGGCGCTGCTCGACGGCGGGCACGCCTACGAGGCCGACGGCGACGTCTACTTCCGCGTGCGATCGGACCCCCGCTACGGGGCCCTGTCGCACCGCCGGCTGGAGAACATGGATCAGGGCGAGGACCTCGAGGGCGCCGAGCGCAAGGAGGACCCGCTGGACTTCGCGCTGTGGAAGGCGCACAAGCCGGAGGAGGACACCGCGTGGGAGTCGCCGTGGGGGCTGGGGCGGCCGGGATGGCACATCGAGTGCTCGGCGATGGCCGAGAGGTTCCTCGGCATCGGCTTCGACATACACGGCGGCGGCACCGATCTGATCTTCCCGCATCACGAGAACGAGGCTGCGCAGACGCGAGCGGCCCGCGGCTCGGAGCTCGCGAGGCTATGGGTGCACAACGGGATGATCCAGCTGACTGGCGAGAAGATGGCGAAGTCGCAGGGAAATATCGCGCCGCTGCATGAGGTGCTCGCCGAGCACGGGGCGGACACGGTCGTGATGTACCTGGCCTCCGGGCACTACCGCCAGCCGCTCGCCTTCTCGCCGTCGGAGCTCAAGGACGCCGAGCGCCGCGTGAGCCGCGTGCGCGACGCGCTGCGGCGGCTCGACGCGGGCCGTGCGAGCCCGCCGGACATGGCGCACCACATGCAGGCGTTCTTCGACGCTCTTGCCAACGATTTCAACACCCCCGCCGCCCTCGCCGCTCTGTTCGAGTGGGTTCGCGAGGCCAACCGGCGGGGAGGTGGCGTGGGCGACGGCGACCTGCGGGAGATGCTCGACGTTCTCGGCCTGGGCGGGCTCACGGCATTGCAGGCACCCGCCGACGTCGCGACGCTCGATCCCGAGGCGATGTCGCTGCTGGCGCAGCGCGAGCAGGCGCGCGCGGCGCGCGACTTCCAGGCGGCCGACCGCATGCGCGAGGAGTTGCGCGAGCGCGGCTGGGAGATCCGCGATGGACCGAACGGCCCCGAGCTGATCCCCGCGACGGCGCAGTGATTATCTACGGGCGCAACCCCGTGAGAGAGGCCCTGCGCGGGCGTCGCGCGAGCCGCATCAAGGATGTGTGGGCGACGTCCGGCGCGGCGTGCGAGCCATGGCTCGAGGATGTCCCGCTGAGGGTGCTGGCGGCCGCGGAGATCGAGCTTCGCTGCGGCTCGAGCGCCCACCAGGGCCTTTGTGCCGAGGTCGGCCCGTATCCGTATGCAGGCGTCGATGAGCTGCTCGCGGGCGAGAGCCCGCTGCTCCTCGCGCTCGACCAGGTCCAGGATCCGCAGAACCTCGGCTCGATCTGCCGGACGGCCGAGTGCGTGGGCGCGGCCGGCGTCGTGATCCCCGAGCGCCGCGCCGCGGAGGTGACGGCGGCCGTATGCAAGGCCTCGGCTGGCGCCGTCGAGCACCTGCCGCTCGCGCGCGTGCGCAACATGGCCGACTTCCTCGCGCAGGCCCGCAGCGCCGGCTGCTGGTGCTATGGCGCGAGCACCGAGGCGCAGGCGGGCGAGCGGAAGCCGCTGCCCTACGATCGCCCCGATTACGCCGGCGCCGGGGTCGTCCTGGTGCTGGGGAGCGAGGGCAGCGGCCTGCGCCCGCGGGTAGCGAAGGCGTGCGATGAGCTGATCAGCCTGCCGCTGCTCGGGTGCATCGAGTCGCTCGGCGTGAGCGCCGCCGCCGCGGCGATCGTGTACGAGATCTTGCAGAGACGCCAGCCGAGGGCTTGACAACGCTCCATAACTGTGTCAGGCTCGCACATGCATAACGCTGAACCTAAGGTTTAGAACCCTTAGTGATTAGATAGCTTTGGCGCCAGGGGAGGAGTGCGCCACTGAGCAAATTTGAGGCCGTCGCGACGCAGCGGTCTCAGAGAAAGGACCTGCTCGTGGCCCGAATCGCCCATTATCCTAACTCTGAACCTAAGGTCGAGGATGTCTTCCTCATCGCCTTGGCGAAGCATGGGGACCGCAACGCCTACGACCGGCTCGTAAGGCGCTACCACGGCTTCGTGCGCCTGAAGGCCTCCTCGTACTTCCTGGCCGGCGGAGACGCCGACGATCTCATCCAGGAGGGTCTCGTCGGCCTCTACAAGGCGATTCGCGACTTCCGGACCGACCGCGAGTCGAGCTTTCGCAACTTCGCAGAGCTCTGCATCACGCGGCAGATCATCACGGCCGTGAAGACCGCCACCCGCAACAAGCACACGCCGCTGAACCAGTACGTGTCGTTCTCCTCGACGCCCGCAGGAACCGGCGACGACGTCCCGACCCTCGACCAGATGCTCCCCGGGTCGACCGTCCACGACCCGGTCAACCAGGTCATCTCCTCCGAGGAGCTGCGCTCGCTCGTCGGCTGCCTGTCGACGGCCCTCTCGGAGCTCGAGAGCCGCGTGCTCTCGCTGTATCTGGACGGCTACTCCTACGAGCAGGTCGGGGAGCGGCTGACGTGCGACACGAAGACCGTCGACAACGCGCTGCAGAGGGTCAAGCGCAAGGTCGGCGCACACCTCCAGTCGCGCGCGGTGGCCGCCTGAGGCCGGGGCGAGGATCCCGTCAGCCCGGGCGAGGTAACGACACCTGACACGGCTGTGGCCGCCCCCCGGGAGGAGGCAGGCGGCCACAGTGCGCCATGGAGGGTCGCTCGGACGGGCTGTGCTAGTGCGGTTCTTTCGGGGGGAGCACGGCTTTCAGCGATCCTGGCGGCGCCGGGGTCCCTTCGATCGTGAACGGCGCGGTCGAGTCGGCCATGTTTTCGGGGTCGCCCGGAATGTAGACGCGGTAGGTCTGCTTGCCGAGGCCGAACACGAAGTGCGTGACCGTGTAGGCCCCACCCGCGCCGACGGTGCCCACGTCTGCCACGTGGAAGCCGTGGCCAAACGTGTTTTCACGCTCGAGGTAGACAGGGTGTCCTTCGAGGACCGGGCCGACCGTCCCCGTCAGCGTCAGCGCCTGGCCGTCCTGGACCGTTTTCGGCGGCGTGCTGCTGGTGATGACGTATTTCACGCCCTCGAACAGAACCGCCGAGTGCACGCTGCCGGCCACCACCCGGAAGTAGGTGTTGTGCAGCGCCTTCGCGATCGCGAACGCGTACTTGCCTTCGCCGTTGGTCATGCCCGTGGTGATCGGTGTGAACGTGGGCGTGCCACGCGGGTGCCCTTCGAGCGTCAGCGGCTTGTCCGCACCGCCGAGGAGCGTTCCGCTCAGCGTGATCGACGTTTCATACGCGACCGGGTCAGCCGGCGCCACGTTGATCGTGAGCTTGGGGTTCTGCGCCTGGGAGATCACGTAGGAGATCGGCGTCGACACGCCGCGCACCGTGAAGATCCCATGCGGGCGCACGAGCGCCCTCAGGTTCGCATCGCCGGGAATCGTGAATGTGTGAATGAACGTGAACACGCCTCCCACGACGACGCCGCGCTGGATCGGGCGCCATTCTTCAAAGCTGGTGGCGTTCTCACGCTCCAGCCATACTTCCGCACCGTTGTCGGCCGGGCTGACTTTGCCGCTGAACACGACGCTGTTGCGGCGGCCGGTGAGGAGCGCCGCGCTTTCCGGGTGCCCGGCGGGTGGTTCGAGCGTCACCGACGGTGCGACCCTGACCTCCCTGTTTTCGCTGCGGCCGCTGGCCGTGCGCGCGTAGAAGGCGGTGTCAGTCGTGATGGCCGGCGGGATGAACGTGTAGAAGCCTCCAGCGCCTGTCGGTACGGTGCCAAGGACCTTGAACCCGTGACTGCCCGGCGAGCGCTCGTAGATCGTCACCAGCTGACTGACAGCGTTCGCGGGAGCGCCCGTGCAGGCCTGCCCAAACAGCTGCACCTGTTCGCCGCCCGTCACCACGCGCGGTTCGACGAGGATGCTGACGCGGCAGCGTGCGGGGCTGGCATGCCTGTGAGCGTTGAGGTGTGAGTGCCTACCCGCGGCCGCGGCCACGGCGGGCGCCAGCGCCAGCAACGTTGCAGCAGCCGCGACGGCCGCGCGCAGCTTGGTTGAACGCATCTTTGCCTTCTCCTTTGAGGGGGGAACGAGTCTGTCTGCACCGGTTAACCCCGGGTCCCCAGAATCGATGCGGTGCTCCCTCGCGCCCCATCGCGGCGAGCGGAACACCCGGTCGCCGCCAGGGGCGATCGGATTTGCGACGCGCCCGGAGGGTGGGGGGGCGAGCGCGCCGCAAACCCTGGATGGGAACCGCCTCGGCCCCTGGCCCCCGAGGAGGCGGAAGCGTGGGGAAGCGTGACGGCGGATCCACTTGCGTCGCAAAGGCCACGAGAGGGAACGCAGCACGACGCGACAAGAGGTCGTGTACCCCGCCTCGCCAGGCGCAAACACCCTGAAACATCCGAGTAGACGAAGGGCGGGGGCCCCGGATGCGCGGCGCTTGGCGATTCGTTCGCCGCCAAAGCGGGTATTCGACGCGCATGAAGATCGCGAGCGCGGTCGCGAGCCTGACCCGGTCATATCCCGCATCAGCGGACTCGATTGCGAGGGCGCGCTTCGCGCTAAGCGCGTTCGCAGCCGACGCAGGGGCCACGCGCGAGCAGCAGGAAGACGTCGCGCTAGTCGTCTCCGAGGCCGTCACAAACGCGGTCCAGCACGCCTACGACGGACGCCCGGGCGCAGTCCACGTGACGGCCGCCGTCGTGCCGGGAGAGCTCTGGATCCTGGTCGCCGACGACGGGCGCGGACTGCATGCAGAGAGCGACAATCCCGGCCTCGGTCTCGGGGTCGTGTGGATGGCGCAGTTCAGCGACGGGCTGACGTTGCTAACCCGCTCCTGCGGTGGCGTCGAGGTGCGCCTGCGCTTCAACCTCCGCAGGAATGGGGCCAACGCTGCGGAGCGCTCAGGTTCGCGGATCGCTAGCGTCTGCTAGTCGTCCGGCCTCGCGGCGCTTCTCAACGACGCTGGTGCGCACTCGCAGCGGAAGGCGGCGAGCGCGTCCTCTTCGCCAGGCCAGATGCACTCCGCAGCGTTTCCGGCTCGCGCTGGCGGGTAGGTGTCCTAGGGGCCTCTCTCCCCGTGAGGCCCTTCCGGGAGAGGGGGCCGCTCCGGTTGCTCCCTGGCGCACGGCCCCGGCGGGCCCTGCGGGCGTTGGGCGAAGCACCGGAGCGGTCCGGTTTTAGATTGATGTTTGGATCGTCGATAGGCGGGTAAATCTCGACCAACAGGCTCCGTGCTCCCCCTCTCACGGACTCTGTGAATGAGGGGACCGCCGGCATTCCCAACGCCTTCCGCCTCCTCGGGGGCAGGCGGGTGGAGGCGGCCCCAGTTGCGCTCGCGGCGCGCTCTGTTCTCCGTTCAGGGCGCGCCGCGTGCAGCCTTCAGCGGCATCTCGGCGTGCAGCCTTCAGCGGCATCTCAGCGGGTTCCCCGCCAGTATCGCTCGCTCGCCCTCAGCACGAAGCCCGCCGCCAGGAGCGCGAAGACCGCGGCGACGGCCCATACACCTTTGACCGCGCTCAAGATCGCGACCGTCAGGGACGCAATCGCTGCGCACACCGAAAAAACGACGTTTGCCACCCGGTGCACGATTATCCGGGCAGCGTACGTGAGCGCAGTCGAGGCTCCTCGGTGCGCCGCCTGATCTCATAGCCAGGGTCAAGTCGACTGGGCGTAGCCCTTGAGGCCCCCGAAGTCGAGCAGGACGCAGGCCTGATCGCCCACGATCCACGCATCGTGTCCAGGCGGCATGTGGAAGGTGTCGCCCGGGCCGAACTCTCGCTCCGTGCCGTCGTCCATCTGTAGCGCCATGCGGCCTTCGAGGACGTAGCCGATGTGCTCGACCTGACACGAGTCGGTCCCGGCGATCGGCTTCACGTGCTCTGACCAGCGCCAGCCCGGCTCGAACGTTCCGCGGCCGATGGCGTGCCCGTTCAGGTCTACGAGCTCGACGCGGCCCGTGCCAGCGACGAACTCCCGGACCTCATCTGGGTTCTCGAATCGCTTCCCAGCAAGCTCTGCCATGATGATCCCCCAAGCCATCGCGAATGCAGGTCGTGCGACATTAGCGCTTTCAGCGCGGCACGGTGGTGCGACATCACCGGGCGTCGCATGGTGCTGCACCCGCCGCGTCGACCCCGCGCTCGAGGCTATCGGCGGGTGAGCACGACGACGGGGATCTCGCGGTCGGTCCTCGCCTGGTAGGTGTCGTAGTCCGGCCAGACCTCGCTCATCAGCGACCACAGGCGCTTGCGCTCCTCGCCCTCGGCGGTCCTCGCCCGAACGGGGATCTCCTCCGCGAGGACCTGGATCGTGACGTCAGGGCTGGCCTCGATGTTCTCATACCAGCCGGGATTGGTAGGAGTTCCGCCTCTGGAGGCCACCACGATCCAGCGATCGCCGTCGGTGCGGTGGATGAGCGGGGTCGTGCGGGGCTCGCCCGAGCGCCGCCCCTCGGTGCTCAGCAGCAGGATGTCCGTTCCGCGCCAGCGATAGCCGCGCTCGCCGCCCGTCTCACGGTAGACGCGAACATGCTCCTCGCCGAAGAGCTCATCGTCGGATGAGGCCATCTCGTGCACTGTCCTTCCCTGCAGGGGAATCGCTGGTAGGGATGGCACGGTATTCCTGGCGCGCCCTGGATACAAGACCAGTGTCCTTCGCTTGCAATAGGCGACTCCTGTCTCCATCGATATAGGCAAGGTCTATCGCAAAGCTATGTCAGCGCGTGTTCAAACTAGTCGCAACGTTGTCCCACATGGACTGAAGGCAGCTGTTCGCGACTTGACGTCACGACGCGAGATCGTCGCCTAGCTCCGCGTGAGTGCGACGGCCGGCCCGCACGCGGCGCTACCGTTGGGTGGTGGCTGCCGTGCAAGCGCGCCATGCGGAAGAGGACGACGCGTTCGTTGCCGGAAGCGAGCCGGCCGTTCTGCGAGCGCGTGGCCTCAGCAAGGCCGTCGGCCGCGGGCGCGCGGCGCGTCAGATCCTGGACGGGGTGGACCTTCAGGTGGCCCGCGGCGAGATGGTGGCCGTTCTAGGCCCGTCAGGCTCGGGCAAGTCCACGCTGCTGCATCTGCTCGGAGGACTCGACCGACCTGATGCCGGGCGCGTCTGCGTGGCGGGCGAGTCGCTGACCGATGCAACCGAGCGTGCGCTGAGCCGCATTCGCCTGAGACGGCTCGGCTTCGTATTTCAGGCGTTCCACCTCGTCGAGGAGCTGACCGGCGCCGAGAACGTGATGCTCGCCGCATGCCTTCCAGGCGCGCCGCCAGGCGGGGGCGAGCGGGCCGCCGAGTTGATCGAGCAGGCTGGGGGTGGCGGGGGTCGGCGACCGTCTGCCGCACGAGCTCTCTGGCGGCGAGCAGCAGCGCTTCGCGATCGCACGCGCGCTCGTCAACGACCCGGTGCTCATCCTCTGCGATGAGGCCACCGGCAGCCTCGACGCCAGCTCGGGCGCCGCCGTGCTCGAGCTGCTCCGGGGGCTCACCGACGAGGGACGTGCGATCGTGCTGGTGACGCATGAACCGCAGGCTGCGGCGGTGGCCGACCGCGTTCTGCGTCTCAGCGAAGGTCGGCTCGAACCCGACCCGCGGACGAGTGCGCCGGAGCGCCGGCCACGTGCTCCGGGGTCGCAGCTCGCGCTGTGAGCGGCGCGCTGCGCGATGCCTTTGCGGGCGTCCGCGCCGGGCGCGGGAGGGTTGCGCTCAGCGCGTTGGGGATCGCGCTCGCCGCCGCAATGCTGGCCGTTGCTGCCACCGTCGGCTACGGGCTCAGCACGGGGTTCTCGCGCAGCGCGCGAGCAGCCGACCTTCCCGACGTGACCGCGCGCTTGCAAGCGCAGCCTGCGAGTCGCAGTCGCGAGCCGCATCCAGGCGCTACCCGATGTGGCCGCATTCTCGCTGAGCGACGAGGTCACCGGAGTGCAACTCGCGTCAGGGTCACATGCCGCCGGCAACGGCGTGGTCGAGGCTGCTCGGCGCCGGGACGGCGCGGCTATGCGATCGTCGCCGGCCACGACCTCTCGCGGCGCCTCCGGCGGGTCGTCCTCGAAGCAGGGGGTTGCGCGCGCATGGGGGCTCGCTCCCGGCGAGACGATCGGCATCGCAGGTCTGGGCACGCAGCGCATCGCCGGGCTCGCACGCGCGCCCGACAACGTCGCCTTTCCGCTGGCGGCGCCGCGCCTGTATGTATCGCTCGCGACCGCGCAGGCACGCTCCGGCGCCGCCGCCTTTGTCCAGGTCGACCGTGCGCCGAGATCTGGTTGCGCGATCCGGCCGAGCTCGACGCCGTGCTGGTTCAGGCACGCACCACGAGCTATGGCCTTCACGACCTGAGCATCGTCACGCGCAGCGGGGTGCGCGTACTGATCGACGAAGCGGCTGGGATCGTCATCGCGCTGCTCGCGGCGCTCTCGCTCGTCGCGCTGCTGACGGCGGCCGTGATGCTCGCCGCCTCGGCGCGCGCCGAGGTCCAGCGCCGGCTGCCGCGCGATCGGCATACGCCGGGCGATCGGGGCCTCGCGGGCACATGTCGCCGCAGTCTGCGCACTCGAGGCGCTGATCGTCGCAGTGCCTGCGGCCGTAGCCGGCGTCGCGACCGGAGCGCTCCTCGCGCGCGGGCCCCAGCGACCGGTTGCTCGCGCTGCTGAACGAGGCCAGTCCCGGGGCGGCGCTCGCGCTGCCGCTCGCGGCTGCTTCGCCGTCACGGTCGCGATACCGATCCTGCTCGCCGCGTGGCCGGCATGGCGGGCCGCCGGCAGCGCTCCGGTGGCGCTGCTGCGCGGAGGCGAGCTGCGATCGCCGCAACGCTCGTCGCCAGCGCTTCGGTAGCCGGCGCGGCGCGAGGTCGGTGCGCCTGGGTGCGACGGCTCGTGCTGGCCCGCCGCGTGCGGCTGGCGGCGACGCTCGCCTCGCTCGCGATCTGCTCGGCGTTCGTGCTGCTGATGCTCGCCCTCGCGAGCGAGCTCAGCACGCTCGAAAACGACCCCGCCGCGCTCGGCCGCCGCTACCAGCTCACCGCCGCGCTGCCTGCCGCCGAAGCCGTGCGCGTGCGTGCGCTGCCGGGCGTACGCCGCCGTCGCGCCGCGCTATGAAGTGAACGCGCTCGACTCGTTCTCACTCGGCGAGGCGATCGACGTGATCGCCTACCCCGGCGACCAGGCGACCTTCGAAGATCCGCCGCTGCTCGCCGGCGCGGCAGCTGCGCGGTGCCGGGGAGGCCGAGGTCGGTCATGGGGCTGGCCCAGGTCCTCGGCCTCGGACGTCGGCTCGACGCTCGCGCTCGCGCTTCCGAGCGGGCGCGAGCTGCGCCTGCGCGTCGCCGGCGTCGTCTCCTCGCTCCAGCACGACGGTCGCATCGCCTACGTGCCCGGCAGCCGCGCTGCTCGCCGGCGACCCGAGATGCGCCCGAGCAGCTCGCCGTGCGGCTCGACCCTGGCGCCAGCGCCTCGCGCGGTGGCGGCCGCGCTGAACGGCAGGGCGCGAGCGTCAGCACCTCGACGGGTGTCTCGCACGGCGGCAGCGCGCTGGTCGCGGCGCTCAAGGCGCTGCTGCGGGCCGTCGCCGCGGTGGACGTGCTCGTCTGCCTGTACACGCTCGTGCAGGCGCTCACGCTGACCGGCGAGCGAGCGCCGATCAGCGATCGCGCTGCTGCGCGCGTGCGGCGCCCGGCGGGCGCTCGGTGCGCGCGCTGCTCGCGGGCGCGGCGCTGGCGGTGCTGGTGCCGGCGGCCGCCGTCGGGATCGTGCTCGAGCGCTTCCTGCTCGGCCCGCCGATCGCGCACATCGCGGCCGGCTATGCCGAGCTGCCGCTCGGCGCGGGCATCGCGGAGATCGCGATCCTGCTCGGCGGGCTGGCGCTGCTCGCGCTCGGCGCCGTCGCGTGGGTTGCGGCCCGCGCCGCTGGCCGCGAGCCGATCGCGCGAGGGGCTCGCGTGAGCGGCGAGCAGCGGCTGCTCACGCGCCGTGCAGGCGCTGCCTGCGGCGCGGCCGGCGGCGCGCTCGCGCTCGCTCTCGGCGGATGCGCCGGCGGGAGCGCGCCCGGCGGCGAGCGGCTCCACGCTGCAGAGCACGTGGGCCGACCCGCGCGGCACCGGCGAGCTGCACCCGGCCGGGGGCGCCGGGCTCATCGAGCGCACAGACCTGGCGCCACGGGCGCCGATCGCGAGTGTGCTCGCGACGCTCGCCCACCTGACCGACGCGCACGTGCTCGACGCCCAGTCGCCGGCCCGCGTAACCTTCCTCGACCGCCTCGGGCCTCCGTTCACCTCAACATTCCGACCCCACGAGACGCTGACCGCGCAGGTGCTCGACGGGGCGGTCCGGGCGATCGACGCGCTCGCGCCGGACGCGGTGATCCAGGGCGGGGATCTGATCGACAACGCCCAGGCCAACGAGCTGGCGTGGGCGCTCGCTGTGCTGCGCGGCGGCGCGGTCGATCCCGACAGCGGCGCGTCCGGCTACTTCGGCGTGCAGTGGGCCGGGCGACGCAGACCCGTTCTATTACCGCCCGGACGTCGACGCGCCGCGCCATCCGGGAATGCTCGCGGCCGCGACGAGTGCCTTCGGCACGCGGGGACTGCGACTCCCGCTGGTATCCGGTGCTGGGCGACCACGACCTGCTCGTCCAGGGCGTGCTCGCGCCGACGCCCCTGACCGACGCGATCGCCAGAGGCGGGCGCGCGGTGTGGGAGCTGCCGACGGGGTTGAGCTGCCCCGGCGGGGCTGGGGCGCCTCGCAGCCGCCGCGCCCGACGGATTGCCCGACCCGGGGCTGATGGAGCCGCTGATCGAGCAGCTGCTCTCGGCGCCCTCGGTCCGCGTCCCGGCCGACTCGCGCCGGCGCGAGCTGCAGGCGAGGGCGGTGGTGGATGCGCTGCGGCAGGCGGCGGGCCTGCCGGCGGGCGGTCCGCTGCTCGATTACACGCTCGACATCGGCGATCACCTGCGTGTCATCGTGCTCGACCTCGTGCGCCGCGAAGGCGGCTCGGGCGGCCTGGTGCACGCTGGCCAGTTGCGTGGCTGACGGAGCGGCTCGCAGCAGCGGGCAAGCGCTGGGTGCTGGTCTTCTCCCATCAGCCCCTGGCGAGCTCGGTCGGGGGCCGCGAAGTGCTCGGCCTGCTCGACCGCCAGCCACACGTGCTCGCCGCCATCTCCGGCCACACGCACCGCAACCAGATCGTGCCGCGACCTGGATCAGCCGGCGGTTACTGGCTGATCAGCACCGCCTCGTTGATCGACTACCCGCAACAGGCGCGCGCGCTGCGCGTATGTGCGACGGCCGCCGGCGCGGCGCTTCAGACGTGGATGCTCGACCACGTTCCCGGGGGCGTGTCGGGCCTTGGCGACATCTCGCGAGAGCTCGCCTACCTCGACGCGCAGGGCGGCCGGCCGCAGGGCTTTGCCGGCGGGCCGCTCGACTGCAACGTCACGCTCTACCGGGCGGCGATGCCCGTTTGATCCCGCGCTCATCGCCTCGATTCACACGCCTGCGCCCGCGTTGCGACCGTCAAGGGACTTGCTCATCAGGTAGTGGGGACCGATGCTAGGTATCTCGAACGCGCCGCCTTCGACGATCAGGCCGCCGCGTTCATAGAAGGCTCGCGCGTTCAGCCGCGCATTGCACCAGATCCTCGTGGCCCCGCGGTCTCGCGCATGCGTCTCGCAAGCCGCCAGCAGCGCCCTGCCGATTCCGCGGTTGCGCAGCTCAGGGCTGGTTGCCATCCCGCGGATCCTCCAGTCAGCGGGGTTCGGATCATGGGGATGAGGATCCCGCATCACGGTCGCGACCCCGACCACGCTGTCGCCGACGCTGACCGCCGCGTGCAAGGTCTCCGGATCGTCGTCTCCGCGGAAGACGAGCTCTTCACCGGCGTGGCCAGGGCGAAGAATCTCCTGCCGCAATGGTCTGACGACATCCGCGCTGACCGCCATCGGCTGCATCACCCGAGTCTATGGTCGAAGTTTCCGCGTCGCTCGACGCGCGCGATTAGGCAAGCGCCGGCAGCGCGAGAAGATCCGGCTCGATCCAGCGGCGGCGAGCCGCCTCGCTCCACAAGGTGTCAGAGCTGTAATGCCGATCGAGGAGATGCCTGTCGAGAAGAGCAGGATTTTCAGCAATGAAGTCATCGAATGAGGCTGCTTCGCTCTGACTCCTGTGCACCGCGACGAGCTGAACCCAGGAGAGCGTGATCGTGTCGTGGTAGCGCGCGCGCCCGCCGTGCATCTCCGAGGGATGGCGGATTGCGCGGGCCATTTCCCGCTTCGCGGCGTCGATCGGGCTCGCAGCGAGGTAAATCCAGGCCAGCTCGAGATGCTCCCGGTGACCAAATCGGTCGCTCGTGGCAAGGATCTCGTCGACCGCTTTCAGATAGCGCGGGCGCATCGCCACACACGATGCTAGCGATGGCGCATACCTCGACAGGCGTCGGCTGGCAGAGTACGTTTCGAGTGAGCCCCGGACCTGGCCGGGTTGGCGCCAAGCGGGCCTTCAGCCCCAATGGAGTGGGTTCGACTCCCACCAGGTCCACTCTCGGCCGAGGCTCAGGTGCCGGCGTATGCCAGCGCAGTCTTGCGGTCAGCGCAGCCCTTCATCTCGGTGACTATGCCGTCCCTCATCGTCAAGACGACATAGCGGATCCCTTCGTCCAGTGGCCACCGGCCCGCGTCGTGGTGCTCCGGGCGAAATGCGACGATGACACGCTCGCCCAGCTCGAGCACCTCCTCGATGCTCCCCGTGAGGCCCTTCGCGAGGTTGCGCCTCATCACTTCGAGGATCCTCGCGCGATTCTCGCAGTTCCATGGGCCGTCCTCCACGGCGCGCCACTTCGCGTCTGGCGCGAGGATCGCCTCGAGCGGCGCAAGATCGCCCTGCGCAACGGCCTCCCACGTACGGCGTAATTCCATCTGATCCATCTACCTCGCAGGGTACCCGCCGAGCGTTGGCGTCCGCGATCCCGTCATTCGCTGGTCCGCAAACCGGTCAATAGTCGCCTGCGATCGCAGTAGACTCAGCGCTCGCAACGGCACGGAGGAAGTCATGGTGGACGGACCAAGGGGACGCAGCTCGAAGCGGCAGCTCAGTCGGCGTGAATGTCTCGGTGCGCGCTTTGCGGGTCCAGTGCTCTGTCTGGCGCTTTTCGCGACTGCGCTGCTCTGGTCTCTCCTTCCGCAGGCGGCTGATGCGCGCGGGGTGGGGTTCTCCTGGACGCCTTCCAGGACCGAACCGTATGCAGTATGTGGTCATCACACCCCTGATCATGCCGAGTGTCTGGCGATACTTGTTCCGAGCGCCTCCACGCTGTCCTCATCCGTGCTCCGACAGGCCGCCCCCGCGGAGGTCAGTCCTACCTACTCAGGGAGCGGAGTGGGCGGAGGCTACGCGCCGGCTGATCTCCGCTCCGCATACGACTTGCCGTCCGCATCAGCTGGATCGGGACAGACAGTTGCGATCGTCGACGCCTACGACGATCCCGATGCGGAATCCGATCTGTCGAGGTACCGCTCGCACTACGGGATATCGGCGTGTACGACCGCGAGTGGCTGTTTCAAGAAGGTCAACCAAAGCGGCGGAACCAGCTACCCATCAGCGAATGCCGGATGGGCCGTGGAGATCTCACTCGACCTCGACATGGTCTCGGCGGCATGCCCCAACTGCCATATTCTGCTCGTCGAGGCGTCCACCAACTCCTACACCAACCTGTTCACCGCCGAGGACGAGGCCGTCACGCTCGGCGCGAGTGAGATCAGCAACAGCTGGGCAGGCGAAGAGTTCTCAGAAGAGACATCAGACGACTCATATTTCCATCACGCAGGCGTGCCGATCTTCGCGTCTGCCGGTGACGAAGGTTACGGTGTCGAGTACCCGGCAGCGTCGCAGTTCGTTGTCTCTGTCGGCGGAACGGCCCTGACTCCAGCATCGAACTCGCGCGGGTGGTCTGAAACCGTCTGGAGCGGTACTGGAGGCGGCTGCAGTGCCTATGAGTCGAAGCCGGCCTGGCAGACCCACAGTCCGGATTGCAGCAAGCGCACCGACAACGACATCGCGGCGGTTGCGAGCCCGGAAACACCGGTGTCGGTAGCCGATTCATACAAACTGCCGGCGGAATTCTCGCAGCCGGAAACGGGATGGACGCTCGTCGGTGGGACGAGCGTCAGCAGCCCACTCATGGCCGGCACGATGGCGCTGGCGAATGCTTATACGAAAACGTTTGGCGGCGCCGACGCGTTCTACAAGGAGGCCGTGCAGAACGGCACCGGGGTCTTGGATAACGTCACATCCGGTAGCAACGTAAAAAGCGGCGAAAAAAACTGCGGCAACTATCTCTGCAACGGCGAGGTCGGTTACAACGGGCCAAGCGGTCTCGGCAGCCCCTTCGGTGCCCCCGTCGTGCTGCCCGAAACTGCGACCGTCGAAACGAAGGCGGCCTCGTCGGTGACCCAGACCGCTGCGACGTTGAACGCGACTGTGAACCCGAATGGCGGGGAAGTCGGCGAATGCAAGTTTGAATATGGCACCTCGGGCTCGTATGGGTCGAGCGTGCCGTGTGCGTCGCTTCCGGGGTCGGGCACGAGCGCGGTGGCGGTCTCGGCATCGGTGACGGGACTGGCGGCGAATACGACCTATCACTTCCGGATCTCGGCGACGAATACGGGTGGCACGAGCAAAGGCTCGGATGCGACGTTCAAGACGCTGCCGAACGCGCCGACGGTCGTGAGCGAAGCGGCGTCGGCGGTCGCGCAGACCGCTGCGACGTTGAACGCGACCGTGAACCCGAACGGTGGCGAAGTCGGCGAATGCAAGTTTGAATATGGCACCTCGAGCTCGTATGGGTCGAGCGTGCCGTGCGCGTCGCTGCCGGGGTCCGGGACGTCTCCCGTCGCGGTCTCGGCGTCGGTGACGGGACTGGCGGCGAATACGACCTATCACTTCCGGATCTCGGCGACGAATGCGGGTGGCACGAGCAAAGGCTCGGATGCGACGTTCAAGACGCTCCCGAACGCGCCGGCGGTCGTGACGGAAGCGGCGTTGGCGGTCGCGCAGACTTCGGCGACCTTGAACGCGACGGTGAATCCGAACGGTGGCGAAGTGAGCGAATGCAAGTTTGAATACGGCACGTCGAGCTCCTACGGTTCGGGCGTGCCGTGCTCATCGCTGCCGGGGTCCGGGACGTCTCCCGTGGCGGTGTCGGCGTCGGTGACGGGCCTGGCCGCGAACACGACCTACCACTTCCGCATCGTCGCCGTCAATGCGGGCGGCACCAGCTATGGCGCCGACGCGACGTTCAAGACGTTGCCGAACCCTCCGACGGTGGTGAGCGAACCGGCATCGTCGGTCACCCAGAGCACGGCAACCCTGAACGCGACGGTAAACCCGAACGGCGGGGAAGTCGGCGCATGCAAGTTTGAATACGGCACATCGACTCCTACGGTTCGGGCGTGCCGTGCTCATCGCTGCCGGGGTCCGGGACGTCTCCTGTGGCGGTGTCGGCGTCGGTGACGGGCCTGGCCGCGAACACGACCTACCACTTCCGCATCGTCGCTGTCAATGCGGGTGGCACGAGCTACGGTGGCGACCAGGCGTTTGCCACGTCGGGCGCCCCGGAACTCGGGAGATGCGTCAAAGTCCAATCCGAAAAAGTAGGGACCAAAACGGTCTACCACGGTGGGTTCACTTCTGTCACATGCCTCGTGGAGAGTGCAACGCACACGGGACAATATGAATGGGAGCCGGGAGTCCTGAAAACGGCGTTCAAGACGAAAATCACGACAGGTAACGTGACGCTCGAATCGGCGGTGAAAGCATCGAAGGTGACCTGTACGGGCGAGACGGGCTCAGGTGAATACATCGGCCTCAAATCGGTCGGCCACGTGATTCTCGCTCTTACAGGCTGCGAAATAGTCGCCCCGAAATCGAAATGCGCGAGCGCCGGCGCCGAGGTCGGAGAAGTCGTCACGAAACCGCTGGAAGGGGATTTTGGTCTCGAAACGCTCGGCGAAACAGCCGCCAAAGACAGGGCCGGCCTCGACCTCTACCCGGTTGGGAAAGCGGGGGCGGTCGTGGAATTCAGCTGCGGCAGCACGACCGTAGCCGTGCAGGGCTCGGTCATCGTGCCGTTCACGGCGGACAAAATGCTGCTGACGGTCAAACTCAAAGCCTCAGCGACGAGCGGCAAACAGAAACCCGAAAAACTCCTCGAAGGTCCAACGGATGTCCTCGAAGAGTCCTTTGACAGAGAAGCCTTCGAACAGACTGGCCTGACCGTCGCGATCACCCAAACCAACGAAGAAGACGTAGAGGTCAACACGGTCGTCTGACGGCGCAGCAGACGTGGGGATGCTTCTCGACCTCGGCGTACTGGTCCTGTGGTCCGGGCACCTTCCCGAGCTCGGCCACGCGCAACAGCCTCCGCAAAGCCATATTCAACGCAAGCCGGAGACGGGACTCGAACCCGTGACCCCCTGTTTACAAGCGGGATTGTGGGGTGTTGTGGGTTGTCGTGCGGTCGGACAGACGCCCATGTTGCGGGCAATCTTCAACCTCACCCGTGGAACTGATTGCGGCCCGACCCCGTAGCTCCCATTACCAGACCGTTACCAGCAGGGCGAGGAGGCTGGGCGCTGCATCAACGCCAGGCGCTGTCGGCACAGAGGCGACGACCGGAATCGAACCGGTGCATTCATCCAACGATGCAGTAGAGCCAAATTTCAGGCTTTTGATCCTGCTTGCGCTGCTGATGAGGCGGCGAAGTCCATAGCCGCGCACCGCTGTGGTGACGTTCTGTCGAGCCGGTTTCCGGACCTGGCCGCGGCTCGCTCGCGTTCAGAGTCAAGCGTTCGCGAAAAGGAAGGCCGCCGGCGAGCTTCACGAAACGCTCGCCGATCGCGACCTCGAGCTTGTGCGGCTCGGGGTAGCTGCCCGTCTGCTTCCAGGCGAGCGTGAAGGTCTCCCACCCGTGGCACTGCCATAGGCTCTCGCCGCCCTTGTGCGGTCCTCTCGTGGTGATCCGCCCCGAGCCGTGCCTGAGGAGATCGTCGAGCCGCTGGGCGAGGCTTCGCGATGTCGGCGTCCTGCCGGCGCACCCGATGTAGACCAGTTCGACGTCGTCGATCCAGCGCGCGCGTAGCTTGGCCAGGCTCCACGGCTCGATGACGTTCGTGAGTCCGGTGGTCTTGAACCGGGAGGCCCAGTCGGGCGGGGCGAACATCGCGTAGACGCCGGGTGCGGCGAGCGTGGCCTGGTTGTCTGCGAGCCATTTTCGTCGATCCTCAACGGCGTCGCCGAGCGCCGTCCAGCCCGCAAAACCGCGGCGGCGAAACGCCCGCGCCCAACGCGTGTCAAACGTGACGGCTTCCACGGGTGCAACGTACCGGTCGGCCCGAGTCTCCGTCGGCCCGTGCACTGCGTGGTCGAGGCAGCCGAACGCAAGCGGCGCCACGCGCTGGCCGAGGCGCGCAGGCTGAAGGCGGCGTGATGGGCTACACCGGCGGCGATCCGACTGACCTGATCCCGGACGGCTGGGAGCGGATCACGGACGACGCGGTGCGGGAGATGGCTGATGCAGTTGGGTGCAGGGGTGACTGCTGGCGCTCGTGCGATCGCGCCGGTCGCTGGCCCGTTTCGAGGACGCTGTGCCCGGTCGGCTGAAGGCGAGCTATGAGCAGCTCGCTGTGCGTCGTGGCCCACCTGGACGGCTCGGCGAACGCTCGTACAAGAGCGGCGTGCAGAGCGACGACCGCGTCGCGCGGTGGATCCAGCACGGCACCGGCCGCACCTGGTCCGAGCGATACCGGGCCACGGTCGCGCCTGCTAGCCGCCGGGGCGACCGTAGCGACTTACGCCCCCGCGAGAGACAGTCGCTTCGATGTCCTACGGTGGCGAGGGGGAAGTATCAGCATATGGACGTTCGCCTGAAGCGCGCATATGAGCCTGCAGCATCAGCAGACGGCTATCGCGTGCTGATCGACCGGCTGTGGCCGCGTGGGGTCTCGCGCGAGCGGGCCAGGCTCGATGTCTGGGAGAAGGACCTTTCTCCGAGCACCGAGCTCAGGCAGTGGTTCGGGCACGACCCGAGCCGCTTTGAGGAGTTTCGCCGACGCTACATCGAGGAGCTCAGCGGCCAACGTGCACGGCTCACAGCCCTGCGACGGCGGGCGCGCGATGGCACGCTCACGCTCGTCTACTCCGCCCACGACACCGAGCACAACGACGCTGTCATCCTCTCGGAGGTCCTACGGCGTGGCCTCCCGAAGGGTCAAAGCCGGCGCTGACGATTACGCGCGGCATAGAGGTCCGTGAGCACCGAGAGGAACTCCTCGTCGTCTTGTTCGTTGAGCTGCAAGACTGGCTACCGGGATGGATGCCTGGGATCTCACACGCCTTGCCTGGAGCCCGCGTCACCCCGCGATCCTCTCCTCGACTGACGGGGGGCGCGCCATCTTGCTTGACCTTCCTGCGGGCGAGATGCTCCAAGACCACCAAGTTCACGAGCAAGCCTGGATCACCGTCATATACGGCGAGGTAAGGATCGCCAATCACACCGCCGAGGCGATCCATGTCCAGCCCGGGGTTCTGGTGCAGTTTGCGCCTCAGGAGCGCCACGAAGTCAAGGCCCTCGCAGACGCACGCCTTCTCCTGCTTCTCACGCCTTGGCCCGGCCCCGGCCATCCGGGGGCGATGACGCTCGATGAAAAGACCGACGTACGGGACCGCGCAGCCGAGCGGGCCGGCTGAGTAAGGAGTCGCAGCCGCTGATGCTCCGTCCCGACAAGCGGGCGTCTCAGCTGACCTTCAGCAGACGCTCGCTCGGGACGAGTTCCAGACGTCCGGTCCGCAACGCGCGAGACGCTCGCTCAGCCCAAGGCGAAGCGGCAGTCTCCGGAGCCGGCGCTCGGACGAGTGCTGGTCGTCTGTGGCGAGCGTCACGCCGCCGCAGGTGGCGACGCTCGGTCGCGCAGCGAAGCAGCGGTCGGCTATGGGCTCGTACCGAGTCAGGCGCTGGGTCTGCTTACTCAAGCCAGACGCGCGCGCGACCGGCACGCGGTCTGCTCAGGGGCGCTGCGTCGGCCGCTCGCCCGTCGAGCGCAAAACTCCGGGAGCTCGTCGAGGAACAAGCTCGGAATACCGAGTTTGCGCAGTCTCGCGCTTGGCTCAGTCGCCCACTCGCCGGACGCCTCCCCCCTGCGGGACACTGGGCAGACACGCACCAATCGAGCGAGAGACCGAGTGGAGGGGGTAGGCGAGGTTGTCCGAATCGTCGTGGAACTTTGACGGCGATCCATTTGTGTGATGTGTGACTAATTATACTGTTGGTGTCAAAGTGGGTTCGCGGTCCTCGTTTGTGTGAAGCGCGCGGTGTCGGTCCTCGCGGGCGGCGTGGCGTTCGATGGCGCTCAGGAGCTTGGCGAGGTCGCGGTAGCCGATGATGCGCCGGAACTGCTGCTCGGCGACGAGTATGCCGGCGGCGGTCCAGCGCTTGCGCATGTCACCGTCGCGCCAGCGCTTCACGTTGCGCTGCGTGTGGCGGACGATCTCGATCATCGACTCGCACGGGTTCGTGGAGCAGAGCGTCTTTGCGAGCTGCCCGGTGATCCCAAGCGCCATCAGCGTGAGCGTGTCGTCCATGCCCTCGCGCAGGGAGCGCCCGGCGTCCGGCCAGGTGCGCTCGAGCTCTGAGGCGAGCAGCTCGAGCCGTTGTGTGGCGAGCTCGGGGTCGCGCAGCGCCCACGCGGCGCGCATCCTGCTGCGCACGGTGGGCCGATCGCGCTCAGGCAGCAGGTCGGTGACATTCCTCTCCTTGTGGCGATGACAGCGATGCACGAGCGCGTGCTCGCCGAAGACATCCTTGATCGCCCGGCGCAGCGCCTTGGAGCCGTCGATCACGAACAGGATCGCCTGCTCGGGATCCAGGCCGCGCTCGACGAGATCGGCCAGCAGCGTGCGCGCCAGGGTGGCGTTCTCGGTCGACCCCTCCCACAGCCCGAGTGGGATCTTGACGCCGTCGGTTGAGACTCCGAGCGCGACGACGTGCGTCCGCTCGGCGATCTCCATGCCGTCGAGCATCAACACCGCCAAGCGCACGTCGTCGAGGCGGCGGCTCATCAGCTCTGAAAGCGCGGTGGCGGTGCGCTCGATGAACATCTCCGACACCGAGGACTTCGATGTCGCCGTGGAGGCTCGCTCGACCTCCTCGCCGACGGGCTCGGCGACGCCGGCGAAACGACGCGTGGAGACGCCCGCGAGCATGCGGTCCATGACCGCCCGCGTCAGCGGGTCGCGGTCGGCGAAGTACTGATACGTCGCCACCGGCAGCTCGCGCTCGCCCGCGGCCGTGCGCATCCTCGGACGATGGACCTGCACGCGCCGGCCGCCCAAGGTCATCGACCCGCCCTCGTGGCCATGACGAACGGCGATGCGATCGCCGTTGTGCTTGCCCTTCGGCCCCACAACCTCATCGACCTCGAGCTCCATCAGCTCGTGCACGACGCCGAGCCCGACGCCGACGCTCAGCGCGAGCAGCCCCTCCTTCGCTGCCCCGACGAGCTCACCGAGCGACTCCTGGATCTGCGGTGGGAGCGGGCTCTCGCTCGCCTCCAACGTCGTGACGACCTTCGGTGCAGGTACCTTCTTCATGGCGGTTCCTCCTGTCCTCTCGGACTTGGTTTGCGCCCCGAACGCTCCCCAACGGAGCGGACAGGGCGGGAGGACCGCCGTTCAAAGTTCTACGAGGTTCCGGACAACCTCGGGTAGGCGATGTCGCGGGAGAACGAGGAGATCACCGGGCGCAGCCCGGCGCTAATGATCCTCGGAGCCTGGACCGTCTTGGTCGGGCGGCGGTCGATTCTCGGCCCGTCGTTCCGCGCCACGCTTCTGGCGACCACGCGTCGATACGGCCACGATCAGCACGATAAGTACGACCGCTATGGCAACCACAATGACGACGACACCTGTACTGACAGCCAGAGGAACGAGCACGCCTCGAAGACTACTGCCGACGCGCAGAGAGGCGTTGCGGGGGGCGGGCCTGGTTGAGTAGGGGTCAGGTGCCGGTGTCCGGTGTGAGGCTCACGTGATCGGTGTCGCTTCGTCCCAGGAGTCTCGCTGGGCTGTAGTCTGCTGGCCCATGGCTGCGCTCGTCAGGAGAGAGGTGCTTGACGCCCTGACTGATCCGAAGTTCCAGGCCGAGCTGCCAGAGGAGTTGCGCGACCAGATCAAGCACAAGGTCGCTGAGGCCGGCGACGGTCCCGACGGTCGGATCACCCTTGGGTTTGCCGCCGGTGCGGTTCGGGAAGCGGCCAAGCGCCTTAGAGGGAAGCCTCGCGTATCGAAAAAGCTGGCGGCAGTGGATCGGTCGCGGGTGACGTGTTCAGAGCCGTAGAGCGTGTTTGTGGCGCTGGTTTCGGCGAGCGTGGGTCGAGCGGCGTGAATTTGGCCGCTTTTTGGGTAGGCGGGGTGACCGCCGGAGCTGGCGGGCTGTTGTCGGGGGGCTTGGTGGGCGTTAGGCTGCTTGTGGGCGCGAGTCGATGACGAGTCGAAGTGCAGACGTCAGGGGCTCGTGGTCTGCCGCGCGACTTTGCCCTTCGAGGGCCTTTGAGATGCGCGCCCCGGTGTCACGCTCGCGCCCACCTTCGCCGCCGGCGTGGCCGCCTGCCAGTCGCGGACCATCCGCGTATAGGAAGACTCGGCTTGGCGGGCGAGCTGGAGCTCGGCTTCGCGTAGCGCTGCCCTGTTGGCCCACACTCCGGTGCGCTTGCCCCTCAGCGCCGGGGCGCCGGCGCGGACTTCGAGCAGGCGCAGCTTCTTGGCCGTCAGCGATGGTTGCTGGTGGGCGTAGTCCTCGCCGCGGGTGAGCAAGAACCAGAACAGGCACACGAGCTTGCGCGCGCTCGCGACGACGGCGATCCCGTGTCCGCGGCGTGCGCGCAGGCGTTGATAGAAGGCGTGCTGGGGGCCGGGCTGGCGAACCACCGACCAGGCCGCCTCGACCAGCGCCCAGCGAGCCGACGCAGAGCCTTGCTTTGAGATCCGCCCGCCCCTCGCCGGCGCTGAGCCGGACTGGCGAACCTTCGGGTCAAGGCCGAGATAGCCGACGAGCTGACGCTGCGTGTGAAACCGGCGGATGTCGCCGACCGCGGCCATGAACGTCGCCGCACAGATCACGTTCACCCCGGGCACCGTCATCAGCCGCCTGATCTCCGCGGAGTCGAGCGCCTCGCGGGGCGATCAGGCGCTCGACGGCCTCGATCTCAGCGTCGAGGAACTCGACGTGGTGCATGCATCCCTCGAGCGTCTCTGACTCCTCGAGGGGCAGCTCCAGCGAGCGCAGCCACTGCCGGCCCTTGGCGCTGAACAGGTCGCTCATCGGCGGCTTGCCCTTGAGCCGGCGCATCAGCACCGCGTGGATCTCGTTCTTCGCGCGCGAGCGCGAGCGCACCAGCTGCTCACGACGCGACAGTCGACGGCGCATCACCCGGCAGCGCTCGTCAGGCGTCCAAACCGCGTCGAGCTCGCCGGCCGCCAACAGCCTCGCCAGCGTGCGCGCATCCAAGCGGTCGGTCTTCGCCCGCGCCTGGCTGATGCCGGTATCCGCCGGACTGACGACCACGACCTTCACAACGTGCGGCTCGAGGATCCGCGCGACCTCCCACGCGCTGCCGGTCACCTCGAGCGCCACCCGATCGCGCGGGTGAAGGCTCTGAGCGAACAGCTCCAGACGCTCGGGCGTCGTCTCCACCCGTCCCGCCGAGCGCACCTCACCCGCCTCGGCGATCGCGACCTCGCAGAAATCGCGATGCACATCCAAGCCGATCGACCTTCCGATCTCTCTCACTTCGACCTCCTTCTAGTTGTTGAAAGGAAGGGAGAACTGGCGGGCGAACGACACGGACCGATACGTGCTCGCGGCACAACCGGGCAAGTCGCAGGGGCGGCCACTGACAATGCCCGGGCTCGAAGCCCATCGTCCAAAACGGCCTGCCCACCTGCGTTCTCCCGGAAAGCCCCTGTCCCAGTCACCCGACCGTAGCCACGGACCCAGCACAAGGCCTTCCGAGACGGATTTTCATGCCCCGACCAGCAGCAACGCCTGACGGCACCCCGGCTGGCTACTGCTTCTCTCCGATTGCGCGCGTGCTGGTCGCCGTGGGCGGTGCTGCCGGTACCTCGGACGGCGACGCGCGATTCGCTGGCGTCGTGAGCACCGCGGGCAGCTGAAAGCAGGTCCGCCACCCCGGCCCACCGCGAGCCCCGCAAATCGCCAAGAAGGGGGAAGCGCATCGTGCCGCTCTCGCGGCTGAGCGAGCGTCTAACTGAGTCCCCGCTCACGCTCGCTGCGGACGGATGAAAAACAAGGGGTCGGGTGCTAGGTTTCGGTCGCTCTTTGCGGCGATCTCGGCGATCGGATCGGTCGCGGATGTTCTTCGCAGGGCGGCAGATCGGCTGCCGTGGCCTCGTTTTGACTCGAGCTCGGCTCAAACGCGCCCGATGCGAAGGGTTTTCGCCCGCGCGGGGCTGGCGCCGGTGGCTGGCGCGGGCTTGTAGGACGAGCCGTGATGTGGAACTCTTGGTGTGGGCGCGAGCCGATGACGTAGCGAAGCGCAGACGTCAGGGGCTTGTGGTCTGCCGCGCAGCTTCACCCTTTATGGGTTTCTTTGATGCGCGCCCCGGTGTCACACTCGCGCCCACCTTCACCGCCTGGGTTGCATGCCAGTCACTAACGGTGCGGGCGTAGGCGACCTCGGCCTGGCGGGCGAGCTCGCGCTCGGCGTCGCGGACCGCGTCGTTGGCGCTGTAGATGCCGGCGGCCTCGGGGGTGTAGCGCTTCGCGCCGGCCGTGATCTGTAGGCGCCTGAGCTTCTTCCTGGTCAGCGAGGGCTGCTGGTAGGCGTAGTCCTGCTTCGCGGGTGAGCAGACACCAGAACAGGCAAGCGAGCTTTCTGGCGGCGGCGACGATCGCGACAGAGTGACCGCGGCGTGCTCGGATGCGCTGATAGAAGGCGTGCAGCGGGACCGGGCTGGCGGACCGTCGTCCAGCACGCCTCGACCAGCGCGTGACGCGCCCTGGTGGAGCCGTGCTTTGAGATGTGCCCGTGCGTCGCGGGCCGAGACGCCGGACTGGCGCACCCGCGGATCCAGCCCGAGGTAGCCGGCGAGCTTGCGCGGGCTTCTCGAAACGGTGAATGTCACCGATCGCTGCCATGAAGCTCGCGGCGACGATCACGTTCACCCCGGGCACGCTCATCAGGCGCTTGATCTCACGCCGATTCGAGTGCAGCCTGAGCGATCAGCCGCTCGACCTGCGAGATCTCCGAGTCGAGGAACTCGATCTGGCGCATCGCGGCGTCTGACCGTCTCGTGACTCCTCGAGCGGCAGCTGCAGCCCTGAGAGCCATTTCCGGCCCTTCACGCCGAACACGTCTGCGAACGGCGGACGGCCGACGAGCTGGCGCATCAGCACCGCGTGGATCTGGTTCTTCGCCCGGCTGCGCGCCCACACCAGCTGTGAGCGACGCGACAGGCGCCGGCGCATCACCCACGTCCACCGGTCAGGCATCCACACCCCGTCCAGCGACCCGGCCGCCAACAGCCTCGCGAGCGTCCTTGCGTCGAGGCGGTCGGTCTTCGCGCGGGCCTGGCGGATGCCGGTATCCGAGGGGCTCACGACCAGCACCTGCGCGACGTGCGGCTCGATAATCCGCGCGATCTCCCACGCGTTGCCCGTCACCTCCAGCGCCACCCGATCATCCGGGGCCAAGGCTCGCAGCGAACAACTCGATCTGCTCCGGCTTGGTCTCGATCCGGCCGGCTGAGCGAACCTCGCCATCCTCGACGATCGCGACCTCACAGAAATCCAGATGCACATCCAACGCGACTGATCTCATCACCGTCTCCTTCAACGCACTTGACAGGATGGGAGACGCCGTGGGCAAACGACACCAACGGATCCGCGCTCGAAGCGCAACCGGACAAGTCGCAGGGGCGGCCAATGAAAAGCCCGGGCTCCAACGCCCATCGTCCAGCAATCGGCCTACCCACCATGCGTTCTCCCTGAGAGCCCCTGTCCCGGTCGCCCGACCCTACCGGCGGGAATCAGAAACAACGGCCCTCGAGAGCCATTTTCATGCCCCGAAACTCAGTCGTCCGCACCGGTGCCGAACTCGCGCCTCCTTTTGCGCGAAAGCGAGCGTGTCGCGAGCCTGCGCTGGGACGACCGCAGCTCGTCCAAACCAGTAGCACGGGGTGGCTACGCTCTCGATCGCGGTCTGATCAGCGCCGACCGCGAGCGCACAGGCTGACCTACGCGCTTTGCTGTGCGTCGTAGTGCTCTTTCCAGATCAGCTTGTAGATCGGGATCTTGCGCGGCAGGGCGTTGATGCCGGGGATGAAGGGGATGCAGATGAACGCGATGCTCAGCAGACCCATGATCAACAGGACCTGAATGTCCGCGCTCGGCGAAGACTTCATCGGTTCGACCTGGTACCAAAGGGCATACAGCCACAGCCACGGCTGGCCCGGGTAGCTTCCGGTCTCGTTCATCAGTCCCCATTGGTCGCCGAGCAGGTGCTGCTGTTCGGCGCGTTCTGCCAAGAGGCCGCCGTCGGCCATGAACAGCAGCGGCTTGGTGTAGTCGGTCTGGAAGAACTGTTTGCTGGTGAGCAGGCTGCCGTCCACGCCGCCGCTCTTGGCGAGCGCGAGCAGGTTGGCCATCATCACCGGCACGGGACCGGCGTTGGCGCTGGTCTTCACGATCACCATGCCGTTGCTTTCGCTGACGGTGTTGGGCGGCGTCTTCTTTTCTTCTTCGGCGCTCGCGGTTTCTTCAAGTGGCTTGGCGTACGCTTCGGCCCACTGCATTTTCTGCGTTGCCGGGGCTGCCTTGTACTGTACGAGCGCGGCCGCCAGGGTGGGGTCGTTGGGGATCGTTTCCAACGGACCCACCACATAGTCCTTGGCGGTGTTGATCGGATGGCTGACGCCGAGCCAGCGCTGCGGATGCAGGAACAGGAAATGCTGCACACTGCCCGACTTGTGGTTGTAGGGCGGTCCGTATTCGGCCGTGGGGCTGGTGCCGTCCAACTCCTTCACAGCCGCCGTCACGAAGTCGACGGGTTTCTGCTGCGACCACTGCGCGATCGTGCTTGGTTTGTCATCAGGCGATGAGAACAGGACGGTGAGCAGTACCGCGAGCAGCCCGACCACCCCGACGGCGATGCACAGCTCTTTGACGAGGTCGTAGGGGTAGTAGCGCCCCTTCCAGGACTGGGTGTCGTCCTTGGGTGCCAGCAAGCTCATGACTGCGCACCCCCGTCCGTACTGACCGAGGATCCGTCGTGGTCGGCGCTCGGCGCGGCCGTGGCGAGAGCGGCTTTCCGCTGCTCGAGCTCAAACGGCGGCACCACGCCGTGCTTGCGCACGAGCAGCACGTGCGCGCCCACGAGGGCTACCACCGCCACTGGCAGCAGCAGCACATGGTAGCTGTACATCTGCCCGAAGTTGGTGAGGTTGAAGAACGCCCCCACCCCGACCGAGTTCATCGCGTCCTTGGCCTGCGTAGAGATCCACTGCGCGTCGAAGTTCTGCTGGGAGACGTAACCCGTGAGCGCACAGGGAATCGCCACCAGGAACGTGACGGCGCCCGTGATCCACACGCGGGAGCGCCCTCCGCGCCAGGAAGCCATCCAGAACTTGCCCCACAGGTGTACGACCATCGCAAAGAAGAACAGCTCCACCGACCACAGGTGGATGCTGTTGAAGAAGTGGCCGACGCCCGTGTAGTGCCACCACGCGGGCCCCTTCAGGGCGAGGATCGAGCCCGAACTGATGATCACGATCAGCGAGGCGATGCTCGCCACCCCGAACATGTAGATCCAGGAGGCGACGTATGTCGGCTGACCGTCGGGCAGCAGCTTCTCCGGCGGCAGCGCCGCTACACCCGCCTCCCTGACCTTGACGGTCCACGATTTCTCCGGCGCTTGCGTCGCCGGCTGGTCCGGTGCGACGCTGCTCATGAGGAGCCACCGCGCCCGCGCGCCGCCTGACGGCTGGCCGCCCCCGGAAACGGAAGCACGACCGCCAGCACGAACACGATCAGCATCACCGCGATCACAATGATATTCGCCACCGACAGGTGGATGAAGCTCCAATCCACCGTATGGGCCGGGTGATTCAAGTTGAAGACCGCACCCAGGAGACCTGCAGAATTCATTGCAGCCCCTTCGGTGGCTTGCACATTGACCTATTCGACCCTACATAGGGCGCCGGACGGGGCGGAGCTGGCGCCCCCGAGAAGCCCATCTCGTGGTGCGAAGGCACTACGGTTCACGGTCCGACCGTCCGTTCTCAGCGAGCGACGGCTCCCGGCGAAGGCGGGGCGGGCGTCTCGATCGTCGGGACCCACGTCGTCGCTTTGGACGACTACCAGTCGTGTCGGCCGCGACAGTCAGCGCTCGTGCTATCGCGAGCGAGCAGCACTCCGACCGACGGCCGCTCCCGAGGGTCGTGCGCGTTGCGATGCGGCCATGCTCTGTTCGACGGGCCGGACGAGCTGCACCGTCGGAAGGTGCGAGTGGCGGTCGTGAAAGGGCAGCGAATGGGCAGCAACGGGCAGCAGAAGCCCTCTCGTTGTCGGCGGCCGTCGTCACGACCAGCGACACAAGCGTGGAAAACGGCTCTGCAGTGCGGAATTCGGCCAAGCCCAGCATCGGACTCGAACCGATGACCCCTTCCTTACCATGGAGTCTCACGCGCTATCTGGGCCACCCGCCGATAGCGTAGAAATCGTCGTTTCGCCTGCATTATGGCTCGTATTTGCGTGAGCCGGCGTGAGCCCGCCTGGGCGCGCACGAGCGGGGAAATGTGTCCTCAGAGTGTCCTCGCCGGGGTGACAGCATCGGGTCAACGCCATCGACGAACGAGCAGCACCGGCGCTGAAGGATCACCAGCAGCGCGGACCAGACCCGCTGCGGCGGTCTCGAAAACCGTTATGGGGGGTTTTTCCTCCATCGAGGGTTCGAATCCCTCCCCCTCCGTTTTTGTGATGTGTCGGGACATCCCGGACAGGTGTGTCGGGACATCCTAGACGCGCTCAGGTCCGCGTGAGCGGCTGGTAGGTGTGGCTGGGGTCGAGTGTCAGGTCGCGGATGAGCTCGCCCTCTAGGTCGATCACGCGGATGTTCTTGTCGGCGATCAGGAGCTTCACTGCGCGGCCCTTGTGGGCCCTGCCGAGGCCGATTTTGTAGAGGCGGCTGTCGTAGCGCAGGCTGACCTTGCCGGACTCATCGACCTTGTCCTGGCGCACGCGAAAGTACGTGGCCTTCGAGGCGCCGGCGGGCCTCGCCTTCACCCTGGCGCTATAGGCCTGTAGCGGCGTGCGCCGGTGAAGCGCCCGGTGCGGGCGGATGTTGTTGTAGTAGTGGACGAACGCGTCGAGCTGGCCTTGAAGTTCCTGAAGCGTCTGCGCGGGCGGCTGCTTCGCCAGATACCGCTTGAGCGTCTGGTGCAGGCGCTCGACCTTGCCGCAGGTCTGCGGGTGGTAGGGCCGTGAGTTCTTGAACTCGACGCCGAGGCGCTCGAGCTCTGACTCGAGCAGGACCTTGCCTTGGCGATAGGAGCCCGTGAAGACGGCGCCATTGTCGGTGAGCAGCGATGCCGGCAGGCCGTGGAGCTCAGCTGCGGCGTGGAAGCTGGCCACGACGTCGGCTGCTTTGACGCGCACGTAGGCGTCAGAGCCAAGGAACAGACGCGAGTGGTCATCGATCTGGTTGAGGATCTCGACGACCTCGCCCGAGTGAAGCGCCCAGGCGGTGATGTCCGCCTGCCACATCTCGTTGGGCAGCTGCGCTTCAAAGCGGATCAGCGATGAGCGCGGGCGCTTCTGGCGTTCTGCGACGACCAGCCCCGCACGCCTGAGAATGCGCCAGATCGTCGCGACAGAGGGAATGTCTTGATGCTGATGGGCCAGGTGGTAGGCGATCGTCTCGGCGCCGGCGTCATGTCCCTGGCTCTCGAGCTCTGAGCGCAGCCGCACGATCGCCTTGACGATCTCCGGCGGCGTTTCGTGCTTACACGAGCGCGGTCTTCGCGAGCGGGGCTCCAGCGCCTCGTATCCACCAGCGCGATAGCGGCGGATCAGCTCGTAGATCCATGTCTTTGAGACCCCATGCGCCCTAGCCACCTCCCGGGCGCTTCTGCCCTCCAACAGCACCGCGTCCACCACGTATCGCCCCACTCCCATGCCGGCCACCTTTCGTAGGTGTCCAGCATGTCCCGACACATGTGTCCACTATGTGCTGCAACCACACACCTCCCCCTCCGTTTTTTCGGCGTATTTGTCTCGTTTGCAGGCGCTTTCGCTTGCCAAAGCCGCTTGTCGGGGCGTGGGCATAAACCGCTCAGGAGGGCTGAAAGGGGCCCCGGAGTGCTGCTGTCTTCCCCAATCCTTCCCCACTTCGCCCGATGCCGGAGCGTGGTTCCCCGGCTGCGGATCAGGCCCTGGACTCCTGACGGACAGGGGGTACACCTACATCAGGGCGAACGGCCCGCGAAGGCAGTCGTCGAGTTCGTTTCCGCACGAGTGAAAAGCACAGCGCAGCCGAACTGGTTGGCCGCGGCCCGCTCGCGTTCAGAGTCGAGCGTTCGCAAACGGAAGGCCACCGGCGAGCTTCACGAAACGCTCGCCGATCGCGACCTCGAGTGTGTGCGGCTCGGGGTAGCCGCCTGTCTGCTTCCAAGCGAGCGTGAAGGTCTCCCACCCGCGGCACTGCCATAGGTTCTCGCCGCCCTTGTGCGGTCCTTTCGTGGTGATCCGTCCGGCGCCGTGCCTGAGCAGATCGTTGAGCCGGCGGGCGAGGGTTCGCGATGTTGGCGTCCTGCCGGCGCACCCGATGTACACCAGTTCGACGTCGTCGATCCAGCGCGCGCGCAGCTTGGCGAGGCCCCAGGGCTCGATGACGTTCGTGAGCCCGGCCGTCTTGAAGTGGGGAGTCCACTCGAGCGCTGCGAATACCGCGTACACGCCGGGTGCGGCGAGCGAGTCCTCGTGTTCGACGCGCCAGCTGCGTCTGCGTTCCACCGCGTCTCCGAGCGGGGTCCAGCCCGCGAATCCGTGACGGCGAAACGACCGGGCCAACCGCGTGTCCCAGGTGACCGCCTCCACGGCTGCAAACGTACCGCCTGACCACGGACAGGCCGGTTTCCAGCGGTTTCGCGCGCGCCGCCGCGCAGTGCCGCCACGCGCGATAGCTTCACGTCCTCGCCGGGGCGGGCGGGAGGTGCAGCGCCCGCGGCGAACACCAACACCACCGTATGTCGAAGCACCGGCCCGACGCTCTCAACCGCTCCTGTACGCCGCCTGATGCGGAGACGTTCCGCTGGGAGGCCGACATGACCGGGGTCGTCGAAGCCGCGATCGACGGGCTCCTTCCTCCGCGGTCGCCGGCGCCCTTTGTGCTGCGCGAGGTGCGCGGGGCGATCGGGATCCTAGATCTCGTGGCCGTGACCTTCAACGACGACGCGCTCCGCGCGCGGATCTGCGCCGAAGTGCCGCCGGTGACGCTCCCACTGCGGGTGCGCACGCTCGACGCGCTCGGCACACGCCGGCTGCGGGTCAGCACGCTTGCTCGCCGCATCGGGCGCAACCCCGCTGCGCTGATGCGCTCGACGCTGACGCCTTTGCTCGAGATGGGCGTGATCGAGATGCACGGGGACACGGTCGCCACGACGGGCGAGTGGCGGCCGGTCACATCCCGGTTGACGGCCGTCGAGTTGAAGCTCGCGAAATGGCGCGTCGCGCTGCGGCAGGCCGACAACGCGGCGCTCAGCGCCGACGCAGCGTGGGTCGTGCTGGATCACGCCAAGGCGCGCCGCGCGGCGTCGTCGGTGGACGTGTTCCGGGAGTACGGGGTTGGCCTCGCCACGGTGGAGCGCGGCTAAGCGAGATTACCCCCGCCAAGGTCGCGGCGTTTATCGGATGGGTATGCACTCAGCGTGAAGGCAGCCTCTCGGACTCGACGGTGCGTGCGATTATGACGCCGCTCCGTTCGTGCCTCGCAACCGCCGTCCGCGAGGGGATTATCCGTTACAACCCCGCGCGCGAAATCGACCTGCCGAACCGGGAAGCCAACGGCGTCGATCAGGACGTAAAAGCAATGACGCCGGATGAGCTAACGGCGCTGCTCGCCCATATCGAGGACCGCTGGCAACCGTTCTTCCGGTTCCTCGCGGCTACGGGACTCCGTGTCTCCGAGGCGATCGCCCTCCGTTGGGAGAACGTGCAGCTAGGCTCGAATCCGCACGTCAAAGTCCGCCGGGCGATAGTCAGAGGCAGGGAATACGGCCCCAAGACGAGCTACGGGCGCAGGGACGTTCCCTTGAGCGCCGATCTTGCCGGGGCGCTGCTCGGCACACGGGGCAGCGATTCGGAGCTTGTCTTTCCGGCAGTCAATGGAGCGCCCCTCGAACGCCACAACGTAAGCCGCCGTGTCCTCAAGCCCGCCGCCAAGCAAACGGGACTCGATTGGGTCGGGTTCCATACGTTCCGCCATACGTGCGCGTCGATGCTCTTTGCCGAGGGCCGGAACGCGGTGCAGGTACAGCATTGGCTCGGGCATCACTCCGCGAGCTTTACGCTCGCGACCTACGTGCATCTGCTCGACGGCACGCTGCCGGAACCGCTCAAGCTGCCCGACGAGTTACCGGATCGTTACCAGAACGCGCCCGTATCATCAGAGAGTCGAGCGTCAAGTCGCAAAACCCGAGCATTGGCGGGCGTTTCGCGAGAGCCGGAGACGGGACTCGAACCCGTGACCCCCTGTTTACAAGACAGGCGCTCTACCAGCTGAGCTACTCCGGCGCGCTTATCGGCAACCGTCCGAGCTACTGTAACGGCGCTGTTGCGGATGGTGTATTGGGGGCGTGGACCGCCAGCAAACAGCAGAGGCTCTCCCAGGGGACGACGCCGGCTCAGTCGAGCGCGCCGGCGTCGATCTCGACGGCTTTCGCGAGCGTTCGCTCAG
This sequence comes from uncultured Solirubrobacteraceae bacterium, assembly GCA_963790905.1. Lineage (GTDB taxonomy): Bacteria > Actinomycetota > Thermoleophilia > Solirubrobacterales > Solirubrobacteraceae > Palsa-744. The sequence continues at coordinate 87,432 of CAWBQH010000002.1, forward strand.
TCGGGGCGTGAACCCGATCCTCTACTGGACGCTGCGCGCGATCCTCCTACCGATCTTCCTCGTCTACTTCCGCATGCAGCGCATCGGGCGCGAGCACCTGCCGCGAAGCGGCCCGCTGCTGCTCGCGTCGAACCATCGCAGCTTCCTCGACCCGTTCGTGATCGGCATGCTCGTACGTCGCCCGGTCTACTACATGGCCAAGCGCGAGCTGTTCGAAAGGCGCATGCAGGCATGGGTGCTGAACGCCCTCGGCGCCTTCCCCGTCGACCGCGGCGCCGGCGACAGCGCCGCAATGGACACCGCGCGCGAGATCCTCGAACGAGGCGACTGCGTCGTCGTCTTCCCCGAGGGCACGCGCGTGCGTCCGGGGCCGCTCGGCGAGCCACGGCGCGGGGTCGGGCGCCTGGCGCTGGAGACCGGTGCGCCGGTGGCTCCCGTCGCCGTGATCGGGACGGAGGACGTCCGCAGGGGCTGGCGCATCCGCCCGCGCAAGGTCCGCATCCGGGCCGCCCGCCCGCTGCGCTTCCCGACGGTCGAGAACTGCTCGCCAACGCTCGCGAAGGCCGTAACCGAGCGGATCTGGGCATGCGTCTGCCTGCAGTGGGACTGGCTGGGCGGCGCCGGCGCCCCCCGCCGGGAGACCCCCGAGGAGGCAGGGCCGCGCGAGATCTCGCGCGCCGCGTGAGCTCGATCGAGCGGCGCAGGGGTAGTGTGCAATGAGTGACAGCCGAGGACAGCCACAAGCCGAAGGCGCAGCTCGACGCCGAGTTCTCGGAGCTGTATCGCGCTCACCTGCGCGATGTCTACAGCTACGCGTACTACCGCGTCGGAGATCACCACGATGCGGAGGACCTGACCGAGCAGACGTTCCTGCAGGCCTACCGCCATTTCGAGCGCGCGCAGCGCGAATCGCACGGCCGCCCGCTGCGACCGTGGCTGATTCGCATCGCACACAACCTCGCCGCCAACCTCTACCGCGATCGCTCGCGCAAGCCGGCCTCTCCGATCGACGAGACGACGACGCTCACCGCGATGCACACGACCGAGGAGCTCGTCGAAGGGCGCGACGAGCTGAGCCGCGTGCTCGCCGGGGTGCGCCTGCTCCCGGACGACCGCCGCGAGGCTTTGATCATGCGCTTCGCGCTCGGCATGGACAATCGCGAGATCGCGCGGGCGCTCGGGCGCTCGGACGGTGCGACGAAGGTCCTGATCCACAGGGCGATCAGGCAGCTCGAGGAGATCGTCGGCGATCGCGACTCGGCTCGAGGACCGCACGGTGGGGATTCCGCCGGGAATGGTGCGAGCGACGGCGCGGCTCGACGCACCGCTGCGAACGCTCCGGGGAGCGGATCGGATGACTGAGGCCGTGCCGAACTTCGAGGGGCTGCTGCGCGAAGCGCTCGCGCCTGTCGAGCCGCCTGAGGCGCTCGTCGAGCGTCTCGAGAGCACGCTCATGAGCATCACAGAGATGGCCGTGGACGAGCTCGAGGCATGGGAGCTCTCGGCGATGCGCGACCCGCGCAACTGGGCGCGCCCGGCCGCTGCGATCGTCGTCGGCAGCGCCGCCGGAGCCGCGCTGGTGCTCCTTCGCGCGCGTCGCCGCGCGCACGAGTCCTCGCCTGGCGTGAGCGGCGTGCGCGACAGCGCCGAGCGCGCGGTCCGCGATCTCGGACGCGAGACGCGCAAGCTGCTCGGCAGCCGCTGAGATCGCTTCTGCCGGCCACAGCGCGCCCGCTGCCCGGCCGCAGACGGGCAGCTGCCGGATACGGGAGATCATCGAGCTAGGCTCTCTGTCCCGGACATGGCCACCTGCTACCGCCATCCCTCGCGTGAGACGGGGGTCTCCTGTTCCAACTGCGGCCGGCCGATCTGTCCGGATTGCATGACGCCCACGCAGGTCGGCATGCGCTGCCCCGAGTGCGCCAGGCAGCGCACGAAGGTCAGGCGCATGCGGGACATGACAACCGTTCCGAGGATGACCTACGCGCTGATCGCGATCAACGTCATCGCCTTCATCGCCGAGGGCAGCAAGGTCTTCACCATCAGCGGCGAAGCCTCCGGCTCGATCATCACCAAAGGCGCGCTTTTGGGGAGCAGCGAATTCCCTGGGCTGGCCGGCCAGGGGGTCGCGCACGGGCAATGGTGGCGAATCATCACCGGCGGCTTCCTGCACGAGAACCTGCTCCACATCGGCTTCAACATGTGGGTTCTCTACTACCTCGGCACGATGCTCGAGCCGGCGCTCGGACGCCTGAGGTTTGGCCTGATCTACGCCGTGTCGCTGCTGAGCGGGTCGCTCGGTGCGCTGCTGGTCTCGCCGCACTCCCTGACGGTCGGTGCGTCGGGCGCGATCTTCGGGCTGATGGGCGCGGCTGCGGTCGAGATACGCGCGCGCCAGATCCCGCTGTTCCAGAGCGGCGTCGGCAGCCTCATCGTGCTCAACCTGATCATCAGCTTCACGCTGCCCGGCATCTCCTGGGGCGGTCACATCGGCGGCTTGATCGGCGGGGCGCTCGCCGCCCTCGTCATGCGGCTCGGCGATCGCTATCGCGCGCAGGCGCTCGCCCTGGCAGGGTGCGTGCTGATCGCAGCCGCGTCGGTCGCGGGCGCGATCACCGCGGCGAAGTCGAGCGAGGTCGAATCCGCGGCGGCGAGCCCCGTGGGCGCCGTCACCCCGGAACCGTGAGCGCGAGCGTCTGCGCCTCCGCGGGCGCGTCGGGCAGGCGCTGGGGATGGAGGATGTGCGCGAGCAGCTCGAGGCCGTCGATCAAACGCGGGCCGGGACGAGAGAAATAGGCGGAGGCGTTGACCGCGACGATTCGCTCGGCGTCGAGCTGCGCCAGCTCGCTCGCGTATGTGACCGCCTCGGCGTGCGCGCGCACCGCGTCATAGCCGCAGGGCATCACCACCACGATCTCCGGCCTTGCGGCGCGGACGGTCTGCCACGACACGCTCCGCGACGGCTCGCCGGGCAGACCGAGCACGTCCTCGCCGCCGGCCAGCTCGATGAGCTGCGGAGTCCAGTGGCCGGCGACGTAGACCGGATCGAGCCACTCGAGCGCGGCCACGCGCGGCCGCGTCGGGGGCGGCTCCCCGATGGCGCGCTTCACGCGTTCGATCCGCGCTGACGCACGGAGCAGCAGCTCGCGGCCCTGTGCGCGGCGTCCGGTCGCCTCGGCCAGCGTGCGTACGTCGGCAAGCGTCTCGCCGATCGTCTTCGGGTCGAGCGCGATCACGCGCGGTTGCGAGGGCAGGCCGCGTGCGAGCTCGGCAACCTCGTCGTATGAGACGGCACAAACCGGACACAGCGCCTGGGTGACGATCAGCTCCGGTTCGAGCGCCGCAAGCCGCTCGCGGTCGAGCTCGTAGATGGCCTCGCCGCCGAGCGTGCGCTCCTTGACCGCCGCGTCGATCTCCGCGGCCGTCAGGCCGCCGGGCAGCGCATCGCGAGTGACCCGCTCGAGAGTCAGCGCGGCCGGCGGGTAGTCGCACTCGTGCGTGACGGCGACGATCTCCTCATCCAGGCCGAGCGCGAACAGCAGCTCTGTCGCATGCGGGACGAGGCTCACGATGCGCATGCCATGACTCTACGCAGGCCGAGCACGGGTTGACGTGAGCGTCGTTGCGGGTAGTCTCGGCGCAGATGACGTTGCTCAGCGACGAGGAGATCGACCAGCGCCTCGCGGCCAATCAGGGCTGGCATCGCGAGGGAGGCGACTCGATCGAGCGGGAGTGGACATTCGCCGACTTCGCCGCGGCGATCGCGTTCGTCGATCGCGTCGCCGAGCTCGCCGAGGCGGCGAACCACCATCCGGACATCCTCCTGCACGGCTGGAACAAGGTCCGCCTGACGCTTTCCACGCACTCGCAGGGTGGCCTCACGGACGCCGATTTTCGCCTCGCGATCCAGATCGACCGTGCCGGCTGATCGCGGCGGCCGCAGTCGCCCTTCCGACCATCGCCCTTGATACGGTTAATACGTCGGCAAGCGATGAACGACGACGAAGATCTCCCGCGAAGTAGCGTGGCCCGGCCGGGCCGCACACGGCGCGCTCGTCGCGGTAGCAGGCCCGCTCGGGCCTATGCCGGCATGGTGGAGATAGCCGGTTCGGCGTGAACGGGCTAAAGCTCATCATCGCGGCCCTCCTGATCGCGCTCAACGCGTTCTTCGTGATCGCCGAGTACGCGCTCGTGCGCTCGCGACGCTCGCGCCTGGAAGTGATGCGCGACGAGGGCGCCCGCGGGGCGGCGCTGGCGCTCGAGCAGCTGGCGAACATCAACGAGTACATCTCCGCAGTGCAGATCGGCGTGACGATGACCTCGATCGGCGTCGGAGCGCTCGGCGAGCCGGCGCTCGCGTCGATCCTCAAGCGCCCGCTCGGCGAAGTCCTCAGCCACGGCGTCGCGGTCGCGATCGCCGTGATCATCGCCTTCCTGTTCATCTCCTCCGCTCAGCTGATCGCCGGCGAGATGGTGCCGAAGTTTTATGCGATCGATCGCGCCGAGGCGGTCGCTCGGCGAGTAGCGCGCCCGCTGCGCACCTTCAGCGTCCTCTTCCGGCCGTTCATCGTGATGCTGACAGCGGTCGCCAACCGGATACTGCGCCTGCTCGGCGTCGAGATGACCCTCGAACGCCGCGGCGGCTCGCCTGACGAGCTCAAGCGGCTGATCGCCGAGTCCTACGCCGGCGGGCACATCGACCCTGGCGAGGCGGGGATGCTGACCGGCGTCTTTCACCTGCACGAACAGGAGGCTCGCCAGGTGATGACGCCGATCCCTGCGGTTGTGACGATCGATGCTTCGCAGGATGTCGAGACGGCGCTGCGCCTGTGCATATCGAGCGGTCACACGCGGCTGGTGGTGACCGAGGAGGATGACCGCGACCGCGTGCGCGGGCTCGTGCACGTCAGCATGCTCGCCAGGCAGCTGATGCAGGAGGGACCGCACTCGCCGGTCGGGCCGGTCGTGCAGGACGCGCTGATCGTGCCGGAGACCAAGCCGCTCGACGATCTGCTCGCGGATCTGCAACGCCAGCGGACCTCGATGGCGGTCGTCGTGGACGAGTACGGACGGGTGGTCGGCGTGGTGAGCGTCGAGGACATCATCGAGGAGGTCGTCGGCGAGATCGCCGACGAGACCGATCCGGCCGCCGGCGAGATCCGCAGGCTCGCCAACGGCGACTGGTTCGTCCGCGGCCACGTCGCCGTCACCGACCTTGCCGACTACGGCCTGGATCTGCCGGTCGACTCCGACGCGTACAACTCGGTCGGCGGCTTCGTGTTCGCCGAGCTCGGGCGCCTGCCCCGCCGCGGCGACACGATCAACGCGGACGGCTACTCGATTCGCGTGGAGTCGGTTCGCGAGAACCGGATCGAGGCGGTCCGCATCCGCGAGCGCCGCCGCCTCCCGCCGCCGCGCGAGGGACGCGACTCCGACGATTAAACACGTCCGGCCCGCGGGGGGAGCGGACCGGAGCGTGTGCACTGGGAGGAGGCGGGTGTGCGTGCGACTTTGATGTCGCAATAACCAGTATCGCGATGTTGATGAACGACAGCTAAAACTCGCTTCAGCGGGGATAAATTCTTGTGAGCGCCCTGTCAGTAGCTGTGAAATCCGCGCCCGCTCTTGCGGCCGAGGGCTCCTTCGGCGACGAGCTCTCGCAGCCGCGCAGGGACGATCTCGCCGATCTGCTCGCCGATCGCAGCCGACACATCGAGGCCGACGAAGTCGAGCAGCGCGAGCGGTCCCATCGGGTGGCCGGCGCCGAGCTCCATGCACGTGTCCACGCCGGCGGGATCGATGCCGGTCTCTTCGATCAGCCGCACCGCGCTGAACAGGTATGGGAACAGCAGCCGATTCACGACGAAGCCGGGCACGTCGGGAACCTCGACCGGCGTCTTCTCGAGCGTCTCGCACAGCGCGAGCGCGCGCATGCGCGTCTGCGCGCTCGCCGCGCTCGGGAAGATCAGCTCGATCAGCTTCATCTTGGCCACCGGGTTGAAGACGTGCAGGCCGAGGAAGCTCTGCGGCCGGCCGCTTGCCTGAGCAAGCGCCTCGACCGACAGCGACGAGGTCGTGCTCGCGAGGATCGCGTGCTCCTCGACGATGCCGTCGAGCTCCGCGAGGAGTCGCGCCTTGACGTCGTGGTCCTCGATGACGGCCTCCACCACGAAGCTGGCGTTCGCGAGCTCCTGCGGGTCGGTCACGATCTGGATGTGCTGAGCACCGCCTACGGCGGCGGTGCCCTCGACCTCCGCGCCGAGGCGCTCGAGGGTCCGCTCGACGGTTGCGCGTGCGCGGTCCGCCGAGCTCTCCGAGCGGGCGAGCAGCAGCACCGGCCCGTGGTGGGCGGCCGTCGCCGCCATCCCGCAGGCGATGGCGCCGCTGCCGGCTATCGCGAGGCGATCGCTCAAGGTGCTCCCTTCTTCTGCATCTCCAATGTCCTCCGATCCCGCCGAGGATTGACTGACCAGTCAATCTAGAGCCCTGGGACGCGGTAGAGTACGCGGTGCAGGGTCCGGGCATCTTTCCAGAAGCGCGCCGATCTCCAGGAGCGCACCGGGTTCCTCGTCATAAAACCGCTGGGCTACAGACCTTAGGAGGACTCCTGACATGAGGCAACCAGAGGGCCGCGAAGTCGTGATTGTCGAGGCCGTGCGCACACCGATCGGCCGCGGGCACAGGGAGAAGGGCTACTACAAGGACACCCACCCGAACACGCTGCTCGCCAAGTGCTACACGGAGGTGATCGAGCGTTCCGGCATCGACGCGTCGGAGGTCGAGGACGTGATCGCCGGCTGCGTCCAGCAGTTCGGCGAGCAGGGGTTCAACATCGCGCGCAACGCTTGGCTGCAGGCCGGGCTGCCGATCGAGACGCCCGGCACGACCGTCGACCGACAGTGCGGCTCGGCCCAGCAGGCGGTCAACTTCTCGGCTGCGCTGATAGCGGCAGGCGTGCACGACGCGATGATCGGCTCCGGCGTGGAGCACATGGGCCACCTGCCGTTCGCCGCGGGCATGAAAACGCAGGAGGACTTCGGGTTCGCGTTCACGCCCGAGCTGATGGCCAAGCACAACATCGTCGGCCAGGGCCTCGGCGCCGAGCTGATCGCCGATCAGTGGGAGATCCCGCGCTCCGAGCTGGACGAGCTCGCGGTGCGCTCGCACAGGCTCGCACACCAGGCGACCGAGGAGGGCCGCTTCGAGCGCGAGATCGTGCCGATGTCGGTCAACGGCGACACGTTCGTCACGGATCAGGGCATCCGCCCGGACACGAGCCTGGAGGCGCTCTCGCAGCTGAAGCCGGCGTTCAAGCCCGACGGCAAGATCACCGCGGGCAATGCGTCGCAGATCTCAGACGGCGCCGCCGCGGTGCTGCTGATGTCCGCCGAGAAGGCCACGGAGCTCGGGCTGAGCGCCCGCGCGCGGATCGTCGACCAGACGACGGTCGGCTGTGACCCGGTGAAAATGCTCGAGGGCCCGATCCCCGCCACGCGCAAAATCCTCGAGCGCAACGGGATGAAGATCGACGACATCGACCTGATCGAGATCAACGAGGCGTTCGCGCCCGTGGTCGCCGCATGGCGGCGCGAGCTCGACCCGGACATGGACCGTGTCAACGTCAACGGCGGCGCGATGGCGCTCGGGCACCCGCTCGGCTCCACCGGCGCGAGGCTGATCACGACGCTGCTGCACGAGCTCGAGCGCTCCGACAAGGAGGTCGGGTTCGTGACGATGTGCTGCGGCGGCGGTCTCGGCACCGCCACGTTGATCCAGCGGGTCTGACGTTTTAGGGGCCGGCCTTCGAGGGCCGGCCGGGCGGGGTCGCGGGGTGGCGCGCATCAGGCGCCTCGCGACCGCCGCGCTGCTCAGCCGCTTGGTCCGCCCCCGGTCCAGTCGACCGCGACGGCGGGCAGTGCCAGCAGCGCCGTCCATGTCGCCGCTTCCACGACGCCGCTCGGTGCGATCGCGTGGGCGGTCTGGAACGTCTCCACGTTCGTCACGGTCTGGGCGCTGAAGATGCCGGTCGTTTCCTGGGTCGGGATGGCGCTCGCGAGGTGCTCCTGCATCCACAGCACCTGATCGCCCTTGCTCCCTTTGCCCAGTTCCGGATATTCGCCGTTGGGAGTCACGCTCGTCAGAGGCGCCAGCGGCGCCGCCAGCGTGCTCCAGCCGCCGGAGCCGGTTTCCTGCCAGTCCCAGAACGACATGCCGGTGGCGCCGTAGTCGACGGCCTCCTCGCGGAAGCGCAGCAGTTCGGTCGGCGAGACGCCGCCATAGGTCTGTCCGAGCGGGAAGATCGGGCGGCCGTAGATGCGGTTGGCGATGTAGGTGTTGGCGTAGACGGTGTCCACCGACTGGCCGATGTCTTTCCAGTACATCTGCGGCGCGTTGTACTGCGCGCCTCCGGGACCGAGGAAGACCGAGTAGGGGAACGACGGGTGGTAGGAGACGTAGGGGAACGACGCGAGCGCGAGCGGATAGTTGGGCCCGATCTTGGCGCGCAGTTCGGTGAGATAGACCTGCGCGGCGGCGTAGTGGCCTTCGTACTCGGCCTCCGCGTCGATCACCAGGCAGTCGGCGCCGTCGGCGACCGCCTCGGCGCCGAGATCGGCCTCGCCGACGGGGCTCGTGCCGTACACGTACTGCCAGGCGCAGACTTTCAAGCCGTTGGCATGCAGTTCCTGCACGAGCTGCGGCGAGAACTGGCTCCAGTAGTTGGTCGAGCCGTCGGAGCTCTTCACGAACAGCGTGCTGACGCCGGCCGCATGCGCCTGGGCGACGATTGCGGAAATGCTGCCGCCGTCTGACTGGCTCAGGTACCAGATCCACATGCCCTGGGCTTCGAAGGCCGTGCCTGGCACCGCTCCGGTGTTCTGCAGCGGGACCTTGGCGGCGGGCGGGTGCAGAGCGTGCCGGTAGACATTGATCGGTCCGTAGGAGCTGGTGTGCCGGCCGCCGCTCAGCAGCACCATGATGTGCCCGGAGTGGGCATTCGCGGGCACGGTGACGAGCAGCCCTGCGGACGAGCTGCGCAGGTGCGAGGCGGGCGAGGCGCGGCTTATGTGGGCCCCGGGCGCGGTCGGGAAGGCGACGACCATGCCGGCCTTCAGGCCGATCCCCGTCAGCAGCAGTGTCCCGTGCGTGGAGACCTGATGGGGGTTGCCGCTGCATTTCGATGTGGGCACGCAGCTCACGCTGGTGATGCGCACGTTGTGGACATGCAGGCTCGCGCTCCCGGTCGCGGCCCCGCCTGCGCTCGAGCCGTTGCTCTTGGCGCTCCCGGTGCTCGTGCCGGGGGCCGGCGCCGTGCCGCCGGAGCTCTCGGCCTCCGCGCGCCGCGGCATCGTGCCGAACAGGCATAGCAACAAGCCAGCGGCTGCCGCGGCAAGAGACGTCGATCGCTTGTGCGCGCGTGTGCTCGCCAACATCATCCCTTCGCGCCGAACGGGTTGCTGCTCGCGCCGCAGGACCCCCGCGCTCGATCGGTGAAGCCCGACCTTACCTGCTATGGCCTTCTACAACCTAACCGCGGCACGGAAGTTGCGCCGCTCGCGCGTCAGCCCCAGCGAAATCCGCTCGCCGCCGGCGCGGGGGCGAGCGGGCTGCACGGCAGCCCCGCAACAGGGCTCGGCAGGTTGAAGCCCGTGGGCGCGACGTCGTTGGGGGCGTCCGCATGGAACAGCGAGGCGAGGTACTGGTTCTGGCCCCGCCCGACGCCCAGCTCGAACTGGCCGCCGCCGTAGTTGCCGATCCCGCGCGCCGCGCAGTAGTCATAGGCATCGAGCAGGTTGCGCAGGCCGCCGAGACGAGACGGCTTGATGTTGACCATCCGCGGCGGATAGGGCAGCGACACGATGTCCTCGATCGAGTGGATCGGGGCATCCCACGAGAAGCGCTCGCGGTACGGGGCGAGCACGGCGTCCGTCTGCGGGGTGAGCGCCGGATCCTCGATCCACGCGTCGGGGAACGCCTTGGCGACGCGGCGGTAGAGGACGGGGTCTGCCGGCTGGTCGACGATCGAGCCGGAGTAGAGCCCCTTGAAGTCGACCGAGTCGACGGCGCCGGTCGCGACGAGGTCGGCGATCAGCTGCTCGTCCCAGGAGCTCGTCGGGTCGAGCTTGAAGCGCAGTCCCGGACACAGCTCCAGGCGCAAGCGGAGCGGCTCGAGCGACGGTGGCTCGCCCAGGCGCAGCGATACCACGAAGCGCACTGCTTGCGCCTCGCGCCCGAGCGCGGCGTGCAGCGTGGTGTGCGCCTGACGCAGCGCGAGATCGAGCGCAGCGGACTCATATGCCCATGTCCGGTAACGCTGGGAGACCTCGCGCCGGGGCGGCTCGGGGAAGAGCTCGAGCTCCGCCAGATGCTCGGAGAAGGAGGCAAGCGTGAAGCGCCCCGCGAGCGCAAGCGTCGGGCCGGCCGCCTGCAGGATGTCATGGTCTGCGCCGTCGTAGGTGACGTCCTCGCCGATGCCCTCCTCGCCGCCGCCGCGCAGGCGGATGAGCGTGCTCTTGCGCTCGAACGAGCTCGAGACCGTCGCCTGCAGCGGGTCGAGCGAATACTGCTCGATCTCCAGCGGCAGGTCGGCCAGCGCCTCCCATGTGCTCATCCGCTCGCCTGCTGTTCCAGGCGGCCGACGAGCTCGTCGAGTCGCAGCTCCTCGAGCGCGTCGCCGACGGCGCTCAGCTGGCTCGCGCACAGCTCGATCAGCGCCTTGCCCTCGCTGAGCAGCGCGAGCGTCTCGTCGAGGCTTGCCTCGCCGGAGTCCAGGCGGCGGATGATCTCCTCGACGCGCGACGCCGCCTCCTCGTAGGTCTGCGAATGCCGCGGCGGGCGGCGTCGAGCGGTCCTCTTCGTGCTCTGTCATTCCTCGAGTGTCCTCGCTCGAAGGACGCCGTCGGCGAACCTGAGCCGCAGCTCCTGCGCCTCGCGAGCGCTCGCCGCGGTGAGGATCGGATCGCCCTGCGGCGACTGCGCGAGCACGTAGCCTCGCTCGAGGGTCCGCTGGGGATCGTGACTGCTCAGCGCGAGGGCCAGTCGCTCGAGCTCGCTGGCTCGCCGCTCGCGGCAGTCGTGCAGTGACGACGCCGCCTTGCGCTCCAGCACGAGCGCGCGGCGCTCGAGAAGGCGCCGCTCGGACGCGATCCGCCGGCGAGAGCCCGCGCGGATCTCGCGCAGCTGCTGGTGCAGGCGCGTGCGCTGACGGTCGAGGTGCGCGGACGGCGTCCGCGAGAGCGTCGCGAGCTGGCGCGCGCGTGTGAGGATCGCTCGCCGGCCGTGGTCGCGAAGGCGCGCAGCGGCCGCTGCCTGCTCCCGGCGCGCGCGCCGGCAGTCGACGCCGACCGCAGCCTCAGCGGCGTGCGTCGGCGTCGAGCAGCTGACCGCGGCGACGTCGTCGAGCAGCGTGCGATCGGTGTGGTGGCCGACCGAGGCGATCACCGGCACGCCGAGCAGCGCGACCGTCCGGCAGAGCGTCTCGTCGCAGAAGCACAGTAGGTCGACGAGCGAGCCGCCGCCGCGCGCGACGATCACCACGTCGACCTCGCCCACGGCCGCGAGATCGCCGAGCGCGCGGACGATCGCAGGCGCCGCATGACGGTCCTGGACGGGGGCGAAGCCCCACACGAGGCGACCCGCCCAGCCGCGGCGTGCGAGCGCGGCGAGGATGTCGTCGCGTGCCTTGCCGCTCTCCGCTGTGATCACGCCGATCGACCGCGGCAGCAGCGGCCTGGGCAGGCGCTTCTGGGGCTCCAGCAGACCCTCGCCGTCGAGCTGCTTGCGCAGCCGCTCGATGCGTGCGAGCAGGTCGCCCTCGCCCGCGACGCGCAGGTCGAAGACCGCGAAGGAGAAGCCCGGCGAGGACGTGCTCGTGCCTGGGTAGAAGTCGCAGCCACCGGCGACCACGACCTGCATGCCCTCGGCGGGCGCCGCACCGAGACGCGCCGACGATCTCATCCCAGTCGCTGCGCCACGCGGCGCACGGGATCGCTCCGCCGGCGTCGCGCAGCTCGAAGTAGACGCGAGCGCGAGCGACGCGCAGGTTCACGAGCTCGCCGACGAGCTGCACGCGCGCGAACGAGCGCAGCTTCGATCGCAGCGCGGCCGCATACTCGCCGACCGGGAAGGGCCCGGCGAGCCGGCTGCCGGGAATGCCTGCGCCCGCTGCGGAGCCGAGAGGGGGGACCGTGGACATCGAATCCAGCATAGGCGCTACGATCGACGTCGATGCTGCGCAGCGACCCCCGGCCTCGCTTCTAACGCCGTGGCAAAGCGCAGCAGCCCTCGCCGCGCACGCTCGCGCAAGCGGCGCTCGACGGCGCCAGAGCACCTGCGGATTCCTCGCCGGCCGCGACGGCCGGCGCGGAGAAGACGCTCGCGCCGAGTGCCTCCGCGGCTCCGCGCAGCCGTCCTGCGGGAGCGCACCCGCGCTCGGCCGCCGCACGCGGCGCGGGCGGTCTCAGGGACGCGACCGCGATGGGAGAGCGCCCGCAGGCGCCATGGCATCCGCTGCCGCTGTCGGAGCTGCTGATCCTCGTCGGCGTGATCGGCGCGATCGTCGCCTACAGCAGGGGGATCGAACACAACGGGTCGCTGCTCGTCGCCGCGGTCGCCGCCGTCGTGCTCGGCACCGTCGAGTTCACGCTGCGCGAGCACCTCAGCGGCTATCGCTCACACACGATCTTCCTGGCGCTGCTGCCGGCGATCGTCTTTCACTCGCTGGTGATCCTCGTGGTCACGCTGTTGACGCGCCCGCCGCGCTGGCTGAACCTCGTGCTGCTGCCGATCGACGGAGCGCTGTTCACGGTGTGCTTCAAACTGCTGCGCGTGCGCTTCCTAGACGCGCGCCGCGAGCGCATGTTCGCCGGTCGCGGCTGACGCAGCTCAGCCGCGAGCGTCGCTCGCGCCGAGGTCTAGCGACGGCAGCGGGCGTTCGCCGTCGGTGACATGATCGCCGCGCACCTCGCCCTCGAACCCGAGCCGCACGAGCCGCGCGATCTCGCGTTCGCCTTCCACCCTCGCCGGATGCCCAGGCGGCAGGCCGGCGATCAGCTTGGCGATCCGGTTGCGCAGCTGGAGCGCGAAGTGCGGCGTGGAGGCGCCCATCAGCTCGCGTACGTCCTCGACCGTGACCTCATGCGTGCTCTGCTGGCGGCTGAGACGGCGCGGGTCCTCGGCTTCGCTCAATTTCGCCTCATTGCAGGTCGCTCATTCGCCCGGCGACAGGGCCGGTTCTTCAGAAGATGGCTTGCGTGGGCTGATCTCGAGCATCGAGTCGATTTCGGCCTGGGTCACCGCCGAGATCGCGCGTTCGTCCCCGATCAGCCAGCCGTGATTGTAGACGCCGCGCACCGGCAGGAACTGCGGGGCCGTCGTGTAGGCCGGCTGGATGTCGGCGAGGTATCCCGCCAGCGGCGGCGGAACCCGGGTAGGGCTTTCGAGCAGCAGCAGCGGTCCGTAGTCGCCCGTGGCCGAGAGCAGCGCGGCAGCCGGGGCGTCGAGCGGGCGTGCGACGTTTGCGAACACCAGCCCATGGCCGGGTTCTTTGACACCCCAGCCGAACACGCCGTCAGTGAAGCGCGCCACTGCGATCGCGTTCCCCACCGGGCTTTCGCGTTCGGCCGCCGTGCCCGTCGCCGCGATCGAGGTGACGGGCCCGAGACGCGCCAGCACGGCGAGCGTCCGGCTATCGATGGCCGTGGCGCCGATGACATAGATGGACGGCCGCCGCAGCGCCCTGAGCGCTTCGATGGTCGCCACCGGCACGCGCGCGGCGGTGACGAACAGGATCGGCGCGCCGCTCTCGGCGGCCAGGCCCGCCGCCGGCATCTCGAGCGCGCGCGGGGCGTCGGCCGCGAGCACGATGACCTGGCGTGGAGCCCTGCCGCCGTCGGCCCTCACCAGCAGCTGCTCGATCGCCGCTGCGGAGGCCGCGGGTTCGACGGCGGAGACAGAGCGTGTGATGTACCCGCTCGGCACCGTCGCGGAGGTCCCGATCCGGATCACCTGCGTGCCGCTGAGGCCCTGCGCCCCGGCCGGATGCATCGCTTCGAGCGTCTGTGCGCTGACGGCAGGAAGCGTGTCTCCTTCGCTGTAGAGCAACGGGGCTCCGAGCGGAGCGCTCGCGAGAACCGAAGCCGCGAGCGCAGCCGACCAGGCGCGCTCGTCGACGAGCATGACGGCCTGTGGCCGCGTCGCGGGCGTGAGGCCCGGGTACACGAGCCGCGCGACCGCCGCCGCGTCGGCTGCTGTGGTGGCGCCGCCCACGCGCGTCGTGTTCCGCGTCGCGACGCTGACGGCGCCCTGCGCGGCCACCGCCGAGACCTTGCTGATCGGGCCGCCACTGGACAGCTGGCTCCGTCCCGACTTGCCGCATCCGGCGAGCGCCACGACGACGGCGAGCGCGAGCAGGACGCCGGGCAGGCGGGGCGAGCATGTGCGCATTGCAGGGCCACACTAGCGCTCCGGCCGGAGCCCGCCTGGCGCCCGCGGCGCTCCGCCGCGCGGCTCCCCGCCGGCCCAAATCGCCGGAATTTGCTGGGGGAACGCGCAAACTGGCATTCATGTCCTGCAAGCGTCCATGCAGTTTGCTAGCGTGCCGCCCCGAACGCCGAATCCCTGACCAGATGTCACGGAGCGGGGGAACCAAGTTGTTGGGGCGAATCCCACGGTCGAGCCGTGGGAAGCGCAGGCTCTTTCAGCGCTAGCCCGTCAGCTAACCCCGCAGGCCGACGAAAGAGGTTGTTGTCTTGCGGGAACGCACGCTTGGCGCGGTTTTCTTGAGCTTGGCTTTCATTGCCGCGGGCGCCGCGCCGGCACTGGCGAGCGGCACCGGCGGCGTGGCCGCAGGCTCCTCGGGCAGCTCCAGCCCGAGCCAGTCCGCGACGAGCCAGTCCGCGACGAGCCAGTCCGCGACGCCGCCAGCGCCGCCGCACGCGGCACCGGTCACCGCGCGCTCGCCGAACATCACCTACACGGGCCCCGTGTACGAGAAGACGGCCGCCGGCGAAGTCGTCCCTTACCAGGCGCCCGCTCCGACGGGGCAGGCGGCGAGCGTCACCGGCGGTAGCCAAGTCGAAGCGGCCGAACCCGTCCTGCCCCCCGAGCTGCTCGTTCCGGGCTCGCGGGCTCGCTACGTGAACGGTCTCGCGGCCGCCCCGATGTCGGCCCCGGCAGCCGTCCAGGAGATCATCTGGGCCGGCAATCAGATCATCGGCCTGCCGTATATCTACGGCGGCGGCCACGCCTCCTTCATCTCCCCCGGCTATGACTGCTCCGGGACCGTCTCGTTCGCGCTGCACGGCGCCAACCTGCTGGCCGCGCCCGAGGACTCCTCCGAATTCATGCTCTGGGGCTCGCACGGGATCGGACGCTGGGTCACGATCTTCACCGACCCCGGTCACGCCTACATGACCGTCGCCGGTCTGCGCCTGGACACCAGCTCGGCCGATGACCCGTCCGACCAGCAGGGTCCGCGCTGGCGCCCGCTGCGCCCGGCCAACGAAGGCTTCACGGTTCGCCATCCCCTGGGGCTCTGACGGCTCGCGTCGGCTACGCTGATGGTGTGGGCCGATATCCGGTCGGCCGCCACGTGAAACGCAATAGGAGGATCAGATGGCCGGCTTGACCGGGCGCATGTCTACCGTCGTGAAGGCGAAGGTCTCGAAGCTGCTGGACCGGGCTGAAGACCCGGGCGAGACCCTCGACTACAGCTATCAGAAGCAGGTCGAACAGCTGCAGAATGTCAAGAAGGGCATCGCCGACGTGGTGACGGCCAAGAAGCGCTTGCAGATGCAGGAGAGCACGCTGCAGCAGAGCGTCGTCAAGCTCGACACTCAGGCGCGCCAGGCTGTGTCCGCCGGCCAGGAAGACCTCGCGCGGGCCGCGCTCGAACGCAAGAACGTCGCGCAGACAGAGCTGCAGGGCCTCGACGGCCAGGTTGCCGAACTCGAAGAACAGCAGCAGAAGCTGACCGATTCCGAGCAGAAGCTGCGCGCGAAGATCGAGGCGTTTCGCACGAAGAAGGAGGTCATCAAGGCCCAGTACTCGGCCGCCGAGGCGCAGGTGCGGATATCGGAGGCGGCCACCGGCGTCGGCGAGCAGATGGCCGATGTCGGGCTGGCGATGCAGCGGGCCGTCGACAAGACCGAAAACATGAAAGCCCGCGCCGATGCCGTATCCGAGCTCGAAGCTGCGGGAACGTTCGATGACATCACCGCGCTCGGCCCCGGCGAAGACGACATCGACCGCCAGCTCAAGCAGCTCTCGAGCCAGCCGGCCGTCGACGACGAGCTGGCGAAGATGAAGGGCGAACTAGGTCAGGGCGGCGCGGCGGGCGCGGCACAGATCTCCGCCGCCGCGCCCGAACCGGGGGCGCCGGGGAGCGAGCCTGACGGCTCCGCCGAGCCTCAGCCTCCGGGCGAGAGTGGCGAGCAATGATCGTTCGCATCTCCGGCGAGGACCAGTACAGGGTCCCAGACGCAGACGCCGAGCGCGTGAACGAGCTCGATAGGGCGGTGGTCGCTGTTGTCGAGAGCGGCCGCGAAGACGGCTTCGCCAAGTCCTACGGCGAGCTTTTGGACTACGTGCGCACGCACGGCACTGCCGTGGGCGACGACGAGCTGGAGAGCTCTGACCTGATCCTGCCGCCCGCCGATCTGAGCTTCGAGGAGGCCGGCCGCGAATTCACTGGGGAGGGTCTGATCCCCGACTGATGCCGCCGGCGCCCGCGCGAGGCGCCTCGACGCGTCAGCTCAGATGGGGATGCCCCAGAGCGGGAACCAGCGCTCGAGTTCCGGCTCGATCGGAATTTCCGAGGACATCTGCGCCTTGATCTGCAGCTCGCGCTCGGTCAGGCGCTGCTGCGGGTGGTCCGGATCGGGGACGAACGCATACCAGTAGCCGCGCTTGTAGTTGTAGATGAAGTACACGCGAGTGCCGGCCTTGCCGGCGTCGCCGGTCGTGGCGGAGCGGTCGGCGAAGGCGAACACCGCGCAGAGCAGGCGCTCGCCGTGACCGGCGGTCTCGATCGACCCGGACACCGCGTTGACTCCCACCGCGAGGTCTTCGACGCTCGGCGCGCCCTCGGGGTTGCGCAGCACCATCCAGCGGTAGCCGTAGCTGTCGTCCTCTGTGGACACGCTCGTGCCGCTGTCTCCCCCGGTCGCCTTGACGACTTCCTCCATGTCACGCAGCGTCGCTTCGAACTCGCTAGTCGCGAGCGCCTGGAAGACGATCGCGGCGGTGCCGACGGGATCGATCTGATGCTCGGACTGCAGCGCGATGTAGGCGGTGGAGATCGCGAACAGCCGGTCCGGCGCGGGACCCTTGACCTCGTGGCGGCCGGTGAGGATGTCGCGCAGGCTCACGCGCTGGCCTGCAGCTGGGACTCCAACCGTTCGAGCGCCGCCAGCCGCTTCTCGAGCGGTGGGTGGTCGGCGAAGATGTTCATCAGCGACTTCTTCGTCCGCGCCGGGATGATGAAGAAGGCGCTCATCCCTTCCGCCCTGCGCAGGTCCTGACTGGGGACGCGCTCCATCGTGCCGCTGATCTTCAGCAGCGCCGAGGCGAGTGCGCTGGGGCGTCCGGTCAGGACCGCCGAGCCGCGGTCGGCGGCGAACTCGCGGTAGCGCGACAGCGCCCGCAGCAGCATGAAGGACACCGCGTAGACGAGCACCGACACGAGCAGGACGAGCATGATCTCCTCCTCCTCGTCGCGGCTGCGTCCGTATCCGCCGCCGAAGCCGCCACCGAAGAACAGCGCGAACTGCGCGATCATCGCGGCGAGCGTCGCGAAGAAGCTCGCGAGCGTCATGACCATCACATCGCGGTTGATCACGTGCGTGAGCTCGTGCCCCATCACGCCTTCGAGCTCCGGCGGAGAGAGCATCTCGAGGATCCCGCGTGTCGCGCACACGGTCGTCGACTTCTGCGTGCGGCCCATCGCGAACGCATTTGGCATCGGGGTCTCCATCACGCAAACCCGCGGCTTGGGCAGGTCGGCCTGCACGCACAGGCGCTCGATGATCCCGTGCAGCTCGGGCTCCTCGGCGGGAGACACCTCTTTGACTCCGAGCGTCGCCATCGCGAGTTTGTCGGAGGTGAACAGCTGCACGAGCAGCAGCACCAGCGCCACGGCGACGACCGTCACCGCCCCTGCGCCGACGGCGATCAGCACGCCCACGAACACGACATAGACGAGGCCGAGCAGGAACATCGTCATCAGCATGCGGGCCTGCAGGCCCCTGTCCCTACCGAAGCTCTGGTGTCGCGCTGGCATGGACTGATTGTCGCAGAAGAAGCTACGGATACCCTAAAGTGCCAGCCGTTCGTCATGCCCTGCGCGCCGTCGTCATGAAGCCCGAAATCGAAGTTCTGGGCATATCGATCAAGACGTTCGGCGTGATGTTCGCGCTCGGCTTCCTCGCCTGCGGACTCGTCGTGGCGCGCAGGCTGCGCGAGCTGCACAAGCCGGTCGACTGGGCGTATGAGATCGTGTTCGCCGCGCTGATCGGCGGCGTGGTCGGGGCGCGTGGCTACTACGTGATCCAGAACTACGACGTGGTCAAGCGCAACCTGCTCGGGAACATCTTCTCCGGCTCGGGGCTCGTGTGGTACGGCGGCGCGATCGGCGGCGCGATCGGGGTGCTCGCGTGGATGCGCTGGCGGCACGCCCTGGAACTGCGGATGTTCGACATGTGCGCCACCGCGCTCGCGCTCGGATATGCGATCGGCCGCATCGGCTGCCAGGTGTCCGGCGACGGCGACTACGGCATCCGCTCGAGCCTGCCGTGGGCGATGGGGTATCCGCACGGCACCGTCCCGACCCCGCCGGGCGTCAGGGTGCAGCCGACCCCGATCTACGAGACGGTGACGATGTGCCTGCTCGCCTACTTCCTGTGGCGCCTGCGCGACCGCGTGCGCCCCGGCGTGGTATTCGCGCTCTATCTGGTCGGCAGCGGGCTCGAGCGCTTTCTGGTCGAGTTCATACGCCGCAACAAGGAGGTCCTCGCAGGGTTGACGGCGCCGCAGCTCGAGAGCATCGTGCTGTGCGTGATCGGGCTCGTCTGGCTGGCCGCGATCATGCGCCGCGGCGGCACCGCGGCCCTGCTGGCGGCGACCGCCTGAGACGCGCCGCGCAGCTGCCGCTCCGCCGCTGCCGGCGGCGCCCTGAGGCGAGCCGTCCGACGGCGTGCTCAGCCGGCAAGCGATAATCAGCCGAGATGGCCACCGGCACGAGTCTCTCCAACGTGTTTCCCCTCGGTAGCCGGTTGAACGAGCGCGGCCGGCTGGAGGTCGGCGGCTGCGACACGGTCGAGCTCGCACGGGAGTTCGCGACCCCCGCATACGTCGTGGCCGAGGACGACCTGCGCTCGCGCGCCCGCGCCTTCCTCCAGGCGGGCCACGACGCCGGTCACGCTGACTTCCACGTCGTCTTCGCCTCGAAGGCGTTTCCGTGCACCGCCGTCCTGAAGCTGTTCGCGCAGGAGGGGCTGTGGTGCGACGTGGCCTCAGCCGGCGAGCTGTACATGGCGCTCGGAGCCGGCTTCGCGCCCGAGCGCATCATCCTCCACGGCAACGCGAAGTCCGAGGGGGAGCTGCGCATGGCGATGCGCCACCGCGTCGGCCTGATCGTGATCGACAACTTCGACGAGATCGAGCGCCTGGAGCGGCTGATCGGCGATGGCGAGCTGGCGGACCGCGGCGGTGGCCAGCCCGTGCTCGTGCGGGTCACGCCTGACGTCAGCGGCGAGACCCACGAGAAGATCTCCACGGGTCAGGCCGATTCGAAGTTCGGCTTCGCGATCGCCGACTCACAGGAGGCGATCGCACGGGTGCAGAGCGCGGAGGGGCTGTCGCTGCAGGGCCTGCACACGCACATCGGCTCACAGCTGCTCGAGCTCGAGCCGTTTCGCAGGGCGGCGGCAGAGCTCGCCGCGCTCGGCGAGTTCCCGGTCTGGGATCTCGGCGGCGGCCTCGGCGTTCAATACACCTCCGCTCAGCCCGCGCCGCCGTCGATCGAGGAGTACGTGAGTGCGATCGTGCAGGCTGCGCACGCCCACGGGATCGGCCCGGAGCGGCGCCTGTTGATCGAGCCCGGGCGGGCGCTGAGCGCGACCGCATGCGTGACGCTCTACAGCGTCGAGAGTGTCAAGCAGAACGTATCCCGCTGGGTGGCCGTCGACGGCGGGATGTCGGACAACCTGCGCCCGATGCTCTACGGGGCGCCGTACGAGGCGCACGTGGCCGACCGCTTCGAGGGCGCCACGAGGTGCGTGCTCGCGGGCAAGCACTGCGAGTCCGGAGACGTGCTCGTCGCCGAAGCGCTGCTCGATGACCCGAAGCCGGGCGACGTGATCGTCACGCCCGCGACCGGCGCCTACGGCTACGCGTTGGCGAACAACTACAACGGCGTTCCCCGGCCGCCGGTGATCTTCTGCAGGGACGGCGATGCGCGCGTGGTGGTGAGGCGCGAGAGCTTCGAGGATCTGACCGCGCGCGATGTCGTCTGAGCCGTTCAGAGTCGGCCTGCTCGGCTGCGGCACGGTGGGCTCGGCCTTCGTCGAGCTGCTCGAGGAGAGAGCCAGCGAGATCGAGCGCTTCAACGGCCGCCGGCCCGTGATCAGCGGCGTGTTGACGCGTACGCGCGGCAACTTCGAGGAGATCCTCTCCGATGCAGACCTCCTCGTCGAGCTGATCGGCGGGATCGAACCGGCGCGTGAATACCTGCTCACCGCCATGCGCGCAGGCAAGGACGTCGTCAGCGCCAACAAGCAGCTGCTCTCCCAGTACGGCGAGGAGATGTTCGAGACGGCCCGCGAGCAGGACGTGAGGCTGCGCTTCGAGGCGGCGGTCGCGGGGGTGGTGCCCGTCGTGCGCGTGCTCGAGGAGTCGCTCTCGGCCACGCCGATCGAGCGGATTCACGGGATCGTCAACGGCACGACCAACTTCATCCTCACCGAGATGACCAACGGCGCCTCCTACGCGGAGGCGCTCGAGGAGGCCCAGCGCCGCGGCTTCGCGGAGGCGGACCCGAGCGATGACGTCAGCGGCCGCGACGCCGCGGCGAAGATGGCGATCCTCGCGCGCCTGGCGTTTGGCACGCCGGTGCATCTGAACGACGTGCATTACGAGGGCATCGAGCATCTGCATGGCGACGATCTCGAGTACGCCCGCGAGCTCGGCCTCGGCCTCAAGCTGATCGGCGCGGCCGAGCGTCGCCGGGGGGGCCTCTCGGTTCGGGTTCATCCCATGTTCCTGTATTCCGGGCATCCGCTTGCGGCCGTGTCGGGGCCGTTCAACGCGGTGACCGTCGAGTCCGAGACGATCACCGAGATCACGATGTCCGGGCCCGGTGCCGGCGGCCGGCAGACTGCGAGCGCGGTGCTGGGCGACGTCGTCAGCGTGATGACCGGCGGCGCGCGCCCGCCCGCGCCGCCGCTGCCGCTGCCTCTGATCGAGGACGTCGAGAGTGCGTTCTACCTGCACCTCGACGTCGCCGACCGCCCGGGCGTGCTCGCCGCCGTGACGAAGGTCCTCGGCGAGCAGGACGTCTCGATCAAGTCGGTCGTCCAGCGCGGCATGGGCGAGCGCGCGCGCCTGGTGATGGTGACCCATCAAGTGCTCGAGTCGAGCCTGCGGACGGCGATCGCGCGGGTCGAGGCGTTCGACTTCGTGCGCTCCGCTCCACGCATGATCCGCGTGATCGAAGAGGAGTTCGTGTGAGCGGCGGAGCGCGCCGATGACCGACTCCCACGTGCCGCTCATCGAGCGCTACCGCGAGCGCCTGCCGTTCGCCGACGGGGATCCGCTTGTGAGCCTGCAGGAGGGCTCGACGCCGCTTCTGCGCGCGCCGGTGCTCTCGGAGATGATGCAGGCGAGCGTGCGCATGAAGCTCGAGGGCGCGAACCCGACGGGCTCGTTCAAGGACCGCGGCATGACCTGCGCGGTATCGGCTGCGGTGCGCGATGGCGCCAGGGCCGTGATCTGCGCCTCGACGGGAAACACGGCGGCCAGCGCCGCGGCCTACGCTGCGCGCGCCGAGATCACCTGTGCGGTGATCGTCCCCGACGGGAAGATCGCGCAGGGGAAGATGGCGCAGACGCTGATGCACGGCGCGCGTGTGATCTCGCTCGCGGGCAACTTCGACCAGGCGCTGACGCTCGTGCGGGAGCTGACCGACACGCACCCGATCGTGCTCGTCAACTCGGTCAACGAGTTCAGGATCGAAGGACAGAAGACAGCCGCGTTCGAGCTGCACGAGGATCTGGGCGGGGAGCTTCAGCTGCTGTGCATACCCGTCGGCAACGCCGGCAACATCACCTCCTACTGGCGCGGGTTCCGCGAGCTCGGGGTCGCGCCGCGGCTGTTCGGCTTCCAGGCCGAGGGTGCCGCTCCGCTCGTGCTCGGCCACCCGGTCGAGCACCCGGAAACGGTGGCCAGCGCGATCCGCATCGGCAACCCCGTCCGCTGGGAGGACGCGATGGCCGCGGTCACCGAGTCGCGTGGCGCGATCCGCGCGGTCAGCGATGCGGAGATCCTCTCCGCATACCGCCTGCTCGCGGCGAAGGAAGGGATCTTCTGCGAGCCGGCATCGGCGGCGTCCGTCGCGGGGATGCTCAAGTACGGCGCCGACGGCGCCAGCCAGATCGTCTGCGTGCTGACCGGCCGCGGCCTGAAGGACCCCGAGACGGCGATCGCGCATCACGACGGCAAGATCATCCAGTGCGTCGCCGAGCGCGCGGCGATAGAGGAAGCGGTGCTGGGTGATCCGTAGGCGGGTCGTGCGGGTGCCGGCGTCCTCGGCGAACCTCGGACCGGGGTTCGATTGCATGGCGGCAGCGCTCGCGCTGCGGCTCGAGCTCGAGGTCGTCGAGACGGGCGAGTTCGCCGTGGAGACCGATCTGGACGTTCCGCTGGGGCGCGAGAACCTGTGCGTGCGGGCGTTCGAGCGCCTTCATCCCGCCGATGGCTTCAGCTTCAGGATCCGCTCGGAGATACCGCTCGCCGGCGGGCTCGGCTCGAGCGCCGCGGCGATCGTCGCAGGGCTGATGGCCGCCGATCACCTGTTCGAGCTCGACGCGGACCTGCTGGCGCACGCGGGCGAGATGGAGGGCCATCCGGACAACGTCGCAGCGTCGCTGCTCGGGGGGTTCGTGGTGTGCGCCGACGGCCAGGCGACGCGGTTCGAGCCGCCGACGGGGTTGGAGGCTCTCGCGGTCGTGCCGCTGCAGGCGGTTCGAACGGATGCGGCGCGCGCCGTGCTGCCCGCGCACGTGCCGATGCAAGACGCCGTCTTCAACATCGCCCATGCGGCGCTGTTGACGCTCGGTCTCGCGCGAAGCGACTGGGACCTGCTCTCGCGCGGGCTTCGCGATCGCCTGCACGAGAGCCGGCGCGCGGAGCTGTTCCCGCGTTCGTTCGAGCTGGCCCGGCGCGCGCGCGAGCTCGGTGCGCTGGGCGCAACGATCTCGGGTGCCGGCCCGTCGGTGCTCGTATGGTGCTTCTACGAGCAGACCGGCGCCGTCGCCGAGGCGCTCGCCGGGCAGATCGACGGCTGGGCGACGCTGCTGAGGGCGTCGTTTGACCCGCAGGGAGCCTACGTCGGCGAGCTCTGAGCGAGCTGGGCGACGCGCTCGCTGGCGTCGCCGAGACCGAGGCGCTCGAGCACTTCACCGGCGAGCGCGATGTAGTCGGCGCCGAGATCGGGGCGGTGGTCGAGGATCGAGCGCGCGCGCTCAGCGGATTCGGCATACGCGATCGACGCGCGGATCACGGTGTCGAAGACCTGATCGCCGAAGCGGTCCCTTAGCGAGGCCAGCGCCTCGCGCGAGTGCACGGTGCGCATGTCGGCGAGGTTGAGCAGGACGCCGAGCAGCGAGAGCTGCGGGTTGAGGCTCTCACGTGCCAGCTCGACGACCTCCATCGCCTGCTCGACCCCCTGCAGCGCGAAGTACTGGGCCTCGGCGCTGACTAGTGCGCGATCGGCGGCGACCAGCGCATTGACGGTGAGCAGGCCGAGCGACGGAGGGCAGTCGATCAGGATGACCTCGTAGTCGGCCGGCAGGTCCACGAGCGCGCGCCTGAGCGTGAGCTCCCGGCCCATCCTGCCGCCGAGCATCAGCTCGGTCTCGGCGAGGCTCAGGTTTGCTGGGATCATGTCGCCGTGGATCGCATCGGCCGGCGCGGCGCGTCCCGCGAGCACGTCGGCGATCGTCGGTTCGACATCGGTCGGCAGGTCGAAGTAGTCGGACAGGTTGCCCTGCGGGTCGAGGTCGATCGCCAGCGTGCGCACGCCGCTGCGGCGCAGCGCGTCCGCGAGCGTGCGCACCGCGGTCGTCTTGCCGGTGCCGCCCTTCTGCGAGAGGACCGCGATCGTGTGAGGCATCGACGCGATACTACGCGGCCGCAGGCGCCGGGGCGCGGCCGTGCCTCGGGGTCACTCGCGAGCCCTCAGCGGATCGTGCGCAGCGAGGCGGGATTGGACGGCTGCGGGTCCTCCGCATAGCCCTCGGCGGCGACCCGCACGAAGATCAGGCGATAGCGACCGACGATGATCTCGTCGCCGTCCTGCAGCGCCTTGCCTTCGACCCGCGCGCCGTTGACGAACACGCCGTTGAGGCTGCGGTCGTCGAGCAGGCGCACGCCGTCGGGCTGGCGCACGATCAGCGCGTGGCGGCGGGAGACGGTCGGGTCATCGAAGCGCACGTCGGCCGCGAGGCTGCGCCCGATGCGAGTCCACTCGCGCGTGAGCGCAACCGTCCGCAGTTCGCCGGTGTCCTCGTAGCAGAGGTACTCGCCCGGCTGCCCGAGGCGCTCTCTGGTGCCGGCGAGCCGCGCGTCCCAGTCCGCCGAGACGGGCTCCACGAGCGCCGCCTCGTCGCTACCGGCGCCGGGCCGCGCGGAGATGCGCTCGGTGCTGAACAGCGAGGCGCGCACGAAGTCGTGCCCCCCGCAGCCGGGGCAGTCGGTCAGCGTGTCCGTGCCTGCGAGCGTCAGCGCATATCCGCAGCGCCGGCAGCAGAAAGAGCCCGCGCCGACGAAGGTGCCCGAAATCATAGACTCCATGCTCTCTCCTCCCTAACGTGTTGCAGCTGCCGGGCGGCGCTCCCTCGCCGGGGGAAACTAGTGGCGATCATAACAAGGCTGTCAATCGGAGGCCGAAATTCTGAATATCGATATTTGGCAGAAGGCCCGGACACCCGCCACCGCCCATAAGGCTTAATCCTGCTACCCCGATCTGCCAGCCGAAACGGTTCGCGGACGGAATGTCGACGGCAGCAGGACCCTGGCCGGCAACGGCGAAATCCGAGGCGCCATGGCGTTCGCGATCAGCGACATCGAGCAGCTGGAGCGTTTTCTGCTGCGCCGCGGCGTCGGTGAGCTGGAGGCCGGAAGGGAGCGCTGCGCCGACTGTGGACGCACGCCGCTGACGGGCGAGCAGGTGCACGTATACGGCAATCGCGGCCGCTCGCGGCAGAGGCTCGTCTGCGAGCTCTGCCGTCAGGCCCACCGCGAGGCGCCGCTCGCCAGCGAGATCGTGCGTCACGGCGAGCACGGCCACACCGTGCGCCTCACCGCGACCCTTGCGTAGCGGTCCTGCCCTCATGGGGGTGCGGCCCCCTTGCATGCGCGGGCGCCACGGTACGGGCCACTAGACTTCCGCGGGCCTTGGATCCCGTGACCGTCTCGATCGTCGTCTCCGTCCCGCGCGAGCAGGTGTTCGATTACCTGCAGGACATCGCCAACCACCCCGAGTTCACCGACCACTACCTCGTCGACTGGCATCTGACGCGGATCGACTCCGTCGGCCGGGGCGCCGGCGCGCGCTTTCGCGTGAAGGCGCCCGGCAGCCGCTTCAGCTGGGCCGATGTCACCTTCGCGGAGGTCGAACGGCCCCACCGGATAGTCGAGGTGGGTCGCACGGGCAAGTACAACCGCATCCGCACGCTCGGCGTCTACGATCTCGCCCCCGCGGCGGCCGGATCGACGCGCGTGCGCTTCACGCTCGAGACGATTCCCGCGACGCTCTACGACCGCCTGGTCGAGGCGCTTGGCATGCGGGCCTGGCTGAGACGCAAGAACGCTCGGGCGATGCACCGGCTGCGGACGATCCTCGAGCGCGGCGGGGAGCGGGGCGCGGGCGCAGGCGGTGGGCATCGCGTCACGGTCGCCGGTGGATAGACTGCCGCGTCGCATGTTCAGCCGCCTGCGCAAGTTCCAGCTCGCCATCCTCGCCGTCCTCGCCGTCCTCGGCCTGAGCGCGTGCGGCGACTCGCACACGAAGGTGACCACCGGCACGTACGCGGGAGAGTCGGGCAGGAACGCCCCCTACCTCAACGTCGGGCCGCTGATCTACGAGGTTCAGATCTCGCGCGAGCTGAACCCATACGACACCGAGGACTCGAGCTACCTCGAGGGGCTGAGCCCGGCCGAACGCCAGCTCAACCCCGGCCAGGAGTGGTTCGGGGTGTTCATTCAGGTCTACAACAACACCAACGCCGAACTCCCGGCCGCGACGAGCATGACGATCACCGACACGCAGGGCAACACCTACGCGCCGATCACGCCCGACGAAACCAACGAGTACGCCTACCGGGCCGGCATGGTGCCCGCCAAAAGCCAGCTGCCCCTGCCCGATTCGACCGCCGCGTCCGGGCCGACGCAGGGTGCGCTGCTGCTGTACAAGATCCAGATCGTCTCGCTCGACAACCGGCCGCTCAAGCTGCACATCGCCAACCCCAGCAACCTCGCGGAAACGGCCTCGGCCGAGCTCGACGTGTAGCTACGCGCCGGCCTGCAGGCCGGCTTCGAGCACTTCCCGGGCGATCGGCGCCGCGGTGGTGCCTCCTGCGCCGTCTTTGACGAGCAGCACGCAGACGGCGATGCGCGGGTGCACCGCCGGGGCGAACGCGGCAAACCAGGCATCGGTGTTGCTGGGTTCGCTTGCGCTCCCCTGACAGCGTTCAGCGCCGGATTCCCGCCCGGCCGCCTGCGCGGCCGATTCCGGGGCTGCCGACGAGCACATCGTCTTCAGTTCTGCAGTGCCGGTCTTGCCCGCCACGACGACCCCGGGGATGGCCGCAGAGGTCCCCGTTCCGAAGCGCACCACGCCGATCATCAGCTGGCGCACCGTGCGCGCGGTCGCGGCGCTCATCACCTGCTCAGAAGCCGAGCGCCCGCCGCCGAACAGGAACGTCGGCGACGGCCGCCGCCCGCCGTCGGCGATGGTCGCAGCGACGGTCGCCATCTCCAGGGGGCTTGCCAGCACCTGTCCCTGGCCGATCGCTGTCGATCCGATGTCGAGTTCGCCCTGGATCTGAGCCGCCGAGGGCAGCGTGCTCTCGGCGGCGCCCGGGATCCCGGGTTCATGGTTGAAGCCGAGCTGTTCGGCCTCCGCGACCAGGCGGGCCGAGCCGAGCCTCACCCCGAGCGGCGCGAACACCGAGTTGCACGAGACCGCAAACGCCAGTTCCAGCGTGCCGCCGCAGTTCTCGCCGTTGGCGTTGTTCAGCCTCACCCCGTCGAGCGTGGCGTAGCTCGCGTAGGCGAACACGCTCTGCGGGTTGGCGAGCCGGGCCTGAAGCACTCCCGAGACGGTGACCATCTTGAACGTCGATCCCGGAGGCTGCAGGCCGTCGAGCCCAAGCCCGGCCACGGCGAGGATCTGCCCGGTCGAGGGCTGCATCGCGACGACCCCGCCGAGCTGACCGCCGAGAGCGGTGACGGCGGCGCTCTGGACGGCCGGCGAGACGCTGGTGCGCACCGCCGGAGCCGGCCTGGCCACGGCGTAGGCGAGGACGCGCGCGGGCGCGTTTGGCTGCGCGCCGGCCGCGAGCAGCTCACCGCCGGGGGTTCCCCGCAGGCGTTCGTCCAGCGCCAGCTCGAGGCCGCTGACGCCGACGCTCGCTTCAGGCGGCACCCCCTGCGCTTCGAGCTCCGCGCGGATCGGCGCCGGCGCCGGCCCGACCGTGCCGAGAACGGCGGTCGCGAGGTTCCCGAGCGGCGAGCTGCGGCTGGCTTCGTCCGACGGCGTTCCCGCGTCGCCGGCGGGGCTTTCGGCGAGGACGCTGCCGTCGCGAGCCAGCAGCGTCGCACGCCGCGGAAGGGCCGTCGTGCGCGTCAACAGCTCGCCGCTTCTCAGGCCTGGGAAGGTGAGCGAGCGCGACCACGCGATGCGCACGCCTTCGCCGCCGGCTTGCACCGTCCTGATCGCGAAGCTGAGCGAGAGGGAACCGAACAGACGAGTGTCCACGCGAACCGGCACCGCGACCAGCCCGCCCGTGAGGCTGCTGGGCCGGCCGGTGATCTGAAGCTCCGTGGCGGTCGCCGTCGTCAGCGCATCCTGGTAGGCGTTTGCGAACGCGCCCGGCGAGATCCGCCGCTGGGAGGCGGCGTCGATGTCGCTGTACATCGTCGCGTAGTCGGCGCGCGTCCACGCCTTGACGAACCCATCCGCGAGCGCGACGGCCGGCGAGCCGTGGTGGCGCGCGCCGAGGACCGCGCCGAACGCGAACGCGACGGCCGCGAGGGCGAGCATCGGACGTGCGCGTCGCATGCGTGGGTCGCGGGCGTCAGTCAAGGAGCTTGTAGAACATGTGCGGTGACGAGTGTGGACTGGATAATCGTCGCTTTCGCGGCGGTGCTCGCCTTCTTCGGCTACCGCCAGGGGTTCATCGTCGGCGTGCTCTCCTTCGCGGGGTTCATCGTGGGGGCTTTCATCGGCACCCGCGTCGGCCCTCTTCTGCTCCCTCAGGGCTCCTCCTCGCCGTACGCGCCGGCATTCGGGCTGATCGGCGCGCTGCTCGCCGGAGCGATCCTCGCCACCGGGCTCGAGGGCCTCGGGTTCATGGTGCGCCGCACGCTCGTCCTTCCCGGGATCGGGCTGCTCGACGGCCTGCTCGGCGCCGCATTCGGCGCGGCGCTGGCGCTCGGGATCATCTGGATCGTCGCCGCCGTCGCAGCCCAGGCGCCCGGCAGCAGCGAACTGCGCGCCGACATCCAGCGATCGGCGATCCTGCGCAAACTCAACGAGATCCTCCCGCCCTCCGGCCCGATCCTGAACGCGCTCGCGCGACTGGACCCGATTCCCTCGATCACCGGCCCCGCGCCGGACGTCGGGGCGCCCGAACCCCTCATCGCGCGCGCCCCCGGGGTGCGGCTCGCCTCGCGCAGCGTCGTGCGCGTGCTCGGGACGGCCTGCGGGCTGGCGATCGAGGGCTCGGGCTGGGTGGCCGACCCGGAACTCGTGGTCACCAACGCGCACGTCGTCGCCGGGGAGCAGGACACGACCGTCGAGGTCGCGGGCAACGCGCCGGGCCTGCCGGCTGAGGCGATCGCATTCGACCCCAACGACGACATCGCGGTGCTGCACGTCCCCGAACTGAACCTGCCGCCGCTGAGCCTGGTTCCCAGCCCTCCGTCGGGGACGCCCGGCGCGATCCTGGGCTA
This sequence comes from uncultured Solirubrobacteraceae bacterium, assembly GCA_963790905.1. Lineage (GTDB taxonomy): Bacteria > Actinomycetota > Thermoleophilia > Solirubrobacterales > Solirubrobacteraceae > Palsa-744. The sequence goes on from CAWBQH010000002.1 coordinate 116,880, forward strand.
TCCCGAGGACGGCCCGTTCAACGTGCAGCCCGCGCGCATCGGGCGCACGCAGACCGTGATCACCGACAACGCCTACGGCCAGGGCCCCGTCTCGCGCCTGCTGACCCCGCTGCGCGGGTTGGTGCGGCCGGGCAACTCGGGAGGGCCGGTGGTCGACGTCGACGGGCACGTTCTGACGACCGTGTTCGCCGGCACCGTCGGCGGCCCGGAACACGGCGGCTACGGCGTCGCGAACGAAACCGTCGCGGCGGTTCTGCGCGAAACGGCCGCGCGCGGCCCTGCTCGCCAGGTGAGCACGGGGCCGTGCGCGGCCGGATGAGGAGCGGGTCGCCAGGAGGCCGCCGAGGAGCCACCCGCTACGCTGACCGCCATGTCCAAGACACTCGTGATCGCCGAGAAGCCCTCCGTCGGGCAGGATCTCGCGCGCGTGCTGCCAGGCCCGTTCGAGAAGCACGAGGGCTACCTCGAGGGCCCCGAGCACGTGATCACATGGGCGGTCGGGCACCTCGTCCAGCTCGCCGAGCCGGAGGCCTACGACGCGAAATACAAGAGCTGGCGGATGGCCGATCTGCCGATCGTGCCGGAGCGCTTCAAGCTGGTGGTGCGCGACGAGCGCTCGCGCAAGCAGATGGCGGTGGTCAGCAAGCAGCTCGGCCGCGAGGACGTCGCCGAGGTCGTCAACGCCTGCGACGCCGGTCGCGAGGGCGAGCTCATCTTCGCCTACCTGTACGAGAAGGCAAAGGCGAAGAAGCCCGTCAAACGTCTGTGGCTGAACTCGATGACGAGCGCCGCGATGAAGCAGGCGCTTGCGGCGCTTCGGCCCGGCGCGGAGTTCGAGCGGCTTCAGGAGGCGGCGAGATCGCGCTCGGAGGCCGACTGGATCGTCGGGATGAACGCGACGCGCGCGGCGACGATCCGCCTGCGCAGCTCGTTCGACGGCGCCGTCTCGCTCGGACGCGTGCAGACGCCGACGCTCGCGATCGTCGCGCGGCGGGAGGAGGAGATCAGGGCGTTCGAGCCAGAGCCCTACTGGCTGGTCGACGCGACGTTCGCCGCCGGCCGATCGGGCGTGGAGGTCCTGGAGGGCGAGCGGACGAAGGGCGAGCGGGCGAACGGCGAGCGCATCTACACGGGCCGCTTCCACGCCGCGACCGGTGCCCCGGAGGCGGCTCGCGAGCAATCGAAGATCGACCGATCGAAGATCGACCGATCGAAGATCGGCCAGCGGATCGCGACCGAGGCGCAGGCGCTGGCGATCGTCGCGGCGTGCGAGGGCAGGACGGGGACGATCACCAAGCTCGAGAAGAAAGAGCAGCGGGAGAAGGCGCCGATGCTCTACGACCTGACGACGCTCCAGCGCGAGGCGAACAACCGCTACGGCTTCTCGGCGAAGCGAACGCTGGCGGCCGCTCAGCGGCTCTACGAGGAGCACAAGGCGCTGACCTACCCGCGCACGAACTCGCGCTATCTGCCGAGCGACCTGGTCGAGGAGATCAAGCCGATCGCGCAGCTCGTCGGCGTCCATGGCGAGTACAGCAAGGCGGCGGACTACGTGCTCGGGCTGGACGTGCTGCCGCTCGCGCGCGTGGTCAACGACGAGAAGGTGACGGACCACCACGCGATCATCCCGACGCGCTCGGAGCACGCGCTCGAGAAGATGGGCTCGGACGACCGGCGCATCTATGACATGGCGGCGAGGCGCTTCCTCGCCGTGTTCCACCCGGAGGCCGTGTTCGAGAACACGCGCGTGGAGACGACGGTGACAGCGCGGGACGGCGAGAGCGCCGTGTACGTGTTTCGGACGCGCGGCAAGCTGCTTCTCGTGCCGGGCTGGCGCGGCGTGTACGACGAGCTGGCGGCAGGCGCGAAAGCCGACGTTGACGGGCGTGGCGAGGAGGACGAGGACACCGACCAGCAGCTGCCGCGGCTGGAGCAGGACGAGCAGGTGCAGACGCGCAAGATCGAGAGCCTGCGCAAGGAAACGAAACCGCCGCGTCGCTATAGCGACGCCTCGCTGCTCGGGGCGATGGAGACCGCGGGCAAGCTCGTCGACGACGACGAGCTGCGCGAGGCGATGAAGGACTCGGGGATCGGGACTCCGGCCACGCGCGCGGCCATCATCGAGCGGCTGATCCAGGTCAGCTACTTGGAGCGTGACGGGCGGGCGCTCGTGGCGACCGAGAAGGGGCTCAACGTGATCAGGCTGCTGAACCACCACGCGCTCACCTCGCCCGGATTGACGGGCAGCTGGGAGCAGCGGCTGGGGAAGATCGAGCGCGGGGAGGACTCGCGGCAGCGGTTCATGGGCGACATCGCCGGCTTCGCCACCGAGACGGTCAAGGAGCTCGACGAGACGCTCAAAGACGTGCGGATCCCGCGCGCCAGGCTCGGGCCGTGCCCTGTCTGCGGGCACGAGATCGTCGAGAACCGCAAGGGGTACTCGTGCTGGGCGCGGGAGGACCCGGGTTGCGGCTTTGTGATCTGGAAGGCCAAAGCCGGCAAGCAGCTGCCGCTCGCGGTCGCCAGGGAGCTGATCAAGACCGGATATACCGAGCAGGCGGTCACCGGCTTTCGCGGACGCAGTGGGCGCAGCTTCCGCGCGCATCTCGCGCTGAGCCAGACCGAGGAGGGCAAATGGCGGGTCGAGTTCGACGAGGATTGGGCGCGCGAGGGGGCCAAGCCGCCCGACGCCGAGTCCGACGCGATGGCAGACGGCGCTGACGCGCTCGCAGCAGGCGCCGAGCGGTCGAAGGTCGGCGCGCGCAGCGCGGCCTAGCGCGATCCCGGCCTCAGCGCCGCGGGAGCGCGTCGGGCGGGTGCGCGAGGATGGGCGCAGATGCCGATCACGCTAGTCACAGGGCCCGCGAACGCCGGCAAGGCGGAGGTGGTGATGGAGGCGGTGCGCCGACACCTCGCGCACGGCGAGGAGCCGCTGCTGGTCGTTCCGACGCGCGCTGACGCCGAGCACTATCTGCGCGAGCTCGCCGGCGAGCAGGCTGTCATGGGTGTCCGCGTGGAGCGCTTCGCCGGACTGATCGGAGAGGCGGTCCGCCGCGCCGGGGTGAGCGGGCCGGTCCTCAAAGGACTCGCGCGCGAACGCGTGCTGGAGGCGCTCGCGTCGCGTGCCGGGGCAGCGCGGCCGGCTCGCGGGTTCGTGCACGCGCTGGCCGCGCTGCTCGCCGAGCTGCAGGTCGGCCGCGTGAGCGCAGCGCGGCTCGACGAGGCCCTCGCGAGCTGGCTCACTGCGGATGGGCGCGCACCCTGGCGGGCGGAGCTTGGCCGGGTGTTTGCCGAGTACCAGGCGACGCTCGAGCGGCTCGGGCGCCTCGACGAGGAGCAGCGCGCGGTGCGCGCTCTGGATGCGCTGCGTGAACAACCGACCCTGTGGGGGCGGACGCCGGTGCTGTTCTATGGATTCGACGACATGACGAGGCTGCAGCTCGATGCGATCGAGACGTTCGGCCGCGTCGTCGGAGCGGAGGTGACCGTGTCTCTCGCGTTCGAGCCCGGACGCGCTGCCTTCGCCGGGCGGGCGGCGGCCTACCACGCGCTCGCTCCGCTTGCGCACGAGCACCGCGAGCTGGGCGCGCGCGCCGAGCACTATGCGCCGCAGGCGCGCGCCGCGCTCAGTCACCTGGAGCGGTCGCTGTTCGAGCCAGGAGCGGCACGAGTCGATCCCGCAGGCGCCGTCCACCTGCTCGAGGGCGGCGGCGAACGCGCCGAGCTCGAGCTGGTCGCAGCCGAGATAGCCGCGCTGCTCGACGACGGGTTCGCGCCCGAGGAGATCGCCGTCCTCGTGCGGAGCGCGGGCACCGATCTGGACCTGCTCGAAGAGATCTTCAACACGGCCGGCGTCCCGTTCGCCCTGCGTCGGCGCAGGCCGTTCGGCGACACGGCGACCGGCAGGGCGCTGATCGGCCTGCTCCGCTGCGTGCCGGCGCGCGACGGCTCGCAGTCCGGTGAGCTCGGCGACCTGCTGGCCTGGCTGCGGGCGCCGGGCCTGCTCGAGCGCTCCGCCCTGGCCGACTCGCTGGAGACACGTGCCCGGCGCGCCGGCGCGCTCAGCGCCGACCGGGCGCGCGCTCTGTGGGAGGAGCGTCACTGGCCGCTCGAGGCGATCGATCGGCTCGCGGAGGCCGAGCGCCGCGGCCCGGCAGCCCTGCTCGACCGCGCCGCGCGCGAGCTGTACCGGCTCTTCTGCGCCCCGAGGCGCGCCAATGCCAGCATCCTCGCGGCCGATGAGCTCGACGAGGCGGGCGCGCTCGCCGTCGGGCGGCGCGCCCTCGCCGAGCTGCGCGAGCTCGCGCGGATCGCTCCCGAGCTCGCTCCAGCCACGGCCGGCGAGCTGGCGCGATCGCTCGAGCGCGTCGAGACTGCCGAGCGGCGAGGACGGGGGCGGATCAGCGACCGGCGCTGTGGCCGTGCTCGATCCGCTTGCGCTGCGCGCGCGCAGGGTGAGGGTCCTGTTCGCATGCGGCCTGCAGGAGGGAGCCTTCCCCGCGCGCGCTCGGCCGCAGGCGTTCCTCGCCGAGGACGAGCGGCGGCGGCTGGCGGAAGTATCGGGGCTGTCGCTCGGCGAGCAGCAGGATGCGCTGGCCGCCGAGCGTTATCTGCTGTACGCGGCCGTCTCGCGCCCGGAGGAGCGACTCTTCCTCAGCTGGCACCTGGCTGACGACGATGGCGAGGCGAGCTCGCCGTCGCTGTTCGTGGACGACGTATGCGATCTGTTCGCCGGGAGCCTCTTCACGCAGCGCGCCCGCAGGCCGCTGGGCGCCGTCGACGGGATCCGTCGAGGCGCTCCGCCGCGAGAGCCTCTCGCCGTCGCCGGGCCGCTGCGCGACGAGCAGCTGCTCGCGTCGCTGCGCGAGCACGTCTGGTCGGCCTCCTCGCTTGAAACCTGGATCGGCTGCCCTGTGCGCTGGTTCGTCGAGCGGATGCTTCGCCCGGACGCGTTCGAGCCGGACCCCGAGCCGCTCGCACGGGGCGGCCTGGCGCATGCCGTCCTCAAGGACACCCTCGAGGGCCTGCGCCGCGAGACGGGCACGGCGCGGCTGAGCCCCGCGAGCCTGGAGCTCGCGCGCGAGCTGCTCGCGAAGGCGCTTGCGGACAACGAGTCCGAGCACCCGCTGTCGGTCGCACCGGAGCGCAGGACGCCGGTGCGCCGCCGCCTGCAGGCGGACCTCGAGCGCTACCTCAGGCACGCGGCCGAAACCGACAGCCCGCTCGAGCCGGGCGCGCTGGAGCTCGGCTTCGGCTTCGCCGAGGGCGATGATCGGGGCGAGGCGAGCAGCCTGCCGGCGTTCGAGCTCGGCGGCGGCGTCGCACTGAGGGGGCGGATCGATCGCGTCGACCTGGGGCCGAGCGGGGAGGCGGTCGTCTACGACTACAAGGGGAGCCGGGCTCCGGCCGCCGCGAGATGGATCAGGGACGGCAACCTGCAGGTTGCGCTGTACATGCGCGCCGTCGAGGACCTGCTCGGCCTGCGGGCCGTCGGCGGCTTCTATCAGCCGCTCTCGGGCGAGGACCTGCGCGCACGCGGCGTGCTCGACGAGGACAGCGGTGTCGCGATCGACTGCATGGCCGCCGACGTTCGCGATCACGATGCGGTGCGCGAGCTGCTCGAGCAGGCGATCGTCGCAGGCCGCGAGGTGGCCGATCAGGCGGGCCGCGGGGAGCTCGAGGCACGGCCACAGACGTGCGCCTACAGGGGCGGCTGCATGTATCCCACGATCTGCCGGTGTGAGCGGTGACGGCCGGCGCGCCAGGGACGCTCGCGGCGCCCGACGGCTCGTTCGCCGGCGCTCTGACCGGCGAGCAAGAGCAGGCCGTCGCCCGCAGGGGCGAGCCGCTGGCGCTGTCCGCTGCGGCGGGCAGCGGAAAGACCCTCGTCCTAGTCGAGCGCTTCGTCGGGGCGGTCAGCGACGACGGCATCGCGCCGGGAAAGATCCTCGCGATCACCTTCACCGAGCGCGCCGCCGGAGAGCTGCGCGCCCGCGTCCGCGCACGCCTGCTCGAGCTCGGCGACCGTGAGGCCGCGCGCGACACCGAGGCCGCGTTCGTCGGCACCTTCCACGGCTTCTGTGCACGACTGCTGCGCACGCATCCGCTGGCCGCTGGACTGGACCCCGAGTTCACGATCATCGACGAGGGCCTCGCCGGCCGCCTGCGCGGGCTCGCGTTCGCCGCCGCTGTGCGCGACTTCCTCGCCGGCGAAAGGCCCGAGGCCGTCGATCTGCTGGCCGCCTACGGCATCGACCGCGTCCGCTCGATGATCGAGCAGGTCTACAAGGAGCTGCGCAGCCGCGGAGCTCGCCTGCCGCGACTGCCGCTGGCGGACCTCGCCGAGGGGCCGGACACGATCGAGATCGACGCCGTGAAGGCCTGCGGGCTGCTCGACGAGCTGCTCGAGCGTTTCGGCGTCGCATACGAACGGCTCAAGCAGGCGCGCGGCGCCGTGGACTTCGACGACCTCGAGCTGCTCGCGAATGAGCTGCTCACCGAGCGGGCGAGCATTCGCGCCGCCTGGAGCGAGCGCTTCGAGCTGCTGATGGTCGACGAGTTCCAGGACACCAACCCCCGCCAGCTGGGGATCCTGCGGGCTCTGGAGCGCGAGAACCTGTTCACCGTCGGCGACGAGTTCCAATCGATCTATGGGTTCCGGCATGCCGACGTGAGCCTGTTCCGGGCCCGCAGGGCGGAGCTCGCAGGCAGGGGCCAGAGCCTGTCGATGACGCGAAACTTCCGCAGCCGCGAGGCACTGCTCGAAGTCGTCAACGCCGTGTTCTCAGCGCGCTTTGCCGGCTATGAGCCGCTCGTGGCGGCAAGCCGCGACACGCGGCCACCCGACGATGAACCCCGGGTGGAGCTGCTGCTCACGAGCATCCGCGGCTGGGAGGAGCGGGATGAGCTCGCGAGCGAGCTCGCGGCAGGACTGCCGCAAACGCAGCCGTGGCGCCAGGCGGAGGCCCGGCTGCTGGCCCAGCGGGTGGCCGAGCTCGTCGAGCAGGGACAGGCGCGGGCGGGGGAGGTCGTCGTGCTGCTACGCGCCACAGGTGACCTCGAGGTGTTCGAGCGCGCACTGCAGCTGCAGGGTCTGCGCACCCTCGCGACCGTCGGCGCCTTCTGGGGCCAGCAGCAGATCGGCGATCTCATCTCCTACCTGCGGGCGCTCGCGAACCCGCTGGACGAGCAGGCCCTTTACGGGGCGCTCGCCTCGCCGCTGGGCGGCTGTTCGAGAGACTGCCTGGCGCTGCTCGCCGGGGCGGCGAGCGCAGCCGGTCGGGGAGTGTGGGAGACGGCGCTGGACGCGGCGACGGGCGGAGAGCTGGTGGACAGGCTGGCGGCGGGCGATCGCGACGCGCTTGCGCGCTTCTGCGTCCGCCTGCAGCGCGAGCGCACGACGGCTTCGCGGCGGACGATCTCCGAGCTGATCGAGCGCGCGATCGAGGACAGCGGCTATCGCGAGCACGTGCTCGGGCTCGAGTGGGGCGAGCGGCGACTGGCGAACGTCCACAAGCTGCTGCGGCTCGCGCGCCGGTTCGAAGCGAGCGAAGGACGCGACCTGCGCGCGTTCCTCGACCACGTCGAGTACCTCCAGGACGCGGTCAACGTCGAGCCGGACGCGCCCGTGGAGGGGGTGGATGCGGATGCCGTCAGGCTGATGAGCGTCCATGCGGCCAAGGGCCTGGAGTTCCCCGTCGTATGCCTCGCCGATCTCGGACGCCAGCCGAACGTCCAGACGCCCGACCTGCTCGTGGACGGTGACCGCGTCGGTCTTCGGCTGGTGCGTCTCGATGGCGCCGAGTCGAGCCCGGCGCTCGACTACGACGCGCTCTGCCACGAGCGCCGGCAGCGGGAAGCCGAGGAGGAGGAGCGGATCATCTACGTGGCGATGACGCGCGCGCGTGAGCGCCTGCTGCTGAGCGGAGCCGTCGACTTCGAGCGCTGGCCGCAATCTCGCCAGGCACCGACCGCGGCCTCCTGGCTCGCACCGGCGCTGGCCGCCGAGCTTCCCGCTCTGGTGCAGGCCGGCGAGGTTACGCTGCGCGATCTGGCGGTGGGCACGGGCGCGGCGAGGGTGCGCTGCCGGCTGAGCAGCGCGGCCGGCGCCGGCGAGCTGCTGCGAGCCGGGAGCCACGCGCAGGACGCAGCGCCGGCGCAGGAGGCGATCAACGTGTCGGGGGCCCGCGCCGGCAAGCGCCTGTCCGTCGCCACGGTCGAGGCACGCGAGCGCGTGCCTGCGCTCAGCTACACGGCGCTCAGCGAGCTCGAGCGCTGCGGCTATCGCTACTACCTCGAACGCGTCCTCGGCCTCGCCGAGGATCGCAGGGCGGCGCAGGCCACCGGGCGGGACGGCGGCCTCGAGGCGCGGGCGCGCGGGACGCTCGTACACCGGCTGATGGAGTCGCTCGACTTCGCCCGCGTGCGGCCGCCGTCGCCGCAGGACGTCGCCCGTTGCGCGCGCGAGCTCGGCATGCGCATCGGCGAGGACGAACGCGCCGAGATCGCCGCGCTGATAGCCGCGGCGAGCCGGGCAGGCGTCGCCACCCGCCTGGCGGCGGCGGTGAGCGTGCGCCGCGAGCACCCGTTCGCGTTCGCGCTGGGCGCGCATGAGCCGCTCATCACCGGCGTCATCGACCTGCTGGCCGCCGAGGCGGACGGGGGCTGGCTCGTCGTGGACTACAAGAGCGATCGCGTGGGCGCCGGCGTGGAGCTCGGCGAGCTCGTCGAGCGCGAGTACGGCATCCAGCGGCTGCTCTATGCGCTCGCCGTGCTCCGCGACGGGGCGGCGGGGGTCGAGATCGTGCATTGGTTCCTCGAGCGTCCCGAGGAGCCTGTCGGCGCCCGCTACACGGCCGCCGAGCGCCCCGCGCTCGAGCGGCAGCTCGCGAGCAGGATCGCGCGCGCGCGGGAGCATCGCTTCTCGGTCAGCCCGTTTCCCCATCGCGGTTTGTGCCTCACGTGCCCCGGCAGGGAAGGCCTCTGCTCGTGGGGCGCGGCCGAGACGCTGCGCGAGATTCCGCGAGCGAGGAAGGAAGACTCCTAAAAGGCCCCTGAACCCGGCATGCAGAGCCCGTTTCCGAGGGTGCAAGATTCGCTAACGCGCCAGTTTGCGGGGTTCCTGCACTGCTACGCTTTCTGGCTCAACCTCAGGTGCCCGCGTGCCTGCGCAAGGGTGGTAACGCCCGCTCGGGGCGCGTCCAGCCCGCGCGAGGGATGCATCGCCCCCAGGGAGCACTTCCATGACTTCGCACAACACGCAGCCGCCCAGGGCCGTCGGACTCTACGACCCTCGCTTTGAGCACGACGCCTGCGGCGTCGGGATGGTCGCGCGCCTGGACAACCGGCCGACCCACGAGGTGATCTTGCGGTCGATCACGGCGCTCGAGAACCTCGAGCACCGCGGTGCCACCGGCGCCGATCCGTGCACGGGCGACGGCGCCGGGATCCTGATGCAGATGCCCGACGAGCTGCTGCGCGCGGTCGTCGACTTCGAGCTGCCGCAGCCCGGGGCCTACGGGGTGCTGATGTGCTTCCTGCCGCGCGACCCCGGCCCTCGCCGCCGGCTCGAGGAGATGCTCGAGCGGACGGTGCGCGCCGAGGGCCAGCGCCTTCTCGGCTGGCGCGATGTGCCCGTCGACGACACGCAGACCGGCGAGGTCGCGGCGGCCTGCCGACCGGCGATCCGCCAGCTGTTCGTGGGCGCCGGCCCGGCCGAGGAAGCCGACCGGGACGCCTTCGAGCGCAAGCTTTACGTGATACGCCGCGTCTGCGAGCTCACCGCCGCCGAGCCGGGCCTGTACGTAGCGTCGAGCTCCTCGCGCACGCTCAACTACAAGGGCATGCTGATCAGCTATCAGCTGGCGGCCTTCTACACCGACCTGCGCGACGAGCGCACCAAGAGCGCGCTCGCGCTCGTGCACTCGCGCTTCTCGACCAACACGTTCCCCAGCTGGGAGCTCGCGCACCCCTACCGCGTGATCTGCCACAACGGCGAGATCAACACGGTCATGGGCAACGTCAACTGGATGCGCGCGCGCGAGAGCGAGCTGCGCAGCGAGCTGTTCGGCGAGGACCTCGAGAAGATCCTGCCGATCGTCACCGCCGGCAACTCGGACTCGGCGACGTTCGACAACGTGCTCGAGCTGCTGATGCTCGCCGGCCGCTCGCTGCCGCACGCGGCGATGATGATGATCCCCGAGGCATACCGCGATCGCGACGACCTGCCTGACTACCTCAAGGGCTTCTACGCCTTCCACTCCTGTCTGATGGAGCCGTGGGACGGGCCGGCGTCGGTCGCGTTCACCGACGGGCGCGTCGTCGGCGCGACGCTCGACCGCAACGGCCTGCGGCCGGGCCGCTGGGTGGAGACGACCGACGGGTACGTCGTCCTCGGCTCGGAGTCCGGACTGCTCGAGATCCCGCCCGAGGAGGTGCGGCGCCTCGGTCGCCTGCAGCCCGGCAAGCTGTTCCTCGTCGACCTCGAGCGAGGCCGCATCGTCGAGGACGAGGAGGTCAAGCGCGAGGTCTCGACCCGCAGGCCGTACGGCGAGTGGTATGCCCGCAACGCCGTCCACTTCTCGGAGCTCGCTCCCTCGGAGCAGGTCACGCTCTCGAGCCAGCCGCTGCGCCTGCGCCAGCGCGCGTTCGGCTACACGCAGGAGGACCTGCGCGTGCTGCTCGCGCCGATGGCGAGCGAAGGAGCCGAGCCGGTCGGATCGATGGGCAACGACCTGTCCCTCGCAGTGCTCTCCGACCAGGCGCCGCCGCTCTTCTCCTACTTCAAGCAGCTGTTCGCGCAGGTCACCAACCCGCCGATCGACCCGATCCGCGAGGAGATCGTGATGAGCCTAGCGACGAGCCTCGGCAACGAGCGCAACCTCTTCGACGAGACGCCCGAGCACGCCCACAAGCTGCTGCTCGACCAGCCGATCCTGCTCAACCGCGAGCTGGAGACGCTGCGCCACGTCTCCCACGACGTCTACGCGGCCGAAACGATCGACATCACGTGGCCGGTCGCCGAGGGCCCGCCGGGGATCAGCGCGGCGATCGAGCGCATCTGCCGCCAGGCGCGTGAGGCGATAGCCAGAGGCGTCAACATCATCATCCTCTCCGACCGCAACCTCGGCCCGCGGCGCGTGCCGATGCCCTCGCTGCTGGCCGTCGCTGCCGTTCACCACCATCTCGTGCTGGAGCGCACGCGCCTGCGCGCGGGCATCATCCTGGAGTCGGGCGAGCCACGCGAGGTGCACCATTTCGCGACGCTGATCGGCTACGGCGCGAGCGCGATCAACCCGTACCTGACGCTCGAGACGCTTGACGAGATGGTCGTCGAAGGACGCATCGGGAGCGACGGCCGGCACGAGCCGCCCGACGCAGAGGAGCTGAACGAGCTGCTCGAGCAGGCCGCGCAGAACTACGTCAAAGCGCTCGGCAAAGCGCTGCTCAAGACGATCTCCAAGATGGGCATCTCGACGATCCAGTCCTATCGCGGCGCGCAGATCTTCGAGGCGGTCGGCCTGGCGCGCGAGGTGATCGACACGCATTTCACCGGCACGGCATCGCGCATCGGCGGGGTCGGGCTCGAGGTGCTGGCGAAGGAGGCGCTCGAGCGCCACGCGCGCGCCTACCCGGTCTCCCACGACGAGCTGCTGCCGGTCGGCGGTATCTACGCTTGGCGGCGTGACGGCGAGCACCACATGTGGAACCCCGAGACGATCGCCCTCGTTCAGCACGCGGTGCGCGCCGCCAACGGCGACGTCGCCGCGGCGCTGCACGGCGACGGCGAGGCCTACCGCGCGGTGCGCGAGAGCCCCGCGTTCGAGAAGTACGTGGAGTACGCGCGCGCCGTCAACGACGACGCGGCACGCCGTGCGACGCTGCGCGGCCTGCTCGAGATCGGCGGCGGGACAAGGGCTCGCGCCGCGATCCCGATCGTCGAGGTCGAGCCGGCGAGCGAGATCGTCAAGCGCTTCTGCACTGGCGCGATGAGCCTCGGCTCGATCTCGCGCGAGGCGCACGAGACGCTCGCGATCGCGATGAACCGTCTCGGCGGGCGCTCGAACACGGGCGAGGGCGGCGAGGACCCGTCGCGCTTCAAGCCCGATCCGAACGGCGACATGCGCCGCTCGGCGATCAAGCAGGTCGCCTCGGGGCGCTTCGGCGTGACGATCCACTACCTCGTCAACGCGGACGAGCTGCAGATCAAGATGGCGCAGGGCGCCAAGCCAGGGGAGGGCGGCCAGCTGCCCGGGCACAAGGTCGACGCATACATCGGCTCGATCCGCCACACGATGCCGGGCGTCGGGCTGATCTCACCGCCGCCGCACCACGACATCTACTCGATCGAGGACCTCAAGCAGCTGATCTACGACCTGCGCTGCTCAAACCCGCCGACGGAGCGCGACAAGGGCGCGCAGGTGTCGGTCAAGCTCGTCGCCGAGGTCGGCGTCGGCACGGTCGCGGCCGGCGTCTCCAAGGCGAACGCCGACCGCGTGCTGATATCCGGACACGACGGCGGCACCGGCGCCTCGCCGCTGTCGTCGATCCAGGCGGCTGGCGTGCCCTGGGAGATCGGCCTCGCCGAGACCCAGCAGACGCTGCTGCTGAACGACCTGCGCTCGCGGATCACCGTGCAGACCGACGGCCAGCTGAAGACCGGACGCGACGTCGTGATCGCGGCGATGCTCGGCGCCGACGAGATGGGCTTCTCCACCGCGCCGCTGATCGCGACCGGCTGCATCATGATGCGCGCCTGCCACCTGAACACCTGCCCGGTCGGGATCGCCACCCAGGACCCGGAGCTGCGCAAGCGCTTCAAGGGCACGCCGGAGCATGTCGTCAACTTCTTCTTCTTCGTCGCCGAGGAGGTGCGCGAGATCCTCGCGTCGGTCGGCCTGCGCTCGCTCGACGAAGCGATCGGCCGCGTCGACCTGCTCGGCGTCGGTCCCGCGATCGACCACTGGAAGGCTCGCGGCGTGGACCTCACCCACATCCTCACGCACATCGAGCTCTCCGACGGGGCGCCGCGCCATCGCGTCGAACCGCCCCCGGCGGTCCTCGCCGACGCGCTCGACTGGGAGCTCGTCGAGGCCGCCCGCCCCGCCCTGGAGGGCAGCGAGCGGGTGACGCTCGAGCTGCCGATCCGCAACCGCAACCGCTGTGTCGGCGGGATCCTCTCGAGCCACGTGGCGCGTCGCTACGGCGAGGAGGGGCTGGCCGAGGACTCGATCGTCGTCGACTTCGAGGGTTCTGCCGGCCAGAGCTTCGCCGGCTGGCTCGCTCCGGGGATCACCTTCACGCTGCGCGGCGACGCGCAGGACTACGCCGGCAAGGGACTGTCCGGCGGCGTCTTCGCGCTGCGCCCGCGCGACGGCACCGGCGAGCACTTCAAGGCTGAGGACAACGTGATCGTCGGCAACACCGTGCTTTACGGCGCGACGTCCGGCAGGGCGTTCTTCCGCGGGCTCGCCGGCGAGCGCTTCGCGGTGCGCAACTCAGGCGCCTGGGCCGTCGTCGAGGGCGTCGGCGATCACGGCTGCGAGTACATGACCGGAGGGCGGGTTCTCGTGCTCGGCCCGACCGGCCGCAACTTCGCGGCGGGCATGAGCGGCGGCGTGGCGTACGTGCTCGACGAGGACGGCAGCTTCCACCGGCGCTGCAACATGGGCATGGTCGGGTTCGAAGCGCCCTCCGAGGCCGACGCGATCGAGCTGCGGGCGATCATCGAAGAGCACCGGCAGCGCACGGACTCGCCGGTCGCGGCACGCGTGCTGCGCGAGTTCGACGAGCTGCTCGGCCGCGGCGCGTTCGTGAAGGTCATGCCTCACGACTACAAGCGCGTCCTGCGCGAGCTGGCGGACACGCAGCCGCAACGCGCCGGTCAGGAGTCGTTGGCGGCGAGAGCGGCCGCCAACGGCGGGGTTGCGGCACAACGGCCGCTCGACGCCGTCGGTGAGACGGGCGCCTGATGGGCAAGCTCGGGGGCTTCCTGCAGATCGAGCGTCACGGGATCCCGCAAAGGGACCCCGCCGAGCGGGCGCACGACTACCGCGAGTTCCTTCTCACCCGTCCGGTGCAGGAGCTGCGCGAGCAGGGCGCGCGCTGCATGGACTGCGGAGTCCCGTTCTGTCACAACGGCTGTCCGCTGGGCAACCTCATCCCCGACTGGAACGACCTCGTCTACCGCGACCGGTTCGCGGACGCGATCGTGCAGCTGCACGCGACGAACAACTTCCCCGAGTTCACCGGCCGGCTGTGTCCCGCTCCCTGCGAAGCGGCATGCGTGCTGGAGATCCGCGAAGGCGACGCAGTGACGATCAAGCAGATCGAGAACGCGATCATCAACCGCGCCTGGGAGGAGGGCTGGGTTGCGCCGCAGCCGCCACGACGCGAGACCGGGCAGGCGGTGGCCGTCGTGGGCTCGGGCCCGGCCGGCATGGCCGCGGCGCAGCAGCTGCGCCGCGCCGGCCACCGCGTGACGCTGTTCGAGCGAGATGAGGCTATCGGCGGGCTCGTCCGTTTCGGGGTGCCCGACTTCAAGATCGAAAAGACGGTCGTGCAGCGGCGCGTCGAGCAGCTGGCAGCCGAGGGGGTCGAGCTGCGCTGCGGCGTCGATGTCGGCACCGACATCAGCGTGCAGGAGCTCCGCGGATCCTTCGACGCGATCGTGCTCGCGACCGGCTCGCGCGTGCCGCGCGACCTGCCGGTGCCGGGCAGGGAGCTCGACGGCGTGCGCTTCGCGATGGACTACCTCTACCAGCGCAACCGCTGGGTGGCGCGCGAGCTCGGGCCCGTACCGGACCTCGCGCAGCCCGCGGTCGAGCGGGAGATCACGGCGAGCGGCAAGGACGTCATCGTGATCGGCGGCGGCGACACCGGCGCGGACTGTGTCGGCAACGCGGTGCGCGAGGGTGCACGCTCGGTGATCCAGCTCGAGCTGCTGCCCGAACCGCCGTCGCGCCGCCCCGACGAGCGCACGCCGTGGCCGCAGTGGCCGCAGAAGTATCGGCTCAGCTACGCGATGGAGGAGGCGAAGACGCTCGGCGCCGGCGAGCAGGACTACTCGGTCGCGACGACGACCTTCGCAGACGACGGCAGCGGCGCGGTCGCAGCCGTGCGCCTGGCGCAGGCGACGCCCGAGCCGCCGTTCGGGCCGGTGCCGGGCACCGAGCGCGAGCTCCAGGCGCAGCTGGTCCTGCTCGCGATGGGCTTCCTGCACCCCGAGCAGGGGCTCCTCGACCAGCTCGGGGTGGAGAGGGACCCGCACGGCAACGTCAAGGCGTACGCGCCCTACACGGCGTCCGTCGAGGGCGTGTTCGCGGCCGGCGACGCGCGCCGCGGGCAGTCGCTGATCGTGTGGGCGATCAACGAGGGACGCCAGTGCGCACGCATGGTCGACCGCTATCTCGCCGGGCGGCGCAACGGAAGCGGCTCCGCCGGCGCCGCGCCCGAGGACGACGGCCTCGCCGGTCATGCCGACGCCGATGAAGGACCAGAGGGTCCGCCGACGCACGCGGGCCCCGGGATCGGCGCCGGCTGATGAGCGGAGCGTCCGATGCCGACGTTCTGCCGCCATAACCGCTTCATAGAGCGCTGCCCGATCTGCAGCAAGACGCTGCCGGGCGCGGCTCCTCGCGGGTGGTCACCGCGCGGCGCCGCGAGCGCGCGCGGCGCCGCGGCGGGTGAGGCCCGGCGCCGACATCCCCGCGGTGAGAGCCTGCGCATCCAACGCGAGGGGCGGGCCGAGGACGACGGCTACCGCTGTGCGCTCGTGCCGGGCCTGCGCGCGTCCGCCGACGCACGCCGTCTGGCAGACGAGATCGCATTCTCGCGCGCACGGCTGCTGGCGCTCGCGGCTGAGCCCCCCGGCCTCTACGGCGAGGTTCGTGCACTCGCGGCGGATGACCCGGGGAGGGCGACGTGGGCGTCCTTTCTGATCGCGTACCTCTCGCCGCTCGAGGGCGAGGATCCGTTCGCCGGAATCCGCCTCGCGCTGGCCGCAGCGGCGACCCCGCCGCTCGCCCGGAGTCCCGCCGGCGCCGACGGCGGCGCGGAGGCGATGCCGGACCTCGCCGGGATCCCGCTCGGCCCGCGCAGCTCGCACGATCCGGCGCGGGGCGCACAGACGCTGATCGCATACGTCCAGTGGGTGCAGCGCGCCGCGCGCGCCGATGCGCAGGCCTCGCCAGCGGATGGCGGGAGAGCGCAGGCCGGCGGCCCGCAGGCGCTCGCGTTCCGCGGCGATCCGTCCTGGAGCGCGCTGAGGCGCTTCGAGCGACTGTTCGAGCGGCTCGCGCTGCCGGGCTTCAGTCGCATGGGCCGCTTCGACCTGCTCGTCACGCTCGGGTACCTCGGCGTGTATGAGCTGCGGCCAGACTCGCTGCACCTCACCGGCGCGCGTGGACTGTCGGCGGAGGATCCCACCACGCTGTCGGCCAAGCGCGTGTTCGGGATCGGAGACCCGCTGCTGCTCGAGCGCCGCGCGGCGGAGCTGGCCGAGGCGGCCTCCGTGCCGGTGGAGACGCTCGATCTCGCGCTCGCCAACTGGGCCTCTGCGCAGCGCGCGACGCTCGGATTCCCCCCGGGAATCAGCGATCCCAGCGCGTTCGAGCGCGCCGGCCACGCGCTGGAGCTGTGAACGCGGGCCGCCTGCGCGCGGGCGCTGCGCACGGACGGCTCGCCATGCAGTGGCCGGCAGGGCCGAAAAATGCCGTCCACACGGCCACCTACAGTCATGCCTATCCGTTGTTCCTCGTCCTCCGGGAGTCCCGATGCCACTCTGCTTCATTGAGCCTCAGGATGCGATCCGTGTAATCGCCGAGTCCGTCGGGCGCGAGGCGCGCCGGCAGCTGGTCGGCGAGGTCGTCCGCGCGTGGGTCGACGACATCCCGGATCAGGAGCTGTCCGTTCATTACGCAAAGGCGATCGCCGATCTCGACGAGGACGATCTGCACCTGCTGGCCGCGTGGCATGCGTCGCTCGAGATCGGACAGCCGATCCCCAACACCGAGTTCCTCGTCGGCGTGTTCCCGAGCCTCGGCGAGAACCGGCGCGAGGCGCTGAAGATAGCGGCTGGCTTTCGCGGCGAGGAAGCGTTCCAGGCTGGCGTCGCCGAGGATCAGGCGCTCGAGACCGTCCTCCCGCGTTTGTCGAGCGAGCGTGCGATCGAGCTCGCCAACGAGTGCATCCAGCTGTATATGTGGGATCGCCTCGGCTGCGACAACTAGCGGGACTCGCTCGCGAAGGCCGGCCGGAGGGAGTACTATCTGAACTGAGCTGGCCCTGCGGCCGCAGCGCTGGCCGAAACCCGTAAGCCGCCGAAAGCGCCCATGGCGCGGACGAGGAGTGGGGCGGAGGCAAACAGCGCTCACCGTGGGGCCAGCGCTTGTGAACGGGCTAGACTGGCGCCTCACTGTCATTGTCGGCTCCACGGTCGACGGAGGCGTCCGACCCAGACGGTTGGTTCTCGGGCTGGCGACGAGCTGACTCTTAGGCTGGCTGTCGACCCGAAGGTCTGACTTGCATGCGTTGTGTCGCTCGCCGCCGCCCGAGGATCTCCGTCGTGACTTGATAGGAGCGTGGCTTCGCCCCGAGTGAGGTCTGTCCGCCGGAGGTCCGTCCGATAAGCGGCAACCAATCGAAGGGACGACGCACATGATCGTGATTGGAACGGACACGCACAAGCAGACCCACACCTGTAGCGCGGTCTTTGCGGGGACCGGTCAGCTCGCCGGCGAGCTGACCGCGTCTGCGCGCAAGGCCGGCTTTGCAGAGCTTCTGTGGTGGGGGCGGGAGCTCGATCAAGAGCGCATCTGGGCGATCGAGGACTGCCGCCACGTCTCGGGCTCGATTGAGCGTTTCCTCGTGGCCGCCGGTGAGCGCGTCATCCGGGTCGCGCCGAAGATGATGGGTGAGTCCCGCAGGGGGCAGCGCACCCGCGGCAAGTCTGATCCGATCGACGCTCTCGCGATCGCTCGTGCCGCGCTGAAGGAGGGGCCGGAGACGTTTCCCGGTGCGCATCTGGACGAGAAGGCGCTGGAGATCAAGCTGCTGCTCGACCACCGCGAGGATCTCGTCAAGGCGCGCTCTGAAGACCAGCAGCGCCTGCGCTGGCACTTGCACGACCTCTCACCGGAGCTCGAGATCCCCGCTGGCGCGCTGGACCGCCTGATCTGGCTCGAACGTATCTCTCGCAAGCTCGCCCGCACAGAGCAAAGCGCGCGGGTGCGCATCGCGCGGGAGCTTGTATGCGTGATCCGCCAGCGCACGCGACGTGCCGCAGAGCTCGAGCGTGAGATCGGTGCCCTGGTCAGAACACAGGCTCCAGGGCTCCTGCAGCTCCCCGGCTGCGGGAGACTGACGGCAGCCAAGCTGCTGGCCGAGACGGCCGGCGCTTCGCGCTTCTCCTCTGATGCCAAGCTCGCTCGCCTGGCCGGGGTCGCTCCGATCCCCGCCTCGTCCGGCAAACGCACACGCCACCGCCTAGATCGCGGTGGCAACCGCCAGCTGAACTGCGCTCTGCACCGGATCGCCGTCACCCAGGGGCGAGTGCATCCGCCAGCACGCGACTATCTGGCCCGCAAGCAGGCCGAGGGGAAGTCGCGCATGGAGGCTCTTCGCTGCCTGAAGCGTCACCTCGCCCGAACGGTCTGGCAGGCTCTTCGCAGTGCCGAGAGCAGACGCTCGAACGTGTCCCCATCGCAATTGAAATATTCACCCAATTTGCGGCCAGCCGCAGGGCTGGCCTTGACATAGGAGCAACACATGTCCGAGCTGACAGGCCCACCCAGCGAGACCGATGTGATGGACGCGCTGTCGAACGTGATCGACCCCGAGCTCGGCTTGGATTTCGTCGAGCTGGGGCTGATCTACGGCGTCGAGATCGACGACGGCCACGTGCATGTGACCTTCACGCTGACGACGCCTGGCTGCCCGATCGGGCCGCAGGTGACCGAGCAGATCGAAGAGTTCGTCGGAGAGCTCGAGGGCGTCAAGACGGTCGAGTCGGAGATGGTCTTCACGCCTCCGTGGTCTCCGGAGAAGATGAGCGAGGATGCCAAGTTCGCGCTCGGGTTCTGAGCGGGTCAGTAGATAGGGGGGTTCTTATGGCACGCCGTGGGAGCTCCGTTGCTCGTCGTGAGGCGCTCAAACCGGTAGCGCTCGAGAGATGGCGATGTCGAGGGACTCCGTCGGTCTCCTTCGCAGCGCGATCGTGCAGTGGAACAGCGGGAACGTAGAGCTCACGCTGGATCTGCTCGACCCTGAGATCGAGGTGCACAGCCCATTCTCGTCTCTCGCCGGCGCGCCTTATCGAGGAATCGCGGGCCAGGGCCAGTGGCTTGCCGATATCTGGGATCAGTTCGAGAAGTGGACGCTCGATATCGAGGAGATCCGACCCCTGGAGCGAAGATCGAGCTGAGAGAAGGTCGCGCTCAGCGGGTCATCCCTGAAGCGGGGCATCGATGGCTCCTGGGGCATCATGCCCCGGGCTGCTGCGGCGACTGCTCAGCAGGACGGGGCTCAGCCTGAGCAAGCTCAGCGGGAGCAGCATTAGCCGGAGCCGCAACCTTGGGTGCAGTATCAGCCGGAGGCACAACCTCGTGCTCCTTGTAGGGCAACCCGCCTGCTGCGCGTACCGTCATGTTCTGGTGCTTGGTCACGTACCAGAAGTGAAAGAAGTACGGGATGATCACGAGCACGCCGGGGAAGAACAGCACGAAGGCCGTCACCGGGTTGATCTGGTCAGCGCGCGGGATGCCGGCGAGGCGCTGCGCTCGCTTGATGCGCTGCCCGTAGTTGTAGACAGAGAGCAGCGGCGGGATGATGAAGTAGCCCCCGACGAGCAGCGCCGTCACGGACAACCCGGGGCTGGACTGCGCGAGGTTCTGGTCGTCTTTGGCTTGCCCGACCTCCTTCAACTCGTCGTTGACGAAGTAGTACCAGCAGAGGCCATAGAGGCTGAGCGTGATCGCGCTCAGACCAAAGCCGACCCAGAAGCTCCGAATCTTTCCGGCTGAGTTGTTGCCGAACTCGACTTCCTGAGCCATGGTCTTCCTCCAAGTTCGATTGCGGCGCAATCCTAGCCGTCCGATTGGAGCGAATCTAGAGCCTCGCTCAGATCGTCAACGGATTCCTGCTCAGAAGACCAGGATGAGCTGTCAAGGCCGGTTGAAAAGTGGGCCACTTTCGCCGGTTGAAAAGTGGGCCACCTGAGACCGGCGGCGCCGGTTGAAAATGCACCCCCTGGCTCGGTTCCTGTTCCTCTTGTCGGCTCGGTCTGGCTCGGCAGAGAGGCGCTCAGCGAGCTCGAGCCCGGATATCGGCGATTTGGTGCGCATTGAGCTGAAAACGAGGCGCTGTAGGCTTGTCTGAGGTCCTCGGCGAAGGTCGCCAGGGTGATCGGTCAGGCGATTTCGGCTGCCTCGGCGTTTGTGCGGGCGCCGAGGTCCTTGCCTTGCAGGCGGTAGGAGTCGCCCTTCAGCGAGAGGATCTCGGAGTGGTGCACGAGCCGGTCGATCATCGCGACGGCGACGACCTCATCGCCGAAGATCTCGCCCCAGGCGGAGAATGGCTTGTTGGAGGTGACGATGATCGAGGCGCGCTCGTAGCGTGCGGAGACGAGGCTGAACATGAGGTTGGCGGCTTCGGGGTCAAACGGGATGTAGCCGACCTCGTCGACGACGAGCACCGGGATGAAGGACAGGCGGCGCAGCTCGGCGTCGAGGCCGTTGTGGCGCTTGGCCTCGGCCAGGCGGGCGACCCATTCGGTTGCGGTCGCGAATGCGACGCGCTGCCCGGCCAGGCAGGCGCGGATCGAGACGGCGATCGCCAGGTGCGTCTTGCCGGTCCCGGGCGGGCCGAGCAGCACGACGTTCTCGCGGGCGTGCAGGAAGTCGAGCTGGCCGAGGTGCTCGATCACCTGCTTCTTGACCGAGCGTTGGAAGGTGAAGTCGAACTCCTCGAGCGTCTTGCGTGCCGGGAAGCGCGCCGCCTTGATGCGGCTCTCGCCGCCGTGGGAATCGCGCGAGGAGACCTCGGCGGAGAGCAGGGCCTCGGCGAAGCGCTCATAGCTCCAGGACTCCTCGCGGGCGCGCTCGGCGAGCTTCGGCAGCGCGCGGGCCGCGGCCGGGGTTTTCAGCGCCCGGAAGACGTGGGAGAGCTCGGAGGTCTTGGTGCTCACGCCGGGATCAGCTGGTCATAGCGCGATAGCGGGCGCAGTTCGACGTCGGGCTCTCGCTGTCGGCGCTCACCGCGCAGCTGCTCGAGCGCTGCCTGGTGGGCGGGGTCGGTGAAGCACAGGCCGCCGGCGAGCACGCGGGCGTGGCTGGCGGCGAGCTCGCCCGTGTCGAGCGCGATCGCCCTCACCTCAGCCTGGCTCGCGCGGACTTCGACGCGACGGCCGACCAGGCGCGGCTGGAGCGAGTAGTCGTTGCGGTCAAAGCGCAGGTAGGGCTGTGCCGGCACCCGCGTCACGAAGCGCACGTCCGTGTCGGGCAGCACCGCCGGCAGGGCCCGCATCCGCGCATGCTCTTCTTGGAGGCGCTCGGCGACGACCGCGCGGGTCGAGCGGTGCAGGCGCGCGTTGATGCGCTCACACCAGCGATCGAGCTGGTCCTGGAAGTCCAGAGCGTTGGCGAAACGCCGGCCCGCCTCGAAGTTGCCATGCAGGAAGCGGTGGCTGCGCTCCAGCGCGCCCTTGGCCTGGCAGTCGCCCGAGTCGAGGATCACCCAGCCGAGCGCGAGCTCACCGCAGAAGGCGAGGAACTCCCCAGTCGGGCGCCCCTTCGGCGCGATCGCGCCCTCGCGATCCCACACGAGCTTGCCCGGCAGCGCGCCGAGGCGAGATAGGCAGCGCCTCATTCCCCACGCGATGTCGTGGAACTCCTTGGAGAAGACGAGCGCACCGGCGAACGCGCGCGAATAGGGCAGCTCGCAGGTGACGACGTAGCCGCGGCGGCCCTGGCCATAGCCGACCGGGACCGGGCGCCGCGGCTCGCAGAGGTCGAACTGCGCCAGCTCGCCGGGGCGATAGCGCGTGCGCTGGAAGCTCCGCGGCGGCGGCAAGAAGCGCGGGCGCAGCTCGCGCAGAAGATCGTCGAGGATCGTCTTCGATCCCTCATAGCCATCCTTCTCGAGCTCCTCGCGGATGCGCACGCCCGAGAGACGGGGCTCGTCCTCGAGCAGCTGCTCAATGCTCGCCACGAACGGATCGAGCATTGAGGGCCGCCTTGGCCGCGGGCCATAGCTCGGCGGCTTCGGAGCCGCCAGCGCGCGACGGATGGTGTCGCGGTGGGCTCCGGTGCGGCGGTGGATCTCGCGCTGCGAAAGGCCCTCGACGCGCTTCATCCGCCTGATCTCCGCCCACTGCTCCACGTCAAGCACACCCTTCCTCCGGTCTCGATCGCTAGATCGAGCCAGATTCACGGGTCCGGTCGGACGCCGCCGGCCCTGCGCACGGGGTGGACCAGTTTTAGACCGGCGCAGGTGGACCAGTATTCAGGCGGCGCCTA
>CAWBQH010000003.1:0-194488 GCA_963790905.1 uncultured Solirubrobacteraceae bacterium
ACATGAGCCAGAACCAGCCACCTAGACCCCCAGCTATCGTGCTGGACCGCCTCCACTCCTGCATCACACCGCTGCCCCATGAGGGCCTTCTCCTCGATCTGCGGCTGCTATGCGGTCTGCTTTGTCTCGGTCGGTCGGGGAGCGTCCTCAGCTTTGCTCATCGGGATACCTCCGGGGCGATTGACGGCGTTGGGAGCAAACTGGGGATACTGCGCCCATGTCCTGCGCAAACCTCGGCCTCGTGCGCTCGATCTACGCGGCCTGGGAACGCTGTCAAGTAAAAACAGTCTCGATGCCGGGTAGCCGATCTCCCGACATCGACGCGGCGCGTGCTGCCGCCGAGCGCTTCGCGCAGGAACGGGGGTAGGCGATGTCGGAGGCGAACCTGGAACTCGCGCGCCGTGTCTTTGACGAGCGTGATCTCGGCGATATCGATGAGACAGAGCTTCGCTCCGTCTTTCACTCGGATGTCGAGTTTCTGCCACGGCGATCCGGGACCGAGGGGGTGTATCGCGGCATCGAAGGCATAGTGAGGTTCGTCGCCGATACCCAGGAGGTCTTCGAGAAGTTCGAGGTCCATTACGAGCTTCTTGACCTGGGCGAGCGGGCGCTCGCGTGGGGCAAGATCTACCTGCGAGCAAGAGGGAGTGGCATCGAGACAGACGTGTCGATGGGCGGCATATTCGAGTTCCGAGATGGGAAGATCGTGCGCTGGGAGGACTTCGGTTCCAAGGAGATGGCCCTCGAAGCCATGGGCCTGCCTGAGTAGGCGATGTCCGAGAGCCTGGATCTCGGCGCTCGATCTAGGCGGCCTGGGAACGCGGCGACTACAGCTCGACCGAGGTTGTCCCGTAGCTCGTAGAACTTTGTAGTGGCGGTCCTCCCGCCTCGTCCGCTCTTGTTGGGAGCGTGGTGAGTGCGAGATCAGTCCAAGAGACAGGAGGAACCGCCGTGAGCACCGTATCTGCTGTGAAGGTCGTGACGGGGGAGGATGCCGTCGAGGAGCCGCTCTCTCCGCGAGTTCGGGAGGCGCTCGGCGAGCTCGTGGGTGCGGCGAAGGAGGGCCTGCTCGCGCTGAGCGTGGGTGTCGGGCTCGGCGTGCTGGC
The DNA here is from genome assembly GCA_963790905.1 of uncultured Solirubrobacteraceae bacterium. GTDB lineage: Bacteria > Actinomycetota > Thermoleophilia > Solirubrobacterales > Solirubrobacteraceae > Palsa-744. The sequence continues at coordinate 1,107 of CAWBQH010000003.1, forward strand.
CGAATTGATGGAGGCTGAGGTCGACGATGTGGTCGGCCCGAAGGGCAGGCACGACGTCGATCGCGTCGCGGTCCGCCACGGCCACGAGCGGGGCGAGGTGACGCTCGGCGGGCGGCGCGTCGCGGTCAAGCGCCCGCGCGTGCGCAGCGCCGATGGCGAGGCCGAGGTTCCGCTGTCCACTTATCGGCACTTCGCCGACCGTGATCCGCTCAGCCGGCTGGTGCTCGAGCAGATGCTCGCCGGCGTTTCCACGCGCCGCTTTGCTCGCACGCGTGAGCCGGTGGGCTCAGAGGTCGAGGCGGGCGCCCGCTCGACCTCGAAGTCCTGTGTCAGCCGCGACTTCGTCGCTAAGACCACCGAGCAGCTGATCGCTCTGATGAGCCGGCGCCTGGATGACATTCGCCTGGCGGCGCTGATGCTCGACGGGATCGAGCTGAAGGGCCGCTGCTGCGTGGTGGCGCTCGGGATCGCGACCGACGGCGTGAAGATCCCCCTCGGCCTGTGGGACGGCTCGACCGAGAACGCCACCGTCGCCAAGGAGCTGTTGAGCAACCTCGTCGCCCGCGGCCTTGACCTTCACCAGGGCGTGCTGTGCGTGATCGATGGCGCCAAGGCACTCAGGAAGGCGATCGACGAGGTGCTCGGGGCGGTCCCGGTGCAGCGCTGCATCCGCCACAAGGAGAGAAACGTCCTGCACCACCTCGCCGAGCGCGACCGGCCCGCCGTCAAGCAGCGCCTACGCCGAGCGTGGGCCGAGGAGGACCACAATCGCGCGCTCGCCCAGCTGCAAACGCTCGTGGGCGAGCTCGAGCACTCCCACCCAGGAGCCGCGGCCTCGCTGAAGGAGGGCATGGCCGAGACGCTCACCGTCACACGCCTTCACATCCGCGGCGCTCTCAAGCGCACGCTGCAGAGCACCAACCCCTGCGAGTCGATGATCGAGACCGTGCGGCGCACCAGCCGCAATGTCAAGCGCTGGCAATCAGGCGAGATGTGCCTGCGCTGGACCGCCGCCGGGATGCTCGAAGCCGAGCGCCAGTTCCGCCGCATCATCGGCCACGCCGACCTCGCCAGGCTCGCACTCGCAGCCGAACAACAACTGCACCGCCACACCACCCCGGAGGTGACCGCTTCCCTCACCCGAGATAATCTAACCCTCGAGGCCGCCACCAAGCTCCACGGCGACCGGGACATCCTCGCTCGACCGGGTGGGCGCACCGAGAGATCGAGTACGTGCATGCCGACGGGCCCGAGGCGGGAGAATGGAGCGGGCTGCCCGGGATGGTCGAAGCCTTCCGCGACTTTCTAAGCGCCTGGGAGGGGTGGCGCGTGAAGGCGGAGGGGTACCTCGAGCTCGACGAGGAGCGCGTACTCGTGCCGTACCACTTCAGCGCGCGCGGCAAGACGAGCCGACTGGAGGTTGGGCGGGTGAGGACGAGGGGGCCCGCTAGGCCGTGGCGGCCACGGACTCGCGCGCGAGCGAGACCAGGTTCGCGAGTTCCTCGCCGATGTCCTCGCCGATCGCGTCGATGTCCGGCAGGGCGTCGAAGTCGCCGAGCAGCCCGAAATTCATCTGGCCGTTGTAGGACATGATCGCGACCGCAAGAGCCTGGTTTTCAGGCAGGAATGCGACGGGCATCGCCTGAAGCATCTCGCGCCCGAGCACGTACAGCGGGAACTGCGGCCCGGGCACGTTCGTGACGATCAGGTTGAACAGCCGCGTGGAGAAGTTCAGGCGCGAGGCCTGCGCGAGGATCGTGGGCGGCGCGAAGTTCTGCGCGCCGGCGATCACCTCGGCCCCGAGCGCCTGCTTGGACTCCTTCAGCCCGTCCATCGCTTGGCTCACGAAGCGCAGGCGGTTGAGCGGGTCGGCGATGTACACCGGCAGTGGCCCGCGCATCGCGACGAGGCGATTGCCGACCCCCAGGCGCTCTCCCTCCGTGCGCACCGAAACCGGCACGAGGGCCCGCAGCTCGACACCCTCCGTGCGCCGCCCGCGGGCTATCAGGAAGGAGCGCATCGCGCCGGCGACGACGGCGAGAACGACATCGTTCACGGTGCCGCCGAAGGCGTTCTTGACGAGCTTGAAGTCCTCGAGCTGGCTGGTGATGCCGACGAACCGCCGATGCGGCCCGATCGGTACGTTCAGCGGCGTTTCCGGAGCGGGGTTCACGCCGGCCCAGATGATCTCACCAACCCCCTCGGCCGCTTCGCGGGCCCGCGCCATAGCACGCTCAGGATGCGCGAGGGCATCGATCGCGCCCTCGGTGAGCGCCACGCCGGCGCGCAGCGCTCCGAGCAGCCCCGCCGCGACCAGCTGGACCGTGCCAGGTTCCGGATGCGGTTGCCACGGGCGGCCCGAGTTCGTCACCAGGGGCGGGTCGGGGGACAGGTCGAACAGGACGGTTGCGAGGTCCACGCCGGCGATCCCGTCGATCAGCGAGTGATGCGTCTTGGTGATGAGTGCGAAGCGGTCCTGCTCGAGCCCCTCGATCAGCCACATCTCCCACAGCGGCTTTGAACGGTCCAGCTGCTGAGAGAAGATCCGCGCGGTCAGGTCCTGCATCTGCTCCCAGTGGCCCGGCGCCGGCAGCGCTGTGTGGCGGATGTGATACTCGAGGTTGAAGCTCGGGTCGTCGATCCAAACGGGCCGGCCGCTGTCGAGGGCCGTGTAGGCGAGCTTCTGACGGTAGCGCGGAACCAGGTGCAGCCGCATGCGGATCTGTTCGAGAAACTCCTCCATCGCCGGCGGCGGACCCTCGACGATGGTGACGCCTCCGATGTGCATGTGCGAGACAGGGCCCTCCTGGTGCAGGAAGGAGGCGTCGACGGGGGTGAGCCTGTCGAGGTGTCGCTGGGGCATCACGGCTTAGCGTACCTGGACGCCCCCTACAATGACATCGTGTCGAACACCGTCGAAAAGCTGCTGCTCGCCGCCCCCCGCGGCTACTGCGCCGGAGTGGATCGCGCGGTGCAGACGGTCGAACATGCGCTGAACATCCACGGCGCCCCGGTGTACGTGCGCAAGGAGATCGTGCACAACAAGCACGTCGTGGAGGAGCTGCGCGAGCGCGGCGCGATCTTCGTCGAGGAGCACACCGAGGTGCCGGAGGGTGCCGTCTGCGTGTTCTCTGCACACGGCGTCGCTCCGAGCGTGCGCTCGGGCTCCGAGGAGCGGCGCCTGCAGACGATCGATGCGACCTGCCCCCTCGTGACGAAGGTCCATCGAGAGGCGGTCCGCTTCGCGCAGGACGGCTACACGATCGTGCTCGTGGGTCATGACGGCCACGAGGAGGTCGAAGGCACGATGGGAGAGGCGCCCGAGCGGATCGTGCTCGTCGAGAGCGAGCAGGACGCGGAACAGCTCGAGGTCGATGACCCCGAGCGGATCGCCTACATCACGCAGACGACGCTCGCCGTCGATGAAACCAGCGCGATCATCGCCCGCCTGCGAGAGCGCTTTCCGCGGATCGTCGGGCCTCGCACCGACGACATCTGCTACGCCACCACCAACCGCCAGGCCGCCGTCAAGCAGATTGCCGCGGCCTGCGATCTGATGCTCGTGATCGGCTCGCGCAACTCCTCGAACTCGCTGCGGCTCGTCGAGGTCGCTCGCGACTGCGGCACCGAGGCGCACCTGATCGACAACGCCGGCGAGGTGCGCGAGGAGTGGCTGGAAGGTACGCGCGTCGTCGGCATCTCATCCGGAGCGAGCGCGCCGGAGAACCTCGTCGGCGAGCTGGTCGACTTCTTTCGCGCGCGCGGCGTCCAGGACATCTCCGAGTTCGACGTGGTTCGCGAGGACGTGCGCTTCATGCTCCCCAAGCAGATCCGCGAAGCCGTCGTGGCCGGCGAGCGCCGCTGAGTCCGCGAAGCCGCAGGCGGCGGCGTCGCCGCCCGATCGCGCCGGCCTCCGCGACCGTCATCGTCCGATGCGCACGCTGATCATCTCGGACCTGCACCTAGGCAGCATCTCCGGCGCAGACCTGCTGCGCCGGCCTGAGCTGCGCGCGGCGCTGCTTGCGGCCGTGGCAGACGTCGACCGTGTGGTGCTGCTCGGAGACGTGCTCGAGCTGCGGCATGGCCCGTTGCGCGAGGCGATGAGCGCCGCGCGCCCCGTCTTCGAGGAGCTGGGAGCGGCGCTCGCCGGACGCGAGCTGGTCGTCGTGGCCGGAAACCACGACCACGCACTGGTCGAACCGTGGCTTGGGCGTCGCGGCGAGGAGGACGAGCCGGCGCCACTCGGCCTCGAACAGCTGATGGAGCCTGCGCAGGTGTCTGCTCCGCTCGAGCGGATCGCCGAATGGGCCGCACCGGCACGAGTCCGCGCCGCCTATCCTGGCCTGTGGCTGCGGCGCGACGTGTACGCGTGCCACGGGCACTATCTCGACTGCCACCTGACAGTCCCGACGCTCGAGCGGCTGAGCGTTGGCGCCATGAGCCGCCTGCTCGGGCGCGCTCCCGAGACGTTCGCGAGCGTTGCCGACTACGAGTCGATCGGCGCCCCGGTCTTCGCCTGGAGGGACGCGGTCGCGCGAGATGCTCGCACCGGCGACGCGCTCAACGGGATGGCGACGGTCGCCGCATGGCGCGCGCTCGGCGGTGGCAGCGACGGCGCAGCTCCCGGCGTCGGGGCTCGGGCCACACGCAACGGCCGCGCTCGAGCTATCCGCCGGCTGCGCAGACGCGCGCTCGTGAGCGCGTTCCCGCTCGCGGTCGCTGCGCTCAACCGCGCGGGTCTTGGGCCCCTGCGCGCGGACATCTCGCCGGTCGAGCTGCGTCGCGCAGGTCTGCGGGCGATGGGCGAGGTCGCGATGCGGGTCGGTCTCGGTGATGCCTACGTCGTGTTCGGGCACACGCACCGCGTGGGACCGCTACACGGCGATGAGCAGAGCGAGTGGCGCGGGCGCGGCGGAGTGCGATTGGTCAACGCCGGCAGCTGGACCTATTCGCGGATCTTCCTCACGGCGACGGCCGGCGAGAGCCCCTACTGGCCGGGGACCTGCGTGCTCGTCGAGGACACCGGCGCGCCGCTCGTGAAGCGGCTGCTGCAGGACCGCACGCACGCGGAGATCGAGCCGATCCGAAGCCCATAATGGCGCGTCGCGGTGCCGCGTCGCCGTGCTGAACGCAAGAGCGGCGCGCGGCGGTCGGCGACCTCACGAGCGCGCTCGACCTGGCCGCTTCACCCGACAGGAGCGCGCCGACGCTCCCAGCCACGTCGCTGAGCGACCCGACCATGATCAGGGAGTGCGGTCCGATCCTCGCGCACCTAGCCGAGGATGATGCGTGGCGGGCCATCCGGTCACGCCCTCAGGAATGGCAGCTCGTCGGCGATCCGCGCGCCGGCGTGGCCGCGGTGGGCGTTCATCAGCACCGTTGCGAGGACATTGCGCTCGACTCGCTCGGCGAGGAACCCCTCGACCCGAGCCGCGAGCTCCTCGGCGTCGCGGGTGAGGGTTGCGCGCACATCCGCATCATCGCCGATGCTCAGGCCGCCCGGGAGGGCTGGGCATGAGCCGGCGCAGCGCCTCGCGCAGGTCAGCCGGGTCAGGTGTGCCCGAGTAACGGCCGTCACGCCGACGGTACACCCGACATGTGAAGGCGGTCGGCTCTACGGCAGCGGGCGCCAGCAGATCGACACCGCCGATCCGCAGAGTCGGAGAGCCGGTGAACGCGCGTTCGACCGCCTGCTGCTCGGTGACGATCTCGGTCAGCGTGATCTCGAGTTCGGAGCGTCCAAGCTCGTCAAGCGCAGCCTGCAGATCGGCGAGCGCCTCGCGATACGACGGACAGCCGTCCCAATACAGCAGCTCGACGCTCGCCACGCCACAAGCATAGGACGCAGCGGCGAGCAGGTGAGTGGCTGGAGGAGGCCCGTGATCTCGAGCGCTACGATCGAGCTGTGTCCCGCGCCACGCTCGTCGATGAGATCGCCAACGAGCTTGATACCTGGCCCGGCGTGCACATCGAGCGGCTATCGGAGGCAGCCGCGCTCGTGCGCTACGAGCATCTCGAGCTCGGTGTCCTCGATCGCGACCGGGGCGTGGTCGAGTTGCGCTTCTCGCGTCCGGAGCACGACGATCTGGTCGAGCACGGCGACGCCGAGCCGGGCGATCTGATGCCCGATTCCGACGCCGTCAGCCATGGCGTCCATGGTCCGGCCGACGTTACCGCGGTGCTCGAGCTCTTCGATCGCCGCTACCGCGACCTCCGCGGCGAGGACGACCCCTACAGCTCCCAGGACCCAGCCTGAGCCCTCCCGCGCGGCCGATCAGCCATCTCCGATGATGCGCATGATCACCGCGCGCGAGCTGTGATCCGCCGCGTCGAGGACCGCAGCCAGCTCGTCCTCGCGCAGCTCTTCGGCGGCCTCGACCACGACGACGAGCGGTTCGACGCCCGTGCCCGCCTGGCCGATCACGCGGCGAACCTCGCCCGCCTGGCGCTTCAGCGCCTCGGGTGAGGGCACCGACAGCACGACCTGGCCCGCTGCGGGCGCCTCGAGGCGGCCCTCGGCGTCGGTCGGACCGACCTCGACCACGACCTCGCCGCTGGCGACGCTCTGCGGCGCGTGCGAGCTGAGCTGCCGGTCGACCGCGCCGTCGCGCGGAAGCTGGATGATGAGCCGTGGTTCCTCGGCCATCAGCCGACCTTAGCGCCAACGCAAAACAGAGCCGACGTGCCACGCCTGCTCGACGCGTCGGCGAGCCCGGATTACACGCGCGACGTCACGCCATCCGGGCGAGTCGACTTGGCGCGCCGCAGCTGGCGCGCGGGCGGGGCGAAACGCATACGGCAGCAGTGTCGCGCGCTGTTGAGCAGCTCGACTGCCGCCCGCCCCGGGAGGGCAGAGCTCATCGGCGGCGCTGTGCGACGCTTGGCATTCATGAACCTGCTGATCTACGGCGACACCGAGACCTCGGCGGCGCTTCGCCACGAGGTTCCCCTGGCGATCGTCGATGCCTTTCTGTATCTCGAGGTGCAGGCGCGCCGGGTCGTGTTGACGAGCTCGCTGGAGGAGGCCCGCATCGCGCAGGCCGCACCGGGTCTCGAGCGTTTGCTGATCGACGCGCTCGGCCGGGATCAGCTGATCGCCGAAGGCCGCCCGCGTACCGAGGTGGAACTCGAGGTTTGCGCGCGTGCTGTGGCGGCGCTCGGGATCGATGAAGCGACCGTCCCTCCGGAGTTTCCACTCGCCCTCGCCGACCGGCTGCGCCAGGCCGACGTCGTCCTGACGCCCGACGGGAAGGTCTTCCGGGAACGCCGGCGGCGCAAGACGGCGACCGAGATGGCGGGCGTCCGCCGAGCTGCGGACGTCGCGTCGCGAGCCATGGCAGAAGCCGCCCGGATGCTCCGCGAGGCGGCGATCGAGGGGGATGGGCTGGTGCTCGCCGGCGAGCGGCTGACCGCAGAGAACGTGCGCGCTCGCGTCCGCGAGATGTGCGCCCGAGCTGGGGCGCCGGCTCCGGCGGACATCATCGTCAAGGCGGCGGGCCCGGACGCGGCGATCGGACATGATTCCGGCGCCGGACCGCTCCCCGCCCACATCCCGATCGAAGTGGACCTGTGGCCGCGCGATGAGCAATCGGGATGCTGGGCGGATATGACGCGTACGTTCGTGCGCGGCCAGTTCAGCGACTCGATCGCCGATCTTCACGCGCTCGTGCTCGACGCCCACGAGCGCGCCTGCAGCGCGGTTGAGCCCGGCGTCACGGGCGCTTCGCTCCACGGCCTCGCGTGCGATGTCTTCGAGGCGGCGGGACACCCCACCCAACGCACCAAGGCGCCGGGTGAGACCCTGCGGGAAGGGTTCTACTTCGGTCTCGGTCATGGTGTCGGGTTGGAGGTTCACGAGGCTCCGGAGCTCGGCCTGAGCGATGCCGAGCCGCTGATCGCCGGCGACGTTATCGCCGTCGAGCCCGGGACCGTGATCGGGGGAGTCGGCGGGGCGCGGGTCGAGGACCTCTTGGTCGTCACGCCGGAGGGCAGCGAACGGCTGACCGGCGCTTTCCCCTACGACCTGGTGCCATAGGCGAGTCATCGCGATGAGCAACGGTCTCGCGCTGCGGCGCGAAGCGATTGCGCGCGACCGTCGCCGACCTCCTCGCGCAAGCATGTCGGTGGCCTCGGCGGTAGTCTGGATCGACGGTGCCCGATCCCCCTCGACCCGGCGGCCGCCGCGAGCGGATAGCGCTGGTGCTCGCCGGCGGCGGCGTCCGCGGCGCGTACGAGCTGGGTGCGCTGGCTGCGATTGCGCCGGCGCTCGCCGCGCGCGGCCAGCGCCCGGACATCCTCGTAGGCACCAGCATCGGTGCGCTCAACTGCGCGTTCTTGGCGGCGCGCGCGCACGAGCCGCTGGAGGAGGCCAGCGCGGCCGGCCTCGAGATGTGGCGCGAGCTGCGCTGGGACGATGCCCTACGTCCATTGGTATCGCCGGCGGAGCTTGGTCGCCTGCTGGGTGCGACGGCGATCCTCGCGGGAGTGCCCGGCGCTCGCCTGCCCGGGCTGCTCGACCCGGCGCCGCTGCGCGACACGCTCACCCGACTCGTGGCATTCAAACGGATCGCGCGCAACGTCCAGGACGGTGCATTGACGGCGGCCGCAGTCGTCGCCACCGCATACGCGACGACGCGCAGCGTCGTCTTCCACCACGGCGGTCCGGAGCTCGGCTTGGACACGACGCGTGCGATCGACTACGCCGCGACAACGCTCGCACCAGAGCACGTGCTCGCGTCGGCTGCCATTCCAGGCGCGTTCCCGGCGGTAGAGATCCGCCGCCCGCGCTCAGCGGCGGGCTGGTACGGCGATGGCGGCGTGCGCCTGAACGCGCCGCTTGCACCTGCGCTCGCGCTCGGCGCAGATCGCGTGGTGGTCATCGGCCTGAACTCTTCGATCACGCCCGCGAGGGTCTTGGCGCGACCCGACGCGATCGACGGCGTCGCGCAGCTCTTGCAGGTCGTGCTCGCGGATCAGCTCGCCGACAATGTCGCGACGCTCGCGATAGTCAACGAGACTGTCGCTTCGAGTGAAGCGTCTGCTGGCCGTGACGGCAGCGGCCCTGGACGCCATCGCAGGATTCCCTACATCTTCATCGCGCCCTGCGATCGCTTTGAGATCGGCCGCGTCGCGCGCGATGTCTACGACCGTCACTACGCGAGGCTCGACAGCCTCATCCGCCACCCGAATCTCGCGCTGCTCGGGCGCGTCGTAAATGCCCAGCGCAGCGAGATCCACGGCGAGCTGCTCAGCTACCTGTTCCTCGCGCGCGAGTTCGTCGAGGACCTGATCGCGCTCGGCCGGCGCGACGCCGAGCGCTGGCTGCACACGCGACACGATGCCGGTCTGTGGCAGATCGGCCGGCTGGCGCCCGAAACGGCGGGCGCGGGGCGCGCTCGCGTCCGGCCGCGCACGCGCAGAGGTCGCGAGGCTCGCGCTTGACGTGCACGCACCCGGGGGCGCCTTGCCCTCAGCCGTATGGCAGGATGCGCCTGTGGACGACGCGATCGCGCGTTATCGCGCCGCATCCGAGGCGAATGACATCGAGGGGCTCATGGCGACCCTGGCCCCGGATGCCGAGCTGGTCTCACCGATCTCCGGCCGCATGGTCTTTCGAGGTGCCAACGACCTGCGGGTCCTGCTCGCCGCCGTCTACGGCAGCCTGAGCGGGCTGCGCTGGCGCCAGCAGGTCGGCGAGGGCGCAGTGCACGTCGTCATGGGCCAAGCCGGCGTCGGGCCGGTGAAGCTGGAGGACGCGATGGTCTTCGAGCTCGCCGACGATGGGCGCATACAACGAATCAGGCCCCACCTGCGGCCGTGGCTGGCGCTGACGCTGCTCGCCGTGAAGCTGGGCCCGAAGGTGGGCCGCCACCCGGGCGTCGTGCTTCGCGCGCTGCGCCGAGCGTGACGCCGAGATGGCGGTGAAGGCGTGCCTCAACGGCGGCCGCACCCGTGAGGAGCATCCGGCCGTGCCGCAGACGGCGGCCGAGCTGGCGCGCGATGCCGCTGCCGCGCGAGCGGCCGGTGCGTTCGCGGTGCACGTGCATCCGCGCGATGCCCGCGGCTCGCAGACACTCGACGCTCGAGCGTGCGACGCTGCGATCGCGGCTATCCGCGCCGCGGTGCCCGGGATGCCAATCGGCGTGTCGAGCACCGAGGCGATCGATCGTGATCCTTTTGCGCGCGCCGCCGCAATCAGGCGCTGGCGGACGCCGCCGGACTTCGTTTCGGTGAACCTCGGCGAGGTCGGCTGGGCCGGCATCGTCCGCGCCGCCCTGCATGCGGGAATCGGCATCGAGGCGGGTCTCACCTGCCCCGGCGAGGCCCGCGAGCTCACGCGCAGCCCGTTCGCGCACCGAGCGCTGCGGGCGCTGGTGGAGGTGGACGGTGGCGTCGCGCAGGCGCAGGCGATCGCCGAGCTCGTTCCCGCGGGAGTGCCGCAGCTCTGGCACGGCTATGGCGAGCGCACGTGGGAGATCCTCGCAGCCGGCGCCCTCGCCGGACATGACGTGCGCGTGGGCCTCGAGGACGTGCTCGTGCTGCCCGACGGTCGCGCCGCGCAAGGCAACGCCGAGCTGGTCGCGAGCGCGGTGGAGCTGATCGCCCGCGCAGCCAGCCCTCCGCGAGATTGACCACGCGCGAGCACCGGCTCACGAGCCGACCCTCTCCGGCTCCGCCACCGTGGCTGGCGGCGTCACGACGCTCGCCGCGCCGACCGGGTAGGTGATCAGCTCGAGGACGAGCTGTGCGACCATCGCGACGGCGAGGATCGACACGAACAGGTCCGGGCGGAGCGCCCCCCGCCGGCGGCGAGCCCGATCGCGAGTGCCGAGACGGCGAGCCGCCCGAGGAACGCACGGTCGCGCAGGGACGACCACTCGGCGGTGCTGTGAACCAGCGCAAGCGACAGCAGGTAGCACGCGAGCCCACCGCCGATCGCCCAGCGCGCCCCTGCGCCCAGGCTGGCAGCGTCCGCGTGCGTGATCGCGAGCTTCGTTCCAGCGCCGATCGCCGCCACGCCGGCGAGCAGCGGGATGTGCGCATACACGTAGACGAGCCCGAGCAGGCCGCGCCCGACCACGGACGTGTCGACGAGGTCGAAGTAGATCCACCACAGGCACAGCGCGATCACGAACCCCGCGACCGCGACGACTGATGCGGCGGCCGTGAAGTGCGTGCCGGCGATGCCGGCCACGACGGCGACGACGGACTCCCCGAGGACGATGATGAAGAACCCGCCGAAGCGCTCGATCACGTGTGGCGCATTGACCGCGGCGCCCGGCAGGCTGCGCCAGCCGAGGGGCGGCACCGCCAGTTCGACCGCCAGCCCGACCGCCCAGAGCCAGTAGCGCGCCGGCCCCGGCACGGCGATCGACGCGAGCCAAAGCGCGGCACCTACCGAGAAGGCGGACAGGTACAGGTCGATCAGCCGGCGACCCGTGCCGAGCACGTGGCGCCGCGCGCGAAGGTAGAGGGTGATCAGGCAGGCTCGCGTGGCGACATACGAGACGGCGAACGCGACAGAGCCATGTCCGCCGCGCATCACCGAATGGACGCTGATCGCGAGCGCGGCGATCGCGAGCATCGCCACGCTCTTCACGAGCCGGTATGCCGCGTCGTCGGTGTCGAAGCGATTCGCGTAGAACGTGAAGCCCGTCCATGCCCAGACGATTGCTACGAACAGGCCGGCGAAGCGCGCAAAACCAGCCAGCGTCGGCTCGCGACTGAGCGCGGTCGCGAGCTGCGATACGGCCGCGACAAAGACGAGGTCGAAGTAGAGCTCATACCACGTTGCATGACGCTCCTGCTCTTCCTCGGCCTCGGTTCGAAGCTTCGGTGGGCGAAGCCACACGATCGGCCGGGCGGACATGAGGATGACTCTAGGTGCGCCGAGGGTACGCCGCAGACTGGCGTCGGGCGGTGCTGCGTCTCACGCCGAGAGCGCTTCAGGCACGATCATCGTTGCTGCTGATCCAGGAGAGGATCGCGCGGGAGTGCGTGATGACAGAGCCGTCGGGCAGCTTGAGCGCGGGCAGGTTCATCGCTCCGGTCGCGTTACGCAGCTTCTCGCGCGAGCCTTTGCGCAGGAAGGGCAACGGGCTGCCGTGGCCTGCGATCACCTTGTCGTACTCGATGCCTGCAGCGCGAAGCGCCTCCTGTACGCGGCGACAGGGATGCTTGCGCGGGCCGCCGTCATCGCCGTGGCAAACGAACAGCGTGGGGGTCTCGGCCATCTCTTCCTCCGGCTCGCGGGCGCGGGCGGAGCTTAGCGCCGCCGGGCGGTCCGAGGCGCCGAGCTGCGACGATCGCGAGACCAGGTTGAGCTCAAAGCGAAGGAGGCTCCAGATGGCCGAGTTCCCCGCGCCGAAAGAGGGGATCGTGCTGACGCACTTCATCGTCGCCAGCGACGTCGAGCGCTCGCGCCGTTTTTACACGGATGTGCTCGGTGGCGAGCTCGTGCTGGAGGGCGAGCCATCGATCGTCGCGCTCGCAAATGGATGGATCATCATCAACGCCGGCGGCGGGCCGACGGACGATAAGCCGACGGTCACGCTCCAGACGCCCAGCGACCCGAACGTGGTGAGCAGCTTCCTCAACATCCGCGTCGCGGACATTGCGGCGATCTATGCGCAGTGGAGTGGACGCGGCGCAGAATTCCTGACGCCGCCGAAGGACCACGGACGCGAGATTCGCTGCTACGTGCGCGACCCCGATGGTCATCTGATCGAGGTCGGCCAGGCGACCGGGATCCTTCAGGAACCGAGGAGCACGTAGCTCTGCCGACGCTCGTCGTGTAGCGTCACCCGGACGTGGGCGGCCCACCGAACGAGATCACCGGTCGCTGCCTGTGCGGCAGCGTGACCTACCACGCGGAGGGCGAGCCGCTCGTGCAGGCCGTCTGCCACTGCACCGACTGCCAACGCCAGACCGGCACCGCGTTCTCGGTCATCGTCGGCGTGCCGCGCGCCGCGCTCACCGTCGAGGGGAGCACTCTCGCCTCCTTCACGACCACCGGCGAGGACCACGGGGGCGACACGCAGCGCCAATTCTGCTCCGCGTGCGGCTCGCCGATCGTGAGCTTCGTCGAGGCGATGAGCGAGCTGGCGTTCCTCAAGGCCGGGACGCTTGACGACGCGTCCTGGCTCGAGCCGGCGGTCGAGGTCTGGACGCGCTCTGCGCAACCGTGGTCACCGCACTTCGAGCACGCCACGCGCCTTGAGCGCGGCCCGGGATGAGACACGGCGCCTGAGTGCGACGCGGCCGATCGTCAAGCCGAAGTCGCCGGCGGCGGATGTGTTCGGGGTGAGCTCGGATCCGCTGCTGCCGACGCGCTCAGGCCCGGTCCCTGATCGGCTCACCATCTGGCCGGTGGATGATGGTCGCTATGGACTCGATGCGACGTTCCATGGCGCCACGGGTTATCAGCGAGCGAAGCATCACCAGTCGGAGCTGGAACGCGACGGAGTGCCGCACACGTTCCGCCAGGAGCTCGACGGGTCGTGGACGCTGCGCTTCGGACCGCTACGAGCCACCGACATCGCGCGTGCGCTGTCGGCTTTCGTCTATTAGACGATACGCTCGCACGGATGAAAGGCGATCGTGTGGAAATCGTCGTCGCTGCCGACGACGGCTCGCGGACGTATGAGATCCTCGCAACGCGCGCCGGCCGCCGCGTGGAGATCACGACGGGGCGCGGCATCGTCGAGGTCGCTGAGGTCACCCGCACCGGCGAACCAGTGCGCCGGGCAAGGTTCATGGCCAGCCGCGTCCTCGCGCTCGTCGAGCACCCTGCGAGCGAGACGCGAAAGAAGCGCGAGCCCTCCGATGACGCGTCCTAGAAGAAGCGCGGAGACTATCTCGCCTGCGCGTCGATCAAGCGGGCGACGCCCCGTGCGAGCGAGGGCGCGAACCGCGCCATCCACCACATCCCCCACGCCTCGGCGGTGACGGGCATCACGGCGCGGTTGCGCTGAACCGCGTGCAGGATTCGCTGCGCCACGCGCTCCGGGCCGTAGTTGCGGCGCTCGTACAGGCGCACGAAGCGCTCTCGCTTGGCCTCGGCGGTCCCGCGCAGCCGGCTGTTGCGCGTGATCGGCGTGTTGATCAGCCCTGGGCAGACAGCGGTGACGCCGATGCCATGGGGCCGCAACTCGATGCGCAGCGCCTCGGAAAGGCCGAGCACGGCGAACTTCGTCGCCGTATAGGCGGCGAGCGAGGGGTTCGCGAAGTAGCCGGCCGCGGAGGAGAGATTCACGACGTGCCCGACGCGGCCGCGCTCGACCATGGGCGGAACGAACATGTGACAGCCGTGCACGACGCCCATCACGTTGATCGGCAGGATCCAATCCCAATCCTCCAGCGGTGTCTCGAGGAAGCCTGCGCCGAGGCCGACGCCCGCGTTGTTGACGAGCAGGTCGACCGCGTCAACGCGCTCGTGGACAGCGGTCGCGAACGCCTGCATCTGCGCGCGATCGGCGACGTCGACGCGCCGTGCGAGCACATCGCGGCCGAGCTGCCGGGCCTCGGCCTCGGTGCTTGCGAGGCCGGCCTCGTCGACATCGCACAACGCGAGATCAGCTCCCCGCCGCGCGCACAGCAGCGCCGTCTCGCGGCCGATACCGCTGCCGGCGCCGGTCACCAGCGCCAGCCTGCCCGCCATCCGCTCGACGTCCATCGGCCGACCATATCGGCCCGCGCGAATCGGCGGGTGCGTTACTAGCGCGCCGAGACGCGCAGCAGGACCGCGCCGTCGCCCGGCACCTCGGCGCCGATCGGGCCGCGGGTAGACCTCGTGGTGTGCGCCCAGACGTCGCGCAGCGCGTAGCTCGAGGCCCGCGGCAGGCCAACCGCGCTCGCGCTCGTTTCGATCCGCGTGGCGCTCGAGCCGCGGTTGAGCAGCGCGACCGCGCGCGAGCCGTCGATCACGGGCTTGACCCAGACCTGCCGGTTGGCAGAGGAGTAGAGCAACGTGCCCTGAACCACTCCGGGGTCGTGGTCGATCGCTATCACTTCGGTGCTCTATACGGCCGCCAGGCTGGCGGGATGGATCCTCGTCAGATCGTCGCTGATCATCAGCGGCGCCGCGAGCATCGCCCACATGCTGAACTGGCTGCGGAACTGTGGCGGACATCCCCTGGTCCGGCGCGAGATAGTCGGGACCGTTCCAGCGGCCCGGTCCGGCCGCCTGCGGCGCGGCGGCGTCGGCGTCCATGTTGCGCAGCACGTCCGCGAACGGCACATCGCCGGGCGCCCGGGTGTTGCGCTCACCGTCAGTCGAGGTTCTCGATGATCTCGTTCGCTCGCGACCACTGCTCTGGCGGGACGACGAGGTAGATGTCGCCGCGGCCGAACCGATCGAGCGCGTGATCGGCGGCGCATTGCGCGTCGAGCCCGAGGCCTCGGAGCTGGTCGCGCCAGGCCAACGCCGTCGCCTGCTCCTCGAATGTGCCGACGGTCTCCCAGTTCTCGAGCAGCGGATCCCCGATCAGCACAGCCGGCGGCCTTGCGGCGCGGCGTCTTCGAAACCATCGGCTCGGCACGGGTAGAGCCTACGCTGCCCGGCCGTGAGACTCAGGCGCTGACCTTCGCGGTGGCTCGAGCGACGGCTGCGAGAGTCGCGGGACCGATCGAGTAGCTGGCGACGGCCTCTTGCGCGAGGTGCGCAGCCTGCTCTGGCGAGTACAACAGGCGAGCGGCTACGAACGTGGCTGGCGTCGCGCTGAGCGGATCGCGGAGTACCGGCGTGAGCTGCTCGCGGCTGTGTTCATAGATGCCCCGATGCCTGATCGCATCGCGGATGCTGGCGATCATCGAGGTGCGCGAGCCGCCGCCGGAGGCGGCTCCCAGGAGCAGCGCGATCGTTCCGTGTGTGCGGACTCCGGCTCGTCCCACCCGAGCTGGCCCCGGAAGCTCTTCGCCGAGTGTCAGGCGCAGCTGCAGCTCGGGAATGTTGACTCCGCTGGCGGCCGCATTGCCCGGCTCGACGGTTCGGGGATTGCACTCTATGTGCTGCGGCGATCCGTCCTCGTGCAGGTAGTCGAGCGTCAGCCCGCCGTGCCACGCGAGCGCGTCACCGAGCATCGCGACGTGCTGGCGGGCGGCGGGATGATCGACGCTCAGCCGCGCCGCCGCGCTGCCGCCCATCCCGACTCCCCGCTGCACGCTCGTATGGACCGCAACGAGGCGACCACGATCGAACAGGCCCTGGACCTGCCCGTACTGGCCGCTCGCCGCCTCCTGGGCCATCACCTGCTCGCCATCGAGCAGAGCGCCCAGCGCCGCATCGCGCGATCGCGCGTCGAGGACCTCCCGAACGCCCTGACCCGCGGTGCTGAATGCCGCCTTCAGCCAGTAGGGGAACGACAGCTTCGTCAGATCGCTCGCTCCTTTGACGACCCGCCAGCGCGGTTGCGGGAGGCCGAGCTCGTCGAGCAGCTGCGCGAACGCTACCTTGCTCTGGACCCGCTCGAAGGCGGTCGAGTCCGCGAGGGCAACTCGCACGTTCCTCGCGAGCAGCGGGCGCGCGGCTGCCAGCAGCCACGCCTGCTCATGCGTCGGTAGCACCGCGTCGATCCTCCGCTCGGCGACCACCGTCGCCAGCGTCGCGAGATAGTCGAGCGGGTCGCTGCCGGCATGCGGGCTGCGGTGGACCTTGCGCACCCACCGGCTGAAGCGCGCCAGGCACATCACGTCCGGGTCGAGCACCTCGAGGTGGTAGCCGACGGGACCGAGGCACGTCACAACCTCACGCGCGGTGAGACTCGAGCCCTCGGTGAGGAGCACGCGCACATCGGCCACGCGCACAAGCATCACATGTTCGCGTGCCGAGCGAGGCTCAAGGCGGGTCGCTGCGGCGGCTACCGCGTCTGTGTGTGGGCGGTTCGGCCAGCTGGGCCGGGCGGGGTAGGGGTCCACGCCACGCCGGCGGTGGCGACGTCCGTCGGGTATGTCTTTCGCGCGCGCAACAGGAACACGCCAGCCGCGGCGAGCGTGCTCAGCATGATGAGGAAGCTGACCTGCAGGCCCGTGCCGGTAGCCGAGGAGACGATGCCGTGCGTGTGCGTGCCGATGGGCGCCTGGGCGGGAACGATGCCGGCTACGAGGTCGGCGACCGCGCCGAAGAGCAGAGGCGCGATCGCCTGGGCCAGCGATCGCAGGAACGTGCGCGTGCTCTCAGCGCGTCCCCACAGGCCCGAAGGCATGATGTCGAGCCGCGCCGCATCGAGCGGCGGGTTCGCAGCCGAGATGAGCGCTGCGCCGCCGACGTCGAACCAGATCGCCGGAGTGAGGTGGCTGCTCAGCAGACCGGGGACCAGCAGCGCGGCGGCGCCCAGATAGCACAGGGCTGGAACCCATACCCGGGCTTCGAGCCTGCCCTGGCGAACGAGCGCGTCGGTAACCCGGCCGCTGATCACCGTGCCGAGAAGCGCGCCGAGCACGAGCAGGGCGAGGAAGAGCGTCGCCGTCGCCTGACTGGCGTGATAATGGCCGCGTACGAACACGACGGCGAAGGTCTGAAGGCCCGCGAAGAAGAAGTAGCCGAGCGACGAGCCGATGATCAGCAGCATGTTGGTCGGGATGCTCAGGATGTAGCGCACCGCGGCGCGCAGCGACATCCTGTTGGGGTCGGTGTCGAGGACGAGCGCCGGGTTGGGCGCGAAGCCACGCCGGCTCGCGGCTTCGCGCGCGAGATCGCGATCGCGCGCCTGCGGCTCGACGCCGGGCTCCTCTTCGGCAGCTCGCTCAGCATCGGCGGACCCGAGCACGAGAT
This sequence comes from uncultured Solirubrobacteraceae bacterium, assembly GCA_963790905.1. Lineage (GTDB taxonomy): Bacteria > Actinomycetota > Thermoleophilia > Solirubrobacterales > Solirubrobacteraceae > Palsa-744. Next base: position 18,877 of record CAWBQH010000003.1, read on the forward strand.
CCTGGGCTCCCGGCTCGAGGCGGCTCTGCCCGCCGCGTCGCGGCTCCGGCACCGTCCGCCAGAGCGCACGGGCGAGGAAGAAGCCCGGAAGCGCGAGCAGCACGAAGGCGACCCGCCACGAGAACACGCTCGCGACGGTGCCGCTCACCACAAATCCGGCCGCCGTGCCGACGATCTCGCCGCTGAGGATGTAGCCGTAGATCCGTCCGCGCTCGTGCGAGGGGAAGTAGTCGCCGGTCAGCGAGGCGATCGCCGGCCCCGCCGTCGCGGCGACCGCGCCGAGCCCGACGCGAGTCAGGAGCAGGCTCGAATAGGAGTGCGCGACAGCGCCGAACAACGTGGCCACGCTCCAGAGGACGATGCTCGCTGCGAGCATCGGTATCCGACGCGCGCGATCGACCAGCATCCCCACCGGCATCACCGCCGCCGCTCCGACGAGCAGTGCGACCGAGTTGAGCAGGCCGATCTTCGTGTTGCCGATATGCAGCGAGCGCTCCAGCTGAGGTGCGATCGCGCCGACGGTGGCGATCTGCGCGCTGCTGAGCGCGAGCACCGAGCCGAAGAGCACGATCACGCGCGCCCGCGCTGGGCCGCCCACGAACTCGACCACCTGCCCGCGCAGCACGCGACCGAGCCAGCGCACGCCGCGCATCATCGCGAGCACGATGCGCTCGGGGGTGCCGAGATCCTCCATGTCAACGGTGCCGGGCCGGATGGCGGCGCGCACCGCGCGTTGGTTCCTTGGAGGGAGATGCCATCACGTGTGCCGGCGCATGGTCTGAAAACCCCGATTCGCGGCGGATCAGCTCAACACTTTCGCAGCATGCGCGCAGCGACGCGCGAACGGCGTGCAAGCGAGTGCTCCAGCGTCCGGCGAGCGCCGTCGAGCCGTCGCGCAAAGGGCCGTGGAGCTAGCGTGAGCGCGCGCGGCCCTCTGAGCAGTCGAGCCGCCATCCCGCGAAAGGAGACAAACACGTCATGGAAATCATCCGCAGCCGGCCCCAGACGACGAGCCCGCCACCGGAGTGGTTCACCGGCAGGGTGTTCATCGACCAGATTGCCCCGACCGACACGCCGTCGCGTCTGCGCGCCTACAGGGTGCACTTCACTCCAGGAGCGCGAACCGCGTGGCACACGCACCCGCATGGCCAGGTCATCCACGTCACCGAGGGCGTTGGGCTGGCCCAGCGCCGCGGGGGTCCCGTCGAGCAGATCCGGGCTGGCGACAGCGTCCGCTTTGAGCCGGGCGAGGATCATTGGCATGGCGCCGACGCTGCGCACTTCATGACTCACCTGGCGCTCCACGAGGCCGGCGAGGACGGCGTCGACGCGGAGTGGGGAGAGCAGGTCACCGACGCCGAGTACAACGCGAGGCGCGACGACGCATAGGTCGTCTAGAGCTAGACGACGCCAGGGGTGAAGCACGTGGCAAGGCATCTCACGCCCGTGCCGATCTCCAGCTCCAGAACACCGGCCGTGTGCCGATCGTGCTCGAGCAGCGGGTACGCGCCCGGGTGGGTGACTGCGATCTCGCGCCCGCCAGCGGAGCTTCCGCCGTTGACCGTCACGGCTCCCTCGCCGTCGAGCACCGCCCACACGCCGCCCGCCTCGTAGGGTCCCGAGTAGGCTCCCGGCTGATCCTCGGTCTGCGGCAGGAGCCGTGCCCCGGGCGCGTCCTCCCGGCGGAGCGGCTCGAGCGGCTCGCGCTCGACGCCGACGAGCTCCTGGATGGCGAGCTCGGTCTCGGCGTAAGCGCCCTCGCCGAAGTGATAGTCGAACAGGCGGGCACGTCCGTCGAACAGGTAGCGCGCGGGCCAGCCCAGATTCTCATACTCGCGCCACAGCTCGAGCTCGCTGTCGATCAGCACCGGGTAGGTGATCTGAAGGCGCGCCACGGCCCCGCGCACGGCCTCCTCCTCGCACGAGGCGTCAAAGCCGGGGCAGTGCACACCGACCACGCGCAGGCCGGCCGGCGTGTAGCGCTCGTGCCAGGCCTTCATGTAGGGCAGTGTCCGAAGCGAGTTCGGCCGGCAGAAGTCCCAGAACTCGACCAGCATCGGCCGGCCTCGCTGAAGGCTCGCGCGCGGCCCCGCCACGTTGACCCAGGGCAGCCGCGCGGGAAACAGCGGCGCGACGATCGTGTCGACGGGAGCGCGCGTCACCAGATCGTCTCGCCGGGCCCAAGCGCGCGCACGCGTTGATCGCGGGTCGCGAGCCGTCCCCCGGCCACCCGCACCGTGGCGAAGATGAGGCGGTCCGCGTCGAGATCAGCCGATGGAGCCGACCATCTCCAGCTGGATCAGGCGATTGAGCTCGACCGCGTACTCCATCGGCAGCTCCTTCGTCACCGGCTCTATGAAGCCGTTGACGATCATCGCCGCGGCCTCGTCCTCGGTGAAGCCGCGCGAGCCCATGTAGAAGAGCTGGTCGTCGGAGATGCGACCGACCGTCGCCTCGTGCGCCACGGTGACGTGGGGGTTCTGGATCTGGATGTCAGGCCACGTGTCCGAGCGCGATTCGCCGTCCATCATCAGGCCGTCGCACTGCACGCGCGCCTTCGAGCCGGCCGAGTTGTGCCCCATCTTGACCAGTCCGCGGTAGCCCATGATGCCGCCGTCCTTGGAGATCGACTTGGCGAGGATGTTCGAGGTGGTGTTCGGCGCGAGGTGCACGACCTTGGCGCCAGTGTCCTTGTGCACCCCCCTGCCTGCGACGCCGACGTTGAGGTGGTCGGCCCGCGCGCCCTCGCCCATCAGGAAGGAGCCCGGGTAGAGCATCACGTACTTGGCGCCCATCGACCCGCCGACCCACTCGACGGTGCCCTCGGCGTCGACGACGGCGCGCTTTGTGTTGAGGTTGTAGACGTCCTTGGACCAGTTCTGAACGGTCGTGTAGCGGGCCTTGGCGCCCTCGTGCACGAAGATCTCGACGACCGCCGAGTGCATGGAGTTGACGCTGTAGGTCTGCGCGGTGCAGCCCTCGATGTAGTTCACGTCTGATCCCTCATCGGCGATGATCAGGGTGTGCTCGAAGGTGCCCTCGCCGGCGCCCTCCATGCGGAAGTAGGCCTGCAGAGGCAGATCGAGCTTCACGCCCTTGGGCACGTACACGAACGAGCCGCCCGACCAGACCGCGCCGTGCAGCGCGGAGAACTTGTTGTCCTGCGGCGGCACGCATTTGTTCATGAAGTACTTCTGCACGAGCTCGGGGTAACGGGTGACGGCGGTGTCCATCGAGCAGAACAGGATGCCCTGCTTGGCGTACTCCTCCTTCAGCCCCTCATACACCGGCTCCTGGCGCCACACGCCGACGACGCCCGCGAGGTGCTCGCGCTCGGCCTGCGGGATGCCGAGGTCCTCGTAGGTCTGCTTCATCTCGGCGGGAACTTCGTCCCAGCTGTTGTAGCGCCCCGCGGTGGGCGGCGAGTAGAGGACGAGGTCGTCGAGCTTCAGCCCGCTCAGATCCGGCCCCCACGTGGGGATCGGCTTGCGCTCGAAGATCTCAAGCGACTTGAGCCGTTTCTCGGCCATCCAGTCTGGCTCGCCCTTGACTCTCGAGAGCTCGCTGATCACCTCGCGGGAGATGCCCTGGCGAGCGCGCAGCTGTCCCTGGTCGTCCTCGACGATCGGGCTCGGCTTGGTGATCTTCGTGCGGTCTATCGTCGCCATCTGGCTCCTCGCTGCTGTCGCTCTGAGAATCCTGTGCTCTGGAGTAGAAATTGTATCGAGGCCGTCAGCTCGACCCGATCGGCCAGCTGTGGTCTCCCGTAACGGCGCCGCGAACGGCCTTGAGGTTGAGCAGGGCGCACTTGCGCCGCGTGGCCGAGACGGGGATGCCGAGGAGCTCGATCATCCAGTCGGCGCTGAGCCCGCCGACCTCCGCGAGCGTCATGCCCTTCAACTCTTCCGAGGCGATCGAAGCCGAGGCCTGCGAGATCGCGCAGCCGTGGCCGTGGAAGCGAAGATCCTCGATGCGATCGTCCTTCACGCGGATCTGCACGCCGATTTCATCGCCACACAGCGGGTTGTGCTCGAGTGCCTCCAGGTCGTGAGGGTCGAGCTCGCCGAAGTTCCGCGGGCGCTTGTAGTGGTCGAGGATGTAGTCGCGGTACAGATCGTCCATCACAGACCGAAGACCTCGCGGCCCGCGAACAGCGCCTCGACGAGAGCGTCGATGTCCGAGGCCTCGTTGTAGACGCCGACGCTCGCGCGCGCCGTCGCGCCCACGCCGAGGCAGCGCATCAGCGGCTGCGCGCAGTGGTGCCCGGCGCGGATGCAGACGCCCGCGCGATCGACCAGCTCGGCGATGTCGTGGGGATGCATGCCCTCGATCGTGAACGACGCGAGCCCGCCGCGGCGATCCGCCTCGGGCGGTCCGACGATGCGCAGCCCGGGGATCTCGCAGAGGCGCTCGAGCATGTAGGCGGTCAGCTCGCGCTCGTGAGCGCGCACGCGCTCCATCCCGAGGCCGCGGAGGTACTCGACCGCGACGCCGAGGCCGACGGCCTCTGCGATCGGCGGCGTGCCGGCCTCGAACTTGGACGGCAGCTCGTTCCACGTGGCGGTGTCGAAGTCGACGGAGGCGATCATGTCGCCGCCGGTGAGGAACGGCTCCATCCGCTCCAGCAGCTCCCGGCGACCGTGCAGGATCCCGACTCCCGTGGGCCCGAGCGCCTTGTGGCCGGTCCAGCCGTAGAAGTCGGCGTCGAGTGCGCCGACGTCGACCGGCATGTGTGGGACCGCCTGTGCGCCGTCGATCACCGAGACGGCGCCGGCAGCGCGCGTCAGCGCAGCCATCTTCGCCACCGGGTTGATCGTGCCGAGCACGTTTGAGACGTGTGCGAAGGCGACCAGCCGCACGTCGCCGCGCGCCAGCTCGGCCTCGAGCGCCTGCAGCGAGAGCTCGCCGCGCTCGTCGACCTCCAGATAGCGAAGCGTCGCGCCGCGCTCACGGCACAGCACCTGCCACGGCACGATGTTGGAGTGGTGCTCCATCTGGGTGATCAGCACCGCGTCGCCCGGGCCCACGTTGGAGCGGCCCCATGCGTAGGCGACGAGATTGATCGCCTCGGTGACGTTCTTGGTGAAGATCGTCGTCTGCGGATCGGCGCCGGTGAAGCTCGCGACGCGCGCACGCGCCTCGTCGTAGGCGGCGTCGGCCTCCTGTGCAAGCGCGTACACGCCGCGGTGGATGTTCGCGTTGTGGCTTCGCAGATGCTCGTCGAGCGCATCGATCACGGCCTGCGGCTTCTGCGAGGTCGCGGCCGAGTCCAGGTAGATCAGCGGACGCCCATGCGGGCGCCTGGCGAGGATCGGGAAGTCCGCGCGGACGCCGAGCGTGCTCTCAGCGACTGGTGGCATACGCCTCGATGTCCTCGCGTGCGGCCGCCAGCTTACCGGCGATCTTGGCGCGCACGAGCTCCTCCAGGGCATCATCGTGGAGCTCGGCGATGAGTGGCTCGAAGAAGCCCTCGACGATGATCCGCACGGCCGCCGGACGGTCCAGGCCGCGGCTCTGCATGTAGAAGATCGCAGCCTCGTCGAGCTCGCCGACCGTTCCGCCGTGAGACGCGGACACGTCGTCGGAGGAGACGAGCACCGATGGGATGGCGTCGAGGCGCGCTTTGGGAGACAGCATCATCGAATGGATCTGCAGGTAGGTGTGCGTCTGCTGGGCGCCCGGGTCGATCTGGATCAGCCCCTCGAAGCTCGCCCGGCTCTCGCCGCTCGCGGCGCCGCGCCAGTGCACGTCCCCGCCGGAGGGCCCGGTCTCGTGCAGGTCGACCGCGAACAGGTCCAGATGCTCGCTCTCCTCGGTGAAGAACAGGCCGCGGAAGGCCATCTCGCCCCCGGGCCCGGTCACCGCGAGCTCGAGGTGCTGGCGCACGAGATGTCCTCCGAGCAGCGCAGGCAGCCAGTGGCAGTAGGCGTCGCGCCCGACGCCGACGAAGCGCGTGGAGACGTCGAATACGTCTCCACCGCCCCAATCCTGCAACTGCGCCAGGCGGCAGCGCGCGCCGTCCTGCAGATACAGCTCGAACGCCCCCGCGTGCAGCGCCTGGCGGTTTCCCTCGGCGTCATCGTCGAAGTCGGCCAGGTCGTACTCGTGCACGCGGAACTCGCTCGTCGGCCCGCCGAGGACGAGCGTGCGCGCGTACTGGGCGATGCCCGGGCGATCGATCGTGTAGACGATCTCGAATGGATCCTCGACCACGACCCCCGCGGGCACGTGCAGGAAGGCGCCGCCGTTCCAGAAGGCGGCGTTGGCCGCCTCGAGCTTGTGCCGGTCGATCGTCAGGCGCTTGGAGAACCAGGGCGCGACGAGGTCGGCGTGGTCACGGAACGCGTCCTGCAGCGAGCACAGGATCGCGCCGCGCGCCGCGAGCTCCGGATCCAGCTGGATGTCAACGACCGCGCCGCCGTTCTGCACGATCCGGCCGGCGTGGGGCCGGTCGGGCAGCGTGCGGCTCACGACATCCGGTACGCCGGCCTGGCGCTCCCCGCCTGAGCCTGCGCGGCGAGGATCGATCTCGAGCGCGTCGAGATCCAGAGCCTGCAGGCTCGTCGTCCAGAACCCCGAGCGGCGCCACACGGGCAGCTCTGAGGTCTCGAACACCGCGAGTGCGTCCTTACGCAGCTGCTCGAGCGTTCGTCCGTCGCCTGCGCCTGCGCCGGCGAGCGCGTGATAGAGGGTCGCCTCGCGGTGGCGCCCGGCCTTGCCCTGGCTCGGCGCCGCTCCGTTGCCCACTACTCCGGCGGCGCTCGCCTCGCCCGTCTCAGACATCGGTGGGTGCGCCCGAATCAGCTGCTGCGAGTGCCCCCGTTGCGCCAGCGCCAACCTCCTGGCGGATCTGGTCGTAGCCCTCACGCTCCAGCCGCTCGACCAGCTCGACGCCGCCCTCCAGCACGATCCTGCCGTCGATCAGGATGTGAACGAACTCCGGCTGCACGTAATGGAGGATGCGCTGGTAGTGGGTGATGATCAGCGCGCCGAGGCCCTGCTCGTCGTGCAGCCGCTGGACGCCCTCGGCGACGGTGCGCAGCGCATCGATGTCCAACCCCGAGTCCGTCTCGTCGAGGATCGCGACGTCGGGGGCGAGCATCGCCATCTGCAGGATCTCCGCACGCTTCTTCTCGCCTCCGGAGAAGCCGTCGTTGAGGTGGCGGGAGGTGAACGCCCGGTCGACGTCGAGCAGCTCGACCGCGTGCTGAAGCTGCGTGCGGAACTCCTTGACCTGGATCGGCTCCTCGCGTTTGGCGTTGATCGCCATGCGCAGGAAGTTGGCCACCGACACGCCGGGGATCGCGACGGGATACTGGAAGGCCAGGAAAAGCCCAGCCTTCGCCCGCTCGTGCGGCTCGGCCTCGGTGATGTCCTCGCCCTTGAAGGCGATCGAGCCCTCGGTGATCTCGTAGGACGGGTGACCGAGCAGCGTGTTGGCGAGCGTCGACTTGCCGGAGCCGTTGGGGCCCATCAGGGCGTGGATCTCGCCGCGGTTGATGTCGAGCTCGACGCCCCTGAGGATCTCGCGGTCCTCGGTGCGGACGTGCAGGTCTCTGATCTCCAGGTCGGCCATGTCGTGTGCTCAAGCTCCGGTCGTGAGTGCTTCGATGTCAAGCGATGGCAGGGCGGGGCCGGTCGTGATCGACGGCCCGCCGTCACCGACGATGAGGTCTGCGAGCGTCGTTTCGCGCAGCGTGCTGACGATCGAGAACCGCACGCGCGTCCACAGCAGCTTCGTCGGGCAGACATGCCTGGGGCTGGACTCTCGTGCGCATACGATCGAGCCGTCGGCCGCCTGCGAGATGCACTCGATCGGCGCGATCGACCCCTCCAGCGCCTCGACGACCTCGGCCATCGTGATCTCGCTCGGCCGGCGGGCGAGCAGGTATCCGCCATGCGAGCCGCGCCGCGAATCGACCAGCCCGGCCTTGCGCAGTCGCGCGACCAGGTGCTCCAGATACGCGAGCGGCAGGCCGTCGTGAGCGGCGATCTCGGCCAGCGGGATCGGCTCCTCGCCGGCTCGACGGGCGAGCTCGACCATCACGCGTATGCCGTACTCGGCCTTGGTTGAGAACATCATCGCAAGATTTCCTACCTGCCAGCTAGGGTATCAGCCTGCCTGCAGCCTCCGGATGTCATGGGCGAGCGATTCGGGGGTCAGCTGTTCGAGCTGGAAGAGGACTCGCCGCCTGCCCTGACGATCGAGCAGGACGACCGGCGTGGCGCTGCCGAATGCCTCGGCGCCTGCACCGGCGCGGGGCACGTGGTAGGCGTGCCAGATCGGACGCAGGCGCGCGAGCGGCCCGGTCAGATACTGGACGCGACCGGTCAGTGAGACGCTCGCGAGGAAGCTCTCGACGTGCGCCGGCGTGTCGGCCGCGGGTTCGGCGCTAACTATCAGAACCGGCACGTGGCGCCCGAGTTCGTCAAGCGCGCCACGGATCTGCTGCGCGATCACGATGCATGCGCTCCCGCACGTCGAGTAGATGAACGCGAGCACCGTGACCTGCCCGCGGTAGTCGCTCAGCGACACATGTCGGCCGCTGAGATTGGTGAGCGTGAAGCCCGGTGCGGGCCCGTCGAGTGGCAGCGCCGCGCCGTCGAACCCCGACGTCGCAGCTGCGGCTGACGCGGTCTGAGTCGAGGAGGAGCTGTGGCGCGAGGATGTGCGCAGGCCGAGGACGACGGCGAGCGCGAGCAGGAGCACTGCGGCTAGCGCCAGGACGGCGAGATGGGGACGCTGGCGCATCGTCGCCCAGGGTAGGCGCAGGAGCTTCAAAGGGCTGCCGAACGGCGCTACACTTTTTGAAGTCCTTGAATTCCGACCGTGGTTCAGGAGTATCACAATGAGTCTGTCCGGCGCGGAGCTTCTCCGCCAAATCAAGAGTCAGATCGACGAGGTCGACCCGTCCGAGGTGAACGAGCTGATCGACGAGGGCGTGACCATCGTCGACGTGCGCGGCAGCGAAGAGTTCGCCACCGGCCATCTTCCCGGCGCCAAGAGCATCCCGCGGGGTCATCTGGAGTCGCGCATCGAGGGCGTCGCGCCCGACCGCTCGACTCAGCTGATCGTCTACTGCGCGTCCGGCAGTCGCTCCGCCTACGCCGCGCGGACCCTGAAAGAGGATCTCGGCTACGAGCACGTGCGGTCGATGACCGGCGGGATCACGCTCTGGAAGGACCGCGGCTACGCGGTCGAGGTTCCGCGTGCGCTGAACTCCCAGCAGCGTGAGCGCTACTCGCGCCACCTGCTGATCCCCGAGATCGGCGCGGAGGGCCAGCAGAAGCTGCTCGACGCGAAGGTGCTGCTGCTCGGCGCCGGAGGGCTCGGCTCGCCGACCGCGCTGTATCTCGCCGCGGCCGGCGTCGGCACGCTTGGGATCGTCGACGACGACGTCGTCGACCTGTCCAACCTCCAGCGCCAGGTGATCCACAACAGCGACCGCATCGGGATCCCGAAGGTGGACTCGGCCGAGGAGTCGATTCAAGCCCTGAACCCCGACGTCAACGTCGTCAAGTACCAGACCCGGATCGACGCCTCGAACATCCTCGAGATCATCGACGGCTACGACGTGATCGTGGACGGCGTCGACAACTTCCCGACCCGCTACCTGCTCAACGATGCGACCGTCCGTATGAAGATCCCCGTGGTCTCCGCGTCGATCCTCGGCTTCGACGGGCAGCTCTCGGTGTTCAAGCCCTACGAGGGGCCGTGCTACCGCTGCCTGTTCCGCGAGCCGCCGCCGGCCGAGCTGGCGCCGTCATGCGGCGCCAACGGCGTCCTCGGCGTGCTCCCCGGAACGATGGGCCTGCTTCAAGCCACCGAGGTGCTCAAGCTGATCCTCGGGATCGGCGAGCCCGCGATCGGCCGCCTGCTGCTGTACGACGCGCTCGGCGCGACGATCACCGAGGTCAAGGTGCATCGCGACCCCGACTGCCCGATCTGCTCGCGCGATCCCGATGAGATCAGCGACGAGGAGCTCGGGGTCTTCCCGGATTACGAGGCGTTCTGCGCCGCTGCCGGGTAGTCTGCTCGCAGACGATGGCGACGATCAAGATACCCCCGGTCCTGCGCGCGTCGGTGGGCGGCGAGAAGGAGGTCGGAGCCTCGGGTGAGAACGTCGGCGAGGTTCTTCGCGACCTCGCCTCGAGCCACCCGGCGACGCAGAGCCAGCTCTTCTCGGCCGACGGCGAGCTCAACCGCTACGTGAACGTGTACCTCAATGACGAGGACGTCCGCGTGCTCGAGGGGTTGGACACCGCGGTCGGCGACGGCGACACGCTCGTCATCCTGCCGGCGATGGCCGGCGGCGCCTGAGCGCGAGCTGGCCACGCGCTACAGCTGGAGCAGAGAGGCAGATATAAACTACGGTTGACACCTGTGCCGTGCACACCTATGCTCGCGTCGTGCGGGCGCGGGGGACGAACCGCCATAAAAAGGGTGTGCACGAACTCGCGCCCGCCACTACGTCGATGGGGCGATCGTCGAGATCGCGGACGATGAGGGCAGAGCGCTCGCGACGTTGTCTCTGCCGTACTTCGCGCTTGCCTTGAAGGACCGACCTCCCTCAGTCGAGCAGCCGGCTATCTCCGTCGGCGACCAGACGTGATCCGTTACGCCCGCGGCCATCGCCGAGGTCCGCTTGATCGTGTTGCCGCTCTCGTCGGCGATCGTGAGCGACTGCCGGACGCGAGCGGGGCCTACTCGCCGGCCATCCTCGCTTCCACCGTTTTTTTCGCCAGCTCAAGCATTCCAAGCGCCACCCATGGGAAGAACTGGGCTCGAACGCGCACCCCCACGTTGCCATCGGGATGCCTGACCTCAACGATGGTGATAACGCGCATGATCTCGAAGTCACGGCCAAAGTCGGCTTCGATCGCATCCATCTGCTCGGCCACTTCCCGCATGAGACGGCTCCTGCCGTCGCCGTCCGGCGCTGTCGCGTCGGGCTCTATGTCGCCTGCATCGGCCATGCGGTCCTCACATTCAGAAAGGAAGTCATGCTACCCGCGGAACACTCTTGGCCCGAATACGTCTGACCGGTTCACAGGACGGCCGGCTGGCGCATCGCCCTTGCGCGGGCGTAGAAGGATGTGTCCGCGTGCTTCGGCGATCAAACTGATCCACCACCATGGGCCGACCCCGCTATATTCCGTGAAGTAATGGCGGCTGAGCGGCTCAGGAATCGGCCCTGCGGAGGTCGTTACGGCGATGTCGTGCAGTCGATTGGCAACACGCCGCTGATCGAGCTTCCACTGCTGTCGCCGAAGCCGGGTGTGCACATCTGGGCGAAGCTCGAGTCGCGCAACCCGACCGGGTCGGTCAAGGACCGGGTGGCACGGGCCCTGATCGAGGATGCCGAGGCGAAGGGAGCGATCGGCCCCGGCCAGACGATCCTCGAACCGACGTCCGGCAACACGGGTATCTCGCTCGCGATGATCTGCTCGCGCAAGGGCTATCGACTGAAGGTGGTGATGCCCGAGAACGTCACACTCGAGCGCACGCAGCTGCTGCAGATGTACGGCGCCGAGATCGTCTACTCCGACGGCTCCAAGGGCTCCAACGGCGCGGTTGCGAAGGCGCTCGAGATGGCCGCTGAAGACCCCTCCTATTACATGCCCTACCAATACGGCAACGAGGCCAATCCGAACGCCCACTACAACGGCACCGCCGTCGAGATCCTCGAAGAGCTCGACGAGGTCACGGCGTTCGTGGCCGGCCTTGGCACAGGCGGCACGCTGATGGGCAACGGCCGCCGGCTGAAGGAGACGTTCGGCGACGCTGTGAAGATCGTCGCGGCCGAGCCGATGCAGGGCGAGCCGGTGCAAGGCCTGCGCTCGCTCGACGATGGCTTCATCCCGCCGATCATCGACCTGGCGCTGCTCGACCGCAAGATCTTCGTCACCAACCGGGACGCAATCGTGTGGACGCGCAAGCTGCTCGACGAGGAGCGCCTGTTCGCGGGCGTCTCCAGCGGCGCGATCGCGAGCATCGCCGTCCGCATCGCCGGCGAGCTGGAGGAGGGCAACGTCGTGTTCGTCGTCGCCGACGACGGCTGGAAGTACCTCTCGAGTGGCATCTACACCCTGCCGGTCGACGAGGTCGAGAACCTCGAGTCGACCGTCTGGTGGTAGGCCTCGCCGGCGTCCCCGGGGACTTTCGGCGGAGATGATCATCTCTCGAGGGCTTCTCGATGAGCTCCTTGCACACGTGCTCGAGGACCCGCGAAACGAGATCTGCGGTGTCGTGGCCGTGGAGGCCGATGGGTTCGCGCCAGGAGCAGGGCACGCGGTTTGCGTCTATCGCGCGAGGAACAAGTACGCCAGCCCGCTCAGGTTTGAGATCGACCCGAAGGAACTCCTGCAGCTGTCGAACGCGATCGACGAGCGCGGCCTGCAGATCGGCGCGATCTACCACTCGCACGTGCGCAGCAAGCCGCACCCGTCGCAGACCGACATCAATTTCGCCGCCAACTGGCCCGGCGTGGAGTGGATAATCGTGGGGCTTGCCGAGGGCGAGATGCCTGAGGTGCGCTCCTTTCTGATCGAGGACGGAGAGGTGAAAGAGGTCCCGCTGCTGGAGAGGTCGCAGTGAGCGAGCAGCCGCTCGTGTGCCCGGGCTGCGCTCGTACCTACCCTCGGCGCGAGCGCTTCTGCGAGGCGTGCGGCATGCCGCTCGTCCAGGTTCCAGGAGCGGAGAGCAAGGCGACCGAGCGTCAGCGCAAGGCGCGCAAGATCAAGCCCCAGTACGCAGAAGGCGCGCTGGTGAAGGTCGCAAGCGTGCAGAACCTGGCGCAGGGCGAGTTCCTCGCGGGACTCCTGCTCGAGGAGGGCATCCCGAGCATCCTCCGCGGCTCGATCGCAGGGCACGCACCGGTCGCCGGGACGCGCGACGTCCTCGTTCCCGAGTCGGGAGCGGAGGCTGCGCGCGAAGCGCTCGCGTGGGAGAAGCCCTGAGTACGGCGGCCCGCACGGGGCGGCTCAGACGAGGACCGGCTGCCCTGCTTCGCTCGTGATCCCGCGGATCTCCTCCGAGGCCCGCTCGAACTCGGCGTCGGAAAGCACCGGCGTGCCCTCGAAGGGGAGTTCGCGCTGGAGCTCAACCCACGCGGTCGGGCCGGTGTACTCGTCCTTCACCTTCACCGTGACCGGCCGCGGGATGCGATACGTGCGCAGCAGCAGCACGTGCAGCGGTTGGCGCCCGCGCCAGCCGAGACGCTTTTCGGCGTAATCCGGCGTCCACACGTAGAACGGCGAGAGTGCGTCCACGCAGCGCGGGTCGACGACGGTGAAGTGGTCGGTCACTTCGGCCCAGGCGCGAATGCGCACCCGGTCGGGCTGCTGCACCGGAGCACCTGAGACGAACGTGTGCAGCGGCGGCTCACCGTCGCTCCAGACCCCCTCCTCGAGCGCTCTGCGCAGCTCCGGCTGATGGGACTCGCGCACCAGATCGCCCGGCTGGTGGTCGAATGTGGGGTAGAGGAAGAAGCGCTCGTGAGCGAGCTTCAGCGGCTTGTTGGCCGGCTGGAGGCCGCCCTTGCGGAGCGTTACGAGCTGCTCGCCTTCGGCCAAGGCGCGGACGGTGACAGCCCATTCTTTGAAAGCAATTGGCATCGAAAGAACTGGCGGGATGAGGGGGAACTTCAGATGTGAGCCGCGCGCCCGACCCTGGGAAGAGCGCGAACGGCCTGTTAAAGATACGAAACCCTGGCGAAAATCCCAAATCCCCTGCAAATCTGAACTTTTTTTGGCTGCCTGGCCAGTATTTGCGAGGGAAGAGCGTCAAAGCCGACGCCCCGCAAGCCCCTCTGCCGCCTCGATCATCGCGGCGTAGTCGTCCTCGCCGTGGCCCCGCCCGATGGCCGCTATCAACAGGTCGCGTGCGTGCGCACCCGACGGAAACGGCACGCCGGCGCTCTGCGCCTCCTCCAGGCACAGGCGCACGTCCTTGAGCATGTGCGCCGTCTTGAACAGCGTCGTGTAGTCATGCTCGCGCATCGCCCCGGACTTGAGCTCCAGCTGGGCCGAGGCGCCGGAGCCGGAAGATACGACCTGCACGACCGTGTCCAGGTCGATGCCCGAAGCCGACGCGAGCAGCAGGGCCTCGGCGACGGCGGCCGCGTTGGCCGCGCCGAGCGAGTTGTTGATCAGCTTGAGCATCTCGCCCTGGCCGAGCTCGCCGACGTACACGATCAGCCTGCCCATCGTCTCCAGCAGCGTGAGCGCGCGCTCGAAGTCCTCGCGCGCGCCTCCGACCATGATCGTCAGCGAGCCGTCCTCGGCCCGCGGAGAGGAGCCGCTCACAGGGGCGTCGAGCATCCGCGTACCATGCTCGCGCAGGGCTGCGCCGATCCGCCTGGTCTGAGGTGGGGCGATCGTGGACATGTCGATGCACAGCAGTCCCTGCCGAGCCGCGGCGACAACGCCATCATCGCCGAGCAGCACTGCGGCCACCTGGTCTCCGTCGACGACCATGCTCACGACGATGTCGCTCTCGCGCGCCAGCTCTGCGGGCGTGGCGGCCGCCTTCGCGCCGTGCTCGGTGGCCCAGCGCTCGGCCTTACCGGGGGTGTGCGTCCAGACCGTCAGCGCAAAGCCCGCGCGCGCGACGTTCGCGGCCATGCGTGAGCCCATGATTCCCAGGCCGAGGAAGCCGATTCGCTCAGCGCGGTCGTGCGGCATCACCGAATCCTCCCCCACCGGGCGTTTCGATGCGAAGCCGCTGCCCGGCACGCAGCGTGCCCGTGACCTTGCCCGGCAGCGGATTGCCGTCGAGGAGATCGCGTCCGCGAGCGCCCGCGTGCCCCCCGCACGCGCCCTGCGGGGCGTGGCGGCGGCGCTCGGCGATGAGCGAGAACGTCATCTCGCGAAGCGCCTGCAGCTCGCGGATCACGCCGTCGCCCCCACGGTGCAGGCCCGCGCCGCCGGATCCGCGGCGCAGAGCGTATTCGACGACACGCAGCGGGAACTCGCGCTCGAGCGCCTCGACCGGCGTGTTGAGCGTGTTGCTCATCGCCACGTGCACGCCGCTCGGACCGTCGGCGTCGGCACAGGCGCCCTGACCGCCGCCAAGCGTCTCATAGTAGGAGAAGCTCGCGTCGCCGAGGGTCAGGTTGTTCATCGTGCCCTGGCCCTGCGCGCGCCCGAAGGCGCTGAGCACGAGGTCGGCGACACGAGAGGAGGTCTCGACGTTGCCCGCCGCCACGGCGGCGCCCGGACGGGCGTTGAGAACCGTGCCCAGCGTGGCGCGCACCTCGATCGGGCGGTCCGCTCCCGCCGAGGCCGGGAGGTCGGGGTCGGTGAGGACCCGCACCGCGAACAGGCACGCCGAGCGCGTGACCGCGAGCGGGCAGTTGAGGTTGCCCGCGTGCTGCTCAGCGCTGCCGGTGAAGTCGAGCAGCAGCCGCTCGCCATCGACGACCGCGCGCAGGCGCAGCTGGAGATCGCGCTCGGGAGCCTCGAGCACGTCCTCAGCGTGACGGGTGCCGTTGGGCAGCGCGGCCAGGCAGGCGCGCGTGCGGCGCTCGGAGTAGTCGAGCACCGCATCGGTGGCCTCACGCAGGCGATCGACGCCGACGCGATCGGCGAGCTCGCGCAGGCGCAGCTCGCCAACTCGATTGGCAGCGAGCTGGGCGCGCAGGTCGGCGCGGCGCTCGGCCGGCTGGCGCATGCGCGTGATGAGCTCCTCGATCGTCTGCTCGCGAATCGGGCGAGGCGAGATCACGACGCCCTCCTCCTCCAGCGAGCGACTGTCCGCGGGCATCGAACCCGGCACGCGCGCTCCCACGTCGGCGTGGTGGGCGCGGCTCGCCGCGAAGCCGATGAGCCGCCCGGCGCGAGCGAACACCGGGGTGATCACGGTGATGTCCGGAAGGTGAGTGCCGCCGGCGAACGGATCGTTCAGAACCCACGAGACCCCAGCGGAGTGATCCTCGCCGAGAACCGCCGCGACCGCCGCCGGCATCGCCCCGAGATGCACCGGTATGTGCTCTGCCTGCATCACCATCTCGCCGCCGGCATCGAACAGCGCGGTGGAGGCGTCACGGCGCTCCTTGATGTTCGACGAGTGCGATGAGCGGATCAGCACGACGCCCATCTCTTCACAGGCCGCGCGAAGCGCGCCGGTGACGACCTGCAGCTCGATCGCGTCGAGCATCGCTCAGCTGTCCTCTAGACGGAGGCGGACGGAGCCGTGGCGATCTACCTCGCCTGCCCAACCTGGCGGCACGAGCAACGTGGCCTCGGGCAACGCGCACAGCGCCGGCCCGGACAGCACCGTCTCGGGCGCGAGCTCGCCGCGAAGCACTCTCGCGTCGAGCGGCTCGCCGTCGAAGACGATCGCGCGCGCCTCCGCGCGCGGAGCTGCTGCGCTTCTCGCCGGCCGTGGCGCGAGCGAAGGCGCCCTGCCCCAGGCCGACACGCGCATGTTCACGAGCTCGACCTCCGCCGAGTCCTCGCTGTAGCCGTAGCGCAGCTCGTGCGCGGCGGCGAACGCGTCGCGCAGCTGTTCCGGACCCAGCCCGGCGCGCCCGCCGCCGGCCCCATCGATCTCCTCCTCGACAGGCAGCTCGAACGATTGGCCGCGGTAGCGCAGCTCGTGGCGGACGCGCACGCGCGACGGGCTCGCGGACAGAGCTGCGCGGGCCTCGTCGAGGAGCGCGTCGCGCTCGCGCGAGAGGCGCTCCGCGGAAAGGGATGCACCGGCGAGCATCACCGTGCGCGAGACGTCGCGCCGCGGAGCCGCCGCGGCCAGCCCGAGCGCGGAGAGGACGCCCGAGGCGCTCGGGCAGAGCACACGCGAGATTCCGAGCTCACGGGCCAGGGCAGCGGCATGGAGGGGCCCGGCCCCGCCGAAGGGCATCAGGGCGAACCCGCGCGGATCGATCCCGCGCTCGATGCTCATCACGCGCAGCGCTCCCAGCATCTCTGTCTCGGCGACGCGAACGATGCCTTCTGCGCACGAGAGCACGTCCAGGTCGAGCTCACCCGCGAGGCCCGACACAGCACGCTCGGCGGCGCTCCGGTCGAGTGCCACTTCCCCAGCGAGCGGCGAGTCGTCGAGCAGCCGGCCGAGCAGCAGGTTGGCATCGGTGACCGTCGGCGCGAGGCCCCCGCGTCCGTAGCACGCCGGCCCGGGTACTGCCCCTGCCGAGGCTGGACCAACGCGCAGCGCACCACCGGGATCACGCCAGGCGATCGATCCGCCGCCCGCCCCGACGGTGTGGATGTCGAGCGCCGGGAGCGACAGCGGCCGCCCTGCGATCACCCGCTCGGAGGTCTCCTGGACCTGCGCGCCGTCGATCAGGCAGACGTCGCACGAGGTGCCTCCCATGTCGAAGCAGAGAACGTCGGCCTCGCCGGCCAGCTCCGCCAACAGCAACGCTCCGCCGACGCCGCCGGCCGGCCCCGAGAGAACGGTCAGCGCGGCATGCGCGCCGGCGCGATCCGGACTGGTGAGACCGCCCGAGGACTGCATGATCTGCGGCTCGCCCAGGCCAAGCTGGCGTGCGTCGGCGGACAGACGGCGCAGATAGGCCTCGAGCAACGGAGACAGGGCCGCGTCGATGACGGTCGTCGCGGTCCGCTCGTACTCGCGGAAGGTGCCGACGAGATCGGAGGAGAGGGACAGGTGCGCCTGCGGCAGCAGCTCGCCGACGAGCGCTCCGAGCAGACGCTCGTGGGAGGGGTCGGCGTAAGAGTGAAGCAGCGACACCGCCACCGCCGCCGGCTGCGAGCGTGCCACCCCCTCGACGGCCGCCAAGGCCTGCTCGGGCTCGAGCGCGATCAGGACGCCGTTCGGCCCGATTCGCTCATGAGCCGCGAAGCGTCGTGCAGCCGGGACGAGCGGTGTTGGCGCGGCCTCGCACAGCTCGTACAGGTGGGCCCGAGCCTGGCGGCCGAGCTCGAGCACGTCGGTGAAGCCCTCCGTCGCGATCAGCGCAGTCGCTGCCGTGCGTCCCTCGAGCAGGGCGTTGGTCGCCACCGTCATGCCGTGGGCGAACCGCTCGACATCCTCCGCTCGCGCACCCGCGCGTGCGAGCACGAGCCGCACCGCGTCGAGCACCGCGGCCGCCTGCTCTGACGGCGTCGAGGGAACCTTCGCGGTGTGCACGGCCGAGTCTTCACCGATGAGGACCGCGTCGGTGAAGGTGCCGCCGACATCGACCCCCAGGAGCATGCCCGGGAGCCTACGCGAGGCTCATGCGGCCGCGAGCTCGCGATCCTCCGTGTCCGCCAGGTGCTGGTGCGATGGGCAGTAGCCGTTGTGGGCGAGCGGCACGCGCTGGCAGGCCGCGCCCTTGCGGGTCGTCGCCCGGCACTGCGGCGGGGCGCCGCTGACCGCCGTGTATCCCTCGTGAGGGTGCTCGGCGAGGAACCGCTCCGCGTAGCCGACATAGCGCGCGACCACGCGGTGGACATGCGCCTGGGCGGACATCGGGAAGTAACTGCGAATGTCGCAGAAGAGCGTGCGCGCCGGCCGCGCAAAGTAATGACGGTCGGTCGCCATCCTTGTGATCACTTCCTCGCACGCGCGCAGCACGGCGCTGTGGTTGCTGGTGGCGGGGGTTCCGGGCGCGGGAGCCATGATGCTCGGAGCGAGCTCCCTGTAGATGGCCCGACTGAACTGGTACATGACGACTACTCCTGACCCTGTCTATTCCGCAGATCTCGTGGTTGGAGCACACCCGCCGTTCCTCAGAGACTCCGATTGCCCGAAGACCTTTCACAATGAGAACACAGGTTTGCCCAGAAAGGAGCGAGATAAAGACGAGGGGCCGAATTTCTTATGAAACGGTGCACTTTGCGCGGCCGCATGCTCCGGGTTTGCACCGACATCACGTGCGCCTTGCGATGCGGTCAGTCCCACGTCTCCCAGGAGATCGAGCCCTCGCCGGCGAGCACAGCGTGGCGATGGTCGAGCGAGGGATCGCGCTCGGGATGATCAACGCGCTGATGCGCGCCGCGGCTCTCGGTGCGGGCTAGCGCACAGCTCGCGATCAGACGCGCGAGCGGGTGCGGATCCTCGAGCAGCCGGGTCAACCCATCGTGCGAGCGCAGGATCCCCGCGTCACGCCACAGCGCCTCCCTGGTCGAGGGTATGGCAAGAGGCGGTGCGGGCAGCGAGCGTAGAGACTCGATCTCCTGCTCGCCGGCCGCGGCCAGCCCGGGCGGCCGTGCCGACAGCGCGTCGGTCGCGGCACGGCGGGCGAAGACGAAGCACTCGCTGAGCGAGTTCGAGGCGAGGCGGTTGGCGCCGTGCAGGCCCGTGCACGATGCCTCCCCGACCGCGTAGAGGCCCGGAAGCGTCGAGCGCGCACACAGGTCGGTGACGATCCCGCCCATCATGTAGTGCGCGGCCGGCGCCACGGGGACGAGCTCGCGCATGGGGTCCAGCCCGGCATCGCGAAGCGAGGCGACCACGTTTGGGAAATGGGCAGGGTCGATCCCGCGCATGTCCAGACCGACCGACTGCTTTGTTGACGCTTCCAGGAGGGACTGGATCGCGCGGGACACCTCGTCGCGCGGCGCGAGCTCATCCACGAACCGTGCGCCGGAGGCGTCGTGGAGCGTCGCGCCCTCGCCGCGAATGGCCTCGGTGATGAGAAAGCCCTCGCGGCCCGGCACGCCGATGACGGCGGTGGGATGGAACTGCAGCAGCTCGAGATCTGCGAGCTGCGCGCCGGCTGCGTGCGCGAGCAGCAGGCCGACACCCTGCGAGCCTGGCGGGTTGGTCGTTCGCGCCCACAGCGCCGCAGCACCGCCGGTGGCAATGATCACCGCGCCCGCCGCAATCGCGCGGCCGTCGTCGCATACGAGTCCGCGGCAGCGGTCCCGCGAGCGCCACAGCGCCTGTGCGCGTGTGCCCTCGAGCACAGTGATGCGCGGATCCGCTGCCGCCAGCGCGGAGAGTTGACGCACGACGCGCCGTCCCGTGGCGCTGCCTCCGGCGTGGACTATGCGTCTGACCGAGTGGCCGCCCTCCAGCCCGAGTGCGAGGTGGCCGAAGCGGTCGGCGTCGAAGCGCACTCCCAGCGTCTGCAGGTCGTGGACGCAATCGGGCGCCTCGTGCACGAGGATCTCCGCGGCCGAGCGCCGCACCAGCTCGCGGCCCGCGACCTCGGTGTCGCGGAGGTGCAGCTCGAAGCTGTCGTCGGCGGCAAGCGCGGCGGCGAGCCCGCCCTGCGCCCAGTAGCTCGCGGTGCGCGCGAGCGGCGTGGCCGAGACGAGCACGACGGTGGCGTTCTCGCGCGCGGCGCACAGCGCCGCGTAGAGACCCGCAGCGCCTGCCCCCACGACCACGACATCGGGCTCTCGCGCGCTCTCCGCGGGCAGTGCTGGCATAGCCGGAAACCGTATCTTCCCCGACCCACTCTGCCGGGCGCGGTTCAGCGCCTTCGCGTGGCGCCGTCCCGGCCGGGTCAACTCAACTCAACTCAACCCAGGCTCACCTGCCCAGCTGACCGCGAGCGCGCAGTTCGCGGATCCGAGCTGCGGTCGAGGGGCTGATCCCGGGAAGACTGCTCGTCGCGGGTTCGCTCCGAGGGCCGCGAGGCGTCGAGCTGCGGCTGCGAGACGTCGAGCTCGCGCTCGGGAGCCCCGACTTCGTCGTGCGCTGCACGTTGGCCCCCGAAGAGGCGCGGCTGGGAGCCGTGGCGCCCGCTTTGGTGCTTGCCGGCGCAGCGCTGCGCGGGAGCGTCGTGCTCGGCGCCGCCGTGGTCGGCGTCAGGGCGCTCGCCGCGGGAACCGTAACGGTCCTCGTGATCGCCCGCGTACCGGAGCCTGAGCCGGCGAGCTTCACCAGCGCGGCCGCGAGCACGAGGAGCGAGAGGACGATCACCACGGCGAGCGCTGCGATCGGAGCCTTCCAGTTTGGAGCCGCGGCAAGCCGCGTGCGCGCGGCTGCACCGCAGCGAAGGCACCACTCCTGCTCCGGATGCAGGGGCGCGCCGCACAACGGGCAGGCTTCGCCTGCAGGCGACGCCGGCGAGCTGGACGCCGGCCGCTGGGTCCCGGTGGCGACGGGCGCAGGCGAGGTCGTGACGCTCACGTTCCGGCGGAGGGGGGATGCAGGATCTCGGTCGGCTCGTCCTCGCCGGAGGTGCGCTGGGCAGGCGGCGCCGAGCTGGGCGTTCTCGGCGGCGTTGGCGAACGGCCGCCCGGCGTGGCCGGGAGCGGGTGGCGCGCGGGCGCCGGGTCGGGTGCGCGAGCCGGAACGGGTGCGCGAGCCGGGTTGGGTGCGCGAGCCGGGTCGGGTGCGCGAGCCGGAACGGGAGGCGGCCCGGAGACGGCGGGCGTGGAGACGGTGACCGGCTCGGGCTCCTCCTCAGCAGTCCCCGCGCTTGCCGGGCTCGCGTCTTTCGCGTCGCCAGCGGAGATGGGTGCGGACGCTGGCGCGGGTGCGGGCGGCTCGGACGGTGCCGGTGCTTGAGGAGCGCTCGCCGCGGTCTCAGACGCCGCGGTTGGCGGCATGGCGGGCGCTCCGGCGATCGGCAGATCGGCACGGGGCTCGAGCGACAGCCCGCAGTTGGGACAGAAGTGGTCTTCGCTCGAGTGGATCGCCGCACAGCGGGCGCACGCGGTGATGCCCGCCTCGCGCAGAACGGTCACGTGCTGTTGGTCTTCGAGCGCGGCTTCGAGTGTGCGCAGCTCAGCGTCGATGTGGCCTACCGTGGTCAGCTTCGCCATCACCAGCGCATCGTTTCGCTGGCCGAAGCGATGCAGGTTGAACACGAGGCCCCCGAGATCGCGGTAGGCGAGCTCGCGCGCCTTGCGCAGAAAGCGCGCGCGGCGGCGCATGCGCCCTCGCGCCGCGAAGCCGGGGTGGCCGATCTCCGATCGGTCCGACGAGGCGCCGGTCTCTGCCGGCCGGCTGTCGTCCCGCACGTTCGAACGAGCGTCGGCAGGAGTTGTGCCGGATATCTGATTCACAACCGATTCATGCTACCCAGAGCGATGGCCGGATCGCTCCAGCGCCTCGCGCCAAGCATCAGCTACGCACTCGGCCATCGCCAGCGACGAGTAGCGGCTCGCGCTCGCGCGCCCGTCCACGCGCGGATCAGGCGCATGCAGATGCGGCCCGAGCGCGGCCCGCCAGCGGGCGAGGTCGAACGGCGCGCACAGGGTGCCAGCCACCTCACGCAGAGCGTCGGGATGGATGCCCACCGGCGTCGCGAGCACGGGAACGTCGCACGCGAGCGCCTCCAGCACGGCCAGTCCGAATCCCTCCCGTTCCGAGGGCACGAGCACCGCGTTCGCCGCGTTGATCCACAGGGCGACGCGCCCTGGTTCGACGCCGCGCAGGACGAGCAGCTCGGCGCCTGCCGCGCGCGCCAGCTCGAGCGCGAGGTCGTGGCGCTTGCCCTGACGCGCAGGGTCGGCGGGAAACAGGAGGTAGGGCCCTGCCGGATCGAGGCCGAGTTGCATGCGCGCCTGCTCGCGCGCAAGCGGTCGGAAGCGCTCGATGTCCACGCCGCACGGCAGCACCCGAGCGCGGCGGCGCGCCGCCCGCCCGGGCAGCTCCTCGGCGAGCGGCGCCGACGCAGCCGCCAGCAGGTCGATGAACGGGAGCACTGCGGCCGTCGCGGCGCGCGTGCGTCGATCGCGCAGATCGCTGCCGTGGACCGTGAGCGCCCGCACGCGCGCCGGCACTGCGAGTGCCGGCCACGCCGTAAGGCCGAAGTGCGCGTGCACGATCTCAAAGCCGGCCGCAGAGACCTCCCGCGTGCTGCGTGCGCGGCGGCCGAAGCGCCGGCGCAGGTCGAGGGCCACCCCCGGGAGCGCGCAGCCGCCGGGAGCGAACTCGTAGAGCTCGACCTCGAGCCCGTCGAGACGGCGCAGCGCGGCGAGTTGATCGCGTACGAAGCTCCCCCGCTCGGGATGCGCCGCGTCGGGCAGCATGTTGGACACCACGAGCGCGCGCACGATCCTCCGACCGTAGCGCTCTGGAATGATGGCTCCCATGCCCGAGCGTAGCTATGGGCGTGGCGCCGCCGAGCTGCGTCCGACGACGATCGAGCCGGGATTCGTCCGCACGGCGACCGGCTCGGCGCTGATCTCGGTCGGCGAGACGCGGGTTATCTGCACGGCCTCCGCGCAGGAGAGCGTTCCCCGCTGGCTGGCCGGACGCGGCAGCGGCTGGGTCACGGCCGAGTACGGGATGCTCCCCGCGTCGACAGGCGAGCGCAAGCAGCGTGACGTGACCAGGGGGCGCCTCGACGGAAGGACCGTCGAGATCCAACGCCTGATCGGACGCTCCGTGCGCGGGATCGTCGACTTCAGCGCGCTCGGCGAACGGACGATCTACCTCGACTGCGACGTGCTGCAGGCGGATGGCGGGACCCGCTGCGCGTCGGTCACGGGATCCTACGTCGCACTGTCGCTCGCGTGCGCACGCCTGAAGTCCGACGGCCTGCTCGAGCGCTCGCCGCTGACAGGCTCAGTCGCGGCGGTCTCCTGCGGGATGATCGACGGCGCGGCGCTCCTCGACCTCGACTATTCGGAGGACTCGACGGCCGAGGTCGACGCGAACGTCGTGATGACCGGCGAGGGCGGCCTGATCGAGGTTCAGGCCACCGCCGAGCGCACGCCGCTGTCGCGGGCGCATCTCGACGAGCTGCTCGTGCTCGCCGCCGCAGGCATCGAGCTGCTGCGCGCGGAGCAGGATCGCGCGATCTCGGCAGGGCTCGTCGCGGCGGGCGACCAGAGCACTCGGAGTGCGCAGCAATAGGCTCGCTCACGGTTCCTTGAAGCTCCTGCTGGCAACACACAACGAGCACAAGCGGCGCGAGTTCGAGCGCCTGCTCGGACGCTCCGCCGGCGACGGCCGGTGGGAGCTTCAGGCGCTTCCTGACAGCGTCACGCTGCCGCCCGAGGATGCAGAGACGTTCGACGAGAACGCGCTCGGCAAGGCGCGTGCAGCGGCTCTCGCCACCGGTCGCGAGAGCATCGCCGATGACTCCGGCATCGCGGCCGCGGCGCTCGGCGGCGCGCCGGGGGTGCGCTCCGCGCGGTATGCCGGCGAGCGCGCGAGCGACGAGCAGAACCTCGCGAAGCTCCTG
Organism: uncultured Solirubrobacteraceae bacterium; assembly: GCA_963790905.1. GTDB lineage: Bacteria > Actinomycetota > Thermoleophilia > Solirubrobacterales > Solirubrobacteraceae > Palsa-744. Next base: position 42,939 of record CAWBQH010000003.1, read on the forward strand.
CGCGAGGCGCCTGCCGGCAGCGCCCTCGAGTACGTGTGCGTGATCGCGTTCGTCGATCCGGCGAGCGGTGAGGAGCGCATGTTCGAGGGGCGATGCGGCGGACGCCTTGCCGCAACCCCGCGCGGAGAGCGTGGGTTCGGCTACGACCCGGCGTTCCTCCCCGACGACGGCCCAGCGGGCCTGACGATGGCGGAGCTGACCGACGCGCAGAAGGACGCGATCAGCCACCGCGGCCGCGCTGTGCGAGCGCTGAAGGCATGGCTCGAGGGGCGGGGCTCTGAGGGCCGCGGTTGAGAGCGCCGCGCGATCGTCACCGCTCCTGCCGGCCTTACAGGAGGTTGATGGCCGCGGAGGCCGCCACGGCCACGCCCAGGCCGGCGTAGCCGGTGTAGCCGGAGAGCAGCAACAGCAGTGCTGTCAGCAGCGCGACGAGCACGGTCGCGATCCAGGCGATGCGCGTGATGGCCATGCGGGCATTCTTGCGGACGCGCCCGTCCGCAAGTGCTGTTAGCTTCGAGCGCACTGGTTTCGCGAACGAGGAGGACGAAGTGACGAAGTCCGAGCTGGTCGACCAGGTGGCGGACCGCACCGGTCTGACCAAGCACGATTCCGCGCGCGCGCTGGACGCTGTGCTCTCTACGATCGAGGACGCGCTGCGCCGCGGGAGCGAGGTGACGGTGTCGGGGTTCGGCAAGTTCCATGTCAGCCAGCGCGGAGCGCGGCTTGGCGTCAACCCGCGCACGGGCGAGCGCATCCAGATCGCCGCAGCGCGCGTGCCACGCTTCACTGCAGGGAGCGGTCTGAAGAGCGCGGTGAAGGGTCGCTGACGCCGGCACGCTCCTTCGGTGACATCCTCGCTGCTCGCGTCGCCGAGCGCGAGTCGCAGATCGTGCTCGGCATCGACCCCGATCCCGGCGCGCTGTGGCCCGGGACAGACGTCGAGGACCAGCCGAAGGGGCCGGGGGACAGCATGGCCGCAGGCGCCGTCCTCGGGCACTGCCGCGCGCTGATCGACGCGACAGCGGATGCCTGCGTCGCGGTGAAGCTGCAGCTCGCCCGCTTCGAGGTGCTCGGCGCCGCCGGCTGGAAGGCGCTCGCAGCGCTCGGCGTGCACGCGCGGCGGCTCGGCCTGCTCGTCATCGCCGACGGCAAGCGCGGTGACATCGATGTCACCGCGCGCGCCTACGCCGCCTCGCTGCTTGCGGGCATCGACACTCCATTCGGCAGGATCGACGGGCTCGGCGCCGACGTCGTCACGGTCAACCCGCTGATGGGGCGGGACGGGCTAGAGCCGTTCGTCAGCGCCGCGCGTGAATCCGCTGCGGGGGTGCTGGTGCTGGTGCGGACCTCCAACCCCGGCGCCGCCGATCTGCAAGACCTGGGCCTCGCCGCCGGAGGCACGGTGTGGGAGCGGGTCGCTGCGATCGTGGACGAGCTGGGCCGGTCCGGGGTCGGCGCGTCGGGCCTGAGCGATGTGGGAGCCGTGATGGGCGCGACCGAGCCACGCCACCTCGCCCGCGCCCGCGAGCTGATGGGTGACGCGCCGTTCCTGCTACCCGGGATCGGTGCGCAGGGAGGACGCGTCGAGAGCCTCGCTGCCGCGTTCGCTCCGGGTCGTGCAGGCGGCCTGGTGACGGCGTCGCGCAGCATCGCAAATGCCCACCAGACGATCGGCGGCGACCCTGCGGCGGCGGCGCGTGGCGAGGCCGAACGCCTGCGCGAGCAGGCCTGGACGCTCTCCGATCAAGGCGACGGGAGAGGCGAGCGCTAGCGCGAGGAGGAGCTGCGAGCGAGCCATGCGCGGGCCCCGCCGGCCGCTCTGAGGCGGCAACCGTTCCGCTAGCCTGTGTGTCGTGCGTGCCTCTGCACCGTCTGCCGTTAAGGCGACTCGGAACGTGGGTAGGGAGCCAGGATGATCATCACGGTCACGCTCAACGCGGCGATCGACAAGTCGCTCGCGGTGCCGAACTTCAGGCTTGGGCGGCGGCATCGCACGGTCGAGCAGCGCACGATGGCGGGCGGCAAGGGCGTCAACATCGCGCGCACGCTGAAGGGTCTCGGCCAGCCGGTGATCGCGACCGGCTTCGCCGGCGGTGCGACGGGGACGCACATAGTCGAGCAGCTGACCGAGGAGTCGATCCTCAACGACTTCGTCCGCATCCGCGACGAGTCGCGCACGAACACCTCGGTGCTCGATCCGACGACCGGCGAGCAGACCGAGATCAACGAACGCGGCCCGTCGGTGACCGATCGGGAGGTCGAGCTGTTCCGCGACAAGCTTCTCTACCTGGCGCGCGGTGCGGCGATCGTCGTGTTCGCCGGGTCGCTGCCGCGAGGGGTCGAACCCGATATCTACGCGTCCCTGATCCGCGATCTCGAGCGGATGGAGGTGACAACGGTCGTCGACACCGATGGCGAGCCTCTGCGTCAGGCCGTGCGCGCCGAGCCCGACGTCGTGTCGCCAAACGTGCTCGAGGCAGAGGAGCTCGTCGGACACGAGTTCGCCGGCGATGAGGAGCGCTCGCTGGCCGTGGTCGAGATCGCCGCGCTCGGTCCCCGCGAAGCGATCATGACGCTGCCCGACGGGTGCTTCGCCCAGGTCCTCGTGGACGGGCAGCGGCGCCTTAAGCGCGCGCGCATCGAGCCGCGCGAGCCGATCGCCAAGCGAGGCTCGGGCGATGCCTTCCTCGCCGGCTACCTCGCCGCCCGCTATGAAGGTCGCGCGCCCGACCAGTGCCTGCGCTTCGGCGTCGCCTGCGGCGCCGAGTCAACCGCCCGCCTCGGGGCGGGGCTGATCGACGCGCGCGAGGCGCGGCGGCTGATGGGGGATGTCGAGCTGTCGGTCGTCGAGCTGCCTGCCGAGGTCGGCTGAGCGCAGCCCGCAGCCGAAGCTAGCCGCCGGCGACGTCGCGCCGCAGGAAGACGAGGTACCCCGCAAACAGGGCCGGACCTGCATACAGGGCGCAGACCCATGCGGAATGCGCGATCGGCGCCCAGTCTGTCGGCGTGCGCAGCAGCCCGTGCCAGTTCTCGAACTGTTCCTGGATGAGGTACGGACGCAGACCTTCAAGCCCCGGTATCTGCGCGACGATCAGCAGAATGATGACGACGCCTACGGTGCCGACCACAGCGGCCGCGCTGTTGCGGGTCGCGGTCGAGAGCAGCACCCCTATGCTCGTGATCGTCAGCAGCGGGATCAGAAAGACGGCGTTGGCCGCGAACACGAGCAGGAGCGCCTTCGGCGCCAGGACGACAGTGCCCGAGAAGGTGGTGACGCTCTTGAAGCCCCACGAGCCGACGCCGGCCGCCGTCGCGACGACGGCCGAGAGGAACACCGCGAGGATCGCGTAGCTCATCGCCGCGAGCGCCTTGGCGGCGAAGACCTGCCCGCGATCGACCGAGCGCGTGAGGATCGTCTTCAGCGTCCCGTTACCGTCCTCCGACGCGACGATGTCGCCTGCCACGAGCGCGGCGATCACCGGCAGCAGCAGGAACGACTCGAAGAGCAGCATCAGCACAGGCGTCGCAAGCCCCGACTGCGTGATCTGCGAGGCGAAGATGTTCTCGGCGCCGCCGTGGCGATGATGCAGGTTCTGGAAGATGACGAAGATCAGCGGCGGCAGGATCGCCAGCCCCAGCCCGAGGTACGTCCGCTTCTGGGAGACCAGCTTGCGCAGCTCCCAGCGGTAGATCACGAGCGTCGACGGCCGGCGCCAACGGAGCGGGCGGGCCGCGGGCGCGGGCTGTGATGCGGCGATGCTGCTCATTGCGCGGGGACCAGTCGTTCGGAGTCGGCTGCCTCGCGCTGCGCGACGGACCGCGCTGCCGAGGCCGTGCCGTCAGCGTCCTCAGTGAGGCGGAAGAACAGGTCCTCCAGCGTCGCGAGCTCGGGCGTGAGCGTGAGGATCCCGATGCCGCCGCGGCCAAGCACGAGCGACAGCGAGGCCACGGCGCGCTCGTCGGCCTGGAAGCTGAGACCGCGCTCGTCTCTCAGCGCATGCTCGATGCCCGGCTGCTCGCGCGCGAGCTCGAGCGCCCGGGCGTCATCCACGGTGTGTAGCCGGTAGCCGGCCCCGCCCTGCCTGCGAAGGTCGCTCAGCGCGCCCTCGTAGACGACGCGTCCGGCGTCGACGATCGCCACGCGGTCGCAGAGCTCCTGCACCTCGGGCAGCTGGTGGCTGGAGAGCAGCACCGTGATGCCGTCGTCGGCGAGGCGACGGATCAGACGCCGCATGTCGCGCATTCCCGCGGGATCGAGCCCGGTTGCCGGCTCATCGAGGATCAGCAGCCGCGGGCGGCGCAGCAACGCGGCGGCGATCCCGAGCCGCTGGCGCATGCCGTGCGAATACCCGCCGACACGGTGCGCTGCGCGTGGCGTCAGCTCCGCGATCTCCAACACCTCGTCGATCCGCTCTGAGGAGGAGTTGCCGTCGAGCGCCGCGAGCAGCTCGAGGTTCTTGCGCCCGCTGAGATACGGGTAGAACCGTGGCGCCTCGACGAAGCCCGCGACGCCCTGCAGGGCACGGGCGCCCTCGCGCATCGGATCGCGGCCGAACAGCTCGACGCTGCCGGCGGTGGGCGTGATCAGGCCGAGCGCCATGCGCAAGGTGGTCGTCTTGCCGGCGCCGTTGGGGCCGAGGAAGCCGTAGACGTCGGCCACGCGCACGTTCAGGTCGACGTGGTCGACCGCGAGGACCTCCTTGTAGCGCTTTACCAGCGCGCGCGCCCTGACGGGAGGCGCCGCCTCGTCGCTCACGCTACAGGCCTCGGGCCAGCGCCTCGATGGCCGTGGGGGCGACCGAGCCGGCGAGCACGTAGCGCACGCCCGAGCGCTCGAACGTGAGGATCGTGCCGAGCTCGGTGCGCAGCTCGCTTGCGCTCACGCCGTTGATCTCCACCTTCGGCAGGCCTTCGAGCGCGCTGCTCGAGCTGCTGCTCGACGTCTTGGTCTTGCTTTCGAGGACCTCGATCGCGGAGATGCCGTGACCGTGGGTGCTCAGCGTCGGCTTGCTCGCCTGATCCGACGGGACGCTGCTGGCCCCCGGCGCGTGGCCGTCCGAGGAGCTCAGTTCCTCGACCTTCGCGCCCGGCGGCGGGCTGATCGCGAACACGGATTCTTCGACTGGCCCGTAGCTCAGTTCCGTGGCCGCGAGTTCGATGACCGGCGAGGAGGGGTTGCTAGAGGAGTAGATTGCGGCGCGCAGCGGCACCCCGTGCACAGCGTCGAAGGACAGCTCGACGCCGGCGAGCAGGCTCCCGCCTTCCTTCGGGGAGACGCGCACGGTGTAGGCGGGCTGGCCGGCGACGTCGCCCGGCGACGCTTCTGAGACGTCCGCGTGCTTCTCCAGGTGCCCGATCGCTTCTTCGATCTTCGCGACGCTCGGGACTTCGCCGTGCGCGGCGGGGGGCTGCTGATCTTCCTCGGCGGGAGGCGTGTAGCGGTAGAGGGTGTTCGTCGCGGCGTCATAGACCGACGCCGTCTTCCCGTCGAATAGGATCTGCGTGTCGCCTTTTTCGGCCTGCAGCTCGAGGCGCACGCGTCCGTCCTTGGCGATCCAGAGGCGGCCGGAGGCTCCCGCGATCAGCGGGCTCGAGGTGATTTCGCCCAGCCCGCTGCCGTCTCCGCTCGTCAGGTTGGCGCCTTCGAGCAGGTGGTTGGTCAGCTGGATGTTCGCGCTGACGCCCTGTACCGCAGGACCGCTCAGCGCGTCGTGGATGGCGTTGGCCAGCGGCTTGGCCGGCGGCGTGGGGCCCGAATCGAGAGCGGAGGCGAGCGCCGTGGCCGAGATCCCGACAGCGACCACCAGTCCGCAGAGGAGCAGCAGGTGATAGAGCGAGAGGCGGCGGAAGATGTTCACGGCGATACGTCCATTTCCTCCTCGATTGCCCGACCTGCAAACAGGTTAGCGCTGGAGGTTCGGGCCTCCTAAAGGTGGGAAGGCTCTCATCTGCCTGGACCCAAGCCAGGCCCTGAGAGGACGTCGATCGACCCTCCGGCGGCGTCAGGCGATATCTTCCCGCCCGCATGGCCACCGTCATCGCCGTCATCGCCTTCTGGATCCTGCTCGGCCTCGGCAGCTTCTTCATCGCGATGCATCGCGGCCCGCGCGGGGCGCGCGAGTCGCTGTACACGGAATCGAAGATCGGCCAGCGTGCGGTCACCTTCGGGATCGTCCTGCTCTTCGCCTTCGGCCTGGTCGTGCCGGCGCTCGTGCTGGCGTTCAACGGCGAGCACAAGGCAAGCGTCGCCGTCGGCGGGTTGCATCTGGACGCCGAACAGCAGAAGGGCCGTGAACTGTTCGCGCGCACCTGCGTCGTCTGCCACACGCTCGCGGCGGTCAAGTCCGTCGGCAGGATCGGCCCGAACCTCGACGTGCGCGTCGGCGAGGACATCGCGACCGTGGCCGGGCGCAAGGCGTTGGTGCTCAACGCTATCGAAGAAGGTCGCGCCCGCGGGAACGGGAACATGCCGGCTCAGCTCTACCAGGGCAAGGAAGCCGAAGAGGTCGCGAACTTCGTGGCGACCGTCGCGGGCCACTGAGGCAACGCCGCTGCAGCCGGTGCTCGCGCCACGGTTTGGCCAGGCGTCGATAGCGGCGCGCAGGGGCCACCGGTAAGGTCACCCCCCGATGCCTGTAGACCAGCCAAAGACCGCCGAGGACGTCAAGGCGCTCGTCGCAGAACGGGAGATCCGCTTCATCCGCTTCTGGTTCACCGACATCCTCGGTCAGCTCAAGTCCTTTTCGATCAACGCGGCCGAGCTGGACGACGCGTTCGAGGCCGGGATGGGTTTCGACGGCTCCTCGATCACCGGATTCAACGCGATCGAGGAGTCGGACATGATCGCGATGCCCGACGCGAGCACCTTCGCGGTGCTGCCGTGGCGGCCCGAGGAGCAGGGCGTGGGGCGGATGTTCTGCGACGTGATAACGCCGGAGCGGACCCCCTACGAGGGCGATCCGCGCCACGTGCTGCGCCGGGCGCTCGAGCGCGCGCACGGGATGGGCTTCGACACGTTCAACGTCGGGCCCGAGCTGGAGTACTTCCTGTTCCGCGACTCCCGCTCGACCGAAGTGCTCGACGAAGGAGGCTATTTCGACCTCACGACGCTCGACGCCGGCTCGGACGTGCGGCGCGAGACGGTGCTCGCCCTCGAGCAGCTCGGGATCCACGTCGAGTACACCCACCACGAGGTCGGTCCCTCCCAGCACGAGATCGACATGCGCTACTCGAACGCGCTGAAGATGGCCGACGACTGCATGACCTACCGCATCACTGTCAAGGAGTACGCGATGAAGTACGGCTGGCACGCGACCTTCATGCCCAAGCCGCTGTTCCGCGAGAACGGGTCGGGCATGCACACGCATCAGTCGCTCTTCAGCGGCGGGCAGAACGCGTTCTACGACGGGAACGATCAGTACTTCCTCTCGGAGGTCGGAAAGGCCTTCATCGCCGGGCAGCTGAAGCACGCGCGCGAGATCTGCTCGATCTTCGCGCAGTGGGTCAACTCCTACAAGCGCCTGGTTCCCGGCTTCGAGGCGCCGGTTTACGTCGCGTGGTCGCGTCGCAACCGCTCGGCCCTCGTGCGCGTGCCGCTGTATCACCCGGGCAGGGAGAAGGCGACGCGCATGGAGCTCCGCTGCCCGGATCCGGCGTGTAACCCCTATCTGACCTTCGCGGTGCTGCTGCAGGCGGGCCTGGAGGGGATCGAGAAGGGCTACGAGCTGCCGGAGCCGATGGAGAAGAACCTCTACCACCTCTCCGCCGAGGAGCGCCGGCGCCTCGGCGTCGAGCAGCTGCCAGAGAGCCTCGGCGAGGCAATCGAGATCACGGCGGAGTCGGAGCTCGTGCTGCGCACGCTCGGCGAGCACATGTTCAACCGCTACGTCGAGATCAAGCGTCAGGAGTGGGACGACTACCGCGTGCAGGTCACGCGCTGGGAGCTCGACCGCTACCTGGCGATCCTGTAGCCGGCCCGCCTGCAGCCTGCCCAACCTGGCAGGCGATCGGACGGGCGGGCACGAGCTGCCAGTGCCACGCCTGCAGCAGGTGCCCGAACGCGCTCGGATGGCGCGGAGCGATGTCCGTCAGCAGACGCAGAACGGAGACGGCATGGCGCTCATACTCGCTCTCGCCCGTGAGCTGCGCCAGGCGCAGCAGGCCCATCGCCGCGCTCGAGGAGCCTGCAGGGATCGGGCTGTCCTCGAGGTCCTTGCGCCTGGCGATCAGCGCTTCGCCGTCGGACGCGGTCGAGAAGAATCCGCCCAGCTCGGGGTCGGCGAAGCGGGCGATCATCGTGTCGGCGAGCGCGACGGCCTCCTCCAGCCAGCGCTCCTCGCAGTTCGCTTCAAACAGCGCGATCAGCGCCTCGAGCAAGAAGGCGTGGTCCTCCAGGTAGGCGCCGATCTTCGCCTGGCCGTCGTTGTAGGTGCGCAGGAGCTGCCCGTTCTCGTCACGCATCTCGCCCAGGATGAACTCGGCGCAGGCGACGGCGGCGTCCAGGTAGCGGAGCCCGCGCTCGACGCCGAGCGTCGTGCCGGCATCCGCCAGGGCGCTGATCAGCAGGGCGTTCCAGCTCGTCAGTCGCTTGTCGTCGAGCGCGGGACGCTCGCGTGCTTCGCGCGCCTGAAGCAGGCGGGTGCGGATGCGCTCACGGACGGGTCCGGGCGGGCTCGGGCCGCGGTCCTCCACGACGTTCAAGCCCGGCTCGGGATGGTGCGGATCGAGGAAGTTGCCGCGCTCGCTCACGCCGAGCCACGCGAGCGCGGCGTCGGTGTCCGCGCCGAGAACCTTCCGCATCTCCGCGACCGTCCACACGTAGTAACGCCCCTCGTGACCTTCTGAGTCGGCGTCGAGCGCGGAGTAGAACCCGCCCTCGGGACCGCGCATCTCGCGCAGCGCCCACTCGAGCGTGTCGACGCAGACCTCCAACAGGCCCCGGTCCCCGGACGCCTGCCAGCCGTGCAGGTAGGCGCGCGCGAGCAGTGCGTTGTCGTAGAGCATCTTCTCGAAGTGCGGCACCGTCCACGTGTCGTCGACGCTGTAGCGCGCGAATCCGCCGCCGAGGAGATCGTGGATCCCGCCGCTCGCCATCGTGCGCAGCGTGGTGAGGGCCATCGTGCGCTCGTGCCGCAGCAACAGGAACTCGATGACCGATGCCTGCGGGAACTTGGGCGCTCCGCCGAAGCCGCCGTGCAGAGCGTCGAAGGACTCTTCGAGCCGCGCCACCGCGTCCCCGAGCGGCGCATCGTCGAGCGGATCTGAGGACGGGCGCCGGAGCGCGCCACCCGACAGATGCTCGCGCAGACGCTCGCCGCCGGCGCGGATCTCGGCGCTGTTCTCGCTCCATGCCTCGGCGATCGCCTGCAGTACCTGCGTCCACGCGGGCATCCCCTGGCGTGCGTCGGGCGGGAAGTAGGTGCCCCCGTAGAACGGGAGCTGCTCCGGTGTGAGGAACACGTTCAGCGGCCAGCCTCCGCGGCCGGTCATCCCCTGGACGGCCTCCATGTAGAGGGCGTCCACGTCCGGGCGCTCCTCGCGGTCGACCTTCACGCACACGAAGCTCTCGTTCATCAGCGCGGCCGTGCGCGGATCCTCGAAGGACTCGCGCTCCATCACGTGGCACCAGTGGCATGAGGAGTAGCCGATCGACACGAGCAGCGGCCTGTCCTCGGCGCGTGCACGCGCGAACGCCGGCGGTCCCCATGGCAGCCAGTCGACGGGGTTCTCGGCGTGCTGACGCAGGTATGGCGAGGTCTCTGCGGCGAGAGCGTTTGCCATCAGCGGACCCGTGCGAGCGCCGGTAGCGGGAAGCCGAACGGCCCGCCCGGCCAAGGCTCAGCGGTAGCAGTCGCGGCGCGGGCGAGCTTGACCTCGGCGGCGACGTCCGCGCGGAACCGATGGCCTGCAAGCTCCCCGCTCAGGCGCCCGCCGGAGGCCACTTGGACGTGCCCGGCCGCCGCCGCCGATCCGCTCACGCTCAGGCTGGCGGCTGCGCCGTTGTTCTTCAGCAGGATGCCGGTCGAGATCAGGCCGGTGAGCTGGACTCCCGGAACGTAGGAGAGATCGTGCAGCTCCGCGCCGGTCTTCGTCATGCTCGCGCTGCCGCCGCGCAGCCCGCCGAAGCTCACGCCGAGCGGGAGTTCGCCCCAGTCGAGGGCGAGCTCGATGATCGTCCGGCGCAGATCGAGGATCGTGTTGACCGCGGCCGTGACGGTGCGACCCCTAGCGCCGGCGACGCCGTGGGGGGGCCTGAGCGCCGACATGCGCGTGGGGGCTAGCGGCGATGGCGGGAAGGGATTGGTCGTCGGTGGGCAGGGCTTGACGGCAAGCCCCGCGAAGAACGCGGCGAGCGCCGATTTCGCGCATCCGCTCAGGTCGCTGCCGAGCACCGAGTGACCGGTGTAGGGAACACGCTCCAGCTGGGCGTCGGGAATCAGGGCGGCGACCCGCTGCGCGTTTTCCGTCGGCGTGCGCAGATCCTGCCCGCCGGAGAGGATCAGCGTTGGCACGTCGGGCAGCGGGCTGGCCGGCGGAGGAGGCGTGGAGGCGTCGGGCCATGCGACGCACAGCGGGATCGTCATATCCAGCAGAGCGGATTCGGGGTCGAACGGATAGAAGTCGGAGCCCGGCAGCGAGTTCAGAGCCGTTTCGGCTTCCACCGCGCGGGTCGCTTCCGGGGCGTCGCGCTGCCACGGGAACGGGGTCTCCTCGCACGAGGTGTCGATGAACAGCGTCTCGTCGATCCCGTTGTTGCCTTCTTCGTGCGCCGGATGCAGGCTGGTGAGCGTGAGCAGGCGGGCCAGCGGGCCGAGGTCGTGGCCGAGGGCCGAATGCACGGCGGCCGGCATTTCCGCGCGCAGCGCAGGGTTCAGGTCGCCGGCGAGAAGCAGTTCGAACAGGCCTCGGCTGGTGATCGCTTGCCGCACCCGCTTCCCGTGCCCGTCATACGCCGTGCCGCTCAGCTCTCGCACGCTCGATTCGGCGACGAGACGCGCCAGGTCGCTCACCGGCGTTCTGGTGATGCCGTCGCAGGCATGCCGCGAGCACAGTTCCTCGAGCATGGGCGTGATCGCCTTGAAGGTGCCGACATGAAACGGTTCCGGCCCTTCGGGTGTCTCCGTCGAGTCGAGCACGAGCGAGGCCACGTTCTGCGGATAGCGCTCGGCATACTCGAGCGCGACCTTCGTACCGTAGGAGGTTCCGTACAGCACGAGCTTTTCATAGCCGGCCGCCTGGCGAATCGCCTCGATGTCCTGTACCGATTCCTCAGTCGTGTAGTCGGCGCGGGCCGGGCCGAGCTGCTGTGCGCACCGTTGGATCACTTCTCCGAGGCTGTTTGCGCTCGACATTTCTGCCGCGCTCAGTGCGGCGCAGCTGAGCGGACCGGAGGTTCCTGTGCCGCGCTGGTCGAACAGGAGCAGGTCGCGTGTGCCGAGGGCCGGTGCGATCGCTTCAGCGATGAAGCGCGCCAGCGGAAGCGTCGCCTGGCCGGGACCGCCGACGAGGGCGACGACGGCGACGCTGCTCGGGCCGGAGGCGGCGGTCAGGCGCTCGACGCCCAGTCCAATCGTTCCCGGCAGGGTGTCGCTGCGGTCCAGCGGCACGGTCACGGTCGCACATGCGAACGCGGGTTCCTGTGCGCAGGGCGTGAAGCTAGCGCTCGAGGAAGCGGCCGAGGAGGCGGGCGAGCTCGCGAGCAGCAGCGCTGGCAGCAGGACGGCCAGCAGCGACGTTTGACCTCGCCAACGCATCGACTCCGACAATAGCCGCAGGCCCGCTCGAATTCGAACCCACGCTCACCTGCCGGCCTCCCAGCGTGCCGACCAGCGCGTCGTGTGCTCCCAGGCGCAGCTTGCCGTGCGCTGCGGCGGGCCCGCCGATCTCGAGCTCGGCCGCTTCGGCTCCGATCGTGCCCGACACGGTCACGCCCGGTACATACGAGTAGCCGTGGAAGGTGAGGCCGCCTTTCCCGAGCTCTGCCCATCCGGCGCGCAGGCCACCGCTGCGCAGCGTCGGCACGACGAGCAGGCTTTCGGAGGAGGAGCCGATGCTCCCGAGCTGCAGGAGCAGCTGCCGGGCGAAGTCGCCGAGCGTCAGCGTGATCGCATGCAGCGTGCGCCCCGACCGCCCCTGATAACCCCGCGCGGGCGAGACGAGCGCCAGCCGCACAGGCGGCAGCGGAGGGGGTCGCAGAGCGGACGGTTGAGGCGTCGCTCCGCACCGCTCGACCGGCTGGCCGGCGAACATCGCTTCGAGCGCCTGTTTCGCACACGATCCGGACTCGGCGGTCAGCACCGAGTGGCCGGTGTCTGGGACGATCAGCAGCTGCGACTCGGGTATCTGCGCGGCGACTTCGCGCGCGTTCGCCGTCGGCGTGCGCAGGTCGTCTTCACCGCTCAGGATCAACGTCGGGACGTTCGGGAAGGGGGCGTCCTCGACCGGCGGCGCCGGGGTCGCGAACGGCCAGTACGCGCAGGCGCGCACGTCGCTCACCGCGAGCGCGTTCCGCGCGGTGAACGGCGCGAAGGCGTCTGCCGGAAGCGCTTTTGCGGCCGCGACGGCCTGTGCGATGCGCTCGTTCGGGTTCGCCGAGCGGCTCCACGGGAAGTCCTCCTCTTCGCAGGTCGTCGCGTAGTACAGCGGCGTGTCGAAGTCCTGACCTTCGTTTTCCTCGCCGTGCCCTGCGACTGCGAGCAGGCGCGCGAGCGGCGCAGTGTCGCCCTCGTCCGCGGCCCTCACAGCGGTGATGAATTCGGTCCGCAGGAGGGGGGAGAAGTCGCCGGCGAGGAGGAGTTCGAGGAGTTCATTCGAGGACATCCGCACCCTGTGCGCCCTGCCGTCGCCGTCGATGAACCGCCCTCGCAGCGGCGCCCGGCGCATCTGCTGCACGACCCGCGCCAGGTCCGCGACGGGTTCGGAGGTGATCTGCGCGCAGGCGTGCTGAGCGCACAGCTGGTGCAGGATGCGTGGCACCGCGGCGAAGGTCGGCCGGTTCAGCGCTTCGGGTCCGTTGGGCGGCACAACCGAGTCGAGCACGAGCGCTTCGACGCGCCCAGGATGCTGCTGGGCGTACTGCTCGGCCACCTTCGTGCCATAGCTCGTCCCGTACAGCACGAGCTTTTCATAGCCGCCAGCCTGGCGGATCGCCTCGATGTCGGCGACCGTGTCGGCGGTCGTGTAGAAGGCGCGCGAGGGCCCGAGCTCCGAGCCGCACGTTTCGATCAGCTGGCCCAGCGAAGGGAACCGGCCGGGGTCTTCGAAGGCGTGGCACGACAGCGGGTCCGAGAGCCCGACCCCGCGCTGATCGAAGACGATCAGATCACGCGTGGCCGCGATCGGGCCGAGGAGTTCGGAGAACTGTTCGGCGAACGGGAGCGCCGCCTGGCCGGGGCCGCCGGCGAGCGCGATGATGGCGCTGCGGGCTTCGCCCACGGGCGCGCGGTGTCGGCGCATCGCGAGCGTGATCACGCCCGGCGTGGCGCCGCTCGGGTCAAGCGGCACGGTCAGGTGGCCGCAGGCGAAGTCGTTGCTGTCGCCACACGGTGCGAAGCTGATGCCAGCGTGTGCGGGCACGGCCGCGACGCACGTCCAAGCGCACAGCGCAAGCAGCGCTGCCGCAAGCCCCCTGACGGATCGTCTCACCATCGAAATCTAACCGCAGCGGCAGACGCCGGTGCGCCGGGCCGCCTCGCGCCGTCGCCGTCAGGGAGGAGCTGTAGGGTCCGGCCATGACATCCGAGCGGCGCACGATCGACGCCCCCGGTGCGCCGCCGGCTGTCGGTCCATACAGCCACGCCGTGCAGGTGGGCCTCGGCTCGGCTTCCAGCCTGCTCTTCTGCTCCGGTCAGATTCCGCTCGATCCCGCGAGCGGCGAGCTCGTGGGCGCCACGGCGGCCGAGCAGGCGCGGCGCTGCCTTGAGAACCTGCAGGCGGTGTGCGACGCCGCGGGGACAGAGCTAGAGCGCGCGCTGCGTCTGACCGTCTACATGACAGACCTCGCGGCCTTCTCCGAGGTCAACGAGGTCTACGCATCCTTCTTCGGCGCGGACCCTCCGGCGCGGGTCGCCGTCGGGGTCGCCGAGCTGCCGCGGGGCGCCTACGTCGAGATCGACGCGATCGTGTCCCTGTAGGCGTCCGGCTCGGCCGGCTCGGCGCCATAGAGGGCGCGGGTGAGGAGCTCCCAAAGCATGGTGCGTTCGCTCGGGTCGAGCCCGCGAAGCACCTCGTCCTCGATCGTTTCCTGCGCCAGCTCGGCCTGCTCCAGCGCGCGACGTCCATCCGCGGTGAGCTCCACGAGGTGGCGCCGTCGATCGTGGGGGTCGCGGATCCGGGTGACGTATCCCAGGTCCTCGAGCTCGTTGAGCAGTAGAACGACGTTGTTGGCGTCCATGCAGAGCGTCTCCGCGAGCTGCTGCTGCGGCGCGTGCTTGTGGTCGCGCAAGTAGCTGAGCGCCATCAGCAGGCGCATGTGCATCCCCAAGAGCTCCTCGCTGCTGCGCCGGTAGACCTGCTTGGCCAGCCGCGTGAGCAGCACCATCGATCCCGGAGCGCATGAACGGTTTCCTGCACTCATGACGCCGGACATCTTACCACGGTTCAGCGACCATCACGGTAAAAATGATGATACCTGCTCTAGGGATAATCTGTGTTATGGTGTGCTCTTCGCGATTGACGGAAGGAGCGACTGGAGCATATGAGCGTGGCAACCGACCGATCACACCCCTCGCAGCACCCGGCCGCAGCCGACGAGCGTGAGCGAAAGCGCGAGCGCCGCCGCTGGATCGCGCTTGGCGTGCTCTGCCTCGGCCAGCTGATGATGGTCCTCGACGCGACGATCGTCAACGTCGCGCTGCCGTCGATCCAGCGCGAGCTGCACTTCACCCAGGGCAACCTCACGTGGGTGATGAACGGCTACCTCATCACCTTCGGCGGCTTTCTGCTGCTCGCCGGCAGGCTCGGCGACCTCGTCGGACGCAAGAAGGTCTTCCTGGTCGGGCTCGTCCTGTTCACGTCCGCATCGATCATGTGCGGCGTCGCCGGGAGCCAGGCGATGCTGATCGTCGCGCGCCTGCTTCAGGGTGTCGGCGGGGCGGTCGCCTCGAGCGTGATCCTTGCGATCATCGTCACCGAGTTCCCCGTCGCGGCCGAGCAGTCGAAGGCGATGGGGATGTACGCCTTCGTCTCGGCCGGCGGCGGATCGATCGGCTGCTCGCGGGCGGCGCGCTCACGCAGACGCTCAGCTGGCACTGGATCTTCTTCGTCAACGTGCCGATCGGGATAGTCACGTTCCTGCTCGGATCGGCGCTGATCGTGGAGAACGAGGGCCTCGGCCTCGCCGGCGGCGTGGACGTGCTCGGCTCGGCGCTGATCACGCTCGCGACGATGCTCGGCGCGTTCGCGATCGTCAAGTCGACCGAATACGGCCTGCTCTCCGCGCGGACGCTCGGCGTCGGCGGGGCATCGCTCGCGCTGCTCGGCGCGTTCCTCGCCCTCGAGTCTCGCCTGGCGAACCCGATCATGCCCCTGCGGATCCTCCGCCTGCGGATGCTGATGGGGTCGAGCCTCGTCCGCGGCCTGCTGGTGACCGGCATGTTCTCGGCCTTCTTCCTCGGTTCGCTCTACCTCGAGCGCGTGCTCGGCTATGACGCGATCCGCACCGGGCTCGCGTTCATGCCGCTGACGATCTCGATCGGCGTGCTCTCGCTCGGCGTCTCAGCCAGGGCGGTCCAGCGCTTCGGCGCGCTGCGAACGCTGCTCGCGGGCCTTGCCGGGATCATCGCCGGCCTGATGCTGCTCGCGGGTCAGGGAACGCACGCCAGCTACTTTCCCGGGCTGTTCTTCGCCTTCCTGCTGCTCGGGCTCGGCGCCGGCGGGTCGTTCCTGCCGCTCTTGACGATGGGCATGTCCGATGCGCCGTCGCGTGACGCGGGCCTCGCCTCGGGGATAGTCAACGTATCGGTGCAGCTGTTCGGCGCGATCGGCCTGGCAACGCTCGGGACGATCGCGACCGCTCACACCAAGGCGTTGAGCGCGAGCGGCCATTCGCTCTCGAGCGCGCTCACGGGGGGGTACCACCTCTCCTACGTGGTCGCCGCGACGTGCGTCGCGTTCGGGATCCTGGCGGCCCGCCTGGTGCTGCGCCCGCCGACCGGCTCGGTGCCCGAGGAGGTCGAGCCCGACGCCGACGCCGCAGAGGCCGAGTCAGCTCGCGTCCCGCTGGCCGCGGCGCAGGCAGCCTGACGGACCGTCGAGCGAGCGATCACGGCGCGCAGCCATGCTCGCTCGGCGCGTCACGGCGCGCGCAGCGCCGCGCGCCTGACCTTGCCGCTCGGGGTCTTCGGCAGCTCGCGCGCGAAGTCGATGATGCGCGGATACTTGTACGGGGCCGTCTCGCGCTTGACGTGCTCCTGCAGCTCGCGCACGAGGTCCGGCGACGGCCTGTAGTCGCCGTCGCGCAGCACGACCACCGCGCGGACGACCGAGCCGCGCTCCTCATCGGGTGCGGCGACCGCGGCGGCCTCCGCCACGGCCGGGTGGGCGACGAGCGCCGACTCGACCTCGAAGGGTCCGATCCGGTAACCGGCGGAGACGATCACGTCGTCGTTGCGGCCCTCGAAGTACAGCCAGCCATCGGCGTCCTCAGCCACGAGGTCACCCGTCTGCCAGCGGCTTCCGGCGCGCCGGTCGGCGACGATCCAGGCGCCATCCGGTGCTCGCCGCACCTGCTCGCCGAGGTAGCCGAGGAAGAACGTCGGCACGGTCGCCGGCTCGACCGTGAGCTCGCCGTCCTCGACGGACAGCTCGACGCCCGGCAGGGCCCTGCCCATCGAACCCGCTCGAGCATCGAGCCCGAGCGGAGCGCCGGTCAGCTGTCCGGTCTCCGTCTGGCCGTAGCCGTCGCGGATCTGAAGGCCCGTCACCTCATGCCACGCGCGCAGGACCTCGGGGTTCAGCGCCTCGCCGGCGGCGACCATCGCGCGCAGCCGCGGGAGCGGACGCAGGGCTGCGCGCTTGGCGATCACGCGATACTCGGTCGGCGCCATGCAGAGGACCTTCACCCGCTCGCGCTCGAGCAGCTCGAGCCGCTCTTCCGGCTCGAAGCGCGCGTCGTGCAGCAGCGCGGCGGCCCCAGACAGCCACGGCGCGATGAAGACGTTGCGCGCCGACTTCGACCAGCCGCTGGCGGCTGTGCACCAGACGAGCTCGCCCCGCCGCGCGCCCAGCCAGCGCTCCGCCTGCAGGCGCTGGCCATAGAGATAGCGCTGAGCGTGCAGCACCGCCTTCGGCTCGCCGGCCG
Organism: uncultured Solirubrobacteraceae bacterium; assembly: GCA_963790905.1. Classification (GTDB taxonomy): domain Bacteria; phylum Actinomycetota; class Thermoleophilia; order Solirubrobacterales; family Solirubrobacteraceae; genus Palsa-744. The sequence continues at coordinate 60,238 of CAWBQH010000003.1, forward strand.
TGCCGCTCGTGAAGGTGATCAGGCAGGGCTCGTCATCCTGCAGCTCCACCGCCGCGGCGGGCGGCGCGGCGAACAGTCCCTCCTGCGGCGTGTAGACGGCGGGAACCTCGCCGCCCGCCGCCTGCAGCTCCTCGCGGTTTCGCTCGTCTGCCACGATCAGCGCCGGGCCGATGGCTTCGATGCGCGTGCGCAGGTCTTTGGCTCGAAGCTGCTCGGTGCACGGCAGCACGACCGCGCCGATGCGAAAGCAGGCGACCATCGTCAGCACCCACTCGGCGCGGTTGCCGATCAGCGTCATCACGACATCGCCGCGTGCGACCCCCCGCTGCGCCAGCGCGCCCGCCAGGTGCGCGGCGCGCTCGGCGACCTCCGCGAAGCGCCACTCCCGCCTGCTCCCGTCGCGCGCGAGCTCGAGCAGCGCGAGATCGCTCCCCATGCGCCGGTCGACGACATCGCGGGCGAAGTTCACGCCGGTATTCTCCCTTGTACCGCTTAACACGACCCTGGAGCGCTAATCAGAATGGCCGTAGCCGCCTCCCAGTACACCGAGAAGACCGACGAGCAGAAGGCGATCACCGACATGGTGCACCAGTTCGTCGACGAGCAGATCCTGCCGAACGCCGAGCACTACGACCACGAGGACGAGTTCCCCGGCCCGATCGTCGAGCAGATGAAGGAGCTGGGCCTGTTCGGGGTGACTATTCCCGAGGAGTACGGCGGGATGGGGCTCGACCTGACGACGTACGCGATGATCGTCGAGGAGCTCTCGCGCGGCTGGATCTCGATCTCGGGCGTGATCAACACGCACTTCATCGGCTCATATCTGCTGATGAAGTTCGGCACGAGCGAGCAGAAGGAGAGGTACCTGCCGCGGATGGCAACCGGTGAGATCCGCGCGGCGTTCTCGCTGTCCGAGCCCGAGCTCGGGTCCGATGTGCAGGCGATCAAAACATCGGCGAGGAAGGGCGAGGACGGCAAGTACGAGATCAACGGCCAGAAGATGTGGGTGACGAACGGCCTGCTCTCGACGCTCGTCTTCGTGCTCGTCAAGACGGATCCGGACGCCGAGCCGCGCCACAGGGGCTTCACCTGCTTCATCGCCGAAAAAGAGCCCGGCGTAAGCGAGAACAGCGGCGAGTTCGCGGGCCTGAACGTGCCGCCGAAGATCAAGAAGCTCGGCTACAAGGGCGTCGAGTCGACGGAGCTCGTGTTCGACGGCTACCGCGTCCCGGCCGAGAACGTGCTCGGCGGGGAGCAGGAGGGGTTGAACAAGGGCTTTGCGCAGATGATGGATGCGCTCGAGGTGGGTCGGGTGAACGTCGCCGCGCGCGGCGTCGGCATCGCCCAGCGCGCGCTCGAGCTCGCACTGCGCTACTCGCAGGAGCGAAAGACGTTCGGCAAGCCGATCGCCGAGCACCAGGCGATCCAGTTCAAGCTCGCCGACATGGCGACCCAGGTCGAGGCCGCACGGCTGCTCACGCTGCGCGCCGCCCGGCTGAAGGATGCCGGCGAGCGTTCGGACCTGGAGGCGGGAATGGCGAAGCTGTTCGCATCCGAGGCCGGTCGCTTCTGCGTGGAGGAGTCCTTCCGGATCCACGGCGGCTACGGCTACTCCAAGGAGTATGAGATCGAGCGCCTTTACCGCGACGCACCGCTGCTGCTGATCGGAGAGGGCACGTCTGAGATCCAGCGCATGGTGATCGGCCGCAAGCTCCTGCAGCGTCATAAGATCTGACAGAACGTCAGGGGCCGCGACGGTCCCGGGAGGGAAGTAGCACCCATATGGCCGACGACGCGAAGGCTCTGATCGAGCTCGCCACCCGCAGGTTCATATCCGAAGTCCCTGCGCTCGAGCCGATCAAGCTCATCGTCGGCGTCGAGCTGCGCGGCAGGGGGGACGTGCAGCACTTTCGCCTCGAGATGCCCGACGTGAAGGTGACGAAGGGACCCGCCGCAGACGCGCGGCTGCGGGTGGACATGCGGCGCGAGTTCTTCAACGTGATGGCGCGCGAAGGCAAGATTCCCGACTGGATCGAGGCATTCAGCTACGGGCAGGCCAAGGCGACCGGGCCCGAGCAGTTCCTGCGCCTGATCATCAACGTCGTCGAACGGCAGCTCGAGCGCCAGCGCACGCCGCGGGCGCGCAGGCACCCATAGGCTCCGCTCGCTCAGTGGTAGGAGGTCAGCTGCTCGGCCAGGAACGCAAGCGAGGCGAGCAGGAACAGGCACATTACGATGAGGGAGAAGTTTTCGTTCACGGCCGTGCGCGCCTTCGTCCTTCAGGCGCGCGCGTAGAGCGCGCCTGACACTCACAAGGTACTAAAACGGCGCGCTCAGGCAAGCACTGCGCTGTCGTCATACAGCTTGATCACCATGACCGCTCCCGGGGGCGAGGCGTCGAGACACAGCCGGCAGAGCACGCACTCGTCGAGGTTCTGCTCGACGATCTGAAGCCGGTCGTCATCGCCCTGCGCGAAGATGTCGACCGGGCAGGCCTCGGTCAGCGTTTTCGCGAGCTCCCGATCATCGGCGAGTCGGTCGTCGACCTCGACGGCGATGAAGATGCCGTCACTCCTCATGCCGGCGCGCTCTCGGCGATCTTGGCCTGGATCATCTGCGGGATGTCCTCGATCCGCTCCGCAACGGCGATGCCGGCCTGCGCAAGGCGGGCGATCTTCTCCGAGGCCGTGTCCTCCTTGCCTTCGACGATCGTGCCCGCGTGCCCGAAGCTCATCCCTGGCATCTCGTCCATGAAGCGGCCGGCCATGAACGCCACGATCGGCAGCCGCGAGGAGTTCTCGGTCACCCAGTGGGCGAGCTCGGCCTCCATCCGCCCGCCCGGCTCGGTGTAGATCACGATTCCCTGCGTCTGCTCGTCGGCCTCGAACAGCGGCATCAGCTCCGCGTAGGTGCAGCCGATGATCGCGTCGCCTCCGATCGAGACGGCGGTGGACTGGCCGAGGCCCGCGGCGCTGAGCGTCGATGACATCTCGGTGGTCATCCCGCCCGAGCGGGAGATCACGCCGATCGGCCCCGGCGTATAGGCCTGCGCCGCGTTTCTCGCCGGGCCGCCGATGCCTCCCATCTTGATCACGTCGGGAACGATGATCCCGAGGCAGTTCGGGCCGATGATGCGGGCGCCGCGCAGCGTCGCAAGCTCGACCATCTCTGCGACGTCGCGGCGAGGGATGCGCTCGGTAACGATCACGATCAGCTCGATGCCGTTCTCGATCGCCTCGAACACCGCGTCCCTGGTGAAGGCCGGCGGGACCGTGACGACCGACCCGTGGATCGGGCCGCCGTGGTGGGCAACGGCCTGGGTGACGGTGTCGAACACGGGCACGCCATGCACCTCGCGCCCGAAGCGTCCGGGTGTCACGCCCCCGACCACCTTGGCGCCCGCGCCGTAGTCGAGGCACTCGCGAGTCAGGTTGACGGCCTCGCGTCCTGTGATCCCCTGGACGATGAACGTCGTGTCCGCGTCGATCAGGATGGACACGCGACGCCCGTCTTCCACCGTTGCGAGCGTATAACCATTGCGATACACCGCTCGCGGTCGATAACGCTCACGCTCCGCACCGCCCGCGATCGATGTCGCCGCTGACGCTCCGCATCAGGCGGCGACACCCTGAATCTTCTCGACGGCCCTGCGAGCCGCCTCGTTCAGCGACACCGAGCGGTCTGCATAGTCGACGCCGTAGGCCTCGAGGATCTTGAAGCCCTCCTCCTCCCACGCGCCGGGGATGCGGAAGATCGCGATCTTCTCGGCCGGGTCATAGCCGAGCTCCAGGCAAGCTTTGATGACGCCGCGCGCGACAATGTCCACGCGCGTGTTCGACACGATCGACATCATCACGGCGATCTGCTCCACGCCCGGCTTCTGCAGGACCAGCTTGGCCAGCCCGCACGCCTTCGCCACCGACGGGTTGCCGCCGATCTCGCAGTAGTTGGCAGGATGCCCGCCGTGCGCGCGCACGGCGTCGAACAGCGTCAGCGAGCCGCCGCCGGCGCCGATCACGAGGCCGAGGTTGCCGTCGAACTCGGTTACGTTCCCGGCGACGCCGCGGTGGTCGGTCGCGTCGATGCGCTCGCCGGCGAGCTCGAAGGGCGTGGCCTCGCGCGCCTGCCTCGTCTCCTCCTCGCCCACGCCGAGCTCGGCGAGCAGGCTGCGGTGGCGCCCGCGGGCCTCGTTCTCCATGTCCATGTGCGCGTCGAGCGCGACGAACGAGTCGTCGGAGAGGCGCCCCAGCGGGTTGATCTCGGCGAGGATCATGTCGTTCTCCACGAACAGCCTCGCCAGGCGGGCGATGATCGGGATGAGCCTGTTCAGGGCCGATCCGCTGACGCCGGTCGCGGCGAGCACCTCCTTGGCCTGGAAGTCCCCGAACGGAAGTATGTTCGAGAAGCGCCGCCGCCCGACCGCCTCGGGCTGCTCCTCGGCGACCTGCTCGATATCGATGCCGCCGACCGGCGAGAAGATCATCACCGGCTGCTTGCTGATCCCGTCCCAGACGACGCCGGCGTAGTACTCCTGCTCGACCTCGGCGCGGGGATCGACGAGCACGCCGCGCGGCATGTGTCCGTTGATCTCGAGCTCGAGGATCTCGCGCGCGTGGGCTTCGGCCTCCTCGGGCGTGTCTGCGAACTTGACCCCACCGGCCTTCATGCGCCCGCCGGTGAGGACCTGCGACTTGATCACGGTCGGGCCGCCGATCCGCTCGGCGATCGCGCGCGCCTCGGCGGCGTCGGTCGTGAACCCGTAGTCGGTGACCGGGATGCCTGCGCGCTTGACGATCTCGCGCGCCTCGTACTCGAAGAATCTCATCGCGGCGCGGAAGCCTACAGCGCCGCGGCGGTGACGAAGCCGTAGGCCTCGGCCAGCTCGGGGTCCTTTCGCGCGAGCATTTCAGCGAGATTGACCATCACCTTGCACTGCTTCCAGGTGGCGTCATCCTGCATCTTGCCGTCGATCATGTGCACGCCCCGCCCGTCGGGGATCGCCTCGATCACCTTTTTGGCGAACGCGACCTCCGCGGGATCGGGGGAGAAGACCTTCTTGGCGATGGCGATCTGCGCGGGATGCAGCGACCAGGCGCCGACGCAGCCGAGCAGGAACGAGGCGCGGAACTGGGTCTCGCAGCCCTCGAGATCGCGGATGTCGCCGTAGGGGCCGTAGAACGGCAGGGCGCCGACGGACGTGCAGGCGTCCACCATCCGCGCGATCGAGTAGTGCCACGGGTCCTGCTGGTAGCTCGGTCGGGGCGCGTCCGGGACGTCGGGATCGGGATCGGCGATCGTGCGGTACCCAGGATGCCCGCCGCCAACGCGGGTCGTCTTCATGCGCCGCGAGGCCGCGAGGTCGGCCGGCCCGAAGCTCATTCCCTGGATTCGCGGGGAGGCGCTCGCGATCTCCTCGAGGTTGGTGACGCCCTGCGCGGTCTCGAGGATCGCGTGGATCAGCAGCGGACGCTCGAGGCCGGCCTTGGCCTCGAGCTGGGCGAGGATCCGGTCGACGTAGTGGATGTCCCACGGGCCCTCGACCTTGGGGATCATGATCACCTCGAGCCGGTCGCCGATCTCGGTCACGAGCTCGGTCAGGTCGTCGAGGACCCACGGCGAGGCCAGCTCGTTGACACGCGTCCACAGCGCCGTGTCACCGAGGTCCATCTCGCGTCCGACCTTGATCAGCCCCGCACGCGCCGCCTCCTTGCGATCGACCGGGACGGCGTCCTCGAGGTTGCCGAGCAGGATGTCGACGGTGGGCGCGATGTCAGGCACCTTGGCGAGCATCTTCTCGTTGGAGAAGTCGAGGAAATGGATCATCCGGGAAGGCTTGAACGGGATCTCGCGCGCCGGCTCGGGCGCACCGATCGCAAGGGGCTTGAAGAAGTCGCGGGGGTTGCGCAAGTCGTGTCTCCTGTGTCGTCTGGGATCTGAACCGTAGCGCTGGCGGGCCGCTCTGGGTCGGACGAGTGTCTAGAGTTCCGCTCCAAATCAGACAAGGAGACCCATGAGCGAGACCCATCCCGTCGAGACCGATCAGGCCGCGCGCGAGGCGAGCGGCGCGCACCCCTATGGTCGCTACCTCGAGGAGTTCGAGGTTGGCGCCGTCTACAAGCACTGGCCGGCGAAGACCATCACGGAGGCCGAGGACCACCTGTTCTGCCTGCTGACGATGAACCACCATCCGCTGCACGTCAACGACGTTTACGCGGCGAAATCGCAGCAGGGCCGCAACGTCGTGGCGGGTCCGCTGGTCTACTCGATCATCTTCGGCATGACGGTCTCCGACGTCTCCGGCAAGGCGATCGCGAACCTCGCCACAGAGGAGTTGAACCATCCGGCGCCGGTGTTCCACGGCGACACCCTCTTCGTCGAGTCGGAGGTCCTGGAGAAGAAGGAGTCGAAGTCCAAGCCGGATCGCGGGACGGTGAAGGTGCACACGCGCGCCTACAACCAGGACGGAGTCCTGGTCGCGCAATTCAAGCGCCTCGTGCTCGTTCCGCGCAAGCATCCAGGCCCCGAGCCGGCCGCCGAGGGCAACGTCGACTAGGCCCTCCTGGCGCGATCTGCCGGGGCTAGACCCGTGCGGTAGGCTTCTCTGACGCCCTTAGCGGGGCGTTTTTCCGTTTTCCGAGCCAATTGGCTCGGGAACTGCGCCTTTGAAGGGCGACTTCGACCGCGACAACGAGGGAGCCGCATCCAGCCAATGAGCACGACCGCTTCTGCCCCGACGACGAACAGGCGCCTGCTCGCCTGGGTGACCGAGGTGGCCTCGCTCACCGAACCCGACGAGATCCATTGGTGCGACGGCTCCGCCGAGGAGTACGACCGCCTCTGCCAGGTGCTGATCGACGCCGGCACCTTCGAGCGGCTCTCCGACGCAAAGCGCCCGAACTCCTACCTCGCGCTGTCGGACCCCGGGGACGTCGCCAGGGTCGAGGACCGCACCTTCATCTGCTCGCCCACCGAGGCCGAAGCGGGACCGACCAACAACTGGCGCGATCCGGCCGAGATGCGCGAGACGCTGACGGGGCTGTTCGCGGGCGCCATGCGCGGGCGCGCCATGTACGTCGTGCCGTTCTCGATGGGGCCGCTCGGCTCTGACAAGAGTCACGTGGGCGTGCAGCTCACCGACTCGGCCTACGTCGCGGTGAACATGCGGATAATGACGCGCATGGGCCGGGGCGCGCTCGACGCGCTCGGCAGCGATGGCGAGTTCGTCCCGTGCCTGCATTCCGTCGGCATGCCGCTCCTCGACGGCGTCGAGGACGTGCCGTGGCCGTGCAACGCCGAGAACAAGTACATCGTGCATTTCCCCGAGACGCGCGAGATCTCCTCCTACGGCTCCGGCTACGGCGGCAACGCGCTGCTCGGCAAGAAGTGCTTCGCGCTGCGCATCGCCTCCGTGATGGCGCGCGACGAGGGCTGGATGGCCGAGCACATGCTGATCCTCAAGCTCACCTCGCCCGAGGGTCAGGTGAAGTACATCACCGGAGCCTTCCCGAGCGCGTGCGGCAAGACGAACCTCGCGATGCTGGTCCCGACGCTCGACGGCTGGAAGGTCGAGACGATCGGAGACGACATCGCGTGGATGAAGTTCGGCGACGACGGCCGCCTCTACGCGATCAACCCGGAGGCCGGCTTCTTCGGCGTCGCGCCGGGCACCGGCGAGGCGACCAACCCGAACGCGATCCACACGATCGAGCGCAACACGATCTTCACGAACTGCGCGAAGACCGACGACGACGACATCTGGTGGGAGGGCCTCACGAAAGACGCGCCTGCGCATCTGATCGACTGGCACGGTAACGACTGGACTCCGGCCGCGGACGCGCCGGCCGCGCATCCGAACGCCCGCTTCACGGCGCCGGCCGCTCAGGATCCGGCGATCGCCCCCGAGTGGCAGGACCCGGCGGGTGTGCCGATCGACGCAATGCTCTTCGGCGGGCGGCGCTCGACGGTCGTGCCGCTCGTGACGGAGGCTTTCGACTGGGAGCATGGCGTGTTCCTCGGCTCTGTGATGAGCTCGGAGAAGACCGCTGCGGCCGCGGGCACGGTGGGCGAGCTGCGCTTCGATCCCTTCGCGATGCTGCCGTTCTGCGGCTACAACATGGCCGACTACTTCGACCACTGGCTGAAGATCGGGCGCAAGCCCGGGGCGAAGCTGCCGAAGATCTTCTACGTCAACTGGTTCCGCAAGGCTCCCAATGGGCGCTTCCTGTGGCCCGGCTACGGCGAGAACTCGCGCGTCCTCGCGTGGGTGTTCGCACGCTGCGCAGGACATGGAGCGGCCAGGGACACTCCGATCGGGCTGATCCCGCCGGTCGGCGGTGAGGGCATCGACACTGGTGGCCTCGAGGTCTCCGACGAGGACATGGCCGAGCTGCTGAGGGTCGAGACCGAGGAATGGAAGGCGCAGCTGCCGCAGTTCAGGGAGCATTACGCGAAGTTCGAAGAACTGCCGCAGGAGCTGCACGACCAGCTGACGGCGCTGCAGGAGCGATTGGGCTGAGGTCCCGCTCGGCAAGGTAGGGGCAGTGAGGCACCGTCCGCGTGCGTGACTGCGATCACCCGAACGGGACATTTGACGGCCGGCCTATCTCCTACTCGCCCAGGCTCTCCATGAGCTGACACTTATTCATGATAGCTTTCATGATCATGAAGACCGCTAAGATCTCCCGCGGAGGGCAGATCTCGATCCCCTCGGGCATCCGCCGCCGGTGGGACACCTCGACGTTGGCACTCGAAGATCTCGGAGATCGGATCGTGCTCAGACCGGCGCCCGACGATCCGATCGCGGCGGCGCGCGGCGCTCTGGCCGGAGAGCTCTCGATGAGCAGTGCGCAGCTGCGTGCACTCGCGCGCGAAGCCGACGCGGTCGCCGAGCGCCGGCGCGCGGCAAGGTGAGGGTCCTTCTCGACGCCTACGCGCTGATCGCGCTGCTCGCAGAGGAGCCGGCAGCCGACGAGGTGGAGGCGCTGCTGCGGAGAGGCGAGGCGGCGATCACCGCGGTTAACCTGGCAGAGGCGCTAGACGTGCTGCAGCGCGTCGAGAGGATTCCCAGGGAGCATCTGGAGGCAGCGACGCTGGCGCTCGTCGGGGAACGGATGACGTTGGTGGCGATCGACGAGCAGATCGCCCGTGATGCGGCCGACATTCGCGCGCGCCGCTACCACCGCATCCGCGCGCCGATCTCGCTTGCGGACTGCATCCTCCTCGCCGCCACCGGAGAGTCCGATGCGCTCGCCACGGCCGACGAGTCCCTGATCCGCGTTGCCGAAGCCGAGAACGTGCCGGTCACGACGCTGACGCGCAGCTAGAAGCTCGCCCTGCTAATCGTGGCCGTGGCTCTCGCCGGCGGCTGCCGGCGGGCGCGACTCCTCGGCCAGCGAGGTGATCGTCAGCGCGCCACGCGCCGATGACTCGAGGACGTCGGTGGCCTCCTCGAGCGAGCGAGCATAAAGCTCCACGAGCAGGTGGACGATGATGCGCGCGTCGTCCTCGTGCTTGTGGAAGCGCACGTGCGTGAAGAACTCGCGCACGCCGTGATCGCCGAAGGCCGCGTAGGAGAGCGCGTCGCCCGCCTCCGGCCCGGAGCAGCTCTCGACGTCTTCCGCGTCGACCGCCACCGTGCACGAGGCGACCCACGGCGTCCCTGCGATCATCCTTTCCCAGCGGTCCTCGATCGGCTCGACGCGGCCGTTGTTGAAGCCTAGGTGCGGCTGATCGTGCATGCACTCGAGGCACTGCACGACGGCCTCCTGGAGCTCATCGACGACTTCCGCGCGCTCGCCGGTCTCGGGGTCGATCTTGTGGATGCCCTCGTAGTGGACCTGGACCTCCAGGTCCTGCGACCAGCAGCGGTAGCAGCGCAACCAGCTGCGTGCGCTCGTCTCGGCCATTGAGCCCTCCATGAGGGCATTGTAGGGGCGGGCAACCGCGGCCTGTAGTAGCGCGCGGCTCCTAGCCGAACGTGAACGCGTAGCCGGTCACGCCGGGGGCGAAGCGCAGGCGACAGGCGGTGCTGTTCGTCGCTGCGGCAGCGAGACGAGCGTGTACAGGCGCTGGCGGCGGACGGTGACGACGCCGTTGTGCACGTCGGCGCCGGCGTCGGCTGGCGGGGATCGGGTGCCCGTCGAGCAGCACGTGCACCGGCAGCGGGCGTTCGCCGGGCGAGCTCAGCACGAGGTAGACGTTCTTGGCGTGGAACTCGACGTCGATGCCGGCGTCGGCGACGGCTTCGGCCGGCTGGCCGGAGATGTTCCAGCGTGCCGCTGTAGGCGAAGCTCGTTGAGCTGCAGTTCGCCGGTCGGCGGCCGGGCCGTAGTCGTGCAGGCCGGACTTGGGAGGGTTCGACCCAGCCCTCGGCTCGGGCGGTGCCCAGGTAGGTCTCCGGGGTGGCCACTTCGGAGGGCACGATCACGCCGGTCGGGTGGCTCTTGCCGCCGACCTGGTAGCCGGCTTCGGCGAGCAGCGCGCGGATCGCGGTTTCGGTCTTGCCGTAGTCGCCCTCGCCGAAGGCCGTGTAGCGAACCTGCCCGTTCGCGTCGATCAGGTAGTCGGCCGGCCAGTCCTCGTTGCCGTAGGCGTTCCAGGTGCCCATGTTGTTGTCCTGGACGACCGGGTAGCGCAGGCCGAACTGGTCGATCGCGTTGGACACGTTGGAGGCCTCGTGCTCGAAGGCGAACTCGGGCGTCTCGACGCCGACGATCGTGAGGCCCTCGTTGCGGTAGGCGGCGTCCCACGCCTTCAGATAGGGCAGCGTGCGGATGCAGTTGATGCAGGTGTAGGTCCAGAAGTCGACCAGCACGACGCGTCCGCGCAGCGAGGCGAGCGTGAGCGGGCGGTCGCCCGGGGTGTTGAACCAGTCCTCGGTTTCCGTGAATTCGGGCGCGGTGCCGAGGTCGGGCAGCTGGTTCTGCGTCGGCGAGCAGGCTCGCCTGGCTGGCGTTGGCGGCCGCCGCATGCAGCTTGCTCGCAGGAGCCTTCGCACGCCGAGGATCCGTTGGCCGGGGCGAACTTCGGCTTGCGGCCGGTGATCTCGTGCAGCCGGCCGGTCACCGTGCTCGAGCACTCGAGCGACGCGGTGAGGTTGACGTTGGGGATGTGCTGGGCGACGAACTGGTCGAAGTTGACGTCGAGGTTGGTCAGGATCGCGACCGCCGTGAGGATCATGATCGTGCCGAGCGCGCGCTGCAGCAGCGGCCCGCGGCCGGCCTCTGCGCACGCGGTCGAACAGTCGCCTGCCGCCGAGCGTGAGCGCGAGCAGCACGAGCGCCGAGCCGAGCGCGTAGGCGAGCGCGATCAGCGATCGTTTTGCCCGAGGCGGCGCTGACGGAGATGACCGCCGCGAGGATCGGGCTCGCGCAGGGCGTGTAGACGAAGCCGAGCGCGCCGCCGACGAGCAGGCCCGAGAGGAAGCCGTCGCCGCTCGTAGCGCGGGCCGAAGCGCGCCAGGCGCGACAGCGGCGCCTCGATGCCGCGCGGCCACGCCGGGCATGAGCAGCGCGAGGCCGAACACCAGCAGCACGACGATCGCCACATCGCGCAGCGGGTCGCTGCCGAGGCCGACCCCGTCGACCACGTTCGCGACGCCCGACGATCGTCACCGTGAACGTGATCGACAGCCCGAGCACGATGCCCGAGCGGCCGGCGCCGGCCCCCGACGCCGCCCGCGGACAGCAGCGCCGGCAGCACCGGCAGCACGCACGGCGACAGCGCCGTGCCCGCGCCCGCGAGCACGGCGAAGGCGAGCAGAACGATCATCTGGCCAAGGCTCACGACGTGGATCTGCGCTGGGAGCCGGTTTCGTTACACGGTCGGCGGCGCCTCAGCGCCTGAGCATCACGTAGACGGTCGTCGCGGCGAACGCCATCTGCCCGAACGCGAGCGCCGTGCCGAGGTTGACCGCGCCGAGCGCTCCCGCGAGCGCGCTGGCGAGCACGAACGCCCCGAACATCATCAACAGGTCGCGCCCCATCAGCGAGCTCAGCTCCGCGCTCATCGGCGCCCGCTCGAGCACGGCCACGAGCGCCGGCGACATCCAGGCCCGGCTCCTGGGCGGCGAGCAGTGCCTCGGCGCGCACGGCGGCCGCCGAGCGCGCGCAGCCCGCGCTCGCCGTGCTCGACGGCGAAGTCCGTGAGCGCGCCGGCCCGGCGCGCCGCGCAGGCGTCGCGCGGCGAGGTCGAGCCCGGCGCGGTGCTCGTCGAGCGCGTCCACGAGCTCGTCGATGCCGCTCGGGCGGCGACAGCGAGGAGACCGCGAGCACGCGCGTCGTCGACTGCGAGCCGAGCGAGCGCAGCGCGGCGCTCAGGTCGCGCCGCGTGCGCGTCGCGATCCTGGCCGAGGTCGGCCTTGGTGACGACGAGCACGTCGGGGATCTCCATGATCCCGGACTTCAGGAACTGCAGCACGTCGCCGCTGCCCGGCTGCACGACGACCGCGACGGTGTCGGCGACGTCGGCGACCTCGGTCTCGGCCTGGCCGACGCCGACCGTCTCGATCACGACGACGTCGAACGCCGCCGCGAGCGCGTGCGCCGCCGCGCGGGTGGCCGAGGCGAGTCCGCCGAGCCGCTCGCCGGCGGCGGTCGAGCGGATCAGCACGCCGCGGTCGGCGGGGTCGAAGTCGATGCGCGCGCGATCGCCGAGCAGCGAGCCGCCCGAGCGGCGCGAGCTGGGATCGACCGCGAGCATCGCCACGCGTGCGACCGCGCGCGCGCCACGCTCGCAGCAGCGCCGAGAGCAGCGTCGACTTGCCCGCGCCCGGCGGCCCGGTCACGCCGATCACGTGCCCCGGCGCCTCGCCTCCGAGCGCGGCCGGGGAGAGCTCGCCGAGCAGCCTCGCCGACTGCTCGCGGTCGGCCGCGGCCGTGCTCTCCAGCAGGTTCAGCGCGGCGGGCGCCGCGCTCAGGTCCCGCTCGCGCAGGCGCGCGCCGAGGGCGGCTCCGTCGGCGCTCACGCCGAGCCGTTGGCGGAGGGACCGTGGCCGTTGGCCGCGGCTTCGATCGGCGCCGCGCGTCGCACCAGCTCGACGATGTCGCGCATGATGCGCGTGATGTCGAAGTCCTTCGGCGTGTAGACGGCCGCCACGCCCGCCTGTCTGCAGCAGCGCGACGTCCTGCTCGGGGATGATCCCGCCGACGACCACCGGCGCGGTCACGCCCGCCTCGCGCAGCGCGTCGATCACCGCCGGGATCAGCTCGCGGTGGGAGCCCGAGAGGATCGACAGGCCGATCACGTGCACGCCCTCCTGCAGCGCCGAGGCGGCGATCTGCGCGGGGGTCAGGCGGATCCCTTCATAGACGACGTCCATGCCCGAGTCGCGCGCGCGCACCGCGATCTGCTCGGCGCCGTTCGAGTGGCCGTCGAGGCCGGGCTTGCCGACGAGGATCTTCGGCCGCCGGCCGAGCTTCTCCTGCAGGCGCGACACCTCGCCGCGCAGCTCGCTGAGCTCCCCGTCGGCGGCAGCCGCGGCCGAGGCCTCGCCGACGCCGGTGGGCGCGCGGTAGCTGCCGAACACCTCGCGCAGGGTGCGCGCCCACTCGCCGGTCGTGGCGCCCGCGCGGGCGGCGGCGATCGTCGCGACCATCAGGTTCTCGGCGCCGTCCTGCTCGCGGGCGACCTCGGCCAGCGCGGCCAGCGCGGCGTCGACCGCCGCCTGGTCGCGCTCGTGAGCGCCAGCGGCGCACCGCCTCGATCTGCTCGGCTTCGAGCGCCGGATCGACGACCAGGATGCCGCCCTCGGCGTCGGCGGTGAGCGGCGAGACCTCGGACTCGGTGAAGCGGTTCTGGCCGACCACGACCTGCTCGCCGGACTCGATCCGGCGGATGCGCTCGCGGTGGGAGTCGACCAGCGCGCCCTTCATGTAGGCACCGCCTCGACGGCGCCGCCGTGCTCGGCGACGACGGCCATCTCGGCGCGCGCTCCCTCGAGCAGCTCTGCGACGAGGCCGTCCATCACCTTCGAGCCGGCGAAGATGTCGGGGTACTCGAGGATGTCGGTCTCGTAGGCGAGCACCTGCTGGATGCGCAGCGACCACTGCTGGTCCCACGGACGCGGCAGCCCGAGCGCCTCGTTCCAGGCGGGCAGCTGGATCGCGCGCGCGCGCGCGTCGCGCCCGAGCGTGACGGCGAGCGCCTCGAGCACGATCCGCTGCACGTTGTTCTCCGGCTGGGCCTCGGTCAGGCCCAGCGAGTTGACCTGCACGCCGTAGCGGAAGCGCAGGTGGCGCGGATCCTTGACGCCGTAGCGCTCGCGCCCGAGCTCTTCCCACAGGATCGACATCGCGCGCAGCTTGGCGTGCTCCTCGACGAAGCGCACGCCCGCGTTGACGAAGAACGAGATGCGCCCGAACACCTGCTCCATGCGCTCCTGCGGCACGCGCTCGCGCGCCGCGTCGAGCACCGCGATCGCGTTGCTCATCGCGTAGGCGATCTCCTGCACCGGCGTCGCGCCGGCCTCCTGCAGGTGGTAGGAGCAGATGTTGATCGGGTTCCACTTGGGGACGTGCTCGACCGTGTAGGCGATCATGTCGGCGATCAGGCGCATCGAGGGTGCCGGCGGGAACGCGTAGGTCCCGCGCGCGAGGAACTCCTTGATGATGTCGTTCTGGGTGGTGCCCTGCAGCTGCTCCTGGGGCACGCCCTGCTCCTCGGCGACGACGATGTAGAGCGCCAGCAGCCACGCGGCGGTCGCGTTGATCGTCATCGAGGTGTTCATCTCCGCGAGCGGGATGCCGTCCATCAGCGCGGCCATGTCGCCGCGGTGGGAGATCGGCACGCCGACCTTGCCGACCTCGCCCCGGGCGAGCTCGTCGTCGGGGTCATAGCCGGTCTGCGTGGGCAGGTCGAAGGCGACCGACAGGCCCGTCTGACCCTTTTCGAGGTTGCGCCGGTAGAGCTCGTTGGAGGCCTTCGCCGTCGAGTGGCCGGCGTAGGTGCGCATCATCCACGGCCGGTCGCGCTCGGGCAGGCGCGGAGAGGGATCGCCGCTCATGCCCCAATTGTACGGTCGGCCCGCGGCCTTTATCCTGCCGGGCGGTGAGCCAGACGGTCGAGCTGCCGCGCATCCGCGGCCCCGGCAGCGGCTCCGGCGGCTCCTGGAGCGTGATCGTGTGCAACGACGACCACAACACCTTCGATCACGTCGCCCGCACGCTCGCGCGCTTCATCCCAGGCGTCACGCTCGAGCGCGGCCTCGAGATCGCGAACGTGATTCACACCTCCGGCCGGGCGATCGTCTTCAGCGGCCACCAGGAGCCGGCCGAGCTCTACTGGGAGCAGCTCAAGGGCGCCGGCCTGACGATGGCGCCGCTCGAGCAGGGCTGACGCTAGGCGCCGTCGCTCCTCGCCATCCCGTTGCCGAGGCCGTTGCCCGCGGTCACGGGCTGTGCGGCCAGGGCGCCGTGCGCGGTCAGGTCCCACCAGCCGTAGAGCACCGGCACCTGATACCAGCTCGAGTAGCGCGCCCTGAAGTAGGTCATCTCGGGGCCTTCCCAGTAGCGTTCCCAGTCGAGATGCTCGGCGAACGACGCCAGCTGCTGGAACTTGTAGCGGTCGTCGCGCGACCGGTAGACGGCATAGGAGCTCGCGCCGTAGCGCAGCGCCGCCGCGGCGACCTCGTCGAGAGCCTGCTCGAAGCCGTCCGCGCGAAAGCCGGTCGCGTACCACGGAACGATCACGGTCCCGGCCATCAGGCGCCGACCTCGGCGTGGATCGCACCGGGTCCGTCGGCCGTCTTGCCCTGACCCTCCGAATCGGCGCCGACAAGGATCGAGATCTTGCCGAGGTGCTTGTTTTCGCGCATCAGCTGGTGGGCTTCTGCGACTCCCTCGAAGCCAAGCGTGCGCCACAGCACCGGGCGGATCTGCCCGCTTTCGATCAGCTCGTTGGCCTTCGTGCACTCGTAGGCGTTGGCGAAGTGCGAGCCCAGGATCTCCTTCTGGCGCATCCACAGGTACGCCACGTTGAAGTCGACGTCGATGCCGGTCGTGCCGGCGCAGATCACGACCTTCCCGAACGCCTTGACCGTGAAGACCGATGTCGGGAACGTCGCTTTCCCCACGTGCTCGAAGACGATGTCGGGGGCGTCGCCGAGGATCTCCTTGACCCGCTTGGCGAACGCGAGCGAGACCTTGAAGCGCGCCTTCTCCTCCTCCTCGGTCTCGCCGCCCTTGCGCATCATGCCCTCGAACTCGGTCCGGTCGATGTAGTCGACGGCGCCGAGGCGCTTGACCAGCTCACCCTTCTCGGCGGAGGAGACCACGCCGACGCAGTGCGCTCCAGCCGTCTTGCACAGCTGCGTCGCGAACACGCCGAGGCCGCCGGCCGCCCCCCAGATCAGAACACGCTGTCCCGCCTGCAATTTGCAGCGCGTCAACAGCATGCGGTAGGCGGTGAAGTACACGAGGCCGTAGGAGGCCGCCTCCTCCCAACTCAGCGCCGGCGGCTTGTGCAGCAGCTGCTGCGCCTGCACCTTGGTGAACTGCGCGAAGGATCCCCACGTCGTCTCGTAGCCCCAGATCTTCTGCGACGGTGCCGCGAGCGGGTCGAGGCCGTGAACCTCCGGATCCTCGTAGGATGCCTGGTTGCAGTGGAGGACGACCTCGTCGCCAGGCTTCCAGCGGGTCACGCCGGGGCCGACCTTCCACACGATCCCCGAGGCGTCCGAGCCGCCGATGTGGTGTCCGAACTCCGGATGGTCCCCGTAGCGCATCACCGAGACCGGCTGGCCGAGCGCGGCCCACACGTTGTTGTAGTTGACGCCGGCGGCCATCACCCGCACGATCACCTCGAACGCGCCCGGCTCGGGAACCTCGATCTCCTCGAGCTGGAAGGCGTCCTTCGGCTCGCCGAAGCGCTCCTCGCGGATGACCCATGCCGACATCGTCTTTGGCAGCTCGCCGGGGTCGACGAGTATCTCTGAGACTTGTTGGAGATCGGTTGCCACGTGCTTTGGACCTCGCCGCTCGGAATCGGAACGAAGACCAATCCTACCCACGGGTGGCCGGTGCAGGCAGGCTCGTGGGTTCAGGCGAGCGCGAACGGGAGCGTGACGATCTCCGCTGTGGAGCCATCGCTGCCGACGCTCACGACCGCGCCCGGCTCGGCCTCGCGGCGCACCAGCGCGAGCGCGATCGGCCCGAGCCTCGGAGACACGGTCGTGCTGCCGAGCCGTCCGACCGGCCGCTCGCCGAGCAGCAGCTCCTCGCCGCCGGCCGCTGGCTCGGACAGGCGCAGGCCGCGCAGGTGGCGGTTGGGTTTGCCTCTGTAGTGCAGGCGCGCGACCGTCTCCTGTCCCACGTAGCAGCCCTTTGTGAAGCTCACCGCGCGCTCGTTGAGCCCAGCCTCCTGGGGGATGACCGTCTCGTCGAGGTCGATCCCGAAGCGGGGGCGGCCGCCCTCGATGCGCAAGCACTCGGCGGCCTGCTCGGAGACCGCCACGGCGCCTCGCTCGCGCAAAGCCGCTGCCAGCTGCGCCGTGTCGGATGCGTCGCAGATCAGATCCACGCCAACGTCCGTACGTACGGCGAGCGCCACGATCGCGCCGACCTCGACCGGCGAGTTGGCGTGCTCGACCGCGGCGACCGATCCGAGATCGGCCAGCTCGGCGCCCGCGATGTGGCCGCAGTCGGGACCGATCAGCGAGAGCAGGCCGCGCTCGAGCGTGCGCTTGTGCAGATCGACCTCGAAGCCGACCTTGAAGCGGCGGATCATGTCGAACAGCGCCTGGAGCGCCACGCGCTCGGTGTCGAGCAGCAGCTCTGAGGGCACCCCGCGTGCATCGTCGCCGACCGCGAAGATCCGCAGATCGCCGAGCATCTTGCCCTTGTGCGTGAGGAACGCCGCATAGCAGCCCTCGCCCGGCTGCAGCGTCGTGAGCTCGTTTGTCACCTGGCCGTTGAGGAACTCGACAGCGCCGTCTCCGCTCAGTGCCAGCATGCCGCGCTCGGAGCGATCCAGCAGGCCGCAACCCTCCAGGAGCACGCGATGCTCCGCGCTCAGCATCTCTGGACCGGCTATCGCCACGACTCCGAGCATAGCCGCGCTAGGCTTCTGCGCAGATGGGCCTCGCCGAGATCTTCCAGCAGATCGTCGACTCGCTTCCCGACGACTGGACCGACCTCGAGCTCGACCTGCGGATCGCCGATGAGTCGCGCTACGTGGAAGCGGCCCTGTACCTCGCCACCTGCAACGCGTGTCCCTACTCCCATCACGATTGGCATTGGCGCCTGCTCGTCGCGCACACCTTCGGACACGCGGCCGCCGCGCCGACGGTGCACGGTGCCCTGCATCTGCTCGACGAAGCCGGCATCGCCGGCGAGCTCGCCGTGCGGGAGATGCGCAGCGGGCGGGTCGAGGTCGTCCAGATGTGGGGGCGCCCGTACTCGGCGCGTGAGGAGTTCCGCCGCCTGCGGGCGCAGTAGATGACCCGGGTGCTGGCGCTCGTCCCGGACCTGCTGTTCGGATCGCGCGTGCAGGGCATCCTGACGGCCGCGGGCAACGAGGTGGAGCTGGTCGCCAATGAAGCATCGCTGAGGGAGCGCATCGCACATGCACAGGCGCCTGCCGCGGCGGTCCTCGTCGTGGACCTCACCGATGCCGATCTCGACGGCGCTCGGATCGTCGAATCGCTCTCGCGCGATGGAGCCCTCGCGCGGATGCGCACGCTCGGCTTCTACTCGCACGTGGACGCGCTCGCGCGCGAGCGGGCGGAGCTGGCGGGAATAGATCTCGTGGTGCCGCGCTCGCGGATGGCCCGCGAGGCGGCCGAGCTGGTCGCAAGGCTGGCAGCGGCGCCGGCGCCGGCGCAGGAATGACCTCGATGCGCCCGCTTGCAGCGAGCGCAACGCCTGGCGCGCTGATCGCGCCGCGCGCTCGGCCGCGGCGCGCACGGCGCACGTCGGTCTCGGTCGCAGAGATGCTGGCGTGCGTATGCGCGTTCGGCCTGATCGCGTGGGTGATGTGTGCGGCGCACATCCGCAGCGGCGGCCTGTACTACGACGATTGGAGCCTGCTCGCGCTCGCGCGCTTTCCCGGGCACGGGGGTCTCCTGCACGCGCTCTGGCTCAGCTACGGTGAGCGCCCCGGTCAGGTTCTCTACTACGCCGCGCTCGATCAGGCGATCGGCTTGAACGGACCGGCACGGCTCGCGCTCGCGGCGGCAGCCCTCGTGCTCGAGGTCAGCTGCCTGTATCTGCTTCTGCGCCAGCTCGGCTTCGCAGCCCGTCACGCGGTCGCGGTCGCAGCGCTGGTGCTCACGTTTCCGTTCAGCGACAGCGTCTGGCTGTGGGGCGTCCTCTCGCTGAGCAGCCTCGCGATCGCCGCCTTCCTGCTCGGCGCGATGCTGGCCCTGCGCGCGCTTCAGAGCAGCCCGCGCCGCGCCCTGGCGCTCCACGGCGCCTCCCTGTCGCTGTATGTCGCGAGCATCGTCAGCTACGAAGTGTTCGCCGTCGTCGGCTGCCTCACGGGACTGCTCTACGTGCACGTCGTGGGGGTGCGTCGCGCGCGTGCGCGCTGGGCTGTCGATGTGGTCGTGATCGCGCTCACGCTCGCCGTAACCCGCCTGGCGCTGCCAATCGACATCGCCACTCCCTCGCGGATGCAGCCGTTCGCCGGCATGATCTCGCACGCCGGCCTGATCGCCGTCAGGGGTGTTCAGCTCGCGGGCTCTGCCGCGCTTCCCGTCGGCGGCCTCGGAGCGTGGGCGCCGGCAGCCGCGCTTGCGGCCGTACTCGCCACCGCGGCGTCACTGCGCCTGCTCATCGCGAGGAGCGACCCACTGCGCCTCGAGCTCGCCCGCTGGCTTGCGATCGCCGCCAGCGGCGCGCTGGTCGCGATCGCCGCCTGGTCGGTATACGTTCCCGCACCCGACCACTACGCGCCGAGCCTCGCAGGCACGGTCAATCGCATGAACGCCGCCGCCGCTGTCGGCGTCGCGATCGTCGTCTACGCGGCCCTCGTGCTGCTCGTGCGCATGCTCGGCCGGCTCCTCCGCCTGCCGCATCGCACAGCCGCGCTCGCGCTCACGGCGGCGACGCTCGCGCTTGCCGGCGCCTACCTCGTCCGCTCGGCCGGCGATGTGCGTGCCTGGGATGCGGCCGCCGCCGATCAACAGCGCGAGCTCGCCGACTTCCACACCGCGCTGCCGCGCCTCCCGGCGACCGCGACGGTGTACGCGTTCGGCGCGCCACAGGCGGTCGGTCCGGGCATCCCCGTGCTCGACACGAGCCTCGATCTGACGAGCGCGATCCGCATCTCCTACTCCAGTCCGAAGCTGCACGGCGCCCCGCTCGCCGGGCCCGCGAGCCTGACCTGCGGCGCGCGCGGGCCGCTCGCGGATGCCCTTCGCGGCGCCTACGGGAGCTCCTACCTGCTCGACGACGCCAAGCGCCAAGCCGTCCGGCTTTCCACTCCCGCCCAGTGCGACGCCGCCCGACGCCGCGCCTTCGCTGGCGTCGCGGCCGGCGAAGCCGGTTGACGAACGGCGTCTAGGACGTCGCGGTGGGCTGGGCGCGGCGTAGCAGCGGATGCCCCGGTCCGGCGCCGGGGCCGGGCTGGGCGCGCACGTCGCGGACGGAAAGCCGCGCCCCGCATGCCTCGCACATGCGATGCTCGTCGACCGCCCCACCGCAGCCGCGGTGTTCGAGCAGCACCGGCGGACCGGGGGCGCCAGCGGCGTACTGATCGCCCCACTGCATCAGCGCCACGACGGTCGGCCACAGGTCGAGGCCCTTCTCGGTGAGGCGGTATTCGTGGCGTGGCGGGCGCTCCTGGTAGAGGCGCTTCTCGAGCACGCCGCTGCGCACCAGGCGCGTGAGCCGGGTCTGCAGGACGTTGCGCGCGATGCCGAGGCTCGCCTGGATCTCGTCGAAGCGCCGCAGTCCGAGGAACACGTCGCGCACGATCAACAGCGACCAGCGCTCACCGACCACCTCGAGCGCGGCGGCAATGCTGCAGCTCTGTCCGGTGTAGTCGTTGCGGAGCATCGGCAGACAGCATAGCGGCAAACCATTGCATCATGCAACTCACTGTGTTACGGTGGGTTTCATCATGAAACGTAAGTGGATCGTCGTGTCGATCGTGTGCGTCGGGGTTTTCATGTCGAGCCTCGACCTGTTCATCGTCAACATCGCGTTCCCGGCGATCGCGCGGCACTTCGGGGGAGCGTCGCTCGGCTCGCTGTCGTGGATCCTCAGCGCATACGCGATCGTGTTCGCGGCGCTGCTCGTGCCCGCCGGGCGCTGGGCGGATGCGTTCGGGCGAAAGCGCGCGTTCCTGCTCGGTCTCGCGATCTTCGTGTCCGCGAGCGCCGGTTGTGCGCTGGCGCCGTCGGTCGGCATGCTGGTGGCGGCGCGGGTGCTGCAGGCTGGCGGCGGCGCGCTGATGCTCCCGACCTCGCTGGGGCTGATCCTGCCGGAGTTCGCCGCGCATGAGCGGCACGTCGCGATCGGCGTGTGGGCGGCGACCGGCGGCATCGCCGCCGCCGCCGGGCCGCCGCTCGGAGGCCTGCTCGTCCAGGCCGACTGGCGTTGGGTCTTCCTCGTGAACGTCCCCGTTGGGCTGATCGGCCTTCTCGCCGGCACGCGTACGCTCATCGAGCGGCGCGAGCTCGGCGCCCAACGCCCGGACGTGCTGGGCGCCGGGGCGCTGATCGCGGCGATCGGATCGCTGGTGGTCGCGATCGTCGAGGGCCAGAGCTGGGGCTGGAGCTCCCCGGCGATACTCGCGCTGCTCGCGGTCGCAGCGCTCCTGCTACCGGCGATCTGGTGGCGCTCGGAGCGCCACCTCGCGCCGATCGTCGAGCCGGCGATGCTGCGCGTGCGCAGCTTCGGCCTGGCGGTCGGAGCCTCGCTGCTGTTCTTCGGCGGCTTCGGCGCGATGCTGCTCTCGGGAGTCCTGTTCCTCACGTCGGTCTGGCATGAGAGCGTGCTCAGCGCCGGCCTGATGCTGTTCCCGGGGCCGGCGACGGCGACTCTCTTCAGCGTTCCCTCGGCTCGCCTCGGGGCGCGCGTCGGCTATCGCATCCCCGGGCTGCTCGGCTCGGTGCTGTTCGCCGGCGGGTCGCTGTGGTACATCACGCACACCGGCGAGCGGCCGGACTACGTCTCTGAGTATTTGCCGGGCCTTCTGATCGGAGGCGCCGGCGTGGGCCTGGTGATCCCGACGCTCACGGGCGCCGGCGCGTCCTCGCTGGCACCCGAGCGCTTCGCGACGGGCGCCGCGGTGCTCACGATGGGCCGCCAGATCGGTGCCGCGCTCGGCGTGGCGGTGCTCGTCGCCGTGCTCGGCACGCAGGCGAAGAGCGCCGCGGACTTTCACGCCGCGTGGCTGATCAGCGTGACCGGCGGGCTGGCGGCGGGGGCCGCGCTCGCGGCGCTCGGGCCGCGCGCGCTGAGCGTGCTGAGGGCCCCGGCCGCGGCCGAGGGAGCGGCATGAGCACGGCCGAGCAGCTGCGGACGCGCAGCTTCAGCTGGGAGGACCCGGCTGCAACGGCTGCAGCGGGAATGCGCCTCCCGGGGATCGCATATCTTCAGGCGATCATCGACGGGACGCTCGCGCCGCCGCCGATGGCGCGGGTTCTCGGCTTCAGCCTCCTGGAGGTCGATCCCGGGCGTGCGCTGTTCGCGATGGAGCCGGCGGAGTGGATGTACAACCCGCTCGGGTCGGTGCACGGCGGCGTCGCGGCGACGATCCTCGATAGCTGCATGGGCTGCGCCGTGCAAAGCACGCTCGAGGCCGGCGCCGCCTTCACGACCTCCGACCTGCAGGTGCGCTACGTGCGTGCGATGACAGGCACGACGGGTCGCGTGCTTGCCGAGGGCAGGGTGGTGCACGCCGGACGGCGCACCGCCACCGCGGAGGGCCGCCTGTTCGTCGAGGCCGGCGAGGCGCTGATCGCACACGCGACCACAGGGTGCGCGATCCTGCGCTGAGCCATGCGCGCTGTTGGGTTGCCACCGACCGTCTCGCCAGCTCAGCTGGCCATCGTCGCCGCGCCGCCGCCGAGGTCGACGTGTTCGGCCTCGATCGGGTCCAGGGGGACGAGCGCTGCGTTCGGCACGCGCTCGAAGCGCTCGACCCTGTGCCCGGCGCGCTGGGCAAGTGCTGCGCGGATGACCATCCCGTGGCAGACCGCGAGGGCCGGCAGCTCGCTCCGTTCGATGTCCGCGATCGCCGCGCTCACACGGTCCTCCTGATGCGCGAAGGACTCGCCGCCGGGAAACGCGAAACCGGGGTCGCCCGAGGCGAACGCCGCGAACTGCGCGGGCGCCTCGGCCTGGACGTCGGCGAAGCTGCGATCCGTCCAGTCGCCCGCGTCGGTCTCCATCAGCCGCGCGTCCTCTCTCGGTTGCAGGCCGATCCTGCGCGCGATCACGTCGGCCGTTTCGCGCGCACGCAGAAGCGGGCTGCACCACAGCGTGCGAAAGCCGTACGCGGCGGCGCGCTCGGCGAGCTCGCTGGCCTGGACGCGGCCGGTGGCGTCGAGGGGAATCGGAAGCTGGCCCTGGAAGCGCCCCTCGAGGTTGTAGGCGGTTTGGCCGTGACGGGCGAGGTAGACTCGATCTTGCGCAGGCGCGGACACGGCAGCGGAGCATAGTGGGCGACTTGGGCCCATCCGAGGCCGGACGTGCCTGGAGCAGAGTTGAGCTTTGCCAATGCGCCGCGACAGCCTCATCGCGATGCGGCGAGCGGAGATCGAGGATTCGGAGGAGCTGCACAGATGAGTGACGCGAAGCCGCCCTTCATAGGTTGATGCGCCGCCGGGTCACCTTCTCGCGCAACCTGACGCTGTCACTGTCGCGCACGTGCCGCTGCTACTGCAAGTACTGCGCGTTCGCGACGCACACGGCCCACCTGCACGAGCCGGATGAGGTTCTCCAGATCCTCGACGGCGCAGCTCACAGGCAGGTCAAGGAGCTGCTCGTGCTCACCGGCGAGCGACCCGAGGTCAACCCGCAGGTGCGTGAGCGGCTGCTGGCGCACGGCCACCGCGACTTCACGGCATACGTCGTCTGGGTCTGCGAGCGCGCGCTCGAGCGCGGACTGTTGCCGCACACAAACCTCGGCGTGCTCTCCCGCGAGGACCTGGCCCGGCTGCGCGAGGTGACCGCGTCGCAGGGGCTGATGCTCGAGTCCGTGTCCGAGCGGCTGATGGAGACCGTGCACGCGGGCTCGCCGACCAAGCATCCGCTGCGGCGCCTGGAGACGATTCGCTTGGCGGGCGAGCTGAGGATCCCGTTCACGAGCGGGATCCTCGTCGGAATCGGCGAGAGCGAAGAGGAGCGCTTGGCGTCGCTGCAGGCGCTCGCGGAGGTCCACTCCGAGCACGGGCACATCCAGGAGGTGATCCTGCAGAACTTCGTCCCGCATCAGCGCTACTACGGACGCGAGCCGGCGGAGATCGCGGATGCGGCAGCGCGCGAGTACTGGCGCACGGGCGTCGCCGATGGACGGCCGCGGCTGGCGCTTCCCGAGTGGGCCTGCCCGGTGAGCATCGAGGACATGAAGCGGCTGATCGCCGAGACCCGCCGGCTGATGCCCGACGTCGGCATCCAGATCCCGCCCAACCTGGCTGACTGGTGGGGAGAGCTGGTCGCGGCCGGCGCCACCGACCTCGGCGGCCTCAGCGCCAACGGCGATCACATCTCTCCCGAGCACCCGTTCCCCTCTCCGCACCAGGTGCGAAAGCTGCTGCAGCGCGATGGGTACGCGCTGACCGAGCGGCTCTGCGTCTACCCGCGCTACGTCGACAGCGAGTGGCTCGCACAGGGCGTGATCGACACGATCAAGCTCAAGTACTGGAGCTTCATCCCGCGGCGCGGCTCCGGGCGCAGCGAGCCGCCCGCTCCGATCCGTCCGAGCCTCGTCGCGGGGGCGCTCGAGCGGGGGCGGGATGGGCTCTCGCTGACGGCCGATGAGCTGACGGCGATGTTCGCCGAGACGCGGGCGGAGGCGATCGAGGACATGCGCCAGGCCGCCGATGAGCTTCGCGCCGAGCTCGCCGGCGAGGAGGTGACGTTCGTCGTCAACCGGAACATCAACATCTCGAACGTGTGCACGGTGGGCTGCGCATTCTGCGGCTTCGGTCAGGGCAAGCGCTCGCCGGACGCCTACGAGCACGACGGGCGCGACTTCGTGGCGCGCATCGAGGAGGCCGTCGACTACGGTGCGACGGAGCTGTGCATCCAGTCGGGCATCCATCCGGACTGGACGCTCGAGGACTACCTCGGCTGGCTGCGCTTGGCCAAGGAGACCGCGCCGCAGCTTCACCTGCACGCCTACAGCGCGATGGAGATCGCGCACATGTGCGACATCTCCGGGCTCGCGCCCGCGGAGGTCTTCGCGCAGCTCAAGGACGCGGGACTCGGCTCGACTCCGGGGACGGCCGCCGAGGTGCTGCACGACGGCGTGCGTGCGCGCATCTCGCCGAACAAGCTGCCGGTGGCGCGCTGGGTGCAGATCATCCGGGCGAGCCACGCAGCGGGCCTGCGCTCGACCGCAACGGTCATGTTCGGGCACATCGAGGAGCCGTGGGAGCTCGCCGAGCACATGCGCGTCGTGCGCGAGCTGCAGGAGGAGACCGGCGGCATCACCGAGTTCGTGCCGCTCTCGTTCATCCCGTTCCAGACGCTGCTCGGCCGCACGCACGGCGTCGAGGAGATCTCGCGCGAGGAGAACCTCAAGCACACCGCCGTCTTCCGTCTCGCTCTCGGACGCACGATTCCCAGCCTGCAGGCAGCGTGGGTGAAGATGGGGATCGACGCCGCCACCGAGGCACTGCGCTGGGGCGTCAACGACCTCGGCGGGACACTGATGGAGGAGTCGATCAGCCGCCTCGCCGGCAGCTACCACGGCACCAAGCTCGACCCGGAGCAGCTCGTGGCGGCTGCGCACGCCGCCGGACGCCCGGCGGCCGAGCGCACGACGCTGTACGAGATCAGGCGCCGCTACGGGCTGTCGATCGCGGCATAGAGCGCAGCCGCCACCGGACGCCTACCCGTCCTGCGCCGGCGTCGCGGAGGCGGCGCTCCGCGAGAACATGCCGTGGAAGCCG
Source organism: uncultured Solirubrobacteraceae bacterium (assembly GCA_963790905.1). Classification (GTDB taxonomy): domain Bacteria; phylum Actinomycetota; class Thermoleophilia; order Solirubrobacterales; family Solirubrobacteraceae; genus Palsa-744. The sequence continues at coordinate 86,300 of CAWBQH010000003.1, forward strand.
AAGGGGATGTGGTGCGGGACCTCCGCACGGGCGAGCTCGCTGAGGTCGGCCGCGTCGAGGACGAGCAGGAAGGAGGACCCGGCGCCCGCGTCGAGCACGACGGAGAGCAGAACGCCGTCGTCCTCGCCCTCGGCGCCTGGGCGCTCGGTGAAGACAGGCTCGCCCGGATAGCAGCCGGCCTGCGACCAGGAGAGCGCCGCGCCGCCGCTCGTGTCGAGCTTGACGATCTGCTCGAACCACCCGCTCGCGCCTGTGTCGTTTCCCCAGGCGTAGCGGTACGGGCGCGCGTTGCAGCGCGAGTAGTTGATGCGAGGCAGCTCGAAGCCGCCGGCGCCGAGGCGCTCGCGGGCGACCGAGCGGTCGGCAAGCTTGAGCCTGAAGCGCGTGAGCGCCGAGCGGGGGAGCGAGCGGGGGCCGTCTGCGCGCAGCCGGTCGAGGTAGAGCTCCTCGATTATGCCTGCGTCCGGAAGCGCGCACAGATCGACGATCACCTCATCGCCGTCCTCGAAGGCGTTGACGTGGTGGAACGCGAAGCACGCCTCGGTCTCGAAGCCCGCGGTCGCCTTGCCGCTCGTGCGCTCGACGAGCGTGAAGCGCGTGCCGCGCTGCGGCTTCCAGCGGTAGTTCTCGATGTAGGGGCGCCCGGACAGCGCGAGCGCGAGGGGGTTGACGACGAGAGGGAACTCGGCCAACACGAACCAGCGCTCGGTGAGACCGAAGGAGTGCATGTAGGCCGGCTCCTTGACGGGAAGCGAGCCGATCACGCGCGGCTTCGCCGGGCGCTGGCCGGGGGGCGACGGGGGGACCTCGAAGAACCGGTAGCTGCTCGTCGGCCCCAGCCTGGCCGCGTAGTTGAGCATTGCGCCGCTGGCGCGATCCGCGTGCGGGTGCGCTGTCGAGAGCTGGCCCGGCGCCTGATAGGGACGCACCTCGGCGGCGTGCAGCGTGCGGGCGTCGAACTCCACAGGCAGCGGGGTCTCCGTCATCGCGATGAATCGCTCGCCGAGCCGCGTCACGTTGATGTTGGCGTTGTCGGGCAGCGCGCTTTTTGAAAACAGCGTCTGCACGCGCTTGAACAGCGAGCGGCACGGGTCGGTGGCGAACTCGCCGTAGACCATCCGGCCGCGCTCGCGCGCAGCCCTGTAGGAGCGGCTCTCGAGGAAGCGGCTTCCGTAGGAGACGCGCCCGCCGGCGATCGTGAAGCGGTGCAGCATCGCGAGGCCGTCGAACCAGTGGCGCAGCTGCTGCTCGCCCACCTCGAACTTGGCCGGGCCGGTGCGCAGAAGCGAGCCGCCGAGCCACGACGGAAGCTCGCCGCGAAGCGGCAGCTCGGCGAGTGTCCGCTCCTGTTCGAGCGTCGTGAAGCCGAGCGTAGGCTCGGTCGATGTGCCGGTGGCGATCGCGCTCACGATGATCCCTCCTCAATAGTTCGGTCGGAACGATACGGACCGTACGCTACTCTGCGGACGATGTCAAGCCCACGCCTGACCGAAACCTCCTTCATCGTCCTCGGCCTGCTCGAGCGGCTCGAACCTGCGACGCCGTACGACCTCAAGCGGTGGCGCAACTCAGCACGATCAACTTCTGGAGCGTGCCGCACACCCAGCTCTACAGCGAGTGCGCGCGACTGGCCGGCGAGGGTCTGCTGAGCGAGGAGCGCGAGCAAGCCGGACGGCGCCGGCGCATCTACCGGCTCACCGAGCAGGGCCGGCGCGCCCTCGATGACTGGCGCTCGGAGCCGACAGGCGAGCTCGAGGAGGTCCGCGATCCGGCCACGCTCAAGCTCTTCTTCGGGGCCGACCCGGCGGCGCTTGCGGCCGCCCAGCTCGACGCTCACGGGCGCCAGCTGCAGACGTATGAAGAGCTGCGCGCCAACACGCTCGGCGCACCGCGCGGCTGGCGACTCGCGCTCGATGCAGGCATCGGCCACGAGCGCGAGTTCATCCGCTTCTGGTCGAGCCTCGCGGACGGCGGCTCGCGCTAGCCTGCGGCGAGGAGCCCGCTCAGCGGAACAGGTCCTCGTGCAGCGGACGGATGAGCGCAGTTGCCCCGGGCCCGTCATCGGCGGTCACGAAGCGCTCGAGGCCGTCGATGATGACGACCGGCTCGCGCGAGTCCTTCGAACGCGCGAGGTCGGCGGCCGCGGCTGCGGCGTCGGCGAGGGCGAGCCAGGTGGCTCGCAGCTCCAGGTCGTTGGCGTCCGTCCGTCCGCGCCAGTCGTCGAGCGGCTGCATGCCGGCGAGCCCGATCGCGACGTCGCACTGGCCGTTGCGCCATGGGCGGCCGAAGCTGTCGCTGATCAGCACGGCGGGCGCGGCCGCGTCGGCGCCGTCCGATCCGCTCAGCGCATGCAGCCGCGCGCGGATGCCCCGAGCAGAGGCGTCGGGGTCGCGCGGTAGCAGGATGACCGTGTCCGGCGCGGACGCATTGGAGACGTCGACCCCCGCGTTTGCGCAGACGAAGCCGTGACGCGTGCGGCAGATGAGCACGCCGCGCTCGGCGCGCAGGACCTCGCTTGCCTCGTCGAGCGCCACCTGCACGACGCGCGCGTCCATCTCCCTAGCTCCGCCTGCGGCGCTCGCCGCTAGCTCCCGCGCGCGCTTGCTCGGGCTGACGTCGGCGAGCGCGACGAGCGCCCCCTCCGCCTTTGAGACGGCGGTGTGCGCGATCGCCAGCACCTGCCCGCTTCGCAGCGGCTCGCCGTCGAGCGCCGAGTGGATCAGCGCCGCGAGGTCATCGCCCGCGCGCACCTCGGGAATGCCGCTGACAGCGCGTGCGCAGAGGCTCCCCACGATGGGCTCCGGCTCAGGCGGGCGTGCTGACGGAGCGGATGTCCGCGCGTTGGAGCTGGCCGAGCACCGAGCGCGTGCGCGAGGCCCGCTCCCCGTGTCCCGAGAGCCGCTCGCGCAGCGCAGCGAGATCGGCACCCGTGTCGACGTCGAGCAGCAGTGACGGCAGCCGCTGCACGCGGCAGGGGACCGCGGCTGCGAGTGCGAGCTTGCGGTGACGCTCACAGCTGGCTGGCCCGAAGGCGGGGGGGATCGCGTCGGGAGGCCTCAGCAGCAGGCCGTTCGTGCCGCTCCCATGGCGGTCCGGCAGGATCACGACCTCCGCCTCACCGCGGCCGGCGGCCGTTGCAGCCGACGCCGCGACCGGGGCGCGCAGCAGGCTCTCGAGCTCGGCGGGGTCGAGCGCCGGGCAGTCGCCGGGCACGCAGAGCACACGCTCGACTCCCTCGGCGAGCGCACGCCGCACGCCGAGAGTCACCGCGGCGGACTGGCCGCTCTCGGCCTCCTCGTCGATCACGATCGCGCCCTGCTCGCGCGCCGCGACGGCGACCGTGTGCTCGCGCGTGACGACGATCGTAAGCTCGATCGAGCTCGTCTCAGCGAGCGCGAGCAGCACGTCGGCGACCATTGCTCGCGCCAGCGCCAGCCGCAGGGGATCGGCGACGCTCGCCCCGAGGCGCTGCTTGGCGTCGGCGAAGCGCTTGACGGGGAGCACCGCTGCGGTCCGCATCTAAGGAGCGTATCCCGCGGATGGCGTTGCTCACCAGCCGAGCAGCATCATGCCGACGGTCACACCGGGGCCGATCGTCACCATCAGCCCGCGCGCGCCCGGCTCGGGCTCGTACTGCTCGATGGTGTCCTTGAGCACGTAGAGGATCGAGGGCGTGCCAATGTTGCCGTGGTCTGCCAGCGCACTCCAGCTCGTGGCGACGTCATCGTCGGAGAGCTCGAGCGCCGTCTGCACGCTCTCGATGATGCGTCTTCCGCCCGGATGGACGATCCAGTGGTCGATGTTCGAGCGCTCCAGATGATTGCGGCGGAGAAAGCCGCCGACGACCTCCGGCAGGCCGGCCGCTGCCAGGTCCGGCAGCTCGCGGGCCAGGTGCAGGTAGCTGTCCTCGCCGGCCAGCTCCAGGCTGACCGCGCCCAGCGTCTCGCCGATCTGGTGGACCCGTGAATCGAGGATCGTCGGCCCATCCGAGCGCGGATCGCAAGACAGGACGGCCGCGGCGCACCCGTCGCCGAAGATCGCCGAGCCGACGATCTTCGCCTTCGGATCCTCTGGCGCGGCGCTCATCAGGATGCCGCTCATGCTCTCAGCGGCCACGACCAGCGCATCCCTCCGCGGGTGCTCGCGCAACGCCTGCCCCGCCAGCCTCATCAGCGGCACCCCGCTCGCGCAGCCGACGCCGGTCACGTGGTACTTGTCGGTGCACGGGTCCATCTCGTAGTGGTCGACCAGACGGTGCGCGAGCGTGGGACAGCCGAGCGAGTACAGGCTCGCGCTGAGCACGGTCCCGATCTCTCGGGGGTCGAGCTCGAGCGCGTCGACGGCTCGTATCGAGTGCCCCAGCAGGTCCTGCTCGATCTGCGGCGTGCGAGCCTGCAGGGTTCGCGCGAGGAAATCACCGCTCAGGTCCAGGTGGCGGCGCCTGACCCCGCAGCGCTCGAAGATCCCCTCGGCGAACTCGTTTCCCTTCAGCCCCAGACGATCCAGGACCTGATCCTGCGAAAGGACCGTCTCCGAGTCCGAGACTGCGATCGCCGCGATCCGCGGGCCCGCTCGTCTAGGGGCCTGCCGCGCGGCCCTCGTGGGGTGGACGAGAAGAGATCCTCCATAGCCGCGGTACGGGCCGCTCTGCACAGTCGAGACTCCTTGGTTGGCATTCGGCACTCAGTCCGGGCCGTCCAGCTGAGCTTCGACGATATGCGCAAGAGTGCACGATACCCGCTGTGCACGCGGCGCTCTTAGCGAGTTCTTCGGGTGGGCGGATGCGCGATCTGCTGCGATGACGACGCCAGACAGAAGGAGTGCAGGTGAAAGCCCCACCAGGACCGACGGAGATGACCGTGATCGGAGCGGGTCTGCCTCGCACTGCGACGCTGACGCAGAAGCTGGCGCTCGAGGAGCTCGGGCTGGGGCCGTGCTACCACTGGGTCAACGTACTCGCCGATCTCGACCAGGTCAGGCTCTGGGATCGAGCGCTGGACGGGGAGGCGCCGTGGGGCGAGGTCTTCGCCGGGCACCGCTCGACGGTCGACTGGCCCGGCGGCTACTTCTATCGTGAGCTGATGGGCCGCTATCCCGACGCCAAGGTTCTGCTGAGCGTGCGCGACCCTGATGCTTGGGAGCGCAGCTTCAGGGAGACGATCTGGACGATGTGCCACGGCGAGTCGCTGATGCCGCTGCTCTCACGCGCCCGTGCAGAGGTCGACCCCCGTTGGCGCAGCTATCTCGCGCTCGTGGACCGCATGTTCTGGGGTCCAAGGGGCACGTTCGCCGCCGGCCACGCCGTGCCGGCGCTGCTGATCGAGCAGATGATCCGCCACAACGAGGAGGTCAAGCGGGTCGTCCCCGCGGAGCGGCTGCTCGTTTGGGAGGTCGCCGACGGGTGGGGGCCGCTGTGCGAGTTCCTCGAGGTGGACGTTCCCGAAGGGCCGCTCCCGCACGCGAACGACCGCGACTCGTTCGTCGAACGCGTCGTCGGTGCAGCTCTCGACTCGCTCGAGGAGTGGCGCGCGAGCAGGGCGCCGGTGGGCAGCTGAGGCGCGCCTGCGGCTAGCGGACGCCTTCGGCGAACGACAGCACCTGCTCGGCGACGCGCACGCGGGCACCGGCGTCATCCATGCGGGTGTCCGTCTGGAGGCTCGCGAGCCGGCCGACATTCTCGTCGGCGACCATCCCGTCGAGCAGCTCGCCGTAGAAGTCGGCGACGCCGTCGGCGCTCAGCTCGAGCGCGGCGAACGCCATGAACGACACCGTCGGCCCCTTTAGCACCTCGCCGCCGACGATCGGGCTCACGGCGACCACCGGTGCGCTGGCGCCCAGCAGTGCGTCACGGATGCCGGGCACGGCGAGAATCGGACCGATCGAGGCCAGCGGGTTGGAGGGCCCGATCACGATCGTACGCGCGCGGTTGATCGCCTCGAGCGCCTCGGGGCTCGGGGCGGCCTGCTCGGCGCCGCGGTACTCGAGGCCCTCGACGAGCCCGGCCGCCTGCTCGCGGATCATGAACTCCTGGAAGGCGCACCACCCGGCGTCGCTCGTGCGGACCCACGTGCGCACCGGATCGTCGCTCATCGGCAGCACGCGCGCGCGCACGCCGATCGCCTCGTTCAGGCGCGCGAGCGCAGCCGTCGGCGACAGTCCTTCGGCAAGCATCCTCGCCCGCTCCAGGCACCACGCGAGGTCGCGGTCGCCGAGGTTGAACCACACGTCCACGCCGAGCTCGCGCAGGGCGTCCATCACGGCGAAGGTGTCCTCGCGCAGGCCCCAGCCGCGCTCGTCGATCACGTCGGCGAGCCAGAAGGAGATGAGGTCCGGGTCCGGCGAGACGTATGCGCCGTAGATCTCGATGTCGTCGCCGGTGTTCGCGATCACCGCGACCCGCTCTGCGCCGACCGCGTCGGCCATGCCCCTCGCGAGCTTGGCGCCGCCGGTGCCACCGGCGAGCACGACGATGTCGCTGCTGGCAGAGCTCAGATGGGTCACTCCCACAATTGCTCGGGAAGGCTCGTCAGACGGACGCCCGCATGTGACTTGTAGCGCGCGTTGACCGAGATCAGCATCGCGGTCAGCGACTCGGTGATGCGCGCCATCTCGAGCCCGCCGCAGTCGACGCAGCGCAGGCCGTCGATCCGCTCGATCAGGCTCGCGGCCTCGAGCTTGTCGGGCCGCACGTCGCCGCACAGGAGCACATCCTGCTCGAGCGGGTGCTCGAGATCGCTGAGCGACGCCGCGCTGACGGTGTGCAGCGCCGACACGACGCGCACGCCGTCGGGCACCATCTCGGCGGTCTGCTGCGCGGCCGAGCCCTGCCAGACGCCGAGCATCCTGGTCGCCTTGCCGCTCACCGCCGCCGCGAGCGGAACGGTTGCGTCGATCACCAGCTGCCCGGGCCGCCACGCCTTCCTCAGGTTCGTGAGCGTCTCGGACTGGTTGCGAAAGGGCACGCTCAGGATCACGGTGGCAGAGACGGCCACCGCGCCCGCGTTCTCGTGGGCGGAGAACTCGCCATCGGGCGCCACGAAGTGCGCCCGCTCGACCGTTTCCTCTGCTCGCAGGGCGTCACGGGAGCCGATCGCGATCGGCACGCCCACGCGGCCGAGCCGGATCGCAAGGCCGAATCCCAACGCGCCCGAGGCGCCGATGACCGCGACCGGATCGGAGGGCGACGGAGGCACGGCGGCCGAGTATAGGCTGCGAGACATGAGGCTCGAAGGAAGGACGGCGCTCGTCACCGGCGGGGCGTCGGGGATCGGCGCGGCGACCGCCCGCCGCCTCGCGGCCGAAGGGGCGCGCGTCGCGATCGGCGATCTCAACGAGCAGGGTGCGCGCGAGCTCGCGGGCGAGCTCGACGCCTTCGCCTGCCCGCTGGACGTCGCCGACGCCGCGTCGGTGCGTGCGGCCGTCGCCGCGACGCTCGGGGAGCTCGGCGACATCGACATCCTCGTCAACAACGCCGGCACCGACAGGTTCTCGTACTTCGTGAACACCGACGAGGAGCTCTGGGACTTCGTCCTGGGCGTGAACCTGCGCGGCGTGCTTGCGGTCACCCACGCGGTGCTGGGGCGCATGCAGGAGCGCGGCAGCGGCGCGATCGTCAACGTGGCGAGCGAGGCCGGGCGGGTGGGCTCGCAGGGTTCGGCCGTCTACTCCTCGGCCAAGGCCGGAGTGATCGGCTTCACGAAGGCGATCGCCCGCGAGTCGGCCCGCTATCGCGTGCGCTGCAACGCGGTGGCGCCCGGTCCGATCGAGACGCCGCTGCTCAATGCCGCCCCGCTGGCGCTTGGAGAGCTCGGCGAGCGACTGAAGCAGGCCATGGTCAACGCGACGGCCCTCGGCCGCGCCGGCGAGCCGGAGGAGGTGGCCGCGGCGATCGCGTTTCTGGCGTCTGACGACGCCTCGTACGTCACCGGCCAGACGCTGAACGTCAGCGGCGGCCTCTCGATGTGGTGAGCGTGCCCGTGTCCGATCTGCCGAGCGAGGTGAGGGTCAGGGAGGTCGGTCCGCGTGACGGCTTCCAGAACGAGCCGGAGATCATCCCGACGGAGCGCAAGGTCGAGCTGATCGACGCGCTCGCCCGCACGGGCCTGGCGCGTCTGGAGGTCACGAGCTTCGTCCGCCCCGACATGATCCCGCAGCTCGCCGACGCCGCCGAGGTGCTCGCGCGGATCGACGTCCCGGAAAGGGTCAGCGTGTCGGTGCTGATACCCAACGAGCGTGGCCTCGATGCGGCGCTCGAGCTGCGTGACCGCGCACAGGGCAGGCGGTCGCCGTTCGACGAGGTCAACGTGTTCCTGTCCGCGTCCGAGACGCACAACCGCGAGAACGTCAACCGCCCGATCGCCGAGTCGCTCGCCGGGCTGGAGCGCGTGCTCGGACGCGCGCGCGAGGACGGGTTGCGCTGCGAGGGGGTGATCTCCACCTCCTTCGGCTGCCCCTACGAGGGCCACGTCTCGCCCGAGCGCGTGCTCGACATCGCCGGGCGCCTGCGCGATGCGGGCGCGCAGGAGATCGCGTTCGGCGATACGACCGGGATGGCCAACCCGCGGCAGGTGCGAGAGTTCTTCGCGCTCGCCCGCGACTGGCTGGGTGACGGCGTGGAGCTGACCGCGCATTTCCACAACACGCGCGGGCAGGGCCTCGCGAACGTGCTTGCCGCGCTCGAGGCAGGGGTGGACAGCTTCGAGTCGAGCTTCGGCGAGCTCGGTGGCTGCCCGGTGCCGGCGGGCGCCACCGGGAACATCGCCACCGAGGACCTCGTCTCGATGCTCGAGGAGATGGGAATCGAGACGGGGATCGACCTCCCGGCGCTGCTCGCATGCGCCCGACGCGTCCAGGAGCTGCTCGGGCGGCCGCTGGGCAGCCACACGCTCCTCGCCGGCCCGGTCGACTGGCGAGCCTAGCTCGCGAGCGCCGCCTCGGACTCGGCCTCGGCCTCCTGGCGAGCCCGCTCGCGCGCCTCGGCCACGCAGTACTCCTGCACAGCGACCTCCATCTCGAGCGTCTGCGCGAGCGCCGGGCGGGCCGAGGCGTCGAGCACGCGCTTCGCTCTGCCGACGGCGATCGGCGAGTTGGCGAGCAGTTCCTCCACCAGCGCCTGGGTGGCCTGCCCGAGCTCCTCGGGAGCGGCGACGCGGTTGAGGAGGCCGATGCGCTCGGCCTCCTCGGCATCGAGCAGCCGCGCGGTCATGATCATCTCCTTGGCGCGCCCGAGCCCCACGACGGCCGGCAGGCGGGTCGATCCGCCGACGTCGGGGATCAGCCCGAACTTCACCTCCGGCAGGCCGAGCTGCGCGTCGCTCGAGGCGACCCGCAGATCGCAGCCGAGCGCGACCTCGAGCGCGCCGCCGACGCACGTGCGGTGAATCTGGCAGACGACCGGCTTGGGCATCGTTTCGCAGAGGTTCGCGCACTCGAGGAAGACGTTGCGAAACGGGCGCAGCATGCCCGGCTTGCCGGTCGAGGACATCAGCTCGGCGAGATCCACGCCGGCGGAGAAGACGGGTCCCTCGCCGCGCAGCACGACGCACTCGACCGCGTCCTCGCCGGCGGCTGTGCGCAGCGCATCCCCGAGCTCGAGCAGGAGCTCCTGGTTCATCGCGTTGCGCTTCTCGGGTCGATTCAGGACGACGTGCCTGACCGGCCCGCGATCCTCGGTGACGACCATGCTCATGATCTTGCGTCCTCCCTGTGTCTGCGATGTCGTGGCGGCGCTCCAGCCATCCGATGCTCAGCTGAGATCCAGCACGGGCGTGGGCGGCGGGATCGACTCATCATGACCCTCGCGCGCCACGATCGCGGTGCCAACCGCGAAGAACTCGATCGTGTGGCTGCCCCATCCGTGGCTCTTCTCCTGAAGGTCGACGCCCACGATGCCCTCGGCGCGCAGCTCCTGCGCCTCGCTCTGCATCCGCTCCATCGCGAGCTCACGCGCATCGTAGAGGGCCTGGGTGAAGTTCGAGAGCTCGACGTTGCGACCCGTCTGGGCCATCGACTGGAGCATCCCCCGGTGGGCGACGTGGTAGACGCAGCTGCCCATCACCATCCCGACCGGGCGATGACCGGTGCGCAGCAGCGTCCAGAAGTCCTGTCCCGAGAGGTCGCTCGTGAACGGCCTTCCGCTCGGCGCGCGGTGCAGCACCCCTTCGCGATGCTTGACGGCCGTGCCGATCGCGATGAACTCGGCCATGTCCTGACCCCATTCGTAGCGCCCGATGTCCAGGCGCACGCCGACCACGCCGTCGGCGCCGAGCTGGTCGGCCTCCTCCTCCATCCGCGTCATCGCCAGCTGGCGCGCTCCGTACATCGCCTCGGACAGGACCGTCATCTCCTGGCTTTTCTTCCAGCCGGCCAGCTGCACGCCGATGTGGTAGATCGAGCTGCCCACGACCAGCCCGAGCGGCTCGAAGCCGGCCTGCTTGACGAGCAGGAACTCGTTGACTGACAGGTCGGAGGTGAACAGCCCCTGACGGTTCTGCGCGAGACGGGCACGGCCCGCCTCGGGCACGCCCTCAAGTGAGGACGGGTCGTATGCGGGCTCGGTCTCGCTCATATCAAGCTCCTTGTCACGTGCCTAGGTCGATGACTGGTTCGGGGGCCTGTGCCGTAGCGTGCCCGTGCTCGCGGATCGCGGTGCCAATCGCCTCGAATGTCACCATCATCCCGCCGAGCTGGCCCAGAGACATCCCGCCCCCGAGCGAGCTTCCCTGAACGGTGTGCCCGATTCTCACCCCGACCACGCCCGCGGCGCGGAGCCCAGCGGCCTGGTCGGTGATTCGCTGCATGACGGTCTCCCGCGCGCCGTAGACGGCCTGTGTGAACTCGCGCAGCTCGTAGTTCTGGAGCGTGCCCAGCGCGGCTGTCTGGGGCACGCCGAGCATTCCCGCGTAGGCGTAGCTCGCGAAGAAGACCGAGCTCCAGGCGACGATGCCGACCGGCTCGAAGCCGGCGGAGAGGAGCTTGGCGTAATCGGCGACCGACAGCTCGCTCAGCACGGGGTGCTCTGTGCGCTCCCGCCCGCCGCGAACCGCCGTGCCCACGACGACGTGTTCGAGCGTCAGCGACCCGCCCTGTGACTCGCTTCCAGCTGCGCGCGTGCTGACCCCGACAACCGTGTCCGCGCCGACGAGGCGCGCCTCCTGCGCCATCCGCGAGAGCGCTCTCCCGCGAACCTCGTTCAGCGCCTGCGAGAGCGTGTCGAGCTCGACGAGGCCCGGGCCGCCGAGTTCGAGCGGAGTCCGTGAGGACTGGTAGCCCATCTGGTAGACCGAGCTGCCCATCACCTGCGAGAGCACGCGCAGACCAAGCTGATCGCAGAGGGCGAACCCGCTGACCGACAGCTCGGACGTGAAGGACGCTCCCTGCTCGCGAAGCTCGCTGAGCCGCCGCTCGGCGGACAGCGGGATGCCGCCGGCCTCGATCCGCGCGAGGGAGTCGACCTGCTCGCTCGGCTCCTCGGCCATCTAGCGCAGCAGCCTTTCGAGCGCCGAGCGCGCCTCGGCGCTGCTCTCGGCCTCGGCGCGCAGGGTGTCGGTCAGCGCGGCCATCCATTCGGCGGCTGCGAGCGGCTCGCGCTTGATCGCGATCCCCCCGACCTGGCGTTCAAGGAAACCCTCGAGCCGCCCGTCCTCGACGGTCAGCTGATAGCAGCTGGAGCCGAGCTCGACCCGCAGCGAGCGCACGCGCTTCTGGCCCCTGCCGAGTAGCCCCGCGCCGCTGCGCTCGACACGGGCCCGCCCGGGCAGCGCCTCCTCGAGCTTCCTCGCGAGCACCTCGACCGACATCGACAGCTCGGCGCTGTCATCCCGAAGACCGGCGGCCGTCAGATCGAAGTCGTCCTCTGCGCTCACTCCTAGCAGGCTACCTTGGACGACCGTGAACCTCGCCGTGCTGGTCTTGCGATGCCGAAGGAGCCGGCCGCGGGTGGCTCGGCCCGACGGGCGCGCATGTCCCGCGCGGCGCCGTCGCGCGGGCGCGTAATAGGCTCCCCTGCTCGGATCCGTCCTCGAGGTGGAGAATTCAAGCGGAGGTCTCATGGCGCAGCAGATCGAGAACGTGGGTGTGCTCGGAGCCGGGCTGATGGGTCATGGCATCGCGCAGGTGGCCGCCCAGACCGGCTACCAGGTCGTGCTGCGCGAGGTCGACGAGGCGACGCTCGCGAAGGGGATCGGCAAGATCGAGAAGCAGCTCGCGCGCTCCGTGGAGCGTGGTAAGTCCACGCAGGAGGACGCGGATGCCGTGCGCGGCCGGATCCGCGCTACCGTGCGCTACCGCGACCTCGCCGACTGCGACCTGGTGATCGAGGCGATCACGGAGAGCCTGCCGTTGAAGATCGAGATGTGGCGCGAGGTCGACGCGATCGTGAAGTCCGAGGCGATATTCGCCACGAACACATCCTCGCTGGCGGTGATCGACCAGGCGGCTGTGACCGCTCGTGCGGACCGGTTCGTCGGCCTGCACTACTTCAACCCGGCGCAGGTCATGAAGCTGGTCGAGGTCGTCCGCTGCGTGACGAGCAGCGACGAGGCGTTCGAGACGGCTCTGCAGTTCGCGCGCTCGGAGGGCAAGCTGGCGATCCCGACGAAGGACAAGGCGGGCTTCATCGTCAACCGCCTGCTCGTGCCGTACATGCTCGACGCGATCCGCGCACTCGAAGAGGACGTCGGATCGGCCGAGGAGATCGACGAGGCGATGAAGGCCGGAGCGGGCCACCCGATGGGCCCCCTGACGCTCGCCGACTTCGTGGGCCTGGACACGCTCGGGTCGATCTGCGACGTGCTCTTCGACGAGTTCCGCGAGCGGCGCTTCGCGCGACCGCCGACACTGCGCAAGATGCTGAGCGCGGGCTGGTTCGGGCGCAAGTCGGGCATGGGCTTCTACGACTACTCCGGCGAGCCCCCTGGGCCCAATCCGGCCTTGTGAGGAGGTGCGGCCGTGAGCGACTCCTCGAGCCTGCGCGTCGCCGACTCCGACCGCGAGCAGCTCGCCGATGAGTTGCGGGAGCACATGGTGGCCGGGCGGCTCACCTCCGATGAGTTCGAGGAGCGCCTCGAGCGCGCCTACAAGGCGGCTACGCGCGCCGAGCTGGACGCTGTCAGGGCGGACCTCCCGATGAGCCCGGGCGCGCTAGCGCTGGCGCTCGAGCGGCGCAGGGCGCACCTGCAGCGACGCCTCATCCAGGAGAGCGGCGGAGCGCTTGGCATCTCCGCCGTGTGCGTGGCGATCTGGGCGGCGAGCGGCGCCAGCGGCAGCTTCTGGCCGCTCTGGGTGATCCTCGTCACGCTTCTGCCGCTCGTGCGCAACGCCTGGCGCCTGCTCGGCCCCGCCCCCGACCTCGAGGCGGTCGAAGCTCACCTGAGCGCCCGCCGCCGGCGCCGGCTGGCCCACGAGCACCGCCACGCCGCTCACCGACGACTGCCGCGATGAGCGCCCACGGCCACGCCACCGACCGCGCGCTCGCCGGCGGTCCCGAGCGCCATCGCGAGAAGGCGCGCGAACAGGGCAAGCTGCCGGTGCGCGGCCGAGTCGCGGAGCTGCTCGACGATGGCTCGTTCGCCGAGGAGGCGCTGCTGGCGAACTGGCAGGAGGACGGTCTCGGCGCCGACGGAGTGCTGACCGGCGTGGGAACCGTCGACGGGCGACCGGTGGCGCTGATGGCCAACGATCCGACCGTGAAGGCCGGGTCGTGGGGACCGAAGACGGTCGAGAAGATCCTGCGCATCCAGGAACGCGCGCTCTCGCTCGAGGTGCCGATGGTCTATCTCGTCGACTCCGCCGGCGCACGGATAACCGAGCAGGTGCAGATGTTCCCCGGCAGGCGCGGCGCCGGGAGGATCTTCTACAACGAGGTCAGGCTGTCGGGCGTGGTGCCGCAGGTATGCGTGCTGTTCGGGCCGAGCGCGGCCGGCGGAGCCTACATACCGGCGTTCTGCGACATCGTGATCATGCGCGAGGGCAACGCCTCTATGTACCTCGGCTCGCCGCGGATGGCGGAGATGGTGATCGGCGAGCAGGTCAGCCTCGAGGAGATGGGGGGCGCGCGGATGCACACGGGTGTCTCGGGCTGCGGGCACCAGCTCGTGAAGAGCGACGAGGACGGCATAGCGACCGCCCGGCGCTACCTCTCCTACCTGCCGAGCAGCTGGCGGCAGGAGCCTCCGCCGGCAGTCCCGGTGGCGGCGCGCGCGCCCCCGGACGGCCAGACGCTCGCCGAGCTGATCCCCGCGGACGAGAACAAGCCGTTCGACATGAGAGCGCTGATCGATGGGCTCATCGACGAGGGCTCGCTGCTCGAGATCCACCCACGCTGGGCGAGGGAGCTGATCGTGGGTTACGCGCGGCTGGACGGCATGGCCCTCGGGATCGTCGCCAGCCAGCCGAGGCACAAGGGCGGCGTGCTGTTCACCGACTCCGCCGACAAGGCCGCGCGCTTCATCTGGACCTGCAACGCGTTCAACGTGCCACTGCTGTTCCTCGCGGACGTCCCCGGCTTCATGATCGGCACGCAGGTCGAGCGCGAGGGGATCATCAGGCATGGAGCGAAGATGATCAGCGCCGTGAGCGAGGCGACGGTGCCGAAGATGTCGGTGATCGTGCGCAAGGCCTACGGCGCGGGGCTGTATGCGATGGCGGGCCCGGCGTTCGAGCCAGACTGCTGCATCGCGCTGCCGAGCGCGTCGATCGCGGTGATGGGGCCGCAGGCGGCGATCAACGCCGTCTACTACAACCAGCTGCAGGCGATCGACGACGAAGACGAGCGCGCTCGCAGGACGGAGGAGCTGCGTCGCGACTACGCCGAGGACATCGACATCCTGCACCTCGCCTCCGAGCTCGTCGTCGACGCGGTCGTCGACCCGGACCAGCTGCGCGGCGAGCTCATCCGCCGCTACGCCCACGCCGCGCGCAAGCAGCGGACGTGGCCTGAGAAGCACAACCCGGTGACGCCCGCCTAGGAAAGCCGCGGCTTGCGCGCGGAGCTTTTCAATAGATTGCCCGCGGGATGGACGCGACGGACCTCGCCTACGCCGGAATTGCCCGCCAGGCGCAGCTGATCGCCGCCGGCGAGGTCTCCTCGCGCGAGCTCGTCGATGTGTATCTGCAGCGGATCGCCCTCCTCGGCGGGGCATTGAACGCATTTCGCGTCGTGTTTGCCGAGCGGGTGCGCATGGAAGCCGCTCAGGCCGACGCTCGTCGCGGCGCCGGCGGCGAGCGTCCGCTCCTCGGCGTGCCGATCGCCGTCAAGGACGACATCGACGTCGCCGGCGAGGTCACCGCCCTCGGCACGAACGCCGCCGGCGGACCGGCGCCGGCCGACGCCGAGGTGGTGCGGCGGCTGCGCCAGGCCGGCGCGCTGATCATCGGCAAGACCAACCTGCCGGAGCTTGCGCAGTGGCCGTTCACGGAGAGCGCGACGTTCGGCGCGACCCGCAACCCTTGGGATCTTCAGCGGGCCCCAGGCGGCTCGAGCGGAGGCAGCGCGGCCGCGGTCGCGGCCGGGCTCGTCGGGGCCGCGCTCGGGTCCGATGGCGCGGGCTCGATCCGCATCCCGGCGGCATGGTGCGGGCTCTTCGGCCTCAAGCCGCAGCGCGGACGGGTCTCGATGGCGCCGCGACCTCGTGCCTGGCACGGGCTGTCCGTCAACGGCGTACTGACACGTTCGGTCGCCGACACGGCGCTGTTCCACGACGTCGCCTCCGGCACCGTCGACGCCGACGATGACAGCGCACCGGCTCCCGCGATCGCCTTCTCGCAGGCTGCTGCAACGCCGCCGGGAGCGCTGCGGATCGCCTACTCCTCACGCATTCCGCCGGGCGTGATAGCTCGCCTGGACGGCGACGCTGCCCGCGCGCTCGAGGACACGGTCGAACTGCTGCGCTCGCTCGGCCACGAGGTCTCCGAGCAGGATCCCGACTACGGCCCCGGCGCGATCGCAGCGGTGACCGTGCGCTACCTGCGCGGGATCCACGACGACGCGCGAGCGCTCGCGCATCCCGAGCGCCTGGAAAGACGCACGCGCAGCATGACGCGCCTCGGCGGCCTGATACCAGAGGCGCTGCTCGAGCGCGCGCTGTCGGGCGAGGCGGAGTTCTCGCGCAGGCTCGGCGGCGTGCTCGAGGATCACGACGTGCTGCTCACACCCGCGACGGCGACGCCGCCGCCGCGCATCGGCCAGCTGGAGGGCCGCGGCGCGCTGTGGACGCTCAACGTCGTCGCCGGCATGGTCCCGTACAACGGCATCTGGAACGTCACCGGGCAGCCGGCGGCGTCGGTGCCGGCAGGGTTCGGCGCGGATTGCCTGCCGCGCGCGGTCCAGCTCGTGGGGCGCGCCAACGACGAGGCTACGCTGCTGTCGCTGGCTTCGCAGATCGAAGCGGAGCGCCCGTGGTCGCAGCAGCGCCCGCCTCAGTTCTCGTGACCGACGCCGACGGGCTGCTGGAGGTCGCCGTGGACGCGGCGCGGCTTGCCGGCGCGCTGCTCGCCGAGCGTGTCCGGCGCGGCGCCGAGCTCGAGGTGACGAGCAAGAGCACGCCCACCGACCTCGTGAGCGAGGCCGACATCGAGGCCCAGCGCGCCATCCGCGGCCTGCTGTGCGAGCGCCGTCCCAACGACGGCTTCCTGGGCGAGGAGGGCGGCCGCGAGGAGGGCGGCCGCGAGGAGGGCGGCCGCGAGGAGGGCGGCTCGAGCGGTCTCGACTGGGTCGTCGACCCGCTCGACGGTACGGTCAACTTCCTTTTCGGGATACCCCAGTGGTGCGTGAGCGTGGCGGTCCGCGACTGCGAGGGGACGCTCGCGGGAGCGGTGTATGACCCGAACCGAGACGAGCTCTTCACCGCGACGCGACACCGGCGCCCGAAGCTCTCAGGACCGGCGGGCACGAGCGAGCTGGCCGGCCGCCGAGGCGACGGGCAGGGGAGGGAGGCCGGATCCGACGGCGGCGAACTCGCGACGGCGATGGTCGCCACCGGCCTGGCCTATGACGCGAACGTGCGCGCGGCCCAGGCGAAGGTGCTTGCGCGTCTCGTCCCGCGCGTGCGCGATATCCGCCGCTTCGGCAGCGCGGCGCTCGATCTGACATGGACCGCGGCGGGCCGCTACGACGCCTACTTCGAGCGGTCGGTCAAGCCGTGGGACATCGCGGCCGGAGCGCTCATCTGCGAGCGCGCAGGTCTGAGCGTGCTCGAGCTGCCGGTGCACGAGAACCTGCCGTGGGGGATCCTCGTCGCGAGACCTGGGCTTGCCGAGCGGCTGCTGGAGCTGGTTGGCGGACCGTAGGGTCGACCATCGATGCGGCGGGTGGGAGTCGAACCCACACACCCTGTCGGGCAAGGCCTTTTGAGGGCCCCGCGTCTACCATTCCGCCACCGCCGCATGCGGCAATCCAGTGTATGCGAGGCCCCCGGACGCGAGCAGCTCATCGCTGCCGGCAGCCGCGTGCGTGGACGCTCAGGCGGGTTGCGGCGGGATGCCGGCGTGCGGCGCGGGGCCGCCGTAGAGGTCGGTGCCGGCGTCGGACTCACGGCGCTCGAGCTCGACGTTCCAGCCCTGGTTGAATCCCCGCATCGCGAACGCGATCAGCAGGATCTGCAGCGGGACGAGCAGCAGCGTGAGCAGTCCGAGCACGCCGGAGTTGATCGCCGGCTGGGCGAAGCCGGTCTTGTCACGTGCAAACCAGCTGGGACCGGCGACCAGCGCGAAGATCCCGAGCAGCACAGCGAGCGCGGCTGCGACGGGCAGCACGCCGCGGTTCCAGCGGGCGGCGAAGAACGCGAACGTCAGGTAGACGACGATGTAGCCGATCTGGATCGGCTGCGCGCCCCACAGCACGCTCCAGCCGCCGGCGGTGATGATCAGGACCAGCGCGGCGCTCGCGACCAGCAGCAGCACGACGGTTACGCGAGTGCCCTGGACGACGGGCTTGTCGCGGTTGGGATGCGTGATGATCACGCCAGGCTGACGCTCAGGGCCGGCTAACGAGGACATCGCGGATATGACCATACATTCTCCTGCCGCGCGCGTGCGCGGCCCCCGACGCGCGCGTCGCTCGCCGGTGGCAGCCGGTGGCGGCCGCGAGGGCCCTCCGCAGGCGCGAGGTAGGCTCTCAGGCGCCGCGCGGGCGTGGTGGAACTGGTAGACACGCCGGCCTTAGGAGCCGGTGGCCTCACGGCCTTGGAGGTTCGAGTCCTCTCGCCCGCATATTCGAGAGCGACCCGAGGAACCTGGCCCGATGACGCTCGGGCATCTGCCTTCGGCGCGCTGCCAATGCCAGGATCGATCAAGGAGGGTTCCATGGGGTACGTCGAGGAGTCACAGTTCCGCCTCGCCGGCCCCGGCGATGCCGAGGCCGTCGCGAATCTTCACGCTGACAGCTGGCGCCGTCACTACCGGGGCGCCTACTCCGACGTTTTCCTCGATGGCGACGTGCTCGCCGACCGCCTGGTGGTGTGGATCGAGCTGCTGCGTGAGCCCGATCCACGTCGTTACACGATTCTCGCCGAGGACGGCGGCCTGGTGGGCTTCGCGAACACCGTCTTCGAGCAGGACCCGACATGGGGGGCGCTGCTGGACAACCTCCATGTTGCAGATGGGTACAAGCGTCGGGGCATCGGCTCGCGGCTGCTCGCGTTGACGGCCGCGGCTGTTATGGGGCGGCCGCAGAGGACAGGTCTCTACCTGTGGGTGCTCGAGCAGAACGTCGACGCCAGGGCCTTCTACGAGGCCCGCGGCGGGAGATGGGCGGGGCGGGGTCTCGTCTCGCCGCCCAGCGGGGTTGCCGGCCGGCTCACGGGATCGCCGGCGAAGCTGCGATATGCCTGGCAGGAACCCGCTGTGCTGCTGGGAACGCCGTGAGCTGCTTCGACGGTAGGCGCGCAGCCCAGCCTTCGCTCAGCAGCCTTCTTTCGCGCCGGTGCCCGGCGTGCACTGCTCCCATACCTTCCGGATGTAGGGGGTTGGGATGCCGTTCGTCAGCTGTTGGACTTCTTCGCTCCATTCGACGAGTTCGGCTCCGTTTTCGAGGTGCACCTTGTTCCCCACGATCCCGCCCTTGAACTTCGTCCCGCCGTTGATCAGCACTTCCCCTTCCGGGGAGTAGACGCTCGCTTCCAGATTCACGCTCGTCCCGTTTTCATAGGTGAATAGGCTTTTGCCGTAGAGCTCGATCAGTAGATCGGCAGGGTTTTTTGTTTCGTTCAAGAGTGAGTCTCCGCCTGCGATTTTGAATTCACCGACGCCTTTGCATTTGCCTGCGGGATCTTCGGAGGAGTCGATGAAGATTTCCACTTTGGCACCCGCGGCGATTTTCAGCTGTGCGCTGCCCTTCGGGAGCTTGACGCTGCAGAAGTAGAATTTGGACGTCACGCCGGAGGAGCCGAGCGTGAGCGTCGTCGTGCCTTCCATCTTGAGTTCGTATTTTTCCCAGGAGTATTTTTCATTGCCTCCGAATTTGTCCGTGGTGCCGATGAGGCTGTCTTCGTTGTTTTTTTCGGTCGCGTGGTTGGGAGGAAGTTTTGCTTTGAGCGGACATTCGGATTTGGCGCGTTCTTTTTCGAGCGCAGCGTCTTCCTTGACTCCGCCGACCGTCACGCCGCTCGCGTTCCGTTCAGAGCCGGCTTTGGGTGTGAACGAGCCTTTGGGCGCGCAGAGTTCGAAGCCGCGTTCGAACGCTGCGCTCCCTTCTCCGATGATCTTTTCGTTGCTGGCGACGATCGCGGGAACTTTGACGCTTCCGCTCACTTTCACTTCTGAGAGCCCTACAATCCCGTGCAGGATAAAGAGCGGTTCCCCGGGAAGCGACACGACAAGCGCCTGCAGGCGGACCCCGGGTTCGACGCCATTGACTCGGCCTTCGGACGTGGCGCAGCGCCGGACTTCTTCGGATACCTTTTCTTTTTCGACTTCGCGCCCGCCGCACGTTTCTTTTTCTTTGAGCGGCAGGCTGGTCCAGTATTGGAAGGTTGCGTTGTTCCCGATCGACTCCCGGCTGTCTTCACATTTCGTCGTGACCGCTTCTTTTTCGTTGATGCACTTTGTCGTTTCAGGTTTGAGCTGGCTCATCCGGTAGGTCGCGACCTGCAGGCCGGCTTCAGCGGCGGCGAGCTCGGACTTGACGCTTTCATCTCGCGAGGTGCCCGCGGACGACTGAACCGCAACGGTGACCGCCACGCCGGTGAGCAGCGTGATCACGAGCAGCACGATCAGCGCGGCCGGCAGGACGAATCCTGACTCGGCGGATGCGCGGCCTCTGGAGATCAGCCGAGGCACGCGGATCGCTGCTGCGAGCGTCTTGGCGACGGGGTTCGGTGAGGAGATTTGCCTTGAGGTACGCATGGTTTCTAGATCATCCTGGTTCAGCGATCAGCGTCGAGACGCGGAGCGGCGCGGGTTCATGGTTGCCGGTCGGCACTGTCGCTGTGACTACGACCGTCAGGCGCTTGTATTTGCATGTCGCACCGCAGTTTGTGTCGGCGTGGTTGGTGACGAAGTCGTAGACGTTGCCGCTCACCTGGCCGTCTTTCCATTCGCAGGCTCCGAGATGTTCAGAGCATTTCCTGCTGGTCGGGCTGGCGGCGACGAGGCCACATTCGCTGGTCACGCTTTCGGTGCATTCGGTGCTTTTGCTTGCGAGGGCGAACGTCTCGGTTTCGCTATTGCTCGGGTCCCAGTGGTAGGCGGTGGCTTCGGTATTGACGTAGTAGTCGGGGTTGTTTTTTTCGGTCGAGTGCGCCGGGGCGGAGATCATCAGCAGCTCGCTGTAGGGGTAGGTCTGTAGGCGCTCGAGTTCGAGCTGCGCGCGGTGCGCCATCGCCGTTCGCCGTTCTGAGAGCAGCGTGAGCTTGCGGGCGCTGTCGAACCCGGCGACCAACCCGAGGAGCCCAACGGTGAGGATGATCACGGCGACGAGCACCTCGACCATCGTCATGCCGTCCGCGGCGCGCGGTGAGGGAAAGCGGGGGGAGATAGGAGAAAGTCTCATCTCAGCCGTTGGGTTCGAGGTTTCGCATGAAGGCGGCGTCTTCGAGCACGACATCGTGGCTGTAGCCAGGGCTGCTGGCGAGGTTGAGCGTCCCCTTCGCTGGCAGTTCGACCGTCACGGTCGTCAAGGTCGGTTTCGTCGTGTTCGGCGAGTACGAGAAGACTTTGGTGCCGTTGAGGACGTCTTTCACGATCGCCGGGCCGGTCCCCGGAAGCGCTTTCGGTTCTTCAGCCGCGAGACGGACGCACTCGGTGTATTTCGTGCCGGACTGGCTGACCCCGCATTCGTACTTGATCTTCAGCTTCTTGCCGCCGATCGTGGCTTTGAAGAGGATCGTGCCGGCCTTCGCTTCTTCAGGGGCTGCGGAGGCCTGGCGGATTTCGCGGACCATCCGGGCGAGGCCGGTTCGGCCTTCCTGCATCGTGAGCGCCCATTCGCTGTCGCGTGATTGGACCGTCTGGCTCGACTCGAGCATCGCGAGCGTCGCCGAGAACACGGTAATCGCGATCGCGGCCGCGATCAGCAGCTCGATCAGCGTGAAGCCGTGATCCCGGGCCAGCCGGATGCGAGCCTTTCGCCGCCACGCAGAGAGGCGGCCGGCTGCGCGCCGAGCTCCTCCTCGCTCCTCCGACCCGGCCGCGATCAGCCGCGCAGCTGACGTGCCGGGCGGCATGCTCGAAGAAATCGTGTCGCTTGTTGTGATCATTGGCAGCCGTCTATCGGAGTCATCGGCATTTCCGCCGCGGTGCTTGAGGAACCGCGCCGAGGTCCGACCCTCGCATAGCCCGTAGAAATCGGCGCTTCTCGCCCATCGCGCGGCCCTGTCTCGGGGCTCGTGCGCTCGCTCTAGCGCGCTAGCAGCCGGACTGCGGGCTGCTGGCACCGGCGATGGGCGGCGGGCATTCCTCCCACGCGGTGCGGTAGGCGAGGCCGACGGTCGTCGCCTGCAGTTCCTTGACCCGGTTGTCGGATTTGAATTTGGTGTTGTTCGAGAGGTCGACGACCTTGGCGGCCACCGCGCCGGCGACCCCGCCGTTGTTGCTGATGCTCACGGTCGAGGATGGCGCGTAGATCGTGCCGTAGAAGGTCGCGTTGTTCGAGATCGACACCGTCCCGCCTTCGCCGCCGAAGACGAAGATCTGAAGCGCGGTGGGGTCCTGCGAGAGGTTCACGAAGTTCGAGTTGTTGCTTATTTCGAATTTCCCGCTGCCTTTAGGGCATTTCGAGTTCGGATCTTCGTGATTGTCGATGAAGATCGCAGTCCTGACGCCCGTGCCGAGCGTGATCGTCACGTTGTTCGACGCGATGAAGTTGCAGAAGTTGTAGAGGCCGCCGTTCAGCGTCAGCGACCCGTTGTTTGTGATCTTGAGTTCGCGCGTCGCTTCTTTTTTGCTGTTTTCCGTGATGAATTCGGTGCCCGTCGATTGATCCTTGGGTTCGACCTGCGGGGATTTGAGGCCGTTCGCTATTCGCAGGTCGCAGTTCTTTCCGGTTTCCGCCGCGCAATTGCCCGCGGCCGCCATTTCGGCGGATCGGCCCGGCTGCACGGGCGAGAGCACGAACTGGCTCGATTCGGTCGTGACCGGGCCCGAGACGGCGTGATTGCTGAGGATGACTTCGCCACCCTTTCCGAGCGTGGTGCTTTCGACGCTCGTGTTGTTGCTGAGCTTCAGCTTGCCGTTCGTGCCTGCCGGGGCCTGCGCTTCGATGTTGTTGCTGAGCGAGACTTCTTCGAGGCCGAAGATCCCGTTGACGGGGAACAGCGGGGTGGCCGTGAAGGAGGCTACACGTGCCTCCGTCCGCCGACTGACGCCGTTGACGGTTCCAACCGATGTGATGCAACGCTGGATGACGCCCGATTTGTTCTCGACAGTCGCTCCGACGCATTCGTCGTCGCCGGCGACGCCGGCTTCGAGCGCGCGCGTCGTGGTGTAGCTGAATTCCGAGTGGTTGCCGAGCTGCTCGGCTTCTTTCTCCTGGCAGTAGTTGCCTTTTTCGGGAACGGTCGCTTCGGTCTTGTTGATGCACTTTTCCGCGCCGGGGTCGAGCATGTTCAGGCGATAGGTGGCGACGCGCAGGCCGGTTTCGGCCGCCTCGAGCGCGGCCTTGACGTTGTTGTCTCGAAGGGTGGACGAGTTCGTGTCCAGTGCGACGCTGACCGCCGCTGCGATCAGCATCGTCAGGATGAACAGCACGATGATCGCCACGGGCAGCGCGATCCCGGCCTGGGCGGCGAGGCGCCTTGCAAGCTCTGGTTGGCCGGGAGACGTCATTCCGTGTTCAGTTGAAGGATCGATGGATATGCGGTCGTGTCATAAGCGATCGCGATCTTGCTTTTCGATGAGGCCGCCGGCCAGATGCGCAGGCCGATGCGCTTGCCGGAATCCACCGTCACGCTGGAGCTGTCGAATTTGAAGATGAAGGAGACCTCGGTCAGGGAGCGCGGCCAACTTCCGTCCGGCGTGTAGCTTGCCGTGCTGCCGATCAGCTTCGGTTTTTCGGAGAGCAGGTTCGCGATCGATTCCGGGACTTCGTAGATCCCGAGGCAGAGGGTCCCCGTCGCTTCGACTTCGTCCACGGTTTGGGTGTAGAAGCTCAGGCCGCCCACCCCTTTGAGGACCGTGTTCGTGGTGAGCGGATCGGTCACCCACAGCTCGTCCTTGGCGTTTTCGTTGCTCGGCGTGGCCGAGCATTCGACGTCCGGAACCATCACGCGCCCTCCGGCGTATTCCGTCGCGGCCGTTGAGCCGGAGTAGTTGTAGAGCGTGGTGGCCGTGGGTGAGCTCGTGTCCATGAGATCCGGTTTCGGACCCGGGGAGGCGACGGTCGGATGCGTTTCGTGGTTTGAGCTCGGAGTCGTCGGCGTGCATGTACCGGGGGCGCAGGCAGGCGAGTCGTGCAGGAACAAGGTCTGCGCGTTGCCTGAATCGATGCCGCTCGTGCAGGGTTCATGCGTTTCGCCGCACTTGGTTTCTGGGCTTTCGAGCGGGTTCTGTTTGCCGTCCACCGGCTTGCCTTTCGGCGCGGCGTTCGGGTCGGCGATCAGCGTCGAGACGCGGACCGGCGTCACCGGCGTGCCGCCGGGATCGGTCACGGTCGCGACGACCGTGAGGCGCTTGTAGTCTTCGCTCGGCGGGCAGGCGCTTTCCTTTTCGCCCTTGCTTTTGTTTTCGGCTTCGCACAGCGGATCGGTGTGCCAGGTGACGAAGTCATAGATCGAGCCGCTGAGGCTCCCTTCCCTCCATTCGGTCCCAATCGCGGGCACTACGCCCGAGCCGGAGATCACCAGCGGCTCGGTTTCCTGTTTCGTCGGGTCCCACTGGTAGGTCGCGCCGGCGCCGCCGACGTAGTAGTCGGGGTTGCTCGCTTCGCTGGAGCTCGAAGGCGCTGAGATCATCGCGAGCTTGCTGTAGGGGACCGCCTGCAGCCGTTCGATCTCGAGCTGGGCGCGGTGGGCGATCGTCGTCTCGCGTTCGGAGAGCAGTGAAAGCTTGCGCGCGCTGTCGAACGCCCCGACGACGGCGAGCAGCCCGACGATCAGGATGAACATCGCGATCACCTGTTCGATCACCGTGAAGCCCTGCGCGTCGACTCGCAGAGGCAGCGCACGAGCGATCAGCCCGGAGCAGAGCCGGACGGCGCCGACGGGAGGCTGATCGCCGCTCGTGCTCACCTGTTCACGCTCCGAGATTCATCGCGCGGATGTAAGCGGCGGTGGTCAGGACGATGTTGTGCTTGAGCCCAAGACCCAGTTCTTTGGAGAGCGAGCCGCTGGCGGGCAGCACGAGCTTGAGGGTGACGACGTTCGGCGAGATCGCATCTGGCGAGTAAGTGAAGACGGGGTCGGGGCTGCCGTGTGTGTCGATCGACGTTTCATTGCCAATGCGCTGGACGACCGGCGCACCGGCGCTGAGCGGGGGCAGCGATTTGCCTTCGCCGGCGGCAAGCCGGACGCACTCGTGGAGGCTCGTGCCCGGCTGGGTGACGCTGCATTCGTAGAGGACTTCGTAGTTCTTGCCGCCGAGGTCGATCAGGAAGTCGATCGAGTTGGGGCTCGCGCTCTTGACGCTGTAGGCCTGGCGTATTTCGCGCGCCATGCGCGACAGGCCGGTCCTGCCTTCCTGCAGGACGAGCCCGAATTCGGTGTCGCGCGCCTGCACGCGCTGGCTCGACTCCAGCAGGCTCAGCACCGCGCCGATCAGCGCAATCGACATCACGCAGGCGACCAGCACCTCCACAAGCGTGAAGCCAGCCTCGTCCGATGCGTCATACGCCGCCGGACCCCGAGAGATGGTCGCGATGCTTCCAAGGGTGCGCATGCTCGTCTAGTGACGACTCGGCTCGTCCGCGGACGTGCTTGAGAATATGCCCGCCGCAAGGACCGAAATCGTGGGGCCGAAGGGACTCCGAGCTCGACGCTCGGCTCGCGGCGAGCAGCGACCGTACAATCCGAGCGCGAGGGGGACTGGTGTATCGGTAACACGGTGGTCTCCAAAACCGCAACGCCAGGTTCGATTCCTGGGTCCCCCGCTCCGGCCACCGCCCGCCATCGCGGCGGCCTTATGCGAACATGCGTTCGCATGACTCCGCGTCCCTACCGACCTCTTGGCGAGCTTGAGGCCGCGCTCGAGCGCGGCGAGCTCGAGTTTGCCGTCACGCTAGCCGCCGAAGTCGCGAGCGAGCGGCGCAAGCCGATCGACCTCGATCTCGCGCTCCGGTTCCTGCCGCTCCTCGCGCTACAGCGCGCGAGGGACTACGACGCGTGGGCCCTGCGCTGGCTCGTGCGCTGGATCGATGAGGCCGACGGGGCGACGATCGAGCGAGCGGCCGAGGTCGCGGCCTCGCTTGCGGACCTTCCCGCCGAGCCGCAGACCGCGCTCGACTCGATCGAACGCTCGGCGCGGCTCGCTCGCCGCGCCGAGCGAAGGCCATGAGGTGCTCGAGCGGCGGAGCGACGTGCGAGTCGCTGCGCCGCGCGGTCGGCACGCGACGCTGGAGCTCGCGGTTACTGCGCCACGCCCGACCGAGGCGCGATACGCTTACCGCGGCACACGGGCTTGGTCACGGACAAGAACCTCGCACCACACGCTAGGAGGCGCCCGTGTGCCCATTATGCGCCCCGGCCTTTGGGGCAGCCGCCGGGAACGCGCCTGTAGTTATTAGCGCTCTTCGGCTCCGGCTGTGGCTCCTTCGGCGGAGTTTGCGGGCAAAGCAGCAGCTGCCGTGTCGGCGGCGGCCGAGTGCTACCTTCGACCCTCGCCTGCTAATCTGCATAAAATAGATCGACAATCTGTTGAATACGTTTGAGGCCGCGAGCCATGATCAAGATCGACGTCCACCAGCACCTCTGGAGCGAGCAGCTCGTCGAGGCTCTCGCCGACCGCAGCGAGCTCCCGTTCGTCCGCCGAGAGCATCGCCTGACAGTGCTCTACCTCGCCGGCGAGCGTCCCTACGTGATCGACCTCGAGAGCGAGACGCCCGCGCACCGAGCAGCCCTCGTGGAGCGCGACGGCCTCGACCGCGCCCTGCTCTGCATCTCGAGCCCGCTCGGCATCGAGACGCTTCCCCGCGAGCAGTCGCTTCCCCTGATCGACGCATACCACGAGGGCGCGCTGTCGCTGGAGGGGCCGTTCGGGGTGTGGGGCGCGATCGCGCTCGATCTCCCCGATCCCGCCGATGTCGATCGCGCCCTCGACTGCGGCTGCGTCGGCGTCTCGCTCCCGGCGGGCGCGCTCGCAAGCATCAACGCGCTGTCGCGAGTGTGCCCGCTGCTCGCCCGCCTGGAACTGCGCGGCGCTCCACTGTTCGTCCATCCGGGCCCCGGACCGAGCGAGTCGGGCGGCGCTCGCGCCGGGGTGGGGGAGGCCTCGCTGGCGCGATCCGCTGTGGTGGACGCCGCTCACCCGCTACGTCGCCGGCATGCACGCCGCGTGGCTGGCGTTCCATGCCGCGGGACGCATCCGGCATCCGCAGCTGCGGGTCGTCTTCTCGATGCTCGCCGGCCTCGCGCCGCTGCACGCCGAGCGTCTCTCCTCCCGCGGCGGTCCCGGCTCGAGCCGTCCCGATCCGCTCGTCTTCTATGACACCTCCTCCTACGGTCCCTCTGCGGTTCGCACGCTCGAGCATGTCGTCGGTCCGCAGCAGCTGCTCTACGGCTCCGACCGCCCCGTCGTCGAGCCGGGCGATCTCGGCATGCCGTGGGAGCTCGACTGGGACCCCGTCGCCGACGGCACGCGCCGCGCGCTCGGCTCGATCAGCACGCTCTCCGCCTGATGAGCCCGGCATCATCCAGCTCGCTCGCGCTGCCCTCCGTCGCGCGTCCGCAGGGCGCTCACCCGCGCCGCGGCGCCAGCCGCGCGTTGTCTGCCGTTCCCCGTCCGCGCGGGCGCGACCTCTGCGGTCCCGAGCTGCAGGCGTTCGTCGGCGAGCTCGCCGATCGACCGGAGCTGTGGATCGATCTCGTCAAGCACGACGCGACCCAGCGCGTCTACGAGGAGCTCCTCAGCGACCGCCACCTGACAGCGTGGCTCATCTGTTGGATGGACGACCACGACACAGGCTTCCACGACCACGACGTCTCCGCCGGGGCGGTCGCTGTCGTGAGCGGGGCCGTGCGCGAGGAGCGCCTGGCGATCGACGGCCCGCCGCGCGAGAGCACCTTCGCGGCCGGTGATCGCTTCCACTTCTCTCCCTCGGACATCCACCGCGTACGTCACGCGGGGTCTGATCCGGCGGTCACGCTGCACGTCTACTCTCCGCCGCTCCTGCGCATGGGCGCATACGTCGTCGGCGAGGATGGCGTCCTGGCCCGGCATCCCATGTCCCAGCGCGACGAGCTGCGGCCGCTGCGCCGGCGCCGCTGAGACCTATCGCTCCGCGCCCGGCTTGCCGCCTGCTCGTCGCTCGACGCCGCCGTCACCGCCGATCAGGATCAGGCTGACGAGCTCCGGCGCGAACAGACCGTGCTCGACCACGCCGGTGGTTGCGCTGAGCCGCGCTGAGAGCTCGCGCGGGTCACCGATCGGGCCCAGGTAGTCCGCGATCAGCCCGCCGTCGGGGCTCTTCGCGCCGCTGCGCAGCTGCGCCTGGTCGAGTTTCGCAAGCGTGTGGCGCACGCCGAAGCGCACCAGCTCGAGCGGGACGGGCGGCGCGAGCTCTCGCACGGCCTTCTCGGCGGAGGCGATCACCACGAAGCGCCTGGCAGCGGAGGCGACGATCTTCTCGCGCGTGTGCGCTCCGCCGCCGCCCTTCACGAGCCAGCCGGCCGGATCGATCTGGTCGGCGCCGTCGATCGCGATGTCGAGCTCGCCGACCTCGTCGAGTCGATCCACCGTGAGGCCCAGCGCGCGCGCCGCGCGTTCGGTCGCCGGCGAGGTCGCCACGCAGCGCAGATCCTCGAGAGCCCGATCGGCTATTGCGGGCAGAAGGTGCGCGACCGTGGTCCCGGTGCCGAGGCCAACCCGCATGCCGTCCTGCACGAGCTCCGCCGCGGCACTCGCCGCCGCGCGCTTGCGGCGTGCGACCTCGCCGTCTTCGCTCAGCGACGACTGTCGCTGCCGAGTCGCACGAGAGGCCGCCATGGTGCTGACGTTACCGACCCGCCAGCGTCTCTGAGGCGAAGCAGCTCGGGCGCAGCAGGGTTGTGCAGGAGGAACCCCTGGCCCACCGAGCAGTCGAGCTCGCGGACGAGCGCCAGCTGGCGGTTCGTTTCGATTCCCACCGCGACGGCCGTCAGGCGGGCCTCTTTGGCGAGCGCGATCGTCGCGGCGAACACAGCGCGCCGCTCCTTGTCGCGATCGAAGCTCTGCACCAGCGCACGATCCAGCTTGAGGATGTCCAGCGGGAGGTTCCTCGGCAGGCGCAGCGAGAACTCGCCCGAGCCGAAGTTGTCGAGTGCGATCGTGACGCCGAGGCGCTTGAGGTCCTTCAGCGCCGAGCGGGCGCGCTCGGGGTCGCGCAGGATTGCCTCCTCGCTCACCTCGAGGCACAGCGCGTGTCCCGGAAGGCGGCAGTAGGCGAGCTCCTCGCGTATGCGCTCGGCGAGGTCCACCTCCGTCAGCTCGCGCGCGGAGATGTTGACCGAGACAGGAATCGCGATGCCGTTGCGACGCCAGAGCTCCGCCTGTGCGAGAGCAGTGTGGAGGACCCAGTTGCCGATCTGGACGATCAGCTCGCTCTCCTGGGCGCGGGGGAGGAACATCCCGGGGAGCAGCTCGGCGCCTTCCGCCAGATCCGCACCGTCCGGTCGCCAGCGCACCAGCGCCTCAGCCCCCACGGCAAAGCCGCCGGCGAGCGGCATGATCGGCTGATAGGCCAGGACCAGCTCGTGCTTCGGCAATGCGTGGCGCAGCCGGCTTTCCATCTCCATGCGCGCGCTGAGCTCCTGGCGCAGGCTCTCGTCGAACAGCTTCAGGCGCCGGCCGCCCTCGGCCTTTGCCCGGTACATCGCCACATCGGCCTCACGCAGCATGCTCTCCGGATCGGCACCCGAGTCGCGTGACACGGAGACGCCGACGCTCGCCAGCATCGCCACTTCGGCCGGCCCCAGTGGAAACGGCCTCTCGAGGGCATCGAGCACCCGCTCAGCCAGCGCCATCGCCTCGCCCTCGCTGTCGATGTCCGAAGCCAGGATCACGAACTCGTCGCCGCCGAGGCGCGCGACCGTGTCGCTGTCGCGCATCAGCTCAGCGAGCCGCTCGGAGATCGAGATCAACAGCTGGTCGCCTGCGTCATGCCCGAGGTTGTCGTTGACCGCCTTGAACCTGTCGAGGTCGACGAACAGCACGGCGACCACGCCGTTGCTGCGATGCAGCCGCGCGAGAGCCTGACGCGCACGGTCCATCAGCAGCAGCCGGTTGGGCAGCCGCGTGAGCGGGTCGTGCAGCGCCTGGCGCTCCAGCCACATGCGGTCGGTGACGTCCTTCGCAGCGGCGTACCAGGTGTCGCCGTCGCAGCGTGTGCTCCACATCAGCCAGCGCCAGGAGCCGTCTCGGTGGCGATAACGGTTGGTGAAGTGCTCGAGCTGTGCCGGACGCTCGTTGCCGGTGACGAGCAGCGCGAGCGTCTGCTCGACGTCCTCGGGATGCATGAATTCCTGGATCGGCCGAGACTGCAGCTCCTCGCGTGTCCAACCGAGCAGCTGTTCCCATGCGGGGTTCAGCAGGGTGAAGCGTCCGTCGAGGGAGATGGTCGCGAGCAGGTCGCTCGTCATCTCGAACAGGCGCGCAATCCGTGCCTCTCCGCCGAGCGCCTCCGGAGGGCTCGTTTTGGCAGGGGTGCTCGTCGTCGTCGTGCCCATTCCTGCCCATCACGTCGGCGTATGCGACCCGCCTGCCCGCCACCGCAGCACGCCAGTGGACGGATTGACTACACAGATTTCAACTGCTCAAACGCAGTGATGGGCGCAGCGTCAGGAGGCGCTGCCGAGGCGGGCGGTCGTCTCTGCGCCGCTGCCCTGCGCCAGCGCAGGCGCGGTGCCGGCCGGCGCCTCGCCGCGCAAGAAGCGCCACGTGGACAGGCCCGCCAGCACGGTCATGATCACGGCGCTCGATGCGCACCACTCGCAGATGGCGTGGATCGAGAACAGCTCTCGGTAGGTGAGATAGGCGCTGAAGCCGAAGCCGACAAGCGCGAACGCCATCGTCGCGAACCGCGTCGTCTCGTTCTCGGGGGCCAGGAGCGAGCCGAGGATGAGGACGTAGCCGATCAGCCCCATCAGCGCGACGGGAACACCCGCGAGCTTCGAGTAGACCGACGTCTGAACCTTCGTGCAGCTTTCCCCGGCGGTGCAGGCCGGCTTGATGCCGGCGTAGTGAACGTAGGTGAGGTAGCTCGCGATGCCGAGGCCGATCACGGCGAGCACGACCATCGTGATCCTGATCGTTCGGGCGCTCATCCCGCTCCTAGCTCGCGATCAGTTTTTCGATCTCTTCGTTCCACGGCCCCGGGCTTGTCAGCGAGCCTTCGAACTTGGACAGCGTGCCGCCGGTCTTGCCGATCAGGAAGGAGGGCGTGCCGTTGAAGCCCGCATTGCTCGCAGCCTGGGCGTCGCTGGCGACCTGGTTGGCCAGGGCAGGTTCGTTGCGTTCGCTTGTCCACCGGGTGAGGTTGAGTCCGGGCACCTGCTGCGCCAGGCCCTGGAGGTAGCTTTCGGTGACGTAGCCCGAGTCCTCTTCGCCCTGCTCGTGGTAGAAGAGCTCGATGAAGTTCCACATCTTGTTCTGCTTGCCCGCCGCGAGCGCGGCCACCTGCTGCGTCTTGAAGACTTCCGGTTCGCGCGTCGCCGTCTCCAGCGAGCGGTATTCGATCTTCAGCTTGCCGCTTCGGACCCACGTCTGAATGATCGACGGCAGCGCTCCCAGCGTGAACTGCCTGCAGATCGGA
Organism: uncultured Solirubrobacteraceae bacterium; assembly: GCA_963790905.1. GTDB lineage: Bacteria > Actinomycetota > Thermoleophilia > Solirubrobacterales > Solirubrobacteraceae > Palsa-744. The sequence goes on from CAWBQH010000003.1 coordinate 117,669, forward strand.
CACTCCAGGTCGCCGAAGTACTGAAGGGTCACCGGGGCGGTCGGACTGCCGAGGACGTTTCCGTTCTGCGGGACGCCGCTGACCAGCGCGTCGACGGTCGCGGCGATTCCGCTCGCTTCTTTGCTGCCGGCGGCGACGGCTTTTTTCGATCCGCCGCCGCCCGTCGCGATCAGGATCGCGACGATCGCGACCACGACGATTGCCGCGACGATTCCGAGCTGCGTCAGTCGCGTGCGCCGCGCGGCACTCGCGAGCTCGGCCTGCTCCAGCGCCTTGCGTTGCGCGCGCGCCTGATCGCGGCGCTGCTTGCGCGTCAGGTCCTGCTCGTCGCTTTCCACGGGGCTCATGCGGGAACTTTTACAGGTTTCAGCTCAATGGGGGCTAAGCATGGTCTCAGCGGCAGGCGCGACACGCCGTGCCGCCGCTGTCGGTCTCCTGTACGTGCCAGGATGCAGACTAGTGCGCAGAATGTCGCGTCCTCGCACTGGCTGACAAGCACCCGCCCCCGTAGCTCAGCTGGATAGAGCATCGGACTTCTAATCCGAGGGTCGCACGTTCGAATCGTGCCGGGGGCATTCTCGATCCGGCGAGTGCTTAGAGGCCGGAACGGGTCCAGCAAGGTTGTCGGTCTGGACAACCCGCTCAGGGCTCTGCGATGAGAACGGGTACTGCTGCCTCCCTCCCGCGCACCTGCACCATGTCCCGGCGTGCGTGAGGCAGCAAGGCGGGGAGACCGCCGTGGAGGTCCTCGGCCACGACGAGCTGCCCACCGTCGGCGACGGCCTGCAGTCGTGCGGCGACGTTGATCGGATCGCCGAGCGCCGTGAAGTCGACGACCGCGGAGCCGACGTTGCCGACGTAGGCGCGCCCTGCGTTCACGCCGATTCCGACCGCGAGCCACGGACCGCCGGCCGAGCCATATCCCACAGCGTGCAGGACCTCGATCGCAGCTGACACCGCCCTGCGGCGGTAGTCCGGTCCGGCGACGCCTGGAATGAACAATGCCATCGCCTCGTCGCCGATGAGCTTGTCGATCAGGGCATCGTGGCGCAGCAACACGTCTGTGGCCGTGGCGTAGAAGCGGTTGAGCAGCTCGGCGTAGTCGCTCGTCCGCGCCTGCTCGCCCAACGCGGTGGAGCCGCGGATGTCCGCGAACAGCACAGCGACATCGACCTCTGCGCCGCCGGGGGGCATCGAGTCGCAGCAGCGAGCGCAGAGGTTGGGGTTCTTGCGCGACGGCTTCCAGCCTGCCATGCCCGCGAGGCGTCCTCCGATGCCGCCAAACGGATTGGCGCACACCTTGCATCGCGGCGCGGAGGGCACGTGTCTCCAGAACCGCCGGCTGACGAGAAGCGCGCGGTGCCCCTCGGTGAGGATCGTGTGCCACTCGCTTTCGCCCGCAGCCACGACCAGATGTCCTCACAGCGTCACGGCGCGGTCGCTGCGCCATCGACACCGATGAAACCGCGCTTGCGTTATTCGAGCGCTCCGCGCCGTCCGGTCGAGCCTCGAACATGGTGTCCAGCGAGAGGAGTCTGAATGTCCGGTGCGGACCGGCCGTGGACAAGACTGAAGCGCCGGGTCGGCGGGCGATATCGGCGAGCTCAGCGCTCGCTTGAGCATCTCCTCTTCGAGCGCGGACTCCAAAGCACCTCTCAACCCGGTGTTTCCTCGGGGCACCTGTTCCTGTTCCGCGGACTGTCCGGCTGCCGGATCGGGCGCAACGATGTGTTCCTGGACTACGGCTCCGGAAAGGGCCGGGTGCTGCTGCACGCCGCGCGGCGGCCGTTCGCGCGCGTGATCGGCCTCGAGCTCCACGAGTCCGAGTGCGAGATCGCACGCTCGAACCTCGAGATCGCCGCGAACCGACTGCGCTGCCGGGAGGTGGATGTGATCTGCGGGGACGCGACCGTCTGGCGAGTCCCAGACGACGTGACCTACATCTACATGTTCAACCCCTTCAAAGGGGAGATATTCAAGGCGGTCCTCGATCGGGTCTGTGAGTCACTCGACCGGCGCCCACGCCGCTGACGGTCATCTACGCAAACCCGACGTGCGCCGCGCAGCTCATGGCCACCGGTCGCTTCACGAGGAGGAGGATCAGCCTCGGACCGCGACGTAACCAGGATTGGCATCGCATCGAGGTGTTCCGCTCGAGCTTCGAGCCCCCGATGTGAGCGAACGGCGATCTCACGCCTGGTCTCCGACGACGGTCAGCCGCCGAGCTCGTCCAGCAGCGCGAGCGCATCGGCGTCGAGCTCGAGCTCGCTCGCGGCGAGGTTCTCCTCCAGGTGAGCAAGGCGATGACGTGCCCGGGATGAGCAGGATGTTGGGGCTGTGCGCGAGCAGCCACGCGAGGCCGACCTGCGCCGGGGTGGCCCCGAGCCGATCGGCGAGCTCGCGCACGGCCGGTTGCTCGCTCACCTTGGGCATCCCTTCGAACGCCGACCCCAGCGGGAAGAACGGCACGAACGGGATGCCGGCTTCGCGACAGAGCTCGAGCAGCGGCTCGGCGTCGTGCTGAAGCACACTCATCTGGTTCTGGACGCAGGCGATCTGCGTGCCGGCCAGGGCAGCGCCGGCCTGCTCGAGCGTCACGTTGCTGAGGCCGATGCCGGCGATCTTGCCCTCGTCTCGCATCTCGACCATGACTGCGAGCTGGTCCTCGAGCGCGACGGCGCGAGTGCCGTCGCCTCCCTGCTCGCCCATCAGCCGGAGGTTCACGACGTCGATGCGCTCGACTGCCAGCGAGCGCAGGTTTTCCTCCACGCCCCGGCGCAGCTGCTCGGGTCGCTGTGCGGCGATCCACCCGCCGTCCGCCTCGCGCGCGGCGCCGACCTTGCTGACCAGCATGAGGTCATCCGGGTAGGGGTGCAGCGCCTCGTGAATGAGCTCGTTGGCGACATCCGGCCCGTAGTACTGGGCAGTGTCGATGTGGTTGACGCCGAGCTCCACGGCGCGCCGTAGAACGGCAAGGGCTCGGTCGCGGTCGGGCGGAGGACCGAACACCCTCGGTCCCGGGAGCTGCATCGCACCGAAGCCGATCCTTCTTGCCTGGCGCCCGGCAAGGCCGACGGTATCCGCGCTCATCGGCCGGCTCAAGCTTCGCTCGAGGCCGCCCAGAGGTTGATGGCGCCATCCTGCGCGTAGCGGTCGATCTCGGCGAGCTCCTCAGATTCGAAATCGAGATGTTCGAGCGCGGCGACGTTCTGCTCGAGCTGCCGGACGCTGCTCGCCCCCAGGAGCGCCGATGTGATGCGATCGTCGCGCAGCGTCCACGCGATCGCGAGCTGGGCGAGCGTCTGTCCGCGGCGGCCGGCTATCTCGTTGAGAGCGCGCACGCGGGCGAGGTTCCCCTCGCTCAGCATCTCCTCCGAGAAGTAGTGGCCGCTGCGCACACGCGAGTCCTCATCGACGCCGTCCAGGTACTTGTCGGTCAGCAGTCCCTGCGCGAGCGGCGAGAACACGATCGCCCCGATTCCCTCCTCGCCGAGGACGTCGAGGAGCTCGGCCTCGATCCAGCGGTTGAGCATCGAGTAGGACGGCTGATGGATCAGCAGCGGAGTGCCGAGCTCGCGCAGGATCTGCGCGGCCTGCCTCGTCCGTTGCGGACCGTAGGAGGAGATGCCGACGTAGCGGGCCTGCCCGCGGCGAACGGCCGTGTCGAGCGCTCCCATCGTCTCCTCGAGAGGGGTGCGAGGATCGAAGCGATGTGAGTAGAAGATGTCGACATGGTCGAGACCCATCCGCTTCAGGCTCTGGTCGAGGCTTGCGAGCAGGTACTTGCGCGAGCCCCACTCGCCGTACGGCCCGGGCCACATGTCATAGCCGGCCTTCGTCGAGATGACCAGCTCGTCTCGATAGGGCCGGAGGTCCTCGGCGAAGATCCGGCCGAAGTTGAGCTCGGCGCTCCCATACGGCGGGCCGTAGTTGTTCGCGAGGTCGAAGTGCGTGATCCCGAGGTCGAACGCCCGGCGCAGGATCGCGCGGCTGTTGGCCAGCGGGCGGTCGTCGCCGAAGTTCTGCCACAGGCCGAGGGAGATCGCCGGGAGCAGCAGCCCGCTGCGCCCGCAGCGTCGATAGGCCATCTTGTCGTAGCGCTCACCCGACGGCTCGTAGAGCGTGGGAGCGAGATCGGCGGCGAAGGTCATCGTCGGAGTATCCCACCCGCGACCTGCCAGACCCTGCGGGTGTGGCCGCTGAACATGAGAGAATTAATGCCATGGATACTGAGACGATTGACCAGCAGTACAACCAGCTTCAGACCGAGTTTCAGGACGTTGCGAAGTCGGTTGAAGACTTCGCGCAAAAGCTGCAGACGGCCGCGCAGGGTGGCGATCAGAACGCACGCGAATGGCTGCTCGACCTCAAGCAGATCGCACTCGACGTCAAGGACGAGCAGATGCAGGTGGGCGCGCTGCTCCAGGCGATCCACGGCTGGGCGGCCGATGCGGCGCAGAGTGCGCCCGCTCCCGCTCAGCAGGCGGCGCCCCAGCAGGCGATGGGCGGCTTCGGCATGGGAGGGCGAGGCGGTATGTTCGGCGGCCTTCTCGGCGGCGGCTTCGGTCGCGCGATGGAGATGGGAGCCGGGATCGGGCTCGGCGAGGACATGATCAACAGGATCTTCTGACGCTCGCGAGCTCGGAAGAGGAGCGCGGCCGTGCCGATGCACCGATCCATCTTCTCCCCGAGACGACTGATTGGCACAACCGCGGTCGCCGGCGCCGCGACGCTCGCGTCGCTGGCTGCTATGCCCATGACGCCTTCGTCGGGAGCGCCGGCGAGCGCGTCGAGCGCGTCGAAGTGCGCGACGTCCGGGCTGGTCATCTGGCTGAACACACCTCCTGGCAACGGTGCCGCTGGCAGCCGCTACTACGACCTCCAGCTCACCAACCTCTCCGGCCGTCCGTGCACGCTGCGCGGCTATCCCGGCGTCTCCGCGGTCGACCTCCGCGGTCGGCAGCTCGGCGGCGCGGCGTCCCGCGAACCCTTCCAGACCCCGCGCAAGATGACGATCGCCCGAGGCGTCACCGTGACGGCGGTGCTTCGGATCGTCGAGGCAGGGATCCTGGAGGGTTGCCGCGAAGTGACCGCTGCGGGGCTGCGCGTCTACCCGCCGGGTCAGACCGCGTCGAAGGTGGTCCCGTTCCCGTTCAGGACGTGCGCCGGTCGTGGGCACGGCAACCTCTCGGTGAGGGCCGTCGGGCCGGAACAGGACGAATGAGCGGCCGTCCGGCCCCCGCTCGCGCGGCCGCGAGAGGCGAGCGACGCGCTCTGGCGCGATCCCTCCAGAGCGCGCCGCCAGGGATACTCGGAGAGGGTCATCGAGTCTTCCACCGCGCGCACTCTGTGTCAAGTCAGTTTTTTAGAAGGACCTTCGGATCGGCCGGGCCGCGGGCCGGGTTACGGAAATTGAGCGCTCAGTAGGTGTGGATGGCAGCGGATTGGGTAAACGCCGCTAGACGCCTCTTGGCACGAGGCAGGTCATCCCCCAGGGAAGGAGAGCCTATGCCAAGGATCATCGTTACCACCGAGGGAAGCCCTCGCCCTGATGCGCCTGTGCTTCTCGACGAGTGGGTCTATCCCGAGCACCTGCAGGACGACCACTCAGCGGAACAGCTCATCGAGCGGATCGGCTGGGCCGTCAACGACGCGGACGAGATGGAGCGCCGGCACCCAGAACTCGCGGCAAGCACCTGATGCGGCGAGCCACCCGGCGAGATTTCACCGCCCTCGAAACCCGTCCGTGACGAATGCAAGCCAGGTGGCGCGACCGGGGAGCATCCGCCCCGGTCGCGCCGCGCGGCGGGAAGCAGGTTGCGCGGCCTAAGCAGGGCCGTTCGCTTGCTACACCGACGCCGCTAGATTGGGTGTATGGCGAAAACCTGGCTGCTGGACACGGAGACGAAGGGCACGGGAGCGCACATGGTGCCGCTCGAGCAGGCGCTCGAGAAGCCGCGCAAGGAGCGAGACCTCGCGACGGTGACGCTCGAGCGTCCTCCGCGTCCCGCCAAGGAGGTCGAGCCCGCCGGCCCGCTGATGTTCAAGGTCCTCGACATACGCAGCTCACGCCTGCTCGCAGAGGGCATCGACGCGCGCGCGACGGTCGATCTGCTCGAGGAGGTCGGGAGCATCGTGGACGTCCGCATCTACGTCTGGATGCAGGCAGCCGGTCGCTGGCGCCTGCTGACACTCGATGAGCAGAGGGTGCTCTGGCGGTTCCGCGGCGAGCTGACCACGGCCTAGCTGCCCTCAGCGCGCAGATCAGCGAGCGCAATACCGGGCCGGCCGGGGGCCCGGCTCGCTTAGCCTTCGCCGATGTTCGTCCTGACGACGCTGGTCTACCCGGTCGTGCTCGGCGCGCTCTGCCTCGGCGCAGGACTGCTCACATACCGCTTTAGCGGCGCCTTCCTGCCGGCGTCGCTGCTCCTGCCCGTCGGGGCCGCCACCCTGATCGCCGTCTCGCAGCTGACGACCTACGTTCACGTGCTCGCTCCCGCGACGCCGTACGTGATGGCGGCGGTCGCGCTCGGCGGGTTCGCGCTCGCGGGGGGGAGGATGCGAGCGCTCGCGCGTGGCTGCCGGGACCGCCCTTGGCCGGCGATCGCGCTGGTGCTCGCGTACGCGATAGCGCTCGCCCCTGTGCTGCTCGCCGGGCGGCCTACCTTCTCGTCGTTCATGGCTCTTGCCGACTCGGCGGTCCACCTGATCGGGGCCGACTTCCTGATCCGCCATGGCCAGGACTACTCGCACCTGGATCTGCGCAACTCCTATGGCCAGTTCATCAACGACTACTACAACACGAGCTATCCCTCCGGCGCCGACACGCTTTTCGGCGGCAGCGCCTTCCTGCTGCACATCCCCCTGATCTGGGCCTTTCAGCCGTTCAATGGGTTCGTTCTCGCGGTCGCCACAGGCCCGGCGTGGCTGATTGCGCGGCAGATGCGCCTCCGCGGCCCGCTCGCGGCGCTCGCCGCGCTGTGCGCAGTCCTGCCGGCGCTCGTCTACGCCTACGAGCTGTTCGGGTCGGTGAAGGAGATCACCGCGCTGACGATGATCCTCACGCTGGGGTGCCTAGTTACCGTGCACCGCGACTGGCTCGAGCGCTCGCCGGCGCGCGCGATCCCGTTCGCGCTCGTGCTTGCGGCCGGCGTCTCTGCCCTCGGGGTCGCGTTCGGCGCATGGGCGCTCGCGGCAGTCGCAGTCCTCGCCGTGATCGCCGTGCGCGACATCATCGCCCGGCACCACACGCTGCGGCGCACCGTGCTGACGCTCGCCGCCGGGGCGCTCGTCCTGCTGATCGCCGCGTGGCCCACCTGGAGACAACTGTCGGGATCGCTTCGCGTCGCGCAGAACATCGCCTCGACGAGCAACGCCGGCAACCTGCACACGCCGCTGCAGGCCATCCAGGTGTTCGGAATCTGGCTGCGCGGCAGCTACAAGCTCGCTCCCGCCGGCACGGCCCTGCACCTCACGCACGCGTTCGTCGTCGCGATGCTCATCGCCGCGCTCCTCGGCGCCGTGTACCTGTTGTGGATTCGCGCCCACGCGCTCGCCGGCTGGCTCGCCTGCATGCTGCTCGCGTGGCTTGGCGTGAGCGAGGCCGTCACCACGTGGGCGAGCGCCAAGACGCTAATGCTCACATCGCCGGCGGTCGTGCTGCTGGCTTGGGGCGGCGTGGCCGCGCTGCGGGCATCGGCGCTGCGGCCGATCTCGAGAGCGGCGGTGTGGGTCGCGGCGCTGGCGATCGCCGGCGGGGTTCTCGTCTCCGACGCCATGCAGTACCACAGCTCGAACCTCGCCCCGACCGCCCGCTACGAAGAGCTCGCCTCGCTGAACTCCCGCTTCGGCGGCAGCGGGCCGACGCTGTTCACCGACTTCGACGAATACGCGATGTATGTGCTGCGCGACCTCGACGTCGGCGGCCCGGACTTCGTCTATCCGCCCGCCGCGCTCGCCGGGCTCGCGCGCGGCTACGGCTACCCTGTCGAACTCGATCGCGCGCCGCCCGCCGCGCTGCTGTCCTACCCGCTGATCATCACGCGGCGCGACCCCGCCGTCGGCCGCCCGCCTGCCGCCTACAGCCTGATATGGCAGGGCGCCTACTACCAGGTCTGGCGCCGCCGGCCCGGCGCGGGGGCGGCGATATCGCACGTTCAGCTGAGCGGCGCGCCGTCGCTGCAGTGCGCGCGCATCGGCCGCCTCGCCCGGACGGCGGCGTCCGCTCAGGCGAGGCTCGTCGCCGCGGAGACACCGACGATCGTGACGGTCTCGCTCGCGCATTCCTCATACCCAGCCCGCTGGGGGCACCAGCGCGACGGTCTCGTGATGACGACGCCCGGGCGCCTGTCCGCGAGCTTCGACCTGCCGGACGCCGGCACGTGGGACGTGTGGGTTCAGGGACAGCTGATGCCCACGGTCAAAGTCGCGCTCGACGGACGTGCGATCGCATCGATCGGCGGCGAGCTGAGCGGCAACTCGCTTGTCGTCGGCGCCGTCCCGCCGCTGCCGGTGCGCCTCGCCGGAGGACCGCACCGCCTTAGCGTGACGCGCATGGGCGCGAGTCTCGCACCCGGCGACGGCGGCTCGGCCGTGCTCGACGCCGTCTTCCTGACCCGCGCCGGAGAAGGCTCGCAGCAGCGGCTCGTGACTGCGCCCGTCCCCGCGTGGCGCACGCTCTGTGGTCGCAGCTACGACTGGGTCGAGCTGCTCGCGCGCTAGTCACGCTGTCCGGTGCCGGCGGGCGTCACCGTCACGAGCGCGGCGCTGCTCGGCGGGATCGTGAGGGTGATCGCCCCGCCGTGTGCAGGGATCGATCCGAGCCCGGACTGGCGCTGCCAGGAGCCGTCGGCTGCGACCGTGCGCCCGCCGAGCGTCACGCCGGAGGTCGCCTCGGGAGAGGGCGCGGTAAGTGCGAGCCGCCTCGCCGCGCCGAAGCGGCTGCCGACGTGCAGGCTTACGGCGAGGGGGGATGAAGCTGGAGGGTCATCGTCGACGATCACGAAGTGCAGGCTCCCGTTGGCCGAGATCAGAGCCCTCACTGCGAGGTTCCGTGCGTGCGGCGAGAAGACGGAGGTGCGCAGCGGACGGTCGCCGATCAGCGCCTTCGTCAGCAGCAGCGCGTACCAGATCGGCCGCACCGTCAACACGCCTCGCACCAGCTCTTCGGCGCTCGTCGCGCACACCGGCGAGTAGCCGAGGCAGTTCGACGGATTGCCCTCGAGGTTGATGCCGGCGAGCCCCGCGGCCATCGCCTGGGAGATGTAGTCGGTCGCCCACAGCGCCGAGGCGAACGTGTCGCTGATCCCCGCGCGCCCGCCGCACGAGACAGAGTTCGCCTCGTCCATCCGGAACGGAATGCGCCTCGAATGCGAGAGCGACATGTAGCGGGCGAGCGAAGCAGCCGCACGCCGGCGCGTCTGCGCGCTCAACAGCCTCGCGATCGACGGCTGCGGCACCTGACGGCAGCCGAGCGGATAGTGGTGGCCGGTCAGCAGCGCGGGCCGCTGCGTGCGCGCGATCGCCTGTGCCCACCTCACGAAGCTGTGCGAACCCGACACGCCCGGCCCCGCGAGCGCGACGCCTGGAGCGAGCCTGCCGATCGCAGTCCGGTAGCTGCGAAACTGCGCCCCGTAGCGTGCGGGCGTCCAGGGCGGGGATCTCAGGCCGTGGCGCAGGTAGGCGTCGGGCTCGTTGCCGATCTCCACGCCGGCGAGCCATGGTCCGAGCGCACGCTTGGCCGCGAGCGCCTCGTGCGCCGCTGCGATCGGGTCGTAGTGGGCGAGGCCGACCGTCAGCAGCACGCGCCAGCCGCTCCGCGCCGCGAGCACGCGCAGCCTGCGCAGATCGGGCGCTTCGAGCACGCTGCTGCTCCACGCCGGGCGCGGCGTGAGCGGATCGACCCAGGCGATCCTCGTGTCCGCCGAGGCGCCCCCGAAGCGCAGCAGGCCCGGCCCGAGCGATCGCAGGAGGTTCACGAAGTTGCCGCTCTCGCCATAGCTCGCCATCTGCGCAAGAGACGACGCCTCGAAGGAGAGGCCGAGAAAGCGCGCCGGAACCGGGCGGCCACGGTGGCGGAGGTCGATCGTCACCGACACCGACGCTGTAGCTGTCGGCGTGAGCGGGGCGCCGCGCGGCGCCGTCAGCGGAGGCTGATCCTTCTGTAGGCCCACGCCGAGCACGACGAGCGCGACGCCCACTGCGGACGCGAGCGCGAGCGCGAGCGCGCTCGCAGCGCTCCAGGCGCGCCGACGCCGGCGCCCGCCCGCCGTCGGTGTCTCGACGCGCTCCATCGAGCTGCAGTAAACCCGAGCAGGCCTTGAGCGTGCCTCTCCGTCGGGCTGCCGACATAGCCTCTGGGGGTGGCACCCAGCTACGGATTTCCCGCGACCGATCAGATCCTCGAGGGCGAGAACCTCGACTTGCTCGCACGCTTTGGAGCGGAGTCCTTCCAGCTCATCTACATCGACCCGCCGTTCAACACAGGCACGGTGCAGAAGCGCAGGAACCTGCAGGCGGTGCATGACGAGAATGGCGAGCGAACGGGCTTCCAGGGGCGCCGCTACCGCACGAAGCTGCTCTCCGTCTCCTCATATCGCGACGAGTTCGACGACTACCTCGCGTTCCTCGCCCCGCGCCTGGAGCATGCGCACAGGCTCCTGAACGGCGAGGGCACGCTCTACTTCCACATCGACTACCGCGAGGCCCACCGCTGCAAGCTGCTGCTCGATGAGATCTTCGGACGCGACTCGTTCCTCAACGAGATCATCTGGGCGTACGACTACGGAGCGCGCACCACGCGCCGCTGGCCGGCCAAGCACGACACGATCCTCGTCTACGTCAAGGATCCCGCCCGCTATCACTTCGACTCGGACTGCGTCGAACGCGAGCCCTACATGGCCCCCGGCCTCGTCACGCCCGAGAAGGCCGCGAGGGGAAAGCTGCCGACCGACGTCTGGTGGCACACGATCGTCCCGACAAACGGCCGCGAGAAGACGGGCTACCCGACGCAGAAGCCGGAAGGCATCGTCCGCCGCATGGTCCAGGCCTCGACGCGACCAGGCGACTGGTGCCTCGACTTCTTCGCGGGCAGCGGCACGCTCGGCGCCGTCGCAGCGCAGCTTGGCCGCCACTACGTGCTGATCGACTCCAATCCGGCGGCCGTCGCGATCATGCGCGCACGTCTCTGCGCGCCGGACGCAGCCCGCGCGCGGCGAACGGCGACGCGCCCCCGCGGATAGCGCTGCCACCGCGCGCCAGCGCGACATGAGATAGCTGCCACCGCGCGCCCACGCGACATGAGAGCCTGTGCCCGATGTACCACCTCGAGCTGCGCCAGTTTCCGCACAACCTCTGCCAGTTCAACCTCTCAGAGCGCGAGATGCGCGCGATCGCCGAGCCGTGGGAGCGCGAACAGGTGGTCGAGGTCGGCGAACGCAAGTGGAGCCCGCACCAGGCCAGGCTCACGATCCTCGAGGGCCCGCGGCTCGCCGTCGAGCAGCTCTCGATGGGCCGCGGCTGGCGTGCCGCCCAGCGCCAGGGAGAGGACGTGACCGAGCGCGTCCTCGCCGCCGTCTCGCACGCCGGCGCCGCCCATGTCGCGATCCCGCAGGCTGCGGACGGTCCCGCAGACGCCGGACCTCTCGCCGACCCGCTCGCGCTCGGTGTGCAGCTCGCGTCGCTGCTCGGCGAGGATCCCGCGCGGCTGCTCGCCGCCTGGCGTGCGGTAGCCGCACGCCGTTCCGGCCTTTCGCCAAGCGAGAGCCTTCTACTCGCCGAACGCGATCTCGCGGGCCGAGGTGGAAATGAGCAGTGACGCGACGCTAGACTTGCCTCTCGCAACCCATGGTGGGCGTAGCTCAGTTGGTAGAGCTCCTGGTTGTGGTCCAGGCGGTCGGGGGTTCGAGTCCCCTCGCTCACCCTCCGAGAATTGCCTGCAAATCGTCGGTTTCCAGCGACGGTCGCTGAGCCGCTGGCAGGTGTGTTTTTCGTCAGGTGGGCCACTGGGTGGGCCAAACTCATGTCCTGCAGCTGCGTTTCTGGCCCGTAGAGGGTGCTGCGGGCCTCTGATAGGAGCGCGTCGAACGCCGCGCCGTGCTGGCGCTTGCTGCGGTCCAGCAGTTGGTTGTAGACGTCGAGTGTCATCGTGGCGTGAGCGTGTCCGACCTGGCTTTGCACGTATGGGATGTCGAAGTTGGTCGCGAGGAGCATGATCGACACGTAGGTACGTCGCAGCGAGTGCGGGGTTATGTGCGGTAGCGGCGGCAGGCCGCGCTTCACCAGCCGGCGGCTCGCAAGCTCGACAACGGGGGAGATGAGGTGCTGGCGGACGTTGTCCTCGTTCCACGGTGTTCCCTTTGGCGTGCAGAAGAGGGGAGTCTCGGGGGTCATCGGGTAGCCGCGGCGCGTCTTCTCCGCTCGGTAGGCGAGCAACTCGTCACGCAGTGCCGGGGTGATCTCGACGTGGCGGATGCCTGTCTCGGTCTTGCTGTCGGGAATCCACAGCCGTGAGCCCTTCGGGTCGTGCAGGCGCACGTCTCTTTCCAGGAGGGCGAGCGCTTCGGAGATCCGCGGCCCCGCGTATCCGAGTACGGCGCAGAGCGCGCGCCATCCGATTCGGGCGCTGTAGCCGCGGTAGGTCTTGCCCTGCGCGAGCATCGACATCGCTGCGCTGCTCAGGCGGAACTCGCGGCGCAGCGCGTACTGTGTCTCGCCGCGGGCGAGGCGTGCGCGGATCTGTTCGGCTTGCTCCTGGGTGAGCTTCGCCCGGCTGTTGGATATGGGCGTTCGCTCGAGCTCGCGTGCTGCGTCCAGTAGCGCTACGAGCTGGTCGATCTCCAGGAACGTGCGCTTTGGCTTGGGCACGCGAACGCGCAGCCGCTTTGAGCGCGCCGGGTTGTCCGGGCGCAACTCATCGTCAACGGCGTCTTCCAGGATTTGGCCGAGCAGCACCATGATGCTCAGGATCGAGCGAGGAGACAGTGGCTTTCGAGGCTGCCCGTTCTCGTAGGTCGGTTTGCCGCCTGCTTCGATCAGGGTCCTCAACGCCTCGCTGTCGGCGAACAGCTTGCCTCGGAAGCGCTCGCAGTCGCGTTTGGTGATCCTCGCCACGGGCTTGCGTGCGAAGAACGGCAGCAGGTGCGAGAGGCCCCACATGTAGTGCTCGCGTGTCTTTTCGCTCGGGAGTCGGTCGCCAAGTTCGCCGCGGCAGCGTCTCCTGAACCACTCCGACGCGTACTCATGGAAGCTGACGTCGGACGCATCTGCATCCGAGTCCGCTGCGGGGGCAGCCTCATACTGTTTGAGCACCTCTTCGACGGGCATGCCGGCTCGTAGAAGGACACGGATGTTCTCGAGCTCGCGGCGGGCGCGGGCGTCTGTCCAGCCGTCGGTGTCGCGGCCGAACGCGACGCGGTAGCGCCCGCCGCGGTAGCGGAAGCGGCCACGGACGCTCATGCTGCCGTCGTCTAGCGGGGTCGATTCGATGGTTCCAAAGCTGGCGCGCGCCATCACGCCACCCCTGTCCCGCGGAGCTGTCTAGAGATGAATGCGTGGTCCACGTTCGCCGTGGCGGGTATGCTGACTGTGGTCCCCATGTTGGACTCCTTTGCTCGTAAGGCGCGAGGGAGTGCCGAGGGCTTCCACGAGGCCGACCCGTCCGGTGAGCCCGGTCGGTATGGCGTGTAATACGGTGGAAGCTGCATGAAGGCGTACTCCTTCGTGCCACGCCCCCGGCTGTTCCACCAGCGCGGGGGCACTTGATTTAGTCGGCCCATTGTACGTCGTTGGCCGCCGGGATCCAAGTCCTTCGAGTCCCCGCGCGAGCATCAGCGACGCCCCGCTGAGAGCGGCCTCTCTCCGCGAATGGGCAGCAGATCGGCCTCGGCGATCCGGTGCTGTCGGCGGCATCGTGGCTGTGTCCTCCGCGTCGTCCTCTGTGTTCTCGGCTCGGGGGCTCGGAGGGCGGCGGTGGCCTCGGCGACGTTGAACCGGAGTCTCGCGCGAGAACCGCACCCGAGCCGGATAGCGCCCAACTCGCCGGCACGCTCATACACGGTGCTCCTTGAGATCCCGAGAATCCGAGCGAGCTCTTGAGCGTCGACAAACTCGCGATCGCCGTGTTCTTGCAGCAGTTCGACTACGCGCCTAGCGATGGCCTCGACCGACTCCCAGCTGATGGCAACGCCGATGCTGGCTTGCGGACCGGCCTCTCGCGGTAGCTGGCGCCGAGAGATCGGTTGTTGCCCGTGGGTCTTGGTGTTCATCGCGCGGCTCCTCGCAAGCGCTGCGCGCGGCCCTGGCCCGCCCAGTGCTTGATCCGGGCTCTGGCGATCGGGATGTAGTCGCGCTCGCGCTCGATCCCGAGGAAGCGGGCGCCCTCGAGCACGGCGGCGGCGCCCGTGCTGCCAGAGCCGGTGAACGGGTCGAGCAACAGCCCGCCGGGCGGTGTCAGGAGCCGCACGAGCCAGCGCATCAGCTCGATCGGCTTGACGGTCGGGTGGATGTTCGCGACGGGGTTGTCCTCGCACAGCTGCTCGTTGTGAGCGCCGATCTTGAAGGTCTGCACGACCCGGCGAGGCAGCTTCTCGCAGCCGGCGTCGCGCTCGCGGCGGGGTGCCTTCGCCGCGTAGAAGAAGCGGTGGCGGTCGCCGAGCAGCCCGATTGGACAGTCCGCTTCGCAGCGGCTGCGGGTGCATGGATCGACCGTGGGAGAGCAGCAGGTTGGCCGGCCATCGGCCACGCTCGTTCGCGGTGATGCGCCGGCCGTGCGACGCGCCCTTCGCTGGGGCAGTCCTTTGCGGTGAGCGCGATCGCGGCAGGCGTCGATATTCATCGCGCCGGTTCCGTACTCGGCGAGGTTGTGGTCGAGGGTGCCGTCGAGCGGCTTTCGGGCGAGAACGATCGGCTCCCACGCGGGCTTCAGGCCCGTGCCCAGCCCGCCCGGAAGGACACGGGTCGCGGGGTATCCCTGGCCTTGGAGCCACATGAGCACGTCGCGGAGTTCAAACCCGGCTTCTTCGAGACCGCACGCCAGGCGATGCGCGGTGCTCGGCGCGGCGAACGCCGCGAGATGACCGCCGGGCTTGAGCGCCCGCATGCACGCTGCGGCCCACTCGCGCAGAATACCTGAAACGCCGTCGTTCGGGTTCGGTGTGTGGTGGCGGCGCTACCCGGAGCGTCGCTCGGGGTCGAGGCGGGCCGGGCCGGTCCCATGCCATGCCGTTGACGCTGATGCCGTAGGGCGGGTCGGTGATGACCGCATCGACGCTCGTCGGCGTCGAGCTTCGGGAGCGCGGTGAAGCAGTCGGCTTGTTTCATCTGCCAGCGGCGGCGGTGTGGGGCGTGCGGGGTTGGGCATGTTCACCTCTTGTTGGGGCGTCTCTTCGGGGTTTCGTGAGGACAGTCCGGCGTTCGGAACACGAGGACGTCCTCGTGGCAGACGAGCTGGGTGCGCTCGCCTCGGCGCGAGCGCGTTGCGGGCGTGCAGTCAGTTGGAAATAGGAGGGGCGCGGCGAGCAGCTCGCCTTCGCGGAGCGAGCCGCGAGCAGCGCGATCGACGTGCTGCTGAGAACATCGAGGCCGGCGTGCTGGCAGAGAGTGATCGTGTCGCCGGCGAGGTTTCGCAGCGTGCCCTGCGCGCGGAGGTTCTTCGTGACGACGATCAGGATACCCGCCGGGCGCGAGCATCCGCGCGCACGCGCCGTAGATGCGCGGCCATCGCGCAGAGATAGCTCTCGCCCGCCGCGCCGTCCGCCTGCTCGGCGAGTGCTTCTCTGACGTGCCGTAGCGGCAGCCGCGCGACGCTACCAGCGCTATCGCCGTAGCGGCAGGTCATTCGATCGCGTGGCGGCGCGAGGTGCGGTCGGCTGGCTGTCAGCCGGCGGCCTTCGCAGGCGCGCGCGACGCGCCATTCCCTTCCCGCCGCGCGGGTCGCCGAGCGTCGCGTTGCCGTAGGGCGGCGAGGTGAGGATCAGCGACGACGCTGCCGGCGATACTCGTCAAGCACTCCGCGCCCGAGTCGGCGCGCGTCATCCTGCAGCACCAGCGCCTGGCCGGCCGCTCCTTGCTCTCGGGCGTGCTCGACGTTCTCGGCGGCGAGCGCGGCCCACCGCGCGTCCAGCTCCACGCCGATCGCGCGGCGGTCCTGGTGGATCGCCTCGACGAGCGTGGTCGCCGATCCCGCACATCGGGTCGAGCACCAGGTCGCCGGGCTCGCTGTAGGCGGCGATCGCCCGCCGCGCGATCTCGGGCAGCATCTTCGCCGGGTGACGGTTTGACTCCGGCAGGTAGCGGTCCATGGCGCTGCCACTGGCTCGTGCGCTGAGCGCAGGGCCATACCGCGAGCGGCAGATCGGCGGTGCCGGTCCCGACCCAGCCTGTGCACCGCATTGACTCCGCCGGGACCGCGCGCGGCGTCGGTGACCCACGCGCTTGCGTCCTGGAGTTGCTGTGATCGTGCGGAAGCCATCGTTCACCTTCTCTGCTTGTGGTTGGCCGAGCCAGTCGACGGGCTGCTCGGGTTGCTCGGCGGTGATGAAGATCGGCGCGAACGGCCCGTGCGCGGGTGAGGTCGTCGAGCGCGCACGAAGGACACGGGATCGCCCGACGGCCGCCCTTCGCTGGGTCGGATGTCGTGCAGCGCGAGGGTGCGCTGCAGATGCGCTGGCGCATCCGGCTCGCGGCTGGTCGGCGAGGACGATCAGCAGGTGCGGCCAGGAGCGGTAATAGCCGCGCCACAGCGGCTCGGCTGCCTGCTGTCGGCGGTGCGCGTGAAGTGGCGGAGCCGCGTGTAGCGGGTGATCTTGCTGGCGAGCTGCTCGGCCGGGCGGGCGGTCCCGCGGTCGAGCTCGATCGAACCGCTGGTGCAGGGCGAGCGCCGCCGTCCTGCGGCCTTGCAGGTAGGTCAGCAGCGCGTCGGCGATCACGAGCTCGGCGGGCCGTCGGCCTCGCCGCGGGGAGATTGGGTGCGCGATCTCGTGCCGCCAGGAGTCCGGGCCGCACTCGTCACCGTGCTCGCGCGCGGCCCGCACGAACGCGACACCGACCTCGTTGACGGCGATCGTGTGCGCTTGCAGCGGCCCTTCGGCCTGCGCTCGGGTACGCGACACGCCGCGACGGCTCGGCGCGCGGACCGGCGGCCTCGACTGCGTCGGCGCCGGCCTCGGTCAGGAACCAAAGCGAGAGCCGTGCGCGGCGCCTGCGAACGCGGTCGACGAGCCCGCGATGCTCGAGCAGCCGCAGGACCGTCCGCGTCCACCGCTGTCCCGGCGTGCGGCGTGTAGAGCGCGTGAAGCTGCGTCGTTGTCAGCAGCCGGTGCTGGTAGATGCCCGGCGAGCATCGACGTCGCGACCGGCGGCAGCGGACGGTCGTGCCAGCGGTCGCGGACTCACCTCCAGCACGCCTCGGCGCGTGTCGGCGGTCGCCTGGTGTCGACTGCCGACGGCCCTGCGTGGCCCTCGTCGTGCTGTGGTCGCGTCGGAGCGCGCTGTGTGAAGTGCTCGGCCGGTTGCGGCGGCGGGCGCTCGTCCACGGCTCCTCGGCACTCCGTGGCCCTCGCGGCGCGCGCCCGCCTCTGCCTTCGAGGTACTCCTTGATGCGCTCGTCGAGCGTGTCGAGCGCGCCGACCGTCTCGGCCGCCGCCGCGCGCCCCGATGCCTTGTCGATCGTCGGCTGGACGTCGCCAGACGCGTCTGGGTCTGAACGCGTCGGCGAACTGCTCCTCGACCGATTCGTTGCTGAACATGAACGGTCTGGTGAGCTGCCCGTTGGTGGGTGACCTGCGCGATGAACGTCCAGCGCGGCAGCCCGGTGATCGCGCTCGGCTGGCGGGTCGCCTCCCCACTCGCGCGCGATCAGCCCGGCGGCGTGCGCGTTCAGCGCCGTCGTGATCAGATGCGAGCGGTTCGTCGTCAGCGCGTTCAGCGTGTCGCTCGGTCAGCCGCTCGGGGTTCTGGTTGAGCAGGTAGCCGCGGATGCCGTACTTCGCGGTCTGCTCCAGCAGCGCCGGCGAGGTTCCCTCGCGACGCGCCGTCGATAGGTCTGGACCTCGTCGAGGAAGACGTAGAACGGCAGGCGCTGCTCGGGCGGCGATGCGACGCGCGGCCCTTCGCGCCGTGCAGCAGGTCGAACACGAGGAGGTTCGCGACGAGCTTGTCGCTTCGCGCCTCCGGCGCCTGGGCAGGCGAGCACGATCCTGCGCTCGTTCATCGCCCGGGCAATGTCATAGCTCGAGGTCTGCGCGCCGAGCAGCGCCGCGAGCTGCGTCGAGGAGCGCAGCCGGTCGATCAGGTTCGTGACCGGCGTGATCGCCTCTTCGGAGAGGCGCGGGAAGCGCTCGGTGAAGAACTGCCGGCGCGGCGGCGAGAGGAACGGCAAAGCGGCCGGCGAGCCACTCCGGGTTCCCGAGGATCGCACGGGATCTGGAAGATCGTCGGCTGCAGCCCGTCGGGCAGGACGCGCCGCGAGCTCGATCAGCGCCGCGGTCGCCTGCGTCGTCAGCGTGAGCGCGCGGTTGTTGCGCTCGCCCCACTGCAAGCGCTGAGGCGAAGCAGTCGACGATCGCCTCGACCCGACGCTCGGCGGCCTCGCGGGTCAAGGCCGCGCGCGGCAAAGAGGTTCCAGCCGGGCTGCCCCTCTCGGGAGCGCGGCCCGACGAGGTCGAGCTCGATCACCCGCTCGGCGAGCTCCGTCCTCGGTCAGGCAGCTCTTGATCCGCTGCGATCGCGTCCTGGTGGGGGTCGAGGAACAGGCCGCCGTGCCCGCTGCGGACGAGGTGCAGGAACTGCGTGAGCGCGAGCTCGGTCTTGCCCCACCGGCTCCGTCCGGCGGTGTAGGTGAAGAACGAGTCCTCGACGCGCAGCCCGACCCGTGCGCTGGCCGCTCTCGCCCTCGACCCGGCCGAGCGGCACGAGGTCCGCCTGCCCGGTGAACGTCGGGAGGATCTTCGGCGCGGGGTACACCGCCGGGCCGAGGCGCAGCACTTCCGGTGCCGCGCAGTGAACGCGTCGGCGGCTTCGAGCAGCCCCGCCATCTCCCGGGCGGTCACGTAGTCCACGACGCGCCGGGCGGAACAGGCCGGTTCGCATCCGCCGGTCAAACCAGCCGCGCCGGCCAGGAAGGTCCGAGCCAGCGAACGCGAGGCCGAGGAAGCGAACGCCGACGACGCGCAGCGAGTTCGCGCCGCGAACCCGTCGAAGCAGCCGAGCAGCCCTTGCAGGCAACCGACGGCCGTGCCGCGCTCCGGCGAGCTAGCAGCGGATCAGGATCTGCAGACCGAAACAGCGGCTCGGCCTGCACCAGCTTCGCGCCGATCTCCTCGCGCTCGGCTCGCTGCTCGACCATTTCCGCCGCGCGGCGCCGACCCACCTGGCGACCGCCGCCACCGAAGCCGCCCAGCCGTCGATCGCCGCTGCCGGCGCTGCTCGTCGCGGCGGCGAGCCTCCCGCAGAAGCCGGCGGCGCAGGCGTCTGCGGGTCGCCGGGGTCGTCGGCAGAAGGTCGACCGCGACCTCGCGCCTGCTCACCTGCGCGCAGGATCAAGCGCCGCGAGGACCCGCGCGAAGCTCTGCAGCGGATCGGGCTCAGCGGAAGATGCGCAAGCGGCTCGCTGCTCGGCCGCGCCAAGCGCAGCTCAGCGCGCACCACCTCGCACGCTTCGTCTCCGCTCGACCGGCGCCTCCGTGGCTCGCTCGGGCTCGGCAGTGACCTGCGCCTGCACCCGGTCGAACACGCCCAGCGCCGAGCGGACCGCCGGCAGCGCCCGCTCGGGCACGCTCAGCGAGTAGCGCATCCGGCCCTCGGGGTCGGCGTCGAGCAGCACCCGCACCGCTCGCGCGCGCGGGTCGAGCCAGCCGCCGACGAGCCGCCGCACGCGCGAGAGCTGCGCGGCGCAGCGAAGCACCGCGTCGAGCGACGGATCGAACGAGTCCGGGGCGAGCACGACCAGCCGCGTCCGCGAGGCAAGCGAGCGACGAGTGGCGACGGCACGACCCGCGAGCAGCGCCGAGCGGCAGCAGCGCCACCAGGGCGAGCACCAGCGGACGCACAGCCAGCGCACCGACTCGGACGAGCAGAGCCATCGGCGATCGAGCGTCACTCAGCGGCACAGCGACGGCAAGGCCAGCCACCACGGCGATGAGGGGTCTAGCGTCCTGAGACGGCTGACGGTTCACAGCGAGCTACCTCGGGACATAGACTTGTCGCACAGCGCGCCACCCCGAAAACCCGCACGGTTGCAGCGCAAACCCGCCGAATCCGCAGACTCGGCGCACGACCACAGACGAGCCTGAAAACACGCCTGGAAACGAGCCTGGAGACGACACTCAGGAATGCGCGATTGCTTTGTGCTCGTCACCCCGCTCACGCCTTCCAGGCGCCGTTTGGTGCGGGTGGCTGGGCGTAGCCGTAGATACCGGCGCGCTCCCCGACCGGGTGGCTCGGCGCGAACGGGCCGACGCGGCGTGACGTGCCGGCGTAGTTGCCCTCGACCGTGGTGATCTCCCCGTCGGGAGGACGCGCACGACGATCCCGACGTGCGCGCTTTCGCTCGGTCCGCTGCCGTAGAAGACGGCGTCGCCAGGCGAGGGCGTCGCGGTCGGCGGGAGCACGTGGCCGCCGTGTTCTCCGGCCCAGGTGTAGAGCGACGCCGGAGTACCCGTAGAGCGCGGTGGAGCCGGGCAGCGGCACCCCGGCGTGCTGCCAGACCCAGGCGGCGAACAGCGAGCACCACTCCTCGCACGGCCCGTAGATCGTGCAGTTAGAGCCGGGTGGGTGTTCGCCTTGGCCGACCTGGCTTTCGGCGACCTTGACGATCTGCGGAGCCGCTCGCTGCTTCCGGCGTGAACACGCTCGCGCTGCACTCCCGCCCGGCGCTGACGGGTTCGCCGAGCGGCGGGCTGGTCGCGGCGGGCGCCCCGGTGCCGGTGAACCCGTACTGGACGGCGCGGGCCATGACCTCTTCGGCGTAGGCGACCGTGCAGTCTGCGCACGCGCCGTAGTAGCTACACGCCGCCTGGCGGTATTCGGCGTAGGTGCCGCCGATCGGCGGGGCGCCCATGTCTTCGCGCAGGATCCGCGCGGCGGTGTAGATCGCGTCCGCCGGATCGTTGATCGACGGCGGCTGGCCGGGGTGCGCGGTGACGGCGTAGCGTTCCCACAGCGTCGGTCCCGGCGCCGGGGCTGCAGGCGCTGCCGCGGACGTAGGCGATCTGCATCGGCCCGGCGCACCCGGAGCTGTTGGTGCCGGCGCACTCGCCGTTGCCGCACTCCTGCGCCCCGATCGACGCGAGGAAGCTCCAGTCGATGTCGAACCGTCTGCCGGCCTGCTCGATAGAGCCGCAGCCGTTCGGGCGGGATGCTCTGCAGCGCATAGGCCGAGGGTGTTGGCCCGGCTGACGCGGCGGCCGGTTCGCTCGCCGGCTGGCAGCCGGTGAAGCTCGCGCCGAGGACCGCGACGGCGACGCCGAAGATCGCGATGAGCAGCAGGCCGGTGCCGCCGAGCACCCCCGAGCAGCCACAGCCACAGCGCCGTCCTTCGGCGGTGTCGCCGCTCGCCCATCAGGCGCCCTCCACCCGGTGACGAGCAGCCGCCCGTCGCTGGGCTGCCAGCAGCAGCCCGAGCGTGTAGTCGACGAGCTCGCCGTCGTTGACGACGCGCGCTGACGCCGACCTTCCCGGCCGGCGCAGGCGTGGTGTGCAGCGCAAGGACACGCGGCCGGCGCGCGCGCATAGCCCGGCGAGACGCGCGGCGGGTGGGCTCGCAGCGAGAGCGGACAGCGACCGGGTGGCGTCCTTGATCTGGCGCTGGCCGGCGCGTGCCCGTAGGGTAGGCGAGGTAGCCGGCGAGGAACGTCGCGCGGCGCGCGCGACCGGTGCGCGTGCGAGCTGGCGAGACGCTCGTCAGGCGTCGGGTGGGCGCGATGTCGTCGCGGCGGGCGCATGCGCGGCTCGCGCGGCGCGGCGACGGTGGCGGGGCTGTCCGGCTGGCCGGGTGATCGCGAGCAGGACGGCGCCAGCGGCGAGCAGCACCGCGACGGTCGGCCATCGCTGCGCGGCGCTCGTGCTCGGCGATCGGCCGGTCGCGCAGCGACGGTGAGCCACGCCGTCATCGGCGCTCACTCGCGTCCGCGGGGCTCGGTTATCCCGAGGAAGCTGCGGCCGCGTGCAGAGCGACGCCTCGGCCGTCGGGATGCCAGCATGCTCGTAGAAGGGATCGAGGACCAGGCAGCGCCCGCCGGGATTGTTGTGCGCGCACGTCGGGCGCCGTATCCCGGCGCGCTCTCGCGGGGCCGGGTGCGTCGATAGGGCGCGCCGCACACCCCGCACGCCAGCGGCGACGAGCCCGCGAGGATGCACCGCTCGATCAGCTCGCAGGCGGTGCTCGTGTTCACGCGCCGGGAGGCAGTCTGGGCGCGCCGCGCCTGACGACTCGCGCTCACACAGAACGCGGCCCGGTGATCCGTTGCGAGCACCGATGCGTGTGCGGCGTGCGTAGAAGTACCTGTGCCTGCTTGGTGAACAGGTAACAGCGTGAGCGCGACCGCCGAGCTGCTCAATCAGCAGCGGTGTGCTCCACGTCCGGCGACGGGTGCTGCCATCCAGCCTTCGGCGCGCAGCTCGGCGGTGAGGGCAGTTGCTCGCGTTGCAGCGAGAAGCCAGAGCGTGCCGTCGCCGCGCAGCACGCGATGAACCTCGGTGAGGATCGCGAGCAGTGCGGTCGACGCGTCACCGCCGCGCTGGGGATCGAGTCACACACGTCTGCGCCCACCCATCCGGCAGCTCCCTCAGAAGGGCGAGCGCGTCTGCTTGTTCGATTCGCCAGCTCATGCGGGCTCCTCCTCGGGGTCGGGGTCATCTGGAGCGCGAGAGGTGCTCCGCTTGAGGCGATCGGCTCGCCCGCGTCGTCGGGTTCGCGAGCCGGCGGGTCGGGCGTCACCGGAACGTCCGCTTCAGTCGGCGATCGGTCGCCGACGTGCTCACCGGGTTCGGGTACGTCGCCGCGCGGTGGCGGCTCCTCGCTCGGAGTGGGCGGGGGCACGGCCGTGTCGGGGCCGTGCCCCCGCGTGGGCGCCGCTGCTGGTGTGTGGTGCCGGTGCAGCCCGGCCATCCGCGCGAGGCGGGTGGTGTAGTAGAGGGTCTGCAGGCGGTTCGTCCCGTCGTGCGCCGGCCTTGGTGCCGGCGGTCGCGGCGAGCAGGTCGCTGGCCAGCCGGTCGCGCTGCAGGAAGACGGTCCACAGGAACGCGGCCTGCAAGGCGAACGCGAGCAGCCAGCCGAGGTTCGAGGTCGCGTCATCCAGCGCGTGGCAGACCGCGAGGACGACCGCGAGGATCAGGCTGTAGATGACCTTCCGCGCGAGGTAGCCGGCGAGCTTCGACAGCCACGCGCGGAAGAAGTCGTGGCCGCGGCCGGGGAATATCGCCGATCAGCAGCGCGACGGGCGCGAACGCGAGCAGCATCAGCAGCAGGATCTGCGCGAGGATCACCCCGAGCGCGAGCGCGCCGAGCAGCAGGAACGCGCCGATCTCGCCGAGCAGGATCACGATCGCGAGCAGCAGCCGCTGGTACTGGCCGCCCTTGCCCATCGCTTCCGCGGCGGGCTCGTCGGCCGGGCCGAGCGGGTAGGTGCCGTCGTCTTGGCGGGGTCGGACTCTGGGAGGTCTTCGTCGTCGCCGTGTTCGAGCGCTTCGTGCTCGCTGTTGCGGCCTTGACTGGAACGGGTAGGCGAGGAAATGCGGGGCGTACTTGTTGCGGTTGTTGATGCACGTCTTGCCGTTCGCGCTTTGACTTCCGTGCCGTCTTCGAGCTGGGCGGCGAGCTGCGTGTCCTGCGCCGGGCTTGCTGCTCAGCGGGCGGACAGCGACCGAATGCGGTCTTGCCGTGGCTGGGTGGCGCAGTGCTCGATCCCGCCGAACTCAAGGACCGTCCACGGGTTCAGGACCAGCAGTGAGAAGAGCTGGTTGCTCGGCGGCTGTCTTCGCCTGCTGTTCGTTGCCGATGCTGCCTTGGTTGGTGAGCGACAGCAGCGCGGTGGAGAGCTGGTTTGAGAGCTTGCTCGCCGGGCGCGATCGTTCGTTCGGGCTGCGTGACGATCCCGATCGCCAGCACGAAGTACAGAAGCGAGACGGCGAGCGCGCCGGCGGTCTCGGTGTAGCGGCGTTGGACGAGCGCCTTCCACATCGCCCAGCAGCCGACGAGCACGATCGCCGCGATCAGCCACGGCGTCACCGAACGTGCTCGCGTAGAGGTTGTGGATCGCGTGCGGAGACCGGCGCGAGCGCGCCCGACCCCGGCGTGCCGTTCCCGTTGACCAGGTCCAGGTTGAACGCGAACGCGAAAAGGGTGATCACCCCGTTCGCGAGGAACGCGGTGATCAGCCAGAGGACCTGCGCGATGAAGTACGCGATCATCGGCGCGACGCCGGAGGCATCGACGCCGCTGAGACACGCCGACGCTGATCGCCGGGAAGTACTGGTCGAGCTGGTAGTTGCCGAGCGGGTAGCGGCCCGACCCAGCCCGCCGGCGGGAGCTGCGGCGCCGGGCCGATGTTGCTGTAACACGTCGCCGGCGGCGCCGAGGCCGGCGAGCGCCGAGCAGCGTCAAGCGCGCCACAGGAGCGCGAGCACGACCGTGCGGCGTCGTGCGCGCGAGCAGCCTCGCAGAGCGCGGAGGACGGTGGTCTTCATGCCGCGCTCCTTCCGGGCTGGTCGGGGGTGGTTCCGAGCGCTTGCAGCAGGTGCGGGTAGACGAGGTCGATCTGCACCTCGCCGACGCGGCCGTGCAGGTCGCGCATCAGGCAACGCCCGGCGCGGAATTCGCGGACCCGGCCGATCAGCTCGCGGGTCGGCTCAAGGCCGATGAACCGCAGCGCCGCCGCGGCGCCGTCGTCGGAGTCCTGCCCGAAGACGAACACGACGCCGATCAGGTCGCGCGAGGTCGCCGAGGTCGGCGATCCGGTGAGTGCCCGAGCAGCAGCGTCGCGTTGAACGCGCGGCCGAGCCGGACGAGGCGGTTGATGATCTGCCGGCCCTGCGGGGAGGCGAGCAGGAACCAGATCTCGTCAAGGCCGACGATCTTGTGCCGCGAGCGGTCCCTGGAGATCAGCTGCAGCGCATACGCCGCGACGAGTGAGAGCGTCGCGACGGATACCCGCTCCGCGCGCGTGTAGGTGTCTCGCGAGCGGCCGAGGTTCGGGCAGCGAGAGGCCGGGCATGCGGATCGTCGTGACCGGCCGCGCCGCCTGGACGTCGGTGCTCTGCGCCGTCGCCGAACCCGAGGCGCGCGAGACCGAAGTCGCGGATCACCTCAAGCGCCTCGCCGGCCTCCCGTCGCGCCGGCGCGGTCGCTGGCGAGCAGCAGCTCGACGACGCGCAGCAGGCTGCGTGATCCCTCGCGGACGGTGTCCTTGACCGCGAGGCTGACGGCGTTCTCCCACTGCGCCGGTGTTGCCGGGCAGCAGCTCCAGCAGGTAGGAGCAGGCAAGCTCCTCGCGCATGTCCTGCAAGCCCGATCGCGAGCGGGTCGAGCTTGCCCTGCTGCGCCGGGTCGCCGGACAGCTCGAGCACCTGCAGCCGGTCGGTCGAGCTCGGGCAGTCGGTGCAGGCCGTGGTCGGGCTTCGGGTCGAAGTCCACCACCAGCGATGCCGCGGCGCTCGGCGGCGTACTCGATCGTCTGCGCCGCGACCGTCTTGCCCGACTGCCGAGCGTGCCGATCAACAGGACCGCTGAGGCGCGGTCTTCCCGCGGTGCCTGCGTCGGATCGAAGCGCACCGGCAGCGGCGCGCCGGTCGGGCGTGTACCCGAGATATGGGCCGCGCTGGGAGCCGACCATCCGGCTCGCGGTCGGGACCATCGCCGCCGAACTGCTCGACCGTGAGCTGCTGGGTGTAGTCGCGCATCACACCCACCCGTCCGCTCGCGGGAGGTGGTCAAGCCACAGCTGGTGCTGCAAGCCCGGCGGGCCGGTGCAGCGTGATGTCGCCGTACTGCTCTTTCAGCGCCGCGACCCGGCGCTCAAGCTCCTCCTCGCTCGGGGCGCCGACGGCGAGGCCGATCTGCGCGTAGAGCATCGGCGGGTGCCCGCCGGCCTGTAGTTGCGCCTCGTACTCGCGGGCGAGGACCCGGTCGTCGCCGGCCAGGAGGCTCGGGCCGTGCGCGGCGCCCTGTACCTGCTCGTGGTAGGCGTGCTCGACATCGGCGATCCGCTTGCGGACCTGCGCGAGCGCCTGCCTGTTGCCAAGCCAGCGGGCGTGCACGACCGCGTCGACCGGCAACGCGCAGCGCCTCCAATGGCGCGAACAGCACCTCGGCGGTCGCAGCCGGGGAACTCGGGTGCTTCGGCGAGCGCGCCGACGCGCGAGCATCGCCTGGTAGCAGCGGCCCTGCTCGCCGTCGACGATCAGCGTCTGCTCGCGCTCGGTGATCGCGGCGTTCGCGCACCGCGCGCAAGGTCGTGCGCCGAGCGGCTCGAACGCCGACACCGCCGCCGGGCGCGGAGACGATGAGCGCGTCCGGCTGCCCAGTGCCGGTCAAGCTCGGGCTCGCCGATGCCGCGGCAGGCCGCGCGGCGCAACAGCCATTGAAGCTCCACGGTGCTCGCGCGCCGCGCGCCGATGACGCCGTTCACGCGCTCAAACACGCGCTGCTCGCGCGTCGCGAGTTCTGAGAGCTCGCCGGCCGGTGATCGGGGAGGCGGACGCCGATCCCGGCCAGCTCCTCGACACGGCGGCGCACACGATCGACGCTCGCGCACGAGCCCGGAGCCGACGCCCGGCCGGCGTGCTTGCCGGCGAGCGAGACCGCGAGGTAAACCTCGGGGATGTGCGAGCCGAGCTGGCGCAGCCGCTGCTCGTGGCCCTGCAAGGAACGCCTGCCACGCTGCGCGGTCCTGGTGGCGCTCGTCGAGCAGACCGGCGGTGTGCTCGACGTACTCGGTCAGCCGGGTAGGCGCGGTTGACTCGCCACAGCGAGAAGTCCGCGGCGATCGGTGTGCGCGAGGCGTTGCAGGCGGCGCTGCGAGCGCCCACTTCCCGCCCGTCGGCAGGTACGGGTAGGAGGTCATCGCCAGCCGGTACAGGCCGGCGGCCTCGCCGCCACGGCCGAGCAGCACGTTGCCGTGCGCGTAGCGCAGCGGGAAGCTGCGGTCATGGCCGGACCTCCACGACCTGCCCGTCGTGCGAGCTCGATCACTTCGGCCAGCCGCTCGCCCGGGCGCAGCCGGTGCCCGTCGGCGCGGACGCACGATCAGCGCGCCCGCGGCCGGGGATCGCGACGACCGGGCGGGCGAACACGAGCCGCGCCGGGCCCCGCACCCGCCCGTGGTGAAGCACCGGGGAGTGCTCGTCGGGCGCGACCCACACCTGCGGCGCCCACAACATGGCCTCGCCCTCAGCGGGCGATCGCGCCGGTCGAGGGAGCGGCGCGCCGCGCGCAACCGCAGCGCCAGCCCAGCGAGGTCGAGATAGCGGTGCGCGGGGCGGCCGTCCGGTGATGCCTGCCCGGCGAGCGTCGCGACCATCGCCCGGCGCGATCAGCAGCCGAAGCGGCCAATCAAGCCAGCCCAAGCAGCACGCCCGCCAGCAGCGTCCCCGACGAACCCGGCGAGCGCCCCGAGCACCGCGCCGGGCCAGCCGTGCGAGCTCGCGCCGAGCAGCGCCGCCGACAGCGCCGAGTCACGACCGCGAAGAGGATCGAGCGCTGGCTGAGCGACGAGGATCCCCGACGAGCGACGCCGAACGCCCAGCCGAGCCACTCAAGCGGCACGCCGCCGGGGACCGGCAGGCGCCGCCCGTCGATCTGGTAGATCCGCCGGTCGGGCTTGAAGATCCGCTGGTAGGAGCGGATCGTGTGCGGGGAGTCACTCATCGAAAGCACCCGCCGCTCATCCGAAGATCTGCTTGCCGATGGCTTCCGCGGCAGTCGCGATCTCAGCCGGGCGCGAACACCATCCACGCGACCACGATCGCCGCGAACAGGAACACCGCTAGCTCGGTGTAGCGGCGGTTAACGAGGAACATGAGGCTGACGACGCGCGACGATCCCGCCGTACAGCTCGCTCGCGTAGTGCGCGCAGCAGGCCGGCGACGTTCGCGCCGACTTCGTTGCCCGCCGCGAGCGCCTGCGCCGGGAACACCGCCAGCACACCTGCCGCGAGAAGCACGGCGATGCAAAGGTGACGCTTGCCAGCCAAGGGGCTCACCTCCCTCGCCCAGCAGGTAGCGCCGGGGCGGCAGGCTGGGTGATCGTGAGCACTGGCCGGGCCGGTGCCTTGGCTTGCACGGGCGGGCCGGCGAGCACCGAGGCGATGCCGCGGATCAGCAGCAGCAGCACGCACCCCCACAGCACCAGCCGCCCCGCCGCCCGAGCAAGACGCTCACCGGTCTGTCCGGCCTGGGCGCCACGTCCGTTTTTACTGCGCAAATCAACCATGCGGGCGAACGTACGCCCGGCGATTGGCGCCATCTACCGACGCTCCTAAGTACCTACGTACCTACGAGCGTCGGTAGATAGGGCCGGGGAAACGTGCTATGCGCGCGCCCGACGCGGTCCTCCACGGCCCCTCCCCGAGGGCCAGTGCCTCGGAGGGCGCCTGCGCCCACGACCCTTCGTGGGCGCGGTGATCAGTCGCTCTCCAGGACGAGGTCGCTGAGCTCTTCGACCTGCGCGGCGACGCTCTCGGCCGCTTGGCCGATCAGCCGGCACGCGGTGAAGTCGGCCAGGCTGTAGAGCACCTGTTTCCCCTCGCGGCGGCGTGTAAGGACCCCCTCGCGGTACATGGCGTTCAGGTTGTAGGAGGCGTTGCGATGCTCGGTGTCAAGCGCGTCGGCCAGCTCCTGCACGGAGGACTCGCCCTCCTGGAGAGCGAGCAGCAGCCTGATCCGCAACGGATCGGCAAGCAGGTGCATCCTGCGGACCACCAGTCCAAGGACAGCCTCGGATAGCGCCGGCATCGGTCCGAGCGTGCCCGACGGCACTGACACGCCGCTCGCAGTTTGGGTGACAGGGCCGCTGACACGCGCCGCATAGTCGGCAACCGTCCGGATAGTCGGCAACGTGCCCAGATACAACACAGGTTCTAAAAACCGAATCAGTGGGTATCCATGAGTGTTAGGTGCCAAAGCACCAGCTCCTTATGTGTCGTGCTGCCACATATCCCTCGGGCAGACACGCCGCCGCGCGCCGCGACGACGGACACGAGTGCTGCGCCAAAACTACGACCAGCCGACCCACAAACGCCCGGCGCACAAGCGTCTTGCCGGCCCGCGAAGCGGCCGACTGCGCAGCGCGCCTGATGGTCGGCCCGCTGGCGCGCTTTCTCGGCGTCCGCGCGACCCGGAGCGGGTCGTGTCAGCGGGGTGTCAGTCGCGGGCCAGTGATTTGTCAGAGATTTGTCAGCGCTCCGTGGAAGGAATAGGCCGATGCACACACCTCGTCTGAAGCTCTCCCGTCTCACTCCTGGCCAGACCTCACGTCCTGTGGGTGGCAACGGCCAGGCACCGAAGGTGCGCCTGCGCGAGCACCCCGGGCCCGTCGCGCCGAAGGGCGCTGGAGCGCGACGCGTGCTCGCGCCGCTGCCGCTCGCTGGGATCGCGCTCGTGCTGATCGCGCTGATCGGCTACCTGGCCGTGTACGCCGCGACCAGCAAACGCACCCCGGTACTGCTCGCCACGCACACGCTGCCCGCCGGGACGGTGCTGAGCGCGAGTGACGTGCGCACCGGCCAGCTCGACGGAGAAGCCTCCGTCCTCGCCGCGCTCATCCCGAGTCGTGAGAGCCGGCAGGTGATCGGGCAGCGGCTCTCAAGCGCGGTGCCGGGAGGCGCTCCGGTGCCGGCGGGGGCGCTCGCCAGCGGTCAGAGCAGCGGCTCGGCGCTTGTGCTCTCGGCCCCCGAGTTCGACGTCGCTGGCGCCAAGCTGCAGCCTGGGGACCGTGTCACGGTGCTCGCCACGTTCGGCGCTGGGTCAGGCCAGGCGACCACGCACGCGGTCGCGCGCAACCTTGAAATCCTCTCAGTTGGCGAAGCCGGCGCGAACGCGGACCCCGCCACGACGACAGTCCCCGTCACCGTCGCCGTGGAAAACACCTCGCTTGCCTCCTCGTTGGCGTTGGCGAACGAGGACGCCAAGCTCGACCTGCTGCTGGAAGGCTCGGGCGGCTCCTCCGCGGCGATCCCGCCAGCGAATCAGCGGAGCGCACCATGAGCGATCGCCCGCGGATTGTGCTCGCGCTCAGCCCGCTGGCCGAGCGGCGTGTAGAACCGCTGCTGTTCGACGGCGACGCGCCGCTTCAGCTCGTCGCCACGACGCTCGAGGCCGACGAACTGCTGCGCACGGTGCAGGAGCACGAGCCCAACGCGGTACTCCTCTCGCCCGACTTCTCCGGTCTGACCGCCGCGCATTGTGAGCGCGTGCGCGCCGCTGGCACCCGCATGGTTGGCCTCGCCGCCGAGCCACGCGACCACCAAGCGCTCGACGCGCTCGGCGTCGAGGCGCAGATCGACGCATCCATCTCACGTAAAGAGCTGCTCGCCGCTCTCCAGGGAGCAGCAAGCGCCCCAGTCACGACCGCGCAAACGCCAACTGTTCAGCATGAGCGCGGTGAGGACCACGGGAGCCTCGTCGCGGTGATCGGCAGCAAGGGCGCCCCCGGATCGAGTGAGTGCGCCGCCTCACTCGCCGCGCTTGCCGCAGGCCGGTGGGACACGCTTCTTGTCGAGCTCGACGCGCTTGGGGGTTCTCTAGCGTTGCGGCTCGGCGCGGACCCCAGTGACGGCTCGGTCCTGGGGCTGATTCGCGCCACGCAGGCCGGCGAGGGCGGGCTGCGCGAGTTGATTGAACGCTGGCGCTGCGAGCGTGAGGGCTGGCCGGCAGTGCTTCTCGGCCCACCGGACCCGCAGGCGCTCGCCGAGCTCGCGCAACCTGGCGCGATCACGCGCGCGCTCGACGCGCTCACCGAGGTCTATCCGCTGGTGGTGTGCGATGTCGGGTTCCCGCTCGCCGACGCCCAGCAGCCCGCGGTCCGTGCTCACCGGGAAGTGCTCGTCAACGCCGACGCCGTGCTTCTAGTGCTCGGCTCAAGCGAAGCCCAACTCCGCCAGGGTCTGCAGCAGCTTGAGGTGATCCTCGGGACGCTCGCGATCGGAGCCGAGCGGCTACGGGTCATCGCCAGCGGCCTCGGCGCACCATCGAGCGTCGCGAAGGACACGATCAACGCCACGATCGCCCCACACCTCATCGACAATGGTCTAACGGTCGACGCATGGCTTTCCTGGGACGCGCGCGGTGCGCGAGCCGCGCAGCGCCGCGGCCTACCGATCGCGCTCGCTCGTCCTCGCGGCGCCTACCGGCGAGCACTCGCGGGCCTGTTGAACGAGCTTTTCCTAGCCGACGACGCCGCTGGCACGAGCCCGAGAACCAGGCGCAAAAAGCGCCGCCTCACAGCCCCCAACCCACTCCGCCGCACAGCACCCGAGCAACCGTATGAGGAGGAGGTGGCGCTGCCGTGGCAGACGTGACCCGCACCGAGCTTCCAGGCGACGTGGCCGACACCGTGCGGCTGCGGGTCGAGCGCACACTCGCCGCAGAGCAAGTGGACCTCACAAGCCAGGCCGGGCGTGAGCGCACGCAGGAGATCATCGACGCTCAGATCAGCGAATACCACGCGCACGCACTCAACGACGGCGACCAACAGCTATCAGACGACGAGCGCCACGCGCTCGCACAAGCGCTGCGCGACGACTTCATCGGTCTCGGCACGCTCGCCGAAAAGATGCTCGCGGACCCCATAGCCCAAGAGTGGATGATCAACGGGCCCAAGCGCGTCTTTCGTGACAGCGGCGACCGCCTGGAACGCGTCCCCGACGTCCTGTTCACCGACGACCGCCAAGTCCGCGCGCTGATCGAACGACTGCTTGAGCGCGTCGAGGGCAAGCGCCTTGACCGGATCACCCCGAGAGTCGAGGCACGGCTCCCGGACGGCTCGCGGCTCACCGCCGCTATCCCGCCAGTCTCAAGCAACGGGCACGTGATCTGCTCGATCCGTCGCTTCCGGCTCGCCGCAAACACCCTCGCCGAGCTCACCCGCCTGGGATTCCTCAGCGAGCAGGCCGCCGACTTCCTCGCCGCGGCGGTGCGCGCCGGGAGGAACATCGTCGTCGCCGGGCGTGTCAGCGCAGGAAAGACGACACTCCTAAACGCGCTCGGGCACGCGATCCCCGGCACCGAGCGCGTCGTGGCCTGCGAGTCCTCCGCCGAGCTCAAGCTACCCGACGTATTGCACAACTGCATCGGCTACGAGGCCAGGCCCGCCAGCACAGACGGCCTAGCCGCGATCACGCTCGAAGACCTCGTCGCGGACGCCCTGCGCATGAACCCCGACCGCATCATCGTCGGCGAGTGCCGCGGCCCGGAGACAATGGCAATGCTCTGGGCACTCGCAACCGGACACGCCGGCATGACCTCAGTCCACGGCGAGTCAGCAGAGCACGCCCTCACCAACCTCGCCCGCTTCGCGCTCACCTCCCCAGCGCGCGTCGAGGCCCGCCAGGCACTGGAGTGGCTCCGTGAGATCGACCTCGTCGTCCACTGCGACCGACCCCGCAGCTACGACACCGGGGAGCGACGCTTCCTCCCCAGGCGAATCGACGAGATCGTCGAGGTCGCCGGCATCGAGGGAAACAAGATGACGCTCAACCCACTATTCACCGGCGCTGGGGCGGAGCTCGCGTGGGCAAGTGCCAGCCCCGCCTTCCTCGATGACCTCCAAGCCGCCGGGTTCAACGCGCCATGAGACGCACGCTCATTCTAACCGCTGCCGTACCGGCTCTTGCTCTTGTCGCGAGTGGTTGCGGTGGCGCGGGCAAGACCAGCACCACGGCCAGCCACAACGGGTCCACGACGACCAGCATCAGTCAGCCGGGAACCCCGGCCGTACTCGAACAGGCGGTGCGCACCGCGCTGAACGAAAACGGGCGGTTGTCCACATACGTCCTTTGGAACAACACGATTCCCTCGTGGGCGTCACATTCAACGGCGGGGCGTGCCCTTGCCTCGTTGACGGCCTCGGCCACTGGTCGCCAAAGGCAAGGTGTTCGGGTGCGGTCCCTGTCTGAGCAACTGAAGATCCTTTCGATCCAGCTCGAACCGTCATACACGTCCGCTACAGCGACGATCGTGGCCAGCGGGCAAGTCGCCGTCTACAAACACGGACGACGAGAACGTACCGTCACTCTCAACGAACACGACCGTCTCACCTTGCACCGCGTCGGCCAGGCAGTGCGGTTCGTGGTCTGGGAAGTGCAGGTGCAGAAATGAACGGTCGTGTCGCCACCTGCATTGTTCTCGGTTCGCTCGTGTGGGTGGCGTCCGTGTCGGCCGCTGGCGTCAACGTCGGTTACTACTCGCAGCAGACCACGCCAGGTCGAGCGGAAGCCGGTAGCTCGGTCACGGTCAGTTACCACAGCCCCGGCAGCAGCGGAAGCCAGGAAGGGTCGCCGCCGGCGAGCGGGATTAGTGAAGGTGGCGCAACCGAACCCGCGAGCTCATCTGCTGCCTCGTCCGCCAACAACGGCGTAGCGCCATGCGTGGTCGCCGGCGAAAGCAACGTATCTCCGTGTTACGGGGTCGTACCTGGCCCAGCGCCGGCGGCGCCTGGGCAGCCGGCAGCTGGCCCAGCACGCCCTTCGGTGAACCCTGCTGTGCTCGCCGCCGCTGCGGCGGACCGGCTCTCGCTGGGGCCGGGAGCCATACGGGTGAGTCCGTCCGCACGGGTGAATGGTCTGACGGGCGCCCCGTCGTGGTTCTGG
Organism: uncultured Solirubrobacteraceae bacterium; assembly: GCA_963790905.1. GTDB lineage: Bacteria > Actinomycetota > Thermoleophilia > Solirubrobacterales > Solirubrobacteraceae > Palsa-744. Next base: position 151,466 of record CAWBQH010000003.1, read on the forward strand.
CTTGAGCCTTCGCCCGGCTCGCGCTCGCTGTCCGTCGCGCTGCGCGGCGAGCACGTCACGGTGAGTGCCAGCGCCAAGGAAGTGCTGTGGGCGTTCGGAGATGGGCAGCAGACGGCTGGCGGCGCCGGTGTGCCCTACAGGCCGGGCCCAGTGCCTACCGGCGCCGTGCGCCACGCCTACCAGTCGCGCTGTCTGCCCGGCGATCGCGGCCATGATCCGAACGTGCTGTCGAGCTGCGGGGGGGCGGGGTACACCGCGGCGGCGAATGTGGTCTGGGCGATCTCCTACCAGGCGACGGGCCCGGTCAGCGCCAGCGGCGTGCTGCCGGCGCGGACGACCACGACCTCGATCGCCTACCCGGTCAGCGAGGCGCGCGCATTCCTGACGGCGAGCGGAGGTGCGGGGTGAGACTGCTCCTCGCTGTCATCTTCGCTAGCGGCGTCGGGTTCGTCTGGTTCGGTGCCGTCGTCGGCGTGCGGATTCAGCCGCCTGCGGACCGTCTCGGACGGGTGCGAGGGCTGCTCGGCGACGCTGGGCTCGGCGTCCCGTTGTATCTGTTCTTGGCAGCCATCGCGGGCTGCGGTGTAGCAGCGGGCCTGGTGCTGTGGTTGCTGTTGGCGTTGCCCGCGGCGGCGCTCGCCGGTGTATTGGGTGGCGCTGTTGCGCCGGTCGTGTGGGCGCGCTCGCGCCGCGAGGAGCGGCGGCGTGAGCGCGAGCGCGCGTGGCCTGCCGTGCTCTCGCAGTTGGCCGATGCGCTGGAGGCGGGGCTTGCGTGGCCGGCGGCGGTGTCGCTGGTCGCGCGCTCGGGGCCGGTCGCGTTGCGTGGGGAGTGGGCGGCGTTCGCCACGAGGCTGCGCGGCGCGGACTTGGACGCGGCGCTTGAGGGGCTCCGTGGCGCGAAGGAGCGCACCGCGGACTCGGTGTCAGTTCTGCTGCGCGCGGCGCTGGTGGATCTGCCTGCGGGTGGCCTTGCGCCGATGTTGCGGGAGCTCTCCACGGTGCTCTCCGAACGCTTGGAGTCGCGCGAGAAGGCGCGTTCAAGGGCGGCGAGCATGCACACCGAAGCGGCTGTGCTCGCGCTGAGCCCGATCGCGATCCTGCTGATGATCGGTGCGGTCTCACCCGGCTATCTGGCTGCCTACCGTGGCTTCGGTGGCACGATCGTGCTGCTCGTCGGCGGCGGGCTGATTTGGGGCTGCTACCTGATGATGCGCCGACTCGGCCGGATACCCGAGCCGCGCCGCACCGGAGGCCGGGCATGAATGCCACGTTGTTGCTCTCCTCGGTCTTCCTGGTCGCGGGCGGCCTGCTGCTCGCCGTTCACGTTCTCTCGCGGCGGCGGCCGAGCCTGCAGACGCGCCTGGCGCGTGCCGAGGGCCAGCTGCACCCGCTGGCTAGCGGAAGCGTGGCTGGCGCGAGCGTGCCAGAGCCGCTGCGCGCGTGGCGTGGACGCATCCTCGCTGGCTATGAGGAGCGGCTTCGTCGTGCCGGGCGCAGCGAAGCAGCCTCGCTGCTCGTGCAGAAGAAGCTGCTGCTCACCGTCGCGGTGCCGCTCATACCCCTGCTGCCGTACAGTGCGGCGGCCCAGCACCTTCCCTCGCCCGTGATCGTTGTGGTCCTAGCGGCTGTGGGGTTCTTCGTGCCCGACCTCGTGCTGCGTAGCGAGGCCACCGGGCGCCGTGAGGCGATCTTCCTCGATCTGCCCGAGGCGATCTCCGTGATGGCGCTCTCGCTGCGCGCCGGCCAGTCGCTGCGCCTAGCGCTCGAGCTAGCGGCGCGCGACTGCCAAGGCCCTCTCGGAGACGAACTGACCAGTGCTCTCTCCCTAGCGCGTCGGGACAGCACCCTTGGGGAACGCGAAGCGCTCGTCGCGGTGGCGAAGAACAGCGGCGAGCCAGCATTGCTCCGCTTCGCCGAACTGCTCGCCGCGAAGGAGAGCCCGTATGTCGAGTTCCTGCGCTCCCAGGCGCAGGGACTTCGCTCTGAGCAGAACCGTTATCTCGAGCGCGCCGCCGACCGCGCTTACCTGGCGATGCACGCGCCGCTGATCCCGCTGCTGGCCGTGCTCGTGCTGATCCTCGCCTACGGCTTCATCCACTTCCTTAGCCAAACGATCTGATCCAAGAAGGGAGGAAAGACAATGCGAATTCTCGATGCGATCTGGTTCAGGCTTCTAGCCAGCGCGCAGCGTGTCTACGAGGAGGAGCGCGGCGACAGCATGGTCAACTGGGTCGTGATGGCCGTTGGCCTCGCCGCCGCTGCCGCGCTGATCGTCGCGCTGCTTCGACCCGCACTCGAACACGCTGCAAACAAAATCGTGAGCGTTCTCGGCGGCTGACCAGCGAGGATCGCGACAATGCTGCGTCTGCGTAAACGGCTGGACGATGAGCGCGGCGACGCGCTCATCTCGGGGCTGCTCACACTCGGGCTGGTGCTGCTGGTAATCGCGCTCGCCATACAGGGGCTCGCGTTCGCGCACGCGCGCAACGTCGCTTCGGCGGCGGCGCAGGAAGGCGCCGAGACGGCAGCCGCCGAAGGCACTGGAGCAGGCGTCGCTCGCGCCGGTGCAATCCTTACGGCCGCCGGAGGCGCCGGGGCGGGCCTGCACCCATCCGCCGAAAGCAGCACACGCGTCGTGACCGTCCGGGTGAGCGGACAGGCGCCGCGCGTCTTCCCCGGTGTCGATCTGCTGCTTCCGGGGATCACCGCGCACGCGAGCGTGCCGACTGAGCGCTACCCACAGGACGAAACGCGCGAATGAGACTGCGCGCGTTGACACGTAGGCTCAGCGAGCAGCGCGGCGAAGCGGCGATCCTCAGCGGGCTGTTGCTGCTCGCCGGGGTGCTGATCCCGCTCATGTTCCTGATCCCGCTGTTCGCCCGAGTTGAGCTCGCGCAGGTCGATGCCCAGCAGGCCGCCCGCGACGCCGTGCGCTCGGCCGTGCAGGCACCCGATGGGACTGCGGCGCACGCCGCGGCGACCGCCGCCCTGGCAAGGGAAGCGGCCGGATCGAGCGCGCCGCTTGCCTTGAGCCTCAGTGGTGCTTACACCCGCGGGGCGACAATGACCGCGCGCGTCACGACCAGCGTGCCGATCGGGTCGCTGCCACTCCTCGGACACTTCGGCACGATCACGATTCACGCTCACGCGAGCGCCCCGGTGGACCGCTACCGCTCGATCCTCGAAGGTGCCCCATGACCCGCCGGCCACGACTCCTCGCCGACGAACGGGGCTCGGTGTTGATCACCGGCCTGCTGTTCTCGGTTGCGCTGCTGATGGTGATCGGCTTTGCCGTCGATGTCGGCCACGCCTTTCTGGTCAAGCGTCAGCTCGCCTCGATCGCCGACGACGCCGCGCTCTCTGGCAGCCAAGCGATCAACGTCCCCGCGCTGCACGAAGGACACCTGCAGCTGGACCCAGGCCAAGCCAGCGCCGAAGCGCTCCACGCCGTCTACGCCAATCCCTCTGTCACAGGCCACGCCAGCGCAAACACAGGCACCGTCACTGTCACAGTCACTCGCCGCGTCCCCACAATCCTGCTTGGCATCGTCGGGCTGCACACCCTCACGATCACCGCGCACGCAAGCGCGGCTCCCCGCGGACCATGACCAGAGGAGCCGCATTCCTCGCCGCAAGCGCCGCAGGCGCACTCGCGCTCCCGATCGCAGCAGCACGCCTGACATCAGACCCGCTCACCGTGACGCGGATGGCGATCCTCGGCGCCGCCCTCGGACCGCTCGCGCTCTATGACGTGCGCGAGCGGCGCATCCCCAACAAGATCGTGCTTCCCGTCACCGGCATCTGCGCCGCCCTCACGCTCGCCGACGGCCTACACCCGAGCACGAGCCTACTCGTGGCCATCGTGCTCGTCGTGCTGCTGCTCGCCGTCAGTCTCGCCACACCCGCCGCGCTGGGCATGGGCGACGTCAAGCTCGCTCTGCTGCTCCTCGGCGCGCTGGGCGGGCGCGCCTCAACCGCGCTACTGCTCACGCTCGAGCTATACGCCCTGTTCGCGCTGTTCTTGCTGATCCGTCGTGGTCGCGCCGCGTTTCACAGCACACTCCCGCTCGCGCCGATCACCGCCGCCGGCTGCGTCATCGCCCTGCTGCTATGAGACGCAGCCCGCACACCTCCCTGAACGCGCTCGGAGCGTTGCTCACGCTCGCCGCGCTCGCGCTGCTCTGGCAACTACGCCCAGGACTCCCCGCGCTCCCCCAATCCTGGACAGCAGCGATGAGCACCGTCGAGGGCGAAGAACTCCTGCTCTTCCTGCTCTGGATCGCGCTCGCCGCGGTGCTCCTGCTCATCGTGCGGGCTCTGCTCAGTGAGATCGCGGTCGCGATCAAGGAGCACCGCGAGCAGCGGCTCGCCGCCTTCGCCGAGCGGATGGTGCCCAAACCAGCACCGCCCGCCGCGCCGCCGCCTCCCTCCCGCTATGGCGCATACGCAGACAGATACGCGATGACGCTCGCGCCGCGCCCCGACCCGGACGCGTACACCGCGCCGACACCGCCCGTTGCAGTCGCGCAGGCCAGTGGCGCGCCCGCGACACAGACCCGAGCGCAGCAGGAGTCACAGCCGGCGCTGTCGATCTCCGTGCTCGGCCCGCTGAAGATCGACGGCCTGGCACAGCCAATCAAGCGCGCACCGACACGCGAGCTGATCGCCTACCTCGCCCTGCACCCGACCGGCGCCAGGCGCGATGAGCTGATCGAGGCGATATGGCCGGGCCAAGACCCCAAGCGCACCCTCGGGCGCTTCTGGCAGAGCGTTACCGACGCCCACAAGGCATTCGGCGAGGGCTGGGTCCGCGAGGGCGAGCGCTACCAGCTCGACCGTACCCGCGTCGACGTCGACCTCGACGAGCTCGACCGGCTGCTGGCCATCAGCGACGCCGAGCACGAGCAGCAAGCACTGCAAGACGCGCTCACGCTGTGGCGCGGAGCGCCCCTCGCCGGCTGCGACTACCTCTGGGCCGAGGGAGACATCCATCGCCTACACGCGACACTGCTCGACCTCCTCGGGCGCGTCGGCCAGAGCAAGCTCGCAAACGGCGATCCGCGCGGCGCGCTGCAAGCGGCCGAACAAGCCATCACCCTCGACGACCTCCACGAGGCGAGCTGGCGCCTGGCGCTCGAAGCCGAGCACGCCCTCGGACTACGCGGCTCCCTCACCAAGCGCTACGACGCGCTCTCCCACCTCCTCGACGAGCAACTCGGCCTCCGACCCAGCCAAGAGACACGCATGATGTACCGGCAGCTGCTCGGACAGAGCTGAGTGCATGATGATCCTCGTGTCGCGCCACGGCCGGGCGGGCCGGTGAAGCTCGCGAGTTACACCGGCGCTGGACCGGCTGTCGAGGAGGCGAGGGCTGTTTTGGGACCGGCGTCCAGTGCGCATAGGGCCGACGCCCGCGAGCAAGGAGATGACATGGACGCTGGGGTGCCAAGACGTGCCTGAGATCGAGTTCCCGACCAGCGCCGGCACCGCGCCGGGATACCTCGCCGTTCCCGCCTCCGAGCGCGGCCCGGCGACGATCGTCCTACAGGAGTGGTGGGGCCTTGACGAGCACATCCGCTCGGTCTGTGACCGCTTCGCGGGCGAGGGGTTCTTCGCGCTCGCCCCCGACCTCTACCGCGGCGAGAGCACCGCCCAGCCCAGCGAGGCAGAACAGAAGATGATGGCGCTCTCGATGGACCAAGTCGAGCAGGACATGCGCGGCGCCGTCGAGTTCCTCGCCTCCCAGCCGGGCGTCGAGGGGCCAGGCGTCGGAGCGGTCGGCTTCTGCCTCGGCGGTGGGCTCGCGCTGTGGGCGGCGGCCACCTGCCCGCAGATCGCCGCAGCGGTCATCTACTACTACGTGATGCCCCACGGCAAGCCCGACTTCTCCAGCATCAAAGGCCCCATCCTCGGGCACTTCGGGACCGCCGACGAGTTCGTCACGCTCAAGGACGCCAAGGCGCTGGAAATGGAGCTGCGCGGCGCTGGCGTCGACGTCATCTTTGATAAATACACAGGCGCTGGGCACGCCTTCTTCAACGACACCGACCGCCTGGGCACCTACGACGCGACCGCTGCCCTGCGCTCCTGGGAGCGCAGCGTCGCCTTCCTGCGCGCCACGCTCGCAACCCCTCGCCCTTCGAACATATCGGACAACCTGATACCGGTGTAAAGGTCAGGGCGCCTCGGCGGGCCGGGCCGGAACCTCTACGATCACCTTCGATGGGACTGCTGCTTTGGGTCGCGCTCGGTTACGTGGTGCTCCTGCTCTTGGCGGGCATCCTCGCTGGATCTCTCTGCAAGGTCGCCAAGCTCGCCGCCCGACACGGGCAGACCGCCCGAGGCGAACTTGTGCTCTGGGGATCGATCCCGTCCTTCGGCGAGACGGCGCCGCGGTTCGGACCTCACGGCGACACGCGGTCCCCGGTGGCCAGCGCAGCCAGCTATCAAGCTGTCCAGTCGTGGGCCGTGGTGCACGGGCGTAGAGTTGTCTCCACGAGGAGGTCCGTATGGATCAGCAACGGGTGCGGAAAGATCACCTTGCCAACGCCGCGAAATCACGCAGCTTGGCCCAGGAGCGTCAAGCCGAGCGCGCCTCTGAGATAGCCGGCAAGCAGGCCCAGCTCAAGCGCGAGGCTCAAGAGCGACGCGAGAAGAAGCTCAAACTGAAGTGACGAGCGAAAAGCGACGCGGCCCCGGGCCGCTTGAGGAACCCGCTCCGGCTGACCCGAAGGCCCGTTGGTTTGGGTGGCGCGGCCTCACACCTCGGTGGCCTCGCTCTTTGCGGCTCGGTACCGCGTCTGGCGCGAAGATAGGCTCGGCCCGGGGTGGTTTCAAGCCCGCGGCCCTCGCCGTCCCGCTCGTTGCGAAGAAAATGGGTGAGGTCGGCGCCCCGATGCTCGCGAGAGTCGCGCGTGCGCTCGATGCCGAGCTCGTCGTGGACTTCGCTCTGCGGCCCAAGGCCCCAACTGAGCGAGCCTTCGGCCTGCTCAGTCGTTAGCCCGCATGGCATCCGTGAACGGGGGTGCGATCGCCAACCCCCACCTCGGGCTTTGGGACCGTCTTCCCATTGCGCCTTGCGCGCCGGCCATCTGAAGTTGTCAAGGAACGTGTGCTGCGAACTGCTGGTGCCGCGGTGCGGCGTAGAGCTCGATGGCGGTTCGTCCTCGCCCCTTCCCCGTCCCGCTGATCGAGCGAGCCCCGTGGGTACTCGCACCACGACCATCACCGAAGCTACCGACCGACGGCGATGGAATCTGCAGCCGGCCGGACCTCGGCGACGCCAAACCCAATGAACATGGGGCCTCGCGCCGGAAAACCTGGCGCGCATGTATCCTCGGCGAGCCTCGTGAGTCGGGCTTACGAGGCCGCGTCGAGGCGTGGCGCAGGGCCTCACCGCTCCCGCGGAAACCACCCCCGCCCCTTCTTCTCCACCGTCCCCTCCTGCTCCAATCCCGGTAGCACGCGGTAGAGGTAGGTCGTCTGGATCCGCGTCTTGGCGGCCAGTTCGGGGATCGTGACGCCCGGCTGTCCCTGCACGGCCGAGAGCGCCTGAGCGGCGCGGGTGCCGCCGCCTTTGCGCGGCCCGACGCCACGTTTACGGCGACCTGGTTTTTTGCGTGCGGCTTTGACCGGGGTGGCGGCCGGCGCAGCGGTGCTCGCGCGCTGGACAGAGCCGCGGGGGCGCCCCGGCCCACGCCGGCGAGGCGCGGCGCCAGTGGCGCCGGCGGGAGCCGATGCTCCCATCTCGGCGAGTGCCGAAGCGGCGGCCTCGAGGCGGTTGTGCTCGTCGACGAGCGGCTCCAGCTCCTTCAGCCGGTCGGCTATCTGCTGGCGCTGTTCGTCAAGGAAGTCAGTCACGGCCACGTCCTTTAACTGCTCGGTTACGGAAAGAGAGCAGCGTAGTACGGGATGAGGCTTGGGCTCGACGTGATCGATATCCGGCTGCCGGCGTGGGCCGCTGAAGCCGAACGCACCGCCGGCAGCGCCGAGTCAGCTGCTACCGCGCAACTCCTCCACGATCCCGACGAGGTGCCGCTTGGCGGCGGCGCTGATGTTCGGCTCGGCGCGGATCGCGCCGACCGCGTCGGGCGGGGTGCTCTGTTGTCCGGTCAGCAGGTAGTCGGTGCTCACGCCGAGCTTGCGGCTGAGAGTCAGAAGCATCTCCAGCGAGGGCGTCGCGTCGCCGAGCTCGATGCGTGATACGTGCTGGTGGGTGACGCTCAGCTCTCTTGCCAGGTCGGTCTGGCTGAGCCCGAGAGCGTTGCGCTTCGCGCGTACGTGACTACCGATCTGCATTTGGCTGGCTCCTTTGGCGGGAAGGCTGCCAGCGGGGTGCAGAGGTGAGCACTTATGCAACTACTGATTGCAGGCCGCGGTATGCTAGCGACCGCTTGTGCAACCGGCATCTCACGAGCCTCGTCGACTGCGCGTTGAGCGACCCGGACCTGCCGCTCGTGGCACTCGATCTCGCGTCGGTCGAGAGCTATCTTCTCGTCCGGGCGCTCTCCTACCTCGCCGTCGAGCAGGATGGCGCCGTCTGGTGTCCGTTGATCAGCGAGCCTGCCGCGCTCGATCTGGACGTCGAGGCGGCGCGGCGCCACGCCGAAAGGTCGCGGCTCCCTTTCGTGCGGCCTGAGCGCCACCCCGCTCCAGTGCCGAGGGCGATGCGCATCGCAGCGCTCGCGACAGCACGACGTCGCGGCGCGATCTTTAGCGTCCGTGCGACCCGCGTGGCATGGTCAACCGGGGCCGATCTGGACCTTCTGGACGGGTCCGGCACCTTCGAGGACCCCGAGGACGATCCAGCCGCGTATCTCGATCTGATCGCCGAGGAGATTGAACTCGACGTCCGCGACGCCAAGCTCGCCGCGCGGGAGGGCTCGGAGTGGGATGTCGAGCTGCACGCGCTCGCCCGCGGCCTCGCGCGGCTCGGGATCCATGCCGCGCCCGCGCTGCGGTGGCGCCGGAAGCTATACGCCGGCCTGACCGCGATCTCCGCGGTCCTGCCTGAGTCCGAAGGCAACCTCCGGCGCTAGGTACGCCATCTGTCCAGGTCTGTTCACATAGTCAGAACATGACCCGGTGGGCGGTGTATCCTCGGGCCGCCCGTCCGCACTGCCGCGACGCGGCGAGGGGCAAGCCGAGGGGAGCATGAGTCAACAAGGCCAACTGGGAGTGCGCGCGCTGAAGCTACTCGCCGAGGAGTCGATGGTCGCGGTCCTGCACGGCCTGGCTGACGGCGCGCTTCGTCCCGCCGAGCTCGAGCGGCGCCTGCCGGATGTCGGGCACTCGCTGGTGATGCGCCGGTTGCGTCACCTGCTCGACGGCGGGCTTGTCACCTACGAGCACCGGCCGGGCCAACCGCCGCACGCTCGCGGCGCCGGCATCGCACCCGAGGCTCACTACAACCTGACCGCCGCCGGCCGCGCGTTGCTCGAGGTCACCGCCGAGGCGGAGCGCTGGGAGCAGACCTGGAGCGCGCAAGTCGAGCGAAGCGGCCCGGCCGGAGCCTTGGCGATCAAGCTCACCGCCGACGAGCACATGCGCGAGATCACGCTCCTGCTGGCCGACGGCCCGCTGTGCACCAAGGACCTCGACGAGCGGACGCCCGACCTTGGCCGCTCGGCGCTGCGGCGCAGGCTGCGCGATCTCGTCCTCGCCGGGCTGCTCAAACGGCACAGACTGGGACGCCTCCCACTGTACGAGCTGACCGATGGTGCCCGGCACCTGGCGCTCGTCGCGATGCTCGCCGGTCGCTGGGAATGGCATTGGTCACAGCCGGAGCGCGCGCTCCCCGGCAAGGACCTCGACCGGCTGCTGCACGTGCTCGCGCCGGTCACTCACATCCCGGGGCCGATCACGGGCATCTGCCAGCTGCACCTCGACACGCGCGGCGCGGACGACCCCGATATCTACCTGGCGGCGCGCGCCGGCCATGTTCTCGCCCTCGCGGACGCTCCCACGGCGTCGCCTGAGGCCGTCGGGCACGCAACCCCCGAAGTCTGGTGTGACGCGCTGCTGCTCCGGGAAGGACCGATCGCGACGAGTGGCGATCGGGCGTTGCTGGCGGCCGTCATCACGGCTCTGGGCACAGCGCTTCTCGCCGAAGCTCCGCAAACCTCAGCACTGGGCATCTTTAGGAAAGTTTTATGTGGGGCCGCCGGACCGGCGGCGGCGACGCGTCCTCCAATTTGGACTTTCCAGAGATGCAGGCGTTTCGCGCGGCTGCTCAATTGCGCGCTATTTCCGGCGTCTTTGGCCCCGAGACGATCGCTTCCGTTCTCGTAAGACGGCCCTCCTGCGATGCGATAGCCTTGTGCCGCCCGTAAGGACAGATCCCGAAGGCCCGAACGGCCAGTTATTATAAGCCGTCACGAGGAGGGCAGCGTGGGGAACCAGAGCGTGCTTGCCGAAAGGTCACCCGAGCCACGGGTGGGCGCCCTCGCGGCGAGTTCGCGTCGTGCCCCGTATTCGCAGCTGCATCCGGGTCCGGGGCGGTCGCACGAGCAGGTCGCCTCCCATCAACGTGCGCGGATCTACGCGGCGATGATCGAGCTCGTCGCCGAGCGCGGTTACGGCGCGGTGACCGTGTTGGAGCTCGCGCGGCTGGCCGGGGTCTCCAAGCACACCGTCTACGAACATTTCCCGGGCGGCAAGGCGGAGTGCTTCCTCAGCACCTACGACCTGATCGCGTGGCGCTCGTGCAAGCGGGTCGGCGCAGCGCAGAAGGACTGTCGTGTTTGGCGTGAGCGGCTGCACCTGGCGTTCTCCGCCTGGGCGGGCGGGATCGCACGCGAGCCGAAGGCGGCGCGGCTCGCGCTGGTCGAAGCGTTCGCCGCCGGGCCCGCGGCGCTCGAGCGGATGCGGCACGCGGAGGGCCTGTTCGAGGCGATGATCGGCCAGAGCTTCGCCCGCGCACCTGACGGCATCGTGGTGTCACCGCTCATCGTGAAGGGGATCGTCGCCGGCGTGCACCGCGTGGCGTGCGCACGGCTGCTGACCGGCCGAGCCCACGAGCTTCCCGGGCTGGCCGACGAGCTGCTGGAGTGGATGCTCTGCTTCCGCTGCCAGGAGGCCACGGCGCTCGCGCAGCTCGACGATCCACCGTCGCTGCACCGGGCGGCGCCGGAATCGCACACCGCACCCGGGGGCCCTGCGCCGGGCGATGACCGCGCGCGCATCCTGGAGGCGGTCGCGCGGCTCGCGTTCGAGGAGGGCTACCGGGAGCTGACGGTTCCGCGGATTCGTTCCGCCGCTGGGGTCTCGCGCAAGTGCTTCGATGAGCACTTCGAGGAGGTGCAGGGTTGCTTCATCGCGGCGCTCGAGGACCTCACCGATCGCGCGCTCGCCCACGCAGTTCCCGCGGGCGCGACCGCTCGGACCTGGCCCGGCGGCCTGCACCGCGCGCTGAGCGCCCTGTGCGCGTACATCGCCGCCGACCGAGGGTTCGCCCGCCTTGGGTTCGTCGAGGCGTTCGCGCCGGGCACCGACGGGATGCGCTGCTGGGCGCGCGTCACGGCCGACATCGCCGCGAGGCTGCGCGCGAGCGCGCCGGCAGGACAGCGCCCGAGCGAGCTGGCCGCCGAAGCCTCCGTGGGCGCGGTCTGGGGGATCGTCCACCGGCACGTTGCCAGCGGACGCGCACACCAGCTGCCGAGCGCCACAGCCGTCCTCTCATTCTTCGCGCTGGCGCCGGCGCTCGGCGGACAGCACGCGGCCGAGGCGATCGCGGCCGAGCACGAGCTTATGCGCGGGTCTCGCCGGGAGCAACTGGTTTCTCCGGGCCTGCGAGGCCGAGAAAACCGGTGCCGGGGCGTCTGAGAATGCTACTCGGATTCGGGCGCCCCGACACCGCCAAACACCCCAAGCCAGCCCCAATGGGACTCGTCGGGAGCGCGCCTAGTCTACACAATCCGTTGACGGCGCCGCTCCCCCGCGCTCCCTACGACTCTGGCTGGCCAGTTAGGAACGATCTCGCCGAAAAGGTTGACCCTTTGCGAGGAGGGGGGCATCCTGCGTGCCAGGAGCTTGCTGTTGCGGAGCGCCCGCTCGGCGCTACGCGCCGCAAAAACAGACTGGCGGAGCACGGGCCTCTGAAGTGGATTCGGGACCTACCGCCACCTATGCACCACAAGACGAAAGGAGCATCTACAGCGATGCGAATCAGAACACTCATGCTCAGCCTGTTGTCCGTCTTCGCGTTCAGTGCGGTGGCGGTAACCGTCGCGCAGGCACACACCGATTTCGGACCCTACTACAAGGTAGAAGGACTAGCAGGAACCGAAAGGTTGCTAGGGGGCGCCAGCCAAGGCATTGAAGCCAAATCGGTCGGCTCGCAGGTGCTCAAAACTGCTACAGCCACCATAACCTGCACAGGCGAGGAACTAAAAAACGGGCAACTAGAGGGTTCACGAGGCGAAAATTCCTCCAGAAGCTCAGGGACACTCAAATATTCCGGTTGCACTGTGACAGGCAATGGGACGCCTTGTGAAGTGACAGGCGGAACAATAGAAACCAAACCGGTCATCGGTACGCTTGGATACGAAGGGAAATCAGGCGCAGGAGAAGGCGAAGGGAAGCTTCTTACCATCTTCGAACCCGAAACGGGCACCGAATTTGCCGAAGTGAAATTCACCGGCACAGGATGCAGCGTAAATCCGACCAAAGTCAAAACGAAATCCCCCGGCAAAGGAATTATCGCCGAAGATCTGAACGAAGCGGAAGCAATGGTCAAAGTTGGCCTAAACGAAACTAAAGGACTCTTTAATTTCGTTAACTTCCCAGCTGCGGCAAACGAAATCACAAAACTCTGGGTCGAAACAAACGGGACTCTAGTAGAAGTCAAAGCGGGCCTCGAAGCCTTTGCCATCAAAGCAACGCTTGAAGGTAAGACGAAGCTCGAAACGACGGGGACGCCAAAGAAAAAATGGGGTGTCTTTGCGAAATAGAAGCTTGGTGAGATAGGTGGCTCGGCTGGGAGTCTCAGGCAAGGTGAGGGGCTCCCAGCCACCACGTCACGTGAGGCAGGCTCTGGTTTCCCCGAACTGGCGTCACCGGACGGAAGGAGCGAGACGGGATGTTGCTAAAAGCGGGGGTACAGGGTGTGGCGATTTAGCGCGGGTCTGGTCGGCGCCCTTCTGTGGGTGCTTTTGTTGGCACCTTTGGCGACAGCGGCCGGAGACTCAAATCAACTCATTTGTTCCAACGAAGCGTCTGCCGGGTTTAGGGAATATCTGCCCGACTGTCGCGCGTACGAGCTGGTGAGTCCGGTATTCAAGGACGGCGAGTCGGTCGGCGCCATTGCGATCGCGGGCGACGGAGCACACGTCCTTGGCGAGTCAATCGGGTCGTTTGGGGGGACGGAAACGGGCTCCAATGGAAGCGAAGGCACGGTGTACGAACTGGCCCGTTCGTCGTCGGACTGGGGATTAGCAGCGATAAGCCCACCAGCGTCCTTGTTTGCCGCCATCGCGCCGTTCTTCGCCGCGAGTACCGATCTTGACAAGACGCTTTGGGCATTGCGTCGCCCATCGCAGTCGATCTATGCCACTAACCTATATCTGCGCGAACCGGACGGTGCATTTGTCGAAGTTGGACCCATGGTGCCACCGTCCGCGGAAGCCGGCCCGGCGTCAGGCGGATATCAGCTGTTTGAGGGCGGCTACGTCGGCGTGGGAGCGTCGAGCGACCTGTCCCACGTGCTGTTCGAGATCAGAGCCACCAGTGCACTGTGGCCCGGCGATACTACAGTCGAAAGCACCGCGCCGTCGCTATACGAGTACGTGGGAACGGAGCAGAAACGGCCGGAGCTGGTCGGGTTGAACGCCGAAGGGCGTCTGATCAGCAGCTGCGGCACCGCGCTCGGGTCGGAACCGCTGGACGCGTACAACGCGATGTCGGAGGACGGCCAGACAGTGTTTTTCACGGCCCTCGGCCGCGACCAGTGCCGCGAAGGCGTCGCCGCGCCAGAAGTCAATGAATTGTATGCGCGGCTGAACCAGGTAGAAACGGTCGGAATTTCCGAGCCTAATCCGTCTCAGTGTCAGGAATGTAATACAGCGATGAAGGCGTCGGCCGAATTCCAAGGAGCCTCCGAAGATGGATCGAAGGTGTTCTTCGTAACGGAACAGGAACTACTGTCGGGGGACACGACACAGAATCTCTACGAGTACGATTTTGGCAATCGGGTCGGACACAAGATCGTGCGCGCCTCCGCTGGCTCATCGACGCCTGAAGTGGAGGGCGTTGCACGGGTCTCGGAGGATGGGTCCCACGTATATTTCGTTGCCAAGGGCGTTTTGACGGAAGGCCCAAACCGCGAAGGTCATGAACCGATCGCGGGTTCGAACAACCTGTACGTGTTCGAGCGCGACGCCACGTACCCAGCAGGACGCGTGTCGTTCATCGCCACGCTGTCGTCGGAGAGCACCGCCGAACTGAAAGCGGCGATTGAAGCCTGCGCCACAAGCGAAAACGTAGAAGAATGCGAAGCGCGCGCCAACAGCGAATTCTCGCGCAGGAACCAAGCCGACAGCGCCGATTGGCGCGCGAGCGACGACCGGCCGGTGCAGGCAACGCCGAACGGGCAATTCTTGGTGTTCGAGAGCGCCGCCGACGTCACCGCGGGCGATGCCAGCACCGTATCCCAGGTCTTCGAGTACGACGCGCAGGATGAAACGCTGATACGTGTCTCGGTCGGTGAGCGTGGTTATCCCAGTGGGACCGCGAGCGCTGATACGCATGGAGCAAACATAAACGCGCAATCGTATTCGGTACTACGACCCACGACAGCCGAGACCAATCTAGCGGTCTCGGCCGATGGTTCATACGTGCTCTTTGATAGCGGCGGGGCACTGACGCCGGGCGCGGAAGCAGCCGCGGCGGCGGGTGCTGAAAGCGTTTATGAGTATCACAGCGTCGGCTCGATCGGGAACGGTGACGTCTACCTGATCTCCGACGGCCGCAACACGTTGAGCTCCGAGGCGCTGGGGCTCGACGCTTCAGGCGGTGACGCGTTCTTCCGGACAGCCGATCCGCTGCTGACCCAGGATGTCGACACTAACTACGACATCTACGACGCGCGCGTCAACGGCGGATTCCCCGCGCCGGTCTCGTCTGTAGGGTGCGAAGGCGAAGCGTGCCTCGGCGGCTTGTCGTCGGCGCCCTCGTTCGGCGCGCCGGCGAGCTCGTCGACGGCCGGCGGCGGGAACCTCGGTCCAGCGGCAGAACCGACGCCGATACCAAAGGCAATGAGGCCCGCATCGCTAACGCGCTTACAGAGGCTCGCCAAGGCCCTGCAGGCGTGCAGGAAGAAGCCGAGGAAGAAGCGAGCCGCCTGCAGAGCGCGGGACAAAAAGCGCTACGAGGCAAAGCGCAACAGCACGACGCGTGCTCGCGGGGGAAGCCATGCCGTGCAATAACAGTCAAAGCGTCGCGCCGCACCGCGAGGACCTGCGTACCCCCGCTCGGGCTCAGAGCGACACAGGTGCCGGTGAGGTCTGCGGGAAGGGGTCCACTCAGCATCCACCAAGCACACGTAGCCGCGGGCCACAAGCGCGACTCCCCAGAACCCTGGCAAGATCAGTGCGCAGATCACCGGACGAGCGCTCGCGGTGGTGGATAAAGCGCGATCCGGCCAGGCATCTGAGGCACGCGACGATGAGAATCATGACGTTGACGATCGCTGCGAGCTCGTTGTCGGTGATAGGAGGGGCAACGCCGGCCTTCGCGACTGTCGGCTGGGCGGTGCATACCGTCGCGGACCCCACGCACGTGTCCTCAAACGACGCCTTCAGATGCGAAACAGAAGAAAAGTGCGATCGCTACCAGCTGCTCGTAACAAACGCAGGCGATGAACCATCCGCCGGCACAGTCACCGTCACGGACAAGCTGCCCCGCGGCATCAACCCAACGTTTGCTTTCGGCGGGTCAAACAGCGAAGAAGTGAGCTGGAACTGCTCGACTACCGAAAGCGGGACCGAAGAATGGGTTGTGAGCTGTGAATTCCCCGCATCGATTCCCGCGGGCGGTATCGCTCCTTTCGTCCAGATGGTGGTCTCGGCGCCGACTCCGTCGATGGCGGGCTCGCTGACGAACGAAGTCTCGGTCACCGGTGGGGGAACGGCAGCCGTGACCAAGGCGACCGTCGAAGTCCCGATCAGCTCGGAAACGCCTCCGTTCGAAATCAGCGACTTCCAGCTTGAAGCTGACGGAGTTGGTGGTGCCAGCGACGAGCAGGCTGGCGCTCACCCGTGGCAGATTACGACAAGCTTTGGCGTCCCGGCGATCTTTACTCCGGAAGGCATCAGGTCGTCGCCCTATAAGCCAGTTGAAAACGTGAAAGACATCGTGGCTGAACTGCCTCCGGGTGTCGTCGGTGACCCGCGGGTGGTTCCTCAGTGCACCCAGACCCAGTTGCGCGCAAACAAATGCCCCACAGGAAGCCGGGTCGGGGTGATCGCGTTTAGAGCCGGACTCCTTGGCGAAGGCGAGTTCCACGGCACCGGCGATCAGAATGGCTGCTGCTCGGCGGTCTACAACATGGTGCCTGAGGGTGGGTATCCGGCGGAGTTGGCGTTCAGCTTCGCGACGATCCCGATCTATCTATATGTGGACGTCGTGCACAGCGGCTCCGGCTACCATCTGCGCATCACATCGCCGGGGGTCCCCGCCATCCTCGAAACCGAGGGTGTGATCATCACATTGTTCGGTGATCCGGGAAAGCTGAACACGGGCTCGGCTGGCGCGGCGTTTCTGACCAATCCGGTGAACTGCTCCGCCGGCCCGCTGTCCAGCCGGATCGAAACAGAATCGTGGGAAAACCCAGGACACCCAGTGTCAAGGGAAACCACGACGTACCCGACGCTCACCGGGTGTAACCTGCTCCAGTTCAACCCCTCACTCGCGCTTATGCCGAGCACGCCATCGCAAAGCGGCACCTCCGAGGCGGACGAGCCCTCGGCGTACACGGTCGACCTGAACGTGCCGCAGACGTCGAGTTTCTCCGAACTGGCGACCCCGGAGCTCAAGGACGCGACGCTGACGCTGCCACAGGGCGTCTCCATCTCGCCGCCAGCGGCACAGGGCCTCGCCGGCTGTCGAGCTGAAGGACCCGAAGGGATCAACATCGGCAGCAATAAAATCGGTGCTGGAGGCCGCGATGAAGGGGATCCGGAAGCGACCGAACTCGGTGCCGGCCACGCTGGCGGGAACGGAAGCCCATACGACGACGACTTCTACCACACAGCGAAAGGACACTGCCCCGGCGCGTCCACGCTCGGCACCGTCGAAGTCTTCACGCCACTGCTCCCGACACGGTGCGGCGGCGAAGGCCAACCGGCGTGCAAACCCGGCGAATCCCAGGCGCCGCTGCAGGGTGACGTCTACCTCGCACAGCCGAAGTGCGGCGGTAAAGGTCAACCGGTGTGCACCGAAGCCAGCGCGACGAACGGCGAACTGTTCGGCCTCTATATCGAAGCGGAAGGCTCCGGCGTGATCGTCAAGCTCGCGGGAACGGTCGCGGCCGACCCAAGCACCGACCAGCTGACCGCGACGTTCAACGAAAACCCTCAGCTGCCGTTCAGCGAGCTGAAGCTCCACCTCCATGGCGGCCCGAGAGCGCCCTTGGCCAACCCGCAAGTGTGCGGATCGTTCGCGACCACATCCACTCTGACCTCGTGGGCCGGCCAGGAAGCGTCCGGCTCCTCCCCCGCATTCAGCGTCGACTGGGACGGCAAGGGCGGCGCGTGCCCCGCGAGCCTGCCGTTCGCCCCGGGGTTCAGCGCGGGCACGACGAGCCCGGTCGCGGGCGCTTTCAGCCCGTTCACGCTGACGCTCTCCCGCCAGGACCGCGAACAGGACCTCTCGGGGTTGAGCGTGACGCTGCCCCCGGGTCTCCTGGGAAAGATCGCGGGGATCCCGTTGTGCGGGGAAGTGCAGGGGAACGCGGGGACGTGCGGTCCTGAATCCCAGCTCGGGAGCGCGAGCGTGCTCGCCGGTCCCGGGACAAACCCGTTCTACGTATCCGGAGGACGCGTATACCTCACGACGGGATACAAGGGCGGCTCCGTTTGGTCTGTCGATCGTCGTTCCGGCGGTCGCGGGACTCTTCAACCTCGGCGACGTGGTCGTGCGCGCATCGATCCACATCGACCCGAACACCGCGCAGGTCACGGTCACATCCGATCCGCTGCCACAGTCGAAGGACGGAGTGCCGTTCCGGCTGCGCACCGTCTATGCGGAAATCAACCGGCCGGGCGGGTTCACGCTGAACCCCACGAACTGCTCTGAGCAGCAGGTCACGGGCACGATCACCGGCGCGCAGGGCGCCGACGCGAGCGTGTCGAGTCCGTTCGCCGCAACTGGTTGTGCGGGCCTGCCGTTCAAACCGTCGCTTCACGGCCTCAACGCAGAGCAAGACGAGCAAAGCCGACGGCGCCTCCCTGTACGTCAAGGTCACCCAGGGGCCCGGCGAAGCGAACATCCACAAGGTCGATCTGCAGCTGCCGCTGGCTTTGCCCGTCACGGTTGACGACGCTGCAGAAAGCGTGCACCGAAGCGCAGTTCAACGCGAACCCGGCAGGGTGCCCGGAAGGCTCGTTCATCGGCATGGCGACGGCTGTTACGCCGGTGCTGAAAGTGCCGCTGACGGGTCCCGCGATCCTCGTCTCACACGGTGGCGCGGCATTCCCCGACGTCGAGTTCATCCTGCAGGGCGAAGGTGTCGAGATCGTGCTCGACGGAAAGACGCAGATCAAGAAAGGGATCACCTACAGCCACTTCGAAACGGTCCCAGATGCGCCGATCAGGTCAGCTTCGAAACGATTCTCCCCGAGGGTCCGCACTCGGTGCTCGCTGCGTACCTCCCGGCCAACGCGAACGACAGCTTCTGCGGGCTGAACGCCGCGATGCCCGCCACGATAGAAGGCCAGAACGGAGCGGTGATCAAGCAGAGCACGATGATTGCCGTGACCGGCTGCAAGCCGGCGATCAAGATCGTCAAGAAGAAGCGCTCGGGCGGCCACGTGCTGCTGACGCTGAGGAGCACCATCGCGGGGACGCTGACCATCACCGGCGGCGGGGTGAAGAAGACCAAGCAGACGGTGGCTGTCGGCGAACGCCAGATCAAGGTCGCCCTCACCAACGCCGGCAGGCGCCGCAAGAAGATCAAGTTCAAGATCAACCTGAAGGGCGGCAAAACCACCTTGACCAAGGTGGTAACGCTGTGAACCGAGCTTTTCGGTACAGACGCTAAACACCAAACACCCCAAACCAACCAAGAAGGAGAAGCAAACATGATTCATGTGACACTGAAACGAGCCGCTCTAGCGCTCGTCATGCCTCTCGCGACGCTGGCCTTGGCGTCACCGGCACTGGCCGCGCCGACAGGCGAATACGCGGCGTTCGCCGAATGTCCGACGAGCAACGCCGAACTGGCCGGGTGCATCGTGGCACGTGCGGAAGGCGGTGCCATCACGTTCGGGGATGAGACTGTGCCGGTGGTAAACACCCAAACACTTCAAGGTGGATTCATCGAAGAAGAATCGGGGGCCCTGAAATTCGTCGGGGCAGCCAACGGCAACACGTTGACAAAAACAGCACAGAAAGTGCCTGGCGGACTGTCTGGCCTGGTGAAGTGCAACGAAATCACAGGCGAAGGTAAACATGAAAAAGAAGCGCGCAAAAAATGCGAAGAAATATTTGAAAACAAAATAACGGGAGTAAATGCGACCGTAGAACTCGCGGCACCCGCAAGCTCGATCATCTTGAACGAGTTCAACCTCGAGACAGAAATGGGCACGGCGCTCTCGTTGCCGGTAAAGGTCAAACTAGAAAATCCGCTGTTCGGGAACGAATGCTACATCGGCTCCAACTCTAGTCCGATTGTGGTTCCACTCACAACGGGCACATCGGGATCACTCAAAGGCAAATTGGGAGAAATCAGCTCCAGAGCGGAAGGCGGCATCCTGGTCATCAAAAATGACTCGCTCGTGAACAACACCATCGCGGTGCCAGGAGCAACGGGCTGCGGCGGGATCTTCTCGTCAATCGTCGACAAAATCGTTGACGCGAGACTTGAAATCCCCGCAGCGGCGCCCAAAAACAAGGTGACCCTCAACGGCACCCTCGAACAGACGGGCGCCGGAACCGCAAGAGAACACGAATAACGCGACTCGGCAAGTGCCAGTGACGTGGCACCCAGTCTGACCTCAGTGAGGCCCGCTGCCAATTGTAAGCGCAGCGGGCCTCGAGAGGTCTACTGCTTGCCGGGGTGTGGAAGTGCACAACACCCGTAAGGCGTAATCCAGGCGGGCTCAATTGAAGGGGGATACCGTGGTGAAGTGGAGCGTGTTTTGAAGCTTGAGCGACCGCAAATCCTCCTCCAGCGGCGCTTGAGGAAGGCGCCCGGACATGCGGGATGCGTGCGTGTCTGGTCCCTGCTCCTAGAGGGCGCCACGGCCTCTCCCTCGGGCCGTGGCGCCCGCGCCCCTGGCAAAGACGCCGGGTGTTCGCTGTCGGCGGCCTTGTCCTGGCGAGCAAGGGGAGGGTGAAGGTGTCATCACTTGGTTATGGGCTCGGGAGCTGGGGACTCTTGAACGTCGTGTTCGTGTTGAGCATGCTCTACTCCGGCCGCGGTAAGGCGGAGAGGCGACCGTATGAGAAGCCTCGCGCGGCTCGACAATTCACGTTCGATCGAGACGACCGTTTTGCGCGAGGGTGGCGTGCCGGTCGGTGCCAGCCACGCGCAGACTGCGACTCGCCTGCGCGTTCCTCGTACGTGCAAGGCCGGGGCTCGAGGAGAGTCTGGCGTCGGCGTAATTGTCGACGCGGGCGTGCCGACCGGCTGCTCCACGGCTTTGACGACAGCTATTCCAGAGGCGCGTACAGATCCGGATGGCGTAGAGTGGTGAGATGTCGCGTGTAACCCCGGCCGAGCTGCCCGGAAGCATGGCGGTGCTGGGGATCGTGATCGAGCAGCCGAACGACACGGTCTCGCATATAGGGCACTGCCTCGGTCAGCGTTTCACCCGGTCGCGGTTCGCGCGCTCTACGGCTCACAGTTCGTTGCCACGGCTCGCGCACAGTGGACGCGTCCGGCGCACCCACCTTGAACGCGGGAACGATCGCTCCCTGGATCGCTATGAAGCGACCGCGGCGGGCATCGAGGCGTTCCGCGCATGGATGTTCGAGCTGCCGAGCGCCAAGCCCGCGTTGCGGGAGGCGATGTACGGGCGAATCGAGCTCTGCCGGCTGGAGGATCTGCCGCGCCTGATCAAGATGGTGCGGAGGGAAGAGGCGGTCAGCGACGACCTGTACAGCGAGGCGGCGCTGAGGCTCCGCCGGCAGCGACTGAAGAACCCCGACGCTACTGACTATGCGCGGCGGATCCGTGAGGTTCTGCTCTACGCCGACCCGATGCACTGGTCCTCCCGCTCGGAACGCTACGCGCTGATCGCCGAGCGGCTGGAGGAGATCGCCAGGGAAGCAGGTCTCACTCAGGAGGGGCGTCGTGGGTGAGGTGTTGGCGCTCGATGGTGTTTGGAAGGCGTTCGATCGCGGTCGCAGTCAGATCTCCGTGTTGGAGGGCGTGTCGATGACGGTGGGGGCCGGGGAGATCGTCGCGGTCGTCGGCACCCGCGATCAGGGCAAGACGACGTTGCTGCGGGTCGCGTCGGGGAGCTTGCCGGTGGATCGGGGGTCTGTTCGTCTTTGCGACCTCGAGCTGACGGGGCTCACTGACGGGCAGCTTGCGCGCGTGCTGCGCACGGAGATCGGGTGGGCCGCGAGGAGCGGGCCGGAGGTGCGGGTGCGGGTGCGTGACTATGTGGAGCTGCCATTGGCGACTGGCCGTTGGCTTGGCTGGCGTGAGCGGCGCCGGCGGGTCGAGAAGGCTCTGACGCGGTTGGACGTCGTGGGCGTCGCCGAGCTTCGCTGGGGGGAGCTGTCGGACTGGCAGCGGGCGCTGGTGGAGCTCGCGCAGGCCGTTGTCTCAAGGCCGCGCGTGCTGCTGGTCGATGACGTGGTTGACGGGTTGGGGCTGGGCAAGAAGCAGGCCGCGATGGAGATCGTGCGGAGTTTCGCAGACGATCTCGGCTGCGGCGTGCTGATCGCGGTCTCCGATCATGCGGCGGCGTTGCCTGCCGACCGCGTGTGGCAGCTCAGCGGCGGGCGGCTGAAGCTGATGGCCGATCTGACCGACCCCGACGTGATCCCCCTGCACAAGGGCAGAGGCGGAGGCCGGGGATGGATGACCGGTTCTTGAGATGCTCGAGACGCGCGACCTGGTCAAGCACTACCACGCCGGCCAGGAGGCCGTCCGCGCGGTCGACGGCGTGTCGCTGTCGATTGCGGCCGGGGAGTTCGTCGCGCTGTATGGCCCGAGCGGCTCGGGCAAGTCGACCCTGATCGACCTGATCGCGGGGTTCCAGGCGCCCGACCGGGGGACGGTGCTCGTCGACGGGCGCGACATCGCGACGTTCTCCGAAGGCGAGCACGCCGACTACCTGTTGCGGGTGCTCGGCATCGTCGGCCAGCCGAGCGAGCTGATGCCCGCGGCGCTCGCGCGGGAGAACGCGGCGCTGAAGCTACTACGGACCGATCCTCGCAACGCGACGCGCCTGATCGAACCGCTGCTCCTGGAGCTGGGCCTTGGTGAGCGGATGAAGCAGTCGACGAACAAGCTCTCGATGGGCGAGCGCCAGCGGGTGATGATCGCGCAGGCACTGTCGATGAAACCGCGGCTCGTGCTCGCGGACGAGCCGACCGGGAACCTCGACACGCGCCGCAGCAGGGAGGTCCTCTGGCTGCTGCGGGGCCTCTGCCGGGACCGTGGAACGGCGGTGCTGCTCGCGACCCACGACCCGCAGGCCGTCGCTTTCGCCGATCGCGTGCACGAGCTCCGCGACGGGCGTCTTCACGAGTACAACCCCGACGAGCTGTACCTGGACACCGGCCAGGAGCTCGCGGAGCGTTCGCCGTGATGTCGCTCGGGGAGATCCTGTTCATCTACCGTGCGCGGCTGCGGCAGGGCAGCGTGGCGGTGCAGGAGCTGCTGGCGGTCCTCGGGATCGCGATCGGCGTGGCGCTGCTGTTCGCCTCCCAGGTCACGAGCACGAGCCTCGACGGCTCGGTGCGGCAGCTCTCCAAGCAGCTCGTCGGGGAGATGCAGTACCAGCTCGACGCGCGCGGCCCAGAAGGCGTCTCAGAACGAATCGTGGCGGAAGCGCGGTCGCTGGCGGGGGTCCGCGCGGCGCTGCCGCTGCTTGAGCAGGAGGCGAGCGTGATCGGCCCGGATGGGCGGGCGTCAGTGGACCTGATCGGAGCCGACCCGCGGTTCGCGTCGATCGGCGGACCGCTGCTGCGGCATTTCGGCACCCGCCAGCTCGCGTTCCAGCAGGTGATCGCGCTGCCCGCGCCGATCGCGGCGGCAATCGGCGCCGGTCCGCCGCTGGTGCAGTCCTCGACGCTGGAGCACACCGGCTCAGGCGCGGCGGGGCCCTCGAGACGCAGGGTCGCTTCGCGGCCAATCGAGCTGCAGATCGGCACCCGCGTGGTTAGAACGATCCTCGGGAGCACATTGCAGGAAGCGGACGTCGGCGCGCTCGTCCACAGCCCGGTCGCGCTCGCACCGGTCGCCTACGCCCAGCGGGTCGGCGGCATGAGAGGACGGGTGACGCGTGTCTTCGTGCAGGTGCGGCCGGGAAGGCGGACTGAGGTCAGCGCGGGCCTTGCAAGGCTAGCGTCGGCATGGCATCTGAACCTCGAGCCCGCCGACTTCGACGCGACGCTGTTCGCGGTCGCTTCGGCGCCGGCGCAGCAGGGTGAGAGCCTCTTCTCTGCTGTCAGCGCAATCGTCGGATTCCTGTTCGCGTTGGGCGCGATGCTGCTCACCGTGCCCGAGCGGCGCCGCATGATCGAGGCGATGCGCCGGCGGGGCGCCACCCGCGCGATGACCGTCCAGGCGCTGATGTTCGACGCCCTCGTCATCGGCGTGCTGGCGTGCGCGCTCGGCGTGCTGTTGGGCCTGTTCCTCTCGGTCGAGGTATTCCACGCGCAACCCGGCTACCTGTCGTTCGCGTTCCCCGTGGGCTCGCAGAGGGTCGTCACGTGGCCGACGGTAGCCCTGACGGTCGGCGCTGGCCTGCTGGCGGCGTTCGTCGGGGTGATGGCGCCGCTGCGAGCTATTCTCGCCCGTCCGCTGCGATTCTCCGCCGCGGCCGAGCGCGCACCTCGCGGCTCGACCGTATTTCGCGTGATCCTCGGGACGGTCTGCCTGGCGATCACCACGCTGATCCTGCTCCTGCGGCCACAGGCCGCCGTCGCGGGAAGCTTCACCTTGATCGTTGCGCTGCTGGCGCTGCTGCCGCTGTTGTTCGACGGCATCGTCGCGGGCTTCACAGGCATCCAGCGCCACTTCCACGCGGCTTCGACCGTGCTCGCGCTCGAAGAGCTGAAGGATCCGCAAACGCGGGTACGCTCACTGGCCGTCGCCGCAACCGGCGCGATCGCAGTCTTCGGCAGCGTCGCGATTGCGGGAGCGCAGCACAACCTGCAGAGCGGGCTGAATCGTACGGCCTACGAATGGAACCACGTCACCAACCTATGGGTATCGCCCTCGGGCGTCGAGAACACGCTGGCGACTACACCGTTTCCGGCGTCGATCGCGTCGAAGCTGAAGGGGCTTCCCGCGCGTGCGCAGCGTCGGCGTCTATCGAGGCAGCTTCCTGGACATCGGCGACCGCCGCGCATGGGTGATCGCGCCATCGCGCGACTGGCCACAGCTGATCCCATCCGGTCAGCTGACCGCCGGCAATGCAGCCCAAGCGAACGTGCGCCTGCGCGGCCACGGATGGGCGATCGTCTCTGAAGCGATCGCCCACGGACTGCATCTGCACGTGGGCGAGTCCTTCACGCTCCCCTCGCCCTATCCGGCCACGTTCCGTCTCGCGGGTCTGAGCACGAACGCCGGATGGCCACCCGGCGCGATCATCATCAACGACGAAGACTACGCCCGCGCTTGGGGCTCCAGCACCGCGAGCGCGCTCAACGTCGACCTCGCGCCCGGAGTCTCCTCCGCAGAAGGGCGAACACAGGTCATTCGGGCTCTCGGCGCGGGCTCCGGACTCTCGGTCCAGACTGCGGGCGAACGCGAAGGGCAGTGGAAGGCGATCAGCCGCCAAGGGCTGGCGCCGCTGACACAGATAGCCATGCTCGTCTTGATAGCCGCGATCCTCGCGATGGCGGGCGTGATGACATCGATGATCTGGCAGCGTCGCGAACGGCTCGCCTACATCAAGCGTCAGGGCTTCACCCGAGGCCTGCTGTGGCGTGCCCTCTTCTTTGAGAGCGCGGTGCTGCTCGGTGCCGGCTGCTCGATCGGGGCTGTATTCGGGCTCTACGGCCAATTGCTGATTTCCCACGCCCTGGGGACCGTCACGGGCTTCCCTATCACCATCAGCGTCGGAGCTCTGATTGCAATTGCGAGCTTCGCTGTCGTCAGCGCCGCGGCGCTTGCGATCGTGGCCGTGCCCGGCTATCTCGCGGTTCGCGTGCGCGCGACGATGGTCAAGCCCGCCTAGCGACGTCCCGCATCCGGCGGCCCTGTCGGCCCCGGTGCTGCGCGCCCTCGCCGGCGCCGCGATCCGCGAGCTTCGGTGGGGCCTAACGGGCGTATCCCGCGAGGTCGACCGCTGGCGCGCCCTCGCGGCGGACATCCCGGATGACGCCCTACGTCGCGACGCGCTCGCGGCGATCGAGCACAAGCGCGCGAACATCGACGGCGCGGCGCTGTTCGGGACCCTGCCACGGGTCCGTTCGCGCGAGCTCCTGCGCCTGCTCGTCGCGTACGAGATCCTTGCCGATTATCTCGACTGCGCTAGCGAGCGCGCCGCTCACGCCGGAACGATAAACGGGCTGCAGCTGCACCGTGCTCTGATCGAGGCGCTCGACCCGGACTCAGAGGTCTCGGACTATTATCGCTATCACCCCTGGGCCGGGGACGGGGGATACCTCCGCGCGCTGGTCGAGACGTGTCGCGTGATATGCGTGCGACTGCCCTCGTACGAGGCGACCCGGCCGCTTCTGTATCGCGCCGCGTGCCTGACGCAGGTCCTCGCGCTCAACCATGAGCCGGACCCCACACGGCGCGACTTTCTGTTGCGAGCGTGGGCTGACGCGCACTTCGCCAGTCAGGACGATCTCGCCTGGTTTGAGTGGACGGGCGGCGCGAGCGCCTGGCTGACGGTCCTCGCGCTGCTCGCCTTCGCCGCCGACCCCGGTCGCAACGCGGGCGAGGCGAAGGACACCTACGTGGTCTACCTGCCGTGGGTGTCGCTGACGGGCACGATGCTCGACAGTTACGGCGACGTCGCCGAGGACGCGGCCAACGCAGCGCACAGCTACATCGCGCACTACGCCAACACCGATGCAGCGGTTGGGCGCATCGCCGAGATCATCCGCCGCTCGCTCGACGGGGCGGCGTCGCTGCGCGACGGCGAGCGCCACCTCGTGCTCGCCAGCTGCATGGTCGCAATGTACCTCTCCAAGGACAGCGTCCGCACGCCTCAGACGTGGGCGCTCACGCAGACCCTGACTCACGCCGCCGGTCCGCTCACACGCCTGCTCCTGCCGGTGTTGCGGGCCTGGCGGCTCATCTACGGACAACGAGCGACATAGGAGGAAGACATGCGAAATGAAGTTCGTCAACAGCCACCGAGCCCGCCACTGCCCGCGGCGATCCTGACGCTCGCGTTCTGGCGTCACCCGCACGCCTATTTGGAGTGGTGCCGGCGTCGGTACGGCGGTCGGTTCACCGTCAACGCCGTCGGGATGCCGCCGTTGGTGTTTCTGTCAGACCCAGCGGATATCAAGAGGATCGTGGGAGCTGGGGCGGACATTCTGCATCCGGGCGCCGGCGCCAGTGTAATAGCGCCACTCGTAGGAGCGGGATCGTTCATGTTGGCAGAGGAAGAGGAGCATCTGTCCGGCCGGCGGGCGATCCTGCCGGCGTTTCACCATCGAGTCGTCCATGAGCACGCGGAGATGGTGCGGGAGATTGCGGCGCGCGAGGTTGCCACATGGCCGCGTGGCACCGCCTTCGCGAGCCACCCATATCTACGGGCACTTACGTTGAGGGTGATTCTGCAAACGGTCTTTGGGAGTAACGATGTGCGTCTGCGCGAGCTGCATGCACGGCTGCTGAGCATGCTGTCAGTAACGGGGAGCCTCGCCTTGCAGGAGCCCCAGCTGCGACGTCTGCCCGGATGGCGAGGCATCTGGAGGGACTTCCTAGCCGAGCGGGTTCAGGTGGACAAGATTATGGGCGAGCTGATCGAAGATGAAGCTCATAAAGACGCTGCTGACGGTGGTCTGCTCTCCACGCTGTTGGGTGGGCGGCAAACCGACGGCGGTCGGAGGAGCGTCAAGCAGATCCGCGACGATCTCATGTCGGTGATCCTCGCGGGACACGAGACGACGGCTTCGGAGCTCGCGTGGGCTTTTCAGCTCCTCGCGCACGATCGGCTCGTCGCAGGACGCCTCCTCGACGATCTCGGCGCCGGCGGCGAGCGGTATCTCACGGCCACGATCCAGGAGGTGCTCCGCCATCGGCCCGTGTTCCTGTTCGCGATCCCCCGGGTCGTGCACCAGCCGTTCGAGGTCGCTGGCACCACATATCGACCGCCTGTCCAGCTCGTCGGCTGCATTCATCTCATGCATCACGACCCGGACCTGTACCCCGAGCCGCAGAGGTTCCGGCCCGAGCGCTTCCTCGGCACCCCGCCGCGACCGGAGGTATGGATGCCGTGGGGCGGCGGGCGCAAGCGATGCCCGGGCCATCATCTGGCGATGCTCGAGATGCGCATCGTCCTGGAGACCGTCCTACGCGACTTCGAGGTGACGCCGGCTGGGGGAAGAATCGAGACGGCGCGATGGCGCAGCGTGATCGTGACGCCGGGACGGGGCTCGCGGATCGTCCTCCGCGAGCGAGATCGACGGTCCCTGCCCGCTCGACTAGGGTGGCGGCGCGCGGTGTCTCAAGTTAACGGCCGCGTTCATTTGGGACGCCGATTCCTTCAACCTGAACGCGGGAGCCGTCATGATTGAGGCACGATGGCGCAGGGGGGGACAATATCCGCGGCGCGATTGGGCACGCGTGACTGCGCCACGCGGCGCCCGCTCAGTAGACGGCTCGGAGAATGACTCCCAGCGCTCGCAACGATACCGGCGTCTGCACGAACCGCGCTACTCGCAGTCGCTCGAGCGTGGCCTGGCGATCCTCGGCTGCTTCACGCCCGAGCGCCCCGTGTTGGGAATCGCCGAAATCGCCAAGGAGCTGGGGATAAGCCGCTCCACGACCCACCGATACGTAATCACGCTGTTCGCGCTCGGCTACCTCGAGCAGGACTCCTCACGTCGCTACCGGCTCGGTCTCGGCGTCACCGACCTGGGGATGTCCGCGCTGAACGCCACTGGCTTACGCGAGCACGCCCATTCCCACCTCGATGAGCTGCGCCGCGAGACCTCCTACACGGTCAGTCTCGCCGTGCTCAACCGCGCCGAGATCGTGTACGTCGACCGGGCGCCAAGCTTTCGGCCCGAGCAGAGCGAGATCGACCTCGGCCTTGACGTGGGATCACGCCTGCCCGCCTACTGCACCGCGATGGGCAAGGTGCTGCTGGCGAACCTCCCCGAGCGGGAGCAGAGCGAGCTCCTCGCCAAGATCAAACTGACACCGCGCGGCCCGAACACGATCACGAGCAAGAACGCGCTGCGCGTAGAGCTCGAGCAGATACGCGAGGAAGGCTTCGCCGTCAATGACCAAGAGCTTGCCGAGGGACTCCACGCGATCGCCGTCCCGGTACGCACCGTCTCCGCCAAGATCGCCGCCGCACTGGGCCTCTCGGCGCATACCTCCATGATCTCGCTGGAGGAGCTCGTCGACGCGCTCGGCCCCCACCTCGTCTCCACGGCCGATCGCATCTCCGCGCGCCTGGGGTACCGGCGCGCCAACGAGCTCTACCGCATCCGCTGAATCGAGCTGAGCCTGCCCTGCGCGCAAGGCGGTCCGGTCAGCGGTTGCCAGCGGCTTGGCTGTACTGGCCTGGCGAATTAGGAACCATCTCGCCCGAAACGTTGACTTCCGCGGGGAGGACGGCATCCTGGCCGCAGGCAGCTTGCTGCTGCGTGGCGCCGCTCGGGCGCAACGGTGGTGTGACATCCCAATAACGCGTTAGGTCAATTGCCTTGGAGCGGTCGAGTGGACGAGCACTCCGGGCAAGGAATCAATCCCACGGAGGAGCATCTGGTGAAGCGCGGGTGCATCATCGGCGTCGTCCCCATCCGGCTCGTGGCGGCGGCGTTTGCGCTGGTGCCGACGGCTGCGCCAACGACGGTGGCATGCCGCGTGCTCGTGATGTCCGCTGGGATTGTGAGCCGCTCGGGTCGACCGAATCCCGAGCCTAGCGAGGCTACCCACCTCCATCAGCCCCCCGATCGACAACGGCACGATGGTAGGCGCCGCGCTCATCCGCTTCGTGTTGGAGGACAGTCTCGTATCGCTCGGCAGCCGGCGGGCCTGGGCGCTTGCGGAGGGCGAAGGCATCGTTAGCTGCGAGACACGTGCCACGACTCTGCGGCCGCGTCGCGGGCCGAACGGGTCACCGCTTCGCGTCAACGAGCCGGGGAGCGAGCCCGTGGGCGACCTCGAGGCTCGCCTGGTCGCGCTTGTCCGCGGCTCTCCGGTGCTGATGCGTGCGCTGCGCGCCGCACGTGCCGTGGATCCCCCGGATTGGTTGATCGGGGCGGGAGCCATCCGCGACCGGGTGTGGGATCACCTGCATGGCTTTACGCGAGCGACCCCCGTGAAGGATGTCGATCTGGCGTTCTTTGACCCTGCGTCTCTCGGCGGTGAGCGAGAGCGCGGCGTGCAGCGCGCGTTGACCGCGCTGGCGCCCGACCTCGCTTGGGATGTGACCAACCAGGCCGAAGTTCACCTCTGGTATCCACACGTGTTCGGGGTTGCGGTGAAGCCGCTGACCTGCACATCGGACGCGGTCGCCACGTGGCCCGAGACCGCGACCGCGATCGGCGTCCGGCTGCGCGCCGACGGCACGATGCGCGTCGTCGCTCCATACGGCCTCGACGACCTGTTCGCCCTGATCTGGCGCCGCAACCCCCGGTGCGCGACGCGCGACCAGTACCGCCGGCGTGTAGAGAACAAGCAGATCGCCAAGCGCTGGCCCCGGGTAACGATCCTCGACGCGGGGAGTGAATAGAAGTCGAACACGTATGAGATGCAGCAGTCGCGCCGATTTATCAATCTCTCAATCTCTCAATCTCGGAATCTGGAGGTAAAAGATGTCAAACCCTGGTCAGCCGACTGTCAGCGCAGGTAGCACCGGAGATGCGGTGCAATGGTCACGAGCGTCCCAGCCTGGCACTGGGACCAATGGAGGTTGTTTGTTGATGCCTCGAATCAGGTTGATTCTGTTGAGCTTGCTCGTCATGTTTGCAACGAGCGGGGTTGTGGCGACCGCGGCGCAGGCGGCCGAAGGGCTGCTGTTTTGGAAGGTTAACGGTAAAAGCTTCGCAAAAGGAGAAACACGAGAAATCACAAAAGTAAAAGCCAGCAAAAACTATGTACTCAAAGGAACAACAGCCACCGTAACTTGCACCAAAAACGAAGTCAGCGAACCAGCAGTGCTAACAGGGGGAAGCCCTGGGGGAGACAAAGAGGTAGTCATATTCAAAGGATGTACCGTGTCGGGTAACGGCACTGGCTGCAAAGTGGAAACAGAAGAAGTAAAAACGGAACCGGTGGAAAGCGAGCTATTGTTTGAAACTATCAGCTTTACGGGAAAGATATTGGAGCTATTCCGCCCAGCGAGCGGGACGCTCCTTGCGAGCGTCAAATTCACCGGCACTTGCGTCGTAACGGAAGCAGGAGTGTCAGGCTCGGTTATCGGCGAAGTCTGGAGCGGCGGTAAAGCCGTCGTAGTAGGCAAAGAACCAGCGGAAACAGTAACAGGTGAAATCAACTTCCCGAAAACGCAGATTAAAGCCGGCTTCATAGAAGAAATGGGAATAATAGTTGAAAAGAAAGCCAAACTGAGTTTTGGCGTGGGTGAAGCTTCACTGGAAGGCAGGTCGGAAATAGAAGTTGGAGGGAGAAAATGGGGGGCCTATACCTAAAATCTGAGGTGATGTGGCGTGAGGCCGCGGTGCGCCGAGACCCCACATCGCATCTGCGAGTGCAGTGGTGTTGTCGAGTTCGGGTGCAATGCCTGTTGTGCGCGAAGTTGGCGGTAGGGGCTGCGCCAGCGAAGGCGCGCAGTTCGGGCTTTGCGGCCGCGTAGGCGCATAAACCCGGTTTGCACGTAGTCGCGCGATGAATGATGGCGAGGTCAGAGCGCTCGCTTGCGCTCTTATGTGGGTATCCACTCCGATGGCGACTGTGGGGTCGCTCGCCTGGGTGAGCCGGCGCTCAAGGAGTTCCAGACGGTCGTGGAACAGCAGCCCCGCGCACGGAGGTCGGCGCTCTGGCCCGTGTCGAGACTCAGAGCGCCACGCGCTGAGCGCGCCCAGCACCTCTGTGAGGACGCGGTCGCTCCATCAGTTCGGCGACGAGCTTTGAGAAGACCAGGGGTAGCGCTCGGCCAGCGCGCAGACCGCCGACCAGAGCTCCCGCCTCGCGCTTCTCGGGCGCCTCAAGCCACCCCGGCGACCCCGCGCCGCACCGCCAACCGGCTTGGTTGCGGTGGCCCGGGCTGGATCGCCAGCGGCGTGTGCCTGCGGCAGAGAAGCGACGCGATGACTACACGACGTTCGTTGGTTGGCTTATCGAGCGCTACGTCCAGGGGCTCTTCGAGCAGGCGCTCGGGCATGCTCGCCGACGGTGAGACGCTGGCGGACGTCCTCGCGGAGAAGAACGGTGGCCTCTACCAGGGACTGCCGTTCTCACGCTGGATCACCGACACACGAAACGAGATACCGCCCCGGCTTCCCGCACTCAGCGGCGCTGGTTCGACGTGACCGAGGGCTTCGCGGCCCTGCTGGAGAAGCCCGATTGACGAGTCTGATGCGGTCGGTGCGACTCGCTTATCCCGGCGGGTCGATGTCGAGTCGCCAGAGCGAAAGTGCTCTGTCCTTGCGGTCCCAGTAGAGCGACTCGATGCGCTCCGGATCCCTGGGGATCTTGCGGATGGTCATAAAACGGTCATGCGGGGCGATGTCGAAGGCCGGTGACGGGAATCCTCGATGCGGCCGACTAGGAGGCGGTACTGCCCGTACTGGGATGGGGTGACCGGGAAAATCCTCGCTCAGTCGGAGAACGATCGCAGTCCGCTGTCACCGCTGGCAGGGGACCAACTGACAGAGATTGCCGGAGCATCCTGGGACGGCAGCGGGCCCCGATTGGCTCCAGTACAGATGGACATGACCGAAGGGGCCAATGCGATTGTCGGTCGACAGCGTGCGGTTGTTGCCCCAAACGGCGTGATGCGCCTGTGACTCGCTCGCCAGCGGGTGTTTGTAGGTGTTGCCCGGGCCCACGGAGAAGACAAGTCTGCCGTGGGCGGCGCCGTCGGACGCTGGGACGAACGTCGATTTTGTGCGTCCGCCATGATGTGACGCCACCAGCGACGTGAATGCTTGGGCGGAGGCGACGGGGAGGCAGTCATAGCAGCTGTCGGCCGGGAAGAGCATGGACTCCTGGTCCTGCTCGCGGTTGCGGAAGGTCATCGCGAGGCCGCTGTCGTTGCGACTATTGCCCGTGGAGCGTTCGATCGTGATGCTCCCAGCCGTCACCTTGGGAAGAGTTTCCGGCCATACCAGAACGCTGCCGTTGCCGCGGAGCAGTTGCGCCAGAAAGGTGAGGTGCGAGGAGAGCAGCATGTTGCCTTGGCGCGGAACCACCCACGTCTGATCGAGGGCTTCGGGGTCACGTTGTGCTGTGGCCCAGTGGTCATGGTCCCAGTGGGAGAGAACGATTGGTGGGCGGCTCGTGAAGCAGAGCTTGGTCAAAGCCGAAGGGTAGGTGTGGGCGTTCCATGCCACGCCGCCCCCC
Organism: uncultured Solirubrobacteraceae bacterium; assembly: GCA_963790905.1. Taxonomy (GTDB): domain Bacteria; phylum Actinomycetota; class Thermoleophilia; order Solirubrobacterales; family Solirubrobacteraceae; genus Palsa-744. The sequence goes on from CAWBQH010000003.1 coordinate 184,530, forward strand.
AGATCGAAATACATCACGGGCCGATCACGGCAAATCAGAGCGTTGCAAGCGCCCTGCCCAACGTCGTACACGGCCGCCGCAGTGGCCTCGTCGCTTCGATCGAGCGCGGCCTCGATGTCGGTCTGCGAAGCATCCTCGACGGGCGCCATGCTGTGAGCCATCTCAAGGCGCTCGGCAAGGTCGTCGTTGACCGCGCTGATCTGGACGAAATCGTGCTGCACCGGCGCGGCGAAGAGGTTGATGTACTGGTTGACGTTCCCCTGCTCTTTGGGGGCCGACAAGTCGATCGTCAGCCACGGGCCTTCCTCAAGCGGCTCGGACCCGGGGAAGGGTCCTGCCACGCCGCGTTCTATCTCGAGCAGCGACACACGGTTCTCGACTGAGTCGTCCTGAGGGTCGACGAGCCACGGCCGTGCCGGCTGCACCTCGTCAAACCAGTCGGCGTCCACGCCGTCGAAGATGAACGCGTCTTCTCGATCAACCGATGCATCTATGTCGACGCGCGCGTACACGCGACTGGGCACCGTCCGGTCGGGACGCTCACCACCCCTGAACTCCAAAAAGCTCACGCCGAGCGACTGTACATGGCCTGAACCAACAGTGCGATCAAGTCCGCAAACTGGTCCAGAGCATCCCTACCACCCCTGGCCCACACGGGTCAGAGCAGGAACGCGCTGGTGCTCACGGGAGCGGTGGCGCTGAGGTCGGCGGCGGCGCGAGTCCGGGGTGGTAGGTCGCGATTGTGGTGCCCTTGCTTCGCGATACCCACCGCCCCGCGTCCGCCTCCACCGTCGTCCGCATGGCGGGATCATACTCAAGTCCAGTTGGCGGAACGGGCCGCACTAGTAGCCGGCACGAGGCGCGGCGTGATGTACCTCGCACGCCGTGCTGGTTACCGTCCCCGAGCTGCTCACTGCTCCCGGCTGAGGGTGAAGGTCAGGGCAACAGGCGAGCAACGCGACGGACCCGGCGACAGGGCGGCGACGAAGGCGACCCCGCCTCCACCGTCATCCATCCGATGCTCAACAGCGAGAGCGTCCGGGCGCGACGGACCAACAGCGAGCGAGTCCTGCCGGTGGGCTGGATGATGGGCAGCGAACGCGCCTGCGAGCTCACGCCTACACGCTACCCTGGCCCGCCTCCGAACGGGGGCGGGCCAGGAGCGAGGCGCACGCGGTTGCCGGTCAGGCCGCCAGGCTGTAGCGACGGGGCTTGTCGCTCGCCTGCCGAACCTGCTTGCTCGTTACCAAGCGGTTGAGGCAGTTGCCGACCGCGCCCGAGCTGCGGTCGAGTGCCTTCGCTACGACGCCCGGCCCGTGCGGGCCGCTGTCGGCGTTCTTCTTGAGGTAGTCGAGCACCAGCGGCTCCAGGCCGCCCGCCTTCAGCCGCCGGTCGGCGTCGCCGTTCGCCGCGCCGGGCTTGTCATCCGACCGTCCGCTCGCGGGCTTAGGTTGCGTGCCGCTCGATGCGGACGGCCCGTCGGTCAGCGACCAGATGTCGGGCAGCCGGCGATTGCCGTGCCGGCCGCCCGCGGTGCGGCGAACCTCACCGTCGCACTCCAGCTGGGCGAGCAGCTTGCCCGCTGTGGAGCGGCCGACGCCGGCGCTCACCGCGATCTGCGCCACGGTCGCCTGCGGCTCGACCTTCAGCACCTCGAGGATCGCCGGCTTGGCGGGCGGAGTCTTGGTCTTGGACATCGTGATCTCCTTTGTCAGAGCCCTTTCCGGGCCTTGGTCGGTGGACGTGGTAGCTCGACCGGCCCGAAAGCTCAAGTCCTTGCTCGTGCGGCACCGCGACTCCGCGCAGGGGACTTGAACTTGCGGGCGGATCGAGCTAGACCGTGGTGTCGATGCCCGGAGAGAACCGATGAGAAGCGCTGCGCGATGCACGCCCTGCTGAGCTTCCTCGCGTGGGCCGCGCTTGTCGGCCTCGCCTGCTGGGTGATCGGCGGCGTGGCGCTCCGCGTCGGTGGTGCGCTGTTGGCCGCCGTCGGGCTCCTGAACACCGCCATGACGGGCTCGCCATCAGCGGCGCTGCTCGCCGCGATCGGCGCTCTCGCCTGGCTTGCCGGGCACTGGCTGTTCGCCGTGCGCCACCACTACTTCCGCTCGCCGCTGGCCCGTCGTGTCTTTCTCGAGACGCTGCCCCGGCGGCTCAATCCAACTCGGCAGTGGGGCATCCGCACGGTTCCGCCCGAGCGCCGGTAGACCAGGCGCAACCGCAGCACCAGTGCTCGCCGGCTTCGCTCGCATGCGCGCCACAGAGGCCGCACACGGCCCTCGACAGCCGAATCGCGGCCACGGGGTAGCCCCCTTGACCGCCGGGGCGGCGCACGCGCCAGCCGGCGGCCCCGCTCGGGACGACCGCGATGCCTATGCGGCCGCTCGTAGCCCTTGGTCGCCTGGAGCCTGCCTGAGCTGAGCGAAGGCCTCGACCGACAGGACAACTGCCCGCATCTGTCCGTGCTTGGTGAGCACGAACTTCTCAGAATCGCCGCGCTCGAGAAGGTCGACCATTCGATTGAGCTCCCGCATCGCGTCTCGTACTGTTCGCAGCTCGTCGTTGGAGACCTCGACCTTGCTCATGCGTGTCCTCCTGATCGGCTGAGTTTGTGCTGACGCGGGCATCGTAGGCCCTGGCCTGGACGCGCTGTCCGGGTCCGCGACGTCCATGTCGCACTTTCCGTCCGATAGGCCGTCCACAATGTTGTTGATGGCTGCCCTGTCGGAAAACCGATCTTGAGGACTGGTGCCCGACGCCTACACATTCCAGGCGCGGCGCTTGCCGGTCGCCGCCGTGGCGGTACCGCCGATCGTGCTGGCCGGCGCTGGGATCGTCACGACGACCGGATTGGGGATTGCGAGCGGCGTGGTGCTAGCAGTGATCGCTGCTGTCGCTGGGCAGCTCGGTCGCGACGGGGGAAGAATATGCAGGCCGACCTGTGGGCGAGCTGGGCGGAAGCCCGACGCTTCGGCGGCTCCAATATCGAGGTGGCTCCTCTAGGGGCCGCATCGAACGGCTCCATGCTCGCATCGGAGAAATCCTCGGGGAGGCGCTGCCTACGGCGGAGGAGGAGAGTGCGAAACCTACCGCCGCCGACGACCGCTACGAAGAGGTGTCTGCACGCATCCGTGCCCTCGCTCGCGACGGGAAGCGCTTTCCTCTGTTGCTCGCCGAGAACATCAACTACGGACAACGCCGAAACATGTTCGGACTGCGCCGCGAAGGCGTGGTCTTCGCAGGACTGACGATCATCGTCGCCGGACTACTGATGGCTCTGGCCGACGGGAGCCTGGCGGAGCGCGCGGCACGGTACGGACCTGGCGCGGCAGCCGGGATTCTGGCTCTCCTCTTGGATCTTCATCGTGACCTCCGGCTGGGTCAAGCTGACGGCCGAAGCCTACGCCGACCAGTTCGTCGGCGCAGTCGACATTCTGCATACCCCGCCGCAGGCTGGACAAGGACCAAGCAACTGATGCTCAAAGAACTGATAGCCCCGGTCTTCTGCCGCGAGATAAGGCGTAAGCTGCGTCGTCTTGGAGTGTTTGGCGCGCTCGTCGGTGCTTACTTCGCACTCCACGTCGAGCTCCCTCTGGAGATCTCGCTAGCCACCAGGGAGGCACAAGCTGCGATCGTGGGCCTCCAGCACTCAATCGAGCGCACGTTGAACCGGTCCGAGCATCACGTGCTTGAGATACATCGCCTGCAACTGCAACCGGCGAAACGGAGTCACTGATGCGCGCTTCTGGTAACAAGCTGGGACAGAACAAATTGAGGTGTCGACGCATGGTAGTTCTATATTCGATTGGAGTACCTCATTCGCCCACGGGGCAGGAGGAGTATCGGCATGGCTGATTTCGAGGTGATCTTTGCGAACGTAGGGCAGGGCGACTGCACCCTGATCCGCTTGCCCGACGGCGAGTACATGCTCGTCGACGTCTACCGCTGCCCTGACCACGTTATCGATATCTTCAAGCTCCTCGATGACGTGCTGCCCGACAACGGCGATGGGCGCAAACGCCTGAAGTACCTGGTCATCACCCATGCCCACGACGACCACATAACAGGTATCGGTGACCTCTACGATCGCTATGAGGTCGAGTGGCTGTGGGTGCCCCAGTACGAGGACCGCAAGCAGGTGGCAAGGCAGTTTGGCGAATACCAGCGCGTGATCGACGAGCATCCAGAGGAGAAGATCAAGCAGCCCCAGGGAAGTCGCACGCCGCTGAATGAGGATGACCCCGAGCTCGATATCTGCGAGGGCGTCACGGTGCGTTGCTTTTCACCGCCCGGCTACGTCGAGATCGAGGAGGCTCTCAGCGAGGACGATGCCAAGCAGCTCGTCCACGAGAACTGTCTCGTTCTGAAGATCGCATACGAGGACGCCTCGGTGATCCTCACAGGTGACTCCAACCTCGCCTGCTGGGACCGGATCGTCGATTACTACAAGGGACGAACGGAGGAGGAAACAGGTATGGAGGTCCTCAAGGCCGACATCCTGCACGCCAGCCATCACGGCTCTCGCACCTTCTTCAAGCATGGTGATGAGGACTCCGAAGCTTCCCTCGAGGCGCTTGAGACGATCGCGCCGGACGCCGTCGTCGTGTCCGTCGGAGAGGACAACCAGCACGGCCACCCCCACGAGGACATGATGGACGCGTATCGCGACCAGGTCGGCGATGACAACGTCTTCGAGACGCGGCACACCGGCACGGTGATCATGGAGGTCGACGCTGGAGCTCCGTATCGCATCATCCTCGACCCCGGCGCTTACGCCGAGGACTACGGGTGGAGCGATGAGGATGACGACGATGGAGGCGAGGACGGCGATCCCGATGACCGGGGCGGCGGTGGTGGCAAGCTCGCGGCCGGTGCGCTGATCGGTGGCGCGCTTACGGCTGCGGCTCTCGCCAAGCGTCGCCGACAGGGCAGCCCGACCAGGCTCGACGACCAGCCAGCCGCGTGAAGCCTTGGCACGAGCGCTTCCCGAGCATCTACGAGTACGAGCAGAGCTTCTGGCTCGATAAGGGATTCGAGCAGGCCGCGGTGCGCCAAGGCCAGGAGATCGCGTTCACCGGCACTGTCACGGCCCGGGTCAAGCTCGACCAGCAGCTGCAGAGCCGCCGTTTCAAGCTGTGCCTCATCTACCCGCCGGGCTATCCGTATGTACCGCCCCGCGTGGAGTTCCTGGACCCGAAGATCAAACGCGCGCGCCATCAAGGGCTCGACGGTGGGCCCTGCCTATTCCCACCGGCGGCCTGGACGCTGGACTTTCTCGCCAGCGAGTTATACGTCGCCATCGAACGCTGGCTGGGATGCCACCTCGCAGGCAGCTTCCCCCGAGAGCTTGCCCTCTATGAGCTACCCGAGTATCTCCCCTACAGCCCTTTCTCGGTTCTCGCCGCCCCGGAAATGTTCGAGACGATGAGCGGCGAGAACGCCGGCGGATTCAGCGTCGATGAGCTACTCGGGCACGATCTCGGTGTGCTGTGGTCACTGAACGAACAGATCATCGGTCGTGAGCTGTTGGATGCGCTCGCGCCGACCAAAACCCGGAACGTCGAGCGACGGATAGGTAGGTGGTATCGCCTCAGCGAGGAGCCAGCTCCCGTGCAGAACACCGCTGAGCTTCAACAGCTCCTGGCGCGCCACGGCCACCGCGTTGATCTCGGCAAGCGCCCGCAGCTGACCAGGCACCTGGTCGGGCTGGTCTTTCCCGATGCCGCCCTCGAAGAAGAGCGTTTTCTGGTGCTCGATCTCGGGGTCAAGTCCAAGAACGTACAGGCAGAGGTCGGCAAGGGCTGGCCCGTACGCGCCCCGCGGGCATACATCGTCTCCCACGAGGAGCTCTTTCGTCGTCTGGACGGGGTGCGCGACGTTGCTCAGCTCGAGGAGAAGCGAGTCGTGTGCTTCGGTCTCGGAGCGATCGGCTCGTCTTTGGCGCTCGCGCTCGCACGGGAGGGGGTTGGGAGCTTCACGCTCCGCGATCCCGACACGCTGCGCCCAGGAAACATCATTCGCCACGCGCTGGACCTGCTCAGCGTCGGGCAATTCAAGGTCGAAGCCCTCGAGTCCGCCTTGGCCCGCATTAACCCGGCCGTCGACACCATGGTGGAGACCGAAAACCTCATGCACCCCGACGTGATCGCCAACAGGCTTCGCGAGGCGAACCTCGTCCTCTTGGCGATCGGCGACGACCTCTGCGAGCAGCTGATCGGCGAGATCATCGCCAACAGCGAGCAACCGCCAGCGTTGATTCTCGTCCGCACCCTTCACGCCGGCGATGCCTTCCGCGTGGGACTCATCCGACCCGGCATCGACGCCTGCCTGCAGTGCCTCGATGACTACCAGACAGAGCAGCACCCCGACTGGATCCCCGTCCCCGCTGCGGACCTCCCCGACGTCTATGACGCGGGCTGCGCCGCGCCGGCACGGCCAGGAACGGGCCTCACTTGCCAGCAGGCTGCGCTGTTCGCGGCGGCTCGCGCGCTCGAGGTCCTCGAGGACCGCGCGAGCCAGAACAACCACTGGCTCTGGGTCGAGCGGCCAGTGCCGAACGCCGATGTCCGCCTGAGAGCTCCAACGATGCTCTACTCGGCACGCTTCAAGCCTCGCCCCGGCTGCCACGTCTGCGGTGTATGAGGATGTGGTGATTCCCGCGTGGGTACGGGCCGCGCTCGCGGGCCACGCGGGCTCGATCCCCGGATGCGAGACCGGAGGCATTCTCCTGGGGTATCGCGCGAACGCGACGACCGTTCAAATCACACGCGCCAGTCCACCCGGTCCACGTGCCAAGCATCGGCCCTTCTCGTTCTCCCGGGACACGCGGTTTCTGCAGCGCTATCTCGACCGGCTGCACGACCAGGCGGCCGGCGAAGAGGACTACGTCGGCGAGTGGCATGTTCATCCCGCGCTCGATGCGCCACCGAGCCGCATAGATCGCAGGTCCCTGTGGCGGATAGCCCGGCGCAAGAACTACGCCACCGACAATCCGATCCTGCTCATCGTGGAGCAGGCATCGGCACAGCGCCGCTACCGCGTCTACGGCTTTGTCGTAAAGCCCAAGCGAGCGCACAACGAGCTGCGCGTCGAGCCAATGCAGTAGCAGGCTGGGACAGCCGCTCGGTGGTCAGGAGCTGGTCAGCCGCCGATCAGGCGCGCCGGGCAGACTCCTGGACGTGGCATTCCTGCTCGCCACTCAGCCGGCTGCCACCTCCGGTCGACGCACGGGCAGTGCGGCCCGAAACGCTCAGATCCTCTACCGTCGACGGTTGTTGAGGTACCGCCATTCTTCGATACGAAGGGCGCGGTCGCGGGAAGGTGTTTCAATCCCGCCCCCGCTATGCCAAACATCCGCGACCGTCTATCGCATTGAAGAACCCTGGGATCTGGACGCACCGCCGGTCGACTTTGTGGCGTGGGGCTAGGTCTACGGAGGCCCCTTGCGACGTGGCAGGTATCGCCAGCCATCGCCAGCCATCGCGGCTGCCAGGTCGGTGCTCGTCGTGGAAGTATCCGCAGTGGCGTCATGAGTATCGCTGACCAAAACGGACCGCCCGAGCCGCAACTGCTCGATACCAGCGTGGTCCAAGCGCTCGACTGGGTTGATGAGCTTCGCGAGGCTGAGACGCGATTCCAATGGACCGAGGAACGTGTTGCTGACGTCGAGGCCCTGTACGGCCGGCGTCATGCCAACGAGTTGCTCGACCTCGGGACGCTGTACACGCGCTTCGAGTCGGGCGACGGCTATCCGTGGCTAGTCTCGCAAGCCGCGCTCGTTGAGATCGAGCGACTACGCGATCGAAAGGGCCATCGCCTACGCGACATATTCGATTTTCTGGCCGGCCACCAGGACGACTGGTACTGGGACGCGTACCCGGGCGTCGCCCTCGGCACGCTTCGGGCCAGCCGCCCTTGGACGCCGTCGCGCATCGTTCTACGCGGCCTCGGAGTCGGGAGTGTCGATGACATCGTGGCCGACGATGGGCCGCTCGGTTTCTTGCCCGACGAAGGCGATCGCCGGCTCGTTCGGGATGCTCTGCTCGCCAACATCCCGGCTATCCTCACACTGGATCGGCGAACCCTTTGGTCTCGCCGGGAGGGGCTTAGATCTCTAGGCATTTGCGTTTTCCAGCCGAGCGAACTGCTCGGGATGTACCGAGCCCATTGGGCACACGGCGCGATGCCCGGACAGCGATAGCGCTGCGGGTACTCGCGACGCTCGAGAACTGCCGCTAGCTCAGATGGATTCGATCACTTGAGGTCGTCAGCCAAGCCAGCCGCGTCGGTCGGACGACCGGCCGCGCAGCGAGGCCAGACGCAATCAGACTCACCTGGCTGGAGTACTTGCGTTCGTAGTCCTTGGCGACCGTGCGGCTCAGCATCATCAGCGCGACCAACTTGCCGCCGAGCACGTCGCGATACGGCGGGAGCGCTCCGCACGTAATGAGCTCCATGACGCTGGAGGAGATGACGCCCTGCTTGATGCGTCGCAGCGCGGCCTCGATCGCGCGGACACCCGCCTCGCTCTCGAGGGCGCGCTCGACGTAGCCGACATCCGGCGCGCCCAGGTCGCCGAAAGTTCCTCGGGCGCGGATGAGATCGGCAAGGGTGCCGGCGCGCTTGCGGCGGTAAAGGGTCGTGGTAGCCAGGGCGTACCAGTCGATATCGTCGAGTTGGCCCTTCTGCGCGGCCGTGTGAGCGGCGCGGATCGCCAGATACTCGCGGTCGCGGGGGCCGGCGTGATCGCTGAGCTGACTGACGCGCTGCTCGGCGCTCGCGCGCTCGACCCGCTCGAGATCGGCGACCGCGGTAGCCCAGTCCTCGGGCATGCCGTTTGGCCAGAGGTCCTCTGCGAAGGTCTCGCCGATGCCCTCCTCGACCACGTCAACTAGTCGCCGCGCGAGTCGTCTGCGCTTGCGCGAATCGAGCTCTGCCCATCGTGCCCGGAAGCCGCCGGCGCTCCATCCCGCGTAGTCGTCGCGCTGCGCGAGGCCGAGAACGGTGTTGCCGAGGGCGGCGATGCCGATCAGAGGCCGCCCCTCGGCCGCGCTGTCGCGTACCAGGAAGAACATGTGCGACCGGGCGTGCTCTGGTACGGAATAGACCAGAAGTGCCGTGCGTAGCGCCAGACGTCCTGCAGAAAGAGCCCCGTCGCGGGATCGCGCGCGCCATGCTCGATGAGTTCCAGTTCTGGCTGGATCGCTGCGGGGCCGTCGAGCACGGATCCGGTCGACGAGCCGGGACCGTCCGCAAACAGCGCCCTGATGCCTCGGCGCTCGAGGCCGCGAATGAAGCGGGTAGCGCTCGGCTCGGCCAATTGGGCGTTGCGGGCGAAGGCAAATGAGCGGCGAACCGCTTCCTTCTCGACCTCGGGATCGGCCACGGCGGAGGTAGCCGGTGACTTCAACGAGCGGCCCTCATCGTCGCGTCTGGAACGTCAGGCCTTGGACGTGTCGGTCGCGCCGGCGGCGCACCCTCCGGGCCGGTGCCACCCATTGCAGCGTCGGGAAGAGGTCGCCGAGGGTCAGCCCGAGCGACTCGAACTGCGCGAGCCGGCCGCCAACTCGCTCAATCGCATCCGACAGCTCCCGTGCACCCTCGTCGTGCCCCAGAAGCTCGAGTCGCCGCGTCAGCCGATGACGACAGAGCTCGTCCTGATAGCCGAGCGCCAAGCGTGGCTGGAACCGACGCAGCGCGCCGGAGTAGTCCTTTTTCGGCGCGACTGGCGCGCTTGGGATCGGGGTGAGCACCGAGGTCATCGTTTACTCGACCCCGATGCTTGCTGGATGAGGACTAGCAGGGAGCCTGCTCGACCGGCCCGCCGCGTTGCTGGCACGTCCCCCGAGCCGAGCCGCCCATATGTCTCCCAGAGCGGCGATCGGCCATATCTTATCCCGGCACGAATGTCCAACGGTAGTTCCTGGCCCTCCGGGGGGGGCCAGATCAGCATCGAGTGT
>CAWBQH010000004.1:0-781051 GCA_963790905.1 uncultured Solirubrobacteraceae bacterium
GAGTTGCGACGGCTTGGAATCGGCTCGATCATTACGCGGCGTCCAGGACAGCGCGGACCTGGCGCGATCTCGAGGTCCTCGCGGGCGCGGATGACGACCGTGCGCACGCCGCGCCCGCACCCGAGATCTCCACATCCCCCGATGCCCCCTGCATTGCGAGCGCCGTCGACCCCAACGCCGAGGAACGCGAGCCCGGCGGCGGCGCCGCGCGCGGATCTCGGCGCGTGCTCGCCGACGCCGCCGGTGAACGCGAGCACGTCGAGGCCGCCGAGCGCGGCCGCCATCGCGGCGATCCCCGCGCGCAGCCGGTGCAGGTAGACGTCGAGCGCCAAGCTGCGGCGTCGTCGTCGCCGCTGCCGGCGCGGGCGAGGACCTCGCGCATGTCGGCCGTGCCCGGCAGTCCGAGCAGGCCCGACTCGTGCTCGAGCGCGTCGCCGAGCTCGCGCTCGCGCCATCTCGCTGCGCTCGAGCAGCCACAGCAGCAGCCCCGGGTCGACGCTGCCCGACCGGGTCGCCATCACCAGCCCCTCGAGCGGCGTGAAGCCCATCGTCGTGTCGACCGAGCGGCCGCCGGCGATCGCGCACAGCGACGCGCCGGCGCCGAGGTGGCAGCTGACGATCCGCAGACCCGCGAGCCCGCGCTGCCCGAGCAGCTCCGGCGCCCGCCGCGCGATCCACGCGTGCGAGAGCCCGTGGAAGCCGTAGCGCCGAACGCCCCACCGCTCGCGCCACTCCGCGGGCAGCGCGTAGGTGCGCGCCGCGGCCGGCAGCGTGGCGTGGAAGGCGGTGTCGAAGCACGCGACCGCCGGCAGCCCCGGCAGCGCCGCGCGACACCGCGTCGAGCGCGGCCAGCGACTTCGGCTGGTGCAGCGGCGCCAGGTCGACGAGCTCCCCGAGCGCGCGCCTGCACGCTCGGCGTCGACCACCACCGCCTCGCGGAACCGCTCGCCGCCGTGGACGATCCGGTGCCCGACCGCGTCGGCTTCGCCGAGGCCGCCGTCGAGCGCGGCGCGCAGCTCGTCGCCGATCGACCGCCGCCCGCGGCGCCGGCAGCTCCCGCGCCGCCGAGCGTCTCGATCCTCGGCGTCCGAGGAGCGACAGCTTGAGGCTGCTCGAGCCGGCGTTGACGACGAGCACCCGCACGCGCGGTCACGGCTGCCGAGGTCCGAGCTAGCCGACGTCGGCGGCTCGGCCAGGTCCAGTCGCGCACCTCGGGCGCGTCCTCGCCGACCTCGCGCGTGTACGCGCGGTGGCGCAGCCGCGCGTCGGCCATGTCCTGGCGCAGGTGCGCGCACCGCTCGCCGAGGCCGGGCACGCGGTCGATCACGTCCATCACCAGGTGGAAGCGGTCGAGGTCGTTGAGCATCACCATGTCGAACGGCGTCGTCGTCGTGCCCTCCTCCTTGTAGCCGCGCACGTGGAGGTTGTGCGTGGTTGGTGCGGCGGTAGGTGAGGCGGTGGATCAGCCACGGGTAGCCGTGGTAGGCGAAGATCACCGGCCGCGTCGGTCGTGAACAGCGCGTCGAACTCGCGGTCGGGCAGGCCGTGCGGATGCTCGGTCTCGGGCTGCAGGCGCATCAGGTCGACGACGTTGACGACGCGCACGCGCAGCTCCGGCACGCCGCTCGCGCAGGATCGCGGCCGCCGCCAGCGTCTCGAGCGTCGGAATGTCGCCGGCGCAGGCCAGCACCACGTCGGGCTCCTGGCCGTGGTCGTTCGAGGCCCACTCCCAGATGCCGATGCCCGCGCGTGCAGTGCGCGATCGCCTCATCCATCGTCAGGTAGTCGAGCGCCGGCTGCTTGCCGGCGACGATCACGTTGACGTAGTCGCGGCTGCGCAGGCAGTGGTCGGCGACCGACAGCAGGCAGTTGGCGTCGGGCGGCAGGTAGACGCGGATGATCTCCGCCTTCTTGTTGACGACGTGGTCGATGAAGCCGGGATCCTGGTGGGAGAAGCCGTTGTGGTCCTGGCGCCAGACGTGCGAGGAGAGCAGGTAGTTGAGCGAGGCGATCGGCCGGCGCCACGGGATCTCGCGGGTCACCTTCAGCCACTTGGCGTGCTGGTTGAACATCGAGTCGACGATGTGGATGAACGCCTCGTAGCAGTTGAACAGGCCGTGGCGGCCGGTCAGCAGGTAGCCCTCGAGCCAGCCCTGGCAGAGGTGCTCGGACAGCACCTCCATCACGCGGCCGTCGGGCGCGAGGTGGTCGTCGGTCTCGAGCAGCTCGGCCTCCCACGCGCGGTCGGTCGCCTCGAACACGGCGCCGCAGCCGGTTGGACGCGGTCTCGTCCGGGCCCATGAGCCGGAAGCGGTCGCGGGTTGGCGCGCATCACGTCGCGCAGGAACGCGCCGAGCACGCGCGTCGCCTCGCTGGTCGTGCGTCGCCGGCGTCGTGACCGCGACCGCGTAGTCGCGGAAGTCCGGCAGCTCGAGGTCGCGCAGCAGCAGCCCGCCGTTGGCGTGCGGGTTGGCGCTCATCCGCCGCTCGCCCTCCGGCGCGAGCGCGGCGATCTCGGCATCGAGCGCGCCGTCTGCGTCGAACAGCTCCTCGGGCCGGTAGGAGCGCATCCACTCCTCGAGCTGCGCGAGGTGCTCGGGATTGGTCCGCACCTCGGCGAGCGGCACCTGGTGCGAGCGGAACGTGCCCTCGGCCGGCAGGCCGTCGACCTCCTTCGGGCCGGTCCAGCCCTTCGGCGTGCGCAGCACGATCATCGGCCAGCGCGGCCGCGTCCTGTACGCCCTCGTCGCGCGCGCGCCGCTGGATCCGGCGATCTCGTCGAGCGACCTCGTCGAGCGTCGCCGCCATCAGCTGGTGCATCGACCGCCGGCTCCGTCGCCCTCCACGAACCGCGGCGCGTAGCCGTAGCCCTCGAGCAGCGCGCGCAGCTCGTCGCTGGGGATCCGCGCGAGCACCGTCGGGTTGGCGATCTTGTAGCCGTTGAGGTGCAGCATCGGCAGCACGGCGCCGTCGCGCGCCGGGTTCAGGAACTTGTTCGAGTGCCAGCTCGCCGCCAGCGGACCCGGTCTCGGCCTCGCCGTCGCCGACCACGCACAGCGACGAGCAGGTCCGGGTTGTCGAACGCAGCGCCGTAGGCGTGCACCAGCGAGTAGCCGAGCTCGCCGCCCTCGTGGATCGAGCCGGGCGTCTCGGGCGCGACGTGGCTGGGGATGCCGCCGGGGAACGAGAACTGGCGAAACAGCCGCCGCAGGCCCTCCTCGTCGCGGCCGATGTGCGGGTAGACCTCGCTGTAGGTGCCCGTCCAGGTAGGTGTTGGCGACCAGGCCCGGGCCGCCGTGGCCGGGGCCGGTGACGTAGATCGCGTCCAGGTCGCGCGCCCGGATCACCCGGTTCATGTGCGCGTAGACGAAGTTCAGCCCGGGCGTCGTGCCCCAGTGGCCGAGCAGCCGCGGCTTGACGTGCTCGGGGCGCAGCGGCTCGCGCAGCAGCGGGTTGTCGAGCAGGTAGATCTGGCCGACCGACAGGTAGTTGGCGGCGCGCCACCAGCGATGGAGCAGATCGAGCTCGGCCGGAGAAAGGGGTTGCTCTCGGGCGTCGGCGCGGTTGGTGGCTCGGCTGCTCAACGGGGCGTCGTCGTCAAGTACAGGGAGAGAGCCGCAGCGGTTGGAAATCGCGCCTGCTGGCTGAGCGCGAGTGATCGACGGCAGGCTCGTCGGTGGCCGTGAAGCGACGAGGAGCGCGGACGCCGAGCGTGATCGCCCTCTCGCCTACTTGAGTGATTCCAAACCTGCTCGGGCGAGGCCCGCCCGCGTGCTTTCCAGATATCGACGAACAACCGGCGGCGGCGACACATCGCTACTTGTACCGCCAGCGCTGACTTCGGCGTTTGCGCCAGTCTGCCTGTTTCTCTGCCAATGCCGGTGACAGCACGCCGTCGAGCTGCTCGAGCGTCTCGAGCCACGTGAGCGCGGATTTATAGTCTTTTCCGGCCGCATCGCTCTCGGCGAACGCCAGAGCGAGGCGGCGCAGCTCATCCCGATCCGCAGCGGCCTCGCGTGCGGACTTTGCAGCGACCGCCGGCCTCTCCACGAGCTCGTCGAGCCTACCAATCGACACACGGCTGGCCAGGTATGGCGCGAGGTAGCGGCCGGCGATCTTGCTCGGAGGCCACCACAGCGGGTTCACGGCAACGCTCGACTCGCTCGATCTGGCGCCGGTCGACCCGGCGGTCAGGTACATGGGTCCCAGGCCGGTCAGCAGCTGTCCGCGCAGCCTCGCGCGAAACGGTCGTGGCTCAACCGCCGCGCCGAGGCTCGCGGCGATCGCTTCGGCTGCCGCGTCGGCCTGTTGGGTCGCGAGGCCGCCCTGCTTGATCGGATAGGTGATGCCGTCACCCGCCGCGTACACGCGCGGCACTCCCCGGACGGCGCCGTGCTCGTCGACCGGGATGAAGCCGGCATCGTCATGTGGCAGGCCCGCGATCGGCCTTCCCTCGAGCTCGGGCAGAGCCACCACCCGGTCGGCTTCGATATCCCCGTCCGGGTCGAGGCTGAGGCGGCCGGCGTGAAACGAGAGAGCGCGCGTCGCGGTGCGCAGCTCGATGCCGCGGTTGGCGCACAGCTCACGCACGTGCCGAGCGGCGGCCGGACCGAACAGCTCAAGCGCGCTCGTCTCGGGGGTCACGATGGTGAGGCGAACATCCCCCCGGCTGCGCTCGGACACGTGCGCCGCGGTGAGCAGCCCGAGCTCATACAGCGGAAGCGTCCATGTGAGTCCAGCCGGGGCGGTGAAGACGACGCTGCCGACCTCCCCGCTATCGAGCTCGGCGACGACCGCGCCCAGCCGTCCCACATCCTCCGGGCCGGCGAAATGGACGGCCCCGGCGAGCCACTCTTGCGGCCGGGCCCCGACGGCCACGAGCAGCGCGTCGTAGCCAAGAGTCGCGCCACCAAGCACGTGCACAAGCGCCCGCTCGGCGTCGACGGACTCGAGCATGCCGTCGTGCAGATCGGCGCCGTGATCGGCGGCGATCTTCTGCAGGGCAAAGCGACGCGGCTCGGTGAGCTCAAACGGCTCGGCGACCGACAGTGGGCGGTACAGGAAGTCCTTCTCCGGCGCCAGCAGGTCGACCCCGACAAAGCCGTCCATCAGGTCGCGCAAGGCGAGCAGACCCTCGAGTGCCGCCACGCCGGCACCGGCTATGACCACGCGGGGACGCTTGTGGGGGCTCGACGGCGTCATCGACTCTCACTCGATCCTGCACTGCCGTTGTCCGCGGATCGATCGAGCTGGTCGAGATACGGCGCCAGGTACTTGGCGGCGATCTTCGTCGCTGGGGACCACGGCGGTGTGTCGCTGATCGTCGAGCTGAACCCGTGTCCGCCGGTAATTCGGGCCGTCAGGTACTTGGGCTTGTCGTCGGTCAGCAGGATCCCGCGTATCTCAGGCGCGAATGGCGTGGGCTCGAGTGCGACACCGGCGAGCGCTGCGATCGCTTCGGCGGCGGCATCGGCCTGCTGCGCAGCGATGCCACCGTGCTTGATCGCGAAGTCGGTTGCGTCGCCCGCCGCAAAGACGCGCTCGACGCCGCGCACCTTGCTGTGGAGGTCCACCGGGACGAAGCCGTGGTCAGCGAGCGGCAGGCCTCGTACCCCAGGACCGAAGAGTTCGGGTAGGGCGATGATCCGGTCGACCTTCAGCTGCCTATCACCGGGTGAGATCTCAACGCGCGTGGGCTCGTGCACCGACGCATAGGACGAAGTGAATGTCGTCACGCCTGCCTTGTGAAGCAGCTCCTCCACGGCCCGGCTCGCCTCCTGCCCGAAGATCGCAAGCGGTGCGTCCTCGGGGGTGACGACGCTCACCGCGAGCTCGAGGCTCATGTCGTAGGCGCGGCCAGCGGTCATCAGGGCCAGCTCATAGATCGGCAGCGGCCATGCCATCCGGGGCGGCACGACATATGCAAGGCTGCGCACGTATCCACCCTCGATGTCCTGGATCAGACCGTGCAGCGTCTCATCCAGGTGGCGGTCGTCGATCGTGAGCCCGTGGCTGTAGGCGGGTCGCGCTCGCGCCCCGAGCGCGAGGATGAGGGCCTCATAGGAGAGCGCCTTGCCCTCGGTGGTGTGCGCGACGCGCTGCGCGGCGTCGATCCACGCCAGAGAGTCACGCACCAGCACGACGCCGAGGTCGCGAGCGACTTTCTCCAGCGGGTAGGTGTGTGCTTTCGCGTAGGCGAAGGGCTCGCGAACGGTCATGGGCCGGTACACGAACTCGCTCGACGCGGCGAGCAGGGTCACGTTGACGTGTTCGGCGGCGAGGTCCTTCAGCGCGAGCGTCGCCTCCAGCCCGGCGACACCGGCTCCGGCGATCACGACCCTAAAAGACTCACGGTCGGGCATATCGCTCATGGCCGAGCGCCATATCGAGGCGTCACCGGGTTGGTGGGCGCTTCGAGGCGGTCGCTCATGATCGAGAGTCGCCACCCGTTGGCGGCTGGTTCGGGGACAGGAGTCGTTCCGCGAGGTCGGCAAGCCGCTCGAGCCAATTCTCATCTGGCTCGTCCTTCCTGAGCTCTTCGGGAGTCAGGAAGTAGCGGTAAAGAAGCACACCGGCGAGCATGTCGATCAACAGATCGGCGTCCTGCGCATCGGCGACCTGCCCGCGCGCGGCCGCTTCGCGAAGGCTCTCAATCGCGCGCTCACGCCTCGGTTGCACACGCCGCTCCCAGTAGCGGCGGTGCAGCTTCGGTTGATGGGTCAGGCGGCTCAGCCACAGCTGGATCGCGCCATGCTCGACTGGGTTCGAGAGGCCCGCGACGGCGACGCGCAATCCCTTCCGCGCGTCGCTCCAGAAGACATCGGAGGCCACGGCCGGGTCGGGGCCGGGAAGCTGGCCCAGCGCTTGGTCGAGGACATCGAGGACGAGCTCGTCGCTGGAGGCCCAGCGTCGGTAAATCGCGCTGCGCGAGACCCCTGCGTCATCGGCGACCGCGTCAAGGGTCATCGCGCGCAGCCCCTTCGAGGCGAGCAGGTTGCGGGCAGCCGCGAGCACGCGTTCATCGATGCGTGCGTCTCTCGGGCGCCCGCCACGCCGGTTGGTGCTCATGTTCGCATTGTTGCGACTTTGAGGCCATGGGTTCCGGTACTATAGTATCGCTACAGCGTGACTCGCAACTAGAAAGGGGTGTCGGTGCGCCGCAGAGTCTTCGACGTCCTCGCCAGCAGCGTCGGCGTCGTGATCATCATCGTCTTGCTCGTCGCCGGCGGGCTACTGATGTGGGGCTACAGCTTCACCAACTCCAACGTCCACAACCAGCTCGCCGCGCAGGAAATCTACTTCCCGCCGAAGGCGGCCTTCGAACACCCAAAGCCGGGTACGGAGATCACGCCGTCGATGATCCCCTCGGTCTCACGGTACGCAGGCCAGCAGCTTCTAACGGGCGAACAGGCCAGGGTCTGGGCCAACGACTTCATGTCTGTGCACCTACGCGAGCTGCCCTACCACGGCGTCTACGCGAAGATCAGCGCTGCCGCGCGCGAAAACCCGAGCAACGCCGAACTGAAGACAGTTGAGCAGACCTCCTTCCAGGGCACGACGCTGCGGGGACTGCTGCTCGAGGCATACGGCTTCTCGACCATCGGGGAAGTCATGTTTTGGGGAGCGATCGCCTCGTTCTGCCTCGCGCTTGTGATGGCGGTACTGGTGGCGCTCGGCTTCCGCCACGCTCAACGCACGCCGCCCGACACCGAGATACTCCAGGGTTCCAGCGATCCTCGGGCGTGATCGGCTTGCCCGGGCCACGTCGATCCGATCGCCGCCGTACGCTCTCGTCGGCTCTGCGGGTGCGCCGCCAGGCGCCTGGCCGCCCCGGGCAGCGTGGGTGCACGCAGGCCGCTGTCGAGAGCATGACCAGCACGCGCACACGGGAAGGAGGCACGTCTTGACTGCTGGCGGAGTACTTGCGGCGGTGTTCAACCTGAACCACCCGGCGCACACAATCGATTGGCACTTCATTCATCTGTCGGTCGCGAACGTCGTGGTGATAGGACTGATGGTGATCGTCTTTGTGCTGGCGATCACGCTTCCATTCCCAGGCGCCGCGCGCCGGCGCGGTGCCAGATCATGAGCAGCCGTTCGTGGACCGGGCGGGTCCGCGAGGCCGCCGTGGCCGTGCTGCCGCCGGAGAAGCTCCTGCCCGACGCCCAACCGACGTACGTGGCGTCGTGGATCTACGTGTTCGGCGTCGCGAGCCTCGCCTCGCTGGTCGTGATCGTCGGCTCGGGCTCGATCCTCGCGCTGAAGGGTCCCGCGTGGTGGCACGACACCGGCGTAGGCCACTTCTTCAACAGCATCCACCTGTGGGCTGTCGAGCTGTTCTTCTTCGTGATGGTCGTCCACCTGTGGGGGAAGTATTGGATGGCCGCGTGGCGCGGCGGCCGTGCGAGGGTTTGGGTCACCGGCGCGGTCACCTTCCTCGTCGCCATCCCCACGGCTCTGACGGGCTACGTCTCGCAGCAGAACTTCGACGCCCAGTGGATCTCGACGCAGGCGAAGGACGCGATGAACTCCACAGGGATCGGCGCCTTCTTCAACCTCACCAACTTCGGCCAGATGTACAGCTACCACGTGCTGCTGCTGCCCGTGGCGGTGAGCCTCCTGGTCGTCGCGCACGTGCTGCTCGTGCGTCGGCACGGGGTGGTGCCGCCGTTTGAGCTCGACAGGCGACTCGCCGCGCGGGCCTCGACAGAGCCCGGCGGGGCCACGGGATCGTCGGGTCCCGGTGGGCAACCCACGTGAGCCGCTTGGCGAGCTTGCTGCGCTCGCGTGACGACACGCAGCCGTGGACAGGCGCCTATGCGCCCTACGACCTCGTCAAAGAGGCCTGCATCGCCGTCGGCGTGATCGCCCTGCTGGCGGTCGGGCTGACGATCCTGTTCTCATCGCCCGATGTCCCCTCCAGCACCGTGGCGCAGTGGTCGCGCGAACTGCCGGTCAACTTCGCCAGCACGGCGACGCAGGAGCTCGACGGCACGAGCCACACGGCCGAATACGGCCCTCCCTACGACCACAACAGCGCCAGCGTGCAGCACTTCCTGATCCTGCATCCGCAGCGCTGGCTCGGCGTCAGCCACCCGATCAACACGGCCGACGACTACGTGATCGATCCCCTGAAGACGATCCCCAACGAACCCGCCCTCTCGAGCGCCCTCTCCGAATACCAAGCGGCGCCGGAAAAGAAGCAGAAGGAATGGACGGAAGCCTACGCCAAGCCGCTGGAAGAATATGAAAAGGCCGAAGCGGAAAGCAAGCCGCTGCCCAAGACCGCGTCGGTCAACACGACGACCGGCGCCCTGACCGTCCAGGCCAGCGGCGCCGGACCGGTGCCGAAGATGATAACCAGCCTGCTCGCCCTCGCCGAGAGCGGCGGCGTGGACGGTAGCCTGCTGACCAGCAGGCAGTTCTTCCAGACCGACTACACCAAGCCGCTGCTGTTCATGGCCGACGGTGGGCTGCTCGAAAAACACGCCGAAGCCGAGCACCTACTCGGCGACCCGTGGGGCATGATGAACGAGACGGGCAGCTACCCCGGCCAGGCATGGCTGTGGTTGTATGCCCTCTGGTACCAGGTCGAACCGATCAAGTCCTCGCCCAACGCGGACATCCAGGTGATGCTCATCATGGGCCTGCTTAGCCTGACCCTGATCTGCATACCGTTCCTGCCCGGGATCCGCGACCTGCCGCGCCGGATCCCCATCTACAAGCTGATTTGGCGCGAGCACTACCGCTCGCTCGAAGCGCCCGCCCTGCCGGAGCCTCGTTAGCGGCGTGGGCCCGGTTCGCGGTGGTTCGCCGAGGGTCAGGCGTCGTAGTTTTGGCCGCATCGCGGCGTGCATAGGGCCGGTCGGGGATTGCTATCGCGCCAGGGTGGCCGTTGCCTGGCCATGCGAGCTCCAGTGCGCAAACAGCGTCGAGCGTGCAAGCCGTGCCGGCGCTCGTGCTTCCGCGTGATAGGAGTCGTCTCGCCCAGCGTCAATCAGGTGCTCGCTCCGGACGAATCTGGAGCGCGTCGGGCGACGGCAGCCAGACGCCTGCTCTCGCAGGGTGATGCAGAAGTGTTTGCCGGGTTGGCCGTCAGTGCTCGTGCTTGTCCATCGCGGCAACGTGAGCTGTGGCTGGCGATGTACTCGCATCCACGCGAAGGCGCAAGCCCGGGCACGCGCGTCCGGACCCGGAAGTCGTCCGCGCTTGCCGTGCCTTGGCGCGGCGTGGCCGCGCGACACCGAGCGGTAGCTCGCCCCGGCACAAGCTGATACGCGAGAATAACCGGCGTGCAGGTCGACAGCAACTGGAGACGCATCGAGCATCGACAACGCGAGGCTTCTGGCCGATTCGGCCGACGGAATCGAGACCGTACCGTCTGCCGGATTGCCCCTGCGGACCGACGCAGTCCGTCGTTAGGCAGCGTGGTGTGGCTACCGTGAGAGCAGCCGTCAGTTTTACGTCGCAGTGAGGTGTCAGCCGTGACCAAGCAAGAGGAAATCGCCGCCTTCCTGGACCAGCACGTTCAGCGGTGTATTACACCGTGGGCGAGTTACTCCTATCCGTACCGGGGGGCATACGGCTACTCGTTCATTCCTCGCCCGCGCTCGACGGCCGAGGAACTTGGTCAGCACTTCTACGAGATGGCGGAGTTCAAGGCGCTCGGTCTCGGTAGCTGGCTGGGCACGACCGAAGGCCAGATCATCACCGAGGCGGTCGGGATGCTGGCGCCCCCTCTCTACCGCGACGATGTCGACTTCCTTGTCTCGGCGCTCCAATACGCCGCGCTGCTTCAGCAAGTGGAGGGGCGGCGACAGGCTGGCAACGTAGCCCTGGGAGTTATCGGAGTCGCCTTGATCCTTGCGCTATTCATTGGTGGTGCGGGCGCTGGCGGAGTGTAGTCAGCAGGGATGATGAAACCCTGTCGACGGGATCACGTTCTGTAAAGCGACGATGCAAAACTTCTATCCGGCGGGGTTGACGGAACCGATTGAGCCGGCTGGGCAGGCGCCATTTTTCGTCACGCAACGGCCTCACTCAGGCGTGCCGTTGTGAGACGTAATCGCCGGGCTGCACACGCTGGCTCGACGTCGCCGAGGAGCGCGCGGCGTCCGAGGTTCCGGGCGGCCTGGCCTACGTTGCCGGAGCCGCAGAAGAGGTCGAGGATGAGCTCGCCGGGTTGGCTGGCCTGGCGGATGAGCCGCTCCAGGACGGGGATTGGCTTCTCGGTGGGGTAGCCGCGGGTGATTCGGGGGTGGCTTATGAGGTCGCTCTCGCGGCGGCTGTTGCCGGGGCGGTGGCCCTTCTCGTAGAAGGCGATGAGCTCGTGCTGGGGGCGCCAGCAGCCGCTGCCGAGCCCGATCGAGCCCTTGTTCCAGATGAGCGGTGGGTGCACTCGAAATCCCGCCATGCGGGCGGCGTCGTCGAAGAGCGGCTGGGTGCGCCGGTCGCAGAAGAGGTAGCAGTGGCAGTCCTCGCGCAGCACACGGTGAATGCCGTCGAGGGTCTCGGGCCATGCCTCATCCGGCAGCTCCTGAAACCACGTACGGAAGTACTCGCCGCCGCGGTCGAGATGGTAGGGCGGGTCGGTGAGGATGAGATCGACGCTGCCGTCCGGCAGCGCCGCGAGCAGCTCGCGGGCGTCGGCCTGGACGAGCGTGACGAGCTTGCGCCGTCGCGCGTGGCCCTTGCGGGCGCGGTAGGCGACCTGGCGGCACGCCGCCGTGCAGTATCGGCGTCGGCGCCCGCGACGCGGGTGGGCGAGGGGTCGCTGGCAGACCTCGCAGCGGGGCTGGCTGGCTGCTCGGGGTGGCTTGTGGGCCATGCCCTGTCAGGCTGGCCGGCGCAGGTGGTGCGCGGGAGGGGGTCTAACGGGGTGAGTTCAGGGACGCTGGTGGCCCAGCCAGCTCGAAGGGCCGCCGAGCATCGAGGGTCCGTGGTCTCCGCAGCGCTCGTGGTAGGCGCGTGTGCCGCCGTCCTTGGCGGGCGCCTGCGCCCACTCCTGCGGGCCGACCCAGCTCCCGCAGCGGGCGCAGAAGAGGTGATCGAACGCGCGTGTGGCCAGATCGGTGATCTCCTCGTCGCGCTCCTCGATGCTCGCGTCGTACTCCTCGCGCTCCTCGGCGCTCTCGCGCGTGGAGCGTTCGCCAGAGGCGCGGGCCTCGGCGAGCTCGCGTTCGACGCGCGCGAGAGCGCCCTGGGCTGCCTTGAGCTCGCGCGTGAGCTTGACCGCGTCTCGACCGGCGGCGTGCATGGCGCGCTCGCCCTGCTCGGCCTGGGCCGCGAGCAGGTCCTTCGCTTTGGCGAGCTCGAGTTCGAGCTCCTCTGTGCGCGCCAGGCTCGTCAGGGCGGCGAGGAGCGCCGCGCGCTTGCTGCCGTGACGTGCCTCGGCGGCGTCCATGAGCGGCAGCTCCTCGACCGTAAGCTCGAGCACGATCCGCCGCCGCAGCCCGGCGCCCACCGTCGCGCTCTTTCCCGGATTTGCCGGGGTCTTGCCTGGCTTTCGATGGATGGACATGCATCCATCCATCCACACAGCCGCGCACGTGTACAGGGGGTCTTACGGGGTGAGCCATGCCCCAGCAGGCGCATCCGTCGGCAGGCGTAGCCTCTGGACGGGAGCACCGACAATGAGCCAAGCGCGACCGGACGACAGCATCCAGACGCCCCCAGCCGAGGTGCTGGAGGCGATGCGACCCCACGCCCAAGAAGCCCACGGCGTGACCCTGGTGCCGGAGCGCGACGTCCAGGGGCTAGCGACCAACGCGGCCGACGTCTGGCTTCATTGGGAGGCGCAGAGCTTTGCGCGACCGGCGCGGTACACGTGCGCGCGCTGCCCAGGCTGGGTCTTCGTAGTCGGCGATCCTCCCTACGGGGATCACGACCGCAACGCCTACCTGCTGCACAACAGTCCGGTGCTCCAAGAACTAACGGCCGGGCTGGACACAGCGGAGCGGGAAGCGTTTATTGAGGCGTGGGACCGCGGTGAAGTCGGGCAAGCGGTGGCGAACACCGTCGCTGCTCGCGCCGCGATGCGCACGAAGCGCCTAGGAGCGGCCCCCTATCTCAAACGCAGGGCGCTCTGCCAGGAAGCGCTGCTCGCACGCGTTGCAAGCGGCCTCACCGTTGAAGAAGCCAAAGACGAGCTCGAGAAACTCCATAAGACCGATCCCGAAGAGCACAGGCGAATCTTCGGTAGGGACTACCCCTACGGACCGGACACGATCGGGGGCTACTGGAAGCTCATTCCGATCGTGGAGCGCAACGCGGCCCTCAACCGGGGGCACGCTCGGCCCGTCCAGGACCGCAACGCCGAGCGCGCCAAGCGCCGCAAGGGCAAACTCACCCCGTAAGACCCCCTTCCGCTCAGCCCCGGCGCGCTCGACGCTGGCGGGAGCATGCAGCGACCGATCCCCCCACGCGAGGCTCTTGCCGGGCGCGAAGGCCGAGGGACTGGATGAGCGCCCCCCGACAGAGCTATTGTCGCTCGAGGCCGACCAACGATCCGGCCGAACAGAAGGCGCAACCCGATGAGCCCACGCCCATCCACGATCCCGAAGTCCTCGACTTCGCCAGCTGGTTCGCGGACTGGTGGCTTCGCCGCGGACACGACCAGCTTATCGACGAGTCCGCCACCGAAGCTTGAGCAACGCGCCGTCGCCTACATCCGCGAGTCGACCGAGGAGCAGGGACAGGGCTTCTCACCCGACGCGCAGCGCCAGGCCATCCGCAAGTTCGCCGCCGAGAACGAGCTGGAGCTGATCGGCGAGTACTGCGACTTCCACTCCGGCTGGCGCAAGGCCGACGGGCGCCCCGAGTTCCAGCGGCTGATGGCCGACGCCGCCGAGCGGCGCTTCGAGGTCGTGCTCGTCTACCACACCTCGCGCTTCGCCCGAAACCAGGTCGAGGCGCGCCGCTACAAGCAGCTGTTGCGCGAGCGGCTCGGCATCCGCGTGATCTCCGTCACCCAGCCGATGGGCGAGGACCCGAGCGACCCCTCGGCGTTCCTGGCCGAGTCGATCCACGAGATGTTCGACGAGTACTACTCCGTCTCGCTCTCCTTCTGGACGCGCACGGGCCTGCGCGAGAAGGCGCGCCAGGGGCATCTCGTGGGCTCGCTCCCCTGGGGCTACCTCCGCGACCCCGATACGAGCATCGCCGTGCCCGATCCCGAGCGTGCGCCGCTCGTGCACGAGCTGTTCGAGCGCTACGCCACCGGCCAGGAGTCAGACCGCACGCTCGCCGCGTGGCTGAACGCCAGGGGCGCGCGCAGCGCCCGCGGGCGTGCATTCGGAAAGGACACCGTGCGCGAGATGCTGTGCAACGCCGCCTACGCCGGCTACGTCACGGCCCTGCGCAGCAAGGACCGCTCGATCCGCGGCCTGCACGAGCCGCTCGTCGCAGAGGAGCTGTTCGATCGGGTGCAGCAGATGCGTAGCTGGCGTGCGCGTGTCGTCAAACCTGGCCGTCCCTCCGAGGACTACCTGCTGCGCAAGCTGCTCTACTGCGAGCGCTGCGGCGCGCGCATGCATGGCACGCGCGGCTCCAATGGCGCCCGCCGCTACCAGTGCTCCACACGCCGCCACGGCGGCGACTGCGCCCAGCCAATCGCCAAGGCCGAGCCGCTGGAAGCGCAGCTCGTGCACTGGCTGCGCGACTTCGCGCCCGACGCACAACTCCGAACGCTGTGTCTCGACGCAATCCGCGCCGAGACTCAGCGGCGCTCGGATCCCGAGCCCGACCGCCGCCGCGAGCTGCTCGGCCAGCTCGAGCGCCTGCAGGAGCTCTACGTCATGGGCGACCTGCCCAAGAACCAGTACGTCATGCGCCGGCAGACGATCGAGGAAGAGCTCGAGCGCGTCGGTCCGCCCCACGACCCCGGCCTTGCCCAGGCCGACGCCCTGCTCGCCGACTTCGCCCGCTTCTGGGAGGCCGAGCCCTCACCCGCCGAGCGCCGCAAGCTGCTCACCCAGCTCTTCGACCGCGTCTGGCAGGACGCCGGCATCATCGTCGCCGTCACGCCACGCGAGCCCTTCGCCCGCTACTTCGCGGCCGCCACCGACACCCCACAAGCCCAGGCAGACGCAGGCAGTGTCAAAAGCGGGAGCGACGGGACTCGAACCCGCGACCTCTGCCGTGACAGGGCAGCGCTCTAGCCGGCTGAGCTACGCCCCCGCGATTTGCTCGGAGGGCCGAGCGGCCGTCCGCGCTTGATCAGTATGCCATGGGCTCGGCGGCCGTCTCGGGCTCCCGGCGGGCCGATGCCCGCGGCTGGATATTGGCCGGCTGGCCAGTTTTCGACTACGCTTGGATTCACTGCCATGGCGCTCGTCGGTCCTCCTCCGCTGCTGAACTCGAGCCCGCTGTCGGTGCTGCTGAGCGACCTGCGCGAAGAGCGCGCCGCGACGGTCCCGTTCCCGCCTGGCGAAACGCGCTTCTCGGTGGCGCGCACGAGGCGCTTTGCGAAAGAACCGCTGCCGATGCTGCTCGAGGCGCACGAGCGGTTCGGGCCGATCTTCACGCTGCGGCTGTTCCACAGCAACGTCGTCTTCATGCTCGGACCGGCCGCGAACCACTACATCACGGTCTCGCACGCCTCGAACTTCCTTTGGCGCGAAGGGCACTTCCGCGATCTCATCGGCCTGATGGGCGACGGCCTCTTGACGATCGACGGCGAGTTCCACCGGCGCTCGCGCCTGATCATGCTGCCGGCGTTTCACCGCGAGCACATCGTCGCGTCGGTCGAGGTGATCGTCGAGGAGACGACGCGCGCGCTCGAGCAGTTCGCACCGGGCGCTGTCGTCGACCTGTACAGATGGACGCGGCGGCTAGCGCTGCGCGTGGCGATGCGGGCGCTCTTCGGCCTCGATCCGGACGGCCGGGCAGCGCGCTCGATCGACGCGGCTGGACTGTTCGAGCAGGCCCTCTCGTTCTACGCGAGCGAATACGTTCTGCGCGTCTTCCGCGGCAGGCTGTCCCCGTGGGCGCGGCTGCAGGCGGCCGCGCGCAAGCTCGACACGCTGATCTACTCGGAGATCGCCGAGCGGCGCGCGAGCGGCAGGCGTGGCCAGGACATCCTCAGCCTGCTGCTCGACGCTGAGGACGAGGACGGCAACACGCTGAGCGAGGTGCAGATCCGCGATGAGGTGATGACGCTTCTGTTCGCAGGTCACGACACGACGACCTCGACCGTGTCGTTCATGTTCTACGAGCTCGCGCGCCATCCAGACGTCGTCGCGCGCCTGCTCTCCGAGCAGGACTCCGAGCTCGCCGGCAGCCAGCCGCGCGCCGAGCAGCTGATCTCCGGCCAGCTCCCTGAGCTCGAGCTCGTACTCGACGAGACGCTGCGCATGTATCCGCCCGCATGGGTCGGCCCGCGGCGCGCTGTCGAGGCGTTCGAGTTCGAAGGTCACACGGTCCCTGCGCGCGCATTCGTCAACTACTGCTCGTGGGCCTCGCACCAGCTGCCGGATGTCTTCCCCGAACCGGAGGAGTTTCGTCCTGAGCGCTTCACGCCGGAGGCGCGCGCAGAGCTGCCAAAGGGCGCCTACGTGCCGTTCGGCGGAGGCTCGCGCACCTGCGTTGGCATGCGCTTCGGGCAGCTCGAGGTGCGCACGATCGCCACGCTGATCCTCTCCCGCTTCACCTTCTCGCTCCCTGAGGACTTCGAGCTGGAGATCCGCCAGATGCCGACGATCAGCCCCAAGCGCGGGCTGCCGGTGCTCGTTCACCCTCGTGCCTCGACGCCCGTCGCCGATCTCTCGGCGGCAGCCTGAACGCGCCCTCAGCGCAGGCTCGCGGTCATGCTCAAGCGATAGCTCGGCGGCTGCCCGGCCGGTGCGCTCGCACCGACTCCCTCCACGTACACGTGCGGGTCGGAGAAGAGCGTCAGCTGCAGACGTTCAACGAGCAATCCGAGCGGGTGCGCCACCAGCCGCCCGTCACTCGCGAGCGCGACCGCGTCTACCGACGCGCCGAGGCCGAACAGCCCGCCGCTCGCCTGCACCTCGATCTCACCGCGTTCGCTTCTGAGGAGCTTCAGGCCGAGGTCAGGCGGAAGCGCCGCCGTGACGTCTGCTTCGCTGATCATCGCTTCGGCGCTGAGCGCGCTGGCGCGCTTGCGCAGCCGCGCGTCGCTGAGCCGCAACGGACCAACCGTCACGTTTTCGGCGCTGACGTCGATGCTCGCTGCTCCGCGCGCTTCCCACAGCAGCTTCGCCGCCTGCGCGGGGCTGAGCGACAGGTGCCTTGCCTTGACGCGGACCGAGTCGACGCTGCCCCACAGGAGCTTCACCGCGGGCCACGCGCTCACGCTGACGCTCGCGACGGACCCGTAGCGGCCGACCCGCGAGGAGATCCGGCTGGCGGCGAGCCGCGGAAGCAGCGCCTGCGCGAGCGCGAGCGCGAGCAGCGCGACTCCCGCTGCCAGGAGCACGAGCCTCATCGCCCTCGGGCCACCTCCACCACGCCGCATCCTGCAAGCGTCGCAGGAGAGGCGGCGCGTGGAGGCGTCACAGCTAGCTCACGCCGTTGGCCTTGAGGAACTGCTGCGCGACCGTCGCGGGCGACTGCTTGTCGATGCTCACCGCCGCGTTCATCTGCTGGATCGCCTTGATCGTCAACAGCGCGCTGACCTGGTTCAGCGTCTGCGAGAACGCCGGCCCCTCGGTGGTGAGGACGCTCTTATCGACGATCGGCGCGACGTTCTGGAAGCCGAACACGTGCTTGGGGTCGGCGAGCAGCTTGAACTTCCCGCTCAGCAGCTGCCCGTCGGTGGTGAACACGTTCTGCACGTTCACCTGCCCGCCTTCGAGCGCCTTGTAGGAGAGTTCGATCGCGATCGGCACGAACGTCGGGTTGGCGCCGTATTCCTTCTTGAATCCCTGGCAGGCCCTCGAAGCGAGTGGCGAATTCGGGCGGGCCGCCGAGCTTGACGGTCTTGCCGAGAGGCGCCAGGTCGGCGATGCTCGCGAGATGGTGCGCGCTTGCATAGCTCGGCAGCGTTGCGAGCGCGTTGGAGTCGAAGAACGGCGTGAAGTTGAGCATCGTCGCGCCGTGCTGTTCGGCGAACGCCTTCGCCTGCTGATAGGCCGCGGCCGCGCTCGTCGGTGGCTTGGTCTGGTTGGCGATCGGCCGATAGGAGCACGCCGGTGTACTCGGGATACATCTGGATCTGGCCAGAGATGAGCGCCTTGTAGATGATCTCCGTGGAGCCGACGTTTTCTTTGAGGCTGACCTTGAAGCCCTTCGCCTCGCAGCGCCTGCGCGTAGAGCTGGCCGAGGATGTTCTCCTCGGCGAAGTTCTTGTCGCCGATCGTCACCGCCGGCTTGCCGACGCCCGGCCGGGGGCTGGCCGTGCGACGTCGTCGTCGCAGCCGGCTCGCAGTCGTCGCGCTCGAGCTGCTCGAGACGATTTGCTGCTGCTTCCGCACGCCGCCAGCGCGAGCGCTCAGCGCGGGCAGTGCAAGCACGACCGATCCGCGGCGCGCGAACTTCCTCGCATGCTCCATCTGCTGCCTGTCATCCGCCAGCCTCCTGGTTGTTTACCTTGTTGATCGAAAAGATTTTATGTATATATGCTGAGTGCTCGCTCAGGCGAGCGCAGCCTCGGCTTGCGCGGACCTCGCGCGCTCGCGCTGCTCCACGCGCAGCCCGCGTGGGGTGAGCAGCCGCTGCACGATCGCGAGGACGCGGTCCACCAGCAGCGCCAGCGCCGCGACGCAGATCGCCGCGCCGAGCACGCCCGAGAAGTGGTAGCTGGTTTCGTTCGCGATCACGTCGCCGAGGCTGCCGCTGAATCCTGCCAGCGAGGCGATCGTGGTGGTGCTCACAACGAACAGCGCCGCCGTGCGGATGCCGGTGAAGAGGAGCGGCACGGCGAGCGGGAGCTCGACGCGAGTGATGATCTCCCAACTCGCTCATGCCCATCCCGCGTGGCGGCGTCGACGAGGTCGCGATCAACCCCATCGACGCCAAGATATGCGTTCGTAATGATCGGCGGCACGGCGAGCACGATGAGAGCGAGCTCGACGACCGTCAGGCCGAGGCCGAGGAAGGCGTCGCCGATCGCGAGCACCACGAGGCTCGGCAGCGCGCGCCCGATGTTGCCGACGTTGATCG
The DNA here is from genome assembly GCA_963790905.1 of uncultured Solirubrobacteraceae bacterium. Classification (GTDB taxonomy): domain Bacteria; phylum Actinomycetota; class Thermoleophilia; order Solirubrobacterales; family Solirubrobacteraceae; genus Palsa-744. The sequence continues at coordinate 19,123 of CAWBQH010000004.1, forward strand.
CGAGGAAGGAGCCGCGATGCATGTGCCCGAGCCACACTCCGAGGGGCACGGCGATCGCGACCGAGATCGCGACGCCGATCGCGCTGACCTTGAGCGTCTCGAGCGCAAGGTGGGCAAGGCTCGGCAGCGCCGGGCCGCCTGGGACCGCGCCGTCGCGGGCAATGAAGCGGAAGGCTTCGATGAATTCGTGCACGGTCCGCTCCTAGCTCGTGCGCGCCCTCGCCCAGGGAGTCAAGAGCCACTGGATCAGCACCAGCAGCCCGTCGGCGAAGAGCGCGAGCAGGATCGCAAGGCCGCCAGCCGCGATCAGCTCGGTCTTGAACGGGCCCTCGCCGAGCGCCGTGTGAATCGGGACTCCGAGGCCGTGGTTGTAGATCACGTAGACGACGTGGACAGCGCGATGATCGTGACGATCGCGATCCGCATCCCGGCCACGATCGCAGGGCAGGGCGAGCGGCAGCTCGACGCGCAGCAGCGCCTGCCCGGCTGGACATGCCCATCCCCTCGGCGGCGTCGAGCACCTCGGTCGGGACCGCACGAAAGCCGGCGAGGATGTTGCGGAAGAGGATCAGCAGCGTGTAGGAGACGAGCGCGATCTCGGCGGAGAACACGTTGAGCCCGACCGGCGCGGCGAGTAGCTCGAACAGGGCCAGTGACGGGATCGTGTAGAGGATGGTGGTCACGACGGTCGTCGGCCGCTCGACCCAGCGGTAGCGATGGGCCGCCAGCGCGAGCGTCATCGCGATCACGAAGCCGATGCCGACCGCGACGACCGCGAGCAGGATGTGGTCGCGCAGCGCCGGCCACAGCACAGGTGCCCAGTTGCGGCTCACCCACGAGCTGCAGAAGAGGTGGTTGTGGACTTCGCAGCTCGAGCTCTGCGCACCGTAGTTGGGGATCACAGGTTCGCTCGCCGTCGCGATCAGCGCGCCCGTCGCGCTCAGCGGAGCGAGCGCCATCAGCCCTGCCGTCCGCGGGAGACGGGCTCGACTCCCGGCGGCGCGGCGCGATCGCCAGCGGCCGGGCCGGCGGCCTCGTCGTCGGAGAGCAGCCGCTCGACGAGCGCGAGCGTGAACAGCCCCTCGACGCGCCCGTCGTCGTCGACGACGGTGAGCGGCTGGCCGTTTGCGCTCAGCATCATCGAGAGCGCATCCCGCGCCGAGGTCTGCAGCGGGACGCGGCGCGCGCCATCGACGTGTAGATCGGCGTGCAGGCCGTTCGGCTCGACCAGCTTGATCTCGGCGAGGGTGGTCAGCGCGAGGCGCTTGAGGGCGCGGTCGGCGCCGACGAACTCTGCGACGAACGAGTCGGCCGGATGGGCGAGGATCTCGCTCGGCGTGTCGTACTGCGCGAGATCTCCGCCCTCGCGCAGGATCGCGATCCGGTCGCCCATCTTGATGGCCTCGTCGATGTCGTGCGTGACGAACACGATCGTCTTCCTGACCTGGTCCTGCAGCCCGAGGAACTCGTCCTGCAGTCGTGCGCGGTTGATCGGGTCGATCGCGCCGAACGGCTCGTCCATCAGCATCAGCGGCGGATCTGCCGCAAGCGCTCGCGCCACGCCGACCCGCTGGCGCTGCCCGCCCGAGAGCTGGGCCGGATAGCGCTGCTGCATCTCCTGCGGGTCGAGGTCGATCAGCTCGAGCAGCTCGCGCACCCGAGCGGCGATGCGCTGCTTCGGCCAGCCGAGCAGGCGCGGGACGGTGGCGATGTTCTCGCCGACGGTCTGGTGCGGGAACAGCCCGACCTGTTGGATCACGTAGCCGATCTCGCGGCGCAGGTCTTTCGGGTCGCGCCGCAGCACGCTGCGCCCGCCGAGCAGGATCTCGCCGCCGCTGATCGGGATCATCCGGTTGATCAGGCGCATGCGTCGTCGTCTTGCCGGAGCCCGACGGGCCGACGAGCACGCAGACCTCGCCCGCCGGCACGGTGAAGGAGAGGTCGCGGATCGCCGGCTCGCGCTGGCCGGCGTAGCGCTTGCTCACGTGCTGCAGCTCGAGCTCGGCAGCCTGCGCAAATGCCGACGTCCCCTCGTTATGGGCGGTGTCCGCAGTCTTCAAGGGAGGTTCCCGGCCGGGGTGCGGAAATCCTAGCCCACCCGCCGCCCCGCACACGGCTGTCCGCGCGTCGGCTCGCTAGCCTTGAGTTCCGACCCGGGGCGCGTAGCTCAGCTGGTCAGAGCACCTCGCTTACACCGAGGGGGTCGCCCGTTCGAGTCGGGCCGCGCCCATCAGACCCAGTTCCCGCCCACGCCGTACTCTCCGCCGCCGATGATGACCGACGACTCCCCCATCCGCATCGCCGTGATCGGCTCGGGCCCGGCCGGGTTCTACGCGGCCGGCCACCTCCTGAAGGACTCGAACGGGCGGATCGAGGTCGATATGCTCGAGCGCCTGCCGACGCCGTGGGGGCTCGTCCGCTCTGGGGTCGCTCCCGACCATCCGAAGATCAAGTCGGTCACGCGCGTCTACGAGAAGACCGCTGCGCACCCGCGCTTCCGGTACTTCGGCAACATCACCTTCGGCGAGCACGTCTCCCGCGAGGAGCTGCTAGCGCATTACCACGCGGTCGTCTACGCGACCGGCTCGCCGCTTGACCGGCCGCTCGGGATACCCGGCGAAGACCTCGCCGGCTCGCACGCGGCGACCGAGTTCGTCGGCTGGTACAACGGGCATCCGGATCACACCGACCTCGAGATCGACCTGCTCTCGGCGCAGCGGGCGGTGGTCATCGGAAACGGCAACGTCGCGCTCGACGTCGCGCGCATGCTCGTGCTCGGCCCGGACGAGCTCGCGCCCACGGACACCGCCGACCACGCGCTCGAGGTCCTCGCGCGCAGCCGCGTCTCGGAGGTCGTCATCGTCGGCCGCCGCGGCCCGGCGCAGGCCGCCTTCACCAACCCCGAGCTGCTCGAGCTCGGCGAGCTCAAGGACGCCGACGTCATCGTCGATCCCGCGGAGCTCGACCGCGCGCTCGCCGTGCCCGATCCGGACGCCGAGGCCGACATCACATCGCGGCGGAACGTCGAGATCCTGCGCTCTTACGCCGAACGTCCACCTGCCGGCCGGGCGAAGCGCGATCGTCCTGCGCTTCCTGCTCTCGCCGAGCGCGTTCCTCCCCGGCGAGCGTGGCCGGCTCGGCGCGGTCGAGCTCGTGCGCAACGAGCTCATCGCCGCTGCAGGGGCGGGGCTGCGCGCAAAGGCGACGGAGGAGCGCGAGACGATCCCCGCAGGCCTCGCCTTCCGCGCGATCGGCTACCGCGGGATCCGCCTTCCCGGCGTCCCCTTCGACGAGCACTCTGGGATCATTCCCAACGACGGCGGCCGCATCCTCGACCCGGCGTCGGGCAGCCCGCTGCCAGGTGAGTACGTCGTCGGCTGGATCAAGCGCGGCCCGAGCGGAGTGATCGGCACGAACAAGAAGGACGCGCAGGAGACCGTCGACGCGATCCTCGCGGACCTCGAGGGCACGAGCTGGCCGCTGCACCCGGACTTCGCCGACGCCGAGTCGGTGGAGACGATGCTGCGCGCGTGCCAGCCCGACCTGGTGACCTACGCAGGCTGGGCTGAGATCGACCGCCACGAGCGCGCCCTCGGCGAGGCCTCCGGCCGTCCGCGCGTGAAGCTCACGCAGATCGACGAGATGCTGCGGATCGCAGCGGCAGAACACCCGTCGGAAGACGACCTTGCCGAGGCCAAGACGCCCTGAGTGCCGCGCGGCCAAAGCGTCGGGGCTCGCGCGGGGATGTGGCAGACTGCCAGGCGCAAAGCCCCGTTAGCTCATCTGGTAGAGCGCCGGACTTTTAATCCGGTGGGGCGGGTTCGAGTCCCGCACGGGGCATGGAAGTGATCGAGGCATCGGGGTGGTGGCATTCCAGCTCTGCGTCGAGGCGCGCCTCGCGGTGACTTCTACGGCTTGGTGCTGAAACCGCGCTTGATCCACTGTCTATAGAGGTCGCAGAAGGGGAGTAGGTTCGCTGCCAGCAGCAACGCCGACTCGTGGATCTGCTCGGCGCTTGCGGTCGCGCATTCGTTGACAAGCATGCGCCGCAGCGCCTGCACACGCTGATCCCACGCGAGTCGCAGCGCAGCGTAAAGCTCTACCGCAGCCGTGGCGCGGTCGAGCGCGAGTTCGGCCGGCTCAAGAACGAATGGGCCCTCGCTCCGCTGCGCGTGCGGCGCATCGAGCGGGTCCGCCTGCACGTCGATCCGAGATCCTCGCCAAGCTCTCGTGCGCGCTCGCCAGGGCCGCGAGTCGTGCCTCTCGCGGCATAACTGCCCCGCCCTGAGCTAATCGACGGCGGGTCGATGAGGGGTGGCCAACTCCACCCTTAGGGTGCCTATGCGTTGCCTGCGGCCAGGGCGAGGATGGTCCCATCAACCAACCAGCGCCCAAGGAGGCACAGCAAATGCTCACCAGCAAGATCCGCACCAGCATCATCACCGCAGTCGCCGTTGTCGCCGTCACGGCCGTCCCGAGCGTCGCATCCGCCCAGCAACGAGAAGTGTTCGCCTCTCCTACCGCAAAAGGCAGCAGCGAAAAGGTCTGCGCAGGATACGGAGAACTCATCCACAGAGACGAAGAATTGGAAGCAGCGAACCCTGGGAGCCCGTTCCACTGGCGTGAATCGGACGAATCTAAGGCGTTGGAAGCCGGCTGCATCGTTACGGACCCGCAGGAACAACGCACGGCCCCGACCCTCCCGAAGACAAACCAGGAAGGCCCCTCGGTGGTCTCCGCCAAGCCACCGGCTCCGGTCAAAGTCGAAGAGCCTTCAACCAACCAGAACCGCCTCTCGACCACGACGCTCGCCATTCGCTGAAGCCGCACCCGGAGCGTCCTAGTCGAAGTCAGAGCCCCCGCCAACGCGGGGGCTCTGTCGCGGGGCGTGGCGACTTTCGCCAATCCTTTCGCCAAACGCTCCCTAGCCGCCCGTCCAGTCCACCGCGATGGGCGAGAGCGCGAGCAGCGCAGCCCAGGTCGCGGTATTGGTCCTGCCGCTGGCCGGGATCGCGTGCATGCTCTGGAAGGCCATGAGGTTGCGCGCGGTGACGGCGTTGAAGCGGCCGCTGGTTTCCTGTCCGGGAACGGCGCGCGCGAGGTGCTCCTGCATCCACAGCACCGGATCGCCCTTGGCACCGAGCGCCAGTTCGGGGTAGGCGACCTTGGCGCGCGCGCTGCCGGCCGCCACGATACTGACAGGCGCGCCGTCGCCCGCCGAGGCTGCGCCGCCCGCAGAGGCGGCACCACTCACAGGGGAGGCGCTGCTCGGCGGCGCGAGTGCCGCGGCGAGCGCTTCCCAGCCGCTGGGGCGCGTTTCTTCGAAGTCCCAAAAAGAGGTGCCGGTGGCGCCGTAGTCGAGTGCCTCCTGGCGGAAGTGCAGCAGTTCGTTCGCTGACACGCGGCCTTCGGTCTGTCCCAGCGGGAAGATCGACCGCCCGTAGATGCCGTTGGCGGCGTAGGTGGTGGCGAACACGCTGTTGATGGAGACAGCGAGGTCCTTCCAGTACATCTGCGGCAGGTTGAACTGGGCGCCGCCGGGCCCGAGGAAGACCGAGTAGGGAAACGCGAGGTGATCGAAGACGTACGGGAAGGAGGTGAGGCCGAGCGGATAGCTGGAGCCGATTTTGGCGCGCAGGTCGGCGAGATACCGCTGTGCGGCGGCGTAGCGGCCTTCGTACTGGGACTCGGCGTCGATCACCAGGCAGTCGGGGCCGTCGCTGACGGCCCTGGCGCCGAAGTTGGCCTCGGCGGCGGGGTGAGTGCCGTACACGTACTGCCACGCGCACACCTTCAGTCCATCGGCGTGCAGCTGCGCGACCAGTTCAGGGGAGAACTGGCTGAACCATTTGTCGGAGCCGTCGGAGCTCTTGATGAACAGCGTGCCGACGCCCGCGGCGCGCGCCTGTGCTGCGATGGCGGCGATGTTGCCGCCGTTGGAGGCGCGCACATGCCAGATCCACATGCCCTGCCCTTCCAGAGGCGAGCTGCCCTCGGGCGAGACACCCGGGGGCGCGGATGAGCTGGGCGCGCGCGGCAGGACTTCGATCGGGCCGGCGAAGTTGCTGTGCTGGCCTTGGCCGAGCAGCACAGTGATGTAGCCGGAGCGGGCGCGCAGCGGTACTGTCAGCGCGAGCTCGGAGCCTTCCTCGCGCAGGTGGGCGATGGGCGAGCTGCTGTTGATGTTCCCTCCGGGCGAGCGCGGGAAGGCGACGGCCATACCGGGACTGAGCCCTTCGCCTTCCAGCAGCAGCGTGCCGTGCGTGGCGACCTGGTGCGGGTTTGCACTGCACTGCGCGGCTGGCGCGCAGCTGACGGCACTGACGTGTACGGAACTGCTGGGCTCGAGGCTCGCTTCGCTGTTGGGCGCTTCGCTGCTGGGCGCTTCGCGGTTGGGCGCTTCGCTGTTGGGCGCTTCTGCGCTCGCTTCCATGCTGGGCGCGCTGGCGTGTGCACGCGCGCTTTCGCCAGCTGCGCTGGCGGGCGCGAGCGCGGCGAGGCACGGCACCGCGGCAGCGACCGCTGCGGCCAGGCTCCTGCATCCCTTGTGCCAGGTCGTGCCCAAGAAGGCTCCCCTCGCTTGGGGCGATTTCTCCAGCCTGCTCGCGGCGTCAAAGCGCTGCCGCTCGTGGGCCGCCCAACCTACCGGAAAGCCGGAGGTCGCGCGGAGCTCCAAGGACCCTCTTTTGATCCGGTAGAGCGGGTCCGAGTCGCGCACGGGGCGTACGATCGCTGCCGGGCTTGGCTCGGGTAGGCCCGGCCGCGAGCTGCGCCGAGGCTACGCCCCGATCCGCACCGGGCGCTCGGCGTTCTCGGCGTCGTTGACGGCCCATGCGAGCCGCTCGACGAGCTGCGCGGCCGCGTGGCCGGTGCTCAGGTGCACGGAGTGCACCTGCTCGTCGAGCAGCACGCACGCGTCGTCGGAGAGCTGGGACTGGTCGGTTGTGACGATGATTCTGGGCATCGGCGGTTCCTCGGGATTGATCGGTGATCGGGTGTGCAGACGCCCGAGGAAGCTCCTTGCAGGCCGGGCGCACCCCCGGCCGCGCATCAGGGAGAACGGCCGGGGGTGTCACCTTTGGGGATCGGGCGCCTCCATATAAGCGCCACGACCAATGGTGCCCTCTGGACACGGCACATCGAAATGGTCGACGGTCCAAAGATGTCCACTCCGATCTCTTACGTTCGTACTCGCCAGCGGGTCTCGGGAGTGCAGAGTGAGGTCGGACCGCCGTGCTCTTGCGAGTCCGATCGACCTGCTATCGCGCGATAGCGAGTGCTAGCATGATGGCCATGGCCGAGGATCGCGTGCCTCTCTACGTGCGACTCCCGCAGGCTCAGGCTGCCGCACTCGATCGGCTCGTCGGCAGCACCGGCAGGCGCAAGCAGCAGCTGGTGAGCGAGCTGCTCGGTGAGCAGCTCGGGGTCGGGCGCATCGAGATCCGCGAAGGCGCGGGGAGCGGCGATGACGTGTTGACGCTGAAGGAGCTGGCCGCGCTGGTGCGCCTGCCCGCCGAGGAGCTCAGCGCACGGGCACTCGCCGGCGAGCTGCCAGGTCGGCGCTTCGGCGAGGAGTGGCGCTTCAGCCGCAGGGCGGTGATGGACTGGCTCGCGGCCGGCGACACCGCGCACGAGCGCGACGGCGCCGATCGCGATGCCGGCGGCCGATAGCGCCGGCAGGCCGCTGGTCCTGGTGCCGGGCGCATGTCTCGGGGGATGGGCCTGGCAGGAGGTCGCGCGGCTGTTGCGAGCACGCGGCTTCATCGTCTATCCCGTCACGCTCAGCGGCCTCGGCGAGCGCGTTCATCTCGCAAGCCCGGACACCGACCTCGACACGCACGTCTCCGACGTGCTCAACCTACTCGACTTCGAGGGGCTCCAGGACGCCGTCCTGGTCGGGCACAGCTACGCCGGCGCTGTGATCGCGGCCGTCGCCGACCGGCGGCCAGAGCGCCTGAGTGCGCTCGTCTATCTCGACACCGGCCCATTGCCGGATGGGCTCGCGCTCGTCGATGTCCAGCCTCCCGAGCAGCGCGAGCGCCAGCAGCGTGAGGTACGCGACCGAGGCGACGGATGGCGCTGGCCGGTCCCCGACCGAGCCGCGCTGGAGTCGGGAATGTTCGGCAGCACCTGCGGCCTCGAGGAGTCGGACTTTCGCCTGCTCGCCGAACGTTCCACGCCTCAGCCCTACGCCACCTTCACATCGCCGCTGCAGCTGAGCGGTCCCGGCTCGGCCGGCATGCGCCGCGTCGCGATCTTCGGATCGGCAGGAGGCGTCGACCTCGAGCGGCTGCGTCGGCTGATCGCGGGCGGCGATCCCCGCGCGGCAACCTTCGCCGACCCCGACTGGGAGCTGCACGAGCTCCCCACCGGCCACTGGGCGATGTTCTCGCTGCCGGGCGCCCTCGCGGAGCTCCTCGAGGAGATCTGCGAAGGTCGCGCCCCGCGGCCGGGCGGCTGACTCGAGCTCGCGCCTAAGGTGCCGCGGCCGCGGACGGCCGGCGATCGGACCATGGGCGCGCTGCTTCGAGCTGCGCGGCGAGCTCGATCAGCGTGGCATCCTGCCACGGACCGGCCATGAGTTGGACGCCGACGGGGAGATCCGAATCGGTCCAGTGCAGCGGCAGGCTCACGGCCGGCAGGCCGGTCACGTTTGCGAACGCGGTGAACGCGACGCTCGCGACGACGTCGGGCACCGGCTGGTCGGGCGTCGCATGCTGCGCCTCGAGCACCGCACCTGCGAGCGGGGGCAGGATCGCAGACGTCGGCGTGAGCAGAACGTCGAAGTCGCGACCCCATCGCGCGACCTCGCGGCGGCTCAGTAGCTCAAGCGTGCGCGCCGCGAGGACGTAATCGTCGGCGCCGAGCTCGTGGCTTGTGCGACGCTGGTGGGCGATGTGCGGCTCGACCGCCGACCAGTCGACGCCTTCGTACTCGGCGAGGCCGCCCTGCGTCAGGATGATGAACGGCGGGATCATCTCCTCGGAGATCGTCGGCACCTCGACCTCCTCCACGGCGTGGCCGAGCTCCTCGAGTGCCGCCGCGGCCGCGCGCGCGGCGGCAGTGCACGACTCGTCGGTAGGCATGCCGAGCGGGGCCTGCGCCATCAGGCCGATCCGCAGACGGGGCGGCGCGGTGCCCGCCTCCCGCGCGAAGGGACGGTCAGGCGCGGGGGCGTTGTACCAGGCGAGCGCGTCTGGGCCGGCGATCGCGTCGAGCACCGCCGCGGAGTCGGCGATGGTCTGCGCTACGACCCCCTCGACGACCGCTCCGAGCCAGCTCTGCGCGAGCCGCGGCACGCGGCCGCGACTCGGCTTGAGGCCGACCAGCCCGCAGTAGGAGGCCGGGATGCGAATCGAGCCGCCGCCGTCGTTCGCGTGCGCGATCGGGAACATGCCGCCTGCGACGGACGCCGCCGCGCCGCCGCTCGAGCCGCCGGGCGAGCGCTCGAGGTCCCACGGGTTGCGCGTGATCCCGTAACGGCTGTTCTCGGCGACGGTCACGACTCCGAACTCGGGCGTGTTGGTGCGCGCACAGAGCACGAACCCGGCACGCACGAACGCATCGACGACGAGCTCGCTCTCCTCGCTCACGCCGGGGGGACCGCCGCGCGAGCCGAAGCTCACCGGCCAGCCGGCAACGGGCGTCAGGTCCTTGATCGGCAGCGGGACACCGAGGAACGGCGCATCATCGCCGCCTGCGAGACGGCGGTCGGCCTCCGCCGCCGCGCCTCTGGCGTCCTCGTCGTTGCGCCAGATGATGGCGTTCAGGTCCGGATTGCGCTCGTCGACCGCGGCAAGGCACGCGTCGAGCAGCTCGACGGCGGAGAGCTCGCGCCGACGGAGCCCCTCGGCGAGCTCGAGGGCTGCGTAAGACGGGCCTGGAGGAGGCATGCGCGCGACCCTACCACGGTAAGCTGCGCTCACGATGTCCGCGAGCTCCAGCCCTCGGATCGCAGGCAGATCGCTCGCATGAGCCGTGCCGCGTCAGCATCCTTCGACGTGAGCGGACGCACCGTGTTCATCACCGGCGCAGCGCGCGGGATCGGCGCGGCGGCCGCCGAGCGGCTGCACGCGAAGGGCGCGAATGTCGCGCTCGTCGGGCTCGAGCCGGAGCGTCTCGAGCAGAATGCCGCTCGCCTTGGCGACCGCGCCGCGGCCTTCGAGGCCGACGTCACCGACTTCGACGCCGTCGAGCGCGCGGTGCGTGCGACGGTCGAGCGTTTCGGCGCAGTCGACGTCGCGATCGCAAACGCCGGAATCGCGTTCACGGGCCCGCTCGCGACCGCGCCGATCGAGCAGGTGGAGCGGACGCTCGCGGTGAACCTGCTCGGCGTGTGGCGCACCGACCGCGCGGTGATCGGGCAGATCATGCTGCGCCGCGGCTACCTGCTGAACATCTCCTCGATCGCAGCCATCGTCCACCCCCCGCTCATGGGCCCATACACGACGGCAAAGGCCGGCGTGGAGGCGCTCACCGACGCGCTGCGCGGCGAGAGCGCTCCGAGCGGGGCGCGCGTGGGCTGCGCGTACTTCGGCTACCTCGACACGGACCTCGTGCGCGCCGGCTTCGCCCAGCCCTCCGCCCAGGGCCTGACCCGCGACCTGCCCGCCTTCATGCGCACAGCGGCACCCGTCTCCACGGCGATCGACGCCATCGAGCGCGGCATCGAACGCCGCTCCGCGCGCGTGTGGACCCCGCGCTGGGTCGGGCCGATGCTGCTCTTGCGCGGCGCGATTCAGCCTCTGATCGAACGGCGCACGCTGCGCAACAGCGAGCTGCTGAGCGAGGCCATGCGCTTGGCCGAGACTTCCGGTGAGGCGCAGGATCAGGACCCGGTCCTCGGCGTCTCGGCCCAGGCGATCCGGTAGCGCCGGGCGCAGCCATGCCGGGTCCTACTCGGCGCGGCTGAACTCGACGATCGCCACTGCCAGCATCAACAGCCCGAGTAGCGCGACGACCGCGGCCTCGACGAGGGTCGGCACGCGCCAGCCCCACCAGGTCACGCCGGGATCCAGCGCATGGCGCGCGAGCGCGCTGATGTTCAGATGCGCGAACACCGCTCGGCGCATCGGATCGACCGCGTAGGTGAGGGGGTCGATGCGGTTGAGGATCGTCAGCCACTGCGGCAGCCCTGACACCGGGAACAGCGCGCCGGAGAGAAAGTACATCGGCATGATCGCCATCTGCATGAGCGCCATGAACGACTGCATCTGGGAGATGCGAGCGGCGACCATGACGCCGAAGGCGGTGATCGCGAACGCGAGCAGCAGCTGCAGGGTGAAGATCACGGCGACGAGGCTCACGGAGTAGGGAACGCCGACCAGTGGCGCGAGGCAGAGCACGATCACGCCCTGGAACCCCGCGACGGTGGCGCCGCCGAAGCACTTGCCGAGCACGAGCGAGCTGCGTCTGACGGGCGCCACCATCATCTCGCGCAGGAACCCGAACTCGCGGTCCCACACGAGCGACGCGGCCGAGAACATCGCGGTGAACATGACCGCCATGCAGAGAACTCCCGGGTAGACGAACGTCCGCAGGTTGACGCCGTGCGTGCCCGCCGAGGCGAGCCGCGAGAGGCCGGTGCCGAGCACGAAGAGGAACAGGAACGGCTGCACCAGCGAGGTGAGGATGCGCAGCCGGTCGCGGCTGAAACGGATCAGCTCGCGCTTCCACACGACCTTGATCGCGCGCAGCTCGCTGCGCAGGCTGCGCGACGGCACGCGCACCTGCGCGATCTCGTGCCTGCCCTCGCGTGTGGGTGGCGGCGGCGCGTCGAGGGTGGCGGGTGTGGTGCGCGTGGCCATCAGCGACTCATCATGCGCGCGAAGTTGCGCCTCGTGTCGGTCTGCGAGCTCTCGGCGTCGCGGATCGTGGTGCCGGTGTAGGACATGAACACGTCGTCGAGCGATGGACGCGAGACGCTCACCGCTCGGATCGGCAGGCCGAGCTCGGCGAACAGCCTCGGTACGAAGTGCTCGCCTTCCGGCACGCCGAAGGTGACCGCTCCGCCGGCGACCGTCGCCTCGATCCCGAAGCGTTCGCGCAGCGCTTCGATCGCCGCCTCGTCGTCGTCGGTCTGGATCTGCACCCGGTCCTTGCCGACGCTCGCCTTGAGCCGCTCGGGGGTGTCGAGCACGATGATGCGCCCGTGATCCATGATCGCGATGCGCTCGCAGTACTCGGCCTCGTCCATGTAGTGCGTCGTCATGAAGATCGTGATGTCCTCGCGCGCCTTCAGCTCGCGGATGTAGCTCCAGATCGAGCTGCGCGTCTGCGGATCGAGACCGACGGTCGGCTCGTCCAGGAACAGGACGCGTGGGGAGTGCAGGAGGCCGCGGGCGATCTCGAGCCGGCGCTTCATGCCACCGGAGAAGGTGTTCACGAGGCTCGCCCGGCGTTCCCACAGCCCGACCATCTGCATGACCTGGCGCAGGCGCTCCGGCACGACCTCGCGCGGCACCCCGTACAGCTCGGCGTGCAGGCGTAGGTTCTGCTCGGCAGTCAGGTAGCCGTCGAGCGTCGTGTCCTGAAAGACGAGGCCGATGTTGCGCCGCACCTCGTCGCGTTCGCGCACGACGTCATGCCCTGCGACCTGCGCGCAGCCGGCGCTCGGGCGCACGAGCGTGCAGAGCATGTTGATCGTCGTCGACTTCCCCGCGCCGTTTGGCCCGAGGAAGCCGAATGTCTCACCGGAGTCGATCTCGAACTCGATGCCGAGCACGGCCTCGACGTCGCCGTAGCGCTTGACGAGGCCGTTGACGGAGACCGCTGGTGTCGGACTGGGCATCGTTTCGTCTGGGCGATTCAGCTGTCCCCCCCCCGGTTCAGCTGTCCCCCCCGATTCAGCTGTCCTCCTGCACCGTAGCGTCCTCGTCGGGCCCGTCGCCGTCGGCGAGGATCCGGTAGAGGTCGCGACGGGCGCCCGCGAGCACCTCGCGCGCCTTGGCCAGCTGCTCGGGGCTGCCACTGCGCATGACCTGCACGAACGCCGAGGCCGCCTCGCGCATCAGACCGGCGAGCTCGTGGTACTCGCTGCTGACGTCGCCGCTCATCTCCTCCCACGGAGCCGGCTTGTCGGCGCCACGCTCCTGCACGAGGGCCTTCCCGGCGTCGGTGAGCGCGAGCAGCTTGCGCCCGTCGACCTCCTGCGAGCGGATCAGGCCCTCGTCCTCGAGCTGCTGCAGCGCCGGGTAGACCGAGCCGGGGCTCGGCCGCCAAGCGCCGTCGCTGCGCTCCTCGACCTCCTGCATGATCTGGTAGCCGTTGCGCGGCTCCTCCGCGAGCAGCAGCAGCGCCGCCGTGCGGATGTCTCCGCGGCGCGCCTTGCGTCCGCGTCCGCGAGGACCCCTTCCCCAGCCGCCGAACGGACCGCCGCCAAGGTCTCCGAAGGGCCCTGGCCCGAACCCGTGCCGGCGGTGGCGGTGCGAACCTGGTCCGCAGCGTCCCCTTCCGCCTGACTCACTCTCATATGCAAACATAACTAACTCCTATCGTGAACTATCGTTGTACGCTCACGATATATCGTCTCGTCCAAAACGTCAAGCCCCAGCCGTTTGGCCCGACGCTCGATCTAGTGCCGGAAGTGGCGGCGACCAGTCGCCACCATCGCGGCGCCTGCCGCGTCGACGACCGCCACGACCTCCTCGTCGCGCACCGAGCCGCCGGGCTGGATGATCGCGGCCACGCCGGCCTCGAGGGCCAGCTCCGGGCCGTCGGCGAACGGAAAGAACGCGTCGGAGGCGAGCGCCGCGCCGGCGAGCAGCTCGGGCTGCGCGGCGCGGGCCTTCTCGATCGCGAGGCGCACGGCATCGACCCTGCTCATCTGACCGGCGCCGATCCCGACCGTCGCCCCCGCGGCGGCTATCACGATCGCGTTCGATCGCACGTGCCGGCAGACCTTCCAGGCGAACAGCATGGCCTCCCACTCCCGCTCGCTCGGCTGCCTCGCGCTGAGCACCTGCATCTGATCGCGTGTCTCCGAGACGACGTCGCGCGTCTGGACGAGCTCGCCGCCGATGACCGCCTTTGTCTCGACCTCGCGCGGAAGCTCCGGCCAGTCGGGCAGCGCGAGCAGCCGCACGTTCTTCTTCGCCTTCAGGGCCTCCAGCGCGTCGGCGTCGTAGCCGGGCGCGAGCAGCACCTCGATGAACTGCTCGGACAGACGCTCCGCGCAGGCGCGATCGACCGACCGGTTGAGCGCGATCACGCCGCCGTACGCGCTCATCGGATCGCAGGCGAAGGCCCTTTCATAGGCCGCGCGGACGTCATCGGCGATCGCGCAGCCGCATGGGTTGTTGTGCTTGACGATCGCACACGCCGGGCCGTCGAACTCCTCCACCAGTTCGCGCGCGGCGCTGAGGTCGAGCAGGTTGTTGAACGAGAGCTCCTTGCCATGCAGCTGCTCGACGCCGTCAAGCAGGTGCGTCGGAGAGCCGACGCGGGCGTAGAACGCGGCGCGCTGGTGCGGGTTCTCGCCGTAGCGCAGGTCCATCACCTTCTCGTACGCGTCGCGCCAGGAAGGAGGAAAGCCCTCATAGGTGCGCATCGCGAACCATCCGGCGATCGCCGCGTCGTAGCGTGCCGTGTAGGCGAACGCCCGCGCGGCGAGCCGCTTGCGCGTCTGCTGCGACAGCCGGCCGTCCGACTCGTGCAGCTCGCTCAGCACCGGCTCGTAGTCGGCAGGATCGACCACCACGGCGGCGAACTCGCTGTTCTTGGCAGCCGCCCTGATCATCGTCGGACCGCCGATGTCGATATTCTCGATCACCTCGTCCTCGCCGGCGTCTCCGCGGGCGACCGTCTGCTCGAAGGGATAGAGGTTCACGCACACGAGGTCCACCGGCTCGATCTCGAGCTCTGCCGCCGCCCGCAGGTGGGCATCCTCGTCGCGACGCGCGAGCAGGCCCGCGTAGAGACGCGCGTTCAGCGTCTTCACGCGCCCGTCCATGATCTCGGGAAAGCCGGTGAAGTCCTCGATCAGGCGGACGGATATCCCCGCCGCGGCGAGCTCCCGCGCGGTCCCGCCGGTGGAGACGACCTCCACGCCGAGCTCCTGCAGGCCGCGGGCGAAGTCGACGATTCCCTGCTTCTCGGACACCGACAGGAGCGCCCTGCGCACCCGTACCTCGCCGGGCGCAGCACGCTCCAGCCCGGCCGTGCGCGCTGTCATGAGGTCACCCTTCGAGGACATGACCAGAGACTATCCCTCGACTGCCGGGCTCGCGGGACGGTCCTCGATCGTGCGCCGCGGGTTCTCCGCGTCTGCGCGCAGGCCTCCGCGCGCGATAAGCCTCACGGCCCGCGGCAGCAGCTCGTGCTCGAGTGGGCGCAGCGCCGCGAGCACCTCCCCGGGCTCGCGCGCCGCGGGGAGCTCGACGGCGCGCTGGAGGATCACTGGCCCGGAGTCGACGCCGGCATCGACGAAGTGCACGGTCACACCAAAGACCTTCACCCCGTAGTCGAGCGCCTGCTCGATCGCGGCGAGCCCCGGAAAGGCCGGTAGCAGGGAGGGGTGCACGTTGATGACGGCTCGAGGGAAGCGAATGAGGAACGGCTCGCCGAGCAGCTCCATGTATCCGGCGAGCACGACCAGGCGTGCGCCGCGCTCCTCGAGCCAGTCGGCAAGAGCCTCGTCGCGCGCGCCGCGCTCTGCGTAGTCGGCGCGGGCGAACACGGCTGTCGGCACCCCGCGCGCGCTGGCGCGCTCGAGCGCAGGCGCCCCGGCAACGTTCGCCGCCACCGCGACGATCTGTGCCTCGCGCCCGTGCACCGTGTCGAGCAGCGCCTGCAGGTTGGTGCCGGCCCCCGACACCAGCACGGCGATGGGGAGTCTGTCGCTCACGCGCGCCGCACGATAGCGGCGGCCGATGTCATGTGACATGGGTCACGACAGCTGATCCGTGACCGACATCACATTGGGTCGCGGGAAGCCGTCCTTCAATGGGTTCTGACGGGTGGAGAGGCGCCCCTGCCATCCACGACGAGGACGCCATGATCACAGCCATCATCGTCACGATCATCATCACGGCCGCGCTCGGCTGCGCGCTGCGCGCGGGCCGCGGCGGCGAGCTGATCTCGCACCGCCCCTACAACAACCGCTACAGCGACGCGTCAGGCGCGCGCGAGGATCACCTCTAGGTCTAGGCGCGTACGAGCGGGATAGGCGGCGCTGGAGGCTCGCCGTCCTCGAGCGAGTACTTGCCAGCGGCGCGGTCGCTGCCGGCGAGCGGATAGTCACCTGTGAAGCACGCGTCGCAGTGGGTCGCGCGCGTCGCCCCGACTGCCTCATAGACGCCGGCGAGCGAGAGGTAGTGCAGCGAGTCACACCCGAGCTCTGCCGCGATCTCTTCGGTCGTGCGCCCGTGGGCGATCATCTCCTCGCGCGTCGACATGTCGATGCCGTAGTGACATGGGTGCTTGATCGGCGGGGCGGAGATGCGCATGTGAACTTCGGCGGCGCCGGCATCGCGCAGCATCTGCACGATCTGACGCGTCGTGTTGCCGCGCACGATCGAGTCGTCGACGACGACCAGGCGCTTGCCGGCGATGACCTCCGGGAGCGGGTTGAACTTCAACCGCAGCCCGTGCTTGCGCAGCTCCTGGCCCGGCTGGATGAACGTACGCGCGACGTAGCGGTTCTTGACGAAGCCGTCGTCCTGCGGCAGCCCTGCCGCGCGCGCGAGCCCGCGGGCGGCGGCGTTGCCGGAGTCGGGCACGGCGATCACCAGATCCGCCTCGACCGGTGCCTCGCGCCAGAGGATCTCACCCATGCGCCCGCGCGCGACCTGCAGCGCGCGGCCGTTCATGCGCGAGTCCGGGCGGGCGAAGTAGATGTACTCGAACACGCAGAAAGCGCGCCTGCCGTCCGCTGCGACGATGCGGCTCTGCAGACCGTCCTCGCCAAGCGTCACGACCTCGCCCGGCTCGACGTCGCGCAGGAACCTCGCCCCGATGATGTCGAACGCGGACGACTCGCTGGCGACGCAGTAGCGGGGCTCGCGATCGTGCTCCTCCGGCCCTGGATCGAGCACTCCGATCGCGAGTGGCCGCAGGCCGTGCGGGTCGCGAAAGGCGACCACCCGGTCCTTGGTCATCGCGACGATCGAGAAGGCGCCGCGCAGCCTCGGCAGCACGTCGGCGATCGCGTCCTCGATCCGCTCGGCCGGATGCGTGGCGATCATCGCGGCGATGATCTCCGAGTCGGATGTCGAGCTGAACGTCACTCCACGCTCGATCAGCTCGTCGTGGAGCTCGAGCGCGTTGATGAGATTCCCGTTGTGCCCGAGCGCGATCTCGCGGCGAGAGCCGTTCGTGCCCTCTGAGCGCTGCACCGGCTGGGAGTTCTCCCAGGCGTTGGACCCGGTCGTCGAGTAGCGCACGTGCCCGATAGCGAGCTCGCCGGCGAGCGTGCGCAGGTCGTTCTCGCTGAACACCTGGCTGACGAGCCCGAGCTCGCGCCGCGTGACGATGTGGCCGCCGCGATCGGCCGCCGCTATGCCCGCCGACTCCTGCCCGCGGTGCTGAAGTGCGTACAGCGCGAAGTACGAAAGACGCGACACCTCGTGCCCAGGCGCGTACAGGCCGAAGACTCCGCACTCGTCGCGCGGTCCGTCACGCGTTGTGCTCACATTCACACGCTATCAGGCGAACAAGTCCGCCAAGCCCTCCGAGTGCGCCGCCGATAGCTCCGCCAGCGTCACGGACAGGGTCGTGCGCGCGAGCCCGTCGGCGAGCTCGATGGTCAGCTGATCGCCGCCGGTCATGCCGATCAGCTGGACCGGAACGCGCTCGGACAGCGCGCGGAGGTCCTGCGGCGCGCCGCTGACGACGAACCCGCCGGAGCCCTCGCCGAAGAGGGCGTCGATCGCCGCGATCGGGGAGGTCAGCTCGACGCGCGCGCCTATCCGCCCGCTCAGGCAGGACTCGGCGAGCGCGACCGCGAGGCCGCCCTCGGCGATGTCGTGAGCGCTCGCGAGGCCGCCCGCGCGAACCGCATCGCGGACGGCGGCGTGCGCGGCCGCGACCGCCGCGATGTCGATCTCCGGCAGCCTGTCCGGGAGCGGCTCGCCGCGCAGCTTTGCCAGCTCGCTCGCCGCCGCCGAGGGGGTGAACGGGCCGACAAGCGCAATCTCATCGCCGGAGCGCGCGAAGCCCAGCCGGCCCGCGCTGCGCGCGTCCGGCAGGCGTCCGACCATGCCGACCACCGGCGTCGGGTAGATCGGGCCGGTGGTGCCCTCGTTGTAGAGCGAGACGTTGCCACCGACGATCGGCGCGGCCAGCGCACGGCAGGCCTCGCCGAGACCGCGGACCGATTCGCTCAGCTGCCAGGCGATGTGCGGCCTCTCCGGATTGCCGAAGTTGAGGTTGTTGGTCGTACCGAGCGGCTCGGCGCCGACACAGGCGAGGTTCGAGGCGCACTCGAGGACCGTCGCGATCGTTCCGCGGTAGGGGTCGGCGGCGACGCGTCGGCCGTTGCCGTCGATGCTGACGGCGATGGCGCTTCCGTCGGGGAGAGCGAGCACGGCCGCGTCGGCCTCCTCGGGGCGGCGCACGGTACGCGACTGGACGATCGCGTCGTAGCGTTCGAACAGCGGCCGGCGCGAGGCGAGGTTCGGCGATGAGAGCAGCGCGAGCAGCGTGCGCTCCGGTGTGGACGCGCCCGGCAGGCTGCCCGCGGGGACCGGATAGACCGGGCGCGCGGACCTCTGCGGGTGCAGGTCGTAGAGGGGGCAGTCGTCGACGAGCGCCCGCACAGGCATCTCGCCCACGAGCTCGCCATCGCACAGCACGCGCATCCTGCGGGTGTCGGTGACCACGCCGATCGCTGACCCGCCGACCTCCCACTTCTCGCAGATCTCCATCACGGTGTCGACGTGCGCGGGCTCGACGACGCAGAGCATCCGCTCCTGGGACTCGCTGACCATCACCTCGAACGGCTCCATAGCGGGCTCGCGAAGCGGGACCCGCGCGACGTCGATGTCGATCCCGACCCCGCCCTTTGAGGCCATCTCGGATGCCGATGAGGTCAGGCCCGCGGCGCCGAGGTCCTGCAGCGAGACGAGGAGGCCGCGCTCGAGCAGCTCGAGCGAGCACTCGAGCAGCTTCTTCTCCTCGAACGGGTCCCCGACCTGCACGGTCGGGCGCCTATCCTGCCCACCCTCGCGCTCGTCGAGGAGCTCGGCGCTGGCGAGCACCGAGGCTCCGCCGATCCCGTCGCGGCCGGTCGCTGCGCCAAACAGGACCAGGACGTTTCCAGGACCCGCGGCGGCGCTGCGCATGAGCCGCTCGCGCGGCGCGAGGCCGAGGGCCATGGCGTTGACCAGGCAGTTCTGCTCGTACGGCCCCTCGAAGTAGACCTCGCCGCCGACGGTCGGCACGCCGACCGAGTTGCCGTAGTGCGCGATCCCCGACACCGCCCCGTCGAGCAGATAGCGCGCCCGCGCATCCCGGCCCCCGGCTCCCCCGGCCGCCGGCTCGCCGAAGCGCAGCGAGTCGAGCACCGCGATCGGGCGCGCGCCGATCGCGAAAATGTCGCGCAGGATGCCGCCGACGCCGGTCGCGGCCCCCTGGAACGGCTCGACGGCGCTCGGATGGTTGTGCGACTCGACCTTGAAGGCGCACACCAGGCCGTTGCCGACGTCGACCGCGCCGGCGTTCTCGCCGGGACCCATCACGACGTGCTCGCCCTCGGTCGGCAGGGTGCGCAGGAGTCTCTTCGAATGCTTGTACGCACAGTGCTCGCTCCACAGCAGCGAGTACATCGCGAGCTCGAGGACGTTCGGCGCGCGGCCCTGCTTCTCGCACACGAGCTCGTACTCGGCGCGCGTCAGGCCAAGCGCGAGCGCATCCTCGACCGTTGGCAGCATCGCGGCCTCAGCCATTTGCCGCGACCGTGCCGATCCCGCCAGCGGGATATGTGCTGCGGGGGCGCGAATACGTGTTCAGCGGCGCGGACACCGTATAACCATCGTTATACACCGCTGGATCGGTTCATAGGTCGCGTTCTTTCTCGCAGCAACTCCGTATAACCATCGTTATACGTTCGTTTTTCGTTCGGTGTCTGTGTGTCGTTCGTTTTCGTTCGGTGTGTGCCGTTCGTTTTTCGTTCGGCGTGTGCCGTTCGTTTTTCGTTCGTGGTGTGTGTGTGTGTGTGTGGGTCCCCAGCCATCTGTGTGTTGGGTCGCAATACCATGGCTATACGCGACTGTCACCGTGAAAGAGCGCCCTCGACCGCGAGGCGCATCGACTCGAAGATCTTCAGCCCGTCGGCCGAGCCGCCGAGCAGCTCATCGACGGCATGCTCCGGATGGGGCATCAGCCCGAACACGTTCCCAGCCTCGTTGCGCACGCCTGCGATGTCGCGCAGCGAGCCGTTGAAGTTCTCGCCGGGCGCGTAGCGCAGGAGCACCTGGCCCGCCTCCTCCATCTCCGTGAGCGTCTGGAGATCGGCGTAGTAGCGCCCCCAGGCGTGCTTGGCGGGGATGCTCAGCCGCTCGCCGGGCGCGCATGCGCAGGTGAAGGAGCTCTCGCAGCGGACGACGTCGAGACCGACCTGCCGGAAGGTGAAGCGCAGGTTCGCGTTCCCGAGCAGCGCTCCGGGTAGCAGGTGCGCCTCGCAGAGCACCTGAAAGCCGTTGCAGATACCGAGCACGAGGCCGCCTTCCGCCGCGAACGCGATCACCGACTCCATCGCAGGGGAGAAGCGGGCGATCGCGCCGGCCCGGAGGTAGTCGCCGTAGGAGAACCCGCCGGGGACGACGATCGCATCCGCGCCCCGCAGGTCGCGCTCGCGGTGCCAGATCAGCTCGGCGTCGGCGACGCGCCTGACGGCGGCGAGCGCGTCCACCTCGTCGCAGGAGCCGGGGAACTGAAGGACGCCGAACTTCACCTGGCGTCAGCCGCTGGCGTCGAGGAGCTCGACCTCGTAGTCCTCGACGAGCGGGTTGGCGAGCAGCTTCTCGCACATCGGCTCGAGCTGGTCGACATCGTCGACGTCGAGCTCGACCAGCCGGCCGACGTGCACGCCGGAGACGCCCGCGAAGCCGAGCGCGGGCAGCGCGCGCTCGACGGCCACGCCCTGGGGGTCGAGGATCCCCGCCTTCGGGCGGATCAGCACGCGCGCCCTCACGCCGTCGTCCCGGCGGCGGAGCGCTCGAGCCACGCCTGGAACGGCGCGCCGCTGATGCGTTCGTAGGCCTCGAGGTAGCGCGCGCGTGTACCGGCGACCACCTCCGGCGGGATCGGCGGGGCGGGCGGCCGGCGGTCCCAGCCGCTCGCGGTCGCCCAGTCGCGCACGTACTGCTTGTCGAAGCTCGGCTGCGCGCGGCCGACCTCGAAGCCGTCGGCTGGCCAGTAGCGCGAGGAGTCGGGCGTCAGCACCTCGTCGCCGATCACGAGGCGGCCGTCCTCGTCGAGTCCGAACTCGAACTTGGTATCCGCGAGGATCACGCCGTTGGCGAGCGCGTGATCGGCGGCGAAGCTGTAGAGCTCGACCGCAACGTCGGCCACCCGCCGCATCAGCTCGGCGTCGCCAGCCAGCTCGGCGGCGCGATCGAAGTCGATCGCCTCGTCGTGCCCCTGCTCGGCCTTCGTGCTCGGCGTGAAGATCGGCTCGGGAAGGCGCTCGGACTCGCGCAGGCCGCTCGGGAGCCGGATCCCGGAGACCATGCCGGTCGCCTGGTAGTCCTTCCAGCCCGACCCGGTGATGTAGCCGCGTACGACGCACTCCACGGGGAGCATCTCCAGGCGCCGCACGACGAGCGCGCGCCCGCGAGCCTGCTCGGGCACGCCGTCGGTCGCCGAGACGAGGTGGTTGGGCACGATGTGCGCGGTCTTCTGAAACCAGAACACCGACAGCCCCGTGAGCACCTTGCCCTTGTCCGGGATCGGAGTGGGATGCACGGCGTCGTAGGTCGAGATGCGGTCGCTGGCGACCATCAGCAGACGGGAGGGGCTCTCCGAGACCCCGTCGGGCTCGCTCAGGCCGTACATCTCGCGGACCTTCCCGCTGGCGATGAGGGGCAGGTCGGCGATAGTGCTCACGTGGCGCGATGCTACCAGCGCCGCCGGGCGCAGCCGGAGCGCCATTCAGGCGATCTCCTCCAGCCGGGCGAGGATCTCATCGGTGTAGCGGACGTAGCCTGAGTAGTCGAAGATCGCCTCGAGATCCAGCTCGCGCGCGCGCTCGTCGGCGGCGAGCAGATCGCGCAGCGGGATGGCCTCATCCCAGGCGCGCTGGGCGAGCTCCTGGACGACGCGGTAGGCCTCGTCGCGCGAGCTCCCGGCCTCGACGAGCGCGAGCAGGACGCGCTGCGAGAACAGCGCGCCGTGAGTCAGATCGAGGTTCGCGCGCATGCGCTCGCGGTCGACGCTCATGCCTGTGACCAGGCCGATGGTCGTGTGCTGGAGATAGTCGATCAGGATCGTCGAGTCCGGCAGGATCACGCGCTCGACGGACGAGTGCGAGATGTCGCGCTCGTGCCACAAAGCGACGTTCTCGAGCGCCGCCTGCGCGTTGCCGCGCAGCACCCGTGCGAGACCGGAGATCTGCTCGCTCTTGATCGGGTTGCGCTTGTGAGGCATCGCCGAGGAGCCCTTCTGCCCGGCGCGGAACGGCTCCTGCGCCTCGCGCACCTCGGTGCGCTGCAGGTGTCTGATCTCGATCGCGAACCGTTCGAGCCCGGCGCCGGCTAGGGCGATCGCAGAGAGCAGCTCGGCGTGTCGGTCGCGGGCGACCACCTGCGTGGAGACGTCCTCGCGCTCGAGGCCGAGCCTGGCGAGGACGCGCGCCTCGAACTCGGGGCTCGTCGCAGCGTAGGTTCCGACCGCGCCTGACAGGGCGCCGACGGAGGCCTGCGCGAATGCGCGCTCCAGGCGCTCGGCGTTGCGGTGCGCCTCGAACGCGAAGCCTGCGAGCTTGATGCCGAAGGTCGTGGGCTCGGCGTGGACGCCGTGGGTCCTACCGGCGCACAGCGAGCCTGCGTGCTCGCGCGCGCGTCCCGCGAGCACAGCGACCAGCGAGCGGGCGCCCGCGACCACAACCTCGCCGACCGCGCGCAGCTGGAGGGCGAGCGCTGTGTCGAGGACGTCGGAGGAGGTCAGCCCGAAGTGGATCCAGCGACCGGCCTCGCCGGCCGAGGCTGCGAGCACGTCGACGAACGCTGCGACATCATGCTCGGTCACGCGCTCGCGCTCCGCGACCTCGGCCACGGTGAAGGTCGCTCCGCGGATCGCCTCGAGCTCAGCCTCGGTCGGACCACGGTCGCCGAGCAGGCCAGGCAGCTCCTCGCAGGCCGCGATCTCGACCTGCCGCCAGGCCTCCATGCGCGCCTCGTCGGTCCACAGGCTGCCGAGAGCGGGGCGAGTGTAGCGGGCGATCACGTTTGTTGATTATCGCCGCCAGCAGGCGGCGGCGTCCTCACCCGGGCGGCCGAACCGGGCACCGGTGCGCGCACACCGGGCGCCAGTGACGCGTCGCTGGGACGCGCTCAGGCTCCGAGGATCTGGACGGCGAGGATCGCGGCGTTGCGCGCGTTGTCAAGGCCAACGCACGCGACGGGCACGCCGGGGGGCATCTGCACGATCGAGAGGATCGCATCGAGACCGCCGGCTGCGCTCAGACGGCCGGAGAGCGGGACGCCGATCACGGGCAGGTCGGTGTGCGCTGCCACGGCGCCGGGCAGCGCGGCCGAGATGCCGGCTCCGGCGATGATCACGCGCAGGCCGCGCATGCGCGCGTTCTTGGCATATTCGGCGACGACGTCCGGTTCGCGATGGGCGGACATCACGCGAATCTCGTGCAGGATGTCGCGCTCTTCGAGCTCGCGCGCAGCCTTCTCCATCGCCTCCATGTCGCTCTTGGAGCCCATCACTATGCCGACGCGCGGAGCGTCGACGTCGATGTCGTCGAGCTGCGCCCGGACTTCGGCCTCTCCCATCGGCTCTGGCACGAGCGAGATCCCAGAGGAGCCGGCGGGCCGGCCCTCCTGCGCGGCAGGATCCTGCTGCTCACGGTCCGGGGACATCATCCGCGCGCAGCATACGCCGCGTCACGGGCGGAGCTCGCGTCGAAGGCAAGGCCCGCCGGGGGGCTTCTCACAGCGACGCGATGAAGTCATCTATCGGGATCGCCGCGAGCGTCTCGTAGCGGCCGGTCCCGCGCGAGCCGAGCTCGAGCGACACGCGTGCCATCGTCGCCTCGTCAGGCGCCTCAACGACGGAGATGAAGTCGACGTGGCCCAGCGTCGCCCACTGCGCCTTCACCGTGGCGCCGAGCTGCTCGACCTCCTTGTTGACCTCCCTGATCCGCTGCGGGTTGTTCTTGACGGTCTGCACGCCCTCAGGCGTGAGGGTCGAGAGCATGATGTAGGTGGGCATGGCGCTCCTCCGTCTGGGCTTATCGGGACAGTGCCTGGTGCTGTCGCTCGTTGTACCCGATCGCGCCGCCTCGCGGCTGGCGTTCCGGGCGCGCTCCCGTTCTTCCTCGCAAATAGCCCGATCGTCTTTCCGTCCAGAATCGTTGCTTCCGGAGCTCGCAACGTCTGTCATCCCTGTTTCAACTACGGACGGGTCAACCAGCGCCGCCGCGAAGCGCGCCCGAGTTGCGGCCAAGCCACCGAGAGGGGAGAACCGACCTATGTCCACGCTAATCACCCGCGGTCGAGTTCTCGCGCTGGTCGGACTCGGAGTCCTCTTGCTCGCCGGGTTCGCCACCGCGGCGCAGCCCGAGCCGGGGACGATAACTGCCTGTTACGAGAAGTACGGCGGCGCGATTCGCATCGTTCGGAGCGACGCGAGGTGCAGAAGGGGCGAACGGAAGCTGTCGTGGAACACCGTCGGACCCGCTGGCGTCAACGGCGTCAACGGGACCAACGGCACAAACGGCACAAACGGCATCAACGGCACGAACGGCGTCAATGGCACCACCGGCTTCACGAGCACGCTTCCGGTGGGCAAGACCGAGAAGGGCACCTACGCGCTGTCGAGGACGGCCAGCGTCGGGCTGCCGGCGTGGGAGGGGGTCTCCTTCGTGATTCCGCTCGCGGCCGCGATCTCCGTGGAATACGTCTCATTCATCGCGCCCAGCGGCCCCGCGACCCTCAACTGCCCGGGGAGCTCGGAAGATCCGCAGGCCGCATCTGGCCACCTCTGTGTCTACGAGGCAGCCAACTTCAACACGCCCGGCCCGCTCGTGTTCAATCCGGACGTCGCAGGCGGCGGCGAAGGCGCTGGACCGTTTGGCTTTGCGCTTCGCCTCAAACCGACAAACGCGGCTCTCGACTGGGGCGGCTTTGGAACCTGGGCGGTGACCGGCTGAGGGCAGCGGCGCTCAGACCGCGGCCGTGGGCTCGGCGGTCGCATCGGCCGTGACCTTCTCGAGCACGAGCTCTCCGTCGACGGCGTCTGCCCGCACTGAGTCGCCCGCGCGGATCTCGCCCTGAAGCAGCGCGAGCGCGAGGCGGTCGACCAGCTGCTTCTGGATGACCCGCCGCAGCGGGCGCGCGCCGTAGGTCGGGTCATAGCCCATGCTTCCGAGCAGCTGCCGCGCGTCGTCGCTGAGCGTGAGCTGCACACCGCGCTCGGCGACGCGCTCGACCACTCGCGCAACCTGCAGGTCGACGATCTCTGCCAGCTGCTCGCGGGTGAGCGCGTGGAAGCGCACGATGTCGTCGAGGCGGTTGATGAACTCGGGCTTGAAGTACTGAAGCAGCGCCGTGCGCAGGTCGCTGTCGGACAGCGCCTCCGATCCGGGCCCCGCCAGCGGAATGTTCGAGGTCATGATCAGGACCGTGTTCTTGAAGTCGACCGTGCGCCCCTGGCCGTCGGTCAGGCGACCGTCGTCCATCACCTGCAGCAGCGTGTTGAAGACGTCCGGGTGGGCCTTCTCGATCTCGTCGAGCAGCACCACCGAATAGGGGTGGCGGCGGACGGCCTCGGTCAGCTGCCCGCCCTCTTCGTAGCCGACGTAGCCCGGAGGCGCGCCCACGAGGCGCGAGACGGAGTGCTTCTCCATGTACTCGGACATGTCGATGCGGATCATCGCGTCCTGCGAGTCGAACATGAACTCGGCCAGCGCCCGTGCCAGCTCTGTCTTGCCGACGCCGGTCGGGCCGAGGAACAGGAAGGTTCCGATCGGGCGGTCCGGATCCTGCAGGCCGGCTCGCGAACGGCGCAGCGCCGTGGCGACGGCGTCGATCGCCTCGTCCTGGCCGACGACGCGTTCGTGCAGACGCTCCTCCATGTGGATCAGCTTCTCCGTTTCACCCTCGAGCAGGCGGCTGACGGGGATCCCCGTCCAGCGCGCCACCACCTCGGCGACGTCGTCGGCGTCGACCTCCTCCTTGAGGAACACCGGCCCGTCGCCGTCAGCCCGAGCCGACTCGGCGGACTCGTGCTCGGCGAGCTTCTTCTCGAGCTCCGGGATCTCCCCGTAGCGAAGCTCGGCCGCGCGCTGCAGGTCGGCTTCGCGCTCGGCGCGCTGAGCCTCGCCGCGCGCCTGCTCGAGCCGCTGGTTGAGCTCGGAGATCTCCTGGATCGCCTCCTTCTCGCGCTGCCACTGCGCCGTCATCGCTGCGGAGCGCTCCTGCAGGTCGGCGAGCTCACGCTCCAGCGAACGGCGGCGCTCGGCCGAGGCCTCGTCGGTCTCCTTCTCGAGCGATGTCAGCTCGATCTCCAGCTGCATCACGCGCCGGTTGACCTCGTCGATCTCGGTCGGAACCGAGTCGATCTCGATGCGCACGCGCGAGGCTGCCTCGTCGACGAGGTCGATCGCCTTGTCCGGCAGGAAGCGGTCTGAGATGTAGCGGTCCGAGAGGGTCGCCGCCGCGATCAGCGCGCTGTCCTGGATGCGAACGTGGTGGTGGTTCTCGTAGCGCTCCTTCAGCCCGCGCAGGATCGCGATCGTGTCCTGCACCGAGGGCTCTCCAACCATCACCGGCTGGAAGCGCCGCTCGAGCGCCGCGTCCTTCTCGATGTACTTGCGGTACTCGTCAAGCGTCGTCGCGCCGACGCAGCGCAGTTCACCGCGGGCGAGCATTGGCTTGAGCAGGTTGGCCGCGTCGACGGCTCCCTCGGCGGCGCCTGCGCCGACGATCGTGTGCAGCTCGTCGAGGAACAGGATCACGCTGCCCTGCGCCGCGGACACCTCTGCGAGCACCGCCTTCAGCCGATCCTCGAACTCGCCTCTGTACTTTGCACCCGCGATCAGCGAGCCGATGTCGAGGGCGATCACGCGCCTGCCGCGAAGCGACTCAGGCACGTCGCCCGAGACGATCCTCCGTGCGAGCCCCTCGACGATCGCCGTCTTGCCCACGCCTGGCTCGCCGATCAGCACGGGGTTGTTCTTGGTTCGACGAGACAGCACCTGGATGACGCGGCGGATCTCCTCGTCGCGGCCGATCACCGGATCGAGCTTGTCCTGCTCGGCGAGGCGCGTGAGGTCCTGGCCGAAGCGCTCGAGCGCCTCGTACTTCTCCTCCGGGCTCTGGTCGGTGACGCGATTCGGCCCTCGCACCTCGGCGAGCGCCTGCAGCACCCGCTCGCGGCTGGCCCCGGCGGCGTTCAGCGCCTGTCCGGCGCGGCCGGTCTCCGCGGCCAGCGCGAGCAGCAGGTGCTCGGTGGAGACGTACTGGTCTCCGAGCTGGCTGGCCTCGCGCTCGGCGGCCCGCAGCACCGCGACGAGCTCGGATCCAAGCTGCGCGATCGACTCGCCCGAGGAGCTCTCGCCGAGCACTGGAAGCTGCGCCAGAGCCTGCTCGACGTTCTCGCGCAGGGCCCGCACCTCGACGCCGAGCTTGCCGAGCACCGGCAGCACCACGCCACCGGGGGTGTCGGCGCTTGGCAGCGGGCCACCTGCGACCGGGCGCTCGCCTTCGGCCAGCAGCGCGGCGAGCAGGTGCAGGGGCGTGACCTGCGGATTGCGCCGCTGCTCCGCAAGCCGGCCCGCGGAAGCGAGAGCTTCCTGGGACTTGATCGTGAATCGATCGGGCTGCATCTACCGGGGCCTAGTCGGACGGCGGAACGGCGACCGGGCATCTGCAGCGCGCACGATCTCGCCGCCGCGGTAGGGGACGAGCTCTGCGCGGAAGGACCGGCGCACCTCCTCGAGCTCCTTGGCCAGGCGCACCTGCGCCTGCAGCGCCTGCAGCTCGATCTCTTCAATGCGCGTGTGCATGCTCTCGATCTCCAGCTCGAGGCTCAGGACGCGCTCGACGCCGGCCAGGTTGAGGCCCAGCTCGGCCGTCATCTCCTGGATGCGCCTCAGCCTCTCGACGTCCTCCTGCGAGTACAGCCGCGTGCCCTTGGGCGAGCGCTTCGGCTCGATCAGGCCGCGCGCCTCGTACATGCGCAACGTCTGCGGGTGCATGTTCGCGAGCTCCGCCGCTACCGAGATCATGAAGACGCCGCGGTCGGTCTCGAGCTCGACCTTCGTGACGGTTGGGACGCGGTCCGATCGCCGGCGGAGCGTTCCGGCGCCTGGCTGCGTCGCCGCGTGCGGCACGCATCAGCTCTCACCCGCCTTCGCCGCGGCGGCATCCTGCTGCGCCGGGCCGCCGGCTCCGTTGTCGAACAGGCCGGCGCGCGGGTCGCCTCGAGCGTCTTCGCCAGTGCTTCCACCGCCTGTTCCTGCTCCTTGTTCAGCTGCTCGGGAACGTCGATCACGAACCGGTAGTGGATGTCGCCGCGCGCGCCGCCGCCGCGCCGAGCTTCGGCGGCCCCTCCCCGCGCAGGCGCTGGACGGTGCCGTGCGCGGTGCCGGGACGGACGCGCAGCGTCTTCGTGCCGTTCAGCGTCGGCACCCGCACCTCGGCGCCGCGCAGCGCCTCGGGGATGCTCAGCGGGACCTCCACCTCGAGGTTGTCGCCCTTGCGCGTGAACAGCGGCGAGGGCGCGACGTGCGTGATCAGGTAGAGGTCGCCCGGCGGACCGCCGCCGCGGCCGGGCTCGCCCTTGCCGGCGAGGCGGATGCGACTGCCGTCGCGGACGCCCGCCGGGATGTTCACGCGCAGGCGCTTGACCGTGCGCACGGCGCCCGACGCCGTGGCAGGTCGGGCAGGGGTCCTCGATCACCGTGCCCGAGCCGCCGCAGCGCGAGCAGGGCTGGGAGATCGAGAACATTCCCTGTCCCTGCGTCTCGATGCCCGCGGCCCTCGCAGCGCGGGCACACGGTCGGGGTCGTGCCCGGCTTGGCGCCGGTGCCGCGGCAGGTCGCGCAGGTGGTGTGCATCGGCACCTGCAACGGGACCTGCGCGCCGGCGATCGCCTGGTCGAAGGAGATCGAGACCTGCGCCTCGAGGTCGGCTCCGCGTTGCGCGCGCGGGCTTGCCTGCGCGCGGCGGCCGCCGGCCGCCCGCCGAAGAGGTTCGAAAGGATGTCGCCCATCGAGGAGGCGTCGAAGTCGAAGTTGCCGAAGCCGCCGAAGCCGCCTCCGGGGCCGGCGCCCGTCGCGAACGGGCCCGCTGCCGCTGTCGTATTGCTTGCGCTTCTCCGGATCGCCGAGCACGTCATAGGCCTGCGAGATCTCCTTGAAGCGCGCCTCGGCCTGCTTGTCGTCAGGGTTGCGGTCGGGGTGGTACTGGCGCGCGAGCTTGCGGTAAGCCTTCTTGATCTCCTCGGTGCTCGCCTTCTTGTCGACCCCGAGCGTCTTGTAGTAGTCGGTACGCGGCGCCATCGGATGCCTCCGCTTAAGCGGCCACGACGACGCGCGCCGGGCGGATCACGCTCTCGCCGAGCCGGTAGCCGGGCTGGTAGACCTCGACGACGGTTCCGCTCCGGCCGCCGTTCTCGGACTGCTGGGCGGTGGCCACGGCCTCGTGCACCGACGGGTCGAACTTCTCGCCGATCGGCGAGAAGGACTCGATGCCCGCCCGCGCGAGTGCGGCGCTCAGCTCCGAGCGCACGAGACGCACGCCTTCGAGCAGCGGATCGGACTCGCCACAGTCGCGGGCGCCCTTGCGCGCGTCTGCCAGCGCCCGGTCGAGGTTGTCGAGCGCCGGCAGCAGCTCCTTCGCCAGCGCGGCCATGCCGCGTTCCTGCGCGGCGGTCGGCCTCGCGCGCCATGCGCTTGCGGTAGTTCTCGAAGTCCGCCTGCGTGCGCTGCGCAAGCGCGAGGTACTCGTCGCGCTGCGGCGGCCGTCTTCGACCAGCTCGTCGAGGTCGCCCTGCACCTCGGCGGCGTCCTCATCGCTGCGACGCGCGCCGGCCGCCTTTCCGTCCGGCGCCGCGACGGCGGCCTCGCCGTCTGCGCGACGCGCGCGCAGCGGCGACGCCGCATCACGCGCAGCGCCGGCCTTGCCGGACGGCTGCGCCGCGTCCCCCGACGCGTCGGCGTCGGGGGAACCGGGCTGCTCCTCGAGCGTCCGCTTGGTGTCTGGCATCGCGCCTTACGCCTTCGGCTCGTCGACGACCTCGGCATCCACCACGTCCTCCTCCTCCTCGGAGGACGCTGTGCCGCCGTCGGACGCGGCGCCGTTGCCGGACGCTGCGGCCTGCTCCTGCGCGCGCTGGTACATCGCCTCGGAGACCGCGTGGAAGGCCGTCTGCAGCGCCTCGGCCTTGGCGTTGATCGCTCGCGGTGTCCTCGGACTCGAGCACGTCGCGGACCTCCTTGATGGCCTCCTCGATGCGCGACTTGGAGTCGGCGTCGACCTGGTCGCCGAGGTCGGCCAGCTGACGCTCGGCCTGGTAGGCGGCGTTCTCGCCGTTGTTGCGCGCCTCGGCGAGCTCGCGTGCGCGGCGGTCCTCCTCGGCGTGGGACTCGGCGTCGGACACCATGTTCTTGATTTCCTCCTCCGAGAGCCCGGAGCCGGACTTGATCTCGATCTTCTGCTCCTTGCCGGTGCCGAGATCCTTGGCCGAGACGTTCAGGATGCCGTTCGCGTCGATGTCGAACGCGACCTCGATCTGCGGGATGCCGCGCGGTGCCGGCGGGATGCCGGTGAGCTGGAACTTGCCCAGCGACTTGTTGTACTCGGCCATCTCGCGCTCGCCCTGCAGCACGTGGATCTCGACCGACGGCTGGTTGTCCTCGGCCGTGGAGAAGACCTCGCACTTGCGGGTCGGGATCGTCGTGTTGCGCTCGATCAGCTTCGTCATCACTCCGCCCTTGGTCTCGATGCCCAGCGTCAGCGGCGTGACGTCGAGCAGCAGCACGTCCTTGACGTCGCCGGCGAGCACGCCCGCCTGGATCGCCGCGCCGACGGCGACGACCTCGTCGGGGTTGACGCCGCGGTGGGGCTCCTTGCCGGTCAGCTCCTTGACCTTCTCCTGGACCGCCGGCATGCGCGTCATGCCGCCGACGAGCACGACGTGATCGATCTCCTTGACGCCCTTGCCTTTGGCGTCGTCCAGCGCCTGGCGCACCGGCGCGACGACGCGGTCGAGCAGGTCCGAGGTCAGCTCGGAGAGCTTGGCGCGCGTCAGGCGCGTGTCGAGGTGCTTGGGGCCGGATGCGTCGGCCGTGATGAACGGCAGGTTGATCTGCGTCTCCTGGGTGGTCGAGAGCTCGATCTTGGCCTTCTCGGCCGCCTCGTAGAGCCGCTGCAGCGCCATCGGGTCGGCCGAGAGGTCGATGCCCTGTCGCTCTTGAACTCGGCGACGAGCCAGTCGACGATCGCCTTGTCGAAGTTGTCCCCGCCGAGATGGTTGTCGCCGGCGGTGGACTTCACCTCGAACACGCCGTCGCCGATCTCCAGCGCCGACACGTCGAAGGTGCCGCCGCCGAGGTCGAACACGAGGATCGTCTGGTCCGACTCCTTGTCGAGCCCGTACGCCAGCGAAGCGGCGGTCGGCTCGTTGATGATGCGCTTGACGTCGAGCCCGGCGATCTTGCCGGCGTCCTTGGTCGCCTGGCGCTGGTCGTCGTTGAAGTAGGCCGGGACGGTGATGACCGCCGAGTCGACGTTCTCGCCGAGGTAGGCTTCGGCGTCGGACTTCAGCTTCTGCAGGATCATCGCCGAGATCTCAGGCGGTGAGTGCTGCTCGCCGCCGGCTTCGACGCGGGCGTCGCCGTTGGGCCCGCGACGACCTTGTAGGGGACGATCGACTCCTCCTCGCGCACCTCGGCCTCCTTGCGGCCCATGAAGCGCTTGATCGAGAAGATCGTGTTCTGCGGGTTGGTCACGGCCTGGCGCTTGGCGACCGTGCCGACGAGCCGCTCGCCGGACGCGGTGAACGCGACGACCGACGGCGTCGTGCGGCCGCCCTCGGCGTTCTCGATCACGGTCGGCTCGCCGCCCTCGAGCACGGCCATGCACGAGTTGGTCGTGCCGAGGTCGATGCCTATGGTCTTGGCCATTGAAAATGCTCCTTCGAATAAGCTTTATAAATCTAAGTGGCAGTCTCGCAGATTTCCTGAGGGGCGTCAAGGGGTTGCCTGTCGAGCCGCTCATGGCCGATCAACGCGCCGCCCGCGGCCGTCAACGCGCCGCCCATGGCCGATCAACGCGCCGCCCGCGGCCGTCAGCGCGCCGCCGCGGCCCGTCAACGCGCGGCCACGGCCTCCACTTGGATCCGGCCCGCCATGCGACGGTTTTGTGCGGCTCTCCTGGTAACGTTCCGCGCGCCGGGGGTAGTGCTCTGCAGGTGACACGCCTCGAGCGCAACGTGAACATCGCAGCGGTCGTGATCCCCTTCCTCGGCGTGATCGCAGCCGCGGTCCTGCTGTGGGACAGCTTCCTCGGACCGCGCGACCTGGTGGTCTTCGCGGTCATGTACCTCGCCACGGCGCTCGGGGTCACGATCGGCTTCCATCGCCTGCTCACCCACCGAGCGTTCGACACGCATCGCTGGCTGCGCTACACGCTCGCCGTCCTCGGGTCGATGTCGGTCCAGGGACCGGTCATCGACTGGGTCGCCGACCATCGCAAGCACCACACCTTCACCGACGAAGAGGGCGACCCGCACAGCCCCCATGCCGGACACGGCGCGGGTCTGAGAGGAATGCTCGCCGGCCTGTGGCACGCGCACGTCGGCTGGCTGTTCGAGACCCATGGCCAGGCGTCGTCGAAACGGTTCGCGCGCGACCTGCTCGAAGATCCGGGGATGCGCCGCATCAACAGGGACTTTCCCCTGATCGCCCTGCTGAGCCTCGCGCTTCCTTTCCTGCTCGGCTATGCGCTCAGCGGCGGATCGCTCGTCGCCGGAGGCCTCGGCGCCCTGCTCTGGGGCGGGCTCGTGCGGATCTTCCTCGTGCACCACATCACGTGGAGCATCAACTCGATCTGCCACTTCTTCGGCAGACGCCGATTCGAGACCGACGACGAGTCGACGAACGTCTTCTGGCTCGCGCTGCCGTCGCTCGGCGAGGCCTGGCATCACAATCATCACGCCTTCCCGCAGTCCGCGTTCCACGGGCTGCGCTGGTATGAGCTCGACCCCTCCGGCTGGCTGATCCTCGCGCTCGCCCGCGCAGGGCTGGCCTGGAACGTCGTGAGGGTCACGCCCGAGCACGCGCGCGCCAAGCTCGCGGGAGGCGCTACCGTCTCCACGTGGCCACTGTTACGACGCCCGTCGCGGCGCAGCCAGTAAAGCCCCGCCTGCGGGGAGTCTCCCACCAGTATGCGTTCTTCGTGTCGGTCGGCTGTGGCGTCGGGTTGATTCTCGCTGCATCCGGCGGGCGGGCGCGCATCGCGGCGACGATCTACGCGCTGGCAGTCTCGGCATTGCTCGGCACCAGCGCGCTCTATCACCGCGTGACATGGCGGCCGAAGGCGCGTCGCTGGATGAGGCGGCTGGACCATTCGATGATCTTCGTGCTGATCGCAGGCACCTACACGCCGGTGGCGCTGCTAGCCCTGAGAGGATCGCTGGCAAGCACGATCCTGATAGTGCTGTGGGCCGGCGCGCTCGGCGGGGTCGTCTTCAAGCTGGTGTGGATCGACGCGCCGAAGTGGCTGCTCGCGGCCGTGTACGTCGCGCTCGGCTTGGTGTCGGCGGCGATCCTCGGACAGCTGCCAGCCACAATCGGCTGGCTCGGCGTCGCGGGGCTCGCGACGGGCGGCCTCCTCTACATCCTCGGCGCGATCGTCTACGCGAGCGGCCGGCCGGACCCCTCGCCGAGGGTGTTCGGCTATCACGAGGTCTTCCACGCGCTCGTGATCGCCGCGGCGGCGCTGCACTACGCCGTGATCGCCTTCGCAGTGCTGCCTCGCGGCTGACCCGGCCCGCGCGGCTGCTGCGTCAGAGGAACAGAGCCCGGCTCGGGCACATGCGGGCCAGCGCGCATTGCCGGCAGGCCGGTGCGCGCGAGTGGCACGTGCGTCTGCCGTGGCGCAGGAGGTTGACGTGCAGCTCGAGCTCCTGCCCGCGCGGCGTGAGCGCGAGCATCTGGTCGTGCAGCTCGCCGAACGGCGCCTGCGCTCGCAGGAGGTGCAGGCGCATGCCCACGCGCGAAACGTGCGTGTCGACCGGCACGTCGTGAAGGCCGAAGGCAAACAGCAGCACGCATGCGGCCGTCTTGCGGCCAACCCCCGGAAGCGAGGTCAGGTAGTCGCGCGCCTGATCGATCGGCGCATGCGGCAACCAGTCGAGTGACAGCTCACGCGGCGTTCTGCCGGGGATCTCCGCCCATCGCCCGTCCGCAGCCTCCTCGGCGCAGATGGCGCGCATGATCTCCTGGATGCGGACCGACTTGACCTTCGAGATCCCGCCCGGGCGGATCGCCTCCTCGATCTCCGCGACGGGTGCGTCGCGCACCTGCTCCCAGCTCGGAAACCGTCGCCGCAGCCGCAGGTAGGCCACGTCGCGGTTACGGTCGTTCGTCGACTGCGAGAGCACCGTCAGCACAAGCTCTGCGATCGGATGGCCATGCGGCCTCATCCGCGGAATCCCATACACGGCCCTTAGGCGATCGCGGACCCTCACCACCCGCGCGCGCGTCGGCGGGATCCAGGCGGGCGGCTGCACTGCACCACCGTATCCGCGGTGAGCGCTCCCTCGCTCCCTATATCCTCGCCGGGGTGCCCGAGGTGAGCGATCACAGCAGCGAGATCGACGGGCTGCCGGTCTTCTGGCGCAGCGCACCGGCGCCGTCCGGCGAGGATGCCGGCGCAGCCGTCCCGGTGTACCTGCACGGGGTTCCCAACAACTCCGACGATTGGCTCGGCTTCCTCGGGCGCACAGGCGGGCTCGCGCCCGACCTGCCCGGCTTCGGCCGCTCGGGCAAGCCCGGATCGCGGCTCTACACGATCGACGAGTACGACCGCTTCATCGAGGGCTTCCTGCAGGAGACCGCTACCGAGCGCGTCAAGCTCGTGATTCACGACTGGGGTGCCATCGGCCTGCTCTTCGCGCAGCGCCTGCCGGCACGCGTCGAGCGGCTCGTGATCATCAACGCGGTGCCGTTGCTGCCCGGGTATCGCTGGCACCGGACCGCGCGCATCTGGCGCACCCCCGTGCTGGGCGAGCTCGCGATGGGGATGACGACGCGACCCGTCCTGCGGCTCCTCACCAGGGAGTCGAACGTCACGCCGGGGCCGATGCCGGACCCCTGGATGGACAGCGTGCTCGACCACTTCGATCAGGGCACCCAGCGAGCGATCCTGCGCCTGTATCGCAGCTCCCCCCGGCGGTACTCGCCGCGGCCGGCGAGCGGCTCGCGAGCCTGCAGATGCCGGCGCTGGTCGCATGGGGCGTGCGCGATCCCTACATCCCCGCCCGCTTTGGCCGCGGGTATGCGAACGCGCTGCCCCGGGCCGAGCTGCTCGAGCTGCCCGACGCCGGCCACTGGCCGTGGCTCGACCGTCCGGAGCTCATCGACCGCGTGGCGGACTTCCTGAGCGCGCAGTGACCGAGCTCGTCACCCGGGTAAGCGCACCGCCGCGACGAAGCCACGGCGCGCAGACGGCGCGCCGGGCCTTCTCAGCCAGCAGGGCCCGATCTCGCTGGATGCCACCGGCCTGGACGATCACCGCGCTCGCTGGCCTCGCCTATGTGATCCTCGCGCCCTACAGCACCGACCTCTCGGCCGCCGCCTACCGCAGCGAACTGTTCGCGCGCGCGGGGTTCACGCTGTGGGACAACTCGTGGTACGGCGGCCACCACCTGCCCGCCTACTCGCTGCTCTCCCCTGCGCTCGGGGCGGCGCTCGGGCCGCGCCTGCTCGCCGCGATCTCGATGACGATCGCCACGGCCCTGTTCGCCACGCTGATCGAGGGTCTGTTCCCGCCGCGGGCGACGCGCATCGCAGCCGCGTGGTTCGCGATCGGCGCGTCGATCGCGCTGCTCTCGAGCCGCGTCCCGTTCGACCTCGGGCTGGCGATCGGCCTCGGTGCGCTAGTGCTCGCCCAGCGCAACTGGCGCGCGGCGGCGCTCGCGCTCACGATCCTGACCTCGCTATCCAGTCCCGTCGCCGGCGCCTTCCTCGCACTCGCGTTCCTCGCGTGGTGTATCGCCGGCCCCGAGCGCGGCTGGCCGGCGGCGCTGACGGTCGCCGCGCTCGCGCCGATCGCCGTGCTCGCGTTCATGTTCCCCGAAGGCGGCACGCAGCCGTTCGTCGCCTCGGCCTTCTATCCGGCGCTCGCCGGCGTGCTCTTGATCGCGCTGCTGATCCCGCCGGAGGATCGCGTGCTACGCATCGGCACGCTGCTCTACGCAGCGGTCCTGATCGGCTCCTACGTGATCCCAACGGCCGTCGGCGGCAACGCAGACCGTCTCGGCGCGCTGATCGCGGGACCGGTCGCGGCGTGCGTGCTCATCGGCGGATCGAGGATCGACCGGCGCGCGTGGCTTCTGATCGTGCTCGCGCCGGCGCTGCTCTACTGGCAGGCGAACGCGCCTGTCGCGGACTTCGCCGCGGCTGCCTCCGATCCGTCTGTGAACGCGTCCTACTTCGCTCCGCTGCTCGCCGAGCTGCGAACGCTCGGCGTCGGCTACTCCGCGGGCCCGGCGCGCATCGAGGTCGTCCCGACTGTCGATCACACCGAGGCGCGCTGGGTCGCCGCTCACGTGATGATCGCGCGCGGCTGGGAGCGCCAGCTCGACGCCTACCGCAACCCGCTCTTCTATGAAACGTCGGCGCCACTCACCGCTGCGCGCTACCGCGCATGGCTCGACGAACAGGCGATCTCCTACGTGGCGCTGCCGGACGCGCCACTCGACTACTCCGGCACCTCCGAGGCGCGTTTGCTGCGCGGCTCGCCGCACCCTCCGGCATATCTGCGAGAGATCTGGCGCTCGCCCCACTGGCGGCTGTTCGCCGTGCTCGGCGCTAGCCCGCTCGTGCAGGCGCCGGCAGTGCTCACGCAGCTCGGCAGCGACTCCTTCACGTTGAGGGCCCCGATCGCGGGTGCATTCACGGTGCGCGTGCACTTCACCTCCTACTGGGCGCTCGCGAGCGGGCACGGATGCGTCGCGCGCTCTCGCGGTGACTGGACCGAGGTGCGGGCTGCGCGCGCGGGCAGCTACCGCGTCGTGATCGCGTTCTCGCTCGCGCGCGTGTTCGAACACGGCCCGCGCTGCCGCTGACATCGCCTTCGCTGCCCGCTGAGACATGGCCTCGCTGCGCGGTGAGCATCGTTTAGGCTGTCCGGAGATGCTCGCCCGTGCTCGTGTTCTGCAGGCGCGCGTCCTGCCGCATGGATGGCTAGACGCGCTCCGGCAGGTCTCGCTCTTCGGCGCCGCCTACCTCGCCTACAGGCTGGTGCGGGGACTCGTCGAGGGAGACGCCGGCGCCGCCTTCGCGCACGCGCGCGACCTGATCTCGCTCGAGCGCACGCTGCATCTGTTCGTCGAGCCCTCGATCCAGGCGTGGGCGTCCGGCAGCCACCTGGTGATGGTCCTCGCGAGCTGGCTGTACGTGAACGCCCAGACCTCCGTGACGATCGCGGCGCTGCTCTACCTCTACCTGTTCCGCAACCGCAACTTCTACTTCGTGCGCAACATGTTCATGATCGCGATGGCGATCGCACTAGTCGGCTACACCGTCTTTCCGACGGCGCCACCGCGGTTCATGCCCGAGTGGGGCTTCATCGACAGCGTCTCCGACTTCACCGGCGTACACGTCTCGCATGCGAGCGCGTCGATGAACGCGCTCTTCAACCCCTACGCGGCGGTGCCGTCGATGCATGTCGCGTTCGCGCTAATGATCGGCTGGCCGCTCGCGCGCCTCACACGCTGGCGGATCGTGCGCGTCCTGTGGCTGCTGTATCCGTTCCTGATGGCCTTCGTGATCGTCGTCACCGCCAACCACTTCATCGTCGACGCCCTGCTGGGCGCGCTCAGCGCCGGCGTCTCCGCCTACGGCGCGAGCTGGCTCGCGCGTGCACGGCCGCACGTTTGGCGCTTCTCGACCGTGTCTCCCGCCCAGGCCACCGCGAGCGGGTAGATCCGTCGAGCGCAGATGGCACCGCCGAGGCAACACGCGCCGCCCCGCCGCCGCGCCCTGAATCGCTCGTCAACGGGTCGCGCGCGAGCCCCGATCGGCGCCGGCGAACGGCGCGAGCTCGTGCGCAACCGGCTGATCGAGTCGCGCCTGACACCGAACGCGATCTCGCTGACCGGCTTCGTCCTGAACGTGCTCGCTGCGGTGCTCGTGTGGGAACAGCTCTTCTTCCTCGGCGGACTCGCGTTCATCGTCGGCTCGATCATGGACACGCTCGACGGGCGCTACTCGCGCATGTCGGGTAAGGGCACGCCGTTCGGCGCGTTCCTGGACTCGACGCTCGACCGCATCGAGGAGGGGATCGTGCTGACGGCCGTGGCCGGCTACTTCGCCCTGCACGGCAACCGCGCAGCGGCGGCCGCCGTCGTCGTCGCGGTGCTCGCGTCGCTGATGGTCAGCTACACGCGCGCGCGCGCCGAGGCGCTCGGCGTCGAGTGCAAGGTCGGGATCGCGACCCGGCCGGTGCGCGTCGTGATCCTCGCGATCGGCCTGGTCTTCGCGAGGGGCGCCTCGCTCGGCAACTTCGAGCTGCTGCAACCGGCCGTGTACGTGCTCGCAGCGTTGAGCGTGATCACGGTCGTGCAGCGCATCTGGCACGTGCGCCGCGAGCTTTCGGTGTGACCTTGGACGCCCTGCGGAGTAGTCTCTCCCGGCGGCGCGATCCGGCATCGGGCCGTCCTAGAGAGAAAGCAGGAAGGCCCGTCCAGGCTTCCTCGACCGGGCCTTCGCGCCCTCGCAAAGGACATCTCACTCGTGACCAAGGAGCACTCAAACGGTCGCGCCCACGGCAACGGCGCGTCCTCCAAGAACGGCGCGGCGCGCTACCAGTCTGAGAAGGTGCGGGTCGCGATCATCGGCGTGGGCAACTGCGCGTCGGCCTTCGTCCAGGGCGTCCACTACTACCGCGACGCCAACCCCGCGGAGCGGGTTCCCGGCCTGATGCACGTCGATCTCGGCGGATACCACGTTCGCGACATCGAGTTCACCGCCGCCTTCGACATCGACGCGGCCAAGGTCGGCAAGGACCTCGGCCAGGCGATCTGGGCCGGGCAGAACAACACGATGCGCTTCGCCAAGGTGCCGAAGAACCTCGGCGTGCGCGTACATCGCGGCATGACCCACGACGGCCTCGGCAAGTACCTGAAGGAGAAGATCAAGAAGGCCCCGGGCGAGACGGCGGACATCGTGAAGATCCTCTCCGACACCCATACCGACGTCGTCGTCTCCTACCTGCCGGTCGGCTCCGAGCAGGCCACCAAGTGGTATGTCGAGCAGGTGCTCGAGGCGGGCTGCGGGTTCGTCAACTGCATTCCCGTGTTCATCGCCCGCGAGGACTACTGGAACAACCGCTTCGAGAAGGCCGGCCTCCCGATCGTCGGCGACGACATCAAGTCGCAGGTCGGCGCGACGATCGTGCACCGCACGCTCGCCCGCCTGTTCGCCGATCGCGGCGTGAAGATGCTGCGCACCTCGCAGCTGAACGTCGGCGGGAACATGGACTTCTACAACATGCTCGAGCGCGAGCGCTTGGAATCGAAGAAGATCTCGAAGACCAACGCTGTCACCTCGATCATGGACGAGCAGCTGCCTGCGCAGGACGTCTACATCGGACCGTCCGACTACGTGCCGTGGCTCAGCGACCGCAAGTGGGCGCACATCCGCGTCGAGGGCCAGGCGTTCGGCGACGTGCCGCTCAACGTCGAGCTGAAGCTCGAGGTGTGGGACTCCCCCAACTCGGCCGGCATCGTGATCGATGCGGTTCGCTGCTGCAAGCTCGCGCTCAACCACGGCGTCGGCGGCCAGCTCGACGGGCCCTCCTCCTACCTCATGAAGTCGCCGCACAGGCAGCGTCCCGACGAGAAGGCGCGCGCCGACACCGAGGAGTTCATCGCCACCTACGCCGGGCGACCGGGCACGAGGAGCAGGGGAGGCGTACGACGCCTGCCCGCGACCAAGCAGCCAGCGCCAGCCAAGCGCAGCGGAAAGGCGCGCGCGGCCAAGGCGCCGGTCGCGAAATAGCCGAGCGGTCGAAACAGCGGCACGCGGCATAATCGTGGAGCCGATGGCCGCGTCGTTCTCCATAGCCCACGTGACCCCATATCCATGGGAGGCAGAGGACAACGAGGTCAACGCCTTCGTGCGCCACGCCGCCGAGGAGCTCTCGCGGCGGGGCCATCGCGTGCTCGTGCTCGCGCCCTCGCGCTCGCAGGAGCGCGTGCGCGCCTCGCGCCGCGCGCTTCGCGCGGCGCGCAGCAGTCCCGAGAGCCTGCTCGAGGGGACCGACCGGGGCAGCCCGCGCGTGATCGCCGTTGGCGAGGTGCTCGACGTCGTGGGCGCAACGCGCCGTCGGCCGCCGGCGCTGCCGATCGACGTTGCGCGAACCGTCGAGGAACTGCTAGCGACGGTCGAGCTGGACTTCGTCCACGTGCATGAGCCGTTCGCTCCGAGCACGTCCAATGCCGCCCTGCGCCACTCGCGCGCGCTCAACGTGGGCTCCTTCCATTCCTCCAGCGAGCGCCTGCTCTCGACGCTGCTCGCGCGGCGCTTCGTCGAGAGCTTCTTCGGCCGCCTGGATGCTCGCACCGCGAGCCTTCCCGCGACGGCCGAGCTGATGGACCGCCACTTCCCGGGCGACTACCGGCTCGTGCCCGACGGAGACGGCGCCGCGGTGGCGCTCGAGGGCATCTATCGCGCCGTCGCCGCGCGCCGTCACCGCGCGAACGATGAGCGCGGCATGAAGCGGCGCCTGGCCGGGCGGCCGCTGATCGAGGTCGACCTGCACATGCATACAGACCATTCCGGCGACTGCGCCACGCCGGTGGAGGTGCTGCTCGCGACGGCGCGCGAGCAGGGGCTCGGCGCGATCGCGGTGACCGACCACAACGAGATCTCCGGCGCACTGGACGCGCGCGCGCAGGCAGCGGCCGCGGGCGTCAAGGTGATCGTCGGCGAGGAGGTCAAGACGGCCGGCCAGGGCGAGGTGATCGGCCTGTTCATCGAGGAGAAGATCCCGCGCGGCCTGAGCCTCGAGGAGACAGTCGCCGAGATCAAGCGCCAGGGCGGCCTCGTCTATGTGCCGCACCCCTTCGACCGGATGCACGCGGTCCCCGACTACGAGCACCTGCTGAGGATCCTCGACGACGTCGACGCGATCGAGGTGTTCAACCCGCGCGTGGCGATCGGGGCCTTCAACGATGAGGCCGCGCGCTTCGCGGCCAAGTACCGGATTCCGGCGGGCGCCGGGTCGGACTCGCACGTCGCCCAGGGCCTCGGCTCGGTGAGGATCCGCATGCGGGACTTCGATGGTCCACAGGAGTTCATG
Source organism: uncultured Solirubrobacteraceae bacterium (assembly GCA_963790905.1). Lineage (GTDB taxonomy): Bacteria > Actinomycetota > Thermoleophilia > Solirubrobacterales > Solirubrobacteraceae > Palsa-744. Next base: position 60,825 of record CAWBQH010000004.1, read on the forward strand.
CAGTCGCTGCGCGAAGCCGACATCCTCACCCGCCCATCCTCGCTGCTGTACGTGCAGGCGCTGAAGTTCCTGCAGACGCGCGCGACGCCGCCCTCGGCGCGCCGAGCGAGCAAGGCGCGGCGGCTGAAGCGGCTCAAGCGAGCGCACGGGAGCGGCGGGCGACGCTAGCGAAAGCGCAAGTACTGGTGCACCGTCAAGGACAAGACGACGCGTCGTCAAATCCCTCGGGACCGATGGCCGTCACCGATGACGAGATCCGTGAGAAGTACCTCGAGCGCGCGATCCGCGAGCTGAACACGCTCACGAGGGAGCTGCAGGCGTGCCCGCATTGCCCGCGCGGCAACCTGATGCCGGTGCTCGGCTCCGGGCATCCGCAGGCGGACATCTTGCTGCTCAAGCACTCGCCGCTGCCCTCGGAGATCGAGGAGGGCGTCGCGTTTTACGGGCGTGCAGGAAGCGCGCTGATGAAGTCGCTCAAGCGGCTGTCGATCGATCCGCTCGCCGTGTACGGCACGCTCTGCGTGAAGTGCCCGCTGAGCGACGCGTCGCTCGCGGACTTCGAGTGCGTATCGAGGGTGGTCGAGGAGCTCGCGATCGTGCAGCCGAAGATCGTCGTCGTGATGGGCAGCGAGGCGCTGGCGATGCTCGGCGAGATGGACATCCCGCTCGCACGCCCGCTGCATCAGAGGCTGGGAGAGATCCAGCAGCTCACGCCGACGATCGACGCGCTGTACGTGCCCAACATCGACGAATCGCTCGACGAGCAGGACGCCAAGCGGGCGTTCTGGGCGGCCTTCCGCACGCTCGGCGACTGGTACGCGACGCAGCCGCCCTACTGAGCGATCAGCACGATCTTCCCGAACTTGCCGCCGGCCGCGAACAGCTCATAGGCGGCCAGGGCGTCGCCGAGCGGGAACGTCTGGGCGATGGGGACCGACAGCACCCCCGCGTCGAACAGCGGCAGCACCTCGTTTTCCAGGCGCCGCGAGACAAGCGCCTTCTCCTCGAGCGACCGTGCACGCAACATCGACCCGTGAATGCGCGCACGCTTGCCCATCAGGGTGAGCATGTTCAGCTCGGCGCTCGCCCCCGCGGATACGCCGATCACGACGATCCGCCCACCGCTCGCGAGCGCCTGCAGATCGTCTGCCAGGTTGGGAGCGCCGACGAGCTCGAGGATGACATCGAACGGCCCAGCATCGACGAACCCCTCAGGCGCGATCGCAGCAGCACCGAGCTCGGCCACTCGCTCACGCAGCTCCGCGCGCCGGACCGTCGCCGTCACGCTCGCGCCGGCGGCCCGCGCGAGCTGGATCGCAGCCACGCCGACGCCGCCCGCGCCGCCGTGCACCAGCAGGCGCTCCCCGCTGCGCAGTTCGGCCTGCGTGACGATCGCGTCGTGCGCCGTGATGAAGACCTCAGGCAGGCCGCCCGCGGCGTCCCAGTCGAGCCGATCCGGCACCGGCATCAGCTGGCGCTCGTGAACGACGGCCAGCTCCGCCTGAGCGCCGCCGCCGACGATCGCCATCACACGGTCGCCGACCGCGAAGCGAGCTGCATCCGGTCCGAGCGCGGCCACCTCGCCGGCGAGCTCGAGGCCGGGGATGTCCTGCGGCGACCCCGGCGGCGCGGGATAGCGTCCCCGCCATTGCATCATGTCGGCGCCGTTGAGCCCTGCGGCGCGAACGCGCACCAGCGCCTCGCCCGCGCCCGGAACGGGATCGGGGTGCTCCTCGATCACCACCTCGTTCTCGCGAATGGTCACGGCGCGCATTCGCGCACCCTACATTCAGGCGCCCGCCAGGAGCTCGACGAGATCGCGGGCCAGCACGTGCAACGCGCCCGACAGCAGCACCGCACTCGGCGGCTCGCGCGCGACTGGCTCGCTCAGCAGCTCGCGCGCGCTTGCGCTCGCCTCAGCCACCGTCTCGCCTGCCCATGGCCAGGGCGCCTCGGCGAGCAGTCGCAGGACCGCCGCGCTCCGTCCGAGCAGGCTCGCGCACGCCCGCGGCGGGAGGCCGGCGTCGTGCGCGCCGAGCGCCGCCCGCAGGACCCCCAGCGCGTCGCCCGCCAGGAGGTACATGCGCGCGAGGCGCCGGTCTTCGGCATCGATCATCCCTCGCAGGTGCAGTCGCCGCGGCGCGACCCGCACGACGACATGCGCGGTGCGCCGCGCGAGTGTCAGGCGCGTGAGCATGTCGTGCACGCGGTGGCTTGCGGCGAGCGCGAGATCGCCCTCCTCACCGTCCTCGCAGTCTGAGCGAGCCGCTGAGAGGAGCTGCTCGCAGTCCTCGAGGATGCCGAGCAGCGAGCGCAGCACGCCCTTCTGCGCTTCACCCAGGAGCGCGAGCGGTTCGACCGGGAACGTCACGACGCCTACGAGCAGCGCGGACGCGCCGCCGATGAGGGCGTCGGTCGCGCGCTCGGCGCCGGTGCCTGCGCGATGCAGTGTGATCACGAGGATCGCCGAGGCCGCCGCCTGATTGACGAACATCATCCCTTCCCCGAAGAAGCCGAAGCCGAAGCCGGCGGCGACCAGCAGCGCCGCGAGCGCGACGACGCCGACGGCGAGGGTGCTGTCGCCGACCAGGGGGTGCAGCAGCTCGGCGATTCCGATCCCGAGCAGGACGCCGGTGACCATCTGCGCGCTGCGCCGCGCGCGCTGCACCTGGCTGGTGCTCAGCGCGACGGCGGCGGCTATCGGCGCGAAGAAGGGCTGGGCGTGGCCGAGCAGGTCGTGCGCGGCATACCAGGCCAGCGCGGCCGCCGCGGCCGCCTGCAGAGCCGGGGAGACAGCGCCGCGCATGCGGTGCCCGGCCGCCTTCACGATCACCACGCCACGGCGCACCCGGGCGAGCTTAGCCGCGTGGCGAGGCGTCGGCTCGCTAGCCGCGCTCGAGCAGCGCGACGCACTCGATGTGGTGCGTCTGCGGAAACATGTCGACGGGCTGCACCCTGCGCAGAGTCCAGCCGGCCTCGACCAGTTCGGCCGCGTTCGGGGCGAGCGTGGTCGGGTTGCAGGAGACGTAGACGATGCGCCGCGGGGAGGCGTCGACGATGCGGCGCACGACCTTCTTGGAGAGCCCCGCGCGCGGCGGGTCGACGACGAGAACATCTGGCCGGCCGGCGCGCTCGATCAGCTCGGGCAGCGCCAGGCGGGTGTCGCCGGCGAAGAAGCGGGCCTTCGTGATCGCGTTGCGGCGCGCGCCGGCGATCGCATCGGCGACCGCCTCCTCGACGAGCTCGATCCCCCACAGCTCGCCCGCGCGCGGCGCGAGCGTCAGGGCGATCGTGCCGATGCCCGAATACAGGTCGTACACGCGCTCCCAGCCCTCGAGCGCCGCGTAGCGGGCTACGACTCCGTAGAGCAGCTCGGCCATCTCGGTGTTCGTCTGGAAGAACGCCTGCGGCGAGATGCGCAGGTCGAGCTCACCCACTCGCTCGGGCAGCTCGGCGTCGCCCCAGACAAGCTCCGTCTCGCCGCCGGCGGTCGTCTCGGCGAGGCTCTGCGAGCGGGTCCAGAGCACGCCGCCGAGACTCTCGCCGAGCGCCTCGCTCAACGCACCGGCGAGGGCGCCGGCCTCGATCTCCCCGTCGGTGGTGACGAGCCTCACCTGCAGCCTGCCGGTGCGCCTGCCTTCGCGCACGACGAGGTTGCGAAGGCGCGCCCGCCCGTCGGGGGCCGGTCGGATCCGATCGTCGCGCCCTTGGCCTCCGGCGCGTGCGCCGCGAGCACGATCCCACGCCTGCAGTCCCTGCGCGCGACACCAGGCGAGCGCGATCCGCCGGGCGAGATTGCCGAGCTCCGAGGCCAGCAGGCAGTCCTCCACCGGCGTGACGCGATCGCCCCCGGCCGGCGCGTGAAAACCGCACACGAGCTCCTCGGCGCCGCCGCCGCCGAAGGAGTACTCGAGCTTGTTTCGATAGCGCCACTGCTGGAGCGCCGGGACGATCGGCTCGAGCTCGAAATGCTCGAGCCTGCCGATCCGCCGCAGCGCTTCGTCGACCTGCAGAGCCTTGACCTGAAGCTGGCGCTCGTAGGGGATCACCTGCCAGGCGACCCCCGGATGGTCTGCCACCGGCTCTATCCGCTCGGGACTCGGCTCGAGCACCTCGAGCGTGCGCGCGTGAGCGTAGCTGCGCTTGCGCTTGTGGATGACGGCGCGGACGCGGTCGCCGGGGATCGCGCCGGCGACGAACACGACGTAGCCGCCCTCCCCTAGCCGCGCGACCCCCTCGCCGCCGAACGCGAGCGACTCGATCTCGAGCTCGAGCTCATCGCCGCGCTGCGGGCGCGGCACCCCGTCGCCTCGCACGGCCGGCTCCACGCTCACGCCGGCGCCACCAGCAGCTCGAGCAGCGCCTTCTGCGCATGGCGGCGGTTCTCCGCCTGATCCCAGATCCGCTGGCGCGTCCCATACAGGACCTCCGCGGTGATCTCCTCGCCGGCATGCGCCGGCAGGTCGTGCATCGCGAACGCGCCTGGCGCTGCGGCGTCCAGCAGCGCGTCGTCGACGCGGTAGGCGGCGAGCGCCTTGCGCCGCTCCTCGGCCGTCTGCTCATCGCCCATGCTCACCCACACGTCGGTGTAGACGGCGCGCGCTCCGGCGACGGCCTCGCGCGGGTCGCTGCTGTGCGTGACCTCGCCGCGGGCGCCGGCCGGCAGGTCGAGATCGTCCCGCAGCGAATACCCGTCGGGCGCCGCGAGCGTGAGGTGGATCCCCGCCAGGGCGCCGAGCACGGCGAGCGAGCGCGCGACGTTGTTGCCGTCTCCGACGTAGGCAACGCGCAGGCCGTCGAGAGAGCCATACGCCTCGCGCAGCGTGAGCAGGTCGGCCAGGGCCTGGCACGGGTGATGACCCGAGGTGAGCATGTTGATGACGGGGACCGCGCTGTCCGCCGCCAGCTCCTCGACGATCGCATCGGGCCCGGTGCGCACGCCCACCGCCGCGACGTGCCTCGCGAGCACGAGGGCGGTGTCGCGGAGAGCCTCGCCGCGCGAGAGCTGCAGCTCGTCTGAGCGGAGCACGACGGCATGGCCGCCGAGCTCGTCGATGCCGACCTCGAAGGAGACCCTCGTGCGCGTCGAGGGCTTCTCGAAGATCAACGCGACGCTCCGCCCGGCGAGCGCGCGCGAGGAGAGCGGCGCCGCCTTGAGCTCGAGCGCACGGCCGAGCAGCCCGTCGAGCTCGGCCGGAGTCAGCTCGGCACCGGTTAGGAAGTGGCGTGGCGTCATCCGAGCGGCCAGTCTAGGCCGTATGCGCCGCGCGCCCGGACCGCGTCACCGCGACGTGTGCGAGCGGCGACGGCGAGCGGGCCGGTGTGCCCGGACCGCGTCACCGCGACGTGTGCGAGCGGCGACGGCGAGCGGGCCGGTGTGCCCGGACCGCGTCACCGCGACGTGTGCGAGCGGCGACGGCGAGCGGGCCGGTGTGCGATCGTCCGCATACGTGAACCAGTCGAGAAAGGATCCTCACCGATGAACAGAGGCATCGCCGCCGTCATGGCGTGCTGCGGGCTGTCGCTCGTCGCCGGCTGCGGCTCGTCGAGCAAGCCGGCCAGCAGCTCGATCACGACGACCACGACGACGCCCGCCCCCACGAGCAGCCTCCGGGTGACCGCGAAACCCAAGTACGGCGTTCCGTCGCCCTCCGCGCCGGTGCAGAGCGGGGTCGTCCAGATCGCCTACCGCAACATCGCGATCGCACCGGACACGGTCAGGGTCAAGGTCGGAAGCACGATCAGATGGACCAACTACGACTCCGTCGAACACGACGTAACGAGCACGAGCGGGCCGCAGAAGTTCGCGTCGAAGACCTTCGGCGAAGGCTCCACCTTCGAAATCAAGGCGACCAAGCCTGGTGTGATCCACTACCTCTGCACGATCCACCCGGCGTCGATGAACGGGACGATCGAAGTGGTGAAGTGACCGCGTCCTAGCGGAGGTCGGGCAGGCCCTCGTCGGGCGTGGACGGCGTCGCGTAATGCCTGCGCGGAATCCGCCCGGCGGTGCGCGCGAGCCGTCCGCCCTCCACCGCCGCTCTCATCGCGCGCGCCATCCTCACGGGATCCTTGGCCCGCGCGATCGCCGAGGCGGCAAGCACCGCGTCGCATCCCAGCTCCATCGCGAGCGCCGCATCGGAGGCCGTGCCTATGCCCGCGTCGAGCACGACCGGAACCTCGACCGCTTCGCGGATCAGCGCGATGTTGTACGGGTTGCGAATTCCCATGCCGCTCCCGATCGGCGAGCCGAGCGGCATCACCGCGGCGCAGCCGATGTCGGCGAGGCGGCGGGCGAGCACCGGGTCATCGGTCGTGTACGGAAGCACGACGAAGCCCTCGTCGACGAGCTCCTCGGCGGCCCGCAGCAGCTCCGGCGCATCCGGCAGCAGCGTGTCCTCGTCGCCGATCACCTCGAGCTTGACCCAGTCGGTGGCGAACGCCTCGCGCGCCAACCGCGCCGTCAGCACCGCGTCGCGGGCGGTGTGGCAGCCGGCCGTGTTCGGCAGCAGCTCGACCTGGGCGGCAGAGAGGACATCGATCAGCGATCCGCGCGCAGCCGCATCGACACGGCGCAATGCCACCGTCACGACCTCGGTGGCGCTCGCGGCGATCGCCTCTGAGAGCAGCTCGAGCGAGGGAAAGCCGCCGCTGCCGAGCAGCAGGCGCGAACGCAGCGTGCGGCCGGCGATCGTCAGCGCGTCGCCCGCGGCCGTGGCCGCGGCGCGAGCGCTACCGGCACTCACCTGCACGCTCGCCTGATCGCCCATCGCCCGATCATCCTCCCTGCATCGCAGTCAATACCTCGACGCGCGCGTCTTCGCGCAGCTCAAACGAATCCCACTCGCCGCGCGGCACGACCTCGCCGTCAACGGCCACCGCCACCCCGCGCGCATCGAGGTCGAGCCCGAGGCGCCGGAGCGCGGCGGAGACCGATTCGCCGGCGCGCACGTCGGAGCTCTGCCCGTTGAGCACGATCACCGAACCGCTCCCACCGGTGGAGCATCCCTCGCGGGCGCCGGGCGCTCTCCCGCGGAGGCGAAGCGCGCCGGGGAGCAGGCTGCGAGCAGCGGGGCGAAGCCGGGTCGTGAGGCGCTGTGTTCGAGAACGTCGAGCACCATCTCGGCCGTCAGAGGCGCGAGCAGGATGCCGTTGCGATGATGCCCCGTCGCCCACGTCAGGCCCGGGAGCGCTCCCGGGCCGACCGCCGGAGCGTTGTCGGGAGTGCCCGGACGGAACCCGACCGAGAGCTCCTCGATCTCGAGCTCGCTGATCCCTGGGACTAGCTCGCCGGCGTCGCGCATCAGCTCATATACGCCACCGACCGTCGGCCGCGACGCGAAGCCACGCTCCTCGACCGTCGCGCCGAGCACGTAGCGCCCGTCGGCGCGCGGGACGAGGTAGCCGCCCTGGAATCGCACGACCGTGCGCAGCAGCCCCGGCCCGGCCGGGTCACGCAGGCGCAGGATCTGGCCCTTGACAGGGCGCACCGGCACGCGCGCACCGGCCGGCAGGCCCTCGATCCGATCGCTCCAAGCGCCCGCGGCGATGACGAGCTGCCGCGCCGGCACCCGCTCCCCGTCCGCGAGCGTCACGCCGGACAGGCGCCCGGCGTCGAGCTCGATCCGCGCGACCGGCGAGTGCTCGCGCAGCCGCACGCCAGCCGACGCGCAAGCGCGCCGCAGCGCCGCGAGGACGAGCCGCGGTTCGACCGAGTGATCGTCCGGCGCCTCCAGCGCCAGCCGCACCGTCGGGGCGAGCGCCGGCTCGCGCTCGCGTGCCTCGCTCGGGCGCAGGCGCGTGACCCTCAGGCCGAGCGAGCCGCGAAACGCGAGCTGTCGCTCGAGCTCGCGCGCCTCGTCCTCGTCCCGAGCGACCAGCAGCGTTCCGGTCCGCATCAGTCCGAGCTGGGTGCCGCCGGCGTCCTCGAGCTCGGCTGCGAACGACGGCCACCGCTCGGCCGAGCGCAAACCCAGCTCCAGGAGTCGCCTGCCGGCGTCGCCGAACTCGACCTCCGCGACCGGCGCGAGCATGCCCGCGGCGACATGCGAGGCTCCCCGCCCGATCGCGTCGCGCTCGAGCACCGTCACCGCCATCCCCCGCTGGCTCGCGCGCCACGCAACCGCGAGGCCGATGATGCCGCCACCGACCACGACCACCTCGACCCGTTGCGCCTCGGCCATGCAAATGATGCTAGCCCGCACCCACCTCCGAGCGGCGCTGCCGGCGTGCCAGACTTCGAGCCGATGCACGCGAACGACACAGGCGCCGAACGGCGCGCGCGACTGGCAGCGGCGCGCCTGTACCTGGTGTGTCCGCACGCGAGCAGGCCGTCCGGATCGGATGTGAGCGGCCTGCCGGACCTCCTGCGCGGCGCGATCGCCGGTGGCGTCGACGTCGTGCAGCTGCGCGACAAGTACCTGCCCGACGACGAGCTCGTCGCGCTCGCCAATGCCGCGCGCGCGCTGTGCGAGCGTCTGGGCGCGCTGCTGATAGTCAACGACCGCCCCTGGGTCGCGAGCGAGGCCGGCGCCGACGGGGTGCATGTCGGGCAGGACGACATGCCCGTCGCGGACGTCCGCGAGCAGGTCGGTCCCGACATGCTGATCGGCCTCTCGACGCACGCCCCGCGAGAAATCGACTCCGTCGATGCGGCGCTCGTCGACTACATCGGCGTCGGGCCGATTCACGAGACGCCGACCAAGCCCGGCCGGCCGGCTGTGGGCCTCGAGCTCATCCGCTATGCGGCCGCGCACGCGCCGGTGCCGTTCTTCGCGATCGGGGGACTCGATGCGGGAAACGTCGGCGAGGCGATCCAGGCTGGCGCCTCGCGCGTGTGCGTGCTGCGCGCGATCTCCGACGCCGAGGATCCCGAGCGCGCGGCGCGAGCGCTTCGCCGCCCGCTCGACGCCAATCCGCTGGAGCGCTGAGTTGGCAGCTGACGGCGGCCAGCGCGCCGCCCCGGAGCCACTCGGCGAGCACGAGCGTCCCACCTCCCTGCTCATCGCCGTGGCCGTGTGCGTGCTGCTGGCGAGCGGCGTGATCGTCGGCGCTCTGAGCGTGCACGACCTGTCTCGTCACGGCGGCTCGCTGCCCGGCGCGGTGTTCCTCGCCGCGATCCTCGCGTGGCTCGCTCAGGGCATGTACCGGCGTCGCTACCCAGCGGTGCTCGGGTTCGAGGCGCTGCTCGCGTTCCAGATCCTCGTCACCTCGCTCGCGCTCGTCGTCGCCTCGACGGTGCAGGCGGCCGCCGTGTGCCTGCTCAGCATCGGGCTCGCCGGCTGGCTGTTCTGGAAGCTCGTCGGAGTCATGGCCCGAATCCAGGCAGGCGAGCGACGGAATCGCGAACGGTCGCGATAGGGGGCCGGGGCGGCGCCCGCGAGCGCTCCGATGCCGGCTAGGCCCGAAACCGCTTCGATAGGCTCACCTGCAATGGCGGATTCCTACGATTGCGTGGTGATCGGTTCCGGACCGGGTGGCTACGTTGCCGCGCTTCGGGCCGCGCAGCTTGGAAAAAGGACCGCGGTGATCGAGCGCGACAAGGTCGGCGGGCGCTGTCTGAACTACGCGTGCATTCCCGCCAAGGCCGTCCTGCGCTCGGCCGACCTGCTCTCGGAGATCCGTGACGCGCAGGAGTTCGGCCTGAAGGCGAGCGGCGTCGAGATCGACTACGCCGCGATCCAGGCTCGGCGCGAGAAGGTCGTCTCCACGCTCACCTCCGGCGTCGGCGGGCTGTTCAAGAAACACGAGATCGATCTGATCGACGGTGACGCCAGGCTGGGAGCCGACGGCGAGGTGATGGTCGGCGCCCAGTCGATCGCCGCCGGCGCGGTGATCCTTGCCACCGGCTCCGTGCCGCGGGCGATCCCGGGCGTCGACTTCACCGAGCGCGTGATCGGCACCGAGGAGGCGTGGGCGCTGCCGGAGGTTCCCGCCCGGCTGGCCGTCGTCGGCGCGGGCGCATCGGGCGCCGAGATCGCCTCGGCCTACGCCCGTCTCGGCAGCGAGGTGATCCTGATCGAGATCGTCGACCGCCTGCTGCCGAGCGAGGACGTCGACATCTCCCGTCTCGTGGAGCGCGGGCTCAAGCGGCAGGGCGTCGACGTGCAGACCGGCACCGCCGTCGCCGACGTCCAGCCGTCGGAGACGAGCGTCGCCTTCTCGTACGGCGACCGCGCGGCCGAGGTGGATCACCTCGTGATCTGCGCGGGTCGCGCCGCGGACGTGGAGGGCCTCGGCCTCGCCGAGGCCGGCGTCGAGCTCGATGCGAGCGGACTCGTCATGGTCGACGCAGCGATGAGGACCTCGCGCGCCGGCGTCTGGGCGATCGGCGACCTCGTCGCCGGGCCGGCGCTCGCGCACAAGGCCTCCGACGAGGGCATCATCGCCGTCGAGGACAGCGCCGGCATGCCGACCCATCCGATCGCATACATCGACATCCCGCGCGCCACCTTCTGCATGCCGAGCGTAGGCTCCTTCGGGCTGACCGAGGCGCAGGCGCGCGATCTGGGCTACGACGTGGTCGTCGGCAAGGTGCCCTACGGCGCGGTTGGCGGCGGCACCGTCTACGGCGACCGCACCGGTCTAGTGAAGGTCGTCGGCGAGAGCACCTACGGGGAGCTGCTCGGCGGGCACATCGTCGGGTCGCGCGCGACCGAGCTGATCCAGGAGCTCGTCAACGTGCGCGCCCTCGAGGGCGGCTATGCGGAGGTCGCCCGCATAATCCATGGCCACCCGACCCTCTCGGAGGCCGTCATGGAAGCCGCTCGCGCCGCCGACGGCTGGCTGATCCACGGTTGAGGAGCCAGGCCAGAGGACGTGTCCTCACCAGCGGCCGCCTTCTACTTCGACCTCGCCAGCCCGCTGGCCTACCTGGCGGCCGAGCGGGTGCTGCACGAGCTTCCCGGGCCGGCGGAGTGGCGGCCCGTGCTCGCGCGCGAGCTGCCCGCCGCCGATACGTTCGAAGCCTCTCGCTCCCCCGGGGAGCGCGATGTCTTGCGCGCCGAGGTCGCACGCCGCGCCCGCGAGCTTGGCCTTCAGCCGCTGCGCTGGCCGGATCCGTTTCCGTTCGACAGCGCGCTCGCGATGCGCGCGGCGACCTACGCGAAGTCCATCGGCCGGGCCGTGCCTTTCGCACAGGCGGCGTTTCGCCAGGCATTCGCCGCCGGGCGCTCGCTGGCAGAGACGGACTCGGTGCTGATCGCCGCGGCGGCATGCGAGATGCATCCGACAGCGGTGCTGCGCGCCTGCGAGCTGCGCTCGGTGACCGAGCAGCTCGCGGCGGCCACCGTGGAGGCCGCGCAGCTCGGAGTCCTCGACGTGCCCGCGATCGTGGTCGGGGAGACGGACATGCGCTCCGCTGGGCCGGATCCCGACGGGTCGGCTCGCGTTTTCCTCGGCGACGGCGCAGTCGAGGCCGCCGCAGCACAGATGCGCCGCAGGCCGACCGGAGGCGGATCGCGATGAGAGCCGACCACGCCTACCGCCTGATCGTCACCCGCGCGGGACGTGCGCCCGCAGCGCTCGCCGGTCCCGATCGGATCGATCACGTCGAGGTGGTGGAGATCGACAGCGGCGAGGTCGTCCTGTTCTGGGATCGGCCCGCGCTCGCCGCATCGAAGCTCGCACGTGCCCTGCGCGCGGACCTCGTCCAGCTCGAGGCCGAGGAGTTCCTCGCGCGCTGGAGTACCGTGGAGCATTGATGCCCGAACTGCCCGATCCCGCCGTCTCGCGCGAGTGGCTGGCGACGATGACGCTCATCCGCCGCTTTGAGGAACGCGCCGGCGAGATGTACGCGCGGGCGAAGATCGGCGGCTTCCTGCACCTCTCGATCGGCGAGGAGGCGACGATCGTCGGCAGCGCGCGGGCGCTGCGCAGCAGCGACTACCTGATCTCGACCTACCGCTCGCATGGCCACGCACTCGTGCGCGGCACACCGCCGGAGAACGTGATGGCGGAGCTGTTCGGCCGCGTCGACGGCTGCTCGCACGGGCGCGGAGGCTCGATGCACATGTTCGACCTCGCCCGGCGCTTCATGGGCGGCTACGGGATCGTCGGCGGCAACCTGCCGATCGCGGCCGGGATCGCCCTCGCGAGCGACTATCTCGACAGCGAGGACGTGACGCTCTGCACGCTCGGCGACGGCGCGTCAAATCAGGGGACCTTCGGCGAGACGCTCAACCTCGCCGCGCTGTGGAGGCTGCCGGTCGTCTTCATCGTCACGAACAACCAGTTCGGGATGGGCACCTCCCTGCGACGCCACTCCGCCGTCACCGACCTGCAGCGCAAGGGCGAGGGCCTCGGCGTTCCGGGCATGCGCTGCGACGGGATGGACGTGCTCGACGTCCACGCTGTCGTCGAGGAGGCCGTGCGCCGCGTTCGCGAGGAGCGCCGGCCGCTGCTGGTCGAGGCGGTCACCTATCGCTTCCGCGGGCACTCGATGGCCGATCCCGAGCAGTACCGCAGCAAGGAGGAGGTCGCGCTCTGGCGCGAGCGCGATCCGATCCCCGCCTTCGGCGACCTGCTGATCCGCGAGCACGTGATCGACGACGCCGAGCGCCGTCGGATCGACGAGGAGGCGACCGCGCGGGTCGACGCCGCCGTCACCTTCGCCGACGCGTCGCCGTTCCCCGCGGCCGAGTCGCTGTATGACGACGTCTACGTACTCGACGCGGAGGTGCGCGGCTGGTACTCGCTCGAGACCGCCGACGACAGAGGGAGCGCGCCGCAGGATAGAGCCGCCGCCGACGGCGCTGCTCGCGGCGACGGCTCGCCGATGGCGGCAAACGATGAGATCCCGCAGCAGCTCACCAGCGCGCTGGCCGCCGCCGAGGACGGGCGCGAGCAATCCGAGGACGGCGACTGATGGCCGAGATGCGCTATCGCGAAGCGCTGAACGCCGCGCTGCGCGAGGAGCTCCGCCACGACGAGCGCGTCGTGCTGCTCGGCGAGGACATCGGCGTGTTCGGCGGCGCCTTCAAGGTGACCGAGGGCCTGCTCGAGGAGTTCGGAGAGGAGCGCATCCGCGACACGCCGATCTCCGAGAACACGATCGTCGGCGTCGGCGTCGGCGCCGCGATGACGGGCCTGCGTCCGGTGGTCGAGCTGATGACGATCAACTTCGCGCTGCTGGCCTTCGACCAGATCGTCAACCACGCAGCCCACATCCACTACATGTTCGGCGGCCAGGCGAAGGTGCCTCTGGTCGTGCGCATGCCTCAGGGCGCCGGCCACCAGCTCGGTCCGACCCACTCGCACTGCCTGGAGGCGCTGTTCCTGCACGTCCCCGGGCTGCTGGTCGCCGTCCCGGCCACCCCGGCCGACGCGAAGGGCCTGCTCAAGACCGCGATCCGCGACGAGAACCCCGTGATCTTCATCGAGCACGAGTCGCTCTACGGCGTGCGGGGAGACGTGCCGGTGGAGGAGGACCATCTCATCCACTTCGGACTTGCTCGCGTCGCGCGCGAGGGATCGGATGTGACGATCGTCGGCATCTCCCGCATGGCCCTCACGGCCGAGCGCGCCGGCGAGACGCTCGCCGCCGAGCACGGCGTACATGCGGAGGTGATCGACCCGCGGACCCTGCGCCCGCTCGACCTCGACACGATCCTCGCCTCCGTGCGCAAGACCAACCGCTGTGTCATCGTCGAGGAGGGCTGGCCTCACGGCGGAGTCGGCGCGAACCTCGCAGCGCTGATCGCCGAACAGGCCTTCGACTACCTCGACGCGCCGGTGCAGCGCGTCACGGGAGCCGACGTGCCGATGCCGTACTCCAAGCCGCTCGAGGACATCGCCTATCCCCACGAGCCCCAGGTCGTTCACGCAGCGCTCCTCGCCCTAGGCCGCACGCCGGCGCTCGCCGGGGGCGCCGCGGGCGCGGGCGTGCGCGGTGCAGGCGCGGGAGCCGCCTGATGGCAGACATCGTCATGCCCCGCCTGTCGGACACGATGGAGGAGGGGACGATCCTCCGCTGGCTCAAGCGCGACGGTGAGCTCCTCGCGCGCGGTGAGGAGCTCGTCGAGATCGAGACGGACAAGGCGACGATGACCTACGAGTCCGATCAGGCCGGCTTCCTCCAGACGATCGCCTACGAGGGCGACACGCTCGCGGTCGGCGCGGTGATCGCGCGCGTAGCCGCGGTGCGCGGCCGCGACGACGCTGCGCAGGCTCCTGCGGCGAGCCTCTCGCCCGCGGGCGCAGCGGCGGGCGAGAACGCTTCGTTGCGCGCCGAGGCGCGCGTCGGATCGATCGCGACCGGTGCGCCGGCGCCGGATATCAGCGAACCGGATGGCGGACGCGTGAAGGCCTCCCCGCTCGCACGGCGCATCGCGCGCGAGCAGGGAGTCGACCTGCACGGCCTCGCCGGGAGCGGACCGGGCGGGCGGATCGTCAAGGCCGACGTGCTCGCGCCCTCCAGTCGCGCCGGCGCCGCCTCGGCGTCAGGCGCCGCCTCCGCGTCGGGCGCCGCCTCCGCGTCAGGCGCCGCCTCCGCGTCAGGCGCCGCCTCGGCGTCAGGCGCCGTCTCGGCGTCCGCGCCCCTGCAGGATGTGATGACGGCGAAGGGCGAGACCACCGACGTCGAGCTGACGCGCTCGCAGCAGACGATCGCCAGGCGCATGGCCGAGTCGAAGGCCACGATCCCCGACTTCAGCCTGCTCGTCGAGGTCGACATGCACGAGGGCGTGGCGCTCCGCACCGAGCTCAAGCGCCTCTCCCAGCAGCGGGGAGGATCGGATGCGGGCACCGCGCCCGAGCTCGCGACGCCGACCTACAACGACATGGTGGTCAAGGCCAGCGCGCTCGCGCTACGCGAGCATCCGCGCGCGAACGGCAGCTATCGAGACGGGCGCCTGCAGCTGCACTCGCGGATCAACGTCGGCGTTGCCGTCGCCACCGATGACGCGCTGCTGGTGCCGACGGTGTTCGACGCGGACGAGAAGTCGCTCGGCGAGATAGCTCGCGAGACGCGCGCTCTGGCCGAGCGCGTGCGCGCCGCAACGATAACCCCGCCCGAGCTCGGTGGCGGCACCTTCACGGTCTCGAACCTCGGGATGTACGGAGTGCGCAGCTTTGCCGCGATCATCAATCCGCCGCAGGCCGCGATCCTGTCGGTCGGCTCGCTCGAGCCGCGCGCGAGCGTGGTCGACGGCGAGCTTGCCGTCCGCCACACGCTGACCCTCACGCTCGTCTGCGACCACCGGATCCTCTACGGCGCCGACGCGGCCCTGTTCCTCGCGCGCGTGCGAGAGCTGCTGCAGGCGCCCACCGCGCTGACGCTGTGATCGCGCACGCCACCGGCGCGTCGCTAGGCTGAGTGGCAGCGGACAGATGAGCGAAATGCAGCGAACGCCAAACCTCGCCTCCGAGCTCTGGGTGTGCCACCTGGGCGTCGTGCCGTATCGCGATGCGCTCGCGATCCAGGAACGGATCCGCGCCCACCGCCAGGCCCGCGAGCTGCCCGACACGCTGCTGCTGCTGGAACACCCGCGCGTGTTCACCCGCGGGCGTCGTTCACGCGACGGCGAGCTGCCCTTCGGCGAGGACTTCTACCGCGCCAAGGGCATCGAGATCCTCGATAGCGACCGCGGCGGGCGGATCACCTACCACGGGCCCGGCCAGCTCGTCGGCTACCCGATCATGGCCATCGACGACGTCGGGCGCTACCTGCGCACGATGGAGCAGGCGATCGTCGCGGCGCTCGCAGAGGAAGGCGTGGAGGCGCGCGCCCGGCCGCACGATGGACCCGACTACACGGGCGTGTGGGTGGAGGAGCGCAAGATCGCCTCGATCGGGGTGCACGTCTCGCGCGGGATCACCACGCACGGGTTCGCGCTCAACGTCGACAACGACCTCGAGCCGTTCAGCTGGGTCGTCGCCTGTGGCCTGCCGGAGGTGACCATGACCTCGCTCGAGCGCGAGCTCGCGCCGTGGCGCTCGACCGGCGTGGCCTGCATGCGCCGGCGAGTCGCCTATCAATTCTGTCAGGCGCACGGTCGGCGTCAGCGCCTCGTATCGCCGCGCCGGCTCGGCATCGACACCACGCACGCCGCAGGGCTCGCGGCCGAGCGAGCCCCCATCTCGACATCCCCACCCGCACCGGCAGAGGTGATCCCGGCGTGAGCGCGACCCGATCTCGCGCAAACCCCGGTGGCATGGACGTGCTGAGCGTGCTCGGTCCAGATGTACGGCCGTTGCGTGAGCGCAAGCCGCCGTGGTTCAAGGTGCCTGCACCGGGAGGCGATCGCTACCGCAAGCTCGGCGAGCTGATCCGCTCCGAGAACCTGCACACGGTCTGTCAGGAGGCCGCCTGCCCGAACGTCGGCGAGTGCTGGGAGCGTGGCACCGCGACGTTCATGATCCTCGGCGACACCTGCACGCGTAGGTGCGGCTTCTGCAACGTGAAGACCGGCAAGCCGACCTGGAACGACCCGCTCGAGCCGGCGCGGGTCGCGCGCTCGATCGCACGGATGGGGCTGCGCCACGCGGTCATCACGTCGGTCGATCGCGACGATCTGCCCGACAAGGGCGCCTCGGCGTTCGTCGGCGTTATCCGCCAGATCCGCCGGCAGGCGCCCGATTGCCAGGTGGAGGTGCTCACCCCCGATTTCCAGGGGCAGGAGATGCCGCTGGCGAAGGTCATCGCCGAGCGCCCCGACGTGTTCAACCACAACGTCGAGGTGGTGCCGCGCCTGTATCCGCTCGCGCGGCGCGGTTCGCGGTTCGCGCGCTCGTGCCGCGTGCTGCGGCTCGCCGGCGAGCTCGGCGAGGGCGAGGTCGTGACGAAGTCCGGACTGATGGTCGGACTCGGCGAGACGCACGAGGAGATGCTCGACGCATTCGCCGTCCTGCGCGAGAACGGCGTTCAGGTGCTGACCGTGGGACAGTACCTGCGCCCGTCGGAGCGCCATCTGCCGGTCGTGCGCTACTGGCACCCCGACGAGTTCGCCGAGCTCGAGCGCGCCGCCTACGAGCTCGGCTTCGACCACGTCGCCGCGGGCCCGCTCGTGCGGTCCTCCTACCACGCCGACCAGCACGTGGCTCAGCCGCAGGCGGGCAGCGGTCCGCTGGCGGCGGCACGCGGATAGAAGCTTCGCGCCGCGCCGCCTGGCGGCGGATAGGCTCCCACGCTCGGCCGGCGGCAGCGTGCAGCGATGTTCCCCCTAAAAGACAACATCCCGCTCACGCGGTTTCCGATCGTCACGTTCGCGCTCGTGGCGATCAACGTGATCGCCTACCTGCTCGAGATCCGCCACGGCGGCAGCTTCTTCGGGGGGCCGACCAGCAGCGTCGAGGTCCATTACGGCGCGATCCCCTACGAGCTCACGCACCCGGGCAAGTACTGCGAACTGGTGAGCTCACCCGGCCTCTCAGGGAGCGCAAGCCAGATCGCGTGCCAGGGCCAGCGCGGCGTGAGCGGCACCCCTGCCACCGAGACGCCGGCGTGGGAGACCGTCTTCACGTCGATGTTCCTCCACGGCAGCTTCCTGCACATATTCGGGAACATGCTGTTCCTCGCGATCTTCGGCCCGACGGTCGAGGACGCGATGAGCCCGCGCGCGGTACCTCGCCTTCTACCTGCTTGGCGGGCTCGTCGCGCTCGGCGCGCAGGTGGCGGTCGATCCGAACTCGGCCGCTCCGACGCTCGGCGCGTCCGGCGCGATCGCAGCAGTGCTCGGCGGCTACATCCTGCTCTATCCACGCGCGCGCATCCTCACGCTCATATTCATCATCTTCTTCGTGACGATCGTCGAGCTGCCCGCGGCGGCGCTGCTGGGATTCTGGTTCCTGGAGCAGCTGCTGCTCGGGGTGGGCGGCCTCGCGAGCAGCGTCGGCGGCGAAAGCGTCGCCTACTTCGCGCACATCGGCGGCTTCGCCTTCGGCCTGCTGACGATCCGCCTGTTCGCTCGAGCGCCGCGCTCCCGAGCCGCCGCTGCCGGTGTATTCGGGGCGATGACGCTGCGCGCGAGACTCCCGGCATGAGACGCGTGCTCGTCCTCGGCGCGGCGCTCGTGTTCATCGCCGGCTTCGCCTTCCTTACCCTGCGCGCTGTGGCCGAACAGGGGTTTACCCTGGCTAGCTTGCTGTCCATCTTCATCCTCGTGCTGCTCGCGGTCGGGATCATCGGCGCGCTGCGCGAACCTCCCAGATGAGCACCTCGCCCTTCATGACTCCCGGCCAGAGCCGCCTGCGGCGCGCGGGCGCCGCGAGGCAGCGGCGACGGCGCAGGGTCCTGACCGCCGGCGCGCTCGGCCTGGCCGCGCTCGTCGCGATCGCGGCGATGGCTTTCGCGAACCGCTCGAAGGCGCACGAGCATCATGGCCCCGACAACGCGAGCCGCGCCGCGGCCAAGGCTTCCCCGGCGCTGTCCGCCGACGGGCTGGCGCTCGCGAGGCCCCCGTTCACGCTCACCGAAGCGCCCGAGCAGGAGACGGTGCAGCCGGGATTCGTGACGCCGCCGCGCGCCGGGTTGCTCTTCAACCTCTCCAGCGGCCAGGTCTTCTGGAAGCGCAACGCCTCCAGGCGGCTGCGGATCGCGAGCCTGACGAAGATGATGACCGCTCTGCTCACCGTCGAGTCGGCCGCGCCGGGCGCGCCGGTGCTGATCACCTCCGAAGCGGTCGACGCGGACGGGTCGAAGGTCGGAGTCCTCCCTCTCGGCCGGCACGTGCGGCTGGAGACGATGCTCTACGGGCTGCTGCTGCCGTCGGGCAACGATGCCGCGGTGGCGCTCGCGCAGCATGTCGCCGGCAGCGTGAACCGGTTCGTCCGGCGCATGAACGTCGAGGCGGCAAAGCTCGGGATGGGCTGCACACGCTATTCCTCGCCGTCGGGCTACTACGACGCCGGCAACTTCTCCTGCGCGCGTGATCTCGCGCTGCTCGCGCACGTGGACCTCGAGCAGCCGCGGATAGCGCGCATCGTGCGCACCTCCGAGGCGGCGCTGCCGTTCCCGATCGAGGGCGGAAGGCTGTACCTCGACAACAACAACCCGCTGCTGATCTATGGCTATCCCGGCACGACCGGCCTCAAGACCGGCTACACGCTCACCGCCGGCAGGTGCCTGGTCGCCACCGCCGAACGCGACGGCGTGCGCCTCGGCGTGGTTCTGCTCCACTCCCCCGACCCTGGCACCCAGGCGCAGAGGCTGCTCGACGCGGGCTTCGAGGACATCTACCACCTCCCGCCTGTCCCCGAACCGCCGATACCGAGCGGCGCCTGAGCACGCTCGCGCCCGGTGGAGTACCGTTCTTTGGTGAGGATTGACTGGCCAGTCAGCCAAAAGGAGAAGCCGTGGATCTCGACGACACCCCCGAGCAGGCCGCCTATCGCGCACAGCTTCGAACATGGCTCGAGCAGCACAAATCCGAAGCGCCCGTGCTGCAGGGCCCGGGCGCGCTCCAGGACGAGGCGGAGATAATCGCCGCGCGCCGCATCTGGCAGGGCAAGCTCGCCGAGGCCGGCCTGGCAGGTGTCACCTGGCCGAAGGAGTACGGCGGTCAGGGCCTAGGGCCGATCGAGCAGGTGATCTGCAGCCAGGAGATCGCGCGCGCGAAGGTTCCTGGCATCCTCGACACGATTGGCGTCGGCATGCTCGGCCCCACGATCATCGCCCACGGCAGCGAGGAGCAGAAGTCTCGCTATCTCGGGCCGATGCTCCACGGCGATGAGGTCTGGTGCCAGCTCTTCTCCGAGCCCGCCGCGGGCTCGGACCTCGCGGCAGTGCAGGCCCGCGCCCGCCACCAGGACGACGGCAGCTGGCGGTTGACGGGGCAGAAGGTTTGGACGACGAACGCCCAGTTCGCATCCTACGGGCTGCTCCTCGCGCGAACGGATCCCGACGTTCCCAAGCACAAGGGCCTGACGATGTTCATCGTCCCGATGGACAGCGAGGGGGTCACGGTGCGCGGGCTGCGCCAGATCTCGGGCGAGGCGGAGTTCAACGAGGTCTTCTTCGACGACGTCGCGCTCGACGCGGGCGCCGTCGTCGGCGGGGTCGGCAACGGCTGGGGCACGGCCCTCACGACGCTGATGTTCGAGCGCGTGACGATCGGGCTCGGCGGCGAGGGGATGGGCTACACCTCGACCCGCTTCACGAAGGCGATCGCGGGCGACGAGCATGCGCGCCGCGACCCCGAGGTGCGCCACCAGCTCGGCGAGATCTCGAGCGAGCTGCTCGCGGTGAGGTTCACCGGCTACAGGACGCTGACGGCGCTCCAGAAAGGCCAGATCCCCGGGCCGGAGGCCGGTCTGGCGAAGGTCACGATCGTCAGCAACGCGATCAAGGCCGGCGACCTCATCGCCGACGTTATCGGCCCCGACGCCCTCTCAGAGCACGGCGAGTGGGCCTACATGATCTCCTTCCTGCCCGGCCTGAAGTCCGCCGGCGGGACCGAGGAGATCCTGCGGAACACCGTCGGCGAGCGCGTTCTCGGCCTGCCCCCCGAGCCACGCCTCGACAAGGGCATCCCGTTCTCTGAGCTGCGCTCCAAGGAAGGGGCCGCGGCATGAACCTCGCCCTCTCCGACGAGCAGGTCTTCCTGCGTGAGGCCGCGCGCGGCGCGCTGTCGCGCTTCAAGACGCTGGAAGCCGCACGCGAGGCGCTCGACGGCGGCGAGCGCGCGCTTCCCGACCTGTGGCCCACCGCGAGGGAGGCCGGCTGGCCGGGGCTGCTGATCGGCGAGGCGCGCGGCGGCGCAGGTCTCGACGCGTTCGACGCGATGCTCGTGCTCGGCGAGTGCGGCCGCGTGCTCGCCGGGATCCCGCTGCTCGGCCATCTCCCCGCCACCGCGATCCTCGACGACGCGCCGAACGCAGCCGAGATGCTCGAGCCGCTCGCGACGGGCGAGCGGCGCGCCGCCTACCTGCCGGTCAGTCCGCCCGGCGATCTCGAGCCTGCATGGTCGACCGATCCGACCGGCGGGCTCGAGCGCGCTCCCGCCCCGACAGCCGAGCGCGACGGCAGCGAGGCGCGGGTGAGCGGCACACTGTCGTTCGTGCCGGACGCCCCCGGCGCCGACGTGCTCGTCGGCGTCGCGCTGCTCGACGGCAGTCCCGTCGGCGTGGCCATCGAGGCGGACGCCGCAGGGGTCTCGGTGCAGGAGGTTCGGCGCTACGACGCGACCCGCTCGCTCGGCGACATCTCGCTGAAGGACGCGCCGGCCGCGCTGCTCGACGCTCCCGTCGACTCGCTTGCCGCGGCCTGGCACCTGTCGCAGGCGCTGATCGCCGCCGAGTCGATCGGCAGTGTCGAAACCGCTCTCGAGGTGTCGGTGGCCTACGCCAAGGAGCGCCACACCTTCGGCCGCGCGATCGGCTCCTACCAGGCGGTGAAGCATGCGCTCACCGAGGTGCTGCGCCAGCTCGACAACGGCCGCTCGCTGCTCTACTACTCCGGCTGGGCGCGTCGCGGGCAGCCGAACGAGTTCCCGCTCGCGGCCAGCGCCGCCCGCTCGGTCGCAGGGCGCGCGCTGGATGAGGCCGCTCGCACGATGATCTCGGTGCACGGCGGGATCGGCGCGACGTGGGAGCACGACGCGCCGCTGTACTTCCGCCGCGCGCAGCTCTCCAGGCGCCTGCTCGGCGGGACCGCCGGCGCCACCGACCGGGTGGCCGGCGAGCTGATCGCCCAGGCGGACGCGGCCTGAGGACGGCTCAGCGTCGGCGTACGGCGCGCGCGGGCTTCGGTGCCCGCTCGGCTGCGGGCTTCGGTGCGCGCTCGGCTGCGGGCTTCGGTGCGCGCTCGGCTGCGGCCTGCGTGAGCGCGGCGAGCACCGGCGCCCCGTAGGCGGCGTGAACCGCTTCGATCATCGACGCTTCCACGCCGCAGTTGATGCAGAAGCCGTGCTGCGACCAGCCGATCGCGCGCGCGAGCACCTGGTCGGCGTAGACGACGCCTGTCGCGTCGTGACCGTAGTAGTCGTAGGCCGCGTCCCAGGCGGAGCCGTCGAGCGCGTATTCCGCACCGTCCGCGGACAGCAGGTGGGCGGCGGCCATGATCGAGTCGAAGTCGTCGTAGATCGAGGGATGCGTGGCCGTGCGGTGGTCATAGCTCGCGGGGCGGCGGCCGTACAGGTAGGAGTCGGCGACGAGATCCCAGGTGCTGACCGGACCGTTCGTCACGTTGAACTGCATAGGCCCCCCGCAGCAGTGCGCGAAGTTCAAGCCGTGGTAGGTGCCCGGAGCGGTGGAGAATGCGCTCTCCTGCATGTGGATCGAGGCGAGGAGCAGCCAGTTGACGCCGAAGGTGTCCTGCGCCGTTTGATATATGGGATAGAAGCCCTCGAGCCACCGGGTCGCCACCTGCGCCTCGGGCGCGGCGAGGAAGCGGCTCGCATCCAGGCGCTGCTGTTCGCTCGACGGCTGCGCGACGATCGCCCCCGCCGTGGCGGGCTGCGCGTTCGCGCCCGCCGGCGCTCCGCCGGGCAGCGCTCCCGCGAGCGCGCTCGCCGCGGCAGACGGCCCCGCGACGGGCGTCGGCGCCGCGAGGAGCACCGGCGGCGGCGCGGATGCGGCGGTCCGGCCGACGGCGCCGCTCAGCACGGCGACGAGCACCGTGAGACCGAGCACGCCGATCGAGCAGGCGAGCAGCCAGGCCCTCAATTCGGACGGCGGGGCAGGCAGATGGGCCACTGCTGCGGTGGCTTCCGAGGAGTCGGGCATCATGGACAAGCGCTACACGGTAGCGACACGGGCTTT
Source organism: uncultured Solirubrobacteraceae bacterium (assembly GCA_963790905.1). Taxonomy (GTDB): domain Bacteria; phylum Actinomycetota; class Thermoleophilia; order Solirubrobacterales; family Solirubrobacteraceae; genus Palsa-744. Next base: position 83,520 of record CAWBQH010000004.1, read on the forward strand.
GGAAATCGATCGTCAACCCGTCCACGCTCGCGGCAGGGCGCGACGATGTGAGCATCGTCGGGTTAGATCTCCCGTGGGCAGATTTGCATCGATCCTTGCGCCGCTCCTGCTGGCAACCGCGCTGAGCGCAAGCGCCCGGGCGGCGGAGCCGCCGCCGAGCGCTCCGCCGCCGCAGGGCGTCCTCAGCGCGGCGCAGCAGCGGTATCTCGCGCTGGCGGAGGCCGGCGTCGCCAACGCCGAGCGACGCTGGCGCGATGGCCGGCTCGGCTGGTACGACGAGCGACTCGACGACCGCGATCGCTATCCGCTCGCCACGATCTGGGACATCGTGCCGCTGTTCGAGTCCCTCGACGCGATCGCGATCGCGCACCCGACGCCGGCGAACACCCGCGCCGTGGAGCGCTTCGCGGCCGGCGCTGAACGCTATCTGAACAGAGCGCTCCGCCCGCTTGCCGGATACTCGCCATACCCCGGCGACCGCGACGCCGACACGGAGACCTGGTTCGACGACAACGGCTGGTGGGGGATCGCGTTCGTCAACGCCTACCGTGCCACCGACATACGCCGCTACCTCGCCGACGCGCAGCAGGCGCTCCGCTACATCGCGGCGGTCGGCTGGGACCCGCGCGAAGGCGGCATCTGGTGGAACACCAGCCACCCGTACAAGGCCGGCGAGGCGCTCGCCTCGGGCACATTGCTCGCGACGCTGCTCTACCAGCAGACGGGCTCGGCCTTCGCCCTCGGCCAGGCGCGCAAGTACCTGCAATGGGCGAACACGACCGGTTTCAGCGCCGCCAACGGACTGTATGCGGCCAGCAACATCGACCCGACGCCGATCGACTACATCGAGGCGCCGCTGATCTACGCGCAGGCGCTGCTGTGCGGGCTCACCTCGACGCCCGCCGACTGCGAACGCGCGACGCAGCTGCAGGGCGTCGCGCTGGGGCGCTTCGGCTACCTGCTCGACTTCTCACCGCAATACGACGCGATCTACCTGCAGTGGATGCTCGCGCTCTACGCGATCAACCACGACCGCGTGCTCTACGAGCTCGCGGCGGACAACGCGCGCGACGCGCAAACGCGTGCGCTCAACAGCGAAGGCCTGTACCTGCTCTCGTGGAACGGCGAAGTCCTGCCCACCATCGACGCCCTGCCGGGGATGCTCCAGACACAGGCCGCCACCACGAGCCTGTTCGCGTGGCTGGCCGTGTACCCGCCACCGGCGTGAGCCGCGCTCACACGCCGAGCGCTCGCCGCGCGACTCGATCGAAGACGTGGTCGGGCAGCGCCCGCCTCAGGATCAGCAGCGCCCTCGCGTCGCGGCCGACGACGTAACGCGCCCTCATCCGCCGCGCGGTGAGCGCTCGCTCGATCGTTTCGGCGACGAGCTCCGGCGCGACGCCGCGCCGCGCGGTGTCGGCGAGGACCTTCTTCATCGCCGCCGGCACGTGTCCGTAGGAATCGTCGAGCTCGGGCGGGATGACCACGCGCTCGGCGTCCACTTTTGCCCTTCTCCCAGATCGGCGTCGCCACCGATCCCGGCTCGATCAGAGCGACCTGGATGCCGGAGCTGAGCAGCTCGACACGCAGCGCGTCTCCGAGCGCCTCGATCGCGTGCTTGGAGGCCGCGTAGGGCGCGGTGAAGGCCATCGCCACGCGCCCGCCGATGGACGACAGGAACACGATCCGCCCGTGCGCGCGGCGCAGCGCCGGCAGCATCGCCCGGGTGACGGCGACCTGCGCGAGCACGTTGACGTCGAACTGCCGGCGCAGGTCGTCCTCCACCACCAGCTCGAGCGGACCGCCGACGCCGATACCGGCGTTGTTGACGAGCGCGTCGAGCCCACCCGCCACGGACGCGCCGCCATCTGCCGCGATCCGGTGCACCCGCGCCGCGGCCTCGCCGATCTGCGCGGCATCTGTCACATCGAGGCCGAGCGGGATCATCCGCTCCGGGCTCGCGCTGTCGCGCAGCAGCCGCTGGCCGGCGTCCCGGTCGCGCACGCCGGCCAGCACGGTCCAGCCATTCCCGGCGAGCCGCAGGGCCGTCGCACGGCCGATGCCCGTCGATGCTCCCGTGATCAGCGCGAGCCGCACTTGCCGACCCTAACGGACACGGGACGCTTGATGCCCCGTCCCGGCGGTGTGCAGAGTCTCACCCGGCAATTAGCGCACGCTTAGGATGCGCAGCGATGGTGCGCGACGTGAGCATGCCCTCAATCGCCGGCCGAGCGGCGATCGGTAGCGTGGCGCTCGCGCTCGGCCTCCTCGGCGCGCTGGCCGGCTGCGGGTCGGGCGCCAAGAGCTTGCCCGCCGCGGGCACGAGCGCCGCGGCGCAAGCGCACATGAGCTGCCCGCAGACGGTGCTCGCCACGCTCGCTCGCGTGGTGGCCCGCGTCTACCGCGAGGGCGTGATGAGCGAACGCACCGGGGCCGCGGGGTACTTCATCGCGACCTCGACGGCCCTGCGCGAAGCGGTGCAGCGCGACGACGCCCGCGCGGCGCGCGCGGCTGCGCAAGCGCTCGTCGCGGGCGGGCGGATCACGAACCTTCAGGTCGTGCGCGGCGGCCGCACGCTGGCCGACGTCGGAGGTCCGGCGCTCGCGCCGCTGCACGGGACGATCACCGGCGCCGGCGGCGTGCCGATCGGCAGCTACCTCGCGAGCGTCTGGTCGGACAGCGGATTCATCGCCGAGTCCGACGGCATCGGCGAGGGTCTCGTCAGCCTGCGCATGCGCGGGCACAGCGTCGGCGGCTCGTTCGCGCTCCCGCCGGGGCCGCTGCCGGCGGCCGGAGCGCTGACGCGAGATCGCGTCCGCTACCAGTATGCCTCGTTCCCCGCCGAGGCCTACCCGTCCGGCTCGGCACGCGTCTACCTGCTCAAGCCGCTCAGCTCGACCGCGGCTCTCTGCGGCAGGACTGCGACCGACACGGTCGTCAACACGCTCAGCAGCGTCGCACACCTCATCTACGCCGGCGAGGTCGGCCGGCGCACGCTTCCACAGGTGCAGCGCGTGCAGGGCGACCAGGCGCTGCTGAGCGCGGTGGCGCGGCGCGACCCTGCGGCCACGAGGCTGGCGGTGGTGGCGCTTCTGAACCAACACATCGTGCGCCTGCGCGTGAGCGCCGGCGGACGGCTGCTCGCGGACGTAGGAGGGCCGGACGTGCTCGCCCCGGTGAGCGCCGCGCTGCGTCTGCACGGGCGCGAGATCGGAAGCTTCGTCCTCTCGATCCAGGACGACGAAGGCTACCTGCGTCTCGCCAGGCGCCTCGCCGGCCTCGACGTGCTCATGTACATGAACGCCACTGCACCGGAGCTCGTCAAGAACAGCCTCGGCCCAGCACCGGGAGCCGTTCCGAGCAGCGGTCCCTACCGCTATCGCGGGCGCACCTTCCAGGTGGTCACCCTGCACGCGAGCGCGTTTCCATCGGGCCAGCTGCGGATCAACGTGCTGATCCCGATCCCCTACTCCTGACGCGGACGATCACGCCGGCGCGAGCGATTGGTTCTTCGCATGCAGCGCAGCGAGCAGCTCGTCGAAGGACTCGGCGAATTTCTCGACGCCCTCGCGCTCGAGCGTCAGCGTGACGTCGTCGTAGTCGACGCCCGCCTGCCTCAGCGCGTCGAACACCTGGCGCGCCTCGTCGAGGCCGCTGTCCAGGCGCACCTCCGGGTCGCCGTGATCCTGGTAGGCCTTGAGCGTCTCCTCGGGCATCGTGTTGACGGTGTCCGGCCCGATGAGCTCATCGACGTACAGCGTGTCCGGGTAGGCCGGGTTCTTGGTCGAGGTCGATGCCCACAGGACGCGCTGCGGCGTGGCGCCCTTGCCGGCGAGGAACTCCCAGCGCGGGCCCGCGAACACCTGGCGGTAGTGCTGGTAGGCGAGCTTCGCGTTGGCGATCGCGAGCTTGCCCTTCAGCTCGTCATGGCCGCCGATCTCATCCAGGCGCCGGTCGGCCTCGGTGTCGATCCGCGAGACGAAGAAGCTCGCGACCGACGCGACCTTGCGCGGGTCGCCGCCCTCGGCGATCAGCCGCTCGATCCCGCGCAGGTAGGACTCGGCGACCTCCGCATAGCGGCGCAGAGAGAAGATCAGCGTCACGTTGATCGAGCGGCCCTTCGCCACCACGTCCTCGATCGCCGCGAGTCCGGGCTTGGTGGCGGGGATCTTCACCATCAGGTTGGGTCGCTCGATGAGCTCGTGCAAACGCATCGCCTTGCGGAACGTCCCGAGGGTCTCATAAGCGAGCCCGGGATCGACCTCGAGCGACACGTATCCGTCACGTCCCGATCCCCCGTCCCAGATGGGACGGAAGAGGTCGCAGGCGTCCGTGATGTCCTGCTCGGCCAGCGCCCAGAACGTCTCCGAGACGTCCTTGCCCTGCGCCGCCAGCTCGTGCAGCTGCTCGTCGTAGGCGCTGCCGGAGGTCATCGCCTTCTGGAAGATCGTCGGGTTGGAGGTCGCACCAACGACGGCGTAGCCGTCGATCAGTTCCTGCAGATGTCCACCGCGGATCGACTCGCGGGAGAGGAAGTCCACCCATACGCTCTGCCCGAGGGCCGAGAGGCGTTGCAGGGGCGGAGGGGCGTCGCCGGGCATCATGGTCTCCTTCAGTTTCGTGGGCCGAGCACGGCTCGTGCTCGCGCTGCGATGTTCTCTGCGCTGAAGCCGAGCTTCTCAAGCACTGTGGCACCCGGTGCGGAGGCGCCGAATCGGTCGAGGCCGAGCACGTCGCCGTCGCTGCCGACCCACTTCCACCAGCTCATGCTCGCACCCGGCTCGATCGCCAGCCGCGCGGTGGCGGCAGGCGGGAGCACCTCGTCGCGATACTCCTGCTGCTGCGCTTCGAAGAGCTCCATGCACGGCATCGAGACGACGCGCACGTGCGTCCCCTGCTCGGCCAGCGTCCGGCCGGCCGCGAGCGTCGGAGCGACCTCGGAGCCTGTCGAGATCAGGATCAGCTGTGGAACGCCGCTCGCGCCGTCGGCGCTGGAGCCAGCTGCCGCGCTCGAATCCCACAGCACGTACGCGCCGCGCTGCAGCTGCTCGGCGGGCGCCAGCTCCTCGCGGTCGAGCACAGGGAGGTTCTGGCGGGAGAGCAGCAGCGCCACTGGGCCATCCTCGCGTTCGAGCGCGACGCGCCAGGCCACCGCGGTCTCGTTCGCGTCGGCCGGGCGCACGACCCACAGGCGCGGGATCACGCGCAAAGCGGCGTAGTGCTCGACCGGCTGGTGGGTCGGCCCATCCTCGCCGAGACCGACCGAGTCGTGCGTCCACACCCACAGCACACCGAGCCCCATCAGGGCCGACAGGCGCACCGCCGGGCGCATGTAGTCGGAGAAGATCAAGAACGTCGACCCGTATGGCTTGACGATCCCGCCGTGCGCCGCGGCGCCGTTGACGATCGCGCCCATCGCGTGCTCGCGGATGCCGAACGGGACGTTGCGCCCGGCGTGCACCTTCGAGTACTCTCCGGCGCCCTCGAACAGCGTCTTCGTCGACTCCACCAGATCGGCCGCACCGCCGATCATCGTCGGTGCGTACTCTGCAAAGGCCGCCATCGCCTTCTGGCCCGCCGAGCGCGTTGCGATCTGCTCGCCTGCCGGGAAGCTCGGAAGCGACTCGCGCCAGCCGTCGCGCAGGCGCCCGGCCCACGCCCGGTCCCATTCCTCGGCCACGTCCGCGAAGGCCTCGCGCCACTGATCGAACCGCCGCCGCCACGCCTCCTGCGCCGCCGCACCAGCCACGCGCAGCGACATGTGCTCGTAGACGGACTGATCGACCCAGAACGTGCGCTCGGGGTCGAAGCCCATCACCTCCTTCGTGGCCCTCACTTCGTCCTCGCCGAGCGGCGCACCGTGCGCCTTGGCGGTGTCGACCGCATGCGGCGCGGGGTAGGCGATGTGCGAGCGGATCGCGATGAACGACGGCCGGTCGGTTTCCTCGCGCGCGACGGCGACCGCCGCCTCGATGGCGTCGACGTCCTCGGAGCTCGCGACGCGCTGGACGTGCCAGCCCTCGGCCTCGAACCGCTCGAGGTGGTTCTCGGTGTCGAACGAGATCGAGGTCGTGCCGTCGATCGTGATGTGATTATCGTCGTAGCACACGACGAGCTTGCCCAGCGCGAAGTGCCCGGCGATCGCGGCGGCCTCCTGGCTGATCCCCTCCATCAGGTCGCCGTCGGAGCAGATCACATAGATGTGGTGATCGACGACCTCGTGCTCCGGGCGGTTGAAGCGATCGGAGAGGAAGCGCTCGGCCACCGCCATCCCAACGGCGTTCGCGAAGCCCTGGCCGAGCGGTCCAGTCGTGACCTCGATCCCCGGGGTGAGGCCGCGCTCGGGGTGCCCGGGCGTGCGCGAGCCCCACTGGCGAAACTGCTTGAGGTCATCGAGGCCGAGGTCGTAACCCGTGAGGTGGAGCAGCGAGTACTGAAGGACGCACGCGTGCCCGGCGCTCAGCACGAAGCGGTCCCGGTTGGGCCACTCGGTGTCCTCGGGGTTCACGTGCAGGAACCGCTTGAACAGGACATAGCCGAGCGGCGCAAGCGCCATCGCGGTCCCCGGGTGCCCCGCGTTGGCTTTCTGCACCGCATCCATCGCGAGGCCGCGGATCGTGTCGATCGACAGGCTGCGGATCCCGCGCTCGTCGGGTTCGCCGGCCTTGGCCTGTGAACCGCTCGATGCACGTGCGACCGCCATCTCCCCCGATCCTAGCGACCCGGCCGCTCGCGGCGCCCGACCGCTAGAGTCCCTCGATCGTGCCCGAGCAGTTCTGCGACGTCGGCAGGGGCGTGACCCTCTGCTATGAGACCTTCGGCGATGCGGCCGACCCGACGGCGCTGCTGGTGATGGGGCTCGGCACCCAGATGGTCGTCTGGCAGGAGGACTTCTGCCTAGCGCTTGCCGACCGCGGCCTGCACGTCGTGCGCTTCGACAACCGCGACAGCGGACGCTCGACCCACGTGAGCGGGCCGCCACCGACTCCTCGCCAGCTGCTGACCCGCTCCAGGCGCGCGGCCCAATACTCGATGCTCGACATGGTCGATGACACCGCGGCGCTCCTGCGCGTGCTCGGGCTCGCTCCGGCACACGTGATCGGGGCCTCGATGGGCGGGATGATCGCGCAGGGCCTCGCGGCGCGTCATCCGCGGTCGGTGCGCTCGCTCACGTCGATCATGTCGAGCACCGGCAGCCTGCGCAGCGGGCAGCCGTCGCTGCGCCTCTACTCGGTCTTCCTTCGCCGCGCCCCGCTCGGGCGCGAGGCCTTCATCGCGCACATGCAGCGCGTGTTCGCCGCGATCGGCTCACGCGGCCTGCCGCGCGACGAAGATGACATACGCGCGATCGCCGCGACGAGCTACGACCGTGACCACGACCCCGATGGTGCCGGGCGCCAGCTGGCAGCGATCATCGCCGCCGCAGACCGCACGCCTGAACTGCGGCGCATCACCGCCCCGACGCTCGTGATCCACGGGAGCGCCGACCGGCTAGTCTCCCCGTCGGGGGGTCGGGCAACGGCGCGCGCGATCCCCGGCGCGAGGCTGATGATCGTCCCCGGCATGGGCCACGATCTTCCGCGCGCCGCCTGGCCGGCGCTGATCGATGCGATCTCCGAGCACACGCTGCATGCGGATCGCGACAGCGGGCGGCACCCGCCCCTACAGACCCGCCCGACTTCGCTATCGGGCCTGTAGGGACAGGCTTCCCCCCGACCGCGCTCCGTCAGCCCTCCTCGGGTCGCCGGTTCGATGCGCGCAGAGCATTCGGCGAATGACCGCGACCGTTCGTGCACCAGCCTCCACGCGACTGCACGCGCACGAGCCAGTGCAGGTCGTGGCGGCAGTGCGAGCGCCGGTACGGCCAGCGAGCATGCAGCGAGCGGAGCATGCGCTGCTCGTGGCACACGAACACCCTCAGCTCCATGCGATCCTCCGCGAACCTCCATGCCGGTCCTGCGCTCGGTCTCGCATCGTGCTTGACCTCAACCCCATGGTTCGGAGCCTTCCAATCGCCCTCTGGGACCTCATCCGATCGCTGCCTCTCCCACCTTGGCGGGAGGACTCCCCGCCACGAACATATAAATCAGGTTTTACGTGGAATGTCAACCAGCCTTCCCGGCCCGGCGCTCAGGCGTCGGCGACGCCGGCCCGGGCGGGGCGCGGGAACTCGGCCTGCCGCCACGGCAGGCGCAGCTGGAGGGCCGGCGCTCGACGAAGCGCCACAGCAGATCGTGAAGTGCGCCCGGCGGGAATCGAACCCGCGGCCTGCGGCTTGAAAGACCGCTGCTCTTTGGCTCCCCGAAGAGAACCGTTGACCACTGAGCTACGGGCGCGCGCCCTGCGAATCCGCCGACTCGGATCGGCGGAGCACATCATTCTACGCACGCTCGCCCTCGCGGCGCGAGCGCTCAGCCCGTGCCCTCCCCGACGCCGAAGACGCGGCCCGCGTTGCCCTCGAGGTATCGCCGCCGGGCCTAGCTCGCGCGTTCGATGATCGCATCGCGCGGCAGCGCGCTGCGCAGCTCGCCGATGCCGTCGCACAGGCGGATGCAAGGGACGTACACGGGGCGGAAGCCGAGCAGTTCCGGGATCGTGACGATGCGGTAGCCGCGCGCTCGCAACGACGCGATGATCGTGGGGTAGGCGGCGAGCGTCTCGCCGCGCGGACCGCCGCCGTCATGGGAGATGATGATCGAGCCGGGCTGCACCTGCGCAAGCACGCGCTGCTCGATCGCCGCGGTGCCGGGCAGCGTGTAATCGCTCGGATCGACGTTCCAGAGAACCGTCGCGAGGCCCAGCAAGCGGGCGGTCTGGATGATCGACTGGTCGTACGCGCCGTACGGCGGGCGAAAGACGCACGGCGTGTAGCCGGTCAGAGAGCGGATCACCGCGATCGTCCGCTGCAGCTGCGCGCGCACGTCGCCCGTCATCGCCAGGTCGGGGTGCGTGAAGGTGTGGTCCCCGGGCACGTCGCCGTCCCTGAGCTCGCGCAGCAGCGTCTTGCGGTATACGGAGCTGACCTGGTCGCCGATCATGAAGAAGGTCGCCTGCGCGTGGCTTCGCTCGAGCATCCGCACGAACGCGGCGGTGTCCGGCCAGGGCCCGTCGTCGAAGCCGATCGCCACCTCTCGCCGGTGCGGGCCATGCAGGTAGGCGCCGGTGCCGTGGCTGCGGCAGCCGACGATGCGGTAGCTCGCGTGAGCGCCGGGTTCGGGAGGGCCGGATGATCCCGAGGTTTCGGAGACGCGCTCATTCGCGCCGGCTGACGGCGCCGACCGGCTCCGTCCCGCGACGGGCAGCGAGACGCCCAGCGCCAGCAACACGGTCGGCGCCAGCGCGAGGAGCAGGGTGGCCCTGGCGGGCCTTCGCGAGCGGCCGAGGGGCGAGCGCTTGATCATGTCCGCGGACCGCCGGGCCCACGCCGAGAATGCCGAGCGCACGGTCGGGCACCATACAGCGGGCTGCGCCCGAATCGAGGGCGGCCCCGCTCGCCAAATAGGGTGGGGAGCGTGAGCAGCTACGTTGCCGCGATCGATCAGGGGACGACCAGCACCCGGATGATCCTGTTCGACGCCGACGCGCGGATCGTCGCCTTCGAGCAGCGCGAGCACGAGCAGCTGCATGCCCGCGCCGGCTGGGTCGAGCACGACGCGAGCGAGATCTGGCTGCGCGCGCGCGAGGTGGTCGACGCCGCGCTGCGCAACGCGGGCGCCGACGCCGGCGATGTCGCGGCGATCGGCATCACCAATCAGCGCGAGACGACGCTCGTCTGGGACCGGCAGAGCGGCGTGCCGGTGTGCAACGCGATCGTCTGGCAGGACACCCGCACGGACGCGACCGTGCGCGAGCTCGCGGGTACCGCCGGCGTCGACCGCCTGCGTGAGCGCGTCGGGCTGCCGCTGTCGACCTACTTCTCCGGTCCGAAGATCAGCTGGATCCTGGACAGCGTTCCTGGAGCGCGCGAGCGTGCCGAGAACGGCGAGCTGATCTTCGGGAACATGGACACGTGGGTGCTTTGGAACCTCACCGGCGGGTGTGACGGCGGAGTGCACGCGACCGACGTGACGAACGCCAGCCGCACGATGCTGATGGACCTGGAGACGCTCGACTGGCACGAGCCGAGCCTCGATTTGATGGGCGTTCCCCGCTGCATGCTGCCCGAGATCCGCAGCTCGAGCGAGGTCTACGGCGAGGCGCGGGCGACCGCGCTCGGCGGTCGCCCGGTGGCCGGCATCCTCGGCGACCAGCAGGCGGCTCTCTTCGGCCAAACCTGCTTCGCGCGAGGCGAGGCGAAGAACACCTACGGCACCGGTTCGTTCCTGCTCGTCAACACCGGCGGCGAGATCGTCCATTCAGGCGGTCTGCTGACGAGCGTGGCCGCGAAGATCGGCGACGCGCCCACCAGCTACGTGCTCGAGGGATCGATCGCCGTGACCGGCGCCGCCGTGCAGTGGCTGCGCGACCAGCTCGGGCTGATCGGGAGCGCCGCGGAGGTCGAGGACCTCGCGCGCAGCGTCGAGGACAACGGCGGCGTGTATCTCGTGCCGGCCTTCTCGGGTCTGTTCGCCCCCCACTGGCGCGACGACGCGCGCGGCGTGATCGTCGGCCTGACCGCCTACGCCCGCGCGGGGCACATCGCTCGTGCCGTGCTCGAGGCGGCAGCCTGGCAGACGAGGGAAGTCCTCGACGCGGCCAACGCCGCGGCCGAGGGTCCCTTCAGCGAGCTGCGCGTCGACGGCGGCATGACCGCGAACGAGCTGCTGATGCAGTTCCAGGCCGACGTGCTCGGCGTTCCGGTGATCCGTCCGATGGTCACCGAGACGACGGCGCTGGGCGCGGCCTTCGCCGCCGGGCTTGCTGTCGGCTTCTGGAGGGACGAGGCGGAGCTCCGCGAGCGCTGGTCGGAGGACCGGCGCTGGGAGCCGCAGATGGATGAGCGGCTGCGCGAGCGCGAGTACGCGCAATGGAAGAAGGCGGTGGCCCGCTCGCTCGGCTGGGTCGCGTAGCGATCGGGTGCGGCTATCGCTCAGGGGGTGAGGACGATCTTCAGCGCCTCGCGCCTGTCGAAGACGGCATACGCCTCAGCCGCCTGATCGAGGTCCATGTGGTGTGTCACGAGCGGCGTCGGATCGAGCACTCCGGCCGACATCATCGCCAGCACCCGGTCGACGTGCGCGAGCACGTTGGCCTGGCCGCCGCGCAGTGTCAGCGCCTTCAACCACAAGAGCCCGAGATGCACCTCCGCGCGCTCGGCGTACACGCCGATGCACTGGACGCTCCCGCACGCGCGCGTCATGCGGATCGCGCTGTCGAGCACCTGCGGATCGCCGACCGCGTCGATCGACACGTCCACTCCCCGGTTCTCGGTCGCCGCGCGCACGATCGCGCGCACGTCCTGCTCGCGCAGGTGCACCGGCTCCGCGCCGAAGGACTCGGCCACGCCGAGGCGCTCCGGTACGGTGTCGATCGCGAACACGTGCGCAGCGCCGGCCGCGCGCGCGGCCTGGACGGCGCACAGCCCGACCGGGCCGAGCCCGAGGACCGCGGCGACGTCTCCCGGCCGCAGGCCGCTCGCGTCAACCGCGTGGAAGCCGGTACCCATCACGTCGCCGGCGAACAGCGCCGTGTCGGCGCTCATGCCGTCGGGAACGCGCCGCAGCACGAGGTTCGCGTGCGGCACGAGCGCCATCTCCGCCTGGGTCCCCTGTAGCGAGCCGAGCGTGGCGCCGTGGCCGAAGGTGCGGGATTCCAGACAGCGGTGATAATCGCCCCGCCGGCAGAAGAAGCAGGTGCCGCAGGCCGTCTGAAAGCAGCCGAGCACCCGGTCGCCGACCGACACGCGGCTCACCGCGTCGCCCGCCGCGACGACGGTGCCGACGTACTCGTGCCCGATCGTGAAGCCCTGCTCGACCTGCACGCGCCCGTGGAAGATGTGCAGGTCCGAGCCGCAGACGCCGGTCGCCTCCACCCGCACCACCGCGTCTTCGGGGTCGACCAGCTCAGGCTCCGGGCGCTCCTCGACGGTGACCACGCCGGGAGCCTGGAAGGTGACGGCTCGCATCGGCCGGAAGCCTATACGCCACCCTCAGCAAGCACCTCGCGCAGCGCCCCCGTCTCGGGATTGAAGACGAAGCCCCGAATCTCCTCGCGTGCGGGCAGCTCGCGGCTCGAGCGCAAGCGCAGAAGGCCGTGGCGCAGGGCCGTCTCGACGTCCTCGAAGGCGCCGAGGCGCCAGGTCGGCAGGACCCCATCACGTGCGAGCGCCTGCGCGAAATCATCCTCGGAGGCGCCGTGCAGCCCGCAGCCGTCATGCATGACGACGACTATCTCGGTCGTGCCGAGCAGCCGCTGCGAGACGCTCAGCGAGCGGATCGCGTCATCGGTCGCCAGCCCGCCGGCGTTGCGGATGATGTGCGCGTCGCCGCGCTGCAGGCCGAGCATTGCGAAAAGGTCGATCCGCGCGTCCATGCACGCGAGGACGGCGACACGCCGGCGTGGGCGCGGGCTGAGCCCAGGCGCGGCAAGCGCCCTCTCCCGGGAGCGCGCGAGCTGGAGCATCTCATCGGCTGCCGCCATCTGCAGAGCGATCGTATGCGCTCGAGCGGGGCGCCAGCGTCCCGGCGGTGGGCCTGGACATTCGTTGGCGTTGGAGTTTAGAAAGGCCGGTCGCGGGAATGGGGCTGATCGATGTCGATCGAGACGGTCGCGCCGGACCTGGAGGTCTCATTGCCTCTTGATTCCTTCGCGCCGCGCGCCGCGCGCTATTACGTCGCACAGGTCGACCGGCCGTCTCCCGATCTGCGCAATGCCGTCGTGCTGCTCACCAGCGAGCTCGTCTCACGCGCCGTCGGGCAGCGCAGGCGCGCGCCCGGCGAGCAGGTCCAGCTTCTCGCGTGGATGCCCGCGGACGTCGTGCGCGTGGAGCTGCGAGCGCCGCGCGGACTCCTCGACCGGCCCGCTCGGAGGACGTGGACGGACTATGACCTGCAGCTGCTCGACCACGTCGCCGATCGCTGGTCGATCGACGCGGAGGAGCCCGACGCGAGCGAGGCGTCAGCGTGCATGTGGTTCGAGATCGACCGCGGGGTCACGGCGTCGCTGCCCGGCTGAGCGCCGGCGGCGCGCTGGCGGCTGCGCGCTTGCCGCCGTTGCGCCGAGCGCGGGGCGGCGGAGAGGCGAGGGCCAGCAGATCGTGCATTCCGCGCCCGATTCCCGCCGTCAGGACGTCGATGTCCGGAGCGCCGTCATAGTCGCCGGTGACGCCGAAGTAGAGGCCGCCGTCATAGGAGAAGATCGCGACGACGATGCGGATCGAGCCGACGACGGGGACGTACGGATAGGACTCGAGCATGCGGCGACCGAGCGTCTGGACGGGCTGCTGCGGGCCGGGGACGTTCGTCGTGGCCGTGTGCATGTTCAGCCGAGGCGAGAGCGTGACCAGGCGGCTTCCGAGGGCGAGCAGCAGCGGCGGTGCGAAGCCCGATAGCGAGCTCAGCACGTCTCCGGCCACCGCCTGCTTGGACTGCTTGACGCCGTCCATCTCCGCACGGATCCGCTCGAGGCGCCTGACCGGGTCGAGGAGGCCCACCGGCAGGCCCGCGAACACGGCGGACACGCGATTGTTGTAGACGCCGCGCTCTCCTCGGCGCCGCACCGAGACTGGGACCATCGTGCGGATCACCCGATCCTCGGCGATGTCCTCGCCACGTGACTCGAGCAGCTCGCGGAACCCGTTGGTGATCAGCGCGAGCACCACGTCGTTGACCGTCCCGCCGAGCGCGCCGCGCACCGTCTTGACGTCGGCGAGGCGCGTGTCGGCCCAGCTCCAGCGGCGATGCGGCCCGATCGGACCCGTCAGCGAGGACGCGGCGACGGGGCGCATGCTGGGGGAGGCGGCCAGCGCGGCGCGTGCGATCTCGCTCAGCGAGCGCGCGGTCTCAAGCGGCGCTCCCAGCGCTCGGCGCAGTGCGTCGATCTGACCGGCCGGGCTCGCGAGCCGCGCGACCGTGCGAACGAGCACCTCGAGCCCGGACGGCTCCGGCGGCGCCGACCATCGCCCGGGAGACGAGCCGGCGGTCGTGTCGGAGAACATGACCGACATCAGGTCGGTCGCCGCGACGCCGTCGACCATGCAGTGATGGACCTTCGACAGCAGCGCCCAGCGCCCGTCGTCGAGACCCTCGACCGCCCAGAGCTCCCACAGCGGCCTGTTCCTGTCGAGGTGCTGTGAGAAGACTCGGCTGGCCATCTGGCGCAGCTGCTCCTCGCTCCCGGGAGCGGGGATCGCCGTGTGGCGGAGGTGGTAGTCGAGGCTGAAATGCGGGTCGTCAACCCACACCGGCGGGCCGGCGGACAGCGGCACGGAGCGGACCTTCTGCCGGTAGCGCGGGACGAGCTCGAGCTTGCCCGAGACCATCTCCCGCAGGCCGTCGAACGGCGGCGGTGGACCCTCGAAGATGCTGACGCCGCCGATATGCATCGGCGTGCTGTCGTTCTCCACGTGCAGGAACGAGGAGTCGATCGCGCTCATCCACTCCATGCGCGCTCCCGCGATTCGTCGAGCAGGCGATCGAGCGCCCGGTAGACGCCCGGGTGAACGGACATCCCGCAGTGGCTCGAGTCGACCTCGACCGCCTCGGCGTGAGGATCGAGGCAGGCTCGCCAGTCGACGATCCCGTCGCTGCGTGAATGCACTGCCACGGCCGCCAGCGCCGGCGGGAGCGCGGCGTTCAGGTCCGCGCGGAAGGCGGCGCAGCACGCGCCGTCGCGGCAGCTGCTGGAGAGCACTCCCGGCAGGCCGAGATCGCCTAGACGCGCCAGCCAGCGCACCGTCCGCAGGACGGGTGCCGAGACGGCCAGCCCGTCGCGGACGGGCGATCCGAGCATCACGAGGCCCGACACTCGCTCCGGCTCGCGGACGGCGAGGGCGCGCGCGAGCGCGCCGCCGCGGCTCTGTCCGATCAGCACCACCGGGCGTTCGCGCTCCGAGGCGAACGCCTGCAGATGCGCCTGCATGCGCGTGACTGCTCGCTCGGCGCAGTCGACGTTCGCAACCATGCCGCTCATCGCGACGGGGTGTCCGCGCCGGCGGAGCCAATGCCTGAGCAGCGTCAGCGAGCCGTCGCCGGCCATGAACCCCGGGATCAGGAGCACCGGTTGGGCGTCGCGCCGCCGGCGCGGGGCGCGCAGCTCGCGGTCCGCCAGCAGCCGCATGAGCTCGCCGCCGTAGCGCAGCTCCCCCCACAGGGGCGCCGCCGGCGACGCCTCGACGGTGGCCTCAGCGCTCATGGGTCACATAGAGTACGCCCGATGGAGCTGTCCGACAGGCACGTCGTCGTCACCGGCGGCGCCGGTGGCATCGGGCGAGCGCTGATACGCCGGTTCGCCGCGGAGGGAGCTCGTGCAGTCGTGGTCGCCGACCGCGACCTCGCCGGGGCTCGCACGATCGCCGAGGAGCTCGGCGGGCTCGCCGTCGAGCTCGACGCGGGAGACGAGGGCAGCGTGCGCGCGCTGATCGCGCAGGCGACGGCTTGGAGCGGGCCGATCGACATCTTCGTCTCAAACGCCGGCGTCCCGGGTGCGATGGGCGGCCCAGAGGCCGCCGATGAGGTGTGGGACGAAGCGTGGCGAGTCAACGTGATGGCACATGTATGGGCCGCGCGTGCGCTGCTGCCGGAGATGCTCGAGCGCGGCGAGGGCTATCTCATCAACACCGCGTCCGCCGCGGGCCTGCTCACGCAGGTGTCCTCGCTCGTCTACAGCGTCACCAAGCACGCCGCCGTTTCGCTGGCGGAGTGGCTCGCGATCGAATACGGCGAACGGGGCGTGCGCGCGTCCTGCATCTGCCCGCAGGGCGTTCGCACGCCGATGCTCGACCTGGCGATGGAGGACCCGGCGGGAGCAGCGGCGTTGACGGCCGGCGGGCTGATCGAACCCGAGGACGTCGCCGACGCGGTGATCGCCGGCATCCGCGAGGAGCGCATGCTGATCCTGCCGCACGAGAACGTGGCCGGCTTCCTCGCGCTGAAGGGGTCCGACCCCGAGCGCTGGCTCAAGGGCATGCGACGCCTCGTGCGCGAGGCCCGCTCCGCGGCCGCGGGCTGACGCGGCCTAAGAGACGGCCTTCTTTTCAAGGGCCTTGATCGCGTTCAGGACTTCGGTCAGACCGCCTTGGGTCCTCGTGTCCAGCCGATCGAGGATGACTTCGGTGTCGTCGAACTCTTTGAGGGCACGGGCGTCTGAGGCGACGGATTGCACCCGCTGGCCCACGAGGATGATGCTCAGGAGGACGAGCTGCAGGAACGTCTGCGCGATCCACGCGACGATCAGGATCAGCCCCGCCTTCGTGAAGAACTTCGGCACGTCGCTGTTCGTGAGCACCCCGGCCTGGATGAGGATCGCGGGGAGGCTGATGAACGCGATGAGCGCGAAGAGGTACGCGCAGGCCATGGTGCCGACGCCGGAGGTGATTATCACAGCGAACTTCGCGTTGAAGCCCTCCACCTCGCCAACGGCTTTTTTTATTTCCTTGGGGCTGAAGCGCACCACCTGGGCGAGATGGTGGCGCGCCTTGACGGGGTGGTCGTGGGTTGCGACTGGTTGCGTGCTCATCTGGATCTGCCCTTTCCGGTGACAGGCGCTGAGGCCCAGTTGGTCTGCTTTCGACTGGCGGTTGACCGTAGAATCGCATCAGTGTCGATTCCCGAGCCTGCGAGCACCTCGACGGCCGTGGTCAGCGGCGCATCGTCGGGCATCGGCGAGCAGCTCGCCCGCGCGCTCTCGGCACGCGGCCACCACGTCACGCTGGTGGCCCGGCGGGCGGATCGTCTCGAGCGGCTCGCGGCGGAGCTCGGCGACGCCACAGCGCTGGCCGCCGACCTCGCCGACGCGGACGCCCGCGACGCGCTCGCGGCCAAGCTCGACGCCGGCGGGCGGACGGTCGAGGTGCTCGTCAACTGCGCCGGCTTCGGCGTGTACGAGCCGTTCTACCGCAGCCCCCGCCAGCGCGAGCTCGAGCAGCTCAGGCTGCTGGCTGAGGCGCCGATGGACCTCATGCACCGCTGGCTGGGAGGGATGGTGCAGCGCCGGCGCGGGGCGATCATCAACATGTCCTCAACGTCGGCGTTTCAGGCGCTCCCCTACAACGCGGGCTATGCAGCCGCGAAGTCATACTTGCTGCTGCTCTCAGAGGCGCTCCACGCGGAGGTCGGCGAGCTCGGCGTGACCGTGACCGCCGTCTGTCCCGGGCCGGTGCCGACCGAGTTTCAGGCGACGAGCGACGCCACGTTCGCGGAGAAGCTGCCGAAGGCGGTGTGGGTCTCGGCAGAGCGCGTCGCGCAGGACGCGCTGCGGGGCGCCGAGCGCGGCGCGCGCGTCGTGATACCCGGCGGGCCGCTGGCCCGTGCCGCGTTCGCCCCGAACCGCTACGCGCCGCGCGGGCTCGCGCTCGCGGTCTCCAAGCGGCTGATGGCCGGCTAGCGTCCCGCGGGCGCCTCAGCCGTGCACGCCCGCGGCTGGCTGCGGCCGGGCTCCGTTCGCGCCCGCAGCCTCCTGCGAGAGCAGCGCCGTGCCGTGACGCATCAGGTCGGCGGCGCGCTCGGCCACAGCGATCGTCGGGGCGTTCGTGTTTCCGCGTGGCACCAACGGCATCACCGACGCGTCGACGATGCGCAGGCCGTCGATGCCGTTGACGCGCAGCTGCTCGTCGACGACCGCGTCGCCATCCACCCCCATCCGGCAGGTGCCGACCGGGTGATAGACCGAGAAGGTGGTGCGGCCGACGTGCGCACGCAGAGCGTCATCGCTGTCGCCGTCCGGCGTCGTGAACGGTTCTGCGCAGTAGGGCTTCAGCGCCGGCTGCGAGCAGATGTCAAGCGTGAGCCGCATGCCGGCGATCATCCGCTGCATGTCATCGCCCGCAGAGTAGAACCGGTTGTGCACGATCGGCTTGGCCGTAGGGTCGTTCGAGGCGAGCTGGACCGAGCCCCTGCTCTGTGGCGTCAGCAGGCACGGGGACGCCCACACGCCGTGCGCCTCAGGGTCGCTCATTCCCTCGTCGACGATCTGGACGGGCGCGAAGTGGAACTGGGTGTCGGGCGCCGGGGCGCCAGCCTCGACGCGCGCAAACCCGCCGGCCTCCGCGAGGTTCGACGCGAACGGCCCCGACTGGCTCGCTTCGTACTGCTCGAGCGCCTCCGGCTCGAGCGCGAGCATCAGGCTCTGCGGCTCAGGCGTGGTCCACACGGCGTACGCGCCTGGGTGGTCTGACAGGTTCTCGCCGACCGCCGGCTGATCGAGCAGCACCTCGATTTCGCGCATCGTCAGGTGTTCGGCCGGGCCGATCCCAGAGAGCATCAACAGCTGCGGCGAGTTGTATGCGCCGCCGCAGAGGATCACCTCGCGCTCGGCCCTGAACTCCTGCGCCTGGCCCAGCTGTGTCGCCTGCACGCCGACGGCCCGCATCCCCTCGAGCAGGACGCGCTGGACCTGCATGTACGGCAGCACCGTCAGGTTCGCGCGCTCCATCGCCGGGTGCAGGTAGGCGACGGCGGCGCTCGCTCGCGTGCCGCCACGCTGGGTCACCTGATAGGTGCCGACGCCGTCCTGCTCAGCGCCGTTGAAGTCATCGTTGCGCGGAAGGCCCGCCTGCACTCCGGCTTGCACGAACGCACGCGAGATGACGTTGCCCGAGCGCTCCTCGCTGACGGGCAGCGGGCCACCCGTCGCGTGCCACTGCGAGGCGCCGCGCTCGTTGTCCTCGGCCTTCAGGAAGTACGGCAGCAGGTCGGCCCACGCCCAGCCGGGCACGGCCCAATCGTCGTAGTCGCGCGCGTTGCCGCGGATGTAGACCATCGCGTTGATCGACGACGATCCGCCCAGGACCTTTCCCCGAGGCAGCGGGATCCGCCGGCCGAAGCACTCGGCCTCGGGCGCGGAGGTGTAGTCCCAGTCGACCTCGGTGCGCGCGAGCTTCAGGTAGCCGAGCGGCACGTGGATGTTTTCGTTCGTGTCCGGCGGCCCGGCCTCGAGCAGCAGCACCTGGACATCCGGGTCTTCGCTGAGGCGGCTCGCGAGCACGCAACCCGCCGATCCCGCTCCCACTATCACGTAGTCGTACATCCTCAACCTCCCCTCGTTGCGCTTACCATACCGGAGCTTGGCGGCTCCTCGAGCCGCGGGTGCCGGGGGCCTGGCGCTCGCCGTCCCGCCGCTCGGCCGCGGGCTAGCATCGCTGTGCCGATGTGTCGTCTGTTTGGCATGGCCGCAGGGTCGAAGCCCGCACGGGCGACGTTCTGGTTGCTCGGCGCCCCCGACAGCCTGGCGACGCAGAGCAGGCGCGAGCCCGACGGTACCGGGCTCGGCTGGTTTGGCCCGACCCCCTGAGTTCGGTCCGATGCTTGTGAGAGTTCTACCCGTCCACGATGATGGGCGAGGAAGGAACTCAGATGAAGCGACGCAGGCACACGCCAGAGCAGGTCGTTCGCAAGCTGCGCGAGGCAGAGCGGATGCTCGCCGAGGGCAAGACGATCCCCGAGGTCGCCAAGGAGCTCGAAGTCTCCGAGAACACGTTCCACCGCTGGCGCGCGCAGTACGGCGGGATGAAGGGCAACGACGTCAAGCGGCTGAAGGAGCTCGAGCGCGAGAACTCCCAGCTGAAGCGCATCGTCGCCGACAAGGAGCTCGAGATCGACGCGCTGAAGGAGGTGGCGTCGGGAAATTGGTAGGCCCGGCCCGGAGGCGCCAGGCGGTCCTGATGCTTCAGGACCGCAAGGGGCTCTCCGAGCGTCGGGCGTGCCAGATCGTCGGGCAGCACCGCTCCACGCAGCGCCGGCCGCTGTGCGTGGCGCAAGATGATCAGGCGCTGCGCGCGCGGCTGCGCAAGCTCTCAAAGGATCGCCCGCGCTGGGGCTACCGGCGCGCACACGCCCAGCTGCGCGAGGAGGGCTGGGCGGTCAACCGCAAGCGCGTGCAGCGCCTGTGGCGCGAGGAGGGCCTGCGCGTGCCCGTCCGCCGGCGCAAGCGCCAGCGCCTGGGCGACTCGACCGTGCCGGCCAAGCGCCTGGCCGCGGAGCGCCCCGATCACGTGTGGGCGCTTGACTTCCAGTTCGACCAGACCGCCGACGGGCGCATCCTGAAGCTCCTGCACATCGTCGACGAGTTCACCCGCGAGGCGCTCGAGGTCGGCTGCGAGCGGCGCATCGACGCCGACCAGGCGGTCAGCCGGCTCGAGCGGATCGTCGCCGAGACCGGCCGGTGCCCGCGTTCCTCCGCTGCGACAACGGCCCGGAGCTGACGGCCAACGCGCTGCGGGACTGGTGCCGCTTCTCGGGCGCCGGGAGCGCCTACATCGAGCCGGGCTCGCCGTGGCAGAACCCCTATGTCGAGTCCTTCGGCTCGCGCATCCGCGACGAGCTGCTCGCGGTCGAGCAGTTCACCTGCCTGGCCGAGGCGCAGGTGATGGTCGAGGACTGGCGCGAGGACTACAACGAGCGCCGCCCGCACTCGGCGCTTCAATGATGGCGCCGGCCGAGTTCGCCAGGGCATGGGCTCAGGCGGTCAAGGAGGGCAAGGTGATTCCCTTCACCGACCCCGCGAAGGCCCTCAGATCGATCGAGAGCGGCTCCTTTTCAGCGCCGCGGGGTGAAAACGTGTCCAATTCGGCCCCGGGGGCACTCGGCGACGCGCCCGCCGCCTTGCTGCGCTCGCCCTACGGGCTCGCTCCGCAAGGCGGCGGCACCCCTACCCTTCACAAAAACAACAGCCACCGACTCTCACAGCAGGTGGACCGATGAACGGGGTCCGGCCAGGTTCGACAGCGACGGCAGACCTCACGTCAGCAAGCAGCCGATCGCCGCCTACGACGATGCGCGGTTCGCGCGCGAGGCGCGCGAGATCTCCGCGAGAACCTTCATCGCGCACATCCGCTTCGCCTCCACCGGTGCGCTCGAGCTGCGCAACACGCACCCGTTCGAGCAGCTCCGGCGGTTGTTCGCGCACAACGGCGTGCTCGAGGACCTGCCGGCGCTCGAGGCGCATCTCGGCGCCGAGATGCGGCTCGTCAAGGGCGACACGGACTCCGAGCGCCTGTTCGCGCTGATCACGCGCGAGATCGACGCATGCGATGGAGACGTCGAGGAGGGTATCCGCGTCGCGTGCCGCTGGGTGGCCGCGAACCTGCCCGTGTTCGCGATCAATTTCGTGCTCGCCACGGCGGACGGGCTGTGGGCGCTGCGCTATCCGCAGACCCACCCGCTCTACATCCTCGAGCGAGCGCCGGGCAACCCGCTCGATCATGCGAGCAGCCTCGGCAGCCGCGTGCGCTCCGACGACGGCGCCGAACGCCCGCTCGTCGTCATCGCGAGCGAGCGAATGGACTCGGATCCGGGCTGGCGTCTGCTCGAGTCGGGCGAGCTCGTGCGCATCACGGACGAGCTCGAAGTGAGCTCGCGGCGGATTCTGGAGCGTCCTCCGGCGCGCCCGCTCACGCTCAGCGATCTCGCGCCTGCCGCGCAGGCCTCCCAGGCGCGGGCCGGCGGCACGTCCTAGTCGGAGCGCGCGCCTGCGGCGGAGCGCTAGCGGCCGCGCTTTGACTGATGCTCGAGCACCTTGCCGAACGCGTCCTCGAGCCGGGCGGTCATGCTCTGCTTGAAGAGCGCGAGCAGCGCCTCGGAGGCAAGCGGCCTGAGGGAGTCGACGGCCTCGATGAGCTCCTCCCAGCGGTCATCGGGCTGGCCGGCCCGCTCGAAGGGCTCCCACAGCTCCCTCAGGAAGAGCCTCGTGAATGCCCGCGAGATCGAATCGCAGTCGCGACTGATCCGCTCGACCAGCGAGAGCGCGGCGGACAGCGGAATCCCGAGAGCCAGGACCTGCTCGGCCGCTCCCAGGAGCGCGGGGCTGGGCACTTCGAAACGGCCGTCTCCGAGGGGAACGAGCAGCTTGAGCTTGCGCACGCGCGCGACGTCCTTGGCGTCGACCTCGCCGAAGCGCTCGGCGAGCTCCTCGGCGGTGACGAGCTCCGCGGACTCGGGCTCGAACGGGGTGGTCACCGCCCTGCGCAGGCCGAGCAGACGCTCGGCGAGCCCATCGGATCCGCTCAACAGCCGCTCGATCGCCGCGAGGTTGAAGCCGTCGGCCTGCAGGTCGAGGATCAGGCGCAGCCGCGCAACGTGCTCGGCGCTGTAGTAACCGACACGCGCCCGCACCTCCGGCGGGGGCAGGAGGCCGCGCGTGTGATGGTTGCGGATGTTGCGCACCGACATCCCCGTCTCGGCGGCGAGCTGCTCGATCGTCAGGTCATGGCCGCCCGATGAGCGCTGCGAGCGCCCGCCGGGCTGGTCGATCGCGTCTACACTCGCACGCGCCATCTCGCCAACGAGGCTACCATGTTTGATGTCACCTCATTTGAGGTATCATCATCTCGCGTCATGATCGCGTGCGACCGTCCCAGCGAGATTCTGCGGCCCGGTGGTTGATCGTGCCTGAACGCGGAGCGGTTCCGCAGGTCCCGCGCGTTCGGCGCAATGTGCTGCGGCTGGTCGGCTCGTTCACCTCGCCGCTGCTTCCGGACGACTACCTCGAGCTGATCAATCCGCTCTGGTCCACCCGCGAGCTGCGCGGGCGCGTCGAGCGCGTCGAACGCGAGACCGCTGACGCCGTGACGATCGTCATCAAGCCGGGGTGGGAGTGGCCGGGGCATCACCCGGGACAGTACGTGCGCCTGGGAGTCGCCGT
Source organism: uncultured Solirubrobacteraceae bacterium (assembly GCA_963790905.1). Lineage (GTDB taxonomy): Bacteria > Actinomycetota > Thermoleophilia > Solirubrobacterales > Solirubrobacteraceae > Palsa-744. The sequence goes on from CAWBQH010000004.1 coordinate 106,254, forward strand.
GGACGGCGTCCATCACTGGCGCGCCTACTCGCTGACCTCCGACCCCGGCCGTCCCGACGGCTGCATCGCGATCACGCCGAAGCTCCTCGAGTCGGGAAAGGTCTCGCCGTTCCTGTTCAGGCGCGTGCGTCCAGGAGCGGTCGTGCGCCTGGGAGGCGTCGAAGGGACCTTCGTGCTCCCCGACCCGCCGCCCCCGCGGCTGTTGTTCATAAGCGCAGGGAGCGGGATCACGCCGATCATGAGCATGCTGCGCAGCCTCGCCGCGCACAGCGAGCTCCGCGACGTCGTCCACGTGCACAGCGCGCGCACCGCCGAGCAGGTGATGTTCGCTCGCGAGCTGAGCGCGCTCGCGGAGCGTCACAGCTCCTACCGGCTGCATCGGCGGATCACGAGCGAGCGGGGCCGCATCAGTCCGGATCAGCTCGAGGAGCTCTGCGCCGACTGGCGCGAGCGCGAGGCGTTCCTGTGCGGGCCGGCCGGACTGCTCGAGGCGATGAGCGAGCGCTGGAGGCTCGACGGCGACGCCCGTCGGCTGCACATCGAGCACTTTCAGCCTGATGCCCACCTCGGCGACGGCGAGCGCGGAGCGGGCGGCTCGATCCGTTTCTGCCGCAGCGACGTCCGCGCCTGCAGCGACGGCGAGCAGCCGATTCTCGTGGCCGGCGAGGAAGCCGGCGCGGAGCTCCCATACGGATGCCGCATGGGAATCTGCCATAGCTGCATCGGACAGCTGCGCTCCGGGCGCCTGCGCGATCTGCGCACCGGCCGGGTCCACGGGCAGCCCGGAGAAATGCTGCGCACCTGTATCAACGCGCCCGAGGGCGCCGTCGAGATCGATCTCTGACCTCTGAACCGAAGGGAGTCCCGATGTCCGTCATCCACCTCGATAGCACCGCCGCCGCTGCGCCATCCGCGGAGGCCGAGAGCCCGCTCGCCCGTCTCACCGCCGAGCAGGTCGAGGAGCTCGGCCGCGAGTTCGACTCCATTCACGATGAGGTGTTCGCCGATCTCGGCGAGCGTGACTCGAGCTATATCCGCAGCACCATCACCCTGCACCGCCGTCTGGTGCTCGCCGCGCGTGCCCTCCTCCTCGGCTCGCGCTACAAGCCGCTGTGGCTCGCCGGCACGGCGTCGCTCTCGCTGGCCAAGATCCTCGAGAACATGGAGATCGGCCACAACGTGATGCACGGCCAGTGGGATTGGATGAACGATCCGGACATCAACTCCCAGAGCTGGGATTGGGACACCGCCTCGCCGGCGGAGGCGTGGCGTCACTCCCACAACTACGAGCACCACACCTTCACCAATATTCGCGGGAAGGACCGCGACCTCGGCTACGAGATCATGCGGATCGACCCGCACCAGCGGTGGCACCCGGTTTACCTGTTTCAGCCCCTTTACAACATCCTGCTGATGGGCTTCTTCGAGTGGGGCGTGGCCGTCCACGACCTCAATGCCGACGCGATCCGCTCCGGCGAGAAGCCGCGGGGGAAGGTGATCAAGGAGCTGAAGGCGATCGGCGTGAAGGCGCGCAGGCAGATCGTGAAGGACTACATCGCCTTTCCGCTGCTCTCCGGCCGGAGCTTCAAGTCAACGCTCGCGGCGAACTTCACCGCAAACATCGTGCGCAACGTGTGGGCCCACTCGATCATCTTCTGCGGACACTTTCCCGATCAGACCTACACATTCAGTCAGGAGGAGGTTGCCAACGAGACACGCGGCGGATGGTATGTGCGGCAGCTGCTCGGCGCTGCGAACATCGATGGCGGTCCCCTGTTTCACCTGCTCGCGGGAAACCTCAGCTTTCAGATCGAGCACCACCTCTACCCGGACATGCCGTCCAGCCGCTACACGGAGATAGCTCCACGCGTGCGCGACATCTGCCGCCGCTACGGGCTTCCCTACAACACCGGGCCACTGCACAGGCAGCTCGGAACCGTGCACCGCACGATCCTCCGCCTGGCGTTCCCCGGCGGCACGCCGAGGCCGAAGCCGGCACCGTACGGGCCATCGTGAGTAGCTCGCTATGACGGAGCTTTGTTGGGCGGCATGCCCCTGATCCACCGGAGCGCTCGAGTCCATTCTCTTGGATTCCATGCTCCTGCCAGCCATCTCGCTGGCGCGACGGGCACCGCCTGGCTGCAGACAGTGATCGTCGTGCCGCCCTATCCCCCCTACTACCCCACCCGCCAGCATCCGCTCAAGGCCACCCGGCGCCAGCGCGGGAGCCTAAAACCCTGACGGGTAGGTCTCCGGCAGCTCACCGGCGTCCCATTTGCTCGTTCGCTCGAGCGGCTCGAGCGCTGTCGTCTGATCGATATGGATCACGGCATCGAACTGGCTCGCAAGGCGGCTGTGAAAGTAGTGCGAGAGGCGCTCGGTCTCAGGCTGGTAGACCACTCCGACCGCGCGCTCGAGCCGGCGGCCTGTAAGGCCGACAGGCTCGAGCAGGAACGCGGAGATGCCCTGCTCGTGAAAGAGCTCCTCCCAGCTTCCCGGCAGCGCGCGACGCACCCGCTTGCGCTCGGCGGGACCGTCCCACGCTGAGGCCGCAGTCACGGTTCCCGTGTACGTCGTGAAGCCGACGAGCAGGGCCTCGCGCCCGTGGCGTTCGCGCATGAGCTGCCCCACGTTCAGCTGTCCGGCCTGCCCGAGCTCGGTGGCGCGGTTGTCGCCGAGGTGCGAGTTGTGCTCCCATACGGCGAGCTTCGCGCGGGCGCCGCTGGTGCGCTCGAGGTGGACCGAGAGCTGCTCCAGCGTCTCGGCCATGTGGCGGTCGCGCAGGTTCCAGCTCTCGACGCCGCCGCGGAACATCGCACGGTAGTAGCGCTCGGCGTCGACGACCAGGCGAGCGTTCTGCTCGGCATGGAATCGCTCGTCCGCGTCAGCCTGCGGATCGCGTTCTGCGCTGCCCGCGTTGCCGTCGCCCCGCCCGCTCCCCGCCACGGCGCGCAGCAATTCGGTGAGCTGCTGGACGGCCTCGTCCTCGCACGGCTCCGCCCCGGAGATGCCCGTCTCGTACGCATACACCTGCGGGTCGCGTCCGAACTGGTCGAAGCACGCGTAACGCTCGCGAGCACGACGCGCCGCCGCGGGGTCGACGCTAGCCAGGTAGGCGACGACGGCTGCTATCGAGGCATGGAGACTGTAGAGATCGAGGCCGTAGAAGCCGACCCTCGGGCTATCGCCCGGCAGGGCTTCGTTGAAGTGCCGCATCCAGTCGACGAACTCCACGACGACCGTGTTGCGCCACATCCACGCGGGGAACCGGCGGAAGCCGCGCAGCGACTCCTCCGCCGTCTCGTCCTCGCCGATCCCGCGGACGAAGCGGTTCACGCGGTGGGCGTCGGGCCAGTCGGCCTCAACCGCCACCGCGGTGCAACCGCGCTCGGCGATCAGCCGCTTCGTGATCTCTGCGCGTTCGCGGTAGAACTCGTGCGTGCCGTGCGAGGCCTCGCCGAGCAGCACGTGACGCGCATCGCGCGCACGCGCGAGCAGCGGGTCGAAGTCCCCGGCTGCGCCCGTGAGCACGTGAACGGCAGCGCCCAGGCCGCTTGCGGCCGAAGGCCGCCGCGCCCGCTGCAGCAGCTCGCGCACCTCCTCGTCGCTCGTCTGCGAGAAGTCCCGGTACCACAGGCCAACGGCTCGCATTGGCCGCGGCGTCGCGACACAGACGGCCTCGTCCGCCACGGCCTCGAGATTCGCGCACACCTCGGGATCGGCGACGGGCACCGCAACGACGACCTTCGCCGGGTCGTCCTCGCGGACGGCCTGCACGGCGGCCAGCATCGTCGCGCCGGTCGCGAGACCGTCGTCGACGAGGATCACGACGCGACCGGCGAGATCGGGCGGCGGCCGCTCGCCGCGGTAGATGCGTTCGCGCCGCTCGAGCTCGCCGCGTTCCTTGGCATCGATCGCCTCGATCCACTCCGGCGGGAGCCGCAGACGTTCGATCAGCTCCTTGTTGAGCACGCGAACGCCGCCCGTCGCGATCGCGCCGAACGCCAGCTCCTCGTGACCCGGCAGGCCGAGCTTGCGCACGACGTAGACGTCCAGCGGCGCACCCAGCTCGCGCGCCACCTCGTATGCGACCGGCACGCCGCCACGCGGCAGGCCGAGCACCACCACGTCGTCGCGGCCGGCGTACCGTCGCAGGCGCTCGGCCACGAGCCGCCCGGCCTCGTTGCGATCGCGAAAGCGCCCTGCCTGCGTTGAGGTCTGTGCGTCGCCCACCGTCGCGTCACATCCACGGGGAGAGCCTTGCGTAGCACGGCCGAACGGCCGGTGCCTGCGGAGGCTATCCGTCCTCTACCCGAACCCGCTGTGAGCTAACGCGGCGCCGAGACTAGGCTTGCGCGCGGAAGCGCGAGAAATCGGGCGAGCGCTTCTCGGCGAACGCGCGGACGCCCTCGCGCGCCTCCTCCGAGTCGGCGAACTCGTGCAGTCCGCTGAAGGCGAGTCGCCCGACGCCGGCGAGCTGCTCGGTCTCCGCGTTGAACGACGCCTTCAGGAAGCGCAGCGCCGTAGGCGACAGGGCGAGGATCTCCTCGGCCCAGCGGCGCACCTCGGCGTGCAGCTCGGCCGCCGGCACGACGCGGTTGACGAGCCCCCAGCGCTCGGCCGTGACGGCGTCATAGCGGCGGCACAGAAACCAGATCTCCCGCGCGCGCTTCTCGCCGACAACCCGCGCCAGATAGCCGGTTCCGAAGCCGGCGTCGAATGAGCCGACGCGCGGCCCGGTCTGCCCGAACTCGGCGTGCTCGGCCGCGATCGAGAGGTCGCACAGCAGGTGCAGCACGTGGCCGCCGCCGATCGCAAAGCCGTTGACCGCGGCGATCACCGGCTTGGGCACCTCGCGAATCGTCCGGTGCAGGGCCTCCACCTCGAACAGCCCGCTGGCCGACGGCCCGTAGTCGCCGGTCTCGGCGCGCTGCTTCTGGTCGCCGCCGACGCAAAACGCCCGCTCGCCGGCCCCCGTCAGCGCCAGAACGCCGACCGCCGGATCCGCCCAGGCGCGCTTGAGGGACTCGATCAGCTCATCGACCGTCAGCGCCCGGAAGGCGTTCAAGCGCTCCGGGCGATCGATCGTGATCCAGGCGAGCCCATCCTCGACCTCGTAGGTCACGTCCTCCACGCGGGCGAAGCTTGCCAGCGCCAGCGGACATCAGCGTGAGGGGCCAGGCGCCGCACGCGCCGCGCCTCAGGCCATCGTGAGACCACCGCTCACGGACAGCGTCTGGCCGGTGATGAAGGCGGCCTCCTCGGAGGCGAAGAACGCGACGGCTGCGGCGATCTCCTCGGGACGCGCGAGGCGCCGCATCGGCACCGCGCGGGTCATCGCCACGATCACCCGCTCGGCGTCCTGCTGCGCGGTGGCGATGGCGGCGAGCAGCGGGGTGTCGGTCGGGCCGGGGCAGACGGTGTTGGCGGTCACGCCGTCTCGCGCGGCCTCCCGCGCGATCGTCTTCATGAACGCGATCAGGCCTCCCTTCGCGCCGGCGTACACGGACTCGAGCGAGGATCCGACGCGGCCCGCGTCCGAGCCGATCGAGACGATCCGCCCAAAGCCACGCTCGACCATGCCCCCCAGCAGCGCATGCGTCATCCGCAGCGCGCCCTTGAAGTTCACGTCGAGCACGCGCTCCCAGAACTCCTCGTCGGTCTCGGTGAACGGACGGAGCTCGTCCCAGCCGGCGTTGTTGATGAGGATCTCGAGCGGTCCGAGCACGCTCACCGCGCTGGCGATGCCGGCCCGCACCGAGAGCGGATCGGTGACGTCTAGCGCGACCGCCTCGGCGCGGCCGCCGGCCTCCGTGATCTCCGCGGCGACGGCTCGCGCCTCCGCGGTGCGGACATCGGCGACCGCGACCAGGCGACCCTCGCTCGCGAGCGCGAGTGCAATGGCGCGCCCGATCCCGCGACCTCCGCCGGTGACGATCGCAGCGCGCTCGTGCATCCCGTGCACTCTACGCGCGAAGGCCGGCCGGCCGGCGCATTGTCATCGCCTCTCGAGGCTAAAACGCCTCGCGCAACGTGTGCCCGGAAGTCGTTCTGTGCGCTCAAGCGAATCCTCCAACTGGCCGATGCAATCGGGATCGTGGGCCGACCGCCCCAGCGATGCCTATGCCAAGCCGTGCCGCCAAACTGATTCCAAACCGCGAAACCCTGGAGGTTGCCCAACTTCCCCTGCTCTGGGTGCTCAGCCTCGCGGCGACTGCGGCCTTCGCGGTACTCGTCACGATTCACGCCGGCAACGGCCGCGGCTGGACCGCCTTCGAGGACCTGAGCGAGACGCTGGCGGCCGTGATCGCCGGGTTGGCGTGTGCGTCGAGAGCCAGGCGGGACAGTCGTGAAGATTCACTCGAGGGGCGCTCCGGTCAACGGGTCTGGCGGGCGTGGCGCCTGCTGGCGTTCGCCTTCGGCGCATGGGCGGTCGGCCACGTCGTGTGGAGCATCTACGAAGTGGGACTCGGAATCACCCCCAAGCGACCATCCATCATCGACGGCGCTCTGCTGACCTCCTCCGTGCTCGTCGTAGGCGGGCTGATGAGCATGGTGAGCACGCCCGCCGGACGGCTGTCGCACCTGCGCGGCGCGGCCGAGGGGTTGCTGATCGCCGTGGGCTGCTTTTTGATCAGCTGGTGTGCGGTGATCGCCGCCGTGTTCGCGAGCAGCGGGTCCTCGACGTCGGGTCAGATCGTCAACCTCGCCTATCCGGTGCTCGACGCCGTCGCGCTGTCCGGGGTCCTGTTCGTGGCTGTGCGCGGCAAGGGCAACCTGCCCGCGGGTCTCGGCCTGCTGGCTCTGGGGATCACGTGCCTGGCGATCTCCGACTCTGCCTTCTGGTATCGGAATGCGCTGCGGCCGAGTCTCGGCAGGGTCAGCCCGATCGACATCGGATGGGTCGCGGGTTTCCTCGTGATCACGATTGCCGCCGCGCAGCGTCCGCGCACGGGAGGATGGACGCCACGGCCCGTAGTCGCGCGGATGATGCCAGGTCTGCCGACGCTCCCGGCCGCGCTCGGCATCGCCACCGCGCTCGTTACGTGGTGGGCCGGACGGAGCCTCGGACCGACGAGCGTGCTGCTCTCGATCAGCGCGGCGCTCGTGGTTCTCGCCCTGCTGCTGCAGCTGATCGTCGTCTACGAGAACAACGCGCTCACCACCGACCTCGAGCGCAGGGTCGACGAACGCACCGCCGAGCTGCGAGCGACAGAGCGCTACTACCGCGCGCTCGTGCAGCATTCCTCAGACGTCATCGCGGTGGTCGATCCCGACCTCACCGTCCGCTACGTGAGCGACTCGATAGCTGCCATCTTCGGGCTCGAGCCAGCAGACCTGGTCGGAGAGAGGCTGGAGGCGGTGACCGGCGGATCGAGCGCCATGACGCAGGCCATCAAGCGGACGATGAAAGAGCCCGGTCACGTCTCGCGGGTGGAGTGGGAGCTGACCGACGCCACCGGCCGGATTCGCTATGCCGAATCGGCCATCACCAACCTGATCAGCGACCCGAGCGTGGGCGGTTTGGTGATCAACACGCGCGATGCAACCGACCAGGCGGCACTCGAGCAGCAGCTGCGTCACCAGGCATTCCACGACCCGCTCACCGGACTTCCCAATCGTGCGCTGCTCAGCGACAGGGCCGAGCACGCCCTCGCACGTTCGGCGCGCTCGGGGGCCACCGTTGCCGTGCTGCTCGTCGACCTCGATGGGTTCAAGGCGGTCAACGACAGCCTCGGACACCAGGTCGGGGACGTGGTCCTCTGCGAGGTCGCGCGTCGCCTGGAGTCGATGGTTCGCCCGGAGGACACCGTCGCGCGGCTGGGGGGCGACGAGTTCGTGATCCTGATCGATGATGTCGGAAGCTTGGAGCGCGCGAAGGCTCTCGCCCACGATGTCTGCGACGCCCTGCGGCCGCGCTTCAGCCTGCCGGGCTGGGACTACGCGGTCACCGCGAGCGTGGGGGTCGCCGTCGGGTCGGCCTCCGCCGCCGACGTGCCGGATCTCCTGCGCGACGCCGACACGGCAATGTACGTGGCCAAGACCGGCGGCAAGGATTCGGTTCGTGTCTTCGCCCCCTCGATGCACGAGCGCGCCCACGAGCGCTTCCGTCTGCAGGTCGACCTGCGTGATGCGCTCGAGCGCTCAGAGCTCGTGCTCTTCTACCAGCCGATCTTCGGGATGGTCGATGGACGCCTCAAGGGCTTCGAGGCGCTCCTGCGCTGGAGCCATCCCACGCGGGGCCTGATCGCGCCCGAGCGGTTCATACCGCTCGCCGAGGAGAACGGGCTGATCGTGCCGGTCGGCCGCTGGGTGCTCAGGGAGGCGGTCGCTCAGCTGATGGCGTGGGATCGCCGCCACCAGAGCGCGCGCTCGCTGTCGGTGTCGGTCAACGTCTCGACCGTTCAGCTCACGGCCCCCAGCCTGCTGGGCGACGTGCAAGGCGTCCTCGAACGGTCCGGGATCGCGCCGTCGCGCGTGGTGCTCGAGATCACCGAGGGGTCGCTCGCGAGCGAAACCGAGCGAATCGTGGAGATGCTCGCGAAGCTGCGAAAGCTGGGTGTGCGCATCGCGATCGACGACTTCGGCACCGGGTACGCCTCGCTGTCTCACCTGCAGCGCCTGCCCGTCGACATCCTCAAGGTGGACAAGAGCTTCGTGACGGGGTTGAGCGATGGAGGCAGAAGCCGCGAGCTGCTTCAGGCGATCCTCGGCGTTGGCCAAGCCCTCTCGCTCGCCGTCGTCGCCGAGGGAATCGAGGCACAGACTGAGATGACCGCTCTCCGGGAAATGGGCTGCCAGATGGCGCAGGGCTTTCTCGTCGGTAGGCCCAGCCCCGCCGAGGTCGCCGAGAGCCTGCTCGGTGGAGAGCTCTCGCAGGGTCCGCTCCCGGCCGGCCTGCTCTCGAGAGTCGGCTGATCTCATCCAGCGCTCCACGCGCTGCCCGGCGAGCCAGCCAGCTCTCGCTCCCCCGCCGCTGCGGCCAGCGAGCTCTCGCTCCCCCGCCGCTGCGGCTCTCAGGAACTTCTGATCAAGAGCACACGATCCCCACAGGGCGCGTGAGGAGACTCCTCTCAGTCGCACACTCCAACGAAGGAAAGAACATGAACCTCTCTCTCGACATCGCCATGAACATCTTCTCAATGCTCACCCTGATCGGCGGCGTCTCCTACGTCATGTCGCGGGCGACGCGGCTGAGGCCCCACGTACCGGCAGGCGAACCGCCGGCAGCGGCGCCGGTGCACGCCACGCGCGGAGCAACCGCGCGTGGCGTCCGTCCGGCCACCGCGGCGCTCGTGTCAGTCCGCGCCCAGTAGCTCGCGGTGTCCGTCCGCGCCTAGGCGGCGTCCGTCTCATCCTCCCAGCGAGGCCCGCAGGCGCAGCTGCGCGTGCGGGCCTCGTCCGCGTTCAGGCCGGACGGTCGGCGTGGCTGGCTGCGCCTCCGTTCGATCGTGCGCGGCTTGCCGGCTCCGCGGGCGACGGCGCGCTATCGCTGCAGGGTAGGCGACTCGGCGCTGATGACGACGCGACCCAAGCCGATGACCTCCATCTCGGTCTGCGGCACGCAGACGGCGACCTTGTCTGCCTCGTCGCGCAGCGTCCGGCGCAGCGCGACGAACGCGCCGGCGCCGACGACCGCGGGGACCCACAGCGCGATCGCGCGGTAGATCAGCACCGCTCCCGCCGCGGAGGCGAGCGACACGTGGTAGAGGGCGAGCGTTCCGACGAGGCCGGCGTCCACTCCGCCAATCCCGCCGGGCACCGGTATCAGCCCGCCGAGCTCGCCGATCAGGTACCCCATCCACAACACCGCCAGAGGGGGAGCGGGTCCAAATGCGCGGAACCCCGACCACAGGATCATCACATCGAACGCGAGGTAGGCGATCAGCCCGAGGATCAGGACGATGTTGCCCTCCCGGAGCAGCGCAACCGCCTCCTCGACGCCGTCCGAAACCGCGTTCAGGCTGTGGAGCAGCAGACGTGCTCGTTGGGACAGCTCGTGGCGCCCTTCGCGCTGCAGGCGCGAGCCCCAGCGCTCGGCGACGCGGCCGGCGAGGAGCGTCCCGACGATTGCCATCGCGGCCACGGCCGCGGGGAGGGCGGTGAGCAGGAGGTTCGTCTCGCCGCTGAGCGTCCCGGTGGCGAGTCCGAGCCCGATGATGATCACGCCAACGACGTTCGGCACGCTGGTCAGCAGGAAGAAGGCAACGGTCCGTCGCGCGATCTCACCGCCTCCCATCCCTCCACGTCGCAAGGCCCAGGCGCCCAGCGCGAGCCCGCCGGCACCGCCAGTGGGGAACACCGCGTTCGCACCAAGCTCTGAGAAGCCGATCTTCAGGCTCACTCCCCAGCTCATGCGCCGGCAGAAGACCATGCGAAACACAGCAACGTAGCCGAGGCCGGAGAGCATCTTGAGCACAACCCCGAGCAGCAGCCACTCAGGCTTGGCGTGGGACAGTCGCGAGCGCAGGCCGCCAAGCCCGGGGACGAGCGTCACGACTGCGACGACGGCCAGGACGAGGCCGAGCACGAACAGCAGCCGCGACCTCAGCCTGCGCCTGCTCAACACCTCCGGCATCGCAAGCTCGCTCGGCGCCACCTGCTTCACGGCGTGCCGGTCGACGTCCATGGCGCTCATGGTGGCAGCCTCCTTCGCCCAACCGGCGATCCCCGCTCGACGCGTGGGCCACCGCGGCGGCTTTCGATCTCGTCCTGCACGCAGCGCGCCGGCGCTTACGAGACGGCGTCCAGCAGGTCGGCCACGGAGTCGACGATGCGAGAGGCGCGGTAGGGATAGCGCTCTGCGTCCGCGCGCGTCGTCACGCCGCTGAGCACGAGTATCGTCTCCATCCCGGCCTCGAGCCCGGACACCACGTCGGTGTCCATTCGATCGCCGATCATCGCAGCTGTCTCCGAGTGCGCGTCGATCGCGTTGAGCGCCGAGCGCATCATCAGCGGGTTCGGCTTGCCGACGAAGTAGGGCTCAACGCCGGTCGCCCGGCTGATCAGCGCCGCCAGCGAACCCGTCGCCGGCAACAGGCCCTCTGGGGTCGGACCGGTGGCGTCGGGGTTGGTGGCGATGAAGCGCGCCCCACCGGCGATCAGGCGGACCGCACGGCTGATGCGCTCGAATGAATAGGTGCGAGTCTCTCCGAGCACGACGTAGTCAGGTCCCCGCTCGGTCAACGTGTAGCCGGCCTCGTGCAGCGCTGTCGTCAGGCCGGCCTCGCCGATCACGAACGCCGAGCCCTCGGGTCGCTGATTTTCGAGAAAGCGCGCGGTGGCCAGAGCCGACGTCCAGATAGCGTGCTCTGGAACGTCGATACCGCTCACGGCCAGCCGAGCGGCCAGGTCCCGCCGCGTGTAGATCGAGTTGTTCGTGAGCACCATGAACGGCCTCCCGCGCTCGCGCAGATGGGCGATGAAGCGATCCGCGCCAGGGACCGCCAGCTCCTCGCGCACCAGCACGCCGTCCATGTCCATGAGCCACGAGCGGATCTCGCGTTCGGTCATTGACCGGCAAGCATGACGAATCCGCCCCTCGCCGGTCGGCGGAGCGCCGGCGTCGGACCTGCACGCCATCGGCCTCTTGCTTGATGTGCGGTTTGCTCCCGCCGCGATTGCACCGGCGGGCGCGATCGGCCAGACTGCGTGACGCCGCGATGTCTCTGAACGTTGCCGACAGCCCTCACAGCGTCCATGCAACGATGGACCGTCTCGTCGCCGCGGTCACCGGCCGCGAGATCACTATCTTCGCCCGCGTCGATCACGGCGGGGGAGCGCGCGCCGCCGGTCTCGAGCTGGCCGATGAGGAACTGTTGATCTTCGGCGATCCGCGCACCGGCACGCCGTTGATGCAGGGCGATCCGACGGTTGGCTATGAGCTGCCGCTGCGCGTGCTCGTCTGGGATGGCGGCGGACAGACGCGGATCGTTTATCGACCGCCGACCGACCTCGCCGAGGACTACACCGTGTCTGAGCATGCCGAGATCCTCTCCCGGATGACCGGTCTGCTTGAACAGCTCGTCGCCGAGAGCATCGCCCGCTAGCTCTGAGCGGCCCGCGCCGTCGAGGAGGCTCAGCTGGATGCTCAGCGGCCGGCGCCGGCGCTTGCGCGGCGCCATCGACGATCCTCTACACGCGATCGTGAATCTCGCCCGCCTCGTGCAGCAACTCACTGATTCGCTTGGCCGCAGCTGCACACGCCCGCGCTCATAGGGCCGTTTGGATTACCCGTGAGCACGGTAGGTGCGACGATATCCTCGCCCGCATGGGAGAGGCAGAGCGCCTGGGGGCCGACGGGGTCTTCTCCGGGGGAGGCATCAAGGGCCTTGCCTTCGCAGGTGCGCTCGCTGCCGCGGCGAACGCCGGCTATGGAGACTGGCATGAGCTCGCCGGAACCTCGGCCGGCGCCGTCACTGCGATGGCGCTCGCCGTCGGCTATGACGCGAACAGCCTGAAAGAGTCCCTCGACGCTTACAACTTCGAGCGCATCGCCGACTATGGAAATCCGATCCACCTTCTCGGAGCGGCCACGGACCTGATCTTGCACGAGTCGATCGTGCGTGGCGACGAGCTGACGAAGTGGATCAGAGGCCTGCTCGAGGACTCGCCGCTCGCAGGCGTGGGTGCGGACACCACCTTCGGCGAGCTGACGCGGCTGAAGGGGGACGGGCGGCTCATCGTCGTCGGCAGCGACATCGCGCACTCGCGCATGGTCGAGTTCCCGCAAGACGTGGCGTTGTACGCGGACGAGCATGGTGAACCCATCGACCCTGACGCGTTCCCGATCTACAAGGCCGTGCGGATCAGCGCGGGGTACCCGTATTTCTTTCCGCCGCTCGGCGGGATGTGGGATCGCTCGACGAAGAAGCAGGGGGTGTTCGTCGACGGGGGAGTGACGAGCGCCTTTCCCCTGTTCGTCTTCGACAAGCCGCAGCCGAGCCATCCGACGTGGGGCTTTCATCTTCACAGCGGCTTCGATGTCGAGGAGGAAGAGCCCTCACATCACGACATCGGTGGGCTGACGTGGCCGAAGGAGATGCTCGAAGCGATCCTCGACACCTCGATCAACGCACTTGACAAGTTCGAGCAGCGCCGGTTCGAGTCACGCGTGATCCCGATCCCGACAGGTGCGGTCTCGACGTTGAACTTCAACCTCTCCAAAGGTGAAAAGGAATACCTCTACCAGTCGGGGTTCGACGCCGCCGAGGCGTTCTTCGCGACTTCCCCGAAGCCGGAAAACAGCTATGGACGGATGCCGTGAGCGACGCTACCGGCCGACAGCTGCGCTTCGTGTACGACCTCGTCGAACCGCTGCGGGTCCCACCCGGCAAGGCGGTGAAGCTGAGCCGGGATTTCGACCCCGGTTACACCGACGGCCTCAGCAGCAAGGCTGAGGCCGGCATCCGTCTTGCAGAGGGAATCGAGCTGCTGGCCGATTATCAGGACAGGCTCTCTGCCCAGGACACATTCGGGGTGCTGCTCGTGCTGCAGGCACTGGACGCTGCCGGGAAGGACAGCACGATCAAGCACGTCACGAGCGGCATCAACCCCGCGGGCGTCGATGTGCGCAGCTTCAAGCAGCCATCCGCCGAGGACCTCGATCACGACTTCCTCTGGCGCTATCAGCGCGCTCTGCCGCAGCGAGGCAGGATCGGGATCTTCAACCGATCTCATTATGAGGAGGTGCTCGTCGTACGCGTGCACCCCGAGCTGCTCGCGCACGAGAACCTGCCCAAGGCGAGCCGTACGACGGGCATCTGGAAGCGCCGCTACGACGAGATCAACGACTGGGAGCGCTACCTCGTCGACAACGGCATCCGAGTCGTGAAGGTCATGCTGAACCTGTCAAAGCGCGAGCAGGCCAAACGCTTCCTCAGGCGGATCGAACACCCTGAGAAGAACTGGAAGTTCTCCCCAGGCGACATCCGCGAGCGCGAGCACTGGGACGCCTACCAGCAGGCCTTCGACAAGATGCTCACACACACGAGCACCAAGTGGGCGCCCTGGTACGTCGTGCCGGCCGATCACAAGTGGTTCATGCGCCTCGCAACCGCGGCGATCCTCATCGCGGCGCTCGCCGAGATCAACCCGCAGTATCCGCGTGCGGCTTCTGAGGTCCTGCAGGAAATGGCGAAGGCCGGAGCCGCCCTGCGGGCCGAGATCGAGCCTCCACGCCAGCGCGGCTAGCCGAGCGCCCGCGCGGCGCAAAATGAACGTCGCGCTGGAAGGCATCGCTCAGGCATGCTCCTGCGGCGAGGCCGTGACAATCGGAGGCACGGGGACTGGCGGGAAGCGCGCCAGCATCGCGAGCGTGGTGGCGCACAGTCCGGCGACGACGAGCATCGGCAGGCCGTCGCCGGCGGCCTTCGCGACGGCTCCGCCGGCTCCCGAGCCGACGAGCTGCCCAGCGGACCACGCTAGGTTCATGAGCGCCGCGGCAAAACCCTGGTCGAGGCCGACCGCCGAAGCGGCGTCGGCAAGCATCGCCATCGCCGGGGCCCAGAAGACCCCGAGGGTTCCACTGATCGCCACGACGACGACGGCGAGCAGCAGTGAGCTGCGAGGAAGCGTGAAGCAGACGAGAGCGCCGCTCGCCGCCGCCAAGCCGACGCGCAGCGGCAGGAGCCGGCCGCGCCGATCCGACAGTCTCCCGATCGCCGGGCTCACGACCGCCTCCAGTGCAGCAGCCAAAAGAAAGGTTGCGCCGATCGCGCCGGCGGTCGCACCGAGGCGGTGAAGGCGCAGCGGTGCGAGCACGCCGATCGTGCCCGATGCGAGCGCGGGGAGAGCGACGAGCCACATGCCGGCGATCACGCCGCGGGTGCGCAGAGCCCTGCGAAGCCGGCCCGGCCGCCGCTCGTACGGGACAGGCGGCAAATGCAGGCGTGCCGCCTCGGCAATCAGCAAGACGGCGACGAGCCCGACCGCACTGAACGCCGGAGCCCGGCCGACTGCGTCGGCGATCGTGCCAATCACGGGCCCGAACAGGGCGCCGGCGATCGCGGCGCCAAGCACCCTGCCTATCATGGCGCCGCGGCTGCTCGCAGACGTCTCGGCGACGATCCACGCGAGGCCACCAGCCCACGAGCATGCGCCGCCCACGCCCTCGACCACGCGCGCTGCGTCCAGCGACGCGGCATCGTGTGCGAGCCCGAAGGCGAGCGTCGAGCCGGCGAGCAACGCGAGCCCCGCGCATACCGTGAACTTCGGTCCGGCGCGCACGGTGAGAAGACCTCCAGGCAGCGCACCGAGCAGCGTGCCGAGCGGGTAGCTCGCGATCATCACGCCGGCGGACAGCTTCGAGAGGCGCAGCTCGTGCGCGAGCGCCGGCAGCAGGGGAGCGATCGCCGCATAGAACATCGTGTCGAGGAAAACGACAGCCCCGATGACGAGCACGAGGCGGCTTTCGGCGTTCTTCATCGCGGGCTCCACATGTTTGAGCTATCGGCCTGCCGGTCCGTCAGGGTCCGGATTTCCATAGCTCGCGTGTCAGGTTGGCGGAGCAGAAAGTAGCGCGAGCCCGACGGCGCTGCAGCCGTGTTCATGGCAGCGTGGCGGTATGGCGCATCTGGGACCGACGCAACTACGGGCGGCTGAGACGAGGACCGTAAAGGAGAGTCACGTCGTGGAGATCTCACGCCACGACAGCATGAATGGCTACGTCTAGGAGTACGAGCAGCCTCTGCGGGTCAACGAGGTCCTCACGCCGAGGCCGGCTTCCTGACGCGAAGGCGAGTGGTTGCGGCCGCGCGGCGTCCCTCCTCGTAGCTGTCGGACAGGGCCTCGACGAGATCGCCCAGGTCCTCAACGGGACGAACGCCGGTCAGCTGCTCGAACAGCAGGTCTGGCGTCAACTCATCGGACCACGCGCCGCGCTGTCCGTCCTCGATACCAAGCGCGCGGGCATCGGCAGCCCATTTGACCAGCCTGTCCGACGGCCTGACTCCCGTCAGTTCGAAAAGACGCTGCACGGAGCTCGTCGCGCCCGTCAGCACGAAGTCGAGTCCCTGCTGCGCACACTCTTTGGCGGCGGCGAGAACGACCTGCAGGCCGGTCGAGTCCATGAAGGTGAGCCTGCTCAGGTCGAGCACCACCGTGCCGATGCCGTCGGCGCAGAGCTCAGCGATCCTCGCTTCGAAGGCGGGGGCCGATGCGATATCGAGCTCGCCGCCGGCTATCAGCGAGTGCACGCCCTCAGAGCCAAGCTCGTCCCGCAGCACGAGTCCAACGGAGGGAGCCATGCCTACTCCTTGCCCGGCTCAGAACACCGCCAGCGTTCCGCGACTGCACTGGGCCGGAGCCCCCGGTCGCGGCAGTTGAGATAAGCCATCCGATCCCCTCTACACAGCGTTGACGTGCGGAGACCGACCCAGCATTGGCCCTCCTCGAACTCCGCCCAAAAGTGGGTTGCACGCGATTCCCGCCGACCCTCAGGGCCGCCGCAAAGCCGCCGACAAGCCGAGCTCTCAGGCCCTCCCCAGGGACCCGAGGACTCGAGGCCGATCCTAGCGGCTCCTGCGCCGCCAGGTCAACCGTGGGCAGCGACCCAGATGAGGGCTCGAACTGTGCTTGGCGCACGCGGCTAGGGACCCGTCACTGCAGGTAGCCCTCGACAGTCCCCTCGTCACGCACCGACGCGTCCTCGGGGTCTCGGTGAAACTCGCGGCGCGCTCTGCGCTGGCGCAGCAGATCCCAACAGCGGTCCAATTCCACCTCGATGCTCTTGAGGCGATCGTGCTTGTCCGGCGGGCTCGCCTCATCATCGAGGCCCAGGAGCGCATGCTCTTCGTCGACGAGCTGCTCGATTTTGTTCAGGACGCGTTCATCGTTCATTCTCGCTCCTTCGCGCTGGTCGAGGCGGATGGGCTCCTGGAATGGTACGCGCGTGGTTGCATCGCAGAATCCCTGGACACGGCCCCGCACGATCGAGTCTCGGGAGCACGCTTCGGGCGGGCTCCTCGCTTCATCGGCGGCAGCCTTCGTGGTAGATCGTCGCCAGCGCTTCGTGGAGGAGCCCCCGTTCCGGCCCGCCAACCAGCGCCAGATCGATTGCGAAGCACAGCTCTTCGATGCTGGCTTCTCCCCCAGTGGGCCCTTCCTTCCCCTTTTCCCCTGTCGCCCCGCGAGGTCCCTGAGGCCCTTGGGACCCCTGGACTCCCTGCGGCCCCTGCGGCCCCTGCGGCCCAGGTAGCCCCTGGAGTCCCTGCGTCCCCTGCGGCCCAGGTGGCCCCTGTGTGGCGCGCAGCGCGTGCAGAACGCTCGGCTTGATCTGGCTGGTGCTGGTGATTAGGTAGCGGCTCGCGGCTAGACCGGTCCCACCGAGCGCGACAAACAGCGCGAGCAGCGCAACGACCATCGCTGGCGACGGCTTTCCCCTCATCGTGTCGAGGCTACTCCTGCGATCACTTCTCGTCTATCGCTTGGAAGCCGCGATCGCGTGCCGCCGCGCCCCCGCGCGCGCCGGCGACTGGGGAGCGGCGAGATGTATGCTCCCGTCGCGGTTTGGGCATTGTCTACCGGGAGGAAGAGAGGGACTGCATGGCTAGAGCGACTCGTGATGACGCGTTCCTCATGATCCAGATCGCGCAATGGGGCACGGCCCTCGGTGTTCAGGACGCGATGCCGCAGATTTTCGCTGACGACTTTGATCCCGAGACGGCTAATGCGATGGACGACCAGTCCGTGCGGACGATGCTCATGTTCGGCGAGTCGATCGGCACGCTTACCAAGAACGATCTACTCAGCGCCGAGCTGGTTCACGACTGGCTGTGGGTCGAGGGGATCTGGTCGCGTGTTGGTCCGGCTGCGCTGAGGCAGCGTGAGAAGTTCGGCGAGCCGCGACTTTACGAGAACTTCGAGGCGCTCGCGAACAGCTAGCTCTCAGGAGCGCGGCTCGTGCTTCGCCGGCGCTTCGCGATTCGACGGATGCGCGGGCTCGCGCTCTGCGAGCACGAGCTGGCGCATCGCGTTGCGCAGGTCGCGCTCGGCCGCCTCGACGTGCGATGAGATCTCTGCGCCGCGCCGTATCTGCTCCATGGCCACTTGATTGACCTGCGAGAGCGCTGTCTCGGTCATCTCGATCGCCTTCTCGAAGCTGATGTCCGTGTCATGCGTCATGCGTGGCTCGCCGCCCACAACTCGCTCGGCTCGTGATAGCGCTACTGTACCGGTAATAATTTTGAACTATGTAGGGGGTGCTCGTGTTGGCGGGTGTGGCCGGGTCCTGTGGCGTGGAGTTGGATGGGGCGTTGAGCGGGGTGCTGGAGCGTGTAGCGGTGCTTGCCGGGGAGATGGCCGGGGCTGGCGAGCGTGAGCGTGCCTTGTCGGGGGTGTTGGTCGATGAGCTGGTCGCGTCGGGGTTGATGCGTGCGGGGGTGCCGGGTGCTTTGGGTGGGCTCGAGGCCGCGCCGGGGGTGATCTTGGCGGCGGCGGAGCGGGTCGCGTGTGGGGACGCCTCGGCTGGGTGGTGTGTCTCGATCGCGGCGACGAGCAGCCTGCTGGCGGCGTATCTGCCCGAGGCGGGAGCGATTGAGGTGTTCGCGGATCCACGGGTGGTTGCGGCGGGGGTGTATGCGCCGCGGGGTCGCGCGGTGCCGGCGGATGGCGGCGTCAGGGTTTCTGGGCGCTGGTCGTTTTGCAGCGGGATCACGCATTCGCAGTGGCTGTTCGCGGGGTGCGTGCTCGAGGCCGGCGAGGGGGACCCGCACGAGCAGGTGCTGCGGGTGGTGGCGTTGCCGACGGCGGAGCTTGAGGTGCTCGATACGTGGCGCACGAGCGGCTTGCGCGCGACGGGTAGCCACGACGCGCTCGCCGCGGATGTGTTTGTTCCCGAGCGGCGTGTGCTCTCACTGCTGGACACTCCTCCGCGGGTAGACCGGCCGCTCTATCGCTTCCCGGTGTTCGGGTTTTTCGCGGCCTCGATCGCGGCGGCGGCGTTGGGTAATGCGCGCGGCGCGATCGAGGAGCTGCGCGAGCTCGCGCTCGCCAAGCGCCCGCAGGGCTCGAGCCGCGCGCTCGCAGAGCGCCCCGCGACCCAGGCAGCCGTCGCCGAGGCGGAGGCGTGCCTGCGCGCCGCCCGCGCCTTCTACTACCAGGCGATCGAGGACGCATGGACCGCCGCGCAAACGGAGGAGCACGTCGCAGAGGACCTGCGGCTCGCGCTGCGCCTCGCCGCAACACACGCCGTGCGCAGCTCTGCCGCGGTCGCGCGCAACATGTACAACCTCGCCGGCGCCAGCGCGATCTACGAGGACTCGCCCCTGCAGCGACGCCTGCGCGACGCGCACACCGCGACCGCACACTTCCAAGTCAACCCCGCCACCTGGGAGCTCACCGGACGCCTCCTCCTGCACCAACCCACCAACACCACACAACTGTGAACACGAGAGCAACACCCATGGACCCAGGCGACCTCGACGTCGTGGCACCGTTCTGGCTTGACCGGCCCGAGGACGAGGTGATCGAGATCGCCGTCGAGGCGTCGCGCAACGGGTTTGGCGCGATGTGGCTCGGCGAGATGGCGACGTTCGATGCGTTCGCATTGGCCACCGCCGTCGGCCTGCGCGCGCCGGGACTCGCGTTGAAGATCGGCCCGCTCGCGGTCGGTGTTCGTAGCCCGGTCGCGCTCGCGCTCGGATTGGCCTCGGTCACCACCCTGACGGGCGCGCACGCCGATCTCGCACTCGGGGCGTCGAGCCCGGAAATCGTCAGCGGCTGGCACGACCGGCCTTGGACCGCGGTCGCCGCGCGGGCGCGTGAGACCATCGAGGCGCTCCGATCGATTCTCGCCGGCGAGCGTGCGTCATATGACGGCCAGCATGTGCGCACACACGGATTCCGCCTCTTCCAACCGCAGCCCGATGCGAGGATCTCGCTCGCGGCTTTCGGTCCCCACATGACACGCGTGGCCGCGGCCACAGCCGATGAGATCGTGCTCAACCTCGTGACACCCGAGCGCGTCGAACAGGTCCGTGCGGTCGTCGACTCCGAGGCGCGGTCTCGCGGGCGGCCGGCTCCGGAGATAGCCGTTTGGGTGAGCGTCGCAGAGGACCCCGGTGGGGCGACCCTGGCGCAGATGGCGGCACAGACCACCGTCTACCTGCGTCCCCCGGGATATGGCGAGATGTTCACCGAGCTGGGCTATGGCGATCTCGTCGCTCGTGCTCGCGCGGGCGCGAGGCGGAGTGAGCTTGCAGCGGAGGTCACGTCCGAGCTTCTTGGACAGGTGTGCGCGCTTGGCTCTCTGAGCGAGATCCTGGCGCGCCTGGCGCGCTTCCGCGCGGCCGGGGCGAGCCGGATAGGGGTCGTTCCGGCAACCGCGGAAGACCCCGCGGGACGTCGTGTACTGGCGGCGCTCGCCGCCCGCTCGGCGGAGGTTCGTGTGGCATGACGCAGCGCGCGGGCGGGGCTCGTGGTGCGCTTGATCTCGGCCATCGGCTGCAGGTCGACTCGGTCGGGCGCGCGCTGAGCCTCGTTGGTGAGCGCTGGACGATGCTGATCCTCCGCGAAGCGTTCTTCGGCGTGCGCCGCTACGGGCAGCTCGCGCGTAACCTCGGCATCCCGCGGCCAACGCTCTCGCTGCGCCTGCGCAAGCTCGTGGACGCGGGCCTGCTCGACCGCGTGGCGTACTCGAGGAGCCCGGATCGCCACGAGTACCGGCTCACCGACGCGGGCCGTGACCTGTTCCCCGCCGTGGTCGCGCTGATGCGCTGGGGCGACTCCTATCTCGCCGGACCCGAGGGGCCTCCGATCGTGCTCCACCACGAGACGTGCGGCAAGGCAACCCACCCGCACCTCACCTGCGAGGTCTGCGGCGAGGAGATCAACACGCGCAACGTCAGACCGGAACGCGGACCCGGCTACATCACGAAGCCCGGGCCGCCACCGAAGCGCGCCAGCAGACAGCCGGTCCGATAGCCATGAGCGCGAGCGGCTCAGCGCGAGGATCGACATCGCGCCTGGACGGGAAGGTCGCGATCATCACCGGCGCGGCGGGCGGCATCGGCGCGGCGACTGCACGGCGCTTCGCCGAGGAGGGCGCGCTGCTGCTGCTCAGCGACGCGGATGGCTCCGGCGCGCGGCGGCTCGCACGGGAGCTCGGCAGCCGGGCGATCTCATGCGCGCATGACGTCGCGAGCGAGACCGACTGGCAGGCGGTCCTCGCGCAGGCGCTGGAGGCCCATGGACGCGTCGACGTCCTCGTCAACAACGCCGGCATCTTCCTCGCGGCGTCTCTCCAGGACACCTCTCCGGAGGACTTCCGGCGCGTGATCGAGGTGAACGCAGTCGGCGTGTTCCTCGGGATGCGGGTGATCGCTCCGCCGATGACCGAGCAGCGGGCCGGCTCGATCATCAACGTCTCCTCTGTCGCCGGTCTCGGCGGCAGTCCATACCTGACCGCCTACGCTGGCAGCAAGTGGGCCGTCCGCGGCATGACCAAGGTGGTCGCCAGGGAGCTTGCGCCGTTCGGCGTGCGCGTCAACTCGCTGCACCCTGGACAGATCGACACCGAGATGAACGCCCGTCAGCGCGAGAAGACTCCCGATCTCATCGACAGGCTGATCAGGGGAATCCCGCTGCAGCGCATCGGCACGCCAGAGGAGGTCGCCCATGCGGCCGTCTATCTCGCCTCCGATGAGAGCGTGTATGTGACGGGGTCCGAGCTCGTCGTTGACGGAGGCACGAGCGCATGACATCGATCCCTACCGACTGGAGGTCCAGCAGATGAACTCGATCAACCATCAGGTGCGCCTCGCCGCTCGCCCTTCAGGACTGCCGAAGCCCTCCGACTGGGAGCTCACGGAGGAGCCGATCCCCACGCCCGGCGCAGGGCAACTCGTCACGGCGGTCTCCCACGTCTCGTTGGATCCCGCGATGCGCGGCTGGATGAATGCCGGGGCGTCGTATATCGAAGCGGTTGAGATCGGCGCCGTGATGCGCGCCGCGGCCGTCGGACGCGTGCTGGCGTCCGAGCATCGCGAATTCAAACCGGGAGATCACGTCTACGGCATCTTCGGCGTGCAGGAGTACGCGCTCTCGGACGGCAACGGCGTAAGAAAGATCGACCCTTCGCTCGCACCGCCGCCCACCTACCTCGGCGCGCTCGGGCTGCCCGGGCTGACGGCGTACTTCGGTCTGCTCGAGGTGGCAAAGATGAAGCAGGGCGAGACGGTCGTGGTGTCGGCCGCGGCTGGCGCCGTCGGGAGCGTCGCCGGGCAGATCGCGAAGATCAACGGCGCTCACGTCGTCGGAATTGCCGGAGGAGAGCGCAAGTGCCGCTGGCTCGTAGACGACCTCGGCTTCGACGCCGCAATCGATTACAAGCGAGAAGATGTGCGACGTGCCCTGCACGAGGTGGCACGAGACGGGGTCGACGTCTATTTCGACAATGTCGGCGGCGAGATCCTCGACGCCGTGCTCACGCGCCTGGCGCGCGGAGCGCGCGTCATCATCTGTGGAGCCGTATCGCAGTACAACGCCACCGAGGGTCCGCGGGGCCCGGACAACTATCTCGCGCTGCTCGTCGCGCGCGCGTCGATGACGGGCATGGTCGTCTTCGACTATGCATCTCGCTACGGCGAGGCGACACGCGAGCTGGCCAGCTGGATCGCCGATGGCCTGCTGGTCTCACGCGAGGATGTCCTTGAGGGCAGTGTGCACGCATTTCCGAACGCGCTGTTGAAGCTGTTCGCCGGTGAGAACATCGGCAAGCTCGTGCTGCACCTGGGATCGGACT
This sequence comes from uncultured Solirubrobacteraceae bacterium, assembly GCA_963790905.1. Taxonomy (GTDB): domain Bacteria; phylum Actinomycetota; class Thermoleophilia; order Solirubrobacterales; family Solirubrobacteraceae; genus Palsa-744. Next base: position 128,995 of record CAWBQH010000004.1, read on the forward strand.
GATCCTCACCACCTCCTCAGCTCCCACACACAAACGATCACTATGCGCAACCGTCCCGAGTGCGGTGGGCGAGCACAAGGGAGGGCAGTCGAGGCGCCGCGTCCTCATCCTCTTGGAACGGCAGTAGGTCGGTGACGCCCGCCTGCTCGAAGGCGCGATGAACGAACTGCGAGCCCGCGATGAGCGCAAAATCGTGTCCACGCCTCTTGCAGAGACCGCAGCGAAACACGATCACGGCAACTCCGATCGAATCGATATAGGTGAGCTCACGGAGATCCAGCGTGATGCCGGTGACCCGTTCGTCGCAGAGCCGCTCGATCTCCGCCTCGAGCGTATGGGCCGAGCGATAGTCCAACTCGCCGCTCAGGACCAGTGTGTGGGTCCGAGCGTCGACGCTCGTCAGCACGAGGGCCGGCTCGCTCGAGCCAGGCTGTGCATTCGTTCTCTCCTCGAGGGCGGAGCGCGCTCGCTCCACGACGCCTTCCGCCGCGTCGCCCTCGACTCTTGTACCTAGGCTTACCGCCGACGCCGTTAATTGGCGTTTCATCACAAACAGCTCCTTCCAAAGAAGCCTCGAATTGATATCCAGCGGCGTGGATCGCGAGATCCAGCGCCGAGATGTAGAGACCGGGAGGAGCTAGCCCGGCCGCTCTGGAATCAGAACGAAGCACGCCGTGCGCCACGGCTGGCACGAAAGCCGCAGCCGGCGCATCGCGCGTGGACCCCCCAATAGTAGGAGGCACGCGAGTGACAGAAAGCCTGACAGGGCAAGACCGGACGAGCCCGGCGCCGAGCCTCCGGAGGCTCCGCTCGGTGCGGGGCCGGGCGCCGGGCCGACTGGGGCGGGTCCCCCGAGCGCGGAGCCGCCGTGGCCGCCACCCGCAGGCGGGCTCGGGGTGGCCGCCGCGACTGAGGCCGCAGCCGTCGCAAGATCGTCGGGCGACGCCGAAAGCAGGTGCTGACTGCCCAACCCGCCAGAGCTGCAGTTGGCGGTCGTGCGTTCTTCCGGTTCGGAGAGCTCACAGCTCAAGTCCGCGAGCGGGGAGGAACTCATCCTGGTCGTCACGCCGAGAATGGCGCTGGCGCTTTCGCCGCTCGCCGAGGGCCCCCCTGGTCCGCCGGGGGTGGAAGCCGTTGCCAGTGAGCCGATCAGAGCACTCGGGAGTTGTTGCTGTGCGGCTTCGGCGGCGGGGCCGGCGGGCGTCGCGGCCGGCTGCAGAGGCATCTGGAGCGGCGGCTGCGAGCCTTCCGGCGCCTTTTCTGTCGCTGGCGTGCCGTGTGCGGCTTGCGGCGTTTCTTCGAGCACCCCGGCGGGCGGGGTCTTCGTTGGTTCTTCGACGACAGGCACGACCTTCGGCGATTCTTCGACCGGAGGGACGACTTTCTGGGCTTCTTCAACCGGCGGCGCGACTTTCTGGGCTTCTTCGACCGGCGGCGCGACCTTCTGGGCTTCTTCGACCGGCGGCGCGACCTTCTGGGCTTCTTCAACCGGCGGCGCGACCTTCTGGGCTTCTTCAACCGGCGGCGCGACCTTCTGGGCTTCTTCAACCGGCGGCGCGACCTTCTGGGCTTCTTCAACCGGTGGCGCGACCTTCTGGGCTTCTTCGACCGGCGGCGCGACCTGCTGAGGTTCTTTCTGCGGTTCTTCGCCGGCCGGCAGGGCAGACGGGGTTTCCGGAGCCTGCGTGGAGGTGGGGGTTTCGCTCACGAAATTGCCGTCGGAAGTCGCGGCAGCGCCGAGGTCCCGCGTGATCGCGTTGACGGTCGGATCGGTCGTGACGCCCGGTGATGGGGGTCGGTAATCCGCACGGGCACGCCCGGCAAGGACCAGCGTGCCAAGAAGCGCCAGGACGACCGCGCTCACGCAGAGGAGGCCTCTGGAGACAATCCGCGTGGAGCGATTGTGGGCTAGCCCGGGCATCTTTCCTGTTTGCTTGCGCTTGTCGCCCCCCGATGATAAACACAGTCGTCAAGAGCGCGCTTTGAGACGGGAGGCGTGGCGGCGAATCGGGCTCCGTCGGCGAGACGGAGAAGACGGCTGACACCTGCGAAGCGCCGCGTCTCTCACGCTTGGCGGCTTCCACGACTCATGAGCCCACCTCGATGCTCCATGCTCGCGCGACGTGCTGGACGGCAAGGCTGTTGATGAGGTCCGCAAAGCCCTCGGGCGCCGGGGGCGGGAATGGCTGCTCACCGGCCGCGAGAGCGCCGAGCACGCGCTCCGAAGCCGCCCCGGCGAGGTCGATCGCATGGTCAAGGTCGAGGCCCACCAGCTTGCCGTCGCGCTTGACGAAACGCCCGGCGACCAGAACGTGATGAACGTTCGCCGCATTGGCCTGGGCGAGGCAGCCAACGGGATCGGCCATCGGAACGAGGTTCAGCCGGCGTCCCCCGACGACGATGACATCAGCTTGCTTACCTGGCGTCAGCGACCCGATGCGCTGCTCCAGTCCCATCGCATGCGCTCCATTCGCGGTGCCCCAGCGCAGTGCGTCGCGGATGCTCAGATCGAGCGTGTCGGGCATCCGGTTGCGCTCGTTGAAGAGGTCGTTGCGCATGCAGCGCTCGAATTGCAGGCCGATCCGCATCTGGCTGAACATGTCGCCCGCGTTGGAGGACATGACGTCGCATGACAGGCTCGGGCGCATCCCGAAGTCGAGCGCGCGGCGGATGACTGGATGCCCCATGCCCATCTGAATCTCGGTCTCCGGGCTGGATGAGATCTTGCAGTCGTTGTCAGCCAGGCGACGGAAGTTGCGGTCATCGAGCGTGTTGCAGTGCACGTGAACCTGGTCGGCGCTCAGCAGGCCGTGGTGATCCAGCTCCGGTATTCCCTCGGTCGCGAGCGACCCCCAGTTGCAACCGCTGTGAAGCACGCTTGGCACGCCGAGCTCTCGCGCCGAGCGGGCCTCGGCGATCGTCTGCTCGAACGGCAGCAGCCCGACCTCCGTCAGGGCCACGCCCATCGTCACCAGCGCTTCATCCGAGCACAGGCGCTGCTCGCGGATGCGCCGCGCGTCGGCGAGCCGCTGCTCGTGCCCGCTGAACACCGGCTCGGCGAGGGGGGTCGGGTAATACCCATACGCGAAGATCGCTCGGATGCCGGCATCGCATAGCCCCTGCACCGCCGCGTCGGCGTGATCGGGAGTGTTGTTGCAGTGTGAGAAGTCGAGAATCGTCGTGACGCCGGCTTCGAGCGCTTCAAGCGCTCCGACGTAGTTGCCGGCATAAACGTCCTCCGCGGAGCAGTTCGGCGAGATCGACATGCGGATCCCGCGGAAGTACTCCTCCAAAGTCCAGTCCGCGCAAATGCCGCGGAACGGGGTCTGCCACGTGTGCCGGTGGGCGTCGACGAAGCCCGGCATGACCACGTACCCCGAGGCGTCGAGGAGCTCAGCGTCGCCCGCCTCGACGTGCGTATCGACGGCGGCTATCGCTTCATCCTCGATCAGCACATCGCCGGTCGGCAGCTCGCCGAGCCCTTGATCCATCGACAGCACGTAACCGCCGCGCAGCAGTACTCGGTCGGGCATCGCGTCTCCTCCGGCAGGTGACTTCGCGGCCACGGTAGAGCTCCGGTGAGCAGCTTGTCAAACCTGCTCGCTCGCAACCGGCGCGTCGGCGCGCGTCAGGTGGTCGTTCAGCGATCGCGGCGCCGGTCTGTTGCAGCGGCGACCAGACGACGCCTGATTTCGGCGCCGGGATACTGGCACTCTGCTCGCTCCATCTGTAGTCTCCTTTTTACAAGGGGGGTGCGTTTTTGCCGCTGTATTCGCAGCGTCCGAAGCCAAGCAGCGACCATTGCTACAGAGCGTGTCGCGGGCCAGCAAGCTTCGCGCTGGAAGCGCTGAGACGTTCGCAGCGGCAGTCGCTCGCGCGCCGGGACAGTGGCTGAACAGTCCGGCGTGCTCAACTCCGGGCCGCCGGGTCTTCACAGCAACGGTCGCCACATAGCCACGCACAGCGTCGGCTTCCTGCGCAACGTGCCCGTGCTGGCCGGCCTCTCCGACGAGCTGCTCGAGCGTCTCGCCGATCAGGTCGAGGAGGTCCACGTGCGAGCCGGCGAGTGGATCATGCGCGAGGGGGAAGTAGCCGAGAGCCTGTACATCGTGCGCAGCGGCCGCGTCGAGGTCATAGACGAGGGGCCGCCTGAGGTGCTCATCAGGATCCTGCGTCGCGGGGACGTCCTCGGCGAGTTGGCGCTGCTGCGCGAAGGCACACGCTCGGCATCGGTTCGCGCGCGGCGCGACGCCGAGCTGCTCGAGCTCGGACGCGCCCCGTTCGAGGCGCTGATCCAGGAAGCGCCCAGCTTCGCGCTCGGACTCACTCGCGCGATGGGTGCACAGCTCGCGGCGAGCCGCATGCCCGTCGTCGCGGCGACGCCGCCGCGAACGATCGCGGTCGTCGGCCTCGATGAGGCCGCGCCGGCCACGGAGGTAGCCGAACTGCTCGCCGACGCGCTGGCCGAGCATGGATCGGTCGCGAGACTAAGCGCCGGCGAGCTCGCCACGATCGACCGTGCCGAGCGTGACGCCAACCGGGTCGTCCTGCGCTGCGAATCGGCACCCGATGGAGAGTGGACCGAGCTGTGCGTGCGCGAAGCGCACCTGGTCGTCGCCGTGAGCACCGGCGCGATCGCCGCGGCGTGGCGCGAGCGCGCCACGGCGCTGCAGGGTTGCGAGCTGCTGATCCTCGGCCGCGCGGTTTCCGACGACGTACTCGAGGCACTCCAGCCGCGCGAGGCGCAGGTGATCACCGATCGCGCCGAGCGCGGTGCGGCGATCGCGGCGATGGCGCGGCGACTCGCCGGCCGCTCACTCGGCGTGGTGCTGTCCGGCGGCGGCGCGCGGGCGCTCGCGCATCTGGGTGTGCTGGAGGAGCTGCGTGCAGCCGGCTTGCAGTTCGACCGCGTGGGCGGCGTGAGCCTCGGCTCACTCGTGGCTGCCGCGACCGCGGCGGGCTTCACGACCGAGGGCATGTACGAGTCCTTCGAGCGCGTCTTCGTCGACAGGAGTCCGAGCAACGACTTCGTCCCGCCTGCCTACTCCCTCATCCGTGGCGGCAAGGCTCGGCGCATGCTCTACGAGGCTTTCGGGGACCGCCGCATCGAGGAACTGCCGCTGCGCTTCTTCTGCGTCAGCTGTGATCTCGTCAGCCGCGAGGCCGTTCTGCACCGCGTCGGACCGGTCGTGGATGCGGTCTACCCCAGCCTCGCGATCCCGGGCGTGTTTCCCCCGGTGGCAACTGAGGACGGGCAGCTGCTCGTCGACGGCGGGGTGCTCGACAATCTCCCGGTCGCGACGATGGCCCGCAAGGGCGAGGGGCCGGTGATCGCCGTCGACGTCACCGGTCGCATGGGGCAGTTCAAACGCGCGGAACGGCCGGGGCTCGCACGCCTTGGTCGTCCAATTCGCCGAGCGCTCACCGGCAACGACGCAGAGATCCCGCATCTCGGTGAGACGATCGTGCGCACGGTGACAGTGGGAAGCATCGACACCGTCGCCGCAGCCCGCCTGCACGCCGACCTCGTCATCACACCGCAGGTGGAAGGCATCGGGCTGATGGACTGGAAGGCGCTCCCGCGCGTGGCGGAGCTCGGTCGCCGCGCTGCGCGCGAGGCGCTCGCTGCGCACCCCGACCTGCCAAGCCGCCTCACGATCTAGACGGTGCGGGACTGATGTCGAGCACGACAGTCCCGGTCGAGCCCCGGAAAACCACCGAGCCGATGCTCGCTGTGCCTGCAGCGGCGCCTCGCCGAGGCCCCTCGCCACGCACCGTGCTTGCGATCGCCTCGCTCGGTGCGAGCGTGGCGTTTGTCGACGCGACGATCGTCAACATCGCGTTCCCCAACATCGCGCGCTCATTCCATGGCACGCCCATCTCGTCGCTGTCGTGGATCCTCAACGCGTACAACATCGTGTTCGCGGCGTTTCTCGTCGCGGCGGGGCGCATCGCCGACCTGCTCGGGCGCCGGCGGATCTTCATCTTCGGCCTGGAGGTGTTCACGGTCGCCTCGCTGCTCTGCGCCCTCGCGCCGTCAGTCGGCACGCTCATAGGGTTCCGGGTCGTGCAGGCGCTCGGCGCGGCCTTCCTCGTGCCGTCCTCGCTGGCGCTCGTGCTCAACGCGTTCCCGCCGGAGCGGCGCTCGCATGGTGTCGCGCTGCTGTCCGCCGTCGCGGCCGGCGCCGCCGGACTCGGGCCCTCCATCGGCGGAGTCCTCGTCACGGCCGCGGACTGGCGGCTCGTCTTCCTCGTCAACCTCCCGATCGGCGGCGCGGCGGTCGTGCTCGCGCGTCGCTATCTCGTCGAGAGTCGTGCTCCGGGCCGCCGGCGCATGCCGGACCTTACCGGCGCGCTGCTCTTCGCGCTGGCAATCTCCGCGCTCGTGCTGGGCGTCGTCAAGGGCCAGGAATGGGGCTGGGGCAGTCCGCGGATCATCGGCTCGTTCGTGCTCGCCGTCGTGCTCGTCGCCGTCTTCGTCTGGCGATGCACGTGGCATCGCTCGCCGATCGTCGACCTCTCACTGCTGCGGATCCGCACGTTCAGCGCCGCCAACGGGATGACGATCGTTGCTGCAGCCGGGTTCTACGGCTACACGCTCGCCAACGTCCTGTTCCTCACCGGCGTCTGGAGGTACTCGGCGCTCAAGGCAGGTCTCGCGCTGACGCCTGGGCCGTTCGTCGCGGCAGCCGTGGCGGGCCCGACGAGCAGACTCGTGCAGCGCGTCGGACACCGGCCGGTGCTGGTCGCGGGCGGGCTCATCTGGGGGGGAGCGGTCCTGTGGTTCGTCGAGCGGATCGGAACGACGCCGGCCTTCGTGAGCGAGTGGTTGCCGGGGATCGTGATGCTGGGCGTCGGCGCAGGCACGCTGTTCCCCAATCTGAGCGGAGCGGCTGTCGCGTCGGCGCCGGGCCAGAGCTTCGCGACGGCGACCGGCCTGAACTCGGTCTCTCGCCAGCTCGGTGCCGCGCTCGGCGTGGCGGTGGTGGTGGCGATCATCGGCACCCCGTCGCCGCTCGGCGCGCTGAAGGCGTTCGACGACGCCTGGACGTTCGGGGCCGGCTGCCTGTTCCTGGCCGGACTGGGCTGCCTCTTCGTGGGACGCTTGCAGACGGCGAGCCGCCCCTCGCTGGGCGATGCCGCGCGGACGGTGCTGCGCGCGACGCCTACAGGGGCAGCGGCCGGGCCGCCGCGTCCGCGTGCCCGGCGCGCGATCACGGTTGACGCGCTCGAGCCCGCTCCGCCGCGAGCGGAGTCCGCGGCGGACTTCCTCGCGCACGTCCCTCTGTTCTCCGGTCTCGAGCCAGCGCTCCGCGAGGCCGTCGCCTCCCGCGCGCGGGCGCTCCGCGTCGATGCCGGCGAATGGCTGTTCCGCGAGGGCGAGGAGGGTGACGCGATGTACATCGTGCGCGCTGGTCGCCTCGAGGTCGTTGATGAGACTGCGAAGGCAGTCATCCGTGAACTCGGTCGCGGCGATGCCCTCGGCGAGCTCGCGCTGCTCAGCTCCTCGCCGCGCTCTGCGTCTGTGCGAGCTGCGCGCGCGAGCGACGTGCTCGCTATCGACCGGAGCGACTTCGAGCAACACCTGCATGACTCGCCGGGGCTGTCGCTGGCGCTGAACCGCGTGCTCGCTGAGCAAGTGCGCGACAACCGTGCACCGGCGTCCACGACACGCCCGAGGCCCACGACGGTTGTGCTCGTCGGGCTGGCAGATCAGCTGCCGCTCGCAAAGATCACACGCCGGCTCGCGAGTGCGATGGAGGGCCACCTCTCCACGGCCCTGCTCGACGGCAGCGAGGCCGACGCGCCGACCGCCGGCTCGGAGCCGACCAGCGTCTACGGCCCGCTGCTCGATCGCGCCGAGGCGGGGCACGACATCGTGATGCTTGCCGCCGGGTCGGTTCTGTCGGGCGGGCCCTGGACGGAGTTCTGCCTGCAGCAGGCCGATCGGATCATGGCCGTCACGGCGGGGGGGCCCGTCCCCGATGCGCTGCGCGACCGCCCAGACCTCCGGGGATGTGATCTCGTCGCCTACGACACCGCCCCTGGCGCGGGCGAACTGGAGGGCTGGGCTGCCCTGCTCGAGCCGATCGAGTCGCACGTCGTGCGAGAGATTGATTTCGACGCCGACGTCGAGCGAGCCGCCCGACGTCTCAGCGGCCGTTCGGTCGGCATCGTTCTGTCCGGCGGCGGGGCACGGGCATTTGCGCATATCGGCGTGCTCGAGGAGCTGACGGCCGCGGGGGTGACGATCGACCGCGTGGCCGGTGTGAGCATGGGGGCGTTCGTCGGCGCGCTGTTCGCCATGGGTCTCGACGGCGACGAAATGGACGCGCGCTGCTTCGAGGAGTGGATCCAGCGCCGCCCCCTGAAGGACTACACAGTGCCGCGCCGTGCCCTCATTCGCGGTCAGCGCGCCGAGGCGATGCTGCGCCGAACGTTCGGCGAGGTGGCGATCGAGGAGCTCGCGCGCAGCTTCATGTGCGGGTGCGCGGAGCTGCGCAGCGGGCGGCTCGTCGTCGTGCGGGCCGGGCCGTTGTGGGAGGGCGTCGGCTTCAGCATCTGCATCCCGGTGCTCGCCCCGCCGCAGGTGCGAGGCCGTGAGCTGCTCATCGACGGCTCGCTGGTCGACAACCTCCCGGTGGAGACGATGTCGGATCTCGGCGAGGGACCGATCATCGCCGTTGACGTGAAGGCGACCTTCGAGTCAGCGCCGGCCGGCCGACAGTCCACGGAGCGGCGGACACGTATCGCGCGAGCGCCGAGCCTCGGCGAGACGCTCACGCGCGTGCTGCTGCTCGGGAGCACGAACACATCCGAAGCAGCGCGTCGCCACGCCGACCTCGTCATCAAACCGCGCGCAGAGGGCGTCGGCCTGCTCGAGTTCCATCAGCTGGACGCCGCACGCGAGGCCGGCCGCGCCGCCGGCCGCGCTGCGCTCGAGCAAGGAGTAGCTCCGCTGTTCGGCTGACCCCGCTGGTGGAGGCAGCCCTCGCGCCGTGCGCGGTCACGATGACTGTGGCAGCTTGACCGAGCCCCGCGTGGCGGCCGGGGCGGAGGGCGGTGGCACGACCGGTCCGATGTCCCCGTCCGGCGCCTCGTCCAGATCGACGATCACTGGAGCGTGATCGCTCGGGCCGGTGCCCTTGCGAGCCTGTCGGTCGACCCAGGCCGCGCGAACCCTGCCTGTGACGGTTGCGCTGGCCAGCACGAGGTCGATCCGCATCCCGAGGTCTTGATGGAACATTCCGGCGCGGTAGTCCCAGTAGGTGAACACGCGCTCGGCCGGCCAGCGATCGCGCACGACGTCATGCAAACCCAGCTCCCGTAGCTCCGCCAGCGCTGCGCGCTCCTGCGGCGTCACGTGTGTGTGGCCGAGGTAGGCCGCCGGATCGAACACATCGATGTCAGCCGGCGCGATGTTCATGTCCCCGCACACCATCACGGCCTCCGGAGCCTCGCGGAGCATCTCTTGCAGCGCGGCCAGCCAGGCGAGCTTGTAGCGGTAATGCTCGGAGTCCGGCACGCGGCCGTTCGGCACGTACACCGAGTGCACCCGGATCTGGCCGCAGGTTGCGCTCAGCGCACGCGCCTCTGGATGCGACGAGCCAGGCGCGTCGGCGAGTCCGACCACGATGTCCTCCAGCCCCACCCGGGAGAGGATCGCCACCCCGTTCCACTGCACCTCGCCATGCCGGGCGAACGCATAGCCACGGCTGGCCAGCTCGTCGCCGAGGAGCTCATCGAATGCGTCGTCGGTGAGCTTGGTCTCCTGCAGGCAGACGACATCCGGCTGGCGCTCGTCGAGCCAGGGCAGCAACCTAGGCATCCGCTGCTTGACCGAGTTCACGTTCCACGTCGCCACCCGCACGGGTCCTACGCTAGCGGCGTGCACTGCGCGTCGTGCTCGCCCGGCACCACGCAATCGTGCTCATCGCGGCCCGTCCGTGAGCAACGCTAGGCCGCGGGAGCGGCTGGACCCCACTTCTCCTCGATTCGTCCGAACCTCCATATCGCGAGGGCGACCGTCCAGCTGAGCACGAAGAGACCGACGATCAGGTAGCCGACGACGCTCAGGTCGAGGCTCGAGACCCATGCCCAGAAGCCGCCCTTGAGCCCGAGCTTGGCCGTCGCGATCGACAGCAGCTCGAACGAACCGACGATGAAGGCGACCGCAACGGACTGCCCCGTGACCGTGAGGTTGTAATAGACCTTGCGCACCGGCTTGGAGAACGCCCATCCGTATGCGAAGTTCATGAACGTGCCGTCGATCGTGTCGAGCAGCGACATTCCGGCCGCGAACAGGACAGGCAGGCAGAGAATCGCATACACGGGCAGGCCGCTCGTGGCAGCGCCGGCAGCGAGAAACAGCAGCGCGACCTCCGTCGCGGTGTCGAACCCGAGCCCGAACAGGAGGCCCACCGGATACATCTGCCAGGAGGCACGCACGCGGCGTGAGATGGGGGCAAGGATTCGCGTCATCAGGCCGAGCGAGCTGAGCTGCTGCTCGAGCTCGGCCTCCTCGAAAGCGCCGGCGCGGCGCATCTGACGGAAGACGCGCGCGATGCCGATCAGGATCGTTGCGTTGATCGCAGCTATCAGATAGAGGAAGAGCCCCGAAACGCTCGTGCCGAGCAGGCTGGTCACTTCGTGAAGCGTCGAGCCGCTCTGGTGCACCTCCGACCCCAGGGCACCTATGCCGGCGACAAGCAGCAGCGCGAGCGCCAGCACGATCGTCGAGTGCCCGAGCGAGAAGAAGAAGCCAACACCCAACGGCCGCTTGCCCTCGGCCATCAGCTTGCGCGTCGCATTGTCGATCGCAGCGATGTGATCTGCGTCGAGCGCATGTCGCAGGCCGAGCGTATACGCCGTGATTCCAAGTCCGAGGCCGAACACTCCCGAGTGGCCGACGCTCAGATGCCGTGGAATCACCAGCAGAAGGAGCGTCCCGAAGCCGACGACGTGCAGCGCTGCCACGGCCGCGGCGAGCCCCCCGGCGCGCCGCCACTCTGCTGGGGTCAACCCACGCCTGAAGCGCTGCCAGCGCGTCCGCCCAGTCTCGCTCACGCCGCCGCTCCCCCGGGCTCGTCGTTCCGCCCGCAGGTTCGCCAGTCAAGCTCGGTGATAGCGCCGGCTTCGACGAGCACGCCGCGAGCTCGCTCACGTCCGTTGACCCACAGGGTGTAGATCCCCGCGGCGAGGCCGTCGAACACCGCCGTGAAAGCGGCGTGTCCGTTGATCCTTCGCTCGAGCACCTGCTTGTGGCTGCGCCGCACGTCCTCGCCGCTCGGGCTGATCTCGACCTCGATGCCATGCATGGCGGGATCGGTGTGAAGGATGAGCGCTCCAAGGTCCTCACCGATCTCCAGCACGACGAACTCGGGATGGCTTCGCGCTGAATGGTCCTCGACGGGATGAATGTGCCGATCATCGCCCGCGCGGGCATCGTGGGAGTGGTCTCCGTTCAATTGGGACATCGTTCGCCTCCGCTGTATCGGCGACGCTGCGGCGCCGGTGTCTCGGCGCTCAGCGCCCTCTCTGGACGGGTCTAGCTCGACGGCGTGTCAAATCCGTCCAAGGGTGCAGCGAGATATGGGAAGGTGCCCTGGTAGCGGTTGGCCGCCGGTTCGAGGCCCTCGGTAAGCAGCCCCGCCGCCGCATCCGGCTTGTAGGACTTTTCGACCAAGGCGTATGTGAAGCCCGCGATGGCGCGCAGCTCGATGCTGACGACGTCGTCAAACACCCGTCTGCCGTTCGGAAACCCTGCGACGTCACCTCCGAGAAGCCCGTACCGGCTTGGGGTGGATGTGGTGGGCGCGATCGCGAGGTTCAGCCGCAGCTGATCGGCCAGCACCTTCCCGGTGTAGTTCTGGAACCCCGAGACGACACCGGGCGGCAGTCCCGTCAGCAGGATCGCGACGAGATCGGCTCGTGGCTTGCTGAGCGCGGCAAGGTTCGGGAAGACGCTCGGATAGAGGACCGGCAGCAGCTTGGCGAGCTCGGGATGCTGCACATACTTGACGAATGCCTTGTCACCTGCAGGGTGAAGCGCGTTCCACTTGTCCTTTTTGCCGAGTGGAACGATGACCTCGTTGAACAGTGGGTTTCCGAGCCTCGAGACCTGGACCCACGGCCCCGACTCTGACCTTTCGTCGTTGTTCTTGTCGATCATGCGCACCTTACGGCGGCTTGCAGCGCTCCACACGCCGATCACCGAGGAGCTGCGCGTCTGATCCTTGGGTATCGAGCCGCTCGCTGTCAGCTGCGAGATCGGAATCTGCAGCGCGATCGTGTGGATATTGAGCGTCTTGGTCGCATCGACGCCCGCGGCCGCGGCGCTCGGGATCAAATGCAGATTCTGGAATGGACGCAGATCGGCGAGATCGAAGATTGCGCCGAGGTCGACGTAGAAGCCATCGGTCCGCTGACCCGCGAAGACCTTCGCGCCTCCGGGAAGGTCATGTACGGCTGCCTGACCGAGTGCGGCATAGTCTGGCGTCGACCGGGGGCCGATGTTGCACGGAGGGCAGGCCAGGTCCCTTCCAAGCTCGTGCGTCTTCAGCCTCGCCGTGCGCTGGTGCTTCGGGTGAGCGGCGGCTGCATAAGCGCTGGTGTCGTCGCCATCGACGCGAACCACGCTGTAGAACTGACGCCTGTTCCAGTTCGGGCTTCCAAGCGAGGTGATCGGCCCCGTGTTGTAGAGAAAGGTGTCAGGATTAAGCAGCCGCGTCGTGAAATTGAACACGTAGGAGATCTCCGGCAGACCATCCCCATCATTGTCGATGTAGATCGAGTACATGACGTCGTCGCCGAACTCGAAGAAGTTGGGCCCGCCCGGCGGGTCCTGAAGCGGGACGAAGTTGCTTATCAGGGTCACCGTATCCGGGCTGTCGGGGCTTACGAACGCATAGACGTCAGCGTTGTCGGCGGCGGGATCCTTGCTGATCTCAGGTGCCTCACGGTGTGACGACATCGCCACCACCTCCGTTTGCAATCGGGTCCTGCGGGGCGGCCGCAAGCAGTCGCCGCGCCAAGGCCGGATCGCGGTACGTCGCCTCGCCCGTTCCGGACATCACGGTCACCTCGCCGCGCTTGGCGTCTCGCACGTAAGCCACCACCGGCTCACTTGGAGAAGGTGAGGAGGGCTCGACCTCAACGCCCTTCGCCTCCACGGGAGAGGCGATACCGACAGGAACGCCGATCGCCGCTACTCCGGCCGCGAGTCCCGCCGAGCTCTTGATGAACGACAGACGGGTTAACCCATCGGCCTCTGTCTTCTCGTCAGTCATTTTCGCTCCTCTCTGCTGCGCCACAGGCGAAGACGAGTGAGAGACAATGATCTCGGCTCGACTCTCCACGCTGACTCGATGGTCCCTTGCGGACCCAGGGAATACCTCTCAGCCGCCATATACGCAGGCGGTGCGATTTTGGATCAATGCGGGTTTGAATCAGTTGTTTGCCGGGCGGGCCATCAGGCCAAGGCGGTGATCCATATCGAGGTTGGCGGCGAAGAGCGGATATGTGCTCCGGATCCGCAGGACCGAGACGTGCGTGACGTGCTGACCGGTGCGCCGACGGAGCTGGCCGCGGTCCTCATCGATGCGGGCAGGTTCTCGCGCGACGCGAAACGTGATCCAATCACAGCTGATCAACACGTGTTTGGACACGCTTTCCACAAACGCGACCTGCGCGGTCTCGCAGACGAGGATCTGATGGAGCTCGTCCGCACCGGCGAAGCGGCAGCGTTCGAGGTGATCTTCGATCGACACGCCGGCAAGGCCTTCTCGCTCGCGTACAGGATGTGCGGCAGGCGGGCGATGGCCGAGGACATCGTTCAGGAGGCGTTCCTGTCGCTGTGGCGCAGCGGCGCGAGGTATGACCCGACGCGCGGAAGCGTGCGCTCGTGGGTGCTGAGCGTCGTACACAACCGGGCGATTGACTCGTTCCGCCGCGAGGCCGCGATGGACAGCCGCGACGCGCGCGATGAGAGAGCCGTGGAACGCACGCCGGCGACGCACCTGACCTCCACAGAGGTCGAGCGTCGCGACGAGGCGCAGCAGGTACGCGGCGCGCTCGGCGAGCTTCCGAGCGAGCAGCGCCAGGTGATCGAACTCGCATACTTCGGAGGGTTCACGCAGGCTCAGATCGCGCAGATGCTCGACCTGCCGGCCGGGACCGTCAAGGGGCGCATGCGCCTCGGCCTCACCAAGCTGCGCGTTGCGCTCGGTGATCCTTCGGGAGCCGTGCTGTGAGCCCGGGAGATCGGATGTCCACGACCGACGAATGCCGCGATGACGCGGCAGCATACGTGCTCGGTGCGCTGGAGCCAGACGAAGCCGAGCGATTCCGGCGGCACCTCGCCAGCTGCGCTGTCTGCCGCGACGAGCTCGCGGCGTTTCAGCCGGCCGTCGAGGCGCTGTCGATGGCTGCACCGCAACATGCCCTGCCGAGAGCGCTGCGCCGGCGAGTGCTCAGAGAGGTCCGTGCCCACGCCAGGACGGCGGCTGCGGCTTCTGAGCGACCGACCGGTCGTTTCTTCGCAGCCTCGCGCCGGCGGTCTGCGCTCGCCGTCGGTCTGCTCCTGATCGCGGCGCTCGCGGTCGGGGCTGTGGAGCTCAGCTCGGCGGGATCGAGCGGCGTGCGGATCATCCATGCGAGTGTGGCCGGGTCAACCGCGAGCGCCGAGCTGCGGCTGTCCGGCAACCACGCCGAACTGGTCGTGCGCCATCTTCCTGCTCCTCCGCGCGGGCGCATATACGAGGTCTGGCTCAGGCGCGGGCAGCGGCCCCCGTCGCCAACCAGCGCGCTCTTCGGAGTCACCTCGAGCGGCGCGGGTGATGTCGGCGTGCCCGGCGACCTGCACGGCGTCAGCGAAGTGCTCGTCACCGCAGAGCCGATTGGAGGCAGCCTCGCTCCGACGCGCCCAGCCGTGATCGTCGCGCGGCTCGCCTGAGCGCGGAGGCGCACTGGTACGGGTTCGACGGGACTGATCCGAATCGGCGCGCGGCTCGTAACGCTGTCAGCGAACTCACGCGATCCCGATCGGAGCACAGATGCTTGGACTCGACAATCCACTCCACCTCGCCTTCCTGTTCGTCCTCATCCTGCTGGTGTTTGGGGCCAAGCGGCTGCCGGAGATCGGCCGCTCGCTCGGCGCCGGGTTGCGGGGGTTCAAGGATTCGATCAGCGGCGAGACCGACGCCGCGCGCATCGAGCCACCGAAGCCAGCGAGCGCCGAGACCACGGCCACGGGCCCGCTCGACGCCAGATCATCCCGTTGATGGCCTGACGAAGAACGTACACCAACGCGTTGCTCACAGGGTCGAAGTCATCAATATCACGATCCAGAATCAGTGTCCGGAAGACCCGGTCGCGCACATCGGGATGTTTGATGACTCGCCGTCGCTGCAGAACGTGGTCAACCAGCTCAGCTCGAGCCCGAACGAATCATTCAAAGCGACCTGCAGCAAATACGGCCAGGGCATCAAGCGGCCGGATCAATCGCCGGCAAGCCGTGTCTGAGACGGAACCGGCTCACAGTCAGCGGGCCGGTCCGGCTCCAAGCGAGATCGCGCTCGCGTCGTCTGTCTGAAAGGGCAGAACGTCCAGCAGCGCGGTCAACTCGAATACGCGCTGGATCTTCGGTGGACCTGGAATCAGTGAGAGGTCGTATCCGTGTCTGTCGGACAGTTCCTTAGCGAACAGAACCATGAACAGCCCCGTGGAGTCCATGAAGGTGAGCCCTCTCAAGTCCAGCGTTATGCCGGTCGTTCCGTCTCGAGCGAGCTCGAGCAACATGGCTTTCAGCTCGGCAGCCGAAGCGATGTCCAGCTCACCGCTCAGGACCAACGTGTGGCGACCGTCGCGAACAGCATCCTGAACTTCAAACGGCTCGGGCGGCGGCATCATATTCATGACTTCGACGCTTCCCACCGTGCGCTACCGGCCGGTCGCGCGCGTGGCCTCAGTCAGTCGGCCGCGTCGACAGATGACGTTCGTCATAGCGGACCTCCGCTCTCGTACTCGATATCTGGACGGTCCCCCGCGGCACCTGCGGATGCCGCCAGCTCCCCTGCCCCGCTCGGACGTCTTCGCAGCCCAGCAGAGCACGAAGACTAAAGCTCACGTTAGCGCCGTGGACGTGGACGGTCAACCCTCGGCCGCCAGCATGCCGAGAAGCTCCGACCGCGACGACGGAGCCGCGGGGACACGATGAGCTACTGCGCTACGGAATGGCTTCGAATTCTTTTTCGGCCTTCAACCCCTTACCGCCGAAGATCGACGCAAATTCTGCGGCGGCGTTGTTTTCTTTTCCGCCGCCGACCCAGGACGAGCCGCGGGAGGCACGGTTCTGTGCTCCACCGCTGACCGACCCGATGAAACCGGCTTCGTTGAGCTGGCCCCCGCTGATCGCCGAATCGAACCCGCTGGCCACGTTGCGCTGGCCTCCGCTGACCCAGGAGTCTTCGCCGCTGGCGACGTTGTCGAGGCCGCCGGTCACTGAGGCGAATGGGCCGCTGATCGTGCTTGTGCGACCGGCGAGAATGCCCCCGAAGCTCGTGAACGTCTGTTCTTCGCCGAGAATCAGATTATGCGAGCCCGACTGCTCGTGGTTGCCAGGATTCTCGTCGTAGCCGATCACGAGGTTTCCCTCGCCGTTGACCACGCCGCTGGTCGACCCAGACCCGGAGACGACCTGCACGTTGACGTCCGAGAACTCGATCGTCGGCTTGCCGGCGACGCCGCTTTCGATATAGCTCATATGCGGCAGGATCTTGTTCAGCGTTTCGAGTCCACTCGGCCCCGGCAGGTTCAACGCGTCGTATGTGATCGTTTTCGTGTTTTTACACGTGCCCGCTTCGCCGGTCACGATCGCTTTGCCGGGTTTGGTCGGGATGCAGATCGTCGTGGTGGATTCCGCCGACGCACTGTCGGCCATCATCAGGAACGCCGCGAGGAGTACGGCGCACCAGGGAGTCAATCGCCACATCAGTAACTCCGATCCTGTCGTAGGGCGCGAGGCCGCGTGGCCCTCGCGCTAGTGGCCCACCGACGGACTGGCCGCCCAACGACCGGCAGGCACCTCTTCTGGAATAGGACGCTACGCCCGACGGACTCCGATTGACCGCCTCACGGTCGGCGATCGACGGATGTATTACCTGGGTGGTCGGGTCACGAGCCGGCGGGGCCTGATGCCGCGTCGGGCGGAGGTGCGGTTACGAACCCCCGCGTGCCGAGCGCATCCTTGTGCGGATCGACACTTCGTCGACGAACGTAGCAACTGGGATGGCGATCTTTGGCCTGCGGACCATATGAGCGCGCCCTATCGCTAGCGACGATGCCGGGCATGGCTCTCGAGGCCCTATCGCCGAAGGAGTTGGCTGAGACACCGACGCTATTTGCCAGCTTCATGGGCTGCATCGACACGAGCTACAAGACGTTTGGCCAGCTACGAGCGATATATCGCGAACGCAGCAAGGCGCTCCACGCGGCTGACGACAGAGCGGACGACCTGCGAGTCGACCGTTTCATCAACGACATGGCAAGCAATAGGTGGACGACCGACCTGGTCATGCGGATAGGCGTGTTCGACGGCACGTTGCTCGCAATCGACGGAATACATCGGGGAATCGCGTACCTGGGGTGCATAGAACGAGGGATCGGTCCCGACAGCCTCCCGCGGCTGCACGTCGACTGCTGAGGAACGCTAGGCGCCGGCGTGCGGCCGAGCACTACTGCTGCGCCCGTCTAGAACGGAGCGTGCTCCGGCGAGACGAGGCTGGGGGAAGGCTCGGCCTGCGGCGCGTGGCCAATGTCGGCGAGAGCGCGATCGCAGTTCCAGTAGGCGACCAGTCTCGTCACCTTGCCGTCGCGCACCGAGAAGAGGTTCGCGCGCCTCTGACTGATCGTGACGCCACTGGCCTTGCCACGGCCCGTGGCATAGGTGAGCACGAACACGCGCTCGTCATCGAGCTCGCAGTACTCGACCGCCTCGCTGTGGTACTCCTCCCACGCCCTCTGGAAGCCAAGCAGATCCGGTGCCAAGCCTGAGTGTCCCGTCGACCGGCCTGGTTCAGGTCCATCGACTATGACGAATTCGATCTCGGGGTCAGCCCAGTCGAGCGAGCTGTAGTCGCCACGTTCCCATGCCGCGGAGATCGACCTCACGAGGTCGAGGTTCGCTGACGCTGACGCTGGCGCTGCGCATGTCATCGCGACATCTCCGTCCTGGTAGCTCCACATGATCCAGCAGCGCTTCGCGCTCGTGTGTGAGGTTCGTCACCTCGAGACGAGCACGCGCGCCCGCGATCTCGGATTGGGGGCAGAGCTCCGTGGATGGGCTTGACGTCGTGGCGCGAGCAGAGGCGACGGAAGTCCGGGCTCTTGACCGACAGCTCCCCGACGAGCTCGGTGAGCTGGGGGTCCTCAACGTCCGGGCCGGCATAGACACGGAGGCCGGCGACGGCAGCGGCTTGGCGAGCCTCGATGTCGTCGTAAAGCTCGCGGGCGATCGGGTCGAGAAATGGCGGTCTTCGCAAGCCAGAGCCCAGGGTTCAGTGATGATCTCACGCTCGCGGACTCCATGCCGCTTGAGACGACATGTTGAACCGCTCGCTCAGCCACGCCCGCCGCTCGATCCTGGCCTTGAGCTGCGCGAAGAACACGCGCTTCGTCTGGCCGACGTTGTACGCCATGTTCACGACGTCGATCGCGAGAGCACGTTGTCGATCCAGATCGGGCGTGACACGATGAGCAGATGCAACGACACGACCGCCGCGGCGTTGCGGCCGCTGCCCCCATCCCCTTGGGCTCAGGCGACGGCCCGATCAGGATCGTCGAATCCGATCGTTCCTGGAAGAGCGCCTATCTCGCGGAGCGTAAACGGCTGGCCAAGCTGCTGCCCGGCGTACGGATCTATCACATCGGCTCCACCGCTGTCCCCGGGCTCCCGGCCAAGCCCGTGATCGACATGATTGCGCTCGTCGATGACCTCGACGCGAATGTCGCCAAGCTCGTGCGGCGAGCGGGCTACCACCTGCCAGCACGATTCAACACGAACCTGGATCACCGTCGCTTCCTCTGCTACCCGACACTCTCTCATCGCACCCATCACCTGCACCTAGTGGACGAGCATGCGGGAATCGATCAATGCCTGTGCTTTCGGGACCGGCTCCAGGACGATCCCGTGCTCGCCGCCGAATACGCCTCGCTGAAGCGCGCGCTCGCCAGCCAGTTTCAAGAAGACCGCATGGGATACACAGAGGCCAAGAGCAGCTTCATCAAAGACGCGATACGGCAACCCATCCCGAATGAGCGCCGAGCGCCTTCGCGGGAGGCTTCGCGTCGACCCAGACGTTCCTGAGGTGCTCGACACGGCAGGCGAACAGGGCTGCGCGCTTACGCGGTCGCCAGACGCGGGTGGGGGTTCTGGCTGCCCAGCCGTGGCGGAGATACGGCGGGATTAGGCACGCTTCGGCCGGGTTCGGGCAGTCGATCGTGACCTCTCAGGTCGATGAGCGCTTGCGTGGTGCCGCTTGCTTCGGCCGCTTGCGGCCTCGCCCAGCTCGAAGGGCGCCGCTCGCGGGTGTGTAGACGCTCTCGTGGCCGTCCTCCCAGCGGATCCGATAGCGAGGCGAGGGATCGCCTCGGATTACCTCTTCAACGACACCGGAGCGGGGTCGGCGATCTGTTGACTCGGACTCCGCTACGACGCGCATGCCAAGCTCAAAAACCATCGTCTCTCCTCATCGCTCACACTCGGCAGGGACCGAACCGCCAGACGGAAGGTAGCACCGCCCGTCGCGCTGCAGGTCGGGTCGGTTACAGCGCGACACGGCCAAACGCCCAGGTGGTGGGTCGGTTTGAATCGACATCGCGCCCGGCGTGCCGGGGCGAGTTCGGACCGCTCAAGCACGAATAACTCTTGTCTCGGTCTTTCCGCAAACAACACATTTGCGCTCTAGTATGTAGGCTTTGGCGCTGCCTTTGCCCCAAGATCGCTCCCAATCACTCCATTTGTGTTTGTGCCAAACCCCGATCTTTTTCATCGCGGCGTCAGAGCTCCCGAACGAGGGGTCGGCCACTCAGTCGATCTGAAGTCGCCGTGTCGCCAAGCCGCGTAGATCGAGCGCATGAGGTCCACGTTCGCTGATGGCATCGACCAAGCCTGGCAGATCTCAGCGTTCTGGAGGCCTTCAGCAGCCGCCCAACGCCGAGCGCCTCGTCAGCGCGAACAAGACAGAGCCAGAGAAGCCGCCGGTTCTGACCGAGCGGTCGTCCTTGTGGAGAAGGAGCAAACAGGCCCCCTAGCGGGGCTCAGGGAAGCGAGCAACCCGCTTCGAATCTGGTCATGTCATGGGTCGCGCAGTGACACGACCCGGACCTACTGCTGCGCTCCGTTCGAGCTAGTCGCCGCCGCCACCAGCGCGTCGCCCTCCAGCGAGCGCAGGTAGAGCACGTAGCGATGCACCCTGCGCCGCTTGACCAGTCCGGCGTCCGTGAGGATGCCCAACTGTTGCGATACGCCACCGTTTGAGACGCCGAGGGTACCGGCGAGCTCGATCGTTGAGCGGGGGCACTCGAGCGCGAGCAGGAGCGCTGCTCGGTTACGCCCGACCAGCTTGACCAGCGCGTGGGGAGGGGGGGCTGCTGCTCTTGCCAGAGCATACCCACGCCGCGGGCGGGGTAGATCAGCGTGGGCTGCCAAGGTGAAGCGGTGACAATCATCACGTTCGGCCAAGCGAACACGCTGGGCAGGAGAAGCAGGCCACGCTCATCCAGGTCGAGCGTCATGTCATCGCACTTATCGATGCGCAGCACGCCGTCATCCCAGGCGACCGAGCGGTCCAGGTCGGCGAACAGCCGGCGGGTTCCGCCGTCCGCGATCTGGCGGGCGCGATACAGGACGTCATGCTCGAGCAGCGAGCGAATCCGCGCCCAGTGCTCAGAGAGAGCGCGATCCCAATACGTCCGCATCAGCTCGGCAAGGCGACTCACAGCGCAAGACGGATCGCGCACGAACAGCTCGAGCACCGCCGGCAGCGGCTCTCCCTGATAGGCGCTTAGCACTTCGGCCCGGATCTGCTCGCCGGGCGTCGCGAGCATCACGGACAGCTCGTCCTCGAACTCCGCGAGCGGCCCGCTCGGCGGCGGATGGATGAAATCGGGGCTGTAGCGGTTTGGGCTGTGCAGCGCGCGCAGGCAGGACACGTCGAGGTCTCGCGTCTGCGCGCGCGCCTGCTCGATCCAGCGGACATGGAGGGCGCCGCGAGCGGGATCCTCGAGCGCCTTGAGGCTCGCGATCATCTCCACCATCGGCGAGATCGCGAAGCGGACACTGGTCAGTGCTTCCGTATCGAAGCGCGCATAGATCATGCGAGGAGCCTGACAGCGCCTGGCAGCCGGAGCGAGCGATTTAGCCTCATCTAAATCTCTTAGCAGCTCGCTGCGCCGTTGCCAGACTGGCGGCCATGCTTGTCAGTCACCACATTATGTGGGCGCTTGCCCACGAGCGCCAGCGTGACCTCCTGCGCGAAGGCGAGCTTCGACGAGCCGCACGCGTGGCGCGCTCGACGGCCCGCGAATCGGCGCAACCAGCGTCGATGCCGTCCGACGCGGGCGAGTCACACGCCAGCTCAAGCGTTGGCGAGATCAGCGGAGCACAGCCGCAAGCGCGTGAACGTTCAGCAAAGGCACGCGCCCGAGGCGCTCCGGTGAGGTGTGTCCAGGGCACGCGGGCGACCGTGAGCGCGTCGCAGAGACCGCGCGCCAACGAGACCCCCGGCGGCTAGCCTCCGTCAGGCCCTCGCGGCGGCGATCCGCAGCGACCGGCCATCAGACCAGGGGCACCCGGGCGGTGACTGCGCTGTCGGCCGGGAATTCTCGGTTTGGAGCCAACCGGGATCGAACCGGTGACCTCCTGCTTGCAGAGCGCCCGCTCGACCCCCGGACCCGGCGCTAAACATGGTTTCAGGCACTTCTGAGGATGAGTGCATGAACGATCGCGGAGCTCCGAGCTGTCGGTTGTGAGCGCCTTTCAGCCCTTGGGCCCCATCGCCGGGCGGCCGGCAAAGACGTGGCGGTGGCGGTCGCTCACGACCGTTTTCTTCGCATTGATGATTACGAACGCGCGTACGTGGGTATGTATGCGCGCATCCAGGCTGGTGCCGGCCCGGGACCGGTCCGAGCAAGGAGCGAGCCTCTGCGCATGCGCGTGGGGTGGGGAAGCGTGGCTGCGTGCTAATCGAGCGAGTGGAGGTCGTCGAGTCGTGAGCCGGGCGGGAGAGGGTTGTGGCCTGATGGCAGGGTCTGCGCTGCGGCGTCGCGTACGGATCAGTGTCATCTCTACGCTCGTGGTCTTCGCTGTTTGGCTGGTGGCGGCCGCGAGCGCGTCCGCCTTCAACGCCCAAGGGAGCGTGGAGCAGGTGTACGTCACCGGCTTGGCCCCGAATGCTGGAATGTCGCTGCTGAACCGGAGCGGCGCGACCGTGTACACGCAGAACGCGGACTCTCTCGGAGGGCTGCTGTTCCGGAACGTGACGCCGGGGAAGGGCTACCGGGTTAGCCTGACCTCCACGGGCGAAGAGTCGGGTCCGATCACCGTCCATTCGGACGCCGCGGCGCCGTGGGATCCCAGCATCTACGAACAGGAAATATCCGACAACGGATACACGTATCTGACGACGCGCGACGGCATCAAGCTGGCGATCGACGTCCACCCGCCGACCAGTCCCGCGGGCGAGCCTGGAGTGCCCTCCGAATTTCACTTTCCGACCTTCCCCCAGCCGGGCGTGCCGACACCGAGTTACACACCGCCGTATCCAACGCTGATCGAGTACTCGGGCTACGGGTATGCGAACCCTGCCGGCCCGGAAAACGGCATCGCCGTGCTCGCCAACCTGATGGGCTTTGCCGTGGTCGACGTGAACATGCGAGGAACGGGCTGCTCCGGAGGCGCCTACGACTTCTTCGAACCGCTGCAGAATCTCGATGGCTACGACGTGATCGAGGCGATCGCCCACCAGCCGTGGGTGCTCGGCAACAAGGTGGGTATGCTCGGCATCTCCTACGGCGCGATCAGCCAGCTGTTCACCGCGCAGACGCAGCCACCCGATCTCGAGGCGATCGCGCCGCTGTCGACGATAGACGCGACAGCGACGACGCTCTACCCCGGCGGCATCCTCAACACCGGTTTCGCCGTGAAATGGGCCGAAGAACGCCAGCAGAACGCCGAACCGGCCAGTCCGGGCCACGGGCAGGCCTGGGCGACCAAGCGGATCGAAGAAGGCGACGAGACCTGCGCGGCCAACCAGGCGCTGCACGGCGAGGCGGCGAACCTGCTGCAGAAGATCCGAGAAAACTCGACATACAAACCGTCGGTGGCCGACCCGCTCGACCCGATCACGTTCGTTCACAAGATCGACGTGCCGACGTTCATGGCCTGCCAATGGGAGGACGAGCAGACCGGGGGGCACTGTGCCGATCTGGCTCAGCACTTCACCGGTACGAAACTCAAGTGGTTCACGTTCACCAACGGCGCCCATATCGACTCGCTCGATCCGTACACCTACGACCGATGGTATGACTTCCTGGAGCTGTTCGTCGCGCACAAGGCACCGATCGAAAACCAGGCGGTCACGCGTGCCGCGGCCCCGATCGTCTACCAGGAAGCGATGGGGCTCCCCAGAGAAGACCTCGTCACGCTTCCGCCGGACCCGATCCAGGAACAGCCGACCTACGAATCGGCGCTGGCTGCGTTCGAAGCGCTGCCGGAGGTCCGGGTGCTGTTCGACAACGGCGCAGGGGAATCGCCGACCGGCAGCAAGACAGCCGGCGATCCCTACCCGGCGTTCGAACAGTCGTTCTCCAAATTCCCGATTCCCCGCACGAAGGCTCACAGTTGGTATCTCGGGCCGGGCGGCACCCTCAATGAACAGCAGCCGACCGGCGAAGGCGTCGACTCATACACCTCGGATGCGAACGCCACGCCGCTGACTGATTACTCGAGCAAGACCGGCTCGGGCGGTCTCTGGGGCGACGCCTCCGAGTGGGAATGGAACTGGCAGCAGCCCCAGGCAGGCTCCGCGGTGTCCTATGTGTCGGCGCCGCTCACCACCGACACCACCGCGATCGGTGCGGGCGCCATCCACCTGTGGGTTAAGTCCTCCACTCCCGACGTCGATCTCCAGGCGACGGTCAGCGAGGTGCGTCCCGACGGCAACGAGACGTTTGTCCAGGACGGCTGGCTCCGGGCGAGCGAGCGCAAGCTCGCCGAAAGCGCGAACAACATGTTCAAGCAACGCCCCACGCTGCTCCAGCCGATCCCGACCTTCCTCGCATCCGATGTGGAACCCATGCCGGCGAACGAATTCGTCCCGGTCGTGATCCCGCTGTACTTCGAGGGTCACGTGTACCGCGCGGGCTCGCGCATAAGGGTCACGATCGCCGCACCCAACGGAACACAGCCGGTCTGGTCGTTCAGCCAGACGCAGCCGGAAGGCACGACCGCGACGGAGTCGGTCGCCTTCTCGCCCAGCATGCCGTCGAGCCTCACGCTCCCGACCGTGCCGGGCGTCACAGTGCCGACCGGGATGCCCGAATGCCCGAGCCTGCGCAACGAGCCCTGCCGCCCGTACCAGGCATTCGTGAACAACGGTTCCTGACAGCGGCTGATACCGCCCGGGCGCCCGGGTCGTATGGATGCGCCAACATCGGTGCGCGGTTGGGCACGCTCTGACGCGACGGGTCCAGGGCAGTCGTCGTGTGAACGAGGCGCGAGCCGCCGGCAGTCGATCCCTCGCGAGGAAAACTCGAGCACATGCAGGGAGCTTCAGAAATGGAGCCAACCGGGATCGAACCGGTGCCCTCCTGCTTGCAAAGCGCCCGCTCGCGCCCCGAGTCAGCGCTCGAAGGTCGAAGGTGGCGCTTTGCAGGAGGTTGCGGCCGTGGCCTTGGTGTCGAGGTCGACGCAGATGACCGCGGATTATCGGCGATTACCCGCGATTCGGGCACTTCTAGCGACAAGTGCCTGAACCAAGTCAGCGCTCATGTATGCACCTTGGCCGAGCGCTGCAGCGGCGGTCGCGATGCGGTTCAGGGACGGTGGCGGGGATGATGACGGGGCGCGGGCCGTGTTGCTTGCTGCGCGTGTGGCCGTGCGATGTCGTGGATGTAGGCGGAGACCACCGCATCCGAGGACACGCGCACGCGCGTGCGGCGCGTGGCTATGCGGCCGGCTCCGGGACGGCGGGCGCCGCTCGGGCGCCCGCCGCGGCAGGTGTCGTTGGTCTGGGTCATGCGGCCTGTCGCTCCATTTCGAGGTCGTTGAGGGCGGTGGCCCCGTCGTGCCGGCTGGCGTCGGCGAGCTGCAGCGACGGGCGTGGGTTACGGGGGCGGAGCAGCGCGAGCGCCAGCAGCAGGCCGATGGCGATCACCGCCGCGCCGGTCACGAAGGCCAGGTGGTAGCCGCTGATCAGCGAGCTCGTGACCGCATGGTGCTCGTTCAGCAGTGCTTTCGTGTGGTCGGTCGCAAGGGTCCCGAGTACCGTCAGGCCGAGTGCGCCGCTGACCTGCTGTGAGACGTTGGTGATCCCCGAGCCGAGGCCGGCGTCGGCGGGCGGCACGTCTGCCATCGCGATCGTGAGCAGCGGCATGAAGGCGTTGCCGATGCCGAACCCGATCGCGAAGCAGGCGAAGAAGATCGTCGGGAAGAAAGCCGTGTCCGGGCCGGACGTGCTGAACAGCAGCAGGCCGACGATCGCGCTCGCCATCCCGGCGACGAGCACCGACAGTGCGCCGAAGCGGTTGACGAGCCTGGTCGTGATGCCGCGCGAGAGGATCGCGACCGTGATCGTCCACGGCAGGAAGGCCGCCCCTGTCTGCACGGCGCTGTAGTGGCGGACGTGCTCGAGGTACAGCGTGCCGAGGAAGAAGGTCGAGTACATGCCCGTCACCAGGAAGCCCCTGATCAGGTTGGCCGGCACCATCCCGCGCACCGCCAGGATGCGCAGCGGCATGATCGGGTTCGCGATCCGCGCCTCGAGCGCGACGAACGCCGCCATCAAGACGGTCGCGAGGCCGCCGAAGCCGAGCACCTGCAGCGAGATCCAGCCGTGCGCCGTGGCGCCGACGATCGCGTAGATGGCGCTCATCAGTGAGGACGTGACGAGCAGCGAGCCCAGCCAGTCGACGCCGTGCCCCAGTCCGAGCCCGCGGTCCGCGGGGATGATGAGCCGGCCGAGCGCCAGCGTCGCGAGGCCGATCGGGACGTTGACGAAGAAGACCCAGTGCCAGTTGAGCGCCTGGGTGAGAAGCCCGCCGGCGAGCAGGCCCAGCGAGCCGCCCGCGACCGAGACGAACACGTAGGCGCCCATCGCGCGTGCGCGCTCGGCGGGCTCCGGGAACTCGGTCACGATGATCGCGAGGATCACCGAGGCCTGGGCGGCGGCGCCGACGCCCTGCAGGAAGCGGGCGCCGATCAGGAAGCCCTGGCTCGAGGCGACGCCGCACAGCATCGAGGCGCCGGTGAAGAGCACCACGCCGGCGAGGAACACGCGCTTGCGTCCGAGCAGATCGCCGAGCCGTCCGGCCAGCAGCAGCAGGCTGCCGAAGGTGATCAGGAACGCGCTGACGACCCAGGTGAGGTTGGCCTGGCTGAAATGCAGGTCATGCTGGATCGAGGGCAGCGCGACGTTCACGATCGTCACGTCGAGGACGATCATCAGCTGCGCGAGGCACACCACGAGCAGCGTCGCCCAGCGCTGGCGCGCGGGCGAGAGGGGGGAGGCGGATGTGAGGTTCATGTGAGCTCCAACGATGGTGGTGAGGCGGATGTGAGAGTCGTGTCTTGCAATGGGATCGATGTCGAGCTAAAATGGAGGGCACCTCCAGAACTAACCGGAGGGAGCCTCCAGAACTATACGGAGGCATCCTCCGGTTGTCAAGGGCAATTCCATGAGCACCACCGAGGCACTTCCCGAGACCCTCCTCGCCCGCCCCAGGCGCGCCGACGCGCGCCGCAACTACGAGAAGGTGCTCGCGGCCGCGCGCGAGGCCTTCGCCGAGGGCGGCGAGAGCACCTCGCTGGAGCAGATCGCGCGCCGCGCGGGCGTCGGCATCGGCACGCTCTACCGGCACTTCCCCACGCGCCAGGCGCTGCTCGAGGCGCTCTACGTCGACGAGGTGACCGAGGTCTGCCACACGGCGGAGCAGCTCGACGGCAGCGATCCGTGGGAGGCCCTGAACAGCTGGTTCGACCGCGTCATCGCCTACATGGCGACCAAGCAGGCGCTGTCCCACGAGCTGCTCAACTATCTCGAACGCGACGCCGCTCTCTTCCAGAGCTGCCGCGCGGCCCTGTTCGCCGCCGGCGAGCCGCTCCTGCAGCGCGCCCAGGAGGCGGGCGCCGTGCGGTCCGACGTGACGATCGCGCAGGTCATCCAGATGGTGATGGCGATCACCAAGGCGCCTGCAAGCGACCCTGAGCAGACCAGGCATCTGGTGCGCATCGCCCTCGACGGGCTGCGCCACCGCTCGCAGGAGTAGCGCTGGGCGGCGCCCGCCAGGTGAGCGATCCGGGTCAGCCGGGTCGCGTCAGACCTTCTTGCCCGGGTTGAACAGCCCTTCGGGTCCAGCGCCCGCTTCACCGTCTCGTGCTGGCGCAGCGCGCGCTCGCCCAGCTGCAGCCCGAGGTGGCCGCGCTGCACCGCAGCGCCATCCGGATCGAGCGAATGGTCGAAGAGGACCGCTAACCGTCCGGCAGACCAACGATGACAGTGAGGTGAACATCCCGTCAACTTGCGGGGTGCGACTGCTTTCCTTCGCTTGCATCCCGGGATCGTCTGCAATTAGGTGGGCTTCCCGGCCTCGCGAGGGTCCACGACCAGCCACTCTACGGCGGCGAGAGCCCTCGCATCGGCAGGGCTCTCTTGGTCATGCTCGAGCTTCTGAGTGTCGCGATGGTGGCGTAGCGCCTCAACAGTCTCCGAGTCGAGCGCGATCGCGTGCTCCGCGCGGCTGAGAAACTGCGCGGTGCCAGTGACGAGGTGAGCGCCCGGATGGTCGAGGAAGAGGCAAAGTGTCTGAGGGAGCGGTGACGGCCTGAGGCCCTCGCTGCTGGCGGTTCGCCCGTGATCGTTGTGGTGCCTAGCGTCGTTTACGTCCAGCACAGCACAGCGGAGAGCCCGCGTAGGCTCTCCGCTGTGCCTTTGGGTTCGGTTGCTGCGCGCCCGCCTACGCAAGCTCTCAAAGGATCGCCCGCGCTGGGGCTACCGACGCGCACACGCCCAGCTGCGCGAGGAGGGCTGGGCTGTGAACCGCAAGCGGGTGCAGCGCCTGTGGCGCGAGGAGGGCCTGCGCGTGCCCGTCCGCCGGCGCAAGCGCCAGCGCCTGGGCGACTCGACCGTGCCGGCCAAGCGCCTGGCCGCGGAACACCCCGATCACGTATGGGCGCTTGACTTCCAGTTCGACCAGACCGCCGACGGGCGCATCCTGAAGCTCCTGCACATCGTCGACGAGTTCACCCGCGAGGCGCTCGATGTCGGCTGCGAGCGGCGCATCGACGCCGACCAGGCGGTCAGCCGCCTTGAGCGAATCGTCGCCGAGACCGGGCGTGTGCCCGCGTTCCTGCGCGCCGACAACGGGCCCGAGTTGACGGCCAACGCGATCAGGGACTGGTGCCGTTTCTCGGGCGCCGGGAGCGCCTACATCGAGCCGGGATCGCCGTGGCTGCGGGTTACTTAGTGTGCAATCCGGTGGGATCGCAACCCGATTCGAAAGCCGCTCTTTCCGCTTCGGCTGCCCGCGCTTCCTCTTCGGCCTTTTCGTGTTCTTTTTGCCTTGCTGCTTCTTCTTTCTTTTCGGTTGATTCTGCTTCTGCGATTGGCTGGCCGCCGAGGTCTTCGTTCGTGTCGACTACGGGGCCGTTGGTCGGGAGGCCTGGATCGATAGGTACTTTGGACGCTTCGAAAGCGATCTTGTTCGCTTCACACTGGCTTTTGCCTGCGCCTCCGACCGTGGGACTTTTGACGGTCTGTGCGTTGGGTGCGGTAACGCAGTGCCCATTCACGCAATAGTGGAGCCATTGGGCGTGCGAGACTGCGGGTGTCGCCGACGCGACGGCAAAGCTGGCCGATGCGACGATGGCGGTGATTGCGGTGCGGATCTTGGTGCTGAGCATTTCGTGTGCCTCCTTGGGCAGTGGTTGGTGTGATGCGACCATGCTGCGCCCAGCAAGCCGCACCGGATAGCCCCCTTAGGGGTGAAGTCGCCCCACCCTCGTTGGGTGGGCACTTCTAGGGACGCGCGCCGCCCGCGCCCCATTGCGTCGTGGCAGCAGTCGACTCGCCGGAGGTGTCCCCAAATGTCAGCGTCCTCGCTTGCGTGGCGCGTCACGCAGACGATCCCTTCGACGGTCGGCGGATCGGCCGGGTAGAGCATCCCCTTGTTGCGGGGAGCACGCCCTGCGTGAAAGCCGGGGAGCGTCGCCGGCGAGCGGCGTCGCCCCGGCGGAGTCGAGCACTGCAGAGTCGGTCATTGAGATCTCCTTCCGCTCGGATGGCTGGTAGTGGCGCTTGTTACCAACATCGACAGCCCAGCGGGGCGTGAGAGGTTCCGACGCTCGCTTCGTCAAGGCGATGCGGAAGCGTTGGCGCTTCTATGCTCGTGCTGGTCATCACCGACACCGAGATGCTCGAGCGGCGACCAAAGCAAGAGTCTCGAGTCGTATGCTTCGCCTGCTCACGACCCGAAGGAGGAAGCGATGCCTCTCGTAGCCGTCTTTGAGGGAATTACGCAGGATCAGTACGAGCAGTCCGTACGAGGACTCACCGGCAGCAAGAGCCGGATGGAGTCACCCTCCGACTGGCCGGTAGAGGGCTTATTGGCGCACATAGCCGGACAGGGCGAGCACGGTTTCCGCGTCGTCGACGTGTGGGAGTCGGATGAGGCGTTCCAGCGCTTCGGCGAAACGCTCATGCCGATCCTGCAGGACTTGGGCGTGAACGTTCAGCCGGAAATCTACCCGGCGCTGGCGTTTGTCTCGGGTTGAGGCCTGCGCGCGGCTACTGCATCCACCCACTCGCCGGGCCGTCCGCAACGTCGAACTCGACACTGACCTGCGGCACCGGCCGTTCCGTCGGCCACTGCGGCGTCCCGAAGCACGCCTCAGCGGCCTGGGCCAGCGACCAGATACCGAAAGACTTGCAACCGGCGATCTGCTCGCTGTGGTAATAGTCGCCGCCCTGGCTCTCCAGCGGTAGGCCAAGCGCGTCGACGTAGAGCTTGCGACTGGCGGGCGGATCGGGCGCGATCACCGCCACGGTCGAGAGGAACTCGATGTTCATGCCACCTCCTCGTTTCGGACTGCACTCGGTAAACGATCCAAGCAGGTTCTGCATCCTGCGCGAAGCACGTCTCACAGAGGCCAGATGCGTGTGAGGCCATGAAGGCAGGGCTCTGCTGCTCCTGTTTCGTACTCCCCCGCCTCCTGGAGAGTGCCAGGCATGGGTGGTACTCACGCGAGCGGTTTGTCGACTCGCAATCGCAGGTTCACGACTTGCCCGGATGCCGACACGTCGAGCGTCGTGAGCGAGGCGCGAAGCGTCGAGGCATCGAACAACCGGACCCCGTCGCCGATCAGCTCCGGCACGAGGTGCATTAGGATCTCATCGACGAGCCCAGCCCCGAGGCACTGATCAACGACGTTTGCCCCG
This sequence comes from uncultured Solirubrobacteraceae bacterium, assembly GCA_963790905.1. Classification (GTDB taxonomy): domain Bacteria; phylum Actinomycetota; class Thermoleophilia; order Solirubrobacterales; family Solirubrobacteraceae; genus Palsa-744. The sequence goes on from CAWBQH010000004.1 coordinate 159,705, forward strand.
AGCACGAGCACGTCGCGGCCCTCGGCAGCCGTCAGCGCGGTCGCCACCGCGTCCCTGACATCACCGGAAAGGAAGATGTAGGACGGGTCGGTCTCGTCGGTCGGTGGCGTGTGGGTCAGAATGAAATGCGGACCGCTCCAGCGTACGTCGAACAGCCCGCGCTTCTCGGGTCGCTGCACCCGACGGCCGACCTCGTAGACGCGGCGGCCTCCCAGCACCGCCCCAGTCCTGGCGATGACCTCGTCCACGACCGCGCCGGGCATGTCGCCAGCGTGCCGAAAGACCCAGCTCATGTCGTCGCTTGGGCCCGCGATGAACCCGTCGAGCGACATCATCGTATGGACGAAGACGTTGCCCATGACCACCTCCGCAATAGTTATCGGCAATAGGACCAGGGCCGCTCGCCAAACTCATCGGCCCAGCAGACTCGGTCGGACATTGGCGCAGACCGACACATACTCGCGCGAATCTCGACAGACCGGCACAAACATGAAGGCGGGTGCCACGCGCCGCTCTAGGGTCGCGCTGGTTCTCGCCAATGCCGAGACGCTTCACCTGTCCGAGCGTCAGCCAGCGGCGTCGCTGACGACGTGCCCGCTTGGGGACGATTGGCGAGCGTCCCACCCAAAGCCCGCGAGACTCCTCCTCGCCCCGGGGAAGCAGCAGCCTGAGCCCGATCGCCCTGGGCTGTCGAGCCTCGTCCTGAGCAGTAGCGAGCTGGCGGAGACGCTCGCAGACCGCGCGAAGCGCGAGTCAAGATCGCACGCTTGGACGACTCGTCCTAGACGACGTCGCAGCTTGGCGGGAGCTAATTTCCAGGATGGCGCGCAACGTGCGCGAGCGAGCTGTGGCTGCGTTCGTGGTCGAAGGCGATCGGGCCTGAGCCTCTGAGGACTGCCGCCATCGCAATCTCGGCCTCGTCGTACTCGAACCCGCCCGGGATCCTCACCTGGATTGAGTAGTCGCCGGTCTCATCGCCGATCGGGCGGATCGGCTCGGTGCTGGTCTCGAGCGCATCGCCGACCGCGCAGCGGGCACGGCGCTTCTCGACATCGATGTCTATGTCGATCTCGGCGATCACCGGATCGTGGAACGTGTCGATGATTTCGGCAAGGATGCCGTAGAAGGTGCCGCCGTTCTCGCCCGAGAGGATCGCGCCCATGGCTTGCATCTGCTCGGGGGACATCGATGCGTCCAGAATCGGCTGGCCTGCGCCGTGGCCTTCGTGCAGAGCGCCTGGCCACCAGTACTTGAACGCCCACTTGACCCCATCGAGGTTGACGTCGTCGAAGTGACCTTGCTCGACGATCATCGCGGCCATGCCCTCACAGCTGCCGTGCGTGGGATTGGCGTTGAAATCGCATGGACAGCCGGGGTCACAGTTGCAGTTCTTCATGTACGGACCCTCCAGACGCCAGTCAGCCACGGCGATGCCTCCCTCGATCGCTTGAGTTGCTGCGTCAACCCTATTCCGTTACGGTCCTTTGTGCAATGGCATCCGCCGCGCAACACCGTGCCGCGCGGTTTCAGGCCGGTACCCTCGCGTCGCTGCTGGCGCTCGCCGCGCTCGCCTGGTTGTGGACGCGCGAGCGGATGCTCGGCATGGACGCCGGTCCCGGCACCGACCCTGGGAGTCTCGGCTTCTACGTCGTGTCGTGGGTCGTGATGATGAGCGCGATGATGTTTCCTTCGATCGTGCCGATGGTGCTGACGTTCGGCTTCGTTCAGCGCCGCCGACGTGATCGCGGGACGATCGATCACGCTGTCTCTTCGTGGGTGTTCGTCGGCGGATATCTGCTGACATGGACCGCGTTCGGCCTGCTGGCATATGGCCTCTATGTTGGCGTGCGCTCGCTTTCGATCCCCGTGCTGTCGTGGCATCGCGGCGGCCCGTATCTCGCTGGCGGCGTGCTCCTTGTGGCGGCGGTCTACCAGCTCACGCCCATGAAGGATGCCTGCCTGCGCCGCTGCCGCGCGCCGCTTGACTTCGTGCTGACCCACTGGCGCGATGGGCGCTCGGGAGCGCTTCGTATGGGCGTCGTGCACGGAGCCTGGTGCGTCGGCTGCTGCTGGGGGTTGATGGCAGCGCTGTTCGCGCTCGGCGTGATGAGCCTGACGTGGATGGTTGCCATTGCTGGCCTGATCGCGATCGAGAAGCTGCTGCCACAGAGAGAGCTCGCCAACCGCCTGGTGGCCGTTACGCTGGTCGCGCTTGCGCTTGGCGTGTCACTCGCGCCGCGGCACGTGCCCGGTCTTACATTGCCCGACTCCTCGACCGCGGCCAGGGCGATGTCGAGAATGTCCGACAGTCAGAGTGCCATGCCGCGCCATGAAGTCGTCCAGATGAAGCGGAAGTGAACTTGTAGCGTGCGATTAATGCTGCCTGACCGCCCGCTGTCCAACGAGCGATCCCCTGTCGTGGGGACAAGAAGTGATGGCCGTTCTGCTTTTCACGCGCAAAGCGAGCGTCTCGCGCGTCGGAGTACGGACGAGTGCTCGTCGTCCGTTGCGGCAGTCAGCCGCGTCTGATGCGGACGCCTGCTTCTCGCGCATAGCGCAAGCGAGCGATCTGCCGATCCGGTGGCGTGTGTCAGGTTCCGGCGGTGGACTCCCTCTCGAGGAGCGCCGCGGCCCGTGGCTCGAAGACGCCGTAGTCGTGCTCGGGCGAGAGGTCGAGTGCGCGAGCGGCGTGGTCGCGCGCCGCGGCCGCGTCGCCTCGCGCGGCGAGCGCTTCGGCCCAGCCGAGCTGCCCGCGGGCCGCCCACAGGGGGATGGGGGGGCGCTTCTGCCGAGCGCGAGTTCGGCAGGCTCAAGAACGAATGGGGCCTCGCGCCGCTCCGGGTGCGCCGCATCGCGCGCGTCCGGCTACACGTCAATCTGACGATCCTCGCCAAACTCTGATGCGCGCTCGCCTGGGCGCGAGCCGTGCCGCTCGCGGCATAACGCCCGCCCTGTGCTAATCGACGGCGGGTCGGTGAGGGGTGGCCAACTCCACCCTTAGGGTGCCTATGCGTTGCCCGTTGCCGGGGCGAGGATGGTCCCATCAACCAACCAGCGCCCAAGGAGGCACAGCAAATGCTCACCAGCAAGATCCGCACCAGCATCATCACCAACAAGCTACGCAGCGTCGCAGTCGTCGGCGCCCTGTTGGGTGCCACGGCGATGTCGCTCGGCGCCGCTGGGCCAGCCATCGCCATGCGTAAATGCACAGTACTGGGCGGAAAGTACCCGGCCTGTGTTCACCTGCCCGGCAGCTGCGCGCTGCCAGACGAATGGCTTCCCAACGGTGAGCTCGCCTGGGCTGAATACGAAGAGGGTGAGACGGCTATCATTAAAGGCGACGTTTATGTTTGCGAAGGAGGAAGCTGGTACTACATCGGACTGGTACTTCCGCCGTCGCGGGTGCACGTCGCTCCGGTTGCTCCGGTCCTCGCTCCGATTTCCTGAGGCATCGCTCGCAGCTATCGCTGAGAGCCCCCGCCATGGCGGGGGCTCTTTCGCGGGCGTGGCGAGTTTCGCCAATCCTTTCGCCAAGCCCTCCTAGCCGGCAAATTGCACGAGCGGCACGGCCGTCGCGTCACTGCCTCGGCCGGCAAGCGCTAGATTCGCTTTGGTGAACTTCTTCGCTGCGGCTGACGCGTATGACCGCTTCATGGGGCGCTACTCGGTGCTGATCGCCCCGCACCTTGCCGATTTCGCGAGGGTCGCGGCTGGTCAGCGAGTGCTCGATGTCGGCTGCGGTCCAGGGGCTCTTACCACCGAGCTGGTGAGGCGGCTGCGAGCGGACTTAGTTGCGGCTGTTGATCCTTCCGAGACGTTCGTCGCGGCGGCCCGAGAACGTCACCCCGGCGTCGACGTGCGACTTGGGTCGGCAGAGCAGTTGCCGTTCGCGGACCAGACATTCGACGGAGTTCTCGCTCAACTCGTCGTTCACTTCATGGCAGATCCGAGACAGGGGCTGAGCGAAATGGTGCGTGTCGGCCGCCCAGGCGGTGTCGTGGCGGCATGCGTGTGGGATCACGCTGGCGGTCAGGGGCCGCTCAGCCTGTTCTGGGATGCGGCGCGCGAACTCGATCCCGAGGTCGAGGATGAGTCGCAGCTTGCCGGTGCCCGCGAGGGCGACCTTCCGCGGCTGTTCCACGCCGCCGGGCTGCGCGAGATCGAGGAGACAGCCCTCACGGTCAGCATCGAGTATCCGAGCTTTGACGATTGGTGGGAGCCGTTCACCGTTGGCGCGGGCCCGGCCGGCAGCTACACGGCCGCTCTCGACGCGAGGCGACAAGCACAGCTCCGCGAACGGTGTCGCGAGGCGCTGCCAGCGGCGCCGTTTGTGCTTCGAGCCCAGGCTTGGGCGACGCGAGGCATCCGGTGGGCCCGCGGTAGCAGGTCATCGTCCAGGCCCGCAGGAGGCGCGGCGGGTGGGGCACCGCGCCTCCTCGCATCCAAAAGCGGGCGCATCGAGCTGTCCGCGCAGACGACCGGAGCGGACGAGCACCAGTCGTCCGTGGTCCGACGCGCAAGACGCTCGCTCGGCCATGGTGAAGGAGGCGTCTGCGGCGCGCCTGGCGAGGCGCTCGCGGCTCGATCAGGGTGAGTTTGCCGCACGACCTCCGGAGCAGCCTAGTTGTCTAGGTAATCTGAGCCGCCGTGTTAGGGATCGCGCTCTCGCGCGTCAGCAGAATGACGCTGCTTACGAGAACGACGATCAGAAGAAGCACGAACCCGATGAGGTCCAGAATCAGCCCGAACGTGGCGATGACGCCGCCGAGGCCGAAGCCTTGAAGGAAGAGCAGCATCCCGACGAGAACCAGAACCTGCCCGAGCCAGCGCGGCAGGACGCCGCTCCTGATTACAAGCAACCCTGCTGCCAAAGCGAACAGACTGCCGAAGACATCGCCGACGCTATCGAGCGCGAACGTCATCAGATACAGCGTGTAGGGGATGCCGGGATCGTGCTCGGACCCAAACGACGCGAGCTTCGCGCCGAGCAAGCCGGTGATGCCGATGTCGCTGACGGCGTGCAGGGCGACAAACAGCACTCCGCCGACCAGCACCAAGCAGCCGAGGAGCCGCGACCGGTTCGTGTCCCCGCGCAGCAGGGTGTACAGACTGCAAAGGTAGATCACGAACATGGCGGCGTAGACGACGGAGAGGTACGCGATCACCAACAGCCGTGTGCGGTGCTCGTGGAGCCCGCTCACGATCTTCGCCGGCGAGTCGTTCTGACTGAGCCCAATTGTGGCCGCGACCACAGACTCCGCCACCAGCGCGAGGACGAAAACGATGCCCGCCGCCCACGCATACCGCTCCCATGTTTTCGCGGTCCGCATCGTCACCACCATACGATTTTTTTCCTGCCTGGCGGGCAAGCAAGCAGATTGGGCAGTTCCAACAGGCCAGCCCCGTACATGGAAATCGGCCTGGAACGGCGAGCGCCGAGGCTCACCGCTCGTCCAACGCGAGCGTGAGCTCGGCGCCTGCTCGGACGCTCGCTCATCCGCGAAACCGGCAGTGTTGGGTTTGTTGCGCAAGCGCCGGCGCGTCAGTCGGCACCTCGCGCCAGTCGCCGCGTGCAGTCGTATCGTGTCGAACGATGCAGCATTCGATGCGAAGCGCCAACTCTGAACGCGCCGCGCGGGCACGCGAACGGGAGCGCACCGCGCGTGTGGGTCTGTTCGTCGCCGTCGGTGCCGGAGTGCTTGCAGGCGCCAATCATTGGGACGAGGGTGACCTTGTCGTCGGCGTCTACTTTGCCGCGGTCAGCCTCCTGCTCCTCTGGACCCAGAGCGCCCGGATAAGGCTCGCGCGCTCAACAGCGCCGTTCACACGAATGGTGGGTGTCGCTCTTGCGGTCGCGTTCTGCGTCGGAGTGCTGCTCAGAGCGCTCGACGTAGCGACAGGCTGAGCCATCTAGCGCTTCGTCGGTTCCCCGCTGCTCGTGCCTCCCGCTCCGCCCGTCAGACTGCGCGAGGATGGCGTCGGTATCTCCTCAGCCAAACGTTCCGGGCCGCGGGATCGTGGCGAGCTACAGCCCGCGCTTCTGGACGCTCGCGGCGTTGATCGGAGTGGCTGCCGGTCTGGGTGCAGTGGCGCTCGTCGGGCTTCTGCACGCTGTCCAGCACTTGGCTTGGTCGTATGAGACCGGCCATTTCCTTGAAGGCACTGAACGCGCCTCGGATGGCCGCAGGGTGCTCGTGCTGGCCTGTGGCGGCGTGATCGCAGGCGCCGCCGCCCTCGGCCTTGCCCGGCTGGGCGGAGGAGGCGAGGTCTCAGAGGGGCTGTGGCTACGTGCAGGGCGCGTGCCGCTTGTGGGCAGCTTCGCGCGGGCGGTGGACTCGATCGTGATCGTGGGACTCGGAGCGTCCCTCGGCCGCGAGGCCGCGCCCCAGCAGGTCGGCGCGGCGGTCGCGAGCGCTCTGAGCGACTGGGCGCGGATACCGGTCTGGCAGCGCCGCTTGCTCGTGGCCTCGGGGGCCGGCGCCGGTATGGCGGCAGTGTACAACGTCCCGCTTGGTGGAGCCCTGTTCGCACTCGAGGTGCTGCTTGGCACGCTCAGCTTGCCGCTCGTGCTCCCGGCGCTTGCGACCAGCCTGATCGCCACCGCAGTCTCCTGGGTGGCGCTGTCTTCGCGGCCCACCTACCTCGTCCCCACCTACAACGTGCACTCCTCGCAAATCGCCTGGGCGCTGCTGGTCGGGCCGATCGCAGGGCTCGTTTCGGTGGTGTACATCCGCCTGATCAGGAGCGCGCATGCTGTTCGCCCCACCGGCTGGCTGAGGGTCGCGGCACCGGTAGGGGTGTTCACCGCGCTCGGGGTGGTGGCGATCGCATATCCGCAGGTCCTCGGCAATGGCAAGGGCGTTGTGCAGCTCGCGCTCGTGGGCCGTCTTGCAGTCGGCGTGATGGCGGTTCTGATCGTGCTGAAGCCCCTCGCGACCGCGGCGTGTCTTGGCAGCGGCGCGCCTGGTGGCCTGTTCACCCCGACGCTGATGCTCGGCGCGGTGCTGGGCGGCGTGCTGGGTGACGGCTGGTTGCAGATCTGGCCGGGTGCACCGCTCGGAAGCTATACGGTGATCGGTGGTGCTGCGGTCCTCGCCGCAAGCATGCAGGCTCCCCTCGCGGCGATCGTCCTGCTGCTCGAGCTGACACACAAGGTCGACGGCCTGATGGTCCCGATGCTGCTCGCGGTCGTGGAGGCGACCGTGCTGTCTCGGCTGCTTCGCGCGCACTCGATCTACTCGGCCCGGCTCCCCGGCACCTCGGCGGATGCTCACGAGCCGAGCTACGGGGACAGCGACGTGAGTGTCGCGGGCGAGGGAGCCCCGCTCCCCGGAGACGTCTTCCCCCGGTAACGACTGCTCACGAGCGACTCGAACTTTCGACTCCCGGTCTGTCCCATGTCGGTGGCGGGTCTTGGGCGTCCGGGCGAAAGCACCCTTAGGAAGTGCTGCGTGTAGGCAAGCCAGGCGCTTCCGGCCAGTGTGAGGATGCTCGCCACCGAGAAATTTCAGGCGCTCGCCCAACCAACCCTAATACGATCGGACTCCGGACAGCAGCCCTCAAGCCCGCATTTTCATGCCCCGACGGGGAGCGGTCCTGCGCCTCATTGCTTCGTCGCTTTCGCGTGCGAGCGGTAGCTCCCTACTGTCGGGGGTAGCCTCGTTACCATGAACTCACACTGCCTTGAGAGCTCGCTCTCAAAGAGCACCTTGGGAGGAGGCAGGCGATGGAGTTGAGGATTTTCGCCGAGCCGCAGGAAGGCGCGAGCTATGGCCAGCAGCTCGCGATGGCCCGTGCCGCGGAGGCCCACGGCTTCGGTGCGTTCTTCCGCTCAGATCATCTGTTGAGGATCAAACCCGGATCTGGGCTTCCCGGCCCGACCGACTCCTGGGTGACCCTGGGCGCGCTGGCGAGGGAGACCACCACGATCCGTCTGGGCACGATGGTCACCTCGGCGACGTTCAGGCTCCCGGGGATGCTCGCTCTCGCGGTCGCGCAGGTCGACGCAATGAGCGGCGGCCGCGTGGAGCTCGGACTCGGGACGGGATGGTTCGAGGCGGAGCACACCGCGTACGGGATCCCGTTCCCGCCACTCGGTGAGCGCTTCGATCGTCTGGAGGAGCAGCTGACGATCCTCACGGGGCTCTGGGGCACGCCCATGGAGGACCGCTATTCGTTCGAGGGGACGCACTACAGCCTCACCGACAGCCCAGCGCTGCCGAAGCCGGCACAGCGCCCCCACCCGCCGATCATCCTCGGCGGCCTGGGAGCCCGCCGCACCCCTGCTCCGGCCGCCCGCTTCGCGGACGAGTTCAACGTTCCGTTCGCTCCCGTCCAGATCACCGCCGAACGGATCCAGGGGGTGCGAGCGGCATGCGAGGCGGCCGGCCGGGATCCCGACGAGCTCGCCTACTCGCACGCGGTCACCGTCTGCTGCGCGCGCGTGGGCTCAGAACTCGAGCGGCGCGCCGCTCGCATCGGCCGCGACCTCGAGGATCTCCGGGCCTCGGGCGCAGCCGGATCCCCGGAAGAGGTGATCGCCCGGCTCGATGAGTACCGGCGGGTGGGCGCCTCTCGATCCTATCTCCAGGTGATCGACCTGGATGACCTCGACCACGTGGCGTTGCTCGCCGCCGAGGTCATGCCGCACCTGGTCGACTAGATCGCGGTCTTCCCGGGCCGCCGTCGCCGCAGCACCGCGTCGCGCGGCATTCGCTTGCGCCCCGCGGCAAGCATGCGGCGTTGCGCGGTGAGTGCCACCCCACTTCGGAGCGGCTGGCTTGTCGTTGTCGGTCGCTTCTACCCCGGCGGCGCGAGCGAACGCTCCAGATGCGAGGGATCCAAGGTCCCCTCGGAAACGTGCGGCGAGCTCGCCGTCGTCGAGCTCTCGCCGCGCCAACACGTGATCGAACGGCGGCTCTATGGCGACGGGCGGCTCGGACCCCCGCGCTTCCAGTAGTCCGTTAGCTCTTGCAGGAGCCCGCCTCGGTCTGGATCAAGGCCGACCGGCTGCACTCGCTGATCCCCCGCGAGACGCTGCGGTGGAAGGGCCTCTACCGTGGCCGCGCCTCAGTCGAGCGGGAGTTCGGGCGACTCAAGAACGAATGGAGCCTCACGCCCCTGCGGGTGCGTGGGATCGAGCGGGTACGGCTGCACGCCGACCTGACGATCCTCGCCAAGCTCTCCTGTGCGCTCGCCCGAGCGCGAGCCGTGACGCTCGCGGCGTAGTACCGTCCGAGGGGTGAGTCCCCTCATGAAGGCGGAGACGGCCAGTTTTCTGAGAAGCAGTGGCTTGCCCTCACGCTGGATGAGGCGCGGCAGCTACGCGACGAGCTCGATGCCAGGCTGAAAGATTCGCCATGGTCACGCCCCCAGCAGGGGGGTATCTCGATTGTGGATAGGTTCGGTCGAACGCTCCGCGTGAACATCATGGAGCCCGACGACCCGCGTTTCGCTACTCGTTTCGCTAGACCCTCTTAGGAGTAGCCTGGGGCCGCGAGAGGACGAAGGGTCGGCGAGCATGATCCAGGCCAAGACGAGCTATGCGCGCAACGGCGATGTGAACATCGCCTACCAGGTCGTCGGCGATGGGCCGCTTGACCTGCTGTTCATACCGCCCTTCGTCTCGCACCTGGATCTCTACTGGGCAGCACCCGAGACCGCCGCGTTCTTCAGCCGGCTGGCGTCGTTCTCGCGCCTGATCCTGTTTGACAAGCGCGGCACGGGCCTGTCAGACCCGGTCTCCGGCGCGGCGACGCTTGAGGAACGTATGGAGGACGTCCACGCAGTGCTCGACGCGTGCGGCTCGCAGCGGACAGCGTTTTTCGGGCTGTCCGAGGGTGGGCCGATGAGCCTTCTGTTCGCCGCTACCTATCCGGAGCGCACGGCGGCTCTGATCATGTTCGGCTCGTTTGCCAAGTTGCTGCCGGCTCCCGGTTACCTCTGGGAGATGCATGAGAGCATTGAGGAGCTGCGTGCGCCCTGGATTGACGCCCTCCAGAACCACTGGGGCGAGGGCAGGGCGCTCGCGATGTTCATGCCCAGCCTCGGCGGCGGCGTCAATGCGCAGAGGATGCTCGGCATGTTCGAGCGCGCAGCCGCGAGCCCGACGATGGTCCTCGCGCTGGACCGGTTCAACACCGAGGTCGACGTCACCCAGATCCTCCCGGTCATCGGCGTGCCGACGCTCGTGCTGCACCGCACTGACGACGTAGTTCCCGTCGTGCTCGGGCGCTACATCGCCGAGCACGTGCCCGGGGCGCGATTCGTCGAGCTGGCGGGAAATGACCACATGCCTTGGGTGGGCGACAGCGATGCCGTGCTCGATGAGGTCGAGCAGTTCCTGACGGGCGGGCGCCGTGGCGCTGAGCCCGACCGTGTGCTCGCGACCGTGCTGTTCACCGACATCGCGGGCTCTACGGTGCGGGCGGCCGAGCTCGGTGATCGGCGCTGGTCGGAGCTCCTCGAGGCGCACCACGGTCGAGTCCGCGCGCTCATCTCCCGCTACGGCGGCCACGAGGTGGATACGGCCGGCGACGGCTTTCTCGCCACGTTCGATGGGCCGACACGCGCCATCAGGTGCGCCGAGGAGATCACCGCGGCCGTGCAGACCATCGGTCTCGAGGTCCGCGCCGGCGTCCACACCGGTGAGATCGTGCTTGCCGGCGATGACGTGCGCGGCATCGCCGTGCACGTCGGGGCACGCATCGCCGCGATGGCACACGCCGGCGAGGTGCTCGTGTCGAGCACGGTGCGGGACCTCGTCGCCGGGTCGGGTCTGCGCTTTGCTGACCGCGGCCTCCATAGCCTCAAGGGTCTTCCCGGCGAATGGCAGCTGCTCGCAGTCGCCGGAGGGCATGATGCGCCAACGGTGGCGATCGGTCCGGGCAATCCGCTTGCCCCGAACTCAACACTGGTCACGAGCAGCGACCGCACCGCCCTGCGCCTCGCCCGCCGCGCCCCCGGGGTCGCGCGGCTCATCTCGCGCGCGCTGTCGCAAGAGACGCACGCGTGACGCCGCGGCCTCGCCGCCCACAGGTGATGTGGACGCGACCAGATGTCCGGAGCGTGTGCACCCGGCGAGTCCGTGCGGACGCTTGCCTTCGGATGTAAGCAGGCGGCTCGTTTGAGCCTCGCGAGGGTACTGGAATGGACGACTTGGGACGCCGACGCCGACTGCGTCATCACGACTGCGTAGCCCGGACGTAAGCGGGCGGGTGCCGACTCCACGCCGGCGCGACCGCGCTGACCTGGCGGTCTCGAAGTCTTCCTTTCGGCGGAGAGCAGCACCCTCGCGGACAGTGTTCCTATGCCACTGGACGGGAAGCGGGACCCGTTACTCGCGCCGCGCGCGTGCCGCGCATCTCGTCGGGCCGGTGATCGTGTTCGCGGGGTCCTCGAGCAGCCGTTGCGCCTCGTCGATGTCCTCGCTATCTGCGCCGAGAACGATCATCTGTTCACGCAGCCGCTCGACCGTCATGGACAGCAGGCGAGGGTGGAGCGACCCCCCGCGATCGCAGCCCGCCTAATAGTTGGCCTCAACCTCGACCAGTCCCGCAGGTCGCCAAGGAGGCGCGCGCCGTAGCGGACATCCCAGCCGCCGGCCACCTGCGCGTCGCAGAAGGCGGACCAGGTTCGCTCCCAGACGAGATTCGTAGGTGATAGCGCCACGGTCGTGAAGTCCGGCTCCGTCGCAGCGATCCAGCCGCCAGGGCGAACCGCGTGGACGAGCCGCCCTAGCGCCTCCAAGCGCGATGGCAGAAACATCAGCAACAGGCGCGCGTGGACGAGGTCGAAGGCATCTTGCGGCAACCGGTCGGAGAGCAGGTCTTGGCGGCGTACCTCAACTCGATCAGACGCCAACGGCTCGAGGAGGCTCGTGTCGAGATCAATCGCGAGCACGGAACCCGTCGTCCCGACGCGTGCGGCGAGCATCTTCGTCACCGAACCTCCGCCCGCCCCGACGTCCAGGCATCGCCAGCCCTCGCCGACGCCGATCGCATCCAACTGGCTGATCGTCAACGGGTCGTGGACCTCCTCGAGAAGCCTCAGACGCGGGCGCTCTACGTCTGGCAGGCCGTGCTGTGAGAGCAGGTACTCAGTCAAGACGGGTCGAGGGCGATTCTCCACGACGATTGCGGATCGGTCAACCTCGCGCGGCTTGGTCGCCGGGCAGCGACGGTACGGTCGGGCCAAGGCGCGCATATGGCGACGCGCGAGACGTCCCGGTCAGACGGATGCCGACTTACGACCCCGGGCGAGGAAGTACAGGCCGGGCATCACGAGAACGTCGGGGTTCTCGAAATGCTTGCGCGCCGCGGCGTCGAGCTCGTCGAGTTCCTGCTGGTCGGCCAATCCCATCTCGATGACGTGTGGGTGAATGCTGCGGACGAGTTCGGCCCGGATCGTCCGGCGCGATCGAGGCTGGGGGACTTGTGTTGGGCAGAGCGCTGTGGGGTCGGCGGTCGGGCTATGGGATATCAATCCGGCAGCGCGACCCTTCAGCTCGGGCGAGGCGTCGGTCGAGCGTGAGCAGTGTGGCGTTCAGCGCCTCAGCAAGCGCGACATATAGGGCGTCTGGTGCACTCAGAGAATCACGCAGCTGCCAGGCACGCTCGAGCAATGGCCGATGATCTACGCGTGTAGCCGGCCAGGACTCGAGGTCTTCGATCGCCTGGTGAGCTGCGGTTCCGTCAAGCTCACCACGCAGGTGCGCCCGCCGGACGACGCCGAGAACCTCAGCATCCACCAGGTGCGGAGCGGCCTGCTCCGGGTCGTTTCCCAAGCGTTCTCGCACGGGCTCGGCATCGGGTCCCGCGAGGACAATCTCCGCGACGCACGACGCGTCAACGACCAGCATCGCGCAGCTCGTCGAGCGCCTCTAGAACATCTTGAGCTCCGATGGCTGACGAGCGCTTGCGTGTCGATGCGAGCCAGGTCGTGATGCTGGGGCGGGCAGCCATGCGGGTCGCCTCGGCGCGCAACAGCTCAGGGACGCTGACTCCCTCCTCGGCGGCCCGCCTGCGTAGGCCAGCGTAAACCTCGTCATCGAGGTCCCGGATCTGAATCGTCTTGGACATATGTGCATCTTACCATGCGTAATTGCATGACGACGGGTACGACCGCGTCCGAGCTGATTCGCAAGGCCCTTCGCCGCTACCTCAAAGCGGCGTAGCCTTCACGCCCAAATCTCGGGCACTTAAGGTCCTTAAGTGACTGAGATCGAGCGTAGCCGACGCTCTCACCACGGCTCCAAAATCGACCGGTTTGCAGGTGTCAAGAGCGGTTGAAAAGTGGGCCACCTGCAACGGTTGAAAAGTGGGCCACGCGTCCGGTGGCAGCGCCGGTTGAGAATTGACCCCCCTGTTGGATTGACCTCTCCCTCTCGTCGGCTCGGTGTCGGTCGGTAGAGAGGCCCTGAGCGTGCTCGAGCCCGGATTTCGGCCGTTCTGGCGAGCTGGGCTCGAAAACGAGGCCTTCTAAGCTCGCCTGCGGCCCTCGGCGAGGGGCCCGAGGGTGATCGCTCAGGCGATTTCGGCTGCCTCAGCGCTCGCTCGGGCGCCGAGGTCCTTGTCGCGCAGGCGGTAGGAGTCGCCCTTCAGCGAGAGGATCTCCGAGTGGTGCACGAGCCGGTCGATCATCGCGACGGCGACGACCTCATCGCCGAAGATCTCGCCCCAGGCACTGAAGGGCTTGTTGGAGGTGACGATGATCGAGGCGCGCTCGTAGCGCGCGGAGACGAGGCTGAACATGAGGTTGGCGGCTGCGGGGTCAAACGGGATGTAGCCGACCTCGTCGACGACGAGCACCGGGATGAAGGAGAGGCGGCGCAGCTCGGCGTCCAGCTGGTTCTGGCGCTTGGCCTCGGCGAGGCGCGCGACCCATTCGGTCGCGGTCGCGAAGGCGACGCGCTGCCCGGCCAGGCAGGCCCTGATCGAGACGGCGATCGCCAGGTGCGTCTTGCCGGTCCCCGGCGGGCCCAACAGCACGACGTTCTCCTTGGCGTGCAGGAAGTCGAGCTGTCCGAGGTGCTCGATCACCTGCTTCTTGACCGAGCGTTGGAAGGTGAAGTCGAACTCCTCGAGCGTCTTGCGTGCCGGGAAGCGCGCCGCCTTGATGCGGCTCTCGCCGCCATGGGAATCGCGCGAGGAGACCTCGGTGGAGAGCAGGGCCTCGGCGAAGCGCTCATAGCTCCAGGACTCCTCGCGGGCGCGCTCGGCGAGCTTGGGCAGCGCGCGCGCAGCGGCCGGGGTTTTCAGCGCCCGGAAGACGTGCGCGAGCTCCGAGGTCTTTGAGCTCATGCCGGGATCAGCTGGTCGTATCTGGCGAGCGGACGGCGCTCGACCTCGGGCTCCGACCGACGTCGCTGTCCGCGCAGCTCATCGAGCACCTTCTGGTGGGCAGGATCGGTGAACGCGAGGCCGCCGGCGAACACGCGCCTGTGTTGGCAGGCGAGCTCGCCGCTGTCGAGCGCGAGCGCCCGGATCTCGCTCTGGCTCGCGTGCACTTCGACACGCTGACCGACGAGACGCGGGTCAAGCGAGTAGTCGTTGCGGTCGATGCGCAGGTAGGGCTGTGAGGGCACGCGCGTCACGAAGCGCTGCTCGGCGTCGGGCATGACGGCGGGGAGCGCTCGCATGTGCCAGCGCTCTGAGGCCAGGCGCTCGGCGACGACTTCGTGCGTGGAGCGGTGCTTGCGCGCGTTGATTCGCTCGCACCAGCGGTCGAGCTGCTCCTGGAAGTCCAGGTGGTTGGCAAAGCGCCGGCCGGCCTCGAAGTTGCCGTGCACGAAGCGGTGGCTGCGCTCCAGCGCGCCCTTGGCCTGACAGTCGCCGGCGTCGAGGATGATCCAGCCGAGCGACAGCGAGCCACAGAAGGCGAGGAACTCCTGCGTCGGGCGCCCCTTCGGCGCGATCGCGCCCTCGCGATCCCACACGAGCTTGCCCGGCAGCGCGCCGAGGCGCACAAGGCAGCTGCTCATGCCGAAGGCGATGTCGGCGAACTGCTTGGAGAAGACGATCGCGCCGGAAAAGGCGCGCGAATAGGGAAGCTCGCAGGTGACGATGTATCCGCGCCGCGTCTGCCCGAAGCCCACCGGGATCTCCCGCCGCGGCTCGCAGAGGTCGAACTGCGCGAGCTCTCCCGGGCGATAGCGCGTGCGCTGGAAGCTGCGCGGCGGCGGCAGATAACGCGGGCGCAGCTCGCGCAAGAGCACGTTGAGAATCGTCATCGAGCCCGTATAGCCGAGCCTGTCGATCTCCTCGCGGATCCGCACGGCGGAGAGCGTGGGCTCGTCCACGAGCAACTCCTCGATCGTCGCCAGGAACGGCACAAGCTTGGACGGGCGCTTCGGCCGCGGGCCATAGCGCGGCGGCTCATCCGAGCGAAGCGCGCGGCGAATCGTCTCGCGGTGAAGGCCCGTGCGCCGACGGATCTCTCGCTGCGAGAGGCCCTCGACATGCTTCATCCGCCTGATCTGCGCCCACTGCTCCACGTCAAGCAACGCCTTCCTCCGGTCTCGATCGCTTTGATCGAGCCAGGATCGGCGGTCCGGCCGGACGACCCCGGCCCCGCGACGGGTGGACCAGTTTTAAGCCGTCACAGGTGGCCCAGTATTCAGGCGTTGCTTACAGCAGGCACTCCCCGAGTGGAGCCAACCGGGATCGAACCGGTGACCTCCTGCTTGCAAATTGGGCCAGCGGGGACGGGATTTGGCTTTCCCAAGCCAACTCTGGGAGCTTGTAATTTGCTTGTAACTGCGGATTGTGCCGGATTTCCGGCGATCTGGGCACAGAAACGCGTCTGTGCCCAGCGACGACCACCTCCTATGTCGGACGGCTGTGCGCGGTGTGTGCCCAGTTGAGCGGCGAAATAGGATTTGGCTGTGGTGAGCGGCTCGGGGCGTTCTGAACGATGTAGGCGGCCAATCCGCGACGGCCCCGTGGCCGCGTATGTGGGCGGGGATGCAATCTCAGGCGGGCGGGGCCTCCTCCTCCAGCTCGCCGTACTAGGCACCCCAAAGTTCCGAGCATTTAAGCTATCCCGTCGTCTACGATTGCGGCGGGTGGGATCGATCAGCGGGACCGGTGCCGAGGGGCGATCGCGCGGACACGGCGACGGGCCCTGTGCGCGCTGCGACCCGACTGTCCTGCATGGGCTCCAGGACAACGACCAGCGGCAGCGCGGCTACCTGGAGGGCGACGATGTCGCGGAGATCGCGTTCGGGCCCGGTGCCAACGGCGCCCCCCAACCGGCGGCCGGCGTCGCGCGGTCCGTCTCGAAGGTATGACGGACCAGCCTTCCCCGTCGCGCCTGATCGCGGTGGGAGCTATCGCTGGATGCTGCTCCGCGCTGGCAGCAGCGTTGCTGCTTGCCACAAGCGGGTCCAGTTCGCAGAAGCCGTTTCGCAATTACGGGATCAAGCCGCCTGCGAGTGAATACACTGGTCCGCTTTTCAGCCTGAGCCAGGACTATCCAACGCACAAGCCCGCGGCCAGCGAGCTGCCGAGCTTCTTCAAGATCAACTTCCGCAAGGAGTGGCGCAAGTACATGATGAGGGTGCGCGAATACTGTCTCGAAGGCAACGCTGCGGTCGAATGGCGCGTTCAGGAGAACAAGGTGCGCCGCTGGTATCACATGCCGTGGCAGGATTACGGCGTCCACGGTCGCGAGGGGATCAACGGCCTGACCGTAGAGGCGCCGATCCAGCCCCTCCAGCTCTCACCGACACAGAGTTACGGTGAAGGCGAAGCCCTCGCCATCGGAATCTACAATAGCTTCGGCGGATACGCAATCGGCCAGACGTGGAAGGACCACACGAATCCCGATCCTGAGTTCGCCTCGACGCAAGGCTTTCCGGTCGGTACGGTCGCCTGCAAGGCGCTCTTCGTGCGCATGCCGCCCAAGATCGTCGAACGGATCCCCTATCTCGTGAATCCGGTCGAGTGGAAGGCCTACGCCCCGGTTTCGGGAGAACCGGCGAAGAAAGAAGGCAAGCGCGCGGTCCAGCACGTCACGCTCATCCAGCTGGACATCATGATCCGCGACGAACGTGCCTCGTCGGGCTGGATCTTCGGGACGTTCGAGTACAACGGAGGGCTCCGCAACGGTAACCGCTGGAAGAACCTCGTGCCGGTCGGGTTGATGTGGGGCAACGATCCGGAGAACGCCCAGAATATCCCTGTGACGGACTCCGCCGGCAGGTTTCCCGCGCCGCACGCGGTCACCGCGACACCCATCAACCATGATCTCAACGAAACGGTAATCAACCCGCGCTCGAGCGAACTCCCGCCAACTCACTTAGGTTGGAATGGGCGTCTCAACGGACCCGTCGACAACCCACTTAGTTCCTGTATGAGCTGTCACATGACCGCGTCATCGCCGCCGGAGCCCCTGTCACCTCTCTTCATACCAACGGACCAACGACCCAAGAGCGGGACGCCGGAATGGAATGCCTGGTGGATGAGATGGTTCCAGAACGTCGGCTGGAAGAACGGGGTCCTTGAGAAGTTCAAGAACGCCAAATACTCGCTGGACTTCAGCCTCCAGCTTGACGCCGCACTGCAGAACTTCATCGCCAGCAAAAAAGGGACCACGCCGGAAAACCTGATTCCCGAACACATGGATCCGTGAGCGGACTCAAGCCGAGAGCAAGCCGTCGAGTAGGCTCGTAACCCTATTGCGCGGTCCGGGAGAAGCCGAAGGCCCAGCCCTTTCTGGCGCTGGGCCAGTTCGACCTTCGCTTCTACGATGGAGCGAGCCGGGATCAAACCGGTGACCTCCTGCTTGCAAGTCGTCCGAACATTGTCGACACGCGGCAGACCTTGGCTTTCTCGAGCCAAGTCGGAGCGATCGGCGCGTCGCGCCTGGCAGCCGATTTACGCCGATCCCTCCTGATCTGGGCACAAAGCTGGGGCTTGGGCCCAGTGATGTGTGCGTGCCGGGTCATTGGCGTTTCCTGCCGTCCATGACCTTGTAGACAGTAATGCGGGAAGGGCTTATCTACTTGACGTAGGGTTGCGGGCTAAACTCGATGCCACGATGGGATCGACACAGGACTCGACGGAGCAATGCGCGCAGCCGTGCTAATGCTGGTTCGCGTCATCGTCGTGGGAGCGGCTGCGCTGGTTGCCGAGACTGGCTTCGCAGGGGTTCCCGAGTCGGTGTTTAGCCAAGTGCACTTTTTGGCGGCTCACAACGGCGAGTGGGGGTTTCGGGTCGCGGCGGTGTTATTGGGGGCCGTGCTCATCTTGCTCGCCGTTGGACCGCGGAGGACTGGGGAGTGGCGGCGAAAGCTCACGGGCGGTGACGATGCCCCCAAAGGTCCACGTTCGGTCGAGGAGCCTGTGACAGCGAGCGATCCGCCGATTGCGACGGGCGACAAGCCCGCGGAGGTGTTCCCCGGCGCGAAGCACCCGGTGTCCATGATGCCCAAACGTCCCGGTGATGCTCGGGTTAATGCCCAGGCGACCGCGCAGAAGGCTAGGGATGCTCGCCGTGCCGAGCTAGAGCAGGCGATCAAGCACGGTAAATATCTTGCCGGACGGTGCAGGCAGGCGCAGACCCAGCTGTCATTCAACGCCGTTCCCTTTTTCGCAGACACAATGGTCGCGGAACTCGCGGTGATCGTGGAGGACTGGAAGGCCGAGACTGGTGGCTACGTAGTGCCGGAACCCAAGGGCAATTGGCGCATGGACCTTGCGCGACTCACGCTCTATGTGGAGAAGCACGTAGCGGCGCTCGAAGCGCGGCTAAACCTCACCAAAGCCGACAAGCCTGCGGCTTAGCCTCACGCGGGATCAGCGCGTCGTTCTCGCGCTGCGCTCGCCGGGGTCGTCCCGCTCGATGAGTATTTGGGAGGGCAGCGCGTCCCGTGGATGCCCGATGGGCAACGCGCGTGGCTCGCTGACGCGTCGCCGGGGGGTGGCTATCGGCGGAAGGCATAAGCCTTGGATGCCGCCGAGGCCATCGCTTCATACCGTGTATTCCCAGGGACCAAGCGAGAGTGCCGCACCATGACGGACGACGTGCGCGCGCCGGATGTCGGAGTTCCTGGGTGAGCCGACAAGCACTTCTGCGACCACAACGTCGTGAGTCGGATTATATGTCGCGTACCCGGCCCCGGATGCCCCTCCGTCAACCAATGCCGCCAAGGCTTCGTGGGGAACTGCCTCCTCTCCTACCAGCGAGATCGTGAAGCCAGCGGAGTCATCAACCGCGATCCAGTGTTTGATCTCTTTGTCGTCCGCGCCTACGATATTGAGCTCGTCCTCTAGCTGCTCAGAGAGGAGATCGTAGAACTCGTCGACAGTCACGCGTGGCTCGCCGGTGAAGGTCCGCAGGTCAATGCCACCCGGCGACTCGTCAGGCTACACGCGCCTGACGCGATGGCTCTGACGGCATGGCCACTGATACGGAGTCGCCGCACACGGGTGACATTTCTGGGCTCAACGAGGGATCGTCACACACAGTGGACTCCTTGCCGACCACATCGTCGAGGGAGGCTGCTCTAACGGCGCGGAGGCGACGAGACAAGCCCCTGTTGATGTGACTGGGCCATAGCGGTCCGCCGTACACAAACCCAGTGTGCGCTTGGAGGAGGGTGGCGCCAGCGAGAAGGCGGTCCCAAGCGTCATCCGCCGTCTCGATCCCTCCAACTGAGACCAAGGTGATCCGGTCCCCTACCCGTGCGCGGAGTCGGCGGAGAACTTCGAGTGCGCGTTCCTTTAGAGGTGCTCCGGAGATCCCTCCGTCGGTGAAGTGGGCAGGCACCGCTGATGGGGTGGTGAGGTATTCGCGCTTGACCGTCGTATTTACGGCGACAATACCGTCGAGGTCTACCGATAGAGCTAAATCTGCGATCGCATCCAGGTCTTGATCGCTGAGGTCGGGGGCAATCTTGACGAGCAACGGAACCTGCACCCCTACGCTCTGAAGTTCGGCGCGAACGTCCGCGATGAGGTCGCGGAGTCGGTCCGTCGACTGGAGGTCCCGAAGCTCGGGCGTGTTCGGTGAGCTCACATTGAGTACGACGTAGTCCGCCACAGCCGCAAGCTCTCGCAGCGATGCCCGGTAGTCCTCCGCTGCCCCATCCAGCGGCAGCTCGCTCGTCTTGCCGATGTTGACGCCTACGATCGGTCCGGTGCGTCGTCCGCGGAGACGACTCGCGACCACGGAAGCACCGTCGTTGGGAAAGCCGCGTCGGTTCAGTATGGCGCGATCAGCAATTAGTCGAACCACGCGAGGGCGAGGATTGCCTTGCTGCGGTTTGGCCGTGACCGTGCCGACCTCGACGAAGCCGAAGCCGAGCGCGCCAAGACCGTCGTACCAACTGGCATTGCTGTCTACGCCGGCCGCTAAGCCTAGGGGACTTTTGAACGTCATCCCCAGCGCTTGGACGCGCAGCCGAGGATCGCGAGGAGCCAGTGTGCGCTCGATCAGGCTCCGGATACCTGGAACGCCGGTAATCGACTTCAACGCCATAGCAGCGAGCGTGTGTGCCGTTTCGCCGTCTACGCGGGCAAGAACCAGCAGCCGAAAGACGAGCCGATAGATCAGCACCCGTGGCCGATCTGAGGGAGAGGGATTGCGCTGAGGCGTCGACAAGAGCAGGAGGAAGGCGGCGCCAGGCCGTGACGTGCTCGGCGCGAGGTCCCTAGACTAGCCGCCCAGCGCATCTCTGCGGCAGCCAACCGTCGGTCGGGGGGCCAATCTACTTCCCCAGCTTCCGCAGAAAACATTGGGACGCTCCGGATCGATCGGTGTCTCCAGGGACTAGGGTTCTTTAAAGAACCAAGGGCACCTTCCCAGGGGAAGCGGACGGAACCGTGAGCCAAGAGACGAGCAGGACGGCGATCGTCGCGACCATAGCGGCGGAGCTTCGCGGTGTGCCGATCCATGAGCAGCCAAGCTGGTTTAGAGCCGAGCTCGGCGTCAACATCGGCGAGAAAGGGCGCAAGCGAGCATTGCTTCGCCGCAAGCAGCTGTCCCCCCTCGACACTAGAAAGGGGCGGAAGTCGACGAACGTGAGTCCCCTGCCACCGGATGGCTGGATCTGGGACACCGTGGCTGTCGACCTCCACGAGTTGGATTTGGAACGCGCCCTTGTGGTGTTCGAGCGCTCGCGCGACTCCGACGCGCTTGTCGGTCATCTTCGACAAACGCTCGGCGTCGTCGAAGTTGTCGAGATGTACGGGAACGGGAGGGACCGCAGAGTCGTAGCGCGCGTTATCTACACCGGCGCCCGTCGGCGGAGCGAGATCGATGAGAAGCTTCGGGAAGCTGGGGTCGGTTTCGAGTGGTGGAGCATACGGCGCGAAGCTCCGAACCGGCCCTTCGAGTCGTCGCCAGCGGCCGAGACCTGGGCGGCTCTTGCTCGCCAACTTGCGGAGATCGAGGGGCACGCTGCCTAACTCACCAGTCGCAAGGTTGCAATCGCGTTCGCCGATCGGCCTCGAGCTGCTGCTGCGTGAGTTTAATGGGACAGCCCGACGGTGGTCGGCAGACACAGAGTCAAAGGCAGGCCGCATGGGCAGGAGTCTAAGCCGGTCCCGGCGCAAAGTCGTGTGGCTCACCACACCGGCGGGGTCCGCAGCATTGCTGCGGGCGAAGCCCGGACCAAGCCGCGACTGGGCACAACTGGGCACAATCAGTGCCTCTCGACGAGCCATTGCTCGCGGGCAGTGCCATATGCCGCGCGAACACCGCCTGGTTCGCAGGCCCTTTGCCAGTGGAGCCAACCGGGATCGAACCGGTGACCTCCTGCTTGCAAAGCAGGCGCTCTCCCAGCTGAGCTATGGCCCCGTGCTCTTCGAGTGTACGGATACGTCACCCGGTTCGAAAGCTCTTCGACGCGAGCGCACAGCTCGATTATTCAAACGAGAGGCGCTCCTGATCGGGCGTGTCGCGCACGTCGGACCTCTCCGCGCCGTCGGGCGCGCGATCGTCCGGCTCGCTTCCGCCGCCGGATGTCCCTTGTTCGCTCGTCGTCGCGCTGCCCTCCTGCGATGCGCTCTCAGGGGCAGGCGTTTCGAGCGACGCATCTGGCATCTGCCATTCGAGGGAATCTTCCCCTTGGTCCTCTGCCGGCGAGGCTCCTGGAGCTGGGCGGGCGAATCGCGGGACGGCTGGCGACGGGTCCGCGCGATCGCCATCGTCATCGTGCAGGACGCTTTGCATGTCGAGCTCGGCCGTCTCTTGGCTGACCGTCGACGCGGCGTCGGCTGCGGACGCACCTTGATCAGGGGTCCCGAGAGAAGCCGTGTCAGGTTGACGCTCCGTCGACAGCATGGATTCGGCGGCGGTCTCGCCGCGATCCACCGACGCGGCTCCTGTGCTCGAGTCGGGATCGCGATCGGACACGGAGCTCTCGCCCGGGAAGACCGGGTCCAGGGCCTCCCGCTGCTCACGAGCGACCTCACCCGGGTCCGCGCCGCGGCGGCGCTTGAGCTCCAGGTGCTCGCGTATGGCGTCATCGAGCATTCCCATTGCGCCGGCAAACCATACTGTGCCCGCTGGAGGTCGCCGGCCACTAGACTCCCCGGGGCGTGCTCACGACAAGTGGCCCGCGCCCGCGGGGCTATAGCTCAGTTGGGAGAGCGCCTGGATCGCACCCAGGAGGTCGCCGGTTCGAGTCCGGCTAGCTCCATTTCTAAAGCTTCCTGGACGTGGGCGGGCGGTGGAAACTCCGACGCGCGACCTTGTGGTCGGGGTCAGCCATCGGCTTCAGCCTCCCTTTCTGGGTCCTGGCGTCTGCGCCCTCGGGTCAGCCCGGGCAGCATCCTGTTCAGACCACCGATGAAGAGGGGCCGGGACGACATACGTTGCAGTCGGCGCCAGAGTGACCGCTTCGTTGGGGCTAGCCACGCTGCTCAAGCGTCGGCACGGCCCGAGGTCCGCTCTGGCCAGGCTCTCGGCGTAAGGTAGGGCCGGCATTCTCGCCTGCCGCGGACGATCCGCGTGAACGTCGGCGCGGGCTGAGGTAAGACCCGGTCGGACCTCGACGCTACATACACATGCGCAGCTTTCAGCGTGTGAGAGGCCGATGGCTGTCATCGTCGCGATGCTTCGCCGCGGCCCGCGGCGAGCGGAGGCAATCAGCATATGGACGTTCGCCTCAAGCGCGCGTATGACCCTGCGCCATCAGCAGACGGCTGTCGCGTACTGATCGACCGGCTGTGGCCGCGTGGGGTTTCGCGCGAGCGGGCCAAGCTCGATGACTGGGAGACGGATCTGCCACCGAGCACGGAGCTCAGGCAGTGGTTCGGGCACGACCCGAGACGCTTCCAGTTCCGCCGACGCTACAACGAGGAGCTCCGCGGCCAGCGTCCACGGCTCACGGCCCTGCGACGCCTCGCACCGTCACTCTCATGCGGGCCATTGCTAGTTCCACTCAGGAGACCCGGGGCAGCAGCTCGACCTCGATGTGCTCGCCCGCCGCCAGGCCGGCGCTCGCTGCCGGGACGATTCCAAGTCCTTGCGCCCCGAGCATCGAGCGGAGCCGGTGCGAGCCCTGCGGGCCTGTGGGCCTGGCGTGCCAGCCGTCGTCGCGCAGCTCCAAGCGGCAGCGGACGGCGTGGGTGCGACCGGGCCGCTTGTCGTACTCCTCGTCGAGCACCGCGGTGAGACGTTCGAGGTCGGGGTCGGCGCCCCCGAGGCGGCGAAGGGCGGGTCTGACGAACAGCAGGAAGGTCACGATCGCCGAGACCGGATTGCCCGGCAGCCCGAACACGAGCGTCTGGCGCTCCCCGACGCGGCGATCGCATATCCCGAACCACGTTGGCTTGCCGGGGCGGAGCGCAACGCCCCAGAACACCTCTTGCGCGCCGGCGACACGCAGCGCAGGGCGAACGTGGTCATGCGCGCCGACCGACACGCCGCCGCAGATGACCGCGATGTCGCACTGAAGGGTCTCCATGACAGCTGCCCGGGTCACCGCCTCCTCGTCACCGACGCCCTGCACCCCGACCACCTCGGCGCCCGCGAGCCGCGCGAGCGCGGGCACGGTGTAGGCGTTCGTGTTGCGAACGCCTCCGGGACGCAGCTGCTCGCTTGGGTCGAGCAGCTCGTCGCCCGTTGTCAGTACTCGTAGGCTGGGGCGGCCGACGCAGCGAACCCGCGCGCACCCGATCGAGGCCAGCACGCCGAGATCAAACGGTCCGACCTGCGTGCCCGCACCAAGCGCCACCTCGCCTGCGCGGATGTCCTCGCCTGTTCTGCGCACGTCAGTGCCGGGCTCGACCGGGATATGCACCTCGATCTCTGCGTCTCGCTGCAGCACGTCCTCGATCCGCACGACGGCGTCGGCGCCCTCGGGGAGCATCGCACCTGTGGAGATGGCAATCGCCTCCCCGGCGTTCACGCCGCGTTGGGCCGGATGGCCTGCGCTGGACTCGCCGACGGTTCGCATGAGCGCGGGCGAGGTCGCACTAGCGCCCGCGGTGTCGGATGCTCTGACGGCGAAGCCGTCCATCGCTGAATTGTCAAAGCCGGGAATCGACTCGGCGCTCGTCACGTCCTCGGCGAGGGTCCGCCCGAGTGCGCCGTCGAGCGCCACCTCTTCTGTGGGTAGCGCCGTCGCAAGGTTGAGCACCAAACCACGTGCGCGGTCCAACCCGATCAGCTCACGCGGCATCGATTCACCGGGCGCGATCGTAGATGATGGATGGGTGAGTGAGTCTCGAGATCGGCTGGGTCCGCCGCTCGGCGTGGCGCTCGCCGGCGGACAGGGGCGACGCCTGGACGGCGGCAAGGCGACCTCCCAGCTTGGAGGGCGCTCTCTGGCGTCCTACCCAGTGCAGGCGATGCGGGCGCCGGCCTCCAGGTGCTGGTGGTGGCAAAGCCCCACTCCGCGCTTCCCGATCTCCACTGCCCCGTCGCCCCGTTCGAGCTCGTGGGCCTCCTGCATCTCCCGCCGCAGCCCACGCGAGCCGCGCGGGCGGTCATGATCATCACCTCATGCCAGGCGCTTCCCGTCGGACAGCGATCGCCGTCGCATGCTGCCTGCTCGCGGTCGGTCTCGCGGCATCGATCGAGGACGACGCCCCGCGAGCGAGCACGTCGGCGAGGCGTGTAGGCGGGACGTTCGCAGTCGATTACGCGAGCTCGCGCACCCTCGGAGCAGGGCGGCGCTTCAGGCCGCCACCGCGATCAGCTCGAGCGGCTCGCGGGGCGATCATCGACGGTATGCGCTGCGAGCCATCCGCGCCCGTCTCCTCACTAGCCCATGTGGAGCTCTACGCGGACGATCACGTCGTGCTCGTTCCCGCGGGGATTGGTGTTGCGCCGCCGGCGCGGCGGGAGGGAGCGTACGTGCGCGGCGGGCGCTGCATGTATCCGCTGCACACGCTCGAGCCGACGGGTCTGGTGCTGCTCGCGCCCGGCCCTGCGCGCACGCTCGGAGAGCTCTTCGACGTGTGGGGCCAGCCCCTCGGGAGGCACTCGCTCGCCGGCTTTCGCTCCACACGCCGAGGCCAGGTCTCCGTTTTCATCGACGGGGTGCTGTGGCGTGGCGACCCCGCGGCGGCGCCGCTGAATCCCGGTAGCCAGCTCACGATCGAGCTCGGTCGGGCGGTCCCGCCGCATCGCCGATACGAGTTCCCAGCGCTCACCCTCGCCGCGCGATGACGCGCTCGCGCCGCTTTCGGCGAACCCTGAACGCACATCGTGTGCCTGCCCCGGCCGCCCGCGCCGCCCTGCTCACGGCGATCGTGCTGGTCGCTGGTGGCGTGTGCGCGCCACGCGCGCTCGCCGACGCCGACCCGGCTAGCGACGTGCTGCTCGCTCAGAACGCCTTCTTTCCATACCAGCCGCCCGCCTCGCCGAAGCTGGAAGCGGCGATGAACGACGTCCTGCAGGCTGCAGCTCGCAGGTGGCTGTCTCTGAAGGTCGCAATCATCGGGGCGCCCGAGGACCTCGGCGCGGTCCCTGACTTCTTCGGGCACCCTCAGCCTTATGCGGAATTCCTCGACCGCGAGATCTCCTTCAACCACGCGCAACCGCTGCTGGTCGTGATGGCCGCCGGCTTCGGACTCGAGGCGGCGGGATCCGGCTCGGCCCTGGCGCGGGTGCCGATCGACGCGCAGCAGCGGACCTACGGGCTCACGCGCACGGCGATCCTCGCGGTCGCCGCGTTGGCGCGCGCCGCCGGGCATCCGATCGGAACGCCCTCGATACCGTCCGCCTCGGGCTCGGGCTCTGGAGTGCCGGTCGCGCTGCTGTTCGTGATACCGGTCGCTCTCCTGGCGCTGACCGGCGTGCTTCGCCACCGGCGTCTCGCGCGAACCCGCGCGCGCCGCGCTCCGCCGAGCGAATGAACTGCTCGCCTGCCCCGATCCAGCGGGGCCGCGGGCACCTCCGGCCGCATGGATCGCGGCACCTATGATCGACGCATCACCGTGCTGAGCACGATCGGCCATGGCTTCAAGGACGCCTTCCTGATGGCTTGGGAGGTTTGGTGGGCGCTCGTCCTCGGCTTCGCCATCTCGGCGGTCGTCCAGGCGTGGGTTCCGCGCGAACGTATCGAGAGCGCGCTCGGTGGCTCCGGCCTTCGGCCGCTCGCCTTCTCGACCGGCCTCGGCGCGGCCTCGTCGTCCTGCAGCTACGCGGCGATCGCGATCGCGAAGAGCCTGTTCCAGAAGGGGGCGAGCGGGGCCTCGGCGCTCGCCTTCCAGTTCAGCTCGACGAACCTCGTATTCGAGCTCGGGATCGTGATCTGGGTGCTGATCGGCTGGCAGTTCACGCTAGCCGAGTTCGTCGGCGGCCTGGTGCTGATCGCGACGATGGCAGCGCTGCTGCGTCTGTTCGTATCGAGACGCGATGAGGAACAGGCCCGCGAGCACGCGCGCCAGGCCGACGCTGGCCATCAGCATCACAGCGCCGGCTCGAACGCGAGCGTGCGCCGGCGTCTGGCGAGCGCCGCGGCCTGGTCCGAGGTCGCGCAGAACTTCCGCCACGACTGGTCGATGCTCTGGAAGGAGATAACGGCCGGGCTGCTGCTCGCTGGGTTCATCGGGCAGCTGCCCGACAGCTTCTTCAATGCGCTGTTCATCGTGCACGCCCCCGGCGCCGTGAGGCTCCTCGAGAACGCGCTCGCCGGCCCGGTGATCGCGGTCCTGAGCTTCGTCTGCTCGGTCGGCAACGTGCCGCTCGCTGCCGTGCTCTGGTCGGGCGGGATCAGCTTCGCAGGCGTGATCGCGTTCATCTTCGCCGACCTGATCGTGCTGCCGATCGTCCTGATCTATCGCAAGTACTACGGAAGCGCATACGCCCTGAGGATCGTCGCGCTGATGTTCGTCACGATCGTGATCGCGTCGCTGATCATCGACGGGCTGTTCAGCGCCATCGGCCTGATCCCCGGCACGCGGCCGACGCGCGCTCACATCTTCGGCTCGATCAAGCTCGACTACACCCTGTTCGCCAACATCCTCGGCTTGATGGTCTTCGCGGCGCTGTTCGCGCTCACGATGCAGCGCGGTCTGCTCGGGCGACCGCGAGCGCGGCTAGCGCAAGCATCTCGTAGGCGACGTTCGCGGCCAGCAGAGCGGTAATCTGGCCGCGCGAGTCATAGGGCGGGGAGACCTCGACGACGTCAAAGCCGACGAAGCGCGCTCCCGCGAGCGAGCGCAGGAGCGCGAGCGCCTCGGCGGCGAGCAGGCCGCCCACCTCCGGGGTCCCCGTCCCCGGCGCGGCGGACGGGTCGACCACGTCGATGTCGAAGCCGAGGAACGCCGGCGCCTCGCCGATCCGCTCGCGCATGCGGGAGGCGAAGGACGCCGGCGCGCTCGTGCGCAGCTCCTCGATCTCGACGAGCTCGAATCCCAGCTCGCGCGCATCGTCGAGGTCCGACGGCGCGTACAGCGATCCGCGGATTCCTGCGATTACCGAGCGCCGGGCGTCGATGAGCCCCTCCTCGACCGCGCGCCTGAGGACCGTGCCGTGGAACAGCCGCTCGCCGTAGTAGTCCTCCCACGTGTCGGCGTGCGCGTCGAGCACGACCAGACCGAGCTGGCCGTGAATGGAGGCATGCGCGCGAAGCTCGCCGAGCGTTATCGAGTGATCACCGCCGAGCACGACCGGCACCGTGCCGGCGGCGCACAACGGCGACAGCGCGGCCGCGATCTGCTCGCTCGAGCGCCCCGCGTTGCCGGGCGTGATCGCGACATCGCCGGCGTCGAGCGCGGCGAGCGTCGAGAACACCTCAACCCCATGCGCCGCGTGCCACGGTCGCAGCAGCGCCGACGCCGAGCGGATCGCCTCCGGGCCGAAGCGCGCTCCCGGGCGCCAGCTCGTGGCGGTGTCGAACGGCACGCCAACGACGGCTGCGCCGGGCGCGCCGTCGAGTGCGAGCGCGCCCGGCTCGAGCACGAGCGGCGTGTGCGCAAGCCCCGCGAAGGTGCGCACGCCCGTGTATCTCGGAGCCCGTCTCGCCTCGCTCGGAGCCCGTCTCGCCTCGCTCATCGCGTCTCGCCGCCCTGCTCGAGAACCACTCGCACGGTGCGCAGCAGGCGATCGCTCGCGCCGCGCACGCTGCCGCCTGCCGCGAGCGTCCGCTGAACGTAGGCGATCGTCTCCGCGTTCAGCCGCTCGCCCGGGAGCACGTTGGGTATCCCCGGTGGATACGTGGCCAGCGACTCCGCCGCAATCCTGCCCCCGGCACGCGCCGCCGGAACGACCTCCTGGGCGCCGAGGTAGGCCTCGCGCGGGGTCATCGCCAACTCCCCCCAGGGCGGCGGCGCCGCGAAGCTCGTGCGGGCGCCACCAGGGTCGAGGCCGACCCTTCGCACCGCCTCGCGCAGGGCTCCCACGAGGCGCGAGGCCTCCGGCGCGCCGCGCTCGGCCATTCCGAACACGGCGACGAGCACGTTCTGCGCGTACAGCTCGAGGTTGATGTCGCCGATCTCGCGAAGCAGCGGGGCGAGCTCGTAGCCGCTCGCTGCGACGCCCCGCACGTCGATCGCGAGCCGCAGCGGGTCGTAGGCGAACACCCCCGGGCGCCCGGCGAGCCGCTCATCGAGCACGTCCAGCCCATCGATCGTCTGGATCTCCTCGCGCGTCCTTGCCAGCTCCTCGATCGTCTCTGACAGCAGCCCGCGTCCGTGCACAGCTGCCTGGCGCCGGGCTGCGTCGAGCGATCCGCACAGCAGCGCGCTCGGGCTGGTCGACTCGGTCAGCGTCACCGCGCGATCGACCGCGTCCTCGCCGATCAGGCCCTCGGCCCCGTGGCCGAGATGGAGGATCGCGGACTGCGTGAGGCTTCCGACGATCTTGTGCGTACTCGAGATCACGAGGTCCGCGCCCGCGGCGAGCGCATGCTCGGGCAGCTGCTCGTGAAACGCCATGTGCGCGCCCCACGCCTCGTCGACCACGAGCGGGACGCCATGCCCATGGGCAACGGCCGCCAGCCGCCTGACGTCGGCGGCGGCGCCGAAGTACGTCGGCGACACGACCCACGCACCGATCGCCCCGGGGGTCGCGGCGAGGGCGCGATCGAGCGTCTCCTCGGTCAGGCAATGGGCGATCCCGAGCTCGGGGTCGACCTCCGGCGCCGCGAACGTCGGGCGCAGGCCGGACAGCACGAGCGCGTCGATCGCGCTGGAGTGCGCGTTGCGCTGGACCACGACCTCGCGGCCGTGATGAGCGAGCGCGAGGCCCGCGGCGAGATTGCCTTGCGAGGCGCCGTTGACCAGGAACCAGGCGCGACTCGCTCCCCAGGCCTCTGCGGCGAGCCGCTGCGCGCGCTCGAACGGAGTGGGGTCGCTGCCGATGTCGATGCCGTGGGTCAGCGCCGGAATGTCGAGGCTGAGCGCCCGCTCGCCGATCGCGTCCAGCAGTCCGGGATCGGCGCCGCGACCTCCCTTGTGCCCCGGGACGTGCAGCCTCGCCGGGCGTCTCGCGGCGTACTCGCAGAGCGCGTCCAGATAGGGGGTCTCCTGTTGCCCGGCATGCATCCCGCTCAGCTCACGGTAACGGGCCGGCTGCCGCCGTCGCTGGGCGCATGGCGCCCAGGCTACGCGGTCGGAGTCTCGGCCGCTCGGAGCGCCGGCGCTCGCCGGCGCTCCGCCACCAGCCTCAGCGCGAAGCGCCCGGCCGGATGCTCGCGCGCGCGCTCGACGAGTGCCGCGGTG
The DNA here is from genome assembly GCA_963790905.1 of uncultured Solirubrobacteraceae bacterium. Lineage (GTDB taxonomy): Bacteria > Actinomycetota > Thermoleophilia > Solirubrobacterales > Solirubrobacteraceae > Palsa-744. Next base: position 189,827 of record CAWBQH010000004.1, read on the forward strand.
GAGGGGGCCATCAGCTCGGGTTGCGGGAGCGCAATCCCGTAGACGGTTGGCACGACGAGCGGTGCTGAGAGCGCCGCGAACGTCAGGTCGGCCGCGCCGAAGCGCTCGCCGCACAGATACGGGCGCCCGTCGGTGAGCCGCGCGGCGACGAAGTCGAGCTCACGCCATACCGCCGCCTCGTCCTCTGCGTCGACGCCCGGGCGGATGTCGAGCGCGCGGCGCGCGAAGCGGACCATCAGCGGCCATCCCCACCGTGTCACGCGGTCTTCCCAGCGGGAGACGCCCTGGTTGTTGTAGCGCAGCATCAGCCTGCGCTGCGCGAGCATGTGGACGTACATCAGGCGCCGGCCCCTCGGTCCGAGCTCATCGTCGAGCCGGCGGCAGAGCGCCTCGACCTCCAGGCGCTCGGCCGGCGCCGCCGGAAACAGGCGGTGCTCCGGGGGCGTGCGCTCATCGACCCATGCGAGGATCGCAGCCGAGTCGCCGATCGCGCCGTCGGGAGTCACGAGCACGGGCACCGTGCTGCCGCCGCCCGCGCGCCTCGCCGCGAGGCGGTGGATGCCCTGCACGTGAGGCTCCTCGCGATAGCGCATGCCGCCCAGCTCGAGAGCCCACCGCGCCTTCTCGCAGTAGTGGCTGATCGGGATCGTCACGAGCCGCAGCACGCCTGGCCATTATGGCCCTTTGCTAACGTGCCGCGCGAGGTGCCGCGCTGACTTCCAGCCAGGCCAAACCAGCTCGTCAGGATCGGCCGGACATCCCCCGTCCAGTCCCGGTCACCACGCTCCCGCCGCAGTTCGACGAGTGGCAGATCGAGCTGCACGGACGCCGCGTGATCTACAGGGTCGCGGGCAGTGGAGCGCCGGTCGTGTTGATCCACGGGATGCTCAACTCCTCGAGCCACTGGCAGGCCGTTGCGTTGAGCCTCGCGCGAGAGCACACGGTCCTCGCGCCCGACCTGATCGGGCATGGCGACTCGGCGGCGCCGCGCGGCGATTACTCGCTGGGGGCGCACGCGGCGAGCATCCGCGACCTGATGGCCGCGATCGGGATCGACCGCGCGACGATCGTCGGCCACTCGCTCGGCGGGGGCGTCGCGATGCAGTTCTTCTACCAGTTCCCCCAGCGCGTCGAGAGACTCGTGCTCATCTCGAGCGGCGGGCTCGGGCACGACGTCAGCCCGATGCTGCGCACGGCAGCGCTGCCCGGCGTCTCCGCGGTGCTCTCGGCGATCCGTCCGCGGCTGCTCGCAGCAATTGGCGAGACCGGCAGGCAGCTGAGCCAGCGAGGAGCGCGCGGCGGCGTGTATCTGCAGGCGATCGCGCGGGCGCTGCGCCCGCTGGAGAACGCGCCCGCGCGGGCAGCCTTTCTCCATACGCTCCGCGCCGTCATCGACGTGCACGGCCAGCGGGTCAGCGCGACCGACCGCCTCTACCTGCTGGAGTCGATGCCGACGATGATCGTCTGGGGCGAGCGCGATCACACGATCCCCATCGAGCATGGACGCCTCGCGCACGAGGCGATACCACACAGCGTGCTCAGGACGCTGCCGGCCGCCGCCCACTTCCCGCATCTGGAAGATCCGGACGGCCTGTCGGAGCTGCTGCGCGAGTTCATCCAGAGCACAAAGCCCGGTCGCATCGAGGACGCTGATTGGGGCGCGGTGCTCGCCAGGCGATCGCCGCGCTCGCGCCGGCTCGGCGACGCCGCCGCGTAGCGCAGAAGCGCCCCCCGCCGGCCGCGTAGTGCCCAACCGCCGAGCGCCGCCGTGGCTCAGCGCCGGCCGCGCTCAGGCGAGCGCGAAGGGAGCGGCGCCCCAGGCGCGCTCGGCGTCGAGGCACGCGAGCAGCGCGTCCACGCAGATCGGGTCGAACTGGCTACCCGCGTGGCGCTTGATCTCCCTGCAGGCATGCGCCACCGGCAGCGCCTCGCGGTAGGCGCGCATGCTGGTGATCGCGTCGAACGCGTCGGCGACGAGCATGATCCGCGATGCCTCCGGTATCGCCGCGCCGCGGAGCCCGTCAGGATAGCCCGATCCGTCGAAGCGCTCATGCGAGTGACGGATCCATGGGACCACCATGTCGAGCCCGCGGACGCGGGATACGAGCTCCGCGCCGGCGGCGCTGTGCCCCTTGATCACCTCGTACTCGTCGGGGGTGAGCGGGCCGGGCTTGCAGAGGATCTGGTCCGGCACGGTCACCTTGCCCACGTCGTGCAGCATGGCGGCGATCCGAAGCATGCCGAGCATGTCCTCCTCCCATCCCAGCGCCGCTGCGATCGACACCGCGCAGTCGGCGACCGCGCGAGAGTGCTCGTGATCGGCGTTCATGCGCATGTCGACGGCATGTGCGAGCGTCGCCGCCCAGCTCAGCCGCTCGGTCACGCTCGCGCCGTCGCGATCGGGGCGCCCGTGACGGGACGCGTAGAGCCGGATGTCGGCCAGGCGCATCAGCTCCTCGAGCTCGGTCCCGTCCATCGGGAACGTCGCCATGCCGACCGAGCATGGCGCGCGCCTGCCGAGAGCCTCTGTCATGCGCGCCGTGCCCTCGAGCGCACCGGCAGAGTTGATGTCCACGAGCAGCACGGCGAACTCGTCGCCGCCGAGACGGCCGATCGCATCGGCGGTCCTGAGGGTGCTTTTCAGGGTCTGCACGACCCAGCGCAGCAGCTCGTCGCCGGCCGCGTGGCCGTGGCCGTCGTTGACCTCCTTGAAGTGATCGATGTCGAGCACGAGCACAGCGCCCTGGCTCGCCCGCCGGCAGGCGGCGCCCAGCTCGGCTCTGGCTCGCTCCTGGAAGCCGCGCCGGTTGAGACAGCCGGTCAGGGGGTCCGCGCGCGATACCTCCATCAATGCCAACCGCTGGCGTTGGTGGTTGCGTGCCTGCCATGAGCTCATCACGCAGGTGCAGGTGAGCATCACCGCGAACAGGGCCTCATAGCCCCACGACGCGCCGCCGATGGCGACGGCGATCGCCAGATAGCCGGCGACGCTTAGTCCGCCGACGGCGATCACGGAGCCGCGCGGATAGGACATCGCGGCAAACACGACGGGGATGAAGAAGATCAGCGCGAGCGGGCTCTGAGAGCCGCCGTCGGCGAGCGTGAGCGCGGCAATCAGAGTCACATCGACCACGCTCCAGCTGAAGAAGAACGCCTCGCGGAAGCGGCTGCGAACGATCCGCTCGCGCGGCAGCAGCGAGACGATCATGCCTCCCGCGAACCCCGCGCCCAGCAGGCTCGCGATCAGCGTCCGGTTCGGCCGCTCCCAGGTGAGCGCGACGTAGGTCGCGCCGGTGCCGCACACGACGTACGTCAGCCAGATGCCGGCGGCGAACGTCGCCACCCGCATGTGCAGGGCCGACTGGTCGACGATGCCGCGGTCTTCCTCGGCTTTCATGGGTTCTTATCGGGCGCTCGGGCGGGGACCTGAGCCATCGAGCGCCGCGCTGGACGGGCCCGCCGCACCGCCTCGGCGGCATCGACGCCGGCGCCGCGCAGCCTCGAATCGGACTTCTATCTAGCGCGAGGACGCCAGCCGCCAGGCCGGCGGATACGGCAGCGGCTTGAGCGTGCGCTCGAGTCGCTCGCGCATCGGCTCGAACTGCGGTGGCAGCGACAGCCGCTCGCCGAGATGCTCCTCATCCTCGTCGACGCCGAACCCCGGCCCGATCGTCGCGATCTCGAACAGCACGCCGCTCGGCTCAACGAAGTAGACGGACTTGAAGTAGAAGCGGTCGATCACCGGCGTCGGCCTCGCGCCGGCGCTCAGCACGCGCAGACGCCACGCCTCGAGGTCCTCTTTGAGCGCGGCGAACGCGACGTGGTGCACGGTCCCTGCGCCCTGCCGGCGGTTGATCTCCGGCGGTGCGGGGTCGTAGGCATAGAAGCCGCCGCGCCGCTCACCGCGCACCTCCCAGCGCTCTCCCTCGACCCTCTCGAAGGCGAGCTTGTCCGCGAGCAGGCTCTCGCTGCGAACCGGGTCGGCGCTGTAGGCGCGCACGCCTTCGAAGCCCTGCAGGGCATGCTCGCCGGGGATCTCCGGCGAGTCGGCGCTCAGCGGCTCGTCGCCGGCGGCCGTGACGACGAGCTCGTGGCCGAGGCCCTCGGGATCCCTGAACAGGAGGCTGTGCGCGGTGCGCTTAGTGCTCACGCCGTGCTCCTCGAGCCGCTCGTTCCAGAAGTCGAGTGCCTCGGCCGAGCCGACCCGCCAGACGATCCGGTGCACCATGCCGGCGCCGGCGACGCCCGCGGCCGCTCCGGGGTACTCGAAGAACGTCAGGTCCATCCCCGGCGAACCCTTCTCGTCGCCGTAGAAGAGGTGGTAGACATTCGGTTCGTCCTGGTTGACGGTCCGCTTGACCATCCTCAGCCCGAGCACGCCAGCGTAGAACTCGACGTTGGCCGGCGCGTCCGCGGTGATCGCGCTGATGTGATGTATGCCCTCTAGGTTCATCGCCGCTAACCGTATACCCCGATCCCGTATACCCCGATCCGCCGCATGACATCATCGGAGCGTGCAGGACGGATATCTGATCCCCCGCTTCGGACGCGCCCGTCGCGATCCGTCGCTGGCCGTGCTCGAAGGCTTTCACCCGCTGAAGCACGCGCTGCGCTTCGGCGCCACGCTCCTCGACGTCGTGACCGCCGACGCCGACGGGCTCGAGCGCCTCGCCGCGGCGCTTGCGCCCGACGTCGCCGATCGGGTGCAGGCGATCGCTCGCCAGATCGATCCGCAGGTCTTTCAGCAGCTCGCGCCACTGGCGCCCTCGACCGGGGTGATGGCGCTCGCCAAGCGCCGCGCCGCCGATCCGGCGGCCGTGCTCGCCGACCAGCGCCGTGCCCCGGTGATTCTGCTCGAGGACCCGCGCGACCTCGGCAACATGGGCGCGTGCGTTCGCGTGGCCGCGGCGGCCGACGGCGCCGGGGTGCTCACCACCGGCGATCACGATCCGTGGCACCCCGACGCGCTGCGCGGCGCCGCGGGGCTTCACTACGCGGTGCCCGTCGCGCGCCTCGAGCGAGCCGAAGCCCTCGAACGGCTGGATCGCCCGCTGCTCGCGATCGACCCCGACGGCGAGCCGCTCGAGCCGTCGACCCTTCACCCGCGCGCCGTGCTGGCGTTCGGCACCGAGCGCTACGGTCTGAGCGACGAGCTGAGCGCAAGGGCGGACGCCCGCATCAGCATCCCGATGCGGGCTGGGGTCTCGAGCCTGAACCTGGCGACCTCGGTCGCGGCCGTCCTGTTCGCGTGGCGCCTGGCGGCGCGTCCGGTGTCTGGGCTGGTGTGAGCGCGCCCGCGACTCACCGAGCCCTGCTTGCGGGCGCGAGCGACTGCACTCCGTCGAGCAGGCGCCAGTTGCCGCGGAGCGCCGCGCTGGCGCGCCGCACCATCCGCTGTGCCTGCCCGGCGCGATCTTCCGCGCCGGCCATCAGCTCCACGATCAGCTCTCCCGCCTGGCGCGCGTGCTCCACGTCGCGCAGCTCGTGCACGCGGAAGTACTCGCTCGCCGGGCCTTCCGCGCTGTAGCCGTAGTGCGCGATGAGGCCCTCGCGCTTCGTCCTCGAGATCTCCGGCGCAGCGGCCTCGATCACATACAGCACCGCCAGGCGCTCGAGCAGATCCTCGCCGGCTCTCCACGCCTGCGCGCAGGCCTGCGTCTCCGGCAGCGCGGCGTCTGCGGATGCCGTCGAGCGCGCGCCGGCCGCCCGCGCGAAGTGCTCCCACAGCGCGACGTGCGCGGCCTCCTCCTCGGCGTGCCGTCGCAGCCCTGCGCGGTGGGCCGGAGCGGCCATCGCCGCCGCGCTGGCCGAGGCATCGGCGAGGGCGATCACAGCGTGGCGGTACTCGCCCGCGTAGCAGCCGAGCTCCCCGGGGCTGAGCTCCCCGGCGCTCCAGCGCTGATAGAACGGATGCGCGAGCACGTTGATGGCACAACGGGTCACCTCGAGCCTGTCTAGGACGTCCATTGAGCGCTCCCTTGTTGTCGGTTTGGCGACGGCCGCGGAAGGACATGGCCCCCCGGCGCAGAAATGTAGCGGTCACAGCGGCCTCGCCAACGGTGTGCACTGGACTGCCGTCCGGGCACTGTGCGACGGTCCGCGCAGGGAGCAATCCCGGAGAAAGTCATGGGGTGGTCTCGATGAGCATCATCATCGCTTCTGGGCTTGTCGCAATGGCGTTGGGCGCGACGTTCGCGATCGCGCTCGGGCGCGTGGCGCGGCAGGCCGACGAGGAATTCGACAGCCTGCTCGCGGAAGAACGCGTCGCCGCCTCGATCGTCCTGCTGCGTGAGAGCTACGCCGGATTGGCGCGAGCCCAATCGACGATCGCGCGCGAATCGTCGATCACCGTGCCGTCGTCGAGGACCAGGGTCGGCACCCAGCGGTTGCCCGTCAGCTCCTGCACGTCGCGGCGCCCGCGCGTCTGGTTGAACACGCCGGGCAACGGCGCGAAGCCGTAGGAGCGGATCACCTCCGGCTCGTAGCCCGCGGCCTTCAACGCGGCGTGGGCGTTGGCGCAGGGATGACCGCCGGGTCGCGGCGTGGGAAACGTTCCCCAGCAGACATATAGCTTCACGAGATCGTCAGCGTCCCTTCCATCCCGGCCTGGCGGTGGCCGGGGACCGAGCAGTAGAAGGTGTAGGTGCCGGGCTTCAGCTTCAGCGTGAGCGTTCGGCTCCCGCCGCTGAACGTCGGCGTCGCCCCGAGGACCGTGCTCCCCTGCGCGATGGTCAGATTGTGTTCGAGCGGGGCGTTGTTGGTCATCGTCATGGTCACGATGCCGGCCTTCGCGCTGAGCTGCTTCGTGTTGAAGCTGAGCTGGCCGGCGGGGTTCGCTGTGAGCTTGACCGAGCTCGTCGCGGTGCCAGTCGCCGGCGCGGGCGGTGGCGCCGGCGCGCCCGTCGTGGCCGCGGGCCGCGCGGCCGTGCTCGGGGGCGACGTTGAAGCGGCCGCCGGGCCCGACGGAGCGGCGCTCGCGGGCGCGGCCTGCGTTGATCCGGTGGCCGCGCCGGCCTTCGCGGGCGAGCCCGAGGTGAGCACGGCGGTCGATATGGCTCCGAGCACGAGAACGGCGCTGATCGCCATCACGGCGCGCTGTCCGGCCGGACTGCCGGGGAAGTCGGCTCGGCGCAGCCCGAGACCGAGCGAGACCGTCAGAGCCCACGCCACGAGCAGGCCGCCGGCCACGTAGAACGGGACCTTGCTCTTCTCGGCGGCGAGGATCGGCGCAAGGTGAACTGCCGCGCTGTGCATCGGCGCCGAGCCTAGCCGATCGGCCTCACGGTATGCTCCACGGCGCGATGGCCGGCGCGGTGCGCACCCCCGAGGAGGCGCTGGAGGGGCTACCCGACTTTCCCTTCGCGCCGCACTACCGCGACGTGGGCGGTCTTCGCCTGGCCCACATCGAGGAGGGCGACGGCCGGCCGGTCGTCTTCCTGCACGGCGAGCCGACCTGGTCGTTTCTGTGGCGCAAGGTGCTGCCCCCCGTGCGCGACGCCGGCTTCCGCTGCGTGGCGCCGGACCTCGTCGGGTTCGGCCGCTCTGACAAGCCGGACGACATCGGCTTCTACTCCTACGATCGCCACGTCGAGCTCGCTGCGACGCTGCTCGAGGACCTCGATCTGCGCGCGGCGACGATGGTGGTGCACGACTGGGGCGGGCCGATAGGGCTGCGGCTGGCCGTCGAGCACCCTGAGCGCGTGGAGCGCCTCGTGATCCTCGACACGGGCCTGTTCACCGGGCACCAGAAGATGACCGATGCCTGGCTTGCCTTCCGCGACTTCACGGCCCGCACGGAGGATCTCCCCGTCGGTTTGCTCGTGCGCGGCGCATGCAAGAACGACCCTGGAGACGAGGTGATCGCAGCCTACGACGCGCCGTTTCCGAACGCCGCCTCGAAGGCCGGCGCGCGCGCGTTCCCGCTGCTGATCCCCCAGACACCCGAAGCCCCGGGTGCGGCCGCCGGGCAACGCGTGCTCGAATCACTGCGCGGCGATCGTCGTCCGACGCTGATGCTCTGGGCCGACTCCGACCCGGTTCTGCCGCTGTCGGTGGGCGAGCGCTTTGCGGACTCGATCGGGCGTCAGGCGCCGCGCGCGATCGAGAACGCCAGCCACTTCCTGCAGGAGGATCAGGGGCCGCTGATCGGCAGCCTGATCGCCGACTGGCTGCTCGCCGGCTGAGCGGCGTGTCCTGCCGGGTGGGTCACTCCCCGGCGCTCTGCGTGATCCGCGGCTGCTCCGGAGCGGCCTCCAGGCCGGGCTCGGAGCGCGCCGCGCGCAGCTCGTAATCGCGGCGGGTGTTCGCGTCGATCTCGACCAGCACGCGGTCGGCCTTCATCGCGTGCGCCATCCCCTCCGACAGCCGGCGCGGCAGCACCACGCCGAGCATGTTCGTCCGCTTCGCGGACTTCGGCACCCACACTTCGACGACGCCGTTCTGGAGCGCCCCCACGATCGCCGTGGCGACCTCGGCGGGCTCGAGGTTGCGCAGGCCGCGCGCCTCACCGAGGCCGGAGCCGAGCTCGGTGTTGACCACATACGGCATCACGTAGCTGACGCGGACGTGCGCGCCCATGAGGCGCAGTTCGCCGCGCACCGCCTCGGTGAGCCCGACGACCGCATGCTTGGTCGCCGAGTATGTGGCTCCGCCGGGGGTCCCGAACTTGCCGGCCTGCGAGGAGATGTTGATGATGTGGCCGCGGTCCCGCGGGATCATTCGCGCGAGGGCGAGCTTCGTGCCGAGGATCACGCCGTGGATGTTGATGTCCACCATCCGCCGTGCCGTGAGGTCGTCCTCGTCGATGAAGCGCCCGATCTGCATGATCCCGGCGTTGTTCACGAGCACGTCGATCGGTCCCAGCTGCTCCTCGGCGCCGTCGAGAAACGCTTCGAACGACGCGCGGTCGGTGACATCGAGCGGCAGCGCAACGGTGCTCGCGCCGAGCTCGGACGCGGTCTGGCGCGCAGCCTCGGCGTCGATGTCGCCGATCGCCACCCTCATTCCCTGGCGCAGGAACGCCTCGGCTGTTGCGCGCCCGATCCCGCGCGCGGCGCCTGTGATCGCCGCGGTCTCTCCGGCGAGGATGCGGGGCTGCTTGGCCATCTGGTCCTCCTCATGGGTGGCTGGCGGACGAAGTCGAGAAGCAAAGCTAGCGTGCCGCAGCAGCAGAGGGCGGCTTGGGGTGGTAGTAGGGTGGCGGTCATGCCGTCGTTCAAGTTCGAGGGACAGCGCATCCTCTACACCGTCTACGGAGGCGGTCCCGCCGCTGTTACGCCGACGGGCGCGCGCGGCCGCACCGCCAGGAGCGCGCCCACCCGCACCGTGATCCTCCTGCATGGGCTGCTGCTGTCGCAGGAGATGCACCGTCCGCTCGCCGAAGACCTGGCTGCGCGCGGCAACCGCGCGATCACCGTCGATCTGCTCGGCCACGGCAAGTCGGACCGCCCGCGCGACATGTGGCGCTACTCGATGCCGTTCTACGCCGAGCAGGTCGTCGCGCTGATGGACCACCTGCAGATCGATCAGGCGGTCGTGATGGGGACCTCGCTCGGCGCCAACGCGGCGCTCGAGGTCGCCTCGCTGGCTCCCGAGCGGCTGCGCGGCCTGGTGATCGAGATGCCGGTGCTCGACAACGGGCTGCTCTCGAGCGCGCTGACCTTCACCCCGCTGCTGGTCGCTCTGACGTTCGGCGAGTCGGCGATGAAACTGCTTTCGCGAGTCGCCAGCGCGGTGCCGAGACGGCTGCTGCCCCACTACGGCAACGTCATGCTCGATGTGGTGCGCCAACAGCCGGGACCCGGCGGGGCGCTGCTGCAGGGCCTGTTCTTCGGGCGCGTCGCACCGCACCGCAACGAGCGACGGACCTTCGCTGTCCCGACGCTCGTGCTCGGACACCGGCGCGATCCCGTGCACCCGTTCAGCGACGCAGGCATGCTCGCGGAAGAGATGCCGAACGCTCGGCTGCTGGAAGCCGATTCGCTCGTGGAGCTGCGCCTGCATCCCGCGCGCCTCACCGGGGAGATCGCCTCTTTCCTCGACGAGGTCTGGGCGGAGAGCAGGCCCAAACGGGCGAGGCGCCCGGCGAAACGCGCCGCCTCCGGTGCGCGCCGTACGCAGCGGACGCCGCGCTCCTAGCGGCGCGCGCTCCTAGCGCCAGCGGTGTCCAGCGGCTGACCGCCGCGTGCTCAGCTCGCGCGCGACCCTACCCGGCGGGGAAGAGTTCGATTTCGTTGACGCTCACGTGCCCTGGCGCCTGCGGTGTGCCGACCGACGCTGCGGGCGCCTTGCTGATCCACAGCGTGACGAAGCGGAACGCCTTCTTGGAGTCGCGCAGCGTCAGGCGAAGATGCCTGGCCTTCTCCACCAGCGCGGGGCTCAGCTTGGTCCATGCGGGGTCGGTTATCGAGGTGGGCGGCGTGGGCCCGTTGGCGCCGTAGACCTGGATCGTCATGCCGGGAGTGGAGGTGATGAGCACGAGCGCCGCGAGCCTCCTCGGGGACTTCAGGTCGAGCAGGACGCCATCGGCCATCTTCGGAGCGACGGCCGCTTCGACCTGTGCCGTCCAGCCGGTCGAGGGTTCACCGTCGATCGTCAGGCTCGGGTCGCCGAAGTCGCTCGCGGGGTAGCCGTAGGGGTTGTATGTGCTGGCCGCGTTGGTGTCGAGCAGGATCGCGTTCGACTGCGGTTCGCCGGAGGCGGAGGAGCCACCGCTCGTGGCGGGGTTCGACGTCGTCGAGGTGTTGGTGGTGGTGCCCGACGCCGGCTGGCTGCTCGTGCCGGTCGTTTTCGGCGTGACGGCCGTGAGCGGGATTTTCGGGGGTTTGACGGGCGTCGCGGGGAGCGCGGGCTTGACGGTGGTGGGCGTTCCCAGGTTGGCGGGCGGCGTCAGCGCCGGTACGCCAGGGGTCGTGGCGCTCGGCGCCACGGGGACGGGAGCTCGGGCGACCGTCGTCGTCAGCACGCGTGGCGCGGCCTTGCCTTTGCTCAGCGCCGCGTACGCGGCCGCGGCTGCGCCGAGCGCGAGGATCGCGGTGGCCGCGAGGACGGTCGCTCCCGAGTGCCAGCTCCCGGAGGCGGTGCCGAGGCTGCCGGGGGCGCCGGCGCCGCACTGAAGGCACCAATCCTGGCCTGGGTCGAGCGGGGAGCGGCAATGCGCGCATACGCGCTCCTCTGCCGCCGGCGGGGCGGAAGCTCCGGGCGACTCGGGCTGGGCGCCGGGCGGCTCCTGCGGCGAGGCCTGCTCGGCGTTCGGTGCCGTCGCTGGATCGGCGAGCGAAGTGGCCACGAATCGGGATTCTAGCTGGGCCGGGAGCGCCGGAGCGCCGTTTCGCAGACATCGCGGCCGGCGCTGACGCTGTGAGCTTGCGCGCCTCAGCGTGGCGGCGGCGGGCCGCCCGGGACGATGTCGCGACCGGTTGGCGCGAGCTCCTCGTCGAGCTCGAGCTGCCAGTAGTAGCGGGTGAAGGTCATGCCGGCACGAAACTCCCCGACGTGGGGGGCGACATCCTCGCCGGCGGCCAGGCGGACGATCAGCTCGGGGTAGCTGCGTCCGGGCAGGGCCGCGTAGACGGGCGCCGGGAACGCGCCGCCGAAACGCGTGTTCACGTCGGTGATGCCGAGGCCGATCTCGGGATCGCGGAACACCTGGATGGTCGCCGGACCGCGCACGCGCAGCGCCTCCATCGTGCGCCGGCCGAGCTCGATCAGCTCCTCGTCGCGGATCACCGCACCCTTGATCGACTCGCCTCCGCGCGACTCGAGCATCGTGCGCGGAATCGCGTTCAGGCAGCGGCCGTCCAGATCGCCAAGGCAGTCGATCGAGAGCTCGGGGCCGTTCATCGCGCGCTGGACCATCGCCGGCTCGGATATGTAGTCGGCGAAGAAGCGCGCCTGCGAGGGGTCGCGCGCGAGATGGATCGAGCGGGCACCGGAGCCGCGGCGCGGCTTGACCATCACCGGGTAGCCGATCTGCTCCAGATCGTCATCCGGCAGCACGGTCGGCGGCGTCGGCAGCGAGTGCCGCGCCAGCAGGAGGTGCGCCTCGTACTTGTCGTAGGTCGCCCGCGCGACTTCCGCTGATGGCACGAGCGCCGGCAGGCGTCCGCGCTCGCGGGCGCGGGCCAGAACCTCGATGTCGAGATCGGTCAGCGGCAGCACCGCGCCGACGCCGTGCTGCGCGCATAGCTCTTCGAGCGCAGCGACGTAGCCGGGATCGTCGATCAGGGGAACGGTCGTGCGCACGTGCGCCGCGTACTGCGCGGGGGCCAGCGGCGACGGGTCCGCGACGACCGTCCTCGTCAGGCGCGAGAAGCAGGAGACGATGTCGTAGCGCTTGCCCGCGCCGGTCAGCAGCACGGCCGGCGCGCTCACAGCTCGCCCTCCCAGCCGCCGGACGGGCCCTTGTAGAGGCCTGCGCCGCCGAGGACCATCGCGACCGTGCGCCACAGGATCTGCAGGTCGAGAGCGAGCGAGCGGTGCTCGATGTAGTAGAGGTCGAGCTCGATCCGCTCGGCCCACGGAAGCGAGGCGCGGCCGTTGACCTGCGCCCAACCGGTGATGCCGGGCTTGATCGCCAGGCGCCCGCGCTGGCGCTCGGTGTACTGCTCGACCTGCACCGGCAGCGTCGGACGAGGGCCGATCAGCGACATCTCGCCGCGCAGCACGTTCGCGAGGTTCGGCAGCTCATCGAGCGACGTCCGGCGCAGGAACGCGCCGACACGCGTGACACGCGGGTCATCGGCGTCGATCGCGAGTCCCGCGCCGATGTGCTCGGCGCCCTCGACCATCGTGCGCAGCTTGAGCACCTCGAACGGGCGTCCATCGCGCCCGGCGCGACGCTGGCTGTAGAGCACCGGGCCGGGGCTCTCGAGCCGCACGGCGATCATCGCGAGCACGAGCAGCGGTGCGCTCAGCACGAGCGCCATCGCGGAGGCGACGATGTCCACGGCGCGGCGTATCACGGGGCCGGACAATAGGACTCCCGCTGGCGCGCCGTCAGCGGGTTCCCTCGGCCGCGTCCCACGACGGCGAGGTGCCGTGACGCAGCCAGTCCCACAGGCCTGCGGCCGGCGAGGCGGTGGTGAGCACGTAGTAGCGGGCGAGGCGCAGCGGGCGCGCGCGCAGCACGCCGCCCAGCGCGGCGGCGATCAGCAGTCCGAGCTGCAGCGCGAGCGTGACCGTGTAGGTCGTCGCGGCACCGCCGATCGCGACCAGCGCGACGTTCGCTCCGAGCGCGACGATGTGCAGTCCCGGAGTGAGGTAGCGCAGCAGCCGGTGGGAGATGATCATCAGCGCATAGCCGGGCCGGTAGCCGCGCGGCGAGAGCATCCCGCCGCGCAGCAGGATCGGCCAGGTGTGGCTCATCATGCGCCGCTTGCGGGCGAACTCGCCGCCGAGCGAGGGGACCATCTTCTCGCTCGCCCGCGCGCTCGGCACGTACACCGCGCGCAGCCCGCGCTTGACCATGTTGAACGGCAGCGACAGGTCGTGTCCCATGATCGGGTCCACGACGATGTAGGCGTCGCGCCTGGTCGCGTAGATGGCGCCGTTGCCGGCGGTTATCGAGCCGAGGCGCGACTCGAGCGCCCGCAGCGCGAGCTCATAGCGCCAGTAGACGCCCTCCTGGTTTCCGGCGCCATCGCCCGCCTGGACGAAGCGGACCTGGCCGCAGGCATAGCCGACCCGCGGATCGTCGAACGCAGCGACGAGCGCGCGCGCCGCGCCGGCCTCCCACAGCGCGTTTGCGTCGGAGAAGGCCACGATCTCGCCCCGCGCCTGCCGCACGGCAGCGTCCTGCGCGCGGATCTTGCCTTCGCGCGGAAGCTCGAGGACGAGATCGGCTCCAGCCGCCCGCGCTCGCGCGGCGGTGCCGTCGCCGCAGCCGTCGCACGCCACGATCAGCTGCAGGCGCTCGCGCGGATAGTCGAGCGCGAGGGCGTTCTCTACCTTCGCCGCGATCACCGGCTCCTCGTCGTGCGCGGCGACGATCAGCGACAGAAGCGGCAGGGAGGACGATCGATCGGCTGCGCCCCTGGCGGGGCTCCGCTGCGGGCGTTCGCGTGGCGCGATCGAGGCCGACGGAAGCACGCGGGCAAGGCCGGCCAGCGCGAGGCCATAGCCAAGCTGGGTCCACAGGATCAGCCCGACGCACAGCCAGAAGAGGACTTCGAGCGCGAGCATCGCGCAGGCATTCTCGCGGACGCGCCCGTCAGGCGCCGGCGCCGAGCAGGCGTTCGTACAGCGCGATCGTGCGGCGGGCGACCGCGTCCCAGGAGTAGGCGCCGTCCGCCGCGTCCGTCGCCCGCTGGGCCATCCTCGCGAGTGAGTTGCGGTCGCCGAGCAGCTCCTGCAGCGCCGCGGCGAGCGCCGACGCGTCGCCCTGGGGAAAGGTCCGCGCGGCCCCAGTGGCGGCGAGCTCGGGAAAGCCGCCGACATCGCTGAGCAGGAGAGGAAGTCCGGCGCCGAGCGCGGTGAGGGCGACGCCCGACTGGTCGGCCTCGCGGTAGGGCAGCACGAGCAGGCTGGCACGGCGCATGAGCGCGAGGATCTCGCCGTCGGCGGCGAACCTGGTCAGCCAGCGCACCCCTGCTGGCGCGCTCGCGCGCAGCGCGCCGAGCCGCATGCGCGGCGAGCCGGCGATCCACAGCTCGGCTCCCTCTACCTCGCGCCAGGCCTCGAGCAGCACGGCGAGCCCCTTGTACGGGCGCAGCAGGCCGAAGAACAGCACGACGGGACCGCGGCCATCGCGAAGCTCGGCCGGCAGCGGCAGCTCAGGCTGGCCCTCCCACGGCCGCAGCACGCCGTGCGGGATCACGTGCACGCGCGCCTCCTCGATGCCCAGCTCGCGCGTCAGCCGCAGGCGCCCATGCTCGGAGTGCACGACGAGTGCATCGAATCGATCGTATAGACGGCGCTGGGCCTCGCGCTGCGCTGGGCGCGGTTCGCGCGGAAGGATGTCGTGTGCGGTGAGCACGAGCGGGCGCATCGCGCCGGCGGCCGAGCGCCTCGAGGGCAGAAGCTGGCCGTCGAGGTGCTGAACGGCCAGCCACTGGAAGTGGACGATGTCGGCCGAGCGCGCGGCGCGGCGGTAGCGCAGCATGTCGGGGACGTGCTCGGCGAGCTTGACGGCCCGACGGGTTCGTGCGCCGCGGGCGCGCGCGGCCGCGCGATAGAACAGCTCGCGCCGCTCGTAGCCTTCGGCGGGCGCGACCGGCCCATGGGCAAAGCGGCTCGTGAACAGCTCGACGTCGGCTCCAGCCGCGGCGAGCGCGCGGCAGAGGGCGTGGTCGTAGGGCGGCGTGTAGGCGGAGGGGTCGACGATGTGGACGCGCACCGCGACGGACAATAGGCGCGTGTGGGGCGACAATGCCCGGATGGCGTCCCCGCGAGAGTCCGAGATCGAGCGCCCACCGGCGGCCGGAGTGGAGCTGACCTACTGCGTCGTCAACACCTCCCAGCGCCAGCTGCTCGCGCGCGGGCTGGACGCGATCGCGCGCGAGCGCGAGAGCCTGCCGTTCGCGGCGGAGGTGCTCGTGCTCGACAACGGCTCGCGCGACGGCTCGGCCGCCGCGGCTCGCGAACACGAGGCGGTGGACGAGGTCATCGCGCTCGACCACAGGCGCGGCAAGGCCTTGAATGACTCCGAGCTCCTGCGTAGCGCCCGCGGTCGCTACGCGCTGCTGCTGAACGAGGACTCCGAGCTGCGCCGCGGGGCGACGCTCGCGCTGTGGCGTGCGCTCGAGGAGCGCCCGCAGGCGGCATGCGCGGGCGCGAAGCTGCTGCGTCCCGACGGCCGCGTGCAGGCGTCGGCGTGGCGTTTTCCGACGCCGCTCACGGCGCTCGCGGGCGCGCTGCTCCTGCACCGCCTCCTCACCGTGCAGAGCAGGGGAGAGCGCACGCGCGAGGTCGACTGGTGCCAGTCGGCGGCGCTGCTCGTGCGGCGCGAGGCGGCCGAGGAGGTCGGATTTCTCGACTCCGACTTCTTCGTCTACTCCGACGAGGTCGACTTCGCGCGCCGCCTGCGCACTGCGGGCTGGCGCAGCATCTACGTGCCAGCGGCTGTCGCTGTCCACCACGAGCAGCTCTCGAGCGACGCGGCCGCAGAGCGGCGAATCGTCGAACTGGCGCGCAACCGCGACCTCTATATGCGCAAGCACCACTCGCCCGCGGCGGCGTGCGCCGTGCGCTGGCTGACCGCTTGGAGCTACGCGCTGCGCGCGCTCGCCTCGCTGCTGCTGCGCGGACGCGGCGCTCGCCGATACTGGCGCCACGTCACCGCGACGCTGTACCCCGAGCGCGGGGAAGGACTGCGCGAGGCGGCGGAGGATTACAACCGCTCGGCGCAGGCCTCGCGCTGATCGCGCGCGTCAGACGTCGCGCAGCGGGTCCTCCGCGTAGGCCTCGACCTCGCCGTGGCGAGCACGGAAGGCCAAGACGCGGCGCCGGCCGTCGGCGATCAGGGCTCGCGCCTGCGCGAGCTCGTGCGGGTGGAAGAAGCGCACGAGCAGCAGCATCGCCGGGACGAGCGAGAGCCAGGCGAAGCGCTCCAGCAGACCGGCGAGACCGTGGCTCGGCAACAACAGCTCGCCCGAGACGGCGACACCGGCGAGGACCGCGGTCAGCTGGGCCAGGCGGCGCCATTCGAAGCCGACCCTGAACAGGCTCCTCGTGAGCAGGTAGATCACGACGAGCATCGCCACATAGGCGCCGCACAGCGCAATGCCGGCGCCGGCGATTCCCAGGCCGGCGCCGCTGCGGGGGATGAGCACGATCAGGAGCGCGACGTTGGCGGCGAGCCCGGCGGCTGCAGCGGGAAAGTTGCGCGAGGTAACGCGCGCGCGTCCGGCGATGGCGACGAACACGAGATAGAGGCCGTACAGCGCCCATCCGAGGGCGAGCCAGGGCAGCGCGCGGTGGGCGTCGAAGAACCGCGACGCGGCGAGGAGCCGCACCATCCAGCGCCCGAGCAGCGCGACGCCGCAGACGACGACGCCGGTCGCCAGCGCGTAGTAGGTGGTGACGAGCGAGTAGAGCCGCGCGGCCTCATCGTCGCTCTCGATCGAATAGGCGAGCGGGGGCCACGCGTACTGGAACCCGCGGACTGCGACGAACACGACGGTCGCGAGCTTGATGGCCACCGCATACTGCCCGGCGGCGCTCTTGGAGTAGACCCGGAACAGGTAGAAGCGGTCTGCCACCTGCAGCGCGTAGACGCTCGCATCGGCGGGGACGGTCGGCAGCCCGAAGCGCAGCATCGCGCGCAGGTCAGCGAGCCTCACGCGCAGCGAGAAGCGCCGGCGCAAGAGCCACCAGAGCCCGAGCACGACGATGGCGGAGGCAGCGAAGTTGCCGAGCAAAAGGCCGCGCGCGCCCTGATGCGCGAACACGACGAGCGCCGTCGTGAACGCGACGGTCATCGCGACGTTCGCCCCGGACGCCTGCACGTAGGTTCGCGAGCGCTCGTCGACGCGCAGCTGCGCATAGGCCATCTCGAGGTTTGTGAACGCCCACAGCCCGAGCGCTGCGCAGTCGATCAGCAGAGGATCGTCGAAGCCCAGCAGCAGGCGCGAGAGCTCGCCGGCCAACGCCACGGCCAGCAGCGCGGCGAGCGTCGTCGTCCACGCCACCGTCGCGGTCGCCGTGCGAGCGATCCGCTCGCGCCGCGCGGTGTCGTTGTCGTCGAAGTAGAAGCGTATGAACGCCTCGCCGACGCCGGCGCGCAGCAGGATGCTTGCGAGGATCACGGCCGTGAGCAAGGATTCGGCGGCTCCGTAGGCTTCCGTGCTCAGGTGGTGCGTGTAGAGCGGCAGCGTGAGCAGCGCGAGGCCCTTGGCGAGGATGTCCCCGAACTGGTAGGCAGCGCCGGTCGTGACCAGCCGCTTCAGGTAGCCGAGCACCGCTCAGAAGCTACCTGCGGACGTATCCTGCGCGCGGGCGCCCGTTCGCTCGCGAGCGACGCTCCGACGGCCAGCAGCGTCCAGGTGAATGGATCCTCGAGGAAGTCGGCGTAGGTCCACGTGTGCACCACGAGCGCCGCGAAGCAGGCCGCGATGGCGATCCGCGGCGGCGAGCGCCCGGCGCCACGGAAGAGGACCACGAACGCGCTGACGAGCAGGGCGAGGTAAAGCGCGAGCCCGACGATTCCCTGCTCGGCCGCGATGGTCACGGGGATCGTGTGCGACGCCGACGTTGCGTTCTCGGCGGTGGTGTTGCTGTGGCGCTTGTACTCGGTTTCGAAGGACCCCGAGCCGTAGCCCTCGAGCGGCCGTTTCGCGAACAGTTCGAGGCCGCCTGCGATCAGCTTCGTGCGCCCGCTCGTGGCGTTGCTGGTCGAGCCACTGGAGCCCTTCAGGCCGAAGTGCAGGCTCGCCGGCGCGAGCAGCACGAGCACGCCGGCGATCGCGAGCAGCGCGACCGACGCGAACACGGTGCCGCGCACGTCCCAGCGCCACGCGGCCAGCACCGCCAGCCCAAGCAGGAGCGCGGCGATGCTCGACTGCGAGAAGCTCGTGACGAGCCCGGCCAAGAGCCATGCGAGAACGGCCGCTCCGATCAGCACCTCGCGGCGATGCCTGCTCCACAGCACGACCGTGCTGACGGCGATCATCACCAGGGCGAGGAAGCGGCCGTAGATGCTCGGGTCGAAGAACAGCGAGTTGACGCGGAAGTAGTTGTCGTACTGGTTCGCAGCGACCACCTTCGGGTTCAGGAACAGCGCCTTGCGGTAGTACTCGACGAAGCCGATCCCCGCGAACACGACTGCCAGCGCGACGGCCACGCCGACACAGCGCAGCAGCAGCTCGCGCGTCCAGCGCACCTCGCGCAGCAGCATGAACAACAACGCGAATGGCACGTAGAAGAAGGCGATGTTCTCCGCCGCCCTGGCGCGGTCCGGCGAGTAGCTCGCCTGCAGCGTGTACAGCGCGATCGAAGCGAAGAGCAGCCACTGCAGGCCGCGCGGCGAGAGCCATGTCGAGAGCTCGCGCCGCGACGGGTTCGGGCCGGTCGCCCTGTCCGATGGGGAGGCCTCGCGGCGCCCACGGTCGCGTGCGCGCGCGAGCCGCGGGAGGAGGTGGACGATAGTGCCGGCGGCGACGACGACATAGAGGGGGATCAGCAGGTTCACGGTGCGGCCCTGCGTGGCGATCGGCAGCCGGAAGGGCAGCGCGAAGATCGCGAGCAGTGGCAGCGCATCGGGATGGCGGCGCAGCAGCACCAAGAGCACGACCAGCGCGAGGAGGCAGGCGCCGAGCACCGCGGCGATCGTGCCGCCGCTCGGAAGCGCGGCGATCGGCACCGCGGCGATCGCGCTCACCCGCCCACCAGGGTGAAGCTGAACGGCGAGAGCACCGACCCGCCGTGCTCGCGCAGGCTGACGCGAACGCGGTATTCGCCCGCGGGCGCAAGCTTGCCTTCGTTGATGGGCACGAGGATCGCGCGCCCGCTCGCAGTCGTCAGCTGGCTGAAGCGGTGGGCGGTACCGCGGCGCCCGTTCCAGCGCAGCGAGAACTGTTTGTAGCGGGCGACGGGCTGATCACGCACGAGCGTCGCGACCACATTCCCCTTGGAGTCGATGATCGTCACCGTCACCTCGTCGGCACGCTCCAGCTTGAACGAGATCTGCTCGAGGTTCCCGGGAGGCTTGGCCAAGGGCCTGAAGGAGGGGGTCCGCTCGAAGCGCTGAACGAACGTAGGGGTGTGCTTCAGCCGCTGCGTGATGAAGAACGCCGCGAAGCACGCGAGCACGAGCACCGCGAAGACGATCCGCGCGAGACGCTCGGCGTCGGAGGCCGATCGGCTGCTGTCGCCTTCATCCCCGTCTGCGACGGCGTGAACAGCGGTCAATCGTCGCCGTCCAGCGCGAAGCGCTCGACCGTGTCCGAGCGCAGCCCGAGCCTAAGCGTCTCGAGCGACAGCACGTCGGCCGGTGCGATGTTGCCGAGGTTGCACTCGGTGCCGAAGCGCTTGAGCAGCCACACCTGCTGCTGCTGGCGCGGCGCGTCGAAGATCAGGCGGTCGGGCTCGATCGCATGGACGATCTCGTCGATCAGGCCGGTGCGGATCTCGCCGTTGGCGCGGTAGATGCCGGCGGTTCCGGACTCGCGCGCCTCGGCGATCACCTTCCACGCGCCGGCATCGAGGTCGCGTTCGATCTGCTCAACCCACACGTACGGGGCCATGATGAAGTCGGCGTCCTTGCTGCCGACCTCCGCGAGGACCGTGAACTCGCGTGCCAGTCGTTCGATCAGCTCGCGCTTGACCTCGGCCTCGAGCATGATCGTGCCGTCGGAGATCTCCACGTGGCGCAGGCCGAGCTCGCGAAGCCACGCGACGAGGCCGTCCACGCGCCCCTGGCGGATCGCTATCTCGGTCAGCGTGCCTCCGAGCACGACCGGGATCCCATGCATCGCGTAGCGCTCCAGCTTCGGCTTCAGGTTCGCGCTCACGACCGCCGTGCCCCAGCCGAGCTTGACGACGTCGACGCTGTCCTTTGCGACCTCGAGCAGGCCATCGACGTCGGCCAGCGACAGCCCCCTGTCGATCACGTGGGTGATGCCGTGCTCGCGCGGCTTGGCCGACCGCGCAGGGATGTCGAGGAAGCCGGCTATGGGGCCGCCGCGGCCCTGTCGGCGCCGACGATCACCACCACCTTCGCCGACCCCGCGAGCGAGGCAACGGCGGCTTCGAGCGGCTGCACGCTCGTCACGGCGACGGAGTGAGCGACGCCTTCGGCTTCAGCCTGGTGGCCGGGCGCGTAGTCGACGACCGTGGTCTGGTTGGCGCCGGGCGGGCGCCCGCCGAGCGCGGTGGCTTGCGAGTAGCCGTGCGCCTGCAGTTCACCCGAGAGCCGGTGCGCGAGGCCTGTGACTTCGGTGCCGTTGAGCACCGCGACGCTCGTTTCCGCAGGATTGAACGCATGCGACGCGGCTCGCGTGGAGGCGCGGCGGCTCGAGTGCTTGCCGCGGCCAGTCGTCGTTGCCTTCACGGAGGACGTCGCGGCGCTCTTGGGGGTCGAGGAGCCGCCGAGCGCGGTGAGCGCCACGATCACCGCCGCCGCGGCCACGAGCACGCCGCCGAAGATCAGCACGGTCGCCCGCGCCGGTGAGCGGCGTGCGCGCGCGACCGTCCCGTCAGGCGGCAGGGTCGTGGGCGGCGTGCGCCCAGCGGCCGTGCCGGGGGCGATCGACTGCGCGGCCGGCTCCGGCCGAGGCGCGGAACGGGCGGGCTCCCGCCGAGGCGCGACCGTACCGCTGCGCACCGGCGCACGCGGCGGCGCCGGCGGAGCAGGTGGGCGCGGCGCGCGGGCAGCGGCGCTCGCAGCGGGGGTCCCGGGAGCTGGCGTGGGAGGCTGCTGGGCGAGGGCGGCCGGGACGGCGGGCGTCGCCTGGCGCGGCGGCGACGCTGGCGCGGGAGCCGTCGTCGCGCTCGGCGGGCGGGCGGCGGCGGGTGTGGCAGGCGGCACGGACGCAGGCGCGGACGCAGCGTCGGGCGCAGGCGCCGCTGAGGCGCGGCGGGGCTGGCCCGGGGAAGGCGTGACCCCTGGAGCGCCGCTCGGCGCGGCGTTTGCGCGCACTGTCTGTGCGGCGCCGGCAGCCGAAGCCGGCGGTCCCACCGGAGCCTGCGCAGCCTGCTGCGGCGAAGCCGCGGTGGGCGGCTGGGCGCCGGCGGCTGCCTGGGCAGGAGCGGGAGGGCTTGTAGCGTCCGGAGGGCCGGGCGCGGGAGATGACTGCGAGGCGACGGAGGCCGCGGGCGCGCCTGCGGCCGTCAGCGGCTGCGCGGCGCGCACTGTGGCCGGGGCGGGCGAGGGGACGCCGCCCGCCACGCGCGTAGCGGCTCCCGCAGCGGCTGCGGCCGCGCGGGCGTTGACCGGGGCTGCGCGTGGAGCGCCGCGCGCCGGCTGCATGCCCGGCGCTTGCTGTGAGCCGCGCGCGGCGGCTGCCGTGCCCACGCGCTGCTCGAGATCGGCGGCTCGCTCAGGCGCCCGCCCGGCCCACTCGCGAAGCCGTTTCAGCTCGCGTGCCTGGGAGAAGACCAGCAGGGCGAGAATCGCGACCCCGACCACGGCGGCGAAAGCTGCGATCGCTCCGACCTTCGTAAACGAGCTCGTAAGCGAGAGCGCGAGCGGCAGAGGCGTCATGAATGGGGGGAGTGTACGAGGGACGCAGGCGCATCGCTGCGCGCGACCTGCGGGCGGCCGACGTCGGATCGGTCTTCGCCCTGGCGCTCGCCATCCCCTGGAATCTGCGCGCCGGTCGGGGCGATCGGCGAATCGAGTCGCGCGGCCGACAGCTCGGAGACCTTCGCCGCGAGCCCGGCGGCGTCGCCCTCGAGCACCAGCAGGCCGATCTCGGCGAACATCGACTCGACGGCCTCGACGGCCAGCGGTTCGCGTTCGGCCAGCATGATCTTCTCCGCGCTCGTCTGGCACGCGGCGCTCGTAGCTGTTGAACAGCTCCTCGTGCAGCTTCTCGCCAGGCCGGCGCCCGACGATCTCGACGTCGATGTCGCGGTCGGGGTCGAGGCCCGACAGGTCGATCATCGCGCGCGCTAGATCGACGATCCGGACAGGCTCGCCCATGTCGAGCACGAACACCTCGGCGCCGCCCGCGGCGCCCCTGCCCGTGGCGAGCGAGCCGGAGCGGATGATCAGCTGGACCGCCTCGGGGATCGTCATGAAGTAGCGGGTCATGCGCTCGTCGGTGACGGTCACCGGGCCACCGCGCTCGATCTGGCGGCGGAAGATCGGCACGACGCTGCCCGAGGACCCGAGCACGTTGCCGAAGCGAACCGCCGCGTAGCGCGTGTCTGGGAAGCGACGCTGTGGCGGCCTCGAGCGCGAACTCGGCGAGCGCCTTCGATGCGCCCATCACGGTCGCGGGGGCGACTGCCTTGTCGGTCGAGACGAGCACGAAGCGTCGCGCGCCAGACTGCGCCGGCGACGTGTGCGACGACCCGCGTCGCGATCGCGTTGTTGCGCACCGCCTCGACGGGATTGGCCTCCATCAGCCCCACGTGCTTATAGGCGGCGGCATGGAAGACGACCGTCGGCCGGTGCTCGGCGAAGACCTCGCGCATGCGCTCCTCCTCCTTGCAGTCGGCGAGCACAGCCGCGAGCATCGACGGCGGGACGTGTCGCTCGTCCTCGAGCTCGCGCTGGATCGAGAAGAGGTTGTCCTCGGCGTGGTCGAGCAGCACGATCCTGTGCGGCTCCACGCGGGCGATCTGGCGGCACAGCTCCGAGCCGATCGAGCCGCCCGCGCCGGTCACGAGCACGATCGCGCCCGTCAGGTAGGCGCCTACGCTCTCGAGCTCCATGTGCACCGGCTCACGGCCGAGCACGTCCTCGACACGCACCTCGCGCACCTGCCGGGAGAGGCCGCCGCGAGTCTGCAGCAGCTCGAACACGGTCGGCAGCGTGCGCACGGGGATGCTGCGCGCGCGGCACTCGCGGACGATCCGCCCGCGGGTCGACCCGGGCGCCGAGGGGATCGCGATGATCACTTCATCCGGCTCGGCATCGTCGAGGATGCGCGTGAGCTCCGCTTCGGTGTTGCCGCGCACGCGCACGCCTTCGATGCGCAGGCCGCGCTTGCGCGGATCGTCGTCGAGGAAGCCGACCGGCAGGAGGCCGAGCTCGCGGTTGCGCATGATCTCGCGCACGACCATCCGGCCGCCCTCGCCGGCGCCTGCGATTAGAACCGTGCGCTCACCCTTGCGCCGACCGCGGAACGCGGCGAGCGGGCGGCGCTCGTACACGCTGCGCGAGAGAGCTCGCGCGCCGACGAGGAACACGAGCGAGAGCAGCGCGAACAGGACGATGACGCCATTTGGCAGGACGACCGCGACCGCGCTGCGATGCGGGTAGCGGTGCACCGGCCGCAGCACCTCGATCGCGACGACGCTCAGCAGCACGATCGCGATGACCGCGCGCACCACCGCCTCGTAGTCGCGCTGCCCCGCATAGCGCCAGCGTCGCTGGTACACGCGCGAGAGCACCAGCACCGGCAGGCTCCCGAGCAGCACCCACCAGAGCGTCGTTTCGCGCAGGTGCGCATACTGCTCAGGCGGCCCGCTGTTGAAGCGCAGCTGAAAGGCGAGGTAGTATGCGACCGCGACCAGCGCCCCGTCCACTGCGAGCTGCGGCAGCGAGTGACGGTGGAGGGGAAGGGTCGCCGAGCGGATCCGTCGGCGCATTGTCAAGATTGTAAGCGCCTATCCCGATTGCAGCGCGCCAGTAGGGCCTGCGTTGTCGTGCGCGTGAAGCGGCGAGAGCAGCAGCTCGACGAGCACCTGGGGGTCACGGCGGATGCGCGTGTCCGCCAGCGTGCGGTCGCGCTCGAGCAGATCGAGCTCGTCCGGGTCGTGCAGCCTGCGCAGGCGGCCCTCGGCGATCAGGCGCTCGTCGACGGCGCCCAGCCGTCCTTCGAAGGTCGTGTACACGGGCGTGCCGAGCGCGACGGCCTCGCGGTTCATCGTGCCTCCGGCGGAGATCACGAGGTCGGCGTGGGCGATCAGCGACTGGGCGTCGATCGCGTGCTGGGGGATCACGAAGCCGGGGATGCCCGCGAGCTCCTCGCGCTGAGCGCTCGACGCGCGGCAGCACCACCGCCTGCGTGCCATCCTCGGAGGCAGCGCTGCGCAGACGATCGAGCACACGGGCGAAAAGGTCGTTCTCGAAGCGGTGATAGAGCGAGACGTCCGGCGGCGGGCGCACGACGACGATCGGCCGCGCGGGGTCGAGCGCGAGCTCCTCGAGCACCATGGCGCTCGGCTCGAAGTCCGCGAGGTAGTACTCCTCCTTGAGCCCCGCGTAGGAGCGCACCTTGCCGCGCGCGCCGTAGCGATCGAGCCGCTGCGGTGCTATCGCGTCGGGCACGACCACCGCGCGCGCCAGGCGACAGTTGACGTTGTGCTGCACGGTCGCCCACTCGTAGTCGAACATCGTCGCGCTCGGCACCCGCAGGATCGCCGCGGCCACCGTCACGTCGTTCGAGCCATGGCCCAGCGCAATGTCAAAGCGCCGGGCGCCTGCCGCACGCACATCGGCCCGCGCCCAGCGCACGAGCGCAGCCGAGCGCGACGCCAGGCCGCGCGCCTTGGCGGCAAGCCGACCGCCGCGATGGCTGCCGATCGTCGTGTGGGCGATGCCCAGCCGCTCGCACAACTCGATCGTCTGGGCGAAGTCGCGCGCGGTGACTCGAACTTCGTGCCCGCCCGCCTGCAGGCGCTCGATCACAGGTCGCATGACCAGCACGTGGGGGCTGTTCGTCAAGTCGATCCAGACGCGCATTCGCGAGGCACGGTAACGATCTGCGGCTGATGGCAGGTATCGTTGGCCGACCGGTGCTCGTCATCGCTTCGATATCGGAAACGCTGGTCAACGAAACATCGCACTTCGTCCGCGAAGCGGGACTGCCTGGCATCTTCGCGCTGATGGCCGCATCGAGCGCGTGCATTCCGATTCCCTCCGAGATCGTGATGCTGTTCGCGGGATTCGCCGTCGCCGACCCCGGCCAGAGCGCCTCGCACCACCACCTGACGATGGTCGGGATCGTGCTCGCGGGCCTGCTCGGCACGATGCTCGGCTCGTGGGTCGCATACGCGGTTGGCCGCGGCGGGCGCTTGGAGCTGGTCGAACGGCACGGAGCGAAGCTGCACATGGGGCCCACCCAGATCGAGCGCGCCGACCGCTGGTTTCAGCGCTACGGGGAGCCGACCGTCCTGTTCGGGCGCGTGATCCCGGTGATCCGCGCGTTCGTGTCGCTGCCGGCGGGCGTGGCGAAGATGCCGATCGGGCGCTTCACGGTGTTCTCGCTGATCGGAACCATCCCGTGGGTGCTCGGACTCGCGATCGCCGGGCATGCCCTCGGCGGGGACTGGACGAGCGTGCGCAAAGGCTTCGAGTACGTCGACTACGCGATCCTCGCCGTGGTGGTGATCGGCCTCGCCTACGCCGTCGTGCGCCGCCGGCGGGGACGCGCCAAGCCGGCGACCGATGCGGCAGGCTGAGGGCGCGCTCTCGCTCCGTCACGCCGTGGCGCTCGGTCTGCTGCAGGGGCCGGCCGAGCTCTTGCCAGTTTCCTCCTCCGGCCACATAGCGCTTGTCCCGTGGCTCGCCGGCTGGCCCTACGCGGAGCTCGATGCCGAGCTGCGCAAGTCCTTCGAGGTGGCGCTCCACGCCGGCGCAGGCGTGCGCGCTGGCGATCGTCATGCGCAGAGACCTGCATGCGCCAGGCGGCGAGCGTGGACCGGCGCCGCGCGGCGAGTGCTTGCGCTGTCGCTCGCTCCGCCGGCGATCGCGGGCCTCGCGCTGGGCCGGCCGATCGAGCGGCGGCTCGGCGGACCGCGCTCGATCGCCGCGGGCCTGACCGCAGGGGCCGTTGCGATGGCGCTCGCAGACGCTCGCGCAGCCGCGCCGGGACGTCGCCTGCCGGGACGTGCGCGCCGCGCGACGGCCTCGCACTCGGGCTCGCGCAGGCGACGGCGCTGATCCCGGGGGTGTCGCGTAGCGGTGCCACGCTCGCGGCGGCGCGCGCGCGCGGATTCGGCGCGCGCGGGCGCGCAGGCGCTCTCCTGGCCCGCGGCGCTGCCGGTGATCCTCGGGGCGAGCGCGCTCGAAGGGACGCAGCCTGGCCCGGCGCGGAGCCCCTGCGGAGCTGCAGGCGGCGATGACCGCTGGCGCCGCCGCGGCGTTCGTCTCGACGCTCGCAAGCGCGCGGATCGTGCGCCGCGCGGGCGGCGATGAGCGCGCGCTGCTGCCCTACTCGCTCTACCGCTGCCTGCTGGCGACCGTGGTTATGCGCCGCCTGCGACGCGCACAATAGGGGCAGATGACTGTCCTCGGGACTCTGATCGGCGGGCGCTACCGTCTCGATGCACAGATCGGACGCGGCGGGATGTCGACCGTCTACCGCGCGTTCGACATCGTGCTCGAACGTCCGGTCGCGATCAAGCTGATGCACCGCGAGATCGCCGCCGACTCCGACCAGCTCGAGCGCTTCCGCAGGGAGGCGCGCTCGGTGGCGCAGCTCAACCACCCGCACGTGGTCACCGTCATCGACGCCGGCGAGGAGCCCTCGACCGGCGACGGGCATCCGGGCGACGGCTGCCCGTACATCGTGCTCGAGTACATCGAAGGGGAGACGCTCAAGGAGATGATCCGCCGCGAACGGCCGACTCGACATCGCGCAGGCGATCGCCTACGCGATCGAGATCGCGCGCGCGCTCGGCGCCGCACACGAGCATCAGATCGTGCATCGCGACGTCAAGCCGCACAACATCCTGATCAGCGCCGAAGGCGGCGCGAAGATCACCGACTTCGGCATCGCGCGCACGCTCACCGAGGAAGGCCTGACGATGGCCGGGACGGGTGCTCGGCACCACCGACTACGTCTCTCCCGAGCAGGCGCTCGGGCATCCGGTCACCGGTCAGTCCGACCTCTACTCGCTCGGCGTGGTCCTGTTCGAGATGCTCACCGGCGACGTTCCCTTCCACGGCGAGTCGCCGGTCGCTGTCGCCATGAAGCACGTGCGCGAGGAGGTGCCGGACGTTCAGCTGCGCCGCCCGGAGCTGTCAGCCGCAACCGCCTCGGTGCTCGATCGCGCCCTGGCGAAGGACCTTGGCCGCCGCTACCCGGACGCCCCGAGATGGCGCGCGACCTCGAGGAGGTGCTCGCGGTCGAGGCCTCGCGATCGGGGCAGACGACGGGCGAGGTGACCACCGTCCTGCGCACGCTGCCGGGCCAGGCACGCAGCCGCGTGCCGTGGCGGATCCGCCACCCTGCGCGCTGGATCTCCTCGCTCGCGCTGATCGCCGTGATCGTTGCGGTCGCGCTCATCGTCGCCGCCGGACGCACGCACCGCGGCACGGGCGTGGCGGCCGGGCTCGGCTCGCGCGGCGGCCTGGTGCCCGTCGAGCTCAGCCAGACCGCGGCCCACGACTACAACCCGTTCGGCACGGGGCCCGAAAACCGCGACGAAGTCCAGAACGTGGTCGCGGGCGACCCGAACACGACCTGGAGCACCGAGCAGTACTACGAAGGCAACCTGAGGAAGGCCGGAGGCGTCGGGCTGGGGCTCTACCTCGATGCAGCTCCGCGCGTGCTCGCCAAGGCGATCGAGATCCAGACGCCCACTCCTGGCTTCGCCGTGCAGATCTACGCTGCCGACAGCATCAACCTCGAACTGCCGTACGGCAACTCGACGCCGCTCACCGACCGCGGTTGGCAGGGACCGGTCGGGGGCAGTGCGTATGTCCACAACGGCGAACGCATCCAGTTGAACCTCGGCGGCCGTCCATACCGCTACTACCTGATGTGGATGACGACGCTGCCGCCGGGGATGGAGTCGGCGACGATCGCCGAACCTCACCCTGTTCAGGTGACGTTCGACCGCGATGGCGCTGACCGCGGGCGGCCGGCGAGGCGCGACCGCGATGGCGTCAGTTGCGATGGGCGGCGCGCTGGTCGTGGCGCTCGCAGCGCGAGCCGGCAGAGACGGTCGACCAGTTGCGGGTAGGGGATGCCCGAGGCGGCGATCAGCTTGGCGTAGACGCTCGTCGGCGTGAAGCCGGGCATCGTGTTCAGCTCGTTGACGAGCACGTGCTCGCCGTCGACGAAGAAGTCCACTCGCGCCAGCCCCTCGCAGCCGGTGGCGAGGAACGCCTCGAGTGCGAGCTCGCGCACGCGCGCCGGGCGCTGTGGGATATCCGCGCGGGCACCTTCAGCTCCATGCCGCCGGGCGCGTACTTCGCGTCGAAGTCGTACCACTCGCCCGCAACACGATCTCGCCCGGCTCCGACGCGAGCGCCGGCGGGCCATCGCTGTCGCGTTCGCGCATGCAGCGAGCCGAGCACCCCGCACTCGACCTCGACGCCCCCTGCGCCATCGCCTCGACGATCACGAGCTCGTCGTGCGCGAAGGCCTCCTCGAGCGCCCGCTCGAGCGCGCCGGGCTCGCTCACCTTGACGATGCCGACCGAGGACCCGAGGTGGGCCGGCTTGACGAACACCGGCAGTCCGAGCGTGGCGACTCTCGGAGAGCACCGCCGGCGGGCGAGCGCGTGAAGCGCTGCTCGCGCACGCCGACGAGCTCGACCTGGGGTACGCCGGCCGCGGACATCAGCTCCTTGAACAGCACCTTGTTGAGAGCTACGCGGAGGCGGCGACACCGGCGCCGACGTATGGCACGTCGAGCGTCTCGAGCAGACCCTGGACGGTGCCGTCCTCGCCGAACGGGCCGTGAAGCACGGGGAACACCACGTCCACACCGAGCAGCCCGGCCGCGGGGGTCACGCTCACCGGCTCGCCGTCGCGGCGCCAGACGCCGTCACGGCCGATCTCCACCCACACCACCTCGTGTCCCGCGGCGAGCAGGCCGTCGCGGACCGCCTGGCCCGGAGGACAGAGACACGTCGTGCTCGGAGGAGCGGCCGCCGGCGAGCACCGCGACGGTGAGCGCCCTGCGCGCCGCCTCCCGGCCGCTGTTCGCCACGCCGCTCAACCGGCGGCGGCGCTGGCGGAGGGGTCGTGGCGGTCGTCGTCGGCGTGGTCGGCGTGGTCGGGGTCGTCGGCGTGGTCTGAGCGCCGAGCACGCCCACGGCGATCGTCACGGTGGACCCCTTGCGCACGCGTCGGCCGGCCGCTGGGGCTCTGTTTGAGCACAGCCCGACCTGGCGGCTTCGGTGGTGTTGTGCGGCGACGGTCTTGGGCCGAGCCGGCTTCCCGAGCGCAGCTGCGGCACGCGCCTCGCTCTGGCCGACGACGCCGGGGACGGCGACTTCCTTGGGCGCCTTTGCGACCGTCAGGTTGACCTTGCCGCCGGCGTGCAGCGATGGTGCCGCTTGCGGGAGACTGCGAGAGCACGGTGCCCGGCGACTCCGTGCTCGAGACGCTGCTGGGTGACCGTCCCGACCGCCAGGCCGGCGTTGGCGAGCGTCGCTTCGGCGGCGCTCAGGGACTGGCCGGTGAGGTCGGGGACGCGCACCGGTTCCGGGCCGCTGGAGACGAGCACGGTGACGGGCTGCCCACCTGCAGCTCGGTGCCTGCGGGGGGTTCGGTGCCGATCAGCCTTGCCGGCGGGAACCGTCGCGCTCGCCTGCGTCTTCGTCGCCGGCTTGAAGCCGGCCTTGCGGAGCTTGCGCGACCGCTTCGCGCTGCGCTGAGTCCTTCGACGTTCACGAGGGCCGCGCTGGGCGGCCCGGTGGAGACGGACGACGGTTCGACACGAGCTCGCCCTTGCCCACGCTGCCCCGCGGGCGGCGTCTGCGCTGATCACAAGCCCCGCTCGCGAAGGTCGCGCTCCTGGCGCGAGCGAGGCGACGGGAGTCAAGCCCGCGCGCCTTGAGCGCAGCGGCGGCCGCCGGTTCGGTCTGGCCGACGACCCGCGGCACCGTCACCTTGCCGTTGCCCGGCAGAAGCAGCAGCAGCGCGGCGGCGATCAGCGCGGCGACGAGCAGCGCGGCCAGCGCCCACAGCAGCCAACGGCCGGCGGCGCCCGCTCTCCGGCGCGGGTCCGTGCTCGTCGCCGAACCGGCCGGCAGGCGCGAGCAGCAGGGCGCCGGCTCCCGGCGGCCCCACCGGCGGCGGCTGACCGGCGGGGCCGTTGCCGTGGGCTGCGCCGAGCGCCACGGTCGGGACAGCTGGGCAGGGCGCGCCGCTCGTGTTCGAGCGCGGCGATGAACTCGCTCGGCGTCGGCGTAGCGCTGGCGGGATCCTTCGCGAGCGCACGCAGCACGATCGCGTCGAGCGACGGGGGCAGCGCCGGGTTCAGCTCGCTCGGCGGGCGCGGCTCGGCGGAGACCTGCTTGAAGGCGATCGCGACCGCGGTCTCGCCCTCGAACGGGACGACGCCGCGTCAGCAGCTCGTAGAGGATGACCCCGACCGAGTACAGGTCCGAGGCGGCGCTCACCGACGAAGCCCTGCGCCTGCTCGGGTGAGAGGTACTGGGCGGTGCCCATGATCGAGCCGGTCAGCGTCATGTCCGAGGCGCCCGCGCGGGCGATCCCGAAGTCGGTCACGCGCGCGCGGCCCTCTTCGTCGAGGATCACGTTGTGGGGCTTCAGGTCGCGGTGGATGACGCCGCGCTTGTGCGCAAACCGCGCAGCGCGCAGGATCTGCACGACGATGTCGATCGCGCGGCGCCGGATCGAGCGGGCCGTCTTCGCGCACGATGCTCTTCAGCGAGCGGCCGGCCGACGTACTCCATCGCGATGTAGTAGGTGCCGTTCCACTCACCGCGGTCGAAGATCCCGACGATGTTCGGATGCGACAGCGCCGCCGCGCTCGAGGCCTCGCGCCGGAAGCGCTCGACGAACTCCTGGTCCTCGGCGAAGTGGTGGTGCAGCACCTTCACCGCGACCTGCCTGCCGAGCAGCTGGTCTTCGGCGAGGTACACGTCGGCCATCCCCCCCGAGCCGAGCCGCGAGATGCACCCGGTAGCGGCCGTCGATGATCGTGTCGGGCTCAATCATGGAGCAGCCTTTCCATGACCTGCCTGGCGACCGGCGCCGCGAACGCGGCGCCCTGTCCGGGGACGTCCTGCAGCGTCACCGCGATCGCCACGCGCGGGTCGGCGGCGGGCGCGAAGGCGATGAACCACACGTTGTTGATCGCCGTCCCGATCTGCGTCTGGGCGGTGCCCGTCTTGCCGGCCACCTGCACGCCCGGGATCTGCGCCTCGGTGCCGGTGCCTTCGTTGACGACCGCTTCCATCATCGAGGTGACCGCCGTCGGCGGTCGAGGGCTTCATCACGACCGACTGCACGCGCGGGGAGATCGTCTGCACCGTGCGCCCTTCGGGGTCGACGATCCGCGCGGTCAGGTGGGGACCATCAGCCTGCCGTGGTTGGCGACCGCGGCGGCGACCTCGGCCATCTGCAGCGGCGTGACCTCGAGTTTGTCCTGCCCGATGCCCATGCGCCCGACGTCGACCCGCGGGCTCGTGGGCGCCAGCACGCGCGAGCCGAGGTACTCGCCGCTGACGGACATCTCTTCGGCCGGGTAGTCGAGCTGCGGCTTGCGGTCGAAGCCGAAGCGGTCCATGTAGCGCGCCAGCGTGCGCTTGCCGAGCCGCTCGGCGACCTGCGCCCAGACGGTGTTGACCGATTTGGCGAGCGCTTGGGTGAGCGTGATCTGCCCGAAGCTCTCGTTGTCGTCGTTCTGCAGCGGAACGCCGGAGATGAGCACGTCGTCGCGACCGCTGACGGTCGATTCGGGCGTGAACGCGCCCGTGTCGATCGCCGCCGTGGCCGTGACGACCTTGAAGGTCGAGCCGGGCGCGTAGCCGAACTGGGTGGCGCGGTTGACGAGCGGTTCGCCGGCGGATCGGCCTGCGTTCGCGCGTCAGTCGGAGATAGCTGGCGGACGAGCGCAGCGCGTTGGGGTCATAGCCCGGCGTGGAGGCCATCACCGTGACGGCGCCGGTGCGCGGGTCGAGCGCGACCACCGCGCCTTGCGTGCTTCGCCGAGCGCCGCGTTGGCGACCCGCTGCGCGCGCGGGTCGAGCGTGGTGATGACCTTCTCGCCCTGCGGTTTCTTGCCCTGGAGCTGATCGAGGATCGTCTGCAGGTTGGTGGCGTCTGGCCGTTCAGGCGGCGTTGCGGAAGCGCTCGAGCCCGGCGCTGCCGAGGTCGGTGTAGGAGTAGCCGACCGCGTGCGCGAACTCTTCGCCGGTCGGGTAGGTGCGTTCGTAGATGCCTTCGGCGGCTGCGCACGCTGCGCGCGAGCACGGTGCCGTCGGCGGCGACGATCGGCCCGCGGTCGATGCGCTGCTGCTCGAGCAGCGGGCGCGCGTTGAGCGGGTTGTCGCGCAGCGAGGAGGCTTCGAAGACCGTCCAGCGCGAGGTGAACGCGACGAGCAGCGCGAACAGCAGCGACGACGAGCCCGAACAGGCGGATGATCGGCCGGTTCATCGCACGCGGCCTCATTCGAGCTGTCCGAGTTCGAGGCTGCGTATCAACGAGGCGCGCGTTGGCTTCGGAGCGCAGCGAGTGGTCGAGCAGCGCTCTGCGGCGTTCGGGCGTCAGCGTCGAGGCGCTCACGCCCGAGACGTAGTCGCTGCTGTACAGGTCGATGTTGCCGGCGAGCCGATAGGGGACGCCCCGGAACAGCGTCACGAGCCCGCGGCTGTTGGTGCCGATGAAGTACACCGATTGCTGGGCGATATAGCCCGCGGATGCCAGCAGTCCGAGCAGGACGAGGACGATCACGGCAGCGCCGGCGCGCCGCGCGCGCCGGCGCCTGCGGGCGCGCGCAGCGGGCTCGGACTCTCGGCCGCCGCCGGGCGGACGGCGAGGGCTGCGCCGGCCCACCGGGGCAGCGACGGAAGGCGCGCCGACGAGCGTCGCGTGTTCGTCCAGCGGCGGCTCGCCCGCGTGCACATCCTCGAGGCGTAAGAGCACAACCGTGATGTTGTCGCGGCCTCCCGCCTCGTTGGCCGCCGCGATCAGCGCCTCGCCGGCGTCGCGCAGCGATGGCTTGGCGAGCAGCACGGCGAGCGATCTCCTCCTCGCTGAGCATCGTCGTGAGGCCGTCGCTGCACAGCAGGTAGACGTCGCCGGCGCGGGCGTGGAAG
The DNA here is from genome assembly GCA_963790905.1 of uncultured Solirubrobacteraceae bacterium. Classification (GTDB taxonomy): domain Bacteria; phylum Actinomycetota; class Thermoleophilia; order Solirubrobacterales; family Solirubrobacteraceae; genus Palsa-744. The sequence goes on from CAWBQH010000004.1 coordinate 223,401, forward strand.
GAGCGCGTGTCGACCTCCACCGTTCCCTCGGGTCCGAGGGCGCGGGTGATGACCGAGCGCTGCGGGTGCTCGACGGCCTCCTCGGGCGTCAGCCGGCCCTGGCGCATGAGCTCGTCGACGAGCGAGTGGTCGTCGGTCAGGCGCAGCAGCTCGCCGTCGCGCAGGCAGTAGGCGCGACTGTCGCCGACGTGCGCGATCGCCACCTCGTGCTCGCCGACGTATACGGCGGTGAGCGTGGTGCCCATGCCGGCCTGCTCGGCGTTCGACTGCGAGAGCTCGTGGATGCGCGAGTTGGCTTCGCGCGCAAGGGCGGCGAGCTCGTGCTCCGGCTCGGAGGAGTCCTCGAGGCCCGTGCTGGAAGGACTCGACGGCGATCCGCGAGGCGACCTCCCCCGCCTGCGCGCCGCCCATGCCGTCGGCGACCACGAACAGCGGCGAGCGCGCGAGCAGGGAGTCCTCGTTGGCGCGCCGCTGGCGCCCGGTGTCGGTTACCGCGTACTGCTCGGCCACGCGCAGCATGTCAGTCGACCTCGAACGCGAATTCACTGTCGCCGATGCGCAGGCGATCGCCGGGGTGCAAGCGGCCTGGGTGACTCGAGCAGCTCCTCGTTGAGGTAGGTGCCGTTGGTGGAGCCGAGGTCCTCGACGACGAGGATGTTGCCCTGCTCGTAGATGCGCGCGTGGCGCGAGGAGGCGAACGGATCCTCGAGCCTGATCTCGGCGCGATCGCCGCGGCCCGATCACGATGTCGCCGTCGAGGTCGTAGATCATCCCGGCGTCATGGCCGGGAGCGCGCTCGACGACCAACCGGGGAGCGCGGCTCGACGAGATCGGCGCTGGCGAGCGTCGAGGCCGAGTACATGCCGGTCGCATCGGGCGGGATCTGGCTGGCGGGGATGCGGTCGACGGGAGCCGGGCCGCCGGCGCGAAGGTCCCTGCGGGCGCTGCGCGCGACCCACAGCAGGAACAGGTAGAGCACGGCCAGGAAGCCGAACTTCAGCGCGACCGATACAGGCTCGAGCGTGGTCATCCAAGTTCGAAGACGATCCCGGTCGAGCCGAGCTCGACGCGATCCCCGGGATGCAGCGGCTGCACGCCGCGGGCGTCCCGGCCGTTGACGATGACGCCGTTGGTCGAGCCGAGGTCCGCGATGGTCCAACCTTCCGGGCCGGGGCGGATCTCGGCGTGGCGGCGGGAGATCCCGACGTCCTCCAGCACGATCTCGCAGTCGCGGCTGCGCCCGATCGTTGCTCCGCCCGGCGGCACCAGCAGCCTGCGGCCGCCGACCGCGAGCAGCGCGCGCGGCGCGGCGCGGCGGGCGTGCGCCTCCTCCACGGGCCGTCCTACCCTCGCCGATGTGCTGTAGATCATCGTCTGGCCGTGCTCTTCCTGCGCGACAGGTGCCTGCGGCGCGCGAGGCCCCTCACTGTGACCGGCGGGCCGGACCAACCGCGCCTGGATGCCGAACTCACCAAGCGTCAGATGCTCGTCGGTGTGGAAGACGATCAGCGGAGGCGAGGCGAGGATCAGATCCTCACGCCGGGCGTGCTCCAGCAGGTAGGCGCAGAGCTCGCCGATGACCTCATCCTCGACGCCCTCGTAGCGCGAGCGGTCCGCAGGTGACAGCCACACCGAGTACTCGTTCGGGACATACACACGCGAAACCGACACGGTGCGGTGCGCGTCCATCTCCCGCGCGAGCTTGCGCGCGAGCTCGATCGGGCGCACCTCGGAGCGGAACATGCGTCCGAATGCGCCCTCGACGAGGCTGGAGATCGTTGTCTCGACGCTCTTGAGCAGGTTCATTTGCGGACGGGCCGGACGATCGCACGGGGATTGGCCGGTAACCGGGAGCCATGCTACGCACCCTACGTCAGACAGGGCCCCGCAGAGCGCGCGCGGCCACCGCGAGCATCGCTCCGAGGATCGCCCCCAAAACGGCGCCGCGCGGACTGGGATGGGCCGCGTGGGCGGACAGGCCGCCGTCGAGCAGCGGCGCGGCGGCGGCGATCGCCGCCGACCACGTGGCGGCCGCGGCGATGTCCAGCCCGGCGCTGCGACCGCGCACGACCCACGGCAGCGAGATCGCGCCGGCTGCCCAGAGGGCCGCCCCAAGCAGCACGCCGAGGCTGAGCATCGGATAGATGACGTGCGTGGCGCTCTCGCCGAGCGAGCCCTCCCAGACCGCTCGGGCAGGCGTTCCCGCCGGCGGCCCCAGCCACAGGCGGCGCCCGAGCAGCGGCTCGGCGAGTGTCAACCACCAGTAGGCCGAGCGCCCCCAGCGCCGCGCGCTCCCGCCAGCGCCTTGCCTGCCCGGCGATCGCGGGAAAGGCACCGGCAAGCCCGGCGAGGCCGAGCACGGGCGCGAGCGCGCAGCCGAGCCACGCAGGCCCGAGGCGGGCCGACGTTCGATCTCTCGGCAGCGCAAGCAGCGGGAGGATGGCCGCGAGCAGGAGCAGCGCCGCGCCGGGACGCCCAGCCGACGCCTGCCAGACGACCGCCGCCAGCGCGCTGGCGATCCACACGGCGCGCGGGAGCGCGAGGCGGCCGCGTGGCGCCTGCCCCGGATCCTCCGCGGCGGGTAGCCGCTCGCGCTGCAACGTCCCCTCGCGCTGCAAGCGGTGCCGCCTCGCGGCGCGGCGTGGCCGCCGCGGCTGGGGCCCTTGCGAGCTCTGCTCGCCGGGGACGCAGAGCACGATCGTCCTTTGCCGGCAGCGGAAGCGTTGGCTCGCGGCGTCCGCGCCGCGAGCGCTTGAGGCCGCGCTCGAGCGCTTCCTCGAGCGCCTCGCGCAGGCGATCGAGCGTCTCGCGATCGCGCGGGCGCCGGTGCGAGGGCGGTGTCAAGCGCGCGGCTCAGCTCGCGCGGCAGATCCCTCCGCCGGCGCTCGAGCGGCTCGAGCTCCGCGCCGATGCGCCGCGCGGTCGCGGCGGGCGTCGGGCCGCGTACGGGGTTCACGCCGCAGAGCGCCTCATACAGCACCAGCGCCAGCGAGTACAGGTCTGCCGCCTTCCCCACCTCCCGGCCTTCGCTCTGCTCCGGCGCCATGTAGGCGAGCGTGCCGAGCACGTCGCCGGTCCGGGTGAGCGCATCCTCGCCGACGAGGCTCGCGCCGCCGAAGTCGGTCAGCTTGGCCGCGCCTTCGGCGCCTTCCGGATGGTGCGGCACGAGCACGTTCTGCGGCTTTATGTCGCGATGGATCACGCCGCGCGCGTGCGCGTGGGCGAGCGCGCCCGTCAGCGCCAGGCCGATCTCGAGCACCTCCTCATCCGCGAGCGTGCCGGCGGCGATCAGCTGCGCGAGCGTCTGACCGTCGACCAGCTCGCTGATCAGGTAGAACGCGTCCTCGACGGCGCACGCCTCGTAAAGGGCGACGATCGCGGGGTGCGACAGCCGCGCGGCGGCGAGCGCCTCGCGCGCTGCGCGCTCGCTGTCGCGGTCGGGCCCGAGCCGTATCCGCTTGACCGCGACTTCGCGGTGCAGCAGCTCGTCTCGGGCGCGCCAAACCTCCCCGAACCCTCCCTTGCCGAGCGCCTCGAGCAGCCGGTAACGGCCGAGCACAGGGGGTTCGGTCGATGCGGAATCTGCACGCGCGGGACGCCCGCGGCCACGACCGAGGCGCCGGCCCAAACCCTCCTCCGCCGTCGAGGGCTCCCACGCGGGCGGCGAGTGAACGAGGGTACGCGAGGACTCCACCGGATCCTGCGTTCGCCGTCCGTAGGCCCGCTCCCTGCTGCCGCGCGGCGCAAGTTTGGCGCTGACTGAGAACTTGCATGCGAGCAAGGCGTGTGAGGGCCAGTCATACTTCCGCTTTCAGGGATCCCTGCAAGGAGCCAGCTTTTGTCGTTCTTCGACGACGGCGAGGAGACAGCACCACGACCGTCAGCCCGAGCAACGCGACCACGGCCAGCGGCCGGAGGTCCGCCTCGACGACCCGTTCCACGGCGACCCGCGCACGCCGGCGGCTCGCCGGGGCTGGACCAGCACACACTGATGGTGCGCCGGCTCGTGGCCGCGGGCGTCGGCGTCGTGCTGCTGATCGTGATCGCGCTGCTCGTCAACGGCTGCTTGAAAAGCGAACAGCAGCAGTCGCTGAAGAATTACAACCGGAGTGTGAGCCAGCTCGGGCAGGAATCCGACACGCAGGTCTCGCACCCCCTGTTCACGGCGCTCGCAGGGGCGAGCGGAAAGTCGGCACTCGACGTGGAGGTGCAGGTCGATCAGCTGCGCATCGAGGCGCAGGACATCGCAGCCCGCGCGAAGAGCCTGAGCGTGCCCGGGGAAATGGCCGCCGCCCAGCGGAACCTGCTGCTGGCGCTCGATCTGCGCGTGGAAGGGATGACGAAGATTGCGGCACTGCTGCCGACGGCGCTCGGCGGGCAGGGCAAGCAGGCGGGCACGAACATCGCCGGCGACATGGAGATATTCCTCGCCTCCGACGTCATCTTCTCCCAGCGCGTCGTCCCGTTGATCGCGCAGACGCTGGAATCCAACAGCATTCACGGCCTCAGCACCTACACAAGCCGCTTCTTGCCGAATCTCAGCTGGCTCGAACCGAACACGGTGCTCTCGCGCCTCACCGGTCAGTCGGCGAGCAGCAGCGCGACTGTCGCTCCAGGCCACCACGGCAGCGCGCTGAAGGGGGTGAGCGTGGGGACCAACATGCTCGCGGCGGAACCCACGCTGAACCACATCAGCGGCGGCGGCAGCCCCACCTTCACCGTGGCGGTCGAAAACTCCGGTGAATTCATCGAGACGAACGTCAAACTCGACGTGACGGTCACCGCCGCGGGCAAGCAGTACAAGGCCTCCCATGTGGTCGACAAGACCGAACCGGGTAAGTCTGTCAACGTGGAAATCCCTGTCACGGGAATCCCGCTCGGGGCGGCGTCGAAGATCGAAGTCGAAGTCGAGCCGGTGCCTGGCGAAACCAACCACGAAGACACCAAGGACACCTTCTTGGCTGTCTTCTCGGCTTAGGCCTGCAGCCCTGCCCGAGGCGGCTGAGCAGCCCCGGGCTGCTGTGCGCAACCGCCTCGAGAGCGGCTAACTTGTGGCGATGGTCGCCTCGATCACCGACACCCAGGGGATCATCGCCATCGCTGCCGCGGCGGTCGCGGGTGTCTCGCTTCTCGCGTGCGCCGTGCTGGCCATGTCCGTGCGCCGGCTGCGGAGGGCGCAGCGCTTCGTGCTCGGCGATCGCCAGGAAGACCTGGTTGCGCATGCGGCGGCGATGCAGCAGGCGTTCGAAGCGCTGAGCGGATACGTCGACGAAACCGCGATGCGGCTCGATGGACGGCTCGGCGCCGTCGAGATGGCCCTGCGCGGAACCATCGCGCACCGGGCGCTCGTCCGCTACGACGCCTACAACGAGCTCTCGGGCCAGCAGTCGATGTCGATCGCGCTGCTTGACGACGAGCAGTCCGGGATCGTGCTGTCGTGCATCCACCATCGCGACCAGGCGCGCGTCTACGGCAAGCAGGTGCGCGGCGGCCGCGGCGAGCTCGAGCTGTCCCCCGAGGAGGCCGAGGCCGTACGACTGGCCCTCGTCGGGGGCGGGGACGCAGGCGGCTTGATGGGGGATCCTGCCGGACGCCGCGCCTGAGATGCCGCCGGAGAAGCGGCCGCGCGCAGGCTATCTCGGGCCGGAGGGGACCTTCAGCGAGGAGGCGCTGCTCGCGAGCGCAGTAGACGATGCGATCACGCCGTATCCACTGGCGAGCATCCATGACACGATCGCGGCCCTGCGCGACGGCGAGGTGACGTGGGCGATCGTGCCGATCGAGAACTCGCTCGAGGGGTCGATCAACGTCACGCTCGATCTGCTCGCGGGCGAGCCCGGCGCGGTTGAGATCGTGGGCGACGTCCTGCTGAGGGTGCGGCATTCGCTGATAGCCGCCGAGATCGTCGCGCTGGATGAGATCGAGACGGTGATCACGCATCCCCAGGTCCCGGGCCAGTGCGCGCGCTTTCTGCGCGGCGAGCTTGCACACGCGCGGATACTGCCGGCCAGCTCCACGGCCGAGGCGGTGCGTATCGTCGCGCGCGCCGGGCGGCGCGAGCAGGCCGCGCTCGGCACCCTGCTGGCCGCGAGCATCTACGGCGCGTGCGTGATCCGCGAGGGGGTCGAGGACCGCGACGACAACGAAACGCGCTTTGTGTGGTTGGCGCGCGCAGGCCACGGCGAGCCGCCGCTTGGCGCCGGCGCCGCCGGGGACTGGAAGGTGTCGGTCGTCTTCTGGGGGCCGGGGGCCGACAGCCCCGGCTGGCTCGTGCGCTGCCTCGACGAGTTCGCGCGCAGGAACATCAACCTGACCAAGATCGAGTCGCGGCCCCTGCGCCGCGAGCTCGGCAGCTACATGTTCTTCGCCGACCTCGCCGGCCGTGTGGGCGAAGCTCCGGTCGACGAGGCGCTCGCCGGGATCAGCGCGCTGTGCGAGGAGGTGCGCGTGCTCGGGTCATACCGCGCCGCCCCTGCTCCGAGCCGCAGGCGCGCTGAGTAACGGGCCGTTCGTGCGCCGAGATGCGAGCTCCCCGCTACACTCCGGCGCTGAAGATGGAGTGCACAACCCCACCAGCTCCGCTGGGGTCCGTGTTGCCCTCAGAGCACCAGCAACACGGACCTGAGACATCGTCCACGAGGGCGATGAGTGGTCGGGTGCTCGTCTTGAACGCCACGTTTGAGCCGATCAACGTGTGCACTGTGCGCCGGGCGGTGGTGCTGCTGCTCAAGGAAAAGGCCGAGCTGCTCGAGCGCGGCCTCTGGGAGTTGCATTCGGAGAGCTCGACGCTCGCACGACCCGTCGTGATCCGGCTCGTCAGCTACGTCAAGGTGCCGCGCGATGCGCATCGGCGAAAGATCACGCGCCGTGCCGTGTTCGCACGGGACAGCTGGACGTGCCAGTACTGCGGGTCGCGCTCGAACCTGACGGTCGATCACGTGATCCCCCGCTCCAAGGGTGGCTCCTCCAGCTGGGAGAACATCGTCGCCTCGTGCGCGCCGTGCAATCGGCGCAAGGGCGACCGCCTGCCCCGCCAGGCCGGAATGCATCCGCGCCGCGCGCCGCGCACGCCGCGCGCGGAGATCTTCATCCAGGTCGCGACTCCAACGATCCCCGCGGCCTGGCTGCAATATCTGCCGCAGGCGGCGTGAGGCGCGAGCCTCCGGGGCATAGGTGAGAGCGGATTTACCGTTTGCGCAGGGGTGATGCGGCCCGGAAAAGAGCGAAGGGCGCCTGTACTACGGCGCCCTTCGATGCTGCGCTGACTGAAATGACCGAGGCGGCGAAAAAGGCAGCCGGGGGGACCAGATCCGGCAGCCGGCTCGGGGTGTCCCGGGTTGGATTCCGCTAAGCGGTCCAGCCTGTCCGACCTAGCGGCCGGTCACCTCCAGGGTCCCGCAAGAACTGTCACTCAACGTTAGGACCACCTCCTTTCTCTGGTGTCGGGAGAGTAGCGAACGCAGACGACGTCTGTGCCGTCCGCGCGGTAGGTCTCTCAGGGGACGATGACGCCGAACTCCTGCGCGTAGGTCGCGCCGGGGGCGCCGTTTCCGAGCGATCCGGGGACCGCGGGCATCACGCCGATTCCGGTTTCGCTGTACTGACTTTCGAGGATGTTCGCGAGGTGGCCGGGCGAGGCGATCCACGCCGAGACGATCGCCGCAGGGGTCGCGAGGGTGTAGGTGCCCCATGCGAGGTTCTCGCCGATCACGTAGCCGACTGACGGGTTGGGGATGTAGCCTGTTTCGCGGATCCGGTCGACCGGGGTCTCGCCGCTGGGCGAGACGTGAGCGAAGTAGTCCTCGGCGATCAGTTCGCGGCTGTGACCTTCGGCGGCCTGTTCGAGCTGACCGCTCAGCCGCAGCGGAGTCTCGCCGTTCTGGGCGCGCTCCTTGTTGATAAGGCACAGGATCGCCGCTCGGATGAGGCCGATGTTCTGCGGTTCGGGCATCAGTTCAGTGTTTTCGCACGGCGTCGCGAGGACTTCGGCGATCGAGGCCGCGCGCGCCTTTGCCGCGACGGCGGCCAGGAGCTCGAGTCGGGTCTCAGTTCCGGTCGATTTGGCGGCGTGCAGACGAGCGGCAGTCTGCCGCTCGACAGAAGCGGAACGACGCGTGCCCCTTACGCCCGACTGGCAGGAGCCGCCGGCCCTCTGCCGGCAGCCGGCGCGGGCGCGCCGCGCGTGATGCACGCGGGAGGGCCGCGTGTTGATGTGCGCCATCCGAGTGCCGGCGGCGGCGGTGTCTACGGTCAGGTTGAGTAGGGCGCAACCGAGGATCGAGACGGCTGCCGTAAGCAGGATGGTGAGGTGACGCACCCTCTGCGTGTCGGACGCAAATTGCGGCTATCTGAGCGCCGGGGCAGAAAGTTGGACGGTTGGGTCGGCCTGCCTGCCGGGGCGCCGCGGCCCTTGCGTCAGGACTCCTCGCCGGCCGAGGCGCCATCGTCGGGCGCGGCCTCTGCCTCCGCCACCGGAGCGGCGGTCGCCTCGCCGGTGTCGACGACGAGGGCCACGGCGCTCACGAGATCGTCGTCCTTGAGGTTCATGACGCGCACGCCGGTGGCCGAGCGGCCCTGCTGGGAGATGCCGGCGGCGCTGGTGCGCTGGACCATCCCGCCGACGCTGATGAAGACCAGCTCCTGATGCTCGCGCACGACGAGCGCGCCTGCGAGTCCGCCCTTTTTCTCCGTGAGGCCGATCGTCTTGACGCCTTTGGCGCCGCGGTTGGTCTTGCGGTACTGGCCGATCTGCGTGCGCTTGCCGTAGCCGTTTTCGGTGACGACAAGCAGGTCCATGTCGTCGCGGGCGACATCCATCGCGATCACGTTGCCGTCCTTGCCGACACCCATGCCGCGCACGCCCGTCGTATCGCGCCCCATCGGGCGGACGTCGGACTCGGCGAAGCGCACGGTCAGACCGGCGCGGGAGACCATGATGATCTCCTCGCCTGGATCGACGGCGCGGACCGCGAGCAGCTCGTCGTCGTCGCGGATGTTGATGGCGATGATGCCGTCGGCTTTGATCGGCGTGTTGTAGGCCTCAAGGGCCGTCTTCTTCACCGTGCCGCTGCGCGTGGCAAAGACGAGGTACTCGGTCTCGGAGAAGTCACGCGTGGAGAGCACCGCCTGGATCCTCTCGCCCTCGCGCAGCGGGAGGATGTTCACGAGCGCCCGCCCCTTGGCGGTTCTCTGCGCCTCGGGCAGTTCGTAGACCTTCGAGCGGTAGACCTTTCCGCGGTTGGAGAAGAACAGGAGGTAGTCGTGGGACGAGCACACGAATAGGTGCTCGATGAAGTCGCCGTCCTTCATGTCCATTCCGGTCACCCCGCGGCCGCCCCGCTGCTGCTGGCGGTAGGTGGCCAGCGGCAGCGACTTGATGTAGCCGCTCTGGGTGATCGTGATCACCATCTGCTGGTCAGCGATGAGGTCCTCGATATCGATCTCGTCCTCGGAGGCGCTGATCTCGGTGCGCCGCTCGTCGCCGAAGCGCTCGGAGAGCTCGGAGAGCTCCTCCTTGATCACCGCGAGCACGCGACCCTCATCCCCGAGGATCGCGCGCAGCTCGGCGATGCGCTCGGTCACGTCGGCGTGCTCCTGGCGGATCGAGTCGGCCTCGAGCGCGGTGAGCTGCGAGAGGCGCAGGTCAAGGATCGCCGTCGCCTGGATCGCGCTCAGCTCGAATCGTGCGACCAGCTGCTCGCGTGCGGCGTCACGGTCGCGCGAGCCGCGGATCAGCTCGATCACCGCGTCGAGGTGCTCCAGTGCGATCAGCAGCCCCTCGAGGATGTGGGCGCGCGCCTCCTTCTCGGAGAGCTCGTGCTTCGTTCGCCGGACGATCACCTCGCGCTGGTGAGCGACGTATTCGCGGATCGTCTCGCGCAGGTTGAGCGTGCGCGGCACGTTGTCGACGAGCGCGACCATGTTCACGCCGAAGGTCGTCTGCATCGGCGTGTGCTTGTAGAGCTTGTTGAGCACGACCTTCGGGATCGCGTCCCGCTTGAGCTCGATCACGAGCCGCATGCCGCGCTTGTCCGACTCGTCGCGCAGGTCGGAGATCTCGGAGATGCGTTTCTCGTGCACGAGGTCCGCGATCTTCTGGATCAGACCGCCGTCGCCGCCCTTCTTGACCATGAACGGCAGCTCGGTGACGACGATCGCCTCCTTGCCCTGTTTGAGCGGCTCGACGTGGGCGCGAGCCTGCAGGCGCACGCGGCCGCGACCGGTCTCGTACGCGTCCCTGATCCCGCTCCGGCCGAGGATGATCCCGCCCGTGGGGAAGTCCGGCCCCTTGACGTGGCGCATCAGCGCGTCGAGGTCGATATCCGGATCCTCGATGTATGCGATGGTGGCTGCGATCACCTCGCCGAGGTTGTGCGGCGGGATGTTCGTGGCCATCCCGACGGCAATGCCGGAGGAGCCGTTGACGAGGAGGTTCGGGAAGCGCGACGGCAGCACCAGCGGTTCCCGGCGATTGCCGTCGTAGTTGGGCGTGAAGTCGACGGTGTCCATGTCAAGGTCGCGCAACATCTCGGTGGCGATGCGGTCCAGGCGCGCCTCGGTGTAGCGTTCCGCCGCCGGCGGGTCGTCATCGACCGAGCCGAAGTTGCCCTGCGGGTCGATGAGCTCGTAGCGGAGCGAGAAGTCCTGCGCCATCCGCACGAGCGCGTCGTAGATCGCCGCGTTGCCGTGCGGGTGGTAGTTGCCCATCACATCGCCGACGATTTTCGAGCTCTTGGCGCGGGGCCGCGTCGGCCCGAGGCCGAGCTCGTTCATCGCGTAGAGCACGCGGCGGTGGACCGGCTTCAGCCCGTCGCGGACGTCTGGCAGCGCGCGCCCGACAATCACCGACATCGCGTAGTCGAGGTACGCCGTGCGCATCTCCTCCTCGAGCGCCCGCGGTTCGATGTTTCCGCCGCTGATCACGTCAGTCGAGGCCATCTTTCACCTCCTCATACGTCGAGGTTGGCCACCGCGCGGGCGTTGTCCTCGATGAATGCCCGGCGCGGCTCGACCTGATCGCCCATCAGCTTCGAGAAGATCCGGTCCGCGGCCGCCGCGTCCTCGAGCGTCACCTGAGCCAGAGTGCGCGTCTCGGGCGCCATCGTGGTTTCGCCCAGCTGGTCGGCGTTCATCTCGCCGAGACCCTTGAAGCGCTGCAGTTTTATGCCCTTCTGCGCCACCGCCAGCACGGCGGCGCGCAGCGCCTCGAACGAGGCCGCGCTCTCCCTGGAGTCACCGAGGCGCACATCGAACGCGGGTATGCCGGCGAGCTCGATCAGCTGCGCGTGCACGCGGATCAGCTGGCGGTACTCCTGCGACTCGAAGAGGGAACTCCTGATGCGGTGCGTGCGTGCGAATCCGGTCGCCGTCTCGACCGCCTTCACGCGGATCTCGCCGTCCTGCTGGCCGATCAGCTCGGTGGCGTGGGTCTCGCCCTCGATGCCGGAACGACCCAGCAGCTCAACCGCCGCCTCGCCGCTGGTCACCTGCTCTCCGAGCAGCGAGGACTCCTCCAGGAACTGGACGAGGTCGTGGCCGTATGCGGCCCTGAGCGAGGACGCCCAGCCCTCGTACTGCTTGAGCAGCCGCGAGAAGCGCTGCCAGCGCGCCTCGGTCAGCTTGAACGGCGTCCCGTGGCGGTCGAACACGTCGATCTTGTCCCACTTGTCCGAGAGCAGGATCTCCTCCAGTTCGGAGTCTCTCTCGATGTAGCGCTCGCGGCTGCCCTGCTTGATCCGGTACAGCGGCGGCTTTGCGATGTAGACATAGCCGGCCTCGATCAGCTCCTGCATCTCTCGGAACAGCAGCGTCAGCGCGAGCGTGCGGATGTGTGCTCCGTCGACGTCGGCGTCGGTCATCAGGATCACCTTGTGGTAGCGCGCGTTCTCGAGGTTGAACTCGTCGCGCACGCCTGTCCCGATCGCGGTGATCAGCGCCTGTATCTCGGTGTTTTGCAGGACCTTGTCGATTCGTGACTTCTCGACGTTGAGGATCTTGCCGCGCAGCGGCAGCACGGCCTGCGTGTTGCGGTCGCGGCCCTGCTTGGCCGAGCCGCCGGCGGAGTCTCCCTCGACGACGAACAGCTCCGCGAGCGACGGGTCCTTGACGGAGCAGTCGGCGAGCTTTCCGGGGAGGGTGGAGTTCTCGAGCGCCGACTTGCGCCTCGTCAGATCGCGCGCCTTGCGAGCCGCCTCTCGCGCGCGCTGGGCCTGAACCGACTTCATGATCACCGCGCGCGCCTCGCTGGGGTTCTCCTCGAGGAACTCACCGAGGCCGGTGTTGACGATCGACTCGACGAACCCGGCCATGCCTGGGTTGCCGAGCTTGGACTTCGTCTGGCCCTCGAACTGCGGGTCGCGCAGCTTGACCGAGATGACCGCGGTCAACCCCTCGCGAACGTCCTCGCCGGAGAGGTTGTCCTCTTTCTCCTTCAGCAGGCCGTGGTCGCGCGCGTACTTGTTCAGCGTGCGGGTCAGCGCCGAGCGGAAGCCGCTCATGTGCGAGCCGCCCTCGCGCGTGTTGATGTTATTGGCGAAGGAGTGGATCGACTCCTGATAGGAGGCGTTCCACTGCATCGCGATCTCGGCCGCGCCTTCGTCGGACTCGCCGCCGAAGAAGATCACCTTGCGGTGCACGGTGTCCTTGTTTTCATTCAGGTAGGCGACGAAGTCCTCGATGCCACCCTCGTACTGGAACTCGGCCGAGTGTCCTTCGCCGCGCTCGTCGACGATCGAGATCTTCAAGCCACGGGTGAGGAAGGCCGTCTCGCGCAGCCGCTCCTCGAGCGTGTAGAAGTCGAGCTCGAGCGTCTCGAACACGTCGGCGTCGGGCAGGAACGTGAGCCGCGTGCCGGTTGCCTCGGCTGGAGCGAGCTGCTCGCCCGTGACGAGGTCTGACTTCGGGATCCCGCGCGAGTACTCCTGGGTGAAGACGTGGCCGTCGCGCCGGATCTCCACGAACAGGCGCTCCGACAGCGCGTTCACGACGGACACGCCGACCCCGTGCAGCCCACCGGAGACCTTGTAGCCCCCACCATCGCCGAACTTGCCTCCGGAGTGAAGCACGGTGAGCACGACCTCGACGGCGGGGCGCCCCTCCTTCTCCATCGTCGCGACGGGGATGCCGCGTCCGTTGTCGACGACCGTAACCGAGTTGTCCGGATGGATCGTGACGGATACTTCCGTGCAGAACCCGGCGAGCGCCTCGTCGACCGAGTTGTCGACGACCTCGTAGACCAGGTGATGGAGGCCCATGACACCGGTGGAGCCGATGTACATCCCGGGGCGCTTACGGACCGCCTCGAGGCCCTCGAGAACCGTTATGTCCTCTGCGTCGTAGCTCGAGGAGCCCGCCATCGACGGGTCATTGACGCCGCCCTTTGCGGCGCCGCCTTCCGAGCTGTTGCTGCGCTTTGCCAATGACCCTCCGATGACGTGACAACGCCCCGGATTCCGGGGCGCTAGGACCACGGCTGGGGCGGGTTGGATGCACGTATAAGAATAGCACGACGGGGTCGCGAATCCCGCCCTCAAGTAGGGCTAAACGCCTGCAAAATGCAGGGAAATCGCGGTGAAGAGCAGCTGTCCTGCCGGCCCCATCCAAACGAGCCCGCGTCGCGCTCCTCAGCCGGTTCGGCAGCGCAGCTCGTGGATGACCTCGCCTTCCAGCGCGGCGTTCATGCGGGGGATCAGCTCGACGGCCATGAGGTCGAGCTCCTGGGCCCACACGGCGGCGCTGCATGTGACGGTCAGGATGCCGTCGCGCTCCGCGGTCGGACGGGCCGCCACGGCGACGGCCGGGCCGACCGCGCGCTCCCACACCGCCTGTACGCGCGCCAGCGTCGTCGCCGGAGCGAGGCCCGAGGTGAGCTCTGCGAGCGCAGTGGAGAGCAGGCGCGGGCCCGGCTTGCTCACGCCGCGAGCGCCTCCTGCAGGATTGCGCCGGGGGAGATGCGCAACCGTGTGACGGCCCCGTCAGCGGCACCGGGAACGTGGGCGAGGTCCGTGGTGGCGATTACGCTCTGCCCTGTCAGCGAGAGCTCGTGCGCGAGCAGGTCGCGGCGCTCGGCGTCGAGCTCGCTCATAACATCGTCGAGCAGCATCAGTGGCGTGCGGCCGCGCTCCTCCGCAAGCACAGCACGCTCGGCGAGCAGCAGCGCGAGCAGGGCGAGTCGCTGCTCGCCCTGCGAGCCGTATACGCGCAGCTCGCGTCCGTCGCGCAGGATGGCGAGCTCGTCGCGGTGCGGGCCATGGCCGCTGAAGCCGCGCTCGAGGTCGTGCGCGAGCTTCTGCTGCAACTCGGCGACGAACGCCTCGACGTCGCCTGCGCGCGAGCGCGGACGGTACTCGATGCTCGCCACGCCGCTGCATCCGAGCTGCACTGCGAACCGGGCGAACGGCGCGCTCAACATGGCGGTGGCGTGCGCCCGATGCGCCTGGAGCGTGAGCGCGTTGCGGGCCAGCTCGCGATCCCAGGTGGCGAGCGTCGCCTGGGAGGCGCGTCCGGAGCGGATGCGAGCCAGCAGCGCGTTTCGCTGAGCGAGCACGCGCGAGTACTCGCGGCGCGCGTCAGCGCGCGGCGGAGAGATCGCTGCGACGACCTGATCGAGGTGGGCGCGGCGCAGCGACGGAGGCCCTTTCAGGAGCTCGAGCCTGTCCGGCATGAACACGCTCACGAGCGGCCTGCCCGGGACGTCGAGCAGGCGCTCTGCAGGCGCGCCGTCCGCGGCCATGTGCTTCTCGCTCCCACCGATGCCGCGAATCGTGCCGTAGCCCACGCTCAGCTCGTGCCGCTGCGCGCCGTCGAGGAGCCCGACCACGACGCGGGTGGCCTGAGCGCCGAAGCGCACGAGCTCCCGCTCGTTGCGCGTGCGGGGAGACCGACCGGTGCAGCCGAAGTAGAGAGCCTCGAGCAGATTGGACTTGCCAGCGCCGTTCGGGCCGTGGATCACCGTCAGGCCCTCGCCGAGCCGCGCTTGCGCGCGGGCGTAGGTGCGGAAGTCGCGCATCTCGACGCTGACGACACGCACCGTGGATCTCACACGTTCAGCCTGATGGGCATGATCAGATAGACGAAGTCGCCCGTGTCGGGTGATTCGATCAGGCCGGGGCGCAGCGGGCTGATCAGCTTGAGGACGAGCTCGTCCGACTCGACGCTCTCGAGGCCGTCGCGCAGGAACTCCGGGTTGAAGCCGATCTCGAAGGGCTCGCCGTGAAACGGCACCGGAATCGCCTCGCTCGCCTCACCGACGTCGGGCGTCTGAGCGGACACGCTGAGCGCGCCCTCGCTGAAGCTCAAGCGCAGCGGCGCGTTCTTCTGTGCGAGCAGGCTGATGCGGCGAACCACGTCGGTCAGCTCGGCGGTCGAGAGGCGCAGCTCGTGCTCGACCGACTCTGGAAGCAGCTGCCGGTAGTTCGGGAACTGGCCGTCGATCAGACGAGAGGAGAGCACGATGTCTCCGAGCTCGAAGATGACCTGGTTCTGGCCGACGCTCACGGCGAGCGGCTCCGTCGGCGCCTGCTGCGCGATGCGAGCAAGCTCCTGGAGGGCCCGCGCCGGGACGTTCGCCTCGAGGCTGCCCTGCAGCGGCGACTCGAGCGCCGTCTGCTTGACGCTCAACCTGTAGGAGTCGGTCGCCACCATGCGCAGCTCCTGCGCGGAGGCGGACATGAGGATCCCGGTGAGAACCGGACGCGTCTCATCGCGCGAGGCTGAGCGCGCCACGCGCGAGACGGTTTGGACGAAGGCCTCTGCCGGCAGCGCCACGCGCGACTCCGCAGACGGCGATGGCAGCTTCGGGAAGTCCTCGCTGCGGAGCGTGCGCAGGTGAAAGGTCGTCGGGCCGGAGATCAACTCTACGTCCTGCTCGGCGCTACGCAGCTCGAGCGTGACGCGATCAGCAGACAGCGAGCGCGCGACGTCGAGCAAAAGTCGTGCTGGTAGGACCGCTGAGCCTGGACGTGAGACCTCGGCCTGAAGAGGAACGCGGAGACCGATCTCCATGTCGGTCGCAAGCAGCTCGGGCGCTGAATCAGGCTCTGCGGAGATCATGACGCCTGATAGCGCCTGTACGGCACTGCGTGTCGAAGCGACGCGCGTCACCGTCTGCAGTTGTGCGAGTAGCTCTGCGGCTGAGAGGGAAAGCTTCATTACGACGACAGGGAAACGAAATAGTGGTTAGTAGGGGCTGTGGATCTGTGTGGTTTGGCTCGAGTAGTGGTGAATCTCGCGACAGCGCAGTGGACAGCTCTGTGAGAAATGACAGAGAACAGTGTCTCAGGCGGCGCGGTCGGGGGACGATGGCGCGCTGATCTCAAGCGGCAACCCGAGCTGCTGACACAGCTTCTCCACAGTGTCGCGTGCTGCGTTGTCGGTAGTAATGCGCGCTGATGTGCGCCGCCAGGCGTGAAGAACCGTCGTGTGATCACGCCCGCCGAAACGCCTGCCAATCGCGGGAAGCGATTCGCCCGTGAACTCACGTGCGAGATACATCGCGAGCTGGCGCGGCCAGGCGATGCGAGCCGTGCGCGTCGTCGATAGGAGCTCGTTGGTCGATACGTCGAAGCAGTCGCAGACGGCCGCCTGGATCTGATCGATCGAGCGCTGCTCACGTGGAGCGCAGGATGTCTGCGGGTAGAGGCTGTCGAGCACGCCGTATGTGAGCTCGGCCGTGATCGGACGCCCTGTGAGCGAGCTGAACGCGACGACACGGATGAGGGCGCCCTCGAGGGCGCGGACGTTGCTCTGGATCTGCTTGGCGATGATCGCCAGGGCGGTGTCGTCCTCGAGCAGGATGTGGTCGTGGTGCACTCGCATGCGGAGGATCGCCAGGCGCGTGACGAGATCTGGCGGCGCGATGTCGGCAACGAGGCCCGCCTGGAAGCGCTCGCGCAGGCGGTCTTCTAGCGCCTTCAGGTCGCGTGGAGGGCGATCCGAGGTGAGCACGATCTGGCGGCCGCCGTCGTGAAGCGCGTTGAACGTGTGAAAGAACTCCTCCTCAGTGCGCGTCTTGCGTTCGAGGAACTGGACGTCGTCTACCAGCAGCACGTCGATGTCGCGGAAGCGTGCCTTGAAGCCCTCGGCGCGGCCCGCGGCGAGCGCGCCGATGAAGTCGTTGGTGAAAGCCTCGCCGGTCGTGCAGCGGACCGTCAGCCCGGGGCTGTGGCAGAGCAGCAAGCCGGCGATCGAGCTGAGCAGATGGGTCTTGCCGACGCCGGGCGGCCCGCAGATGAAGAGCGGGTTGTACGCCTGAGCTGGCATCTCGGCGACGGTCAGCGCCGCGGCGTGCGCGAGCCTGTTCGAATCGCCGATGACGAATTGGTCGAACGTGAGCTTCGGGTTCGCGAGCGGCGCGCGTGACAGCGCCGGCTCCGTTGCTTGTGCTGTCGTACGGCTGGCGATTGGGGAACAGACCGAAGTCGAGGCAAGCCTTCGCGACAAGTCGGTCGCCTGGCCGCTGGGGCTCGTGGCGACGGCTGGCATGGGAATCAATTCGACGCTCACCTCTGGGCCGAGCACGAGTTGGACGCTCGCGCTGAGGACCTTGCCGAAGCGGTCGTGGATCCAGCGGCAGGCATGCGGCGGAGCCTCGATCAGAAGGCGATTCTCGGAGAGGTCGACGGCGCGAAGGGGCTCGAGCCAGATGTGGTAGGTCGGCTCGTCGACGGCGAGCGCAACCTCGGCCTGCACCAGCGACCATATGTGCTCGAGCTCTGCGCTCACGGCAGCATTTATCCGCTTGTCTCCCAGAGATAGTGGCGAGAAATATTCTCGAGGGGGGCCTGTGTGGAACCCGGTTCTGCGACTATAGCCAACGCCTTAGCAGGGTCTGCGGTGGTAGGCGCAATTGGCGGGAAAAATCGGCGAGGGCGGGATCGGCCGCCCAGGGGCCATCCGTAAATCTCCCCCATCTGCAGGATTGATGGGGCACGCAGCGTCGACTAGCTTGCGGACCGGCGGGCCACCGACAACCTCCGCTCTATCGAACCGCCAGAGTTGTGGGGCGGGCCGCCCCCCATGGCCCTGTCGGTAGCCCGCTCAAGGTTGGGCATACGCGAAGGCCTCGCCCGGCGCGATCGCGCCGGGTTCGGCGGTCCTATACTTCAGGCGCGAGCTCCTCGCCCGCCAGACGTGCGCGTTCGAACGAGCTCGGCGGCGAGCGAAAGCCAGACACGATGAAGCGGACCTACCAGCCCAAGAAGCGCAAGCGCGCCCGTACGCATGGGTTCCGCGCCCGGATGAGCTCGCGGGCCGGACGGCTGACGCTCAAGCGCCGCAGGCGCAAGGGACGCAAGCGACTTTCCACCTGAGGCCGACGGTTGACTGCGACCCTCAGGGCCACCGGCGCGCGATGAACCAGCGGACGGCCAGCCGGGCACGCCTGTCGCGCAGCGCGGAGTTCGACCGTGTCTACCGGCAGGGCCGATCGACGGCGAACAGGCATCTGGTGCTCTACGCGTTCCCCAACCCGTCGGTTCAGCGGCCGCGTTTGGGTCTGTCGGTTTCGCGCAAGGTCGGCGGGGCCGTGGAGCGCAACAGGCTCAAGCGCCTGCTTCGAGAGGCGTTTGCCCAGGCGGAGCCCGACGTGAGTCCCGGCCATGACGTGGTCGTGGTTGCGCGCCCAGCCGCCGGCGAGCTCGCCGAGCGCGATGGGCTCGCCGGGGTCGCCGCCACGCTCGCCGAGTTGATCACGAGGGCGGGCTTGCGCACGAGCGCGCACGACGCGGAGGGGGCATGCGAGTGAGCACGGCCGCCTCAGGAACCGGCGCGCCGAACTCGCGGCGCATGCCCGCGCGAATCGTGCGCGCGATCGCCGTGGCGCCGATCCTCGTCTACCAGCGGGTCGTGTCCCCTGCGATCCCGCGGCGCTGCAAGTACGAGCCGACCTGCTCCCGCTATGCGGTCGAGGCGATCAGGCAGTACGGCATACTTCGGGGGCTGCTGCTCGCCGGCTGGCGCCTGCTGAGGTGCAACCCGTGGAGCTACGGCGGGTACGATCCCGTCGAGGCTCAACGAGTGTTCAGGATCGGTCCCGATTCTGGTGGCTGAGCGGGCGCGGGGCACGCCCGCAGCCGGGCGACGAGCCGCAGGACACCAGGCCCCCGAGCACCCGCCGCCGACCACGACCGCCGAGATCACCTAGCGAATGCCAATCCTCGCCAACGTCATCCAGAACGCGTTTTCGCCTCTGATCACGCTGTTCGAATCGATCATCGTCTTCATCCATGCCCACCTCGTTGGGGGCAGCTGGGGCCTGGCGATCATCGGGCTGACCGTGGTCATCCGCGCCATCCTCGTGCCCCTGACCTACAGACAGTTGAAGTCCATGCAGGAGATGCAGCGGCTCGCGCCTCAGATCAACGCGCTGAAAGAGAAGTACAAGGAGGACAAACAGCGCCAGCAGCAGGAGATCATGAAATTCTACCAGGAGAACAAAATCAATCCTTTGGCATCCTGCCTGCCCCTGCTGCTGCAGCTGCCGGTGTTCATCTCGCTCTTCTACATGCTGCGCATCGATCTCAAGAAGCACATCTGCGGGTCGAGTCTGGTGTCGCATTACAACGCGCTGCACCACACCGCCATCACCATGGTGGGCAGCCTCCCCTCCAAATACATCGAAAAAACGAGCTGCCAATCCGTGGCGCCCGGTTCGGCCAAATTCCTCTTCCTGCCGGACATCACGAACAAGGCGACCGGTGCCGCCCTGATCGTCCTGATCCTCCTCTACGTTGGCTCGCAGCTCGCCTCCACGCTCGTAGCGACGGCCACCGCCGATCCGAACCAGCGCCGCCTGATGCTGCTGCTGCCGCTCGTGTTCGTGGTAATCCTCTATCGCTACCCGGCGGGCTTGCTGGTCTACTGGATCACGACGAACCTGTGGACGATCGGCCAGCAGATACTCATCCGCCGCCACATGGGCGTCCCCGCCGCGCCGGCCGGAAAGGGCCCCGACTCGACCGGAGATGGCGGGTCCCCGAACGGTCGCCCCGACGCGCCCCGGCGCGGCGGGCCGAAGGGGGAGCCTGCGCTTGCGGGCGTCAGCGGACGGAGCGGGACCACGCCGCCGCCGCCTCGCCCCCCGAGGAAGAAGAGGAAGCGCTCAGGCAGGCGGAGATGAGCGACGACGACTACGCCGGCGGGGATGCGAAGAGCGAGGAGCTCGAGCCGGTGGAGGCGCTTGAAGAGCTCTTGGAGGAGATCGCCGACGGGCTCGGGCTCGACGTGGACGTCGAGGTCGGGGAACGGGGCGACGTCCTCAGCGGGCGGCTGAACGGCGAGGATGTCGGCCTGTTCATCGGCAGGCACGGGCAGACGATCGACGCCGTCCAGCACCTGGCGCAGCGGATCGTCTTTCCGGACGGCCCCTCGGATGTACGTGTGGTCATCGACGCCAACGGTTATCGCGAGCGCCGCGCTGAGGCGTTGCGGGCCGACGCCGACGACGCGGCTGACGAGGCGGTGCGTCTCGGCGAGCCGGTGGAGCTGGATGCCCTCCCGCCGTTCGAGCGGCGGATCGTCCACGAGTACCTGCGGGAGCGCGGAGATGTCGAAACGCATAGCGAGGGCAACGAGCCCGATCGCCACCTCATCGTCACGCCCCACAAGGATTAGCCCACGGAGTGTTTCACGTTTTACTTGACGGTGAAACAATTCTGCCATGGGCGATGAGGCGGCGCTGAGCGATCTCGAGCGCGGGATCGTGGTCGGGATCCTGATTGGCGAGGGCCACTTCGGAGGGGATGGCAGGTATCCCCAGGTGACGCTGCGGATGCATGTCCGCCACGAGCCGCTCTTCCTCTGGCTGCAAGCGCGCTTCCCCCGCGCGCGGCTTTACGGCCCCTACAACCACGACGGACGCCAGTACTACCAGTGGATGGCCCGCGGCGCTGCGCTAGCCGAGGACGTCTTGCCGGTGGTGGAGTCCGTGCTCACCGACGAGGTCGACGCCCACGTGCTCGCGCGCGTACGGGAGATGCGACGCAAGTACGCCGACTTCTTTGCGCGCTATGAGCGGTGACGGCAGCGTCGCCCGCTGGCGAAGGCTGCCTCGCGGCGAGCTGACCGCCGGACAGGAGCGTCAGATGGCCGACGTGCTGCAGATCCTCGAGACCGACGAGCACGCGCCGACGGCGATCCGCGGAGAAGAGGAGCTCGCGCGCAAGCATCTCGCCGATTCGCTTGCGGCGCTCGAGCTCACTTCCGTTCGCGCGGCTGAACGCATCGCCGACCTCGGCAGCGGCGCCGGGTTTCCGGGCGTCGCACTCGCGATCGCAGTGCCCTCGGCGGAGGTCTGCCTGATCGAGAGCCAGCGGCGCAAGTGCGAGTTCCTCGAGCGTGTGTGCGCCGCGGCGGGGGTCGCTAATGCGCGTGTGATCTGGACTCGCGCGGAGGAGTGGCGGGAGGGCTTCTCGCGCCACGATCTCGTGGTAGCGCGTGCGCTGGCAGCGCAACCGGTGGTGCTCGAGTATGCGGCTCCGCTGCTGCGGCTCGGAGGCTCCCTGGTGGATTGGCGCGGCAAGCGGGCGCGCGGGGAGGAGAAGGCTGCCGAGAGCGCCGCCGGGGAGCTCGGCCTGCGCAGGGTCGAGATCCGTAGGGTCGCCCCGTTCGAGGGGGCTCGCGATCACCATCTGCATGTGTTCATGAAGGCCGCCGAGACGCCCGAGCGATTCCCGAGACGCGCGGGGATGGCGCACAAGCGACCGCTCGGCGGCTGACGGACGGCTCGCGGCAGGATGCTTCGCTCCACCATTTGCGCAAGGGGAGCGCCTCGTGTCGGCGGTGGGCGCTAGCTTTGCATCGGATGGGCACCGTTTATGCCATCGCCAACCAGAAGGGCGGAGTCGGGAAGACGACGACCGCGGTGAACGTCGCCGCATGCATCGCCGAGGCCGGATACGGCACGCTCCTGGTCGACGTCGATCCGCAGGCGAACGCGACGGTCGGCCTGGGCGTAGCTCGCACGCAGGCGCCGGGCCTCTACGAGGTGTTGACGGGCGAGGCAAGCGCCTCCGAGGCGATCACGGGCACCTCGGTGCCGGGCCTGCAGCTGCTGCCGGCTGGCGCCGGTCTGGCCGGCGCCAACATCGAGCTCCCGCGGATCGACGGCTTCGAGCAGATGCTCCGTGAGCGCCTTGCGCCTGTGAGGGACGACTTCACCTACGTCCTGCTGGATTGCCCGCCCTCGCTCGGGCCGCTCACGGTGAGCGCGCTCGTGGCGGCCGATCGCGTGATCGTGCCGGTGCAGACAGAGTACTTCGCGCTCGAGGGCCTTGCCGGGCTGCTCGAGACGCTGGCGCTCGTGCAGCGTGAGCTGAATCCGCGGCTGACCGTGGCGGGGATGCTGCTGACGATGCACGATGGCCGCACACGGCTGGGCCAGGACGTCGAGCGCGAGGTGCGCTCGCACTTCCCGGACCTCGTCTTCGACACCGTCATCCCCCGCAACGTCCGCGTTGGAGAGGCGCCGAGCTATGGACTGCCCGTGACCCATCACGATCCGCTCAGCGCCGGTGCGGAGGCGTATTTCGAGCTGGCAAAGGAGGTGGCGGCCCGTGGCTAAGCCGAAGCCGGGCATGGGAAGAGGTCTGAGCGCGATCCTGTCGGTATCGAGCGAGGGCCCGCAGAAAGTCGCGGAGGAACTGCGTGAGCTGCCGGTCGAGCTGATCTCCCCGAATCCGAGGCAGCCCCGGCGCGGGCTGGACGACGAGGGCCTCGAGGCGCTGGCGCGATCGCTCGCGGAGCAGGGGGTCCTGCAGCCCGTGCTGGTGCGCCCCCTACCCGGCGGCACGTACGAGCTCGTCGCCGGCGAGCGACGCTGGCGGGCCGCGAGGATCGCCGGCCTGGCGACCGTTCCGGCGCTCGTGCGCGAGCGCGAGGACGCGGCGACGCTGGAGGTGGCCCTGGTCGAGAACATGGCGCGCAAGGACCTCAGCCCGATCGAGGAGGCCCGCGCGTGCGCCGCCCTCATCGAGGAGCTGGGCCTCACGCGCGAGCAGGTTGGCCGCCGCGTAGGACGCAGCCGCGTAGCCGTCAGCAACCTGGTGCGCCTTCTCGATCTCCCGGACGAGGTGATCGAGATGCTGCAGCAGGGAACGCTGAGCGAGGGCCACGGGAGGGCGCTGCTTCTGGCCGAGGATCATGCGTCGCGCCGGAGCCTGGCGCGCGCTGCAGCCGAGGACGGATGGTCGGTGAGGACCACCGAGACGCGGGCACGGGAAAGCAACGCCGCCGCGCCGGGCAGGCGGAATGCCGGGAGGCGGAAGGGCCCGGAGCGCCATCCCGACCAGGAGCAGGCCGCGAAGGAGATCGCGGACGCGCTCGCAGGAGCAATCGGCGCCGATGTCCACGTGAGGCCGGCGCGCGACGGCGGATACCGGGCACAGCTGTCGTTCGCGACGCTCGACGAGGCCATGGAGCTCGCTCGGCGCCTGCGGCCACGCGCCGCGGCATAGACCGCAGGACGATGTCGCTGCGACGGGCGGGCGGCGATAACATGGCGCGGCGAACGCGACCCACTTCGGCCGCCGCGCTCCGAGGATGCCATCGGGTGCGCAGCGCCGAAAGTCCCGGTCGTCATTGGGCGATTAGCTCAGTCGGTTAGAGCGCTTCTCTGATAAGGAAGAGGTCCCTGGTTCGAGTCCAGGATCGCCCACTGACACTTGCTCGGGACTCGGCCTGCGGCGCGTCCCAACATGCACACGCGCGTCGGACTTCTCGCGATCCGCCGAATGAATGCCGCGAGGACGGGTAACGCCGCTGGCAAGGTGTGCGGACGCATGTTCTAGGGAGCGGCATGGGGTCACTGAGGAAGGCGACGACGGGATTCGCGTGGGCGATGGTGCTTCTCGGGCTCCTCGCCGCCCCCGTTCAGGCGTTAGCCATCGGCCTGCCGGCACTGGCGTCGTCTGCGATCGCTGTGAGCGCCCCGGCGCATGCGACGACTGAACCGGTCCATGTGTCGCCACCGCTGCCGGCAACCCCGCCGCCTGCACCTGTCGTCTCGTCTGCGCCCGCCCCCGCGAAGCTGCCGCCGGTCTCGGTCCCGGTCGCGCTGCCGAGCCCACTGAAGACCGTATACAGCTCGATCTCATTGGCGCCGGCCGTCGCGCTCAAGCCGCCGTCGACCGCGGCCAGCGTCGTGTCCCAAACGGCGAACGTGCCGCTCCCTGCGCTGCCGGCGGCGCCTGCACCTGTCGTCTCGGCCCCGCCGCTCCCGGTGAAAGCGCCGTCGCCGCCGGCCCCGCCGCCGGCCCCGCCGGTCCACGTTGCGCCACCGCCGCTGCCGGTCAAGCCTCCGTCGGTCGCGGTTCCCGTCTCGCCACCGCCGCCGCCGGTACATGTCTCGCCACCACCCGTGACGCTGACGGCGCCGTCGAGTGCAAAGGCGCCGTCGCCACCGGCTAGACCGCCAGGCCTGCCGCCCCTCCACGTCGCGGCGCCGAACGCCTCATCCTCGTCGGCTGCGCTCGGCGGCTCGACGCCACCCGTCATCGGGCCAAAGCGCCCGCGAGCTGAGCCCACGGCGACCACCGGTAGCCATTCGGAGACCTCTGCCTCGGCCAGCTCTGGCCTCGCAGCCGCCGCGTTGCAGTTCGCTGGCTTCGGGCCGCCCGGCGGCTCGCTGAACCCTACGGCGGCTGTCGCAAGCGCGCTGCAGGAGCTCGCGCGGTACGGCAGCGAACCCGGCGGCCTCGGTTCGAAGCTCACACTGCGGGCGAAGGTGCAGCGTCTGGAGGGCTGTCTCGGCGATCTGCCGAATCGGCTTCGCCTGGTGCTGGAGCTGAGCACCGGGATCGGAGCGCCCCACGCCTTCAGTCCAGCGGCTGTTGCGAGGCTTCTGCACGTCCGGCTCGCGCAGCTAGCGCGGTTGGAGAAGCAGGCGCTGCGCAAGCTTCGCCTCGCAGCTCATACACACCCAGGCTGTGCCAGCGCCGGTGCAAGCGCGGTTCCGACGACCGCACTCGAGATGGCAACAGGCGTCTGGGGGCCGGGCACGGGCGGGATGACCCTCGCGAGCAGCGGCGTACTGGCGGCCCACTATTCGAAGAGCCCGGCGGGCGGACTCCTGGGCGTGGGTGTGAAGCCGCCGACCGGTGGCTCGAGCTCACTCGGACTCAGCCATCCACCCGCCGCGAGCAGCGTCCTGCTCGGAGTCATCCTCGTTCTTGCCGGTATTCTCGTGATCGGCCTCTTGTTCGCCGAGGAGTTGGGCTTGGGCCCACATTTCCGGCAGTGGCGCGCTCGCGTGACGCGCCGCCCACGTCGCTGACGCCGCGCTCTGCCGAGCGACGCAAGGTGCGGCGCACCGGCAGGTTCAGCTCCGCCACGGCCAGAGCCACGGCCAGCCGCAGACGCTCTAAAAGGGGCGAACTCCCGCCTGCCGCGTCCTGCGAGGCAACTTGCAGGGCGTTTCCGGGTCTGCCGCGCCGCAGCCGGCCGCCCATCGAACCGGGCAGAGCACCCTCCAGAGATCGCATAGCGCAGGAAATGCCTGCGTAGGGGCGGTTTTGCCGCGCCTGCGCGGGATCTTTCGTATCTGCCGAGCGCAACGTCGCGTCGACATCTGAACGCGAATCACTTTCGCTTTCGGCCTGCATGCCGATAAGGAACGCGGTGGACGGAGCCCGCGTTCGTGGGTCAGATCCGCCGACGACAACGACCCTCGGATGAGCGACCGAAACGCCATGCGGCCTTTGAACAACGCCCGACTGTGGGCGCGACGCGCGATCCTTGCGCTGATCGCCGCGAGCTTGATCACCGTCGCGGGACTAGGCCCGCTCAGCGGCGCGCTCGGAGCCACGGCGACGGTCTCGACCGATGCCACGACGACTCCGACGAACCCCGGCTCGGCGCCGGGCGTGCAGGAGGCCGCGAACCAGCCGCCCACAACGACCTCGACTGTCACCGCCCCACCCCCACCGGCGAGCGCGCAGGCGCAGCCCGTCACCCCACCTGTCGAAGTTCCGAAGGTCGTAGTTCAGCGCAAGCAGCGCACCACGGCGGGCGGGTTGCCCAGACAGCGCCCGACGACGACACGGGCCATCAAGCCGCCGAGCAGCCCGAGCAAGGCCGGCGCGCAGCCGGATGCAGGCGGTAGGACCGCCAGCACCGCGCCGAACGGCGTGGCGCCCCCGCCACAGCTCGTCGCCGGTCAGGCTGGGGCGGCCGCGGCGGCGTTCGCGTCCTCGGCGGCGTCGATCCAGGCGCTCGGCTTCTACCGAATCCCGTTGTTCCTGCTGCCGATCTACAAGGCTGCGGCGGTGCAGTACGGCGTTCCATGGCAGATCCTCGCCGCGATCAATGAAATCGAGACCGATTACGGCACCGACCAGTCGGTGTCCACCGCCGGCGCCGTCGGCTGGATGCAGTTCATGCCCGCGACGTGGCTGCAATACGGCGTCGACGCCCTCGACGCGGGCTACGCGGACCCATATAACCCGGTCGACGCGGTCTTCGCCGCGGCGCGCTACCTCCGCGCAGCCGGCGCCGCGAGCAACCTGCACGCGGCGATCCTCGCCTACAACCACTCCGAAGAATACGTCTCCTCGGTGCTGCTGCGCGCGAAGCTGATCTCGAGCTATCCGAAGAGCGTCATCGCGACGCTGACAGGGCTGACCGTCGGCCGCCTGCCCGTGGCCGGCAAGCGGGTGACGTGGGCCAGCGCCCTTTCCTCGAGCCCCGCGCCGCGCGCGTCGAGAGGGCATTCCTCCAGGCGTCCGGGCGCCCCTGGCTCGTCCGTTGCGCTCCCGCCGGCGGCAGCAGCGGCCGGCGCCACGCGCGGCGCCGCTGCCCCGCCGTTGCGTCTCGTTGACGTGATGAGCGCGCCGAATGCGGCGGTGGTTGCCGTGCAGGACGGTCGCATCGTCGGGCTCGGGCGCTCTCGCGAGCTCGGCAACTACATCGTTCTGCGCGATGTCTACGGCGACTCGTTCACCTACGCCGGGCTTGGCAGCATCGCGCGCACCTACACGCTCGCAAAGCCGCGTGCGCTCGCGAAGTCGCCGCTCATCGAAGCCGCGAGCAGCCGCGATCCGATCCCCTCGCTGCCGGCCAGCGCGGGAAGCCAGCCGCCGGTCACCCTGAGCGTCAGGGCTCCGGCCCACAGGACGACCGCTCAGGCCGCCGCAGCAGCCGCCGCCCAGTCATCCGCAGGCGGCTCCGAAGAAGAAGCGCCATCGGCCGATGGCAAGGTGCGCCTGTTCGCCCATCCCGGGAACCCCGATGCCGTCGCGGCTGGCGCAATCGCCGCAAGCATGAACCGGCGCGCGGTCGCGGGCGATCGGCTGCTGTTGCGTCGCGGGTCTGTCGTCGCCTCCGGAACGGTGCTCGGCCACGTGCGTGTTCCGACCGGTGCGATCGACGGGCACCTGCTTTTCTCGATCCAGCCGGCGGGCGACTCGGCGACCATTGATCCCCGCCCGGTTCTCGCCAACTGGGCCCAGCTGCAGCTTGCTCTGCACCCGCTCGGCGCGAAGGCGCAAGACGCGCTGCTCGGCGCGACCGCGAGCGACGTGCTGCTGATGTCAGCAGGCCAGCTCGAGCGAGCGGTCCTCTCTGACGCGGGAATCACGCTTGCTGCATGCGCCCGCGATCAAATCGCCGCCGACAGGGTCGACAGGCGCCTGCTCGCGGTGCTCGCGTTCCTCTCGCGCAGCGGGCTCGAGCCGACCGTCGAGGCCCAGCGCTGCGAGGAACCCCCCGGGTCGCCCCCGCGCCGTGTCGACACGCTGGCGATCTCCGCGATCAATGGTCTCGCGATCGCGGGCCATCAGGGCGCGGGAACGATCAGCGACCTGACGATCCGCACGCTGCTGACCCTGCCGGCGGAATTCGTTCCGCACGCGATCACCAGCCTGATGCGCTATCCGGGCGCGCCGAACACGCATGCCGTGGCTGCCTACTGGAACCGCATCAGCCTCGCCCTCCAGCCGCCCGCGGCACCGTCTGCGGCGCATGCCGCGATGGCCGCCCGCACCGCATCCACGCAGTCCGCCACGCCCACCTACCTGAGCCCGAGCCAGTGGGACCAGCTGATGAGCACGATCGCGGCCCTGCCGCTGCCGACCGTCGCGACCAAGCCCAGCACCTCCGCGATCAAGGACTCAGCAGGCTGAGCCGCCGAGTCGCGCCGGAGCCGGCGGGTCGCAGACGGCGCCTGTTAGCTCATTCGAGCCACACGGGCCCATCGTGCTCCACGCGAAGAGGTAGCCCTCCCTCGTCGTCGTGACGAGGGTCCACGTTGCCGTTCGAGAGAAGGTCTCCCGCCGCCGGCGAGAACAGGTTCCACCCGGTGGTCCACTTCGGACATTCCGGAGCCATCGCGCCGGTCGAGGTGAAGCTCCCTGGCGCGTCGCGGGGAACCCCGGCGAAGCCGCGCCTCCGGCCGCCGGGAACGAGGACTCATAGTTGTTGATCGCAAGCCCGCTGTCCGGCTTCTCCAGTGCGCCCGCGAGGGATCCTGCTCCTATCTCGGCCACAGACAGGCTCATCACGCCGCCGACCTTGCCGAATGCGCTCGAGGTGGTGAATGAGATTGGGACGTCCGGCGAGGTGCTGAACGGGAACGTGGCCGCGGCCCCGTACGTGTTGAGTATCTGCTCCGCGCCGGAAATCAGGTACGGCGGAGTGAAAGCTCGTCCGGCGGCAACGTCGCCCGGGCCCAGCCCAGTACCTGTGACATCCGCGGCCACCGGTTGCGAGCTGCCCTCTGTCAGGAACTCCTGGGCTGAACTGTAATGATCGGTTCATATCCCGGATTAACGTTTTCCGTGGCGACGATCACGGATACCGGTTCGGTGTGCACCGGCCAGCCCGGCAGCTCTTTGTGAGTCTTCGGGTCAATCGCGTCTACGTAGCCGTCGGCGGTGCCGAACACTGCGTCGAGCCGGCCGTCCCCTGCAGGTCGACGAGCGCCGGCTGGCTCTCACCACTCGACATCAGCTGCATGGGGAAGCCGCTCATCCACGTCGGGTCGTGTACGACGTTTATCGCCCGGGCGCTCAACGCCGAGGCGGCCGGTCGAATCAGTCACCGATAGGCGCAGCGTCACCGCGACCCAGTTCTGCACGTTCACCATACCATCGTGATTGCTGTCGTAATCGGCGAAAGAGTTCGAGTAGGCCGCATGGCACGGCTGCGTTTCGCCGCCGACGATCATCGTCGAGCCGGTGCACGGGACCGGCAGTTCGTGCCAGTTCACGTAAATGCTTTCGACCAGTTCCTTGGCCTGCGGGGCGTGCCAGTTGATCCGCCCTCGATGTAGGCCACGATCTCCTCGGGATCCGCCGCTCGTGTACTGCGACGACGCTTCTTCGAGACCCATGCCGCACTGACCGTACGGCGTCACCGGAGGCGAGGCGAACGCGCTCGACGCGCGCGCCTGCTGGAATCGCGAGCACCAGCGCGAGCGCGAGCAGCGCGGCAGCCGCTAGGCCTAGAAGCCTGCGGACATGGACCCCAGCAGTGTCTCTTTCCTCACCCTGTCCCGGCCGCCAGACAGCGCCCGCCAATCGTCCCCGTTGGACGCCGCGCAATGCTCATCCGACCTACTTGTAGCACCTACCCGCAGCCGTGTCTCTCAAACACACTCGTGTTTACTGAGGACAGATCGCGGGTATCGGCCACTGCCAGCAGGGCTGGATGGGACCACGGGCAGGGAGGGAGTGAGTTGGCACGGGGCATGGTGCGAAGGCCGAAGCGATCCGGGGGCGGATGCTGGGCCACGCCGTCTTCGCGGACGCTCCGCGGGCGAGCCGGTAGCGCCGTGCGATCTCGCAGGCGATCGGCGAGCGCGGCGGTGATCATCGCCGCGCTCGCGCTCGCCGTGTGGGCTCCGCAGGCGCTCGCTGTGTTCCCCTTCCTCGGCGACGGCACGCTCGAAAACCCGTCGAGCTGGAAACTCAAGTCGGGTGAAACCGTGACCAACCTAGGGACCGAGCTCACCCAGCACTTCGGCGCGACGCCGGCGACGCCGCCGGCGAGCGAACCGGTCGAAGCCGAGGAAATCACGCAGAACAACTCGCAGATGGACGAGCTGTGCGGCGTGATGGGCATGAGCATCACCGATCCGAACGCGACCATGCCGGCCGGCACCGGATCCTGCATCGCCGCCGGCACACCGATCCACACGGCCTTCCAGGTGACCCTCGGACGACCGGACGTCTCGATTGCCGAGCTCGACTCGGGAATCGAATGGAACAACCCGACGGCGATGCTCCAGCTCCGCGGGAAGGTGCTGCTCAACGCCGGCGAACTGCCTGCGCCCCAGGTCGATATGAGCAAGACGTTCGATCCCTCGACCGGCGTGAACTGCGAAGCGGCCCAGCCGGCGACCGCCGGTGACTACGACCCGTATGGCGGCATGCCTGGCGGAACACCCGGCGGCAACGGGCCGATCCCCTACGACGTCATCGGCCAGGGCGTCTTCAACGTGCGCGACTACGCGTGTGATTCGCGTGTTGCGAACATCACCGATAACTACCCGCAGTGCAGCAGCGTCCCCGCCGGGACCGCATGCCGCAACGGACCCCCCGGGATGCTCACGCCCGAGGACCTGATCATCGCCTTCTCCGACGGCATCGATCACGACCACAACGGCTACGTCAACGACATCGCCGGGTGGAACTTCGTCGATAACAACAATGACCCCTACGACGACGTTCACTACGGCCACGGAACGGGCGAGGAGGAGGACTCGGCGGCGGAAGCCGACAACGGCGTCGACGATTCCGGGGTCTGCCCGAACTGCGAGATCATGGAGCTACGCGTCGGCGAGTCTTTCATCGCCGATGCCAACCGCTTCGCCGAGGCTGCGATCTACGCGACCGACCGCAGCGTCGACGTGATCCAGGAGCCGCTCGGCACCTACAACGACTCCGTCTTCACGCGCGAAGCGATCAACTACGCCTACGACCACGGCGTGACGGTGATGGCCTCCGCCGCCGATGAGGCTGCCGAACACCACAACCAGCCGAGCTCGCTGCCACACACGATCGTCGTCAATGCGATGCGCGGTCCGGCCACGATCGCGGGCGAAGGCAAAACGAGCCTCAACACCAACAGCCCGCCTTCGTGGCTGCAGCTGGACGGCTGCACGAACTTCGGCGCGCGGATCGATCTCTCGGTGATGGGCAACTCCTGCTCCTCGGAGGCGACCGGCAAGAGCTCGGGCGTCGTCGGGCTCATCTACAGCGCCGCTCTGAACGCGTGCGGCGCGGCGCTCTACGGCCAGTGCTCGAGCAGTCCCTCCGACAAGCTGAAGCCGGCGAGCGATTGCACGCGAGTCGACGGCTCGCCATGTCCGATCACGGCCAACGAGGTGCGCCAGCTGCTGGCGTCAGGCAACATCGAGGGCACAAGCGTCAACGGGTCCTCGACGCTCGGAACGAATGCCCCGAGCACGGGCACGGCCCCAGCCGACCAGGGCGAAGGGGGACAGGCCGACGATGTGGACACGGCCGCCTCGCCCGAAACGGCGTGCAGCGTCGGGATGGCGCCGGGCTGCACCGACCCGAACCTCAACACGACCTTCGCCGCAGATGAGAAAGGCGGGGTGATCGGCAACCTGCCCGACACCTTCCGCTACCCGACGCGCAAGGGCTGGGATGAGTTCACGGGCTACGGCCGGCTCGACGCCTACAAGGCCGTCGAAGCTGCCGCTCAGGGCTGGATCCCGCCCGAGGCCGACATCACCTCGCCTGAATGGTTCCAGCAGCTCTCCCCGAGCATGAGCTCGTTCAACGTCGACGGCTACGTGAGCGCGCGCACGAAGTACACCTGCCGTGTGGAAATCGCGCCGGGTGCCGAGCCGAACAACGCCCCAGTCTCCGGCGGCGGCGATTTCCACGCCGTCCCCTCCACCTACTGCAACGGCACGACGGTGCGCTCGGCGCCGCACAGCGGGGTGCTCGGCACCGTCAGCACCGCGACCCTCGAGTCACTCTTCCCGCCGGGAGATCCAAGTTCCTTCACCGGCAACGAGAACGGCGGCCCCGGCCTCACCCAGACGTCGGACGGCCGGCCCAATACGCTGCCCTACGCATTCAGCGTGCGGGTCGCGGTCTCAACCGCCCCCGGTGCCCCCGGTCCCGTCATGACAGGCGAGGATCGGCGCCAGCTGTTCCTTCACCGCGATCAGGAACTGCTCACCGGCTTCCCGGTCGAACTGCACGGCGACGGAGACGCCAGCCCGCTGCTCGTGGACCTCGCAGGCAAGGACAGCAACCAGCTGATCGTCGCGACGTCAGACGGCTGGATACACGCCTACCAGTACAGCCTCACGACCGGGAAGCTCACCGACCTGCCGGGCTGGCCGGTGCACACCGAAGCGCTGCCGCTACACGGCGGCGAGCACGCCTACAGCTCCGGAGAAGAGGCGACCGCGCACTACGATCCGGTGCTCGAGGCCCCCGCTGCGGGAGATCTCTCCGGAGACGGTGAAATGGACATCATCGCGGACGATCTGCAGGGCAATGTCTACGCGTGGAACTCGAAGGGCAAGCTCGTCTTCCACGAGACCTCCGATGCCGATTACTCAGGTGCCCCGCTGCCCGGCGATCCATCCTGGGAGGCCGTTCGCAAAGGCGTCCGCCAACGCACCGAGGGCGGCTTCCTGACCTCCCCTGTGCTTGCCGACCTCGAACCGGAAGCCGGCCCCGGGCTCGACATCATCGCCGCCGGTGAGGACCGCCACGTCTATGCGTGGCATGCCAACGGCGAACTGGTCAAGGGCTTCCCCGTGCTCGTCGAGGACCCCGACAAGGTCGCCTCGGTCGACCCGACCACCAACCAGCCGACCTTCAACGGCAATGCGAAGACCGATCCCGGCATCGAAGAAGATCAGGGCAAGATCGTCGACACGCCGGCCGTCGCGAACCTCGACGGCCCCGGCAAGCCGCCGACGATCGTCGTCGGCACGAACGAGGAGTACTTGACGAACAGCGGCGATGAAGGCGGTATCAACGCCGGCGACCTGACCACGGCCTCGCTCGGCCTGATCGGCGAGACCGGAGTGCTGCAGTTCGCCAACGGACGCGTCTATGCGATCAAGGCCAGCGGCTGCTCCTCGGAACCGTCCTCCTGCGCGACCGGCGGATTCCGCTGCCAGGAATCGCACTGCACCTCCACGGCGTTCCGCGAAGGCTGGCCGGTGAAGATCGGGATCATCGACGCGGGCCTGCTGCCCGACGTCGGCGAGGGCATCGACGGCTCGCCCGTCGTGGCGCCGATCGACTGCCCTGAAGGCGGCGAAGGCATGAAGATCGGGGTCACGCCCGACGCTGGGCCCGGCTATGTGCTCAATCCCAACGGCAGCTCCTGCTACGGCTCGACCGGCGGTTCGTACAACGCGCTCGAGACCGACTTCGCCGCCAGCGCCACCAAAACCGACACGCCTGCCTTCCCCGCCGTCGGCGAGCCGGCCTTCGGCACGCTGGACGGGACGACGACGGACATGTTCGCACCGGTCGCCGGCCTGATTCGCGCCCTCGACATCGCCGCGCCGGACTACCAGAAGGGCGGCCAGGACTTCATCGGCGCGTGGAACCCGAGCACGAGCCAGTTCGCCCCGGGGTTCCCGGCGGAGGACAACGACCTCTCCTTCATCACCGGTGAGACGATCGGCGACGTGACCGGCGAATCGCCGAAACAGGAGGTCGTCGCGGGGACCGCGTCAAACGACCTCGAGGCCTACAACCTCGAAGGTCTGCCGGCAAGCACCGCGTGGCCGAAGCTGACGGGCGGCTGGACCGTGGCGACGCCGGTCCTCGGATCGCTCGGCACGCTCGACACGCAAGCCAGCGCCAAGAAGGACATCGTCTCGATCACGCGCGAAGGCACCCTGTCGGTCTACTCGACCCCGGCGTCGGCCTGCTCGCCGAGCTCGTGGCCGAACTTCCACCACGACATCGCCAACTCCGGCGACTACACGCGCGATGCGATACCGCCCGGCGTGCCGCTGCACCTGAGCATCGCCAACAAAGTGCTCACCTGGACGGCTCCCGGCAGCGAGTTGATGTGCGGAACGGCCAGCGCGTATGACATCGTCAGCTCGCCCGATCCGATCACGCCGGAAAACTTCGCCAGCGCGACGCCGCTGAGCGCCGCGCCCGCGCCCGCGCCCGCCGGCACCTCGCAGTCGTTCGCGATACCAAGCACGGCCGGCCACTACCTCGCGATCCGCGCTGTTGGAGAACAGGGCAACATCGGCCTACCGGCCGTCAAGGTCCGGTGAGGCTCACTCCACGCGGGCAGGATGACGGTCACTCCACGCGGGCGAGGATGACGGCGAGCGCCTCATCCCAATAGCGCGCGCCGTGCTCGGCGCTCGCGCGGCTGGGGTCGCCGATCACGCCGTTCTCGGACACGCTGTGCACACCGGCGCCGAAGATCGCGCCGACCGCGGCCTGCGGGTCGCCCGTGTAGCCGGGCTCGCCACGCTCGAGGTGGACGAGCTCGGGGCGGATCGCCAGCAGCATCGAGGTCTCCCACTCGCCAGCGTGAACGCCACCCTCCTCCAGCGGCACGCCGTGCTCCTCAGCGCCGATCCGCGCGAGCGCGAACAGCGCGCCCAGGTCGGTGAGCGCGCGGATCTCGATGCCATCCACCGTTCCCAGCTTCTCGATCGCAGCCGCGAGCGGACCGAAGTTCCCGCCGTGCGTGGGCAGAAGCACCACCCGGCGAAAGCCGCCGCGGGCCAGCGAGCGGACGATGTCGGCGACCACTCCCTGGAAGGTCTCAGCGGAGAGCGAGAGCGTGCCGGGGAACTCCAGGTGGTGCTCGGAGCAGCCGATCCGCACGGTCGGCGCGAGGAACGCATCCATCCGCTCGGCGACGATCCGCGCCAGGTGGTCGCCGATCAGCGCATCCGTGGCGAGCGGCATGTGCGGACCATGCTGCTCGGTGGCACCGAACGCCACCACCACCGTGTCGCGCCCACGCTGCTGCTCGGCCTTCACCTCCGGCCACGTCATGCGATCGAGCTCGACCGCTGACACCGCGCTCCCCTCTCCTCGGCTGCGCCGAGTCTATAGCGCCCTGACCGTTGCGCGATAAGGCACGGAGCCTATACCTTCACCAAACATGACCGGCGAGGACCAAGCGCGCACACGGGCGTGGCCGTGAACGAGCCTGCGCCTGCGCCGTCCGCCTCCGAGCTGATCGCGCTCGCCGATCTGCCGGCGGCGCGGAGCGCGATCGCCGGCGTCGCCGTACGGACCCCGACGATTGCCTGTGAAGACCTGGCCGAGCTCGCCGGCACGCCGGTCGCGCTGAAGGCCGAGTGCCTGCAGCGCACGGGGTCGTTCAAGTTGCGCGGCGCGCTCAGCAAGATCACGACGCTGGGCGATCGCGCGGCCGCCGGCCTGGTAACCGCGAGCGCCGGCAACCACGGGCGTGCGGTAGCCGAGGCGGCGCGTGTGATGGGCGTCGGCTGCGAGGTCTTCATGCCGCGCGACGCCGCCGTCTCCAAGGTCGGCGCCGTCGAGCGGCTGGGGGCTCGCGTGCAACTTGCGGGGGCGTCGGTGGAGGAGGCGCTCGCGCTCGCCGCCGAACGGGCCGCCGAGAACGCGGGGCCGGCACTCGTGCATCCGTTCGACGACATCGACGTGATCGCCGGGCAGGGCACGATCGCGCTCGAGATGCTCGAGGACGTCCCCGACCTCGCGCGCGTGGTCGTGCCGGTCGGCGGCGGCGGTCTCGCGAGCGGAGTCGGGATCGCCGTGCGCCGCGCGGGAGCCGCGGTCGAGCTCATCGGCGTGCAGGCGCTCGCCTGCGCACCCTATGCCGAGGCGCTCGCCGCGAGCGGATCGAGCGCCGAGCTCGAGCCCTCTCCCGGCGCCACGATCGCCGACGGCATCGCGATCAAGCGACCCGGCACGCTGACGCTGCCGCTCCTGCGCGAGCTGCTGGACGGGCTCGAGATGGTCACCGAGGATGAGATCGCCGACGCGATGGTGTTCCTCGCCGAGCGCGCCAAGCTCGTCGCCGAGGGCGCCGGTGCGGTCTCCGTGGCCGCCCTGCTGAGCGGTCGCCTCGCGCCCGTCGCCGGGACGACCGTGGCGATCGTGTCTGGCGGAAACGTCGACGGCGGGCTGCTTGCGGAGCTGCTGCGCCGGCACGAAACGGAGGAGGGCCGAAGGGTACGCATCTTCACGCGCGTGCCGGACCGCCCCGGGGGCCTCGCCGAGCTGCTCAACCTCCTCGCCGGCGCCCGCGCCAACCTGGTGAGCCTCGAGCACGTCCGCGAGGCGGTGCCGCTCCGCGTGCGCGAGACCGGCGTCGAGCTCACCCTCGAGACGCGCGGCCGAGGACACACCAAGGAGGTCCTCGCGGCGCTCGCCAACGCCGGCTACGAGGTCAACCTCGAGCAGCCTCCCGCCTCCCCCTAGTGGCCCTTGAGGAAACGTTGGACCGGAAACTCGCCCTGGGTGGCGAATCTGGATGCATCTCGACCATGGAGGTGGTGATGCGTCCCCCGGAAGTGTTCGTCAGGCCGCTGTTGCATGAGGAGGCGGTGCGGCTGAAGCGTTTGTCCAAGCGCGCCAAGCATCAGTGCACGCGCCAGCGCGCGGCTGCTCTTTTGGCCTCCAACGTGAAGATGTCGGCGACGCAGATCGCGGACATGTGGCGCACCGACCCCTCGTGGGTGCGCAAGGTCATCCACGAGTTCAACGAGCGCGGGATGGCCAGCCTGCGCCCTCGCTACGGGGGCGGGCGTCCCCGCCGGATCACGACTGAGCAGCGCAAGGCGATCATCAGCGTGGCCGGTGCCCGTCCCGACAGTCAGGGGGTGCCGTTGACGCGCTGGTCGCTGCCGCGGCTGGCGTGCTATTTGGCGGGTGAGGGCATCGTGGAGGTCTCCCCGCGCCACCTTGGTGCGCTGCTGGCCGATGCGAACCTGTCCTTCCAGCGCACCCGCACCTGGAAGGCGAGCCCCGACCCCGACTACGAGGCCAAGGCGGCGCGCGTGCTCGCGCTGTGCGAGAAGCCGCCCGACGGGGCGGTGGTGATCGCATTTGACCAAATGGGGCCCGTCAGCCTCAGACCAACGGCAGGGGCGGGCTGGGCGCCCAAGGGACGCCCTGAGCGCCAGCGCGCCGACTACAACCGTCGCGCCGGGACCCGCTACGTGTTCGGTGCCTTCGACGTGCACTGCGACCGGCTGCGCGTGAGGCTCAGACCGCGCCGCCGCGGCGCCGACAATCTCGCGTTCATGAGACAGATCCGCGGCAGCTACCCCGCGCGCACGCGCATCTACTGGATCCAAGACAACCTCTCGGCCAACTGGACCCCCGACATCCGCGCCTACGCCGACGCCAACCGCATCGAGCTCGTCGCGACCCCGACCTACGCCAGCTACCTGAACCCCGTCGAGTGCCACTTCTCCGTGATCAGCCAGTTCGTCATAGCCAACGCCGACTACCTCGACTGGGACGCCTTCGCGTTCGCGCTCGCCCGCCACATCACCTACCGCAACGGCGATCACCGCGACCGCCGCCTCACCGCAGCCGAAGCCCGCCAACGCATCGCCGCCTGACATGCCATTACGAGTCCAACCTAATCTCAAGGGCCACTAGTAGCGCGACCGCCCCGGCCGCTACAGAACCGCCGCGGCCTGCACGAACCTGCGCCAGCGGTCGCGCTGCCGTGCGCGCTCGCCGGGATCCGAGCATGGCTCTACGCTGCGGGGCGCCGGCAGCCGGTCCGCGACGTCCTCGACGCTCGCGAACATCCCCGCGCCGACACCCGCGAGCATCGCGGCCCCGCGCACCGTGACATCGGCAGGGCCAACCGAGAGCGGGATTCCGAGCGCGTCGGCCTGGATCTGCAGCAGCGTCTGGTCGTTGGTCAGCCCGCCGTCGACGCGCAGGCTCTGGATCGCGACCACCTCGCCCATCGCCTCGACGATGTCGGCGACGCGCCACGCGATCGCCTCGAGTGCCGCTCGCGCGAGGTGAGCCGCGCCAGCCGCCGGGTGCAGCCCCGCGATCACCGCTCGAGCCTCGGGATGCCACCAGGGAGCGCCGAGCCCCGACAGCGCCGGCAGCACGATCACGCCGGCGCTGTCGTCCACCGTTGCGGCGCTGTTCGCCAGTGTCCGTGCGTCAGCCGCGAGGCCGAGCCTCTGCGCCAGCCAGTCGAGCAGCGAGCCGCCCGCGAACACGCCGCCGTCGAGGGCATGCGCGATCTCGCCGATGCCCCCGCGCTCGTCTGGCGCTGCCCAGGCGATCGTCGGCAGCAGCCCGCTCGCCGCGACCGGCGTCGCGGTACGACCCAGCACGAAAACGCCCGTGCCGTACGTCGCCTTCAGCTCCCCCGGCCGGACCGCGCCCGAGCCGGCTAGCGCCGCCTGCTGGTCGACGAGCTGGGCGCACAGCGGAACAGCGACCGGCCAGCGCTCGCTGCGTAGCTCTCCGAGCGAGCCAAACGTCGGCTCGAGACGCGGCAGCAGCTCGCGCGGGACCCCGAACGTCGCCAGCAGCTCCTCGTCCCAGTCGCGCCCGCCGAGCGCGAGCAGCTGCGTGCGCGACGCCGTCGAGAGGTCCGTTGCGAAGCGACCGCCGAGGCGGTCGGTGAGGAACGCGTCGACCGTGCCGAGGCGAAGCGTGCCGGCGTCGCGAGCCCCACGCAGCTCATCGTGTTCGCCGAGCAGCCATGCGAGCTTGCCGGCCGAGAAGTAGGGGTCGAGCGGCAGGCCCGAGCGCCCGAGAGCCTCTCGTCCGATCTCTGCGAGCAGCCGTTCCTGGCGCTTGTCCTGCCAGACGATCACAGGCGACAGCGGTCGCCCGCTGCGTCCGTCCCACGCGAGGACCGACTCCCCCTGATGGGCGATGCCCGCCGCGCGGACCTCGCGACCGGCGGCTCGCTCGAGCACGTCTGCTGCGGCGTCTACGACCGCCTCGAGGATCAGCTCGGGATCCTGCTCGACGCGGCCGGGTCCAGGGTGCGTGAGCGCCACCGGGCGACGCGCCTCGGCGACCGCGCGCAGGTCGCCGTCGAACAGCGCCGCCTTGACGGCGCTCGTACCCTCGTCGATGCCGAGCAATAGCGGCGAGCTCACGCCGTGCCCTGCTGTGAGGCGATCGTGTCCTGGCGTCGCGCCGCGCGTTCCCACCAGCGGAGCGCTCCCGCCGGCGGCACGGGCGCCGCGAGCGCTCGCGCGCGCCCGAGCTCGATCGCGGCGTGGGTGGCGAGCAGGGCGGCGACGTGCTCGCCGATCCCGAGCGAGGCCGACAGCCCGGTCGAGCGGATCGCCGCGACATGGATCAGCGCCGGCAGTGTATGCGAGGGCTCGATCACGTAGTTGGCGTCGCGCCCAGCCGGTCGCAGGCCGGCGTAGGCGCCGATCCGCGCGGCGCCGTCCAGCGCCGGATATAGGCGCCTCGCCAGCGGCAGGATCAGGTCGGGGGCATCCGCCTCGACCGACCAGTCGCGCTTGTCCTCACGCTCGCGCGCGGTCGGTCCGGCGATGATCTTCCCGTCGATCGTCGGGAAGACCAGCACGCCCTTGCCGAGCGCCGACGGCACCGGCAGGAGGATCTGCTCGAGCGGCGCTGCCGGCGCCTGCGAGAAGACGAGGAACTCCCCCTTGCGCGGGTAGATCGCGAGGAGATCGTCGTGGGCCATGCGGGCGAGCTCATCGGCATAAAGCCCACCGCAGTTGACCGCTGCGCTCGCGCGCAACCGCTCTCCGCTCAGCAGCCCCACTGCCACACCACCTTCATGCGCGCCCGCCAGCGCCGTGACCTGCGCACCCAGCATGACCGTCGCGCCGCCCGCCTGCGCGGCGCCTGCCAGCGCGTGCACGAAGGCGACAGGATCCGTGACGGACTCCGCCGGCACCGTCAGCGACCCGTCCCGCCCAAGATGCGCCTCGACGCGATTGGCGCGAGCGTTCTCCGCGAGCCGGGCGACGGCCGCGAGCTCATCCTCGCCGCTCGGCGCGAGTCGCGCCCCGCAACGCAGCACATGCACGCCCAGCTCGTCCAGCAGATCCGCGCGCAACCTCGCCGAGCGCAGGATCAGCCGCGTCTCGAGCTCACCCGGCTCGGAGTCGAAACCGGTGTGGAGGATGCCTGAGTTGGCCCCGCTCGCACCCAGCGCCAGCCCGCGCTCGGCCTCGAGCAGCACGGTGTCCACGCCGCGGCGCGCGAGCGCGTGCGCGACCGCGCATCCGACCACGCCGCCCCCGATGACTGCGACCTGTGTGTCGAGGGAGGTCACCTAAGCTTGCATCTCGGCAAGGCCTTCGGCGATCGTCTTGACCGGCGCGTAGCCGAGCTGCTCGCGTGCCTTCTCGATCCTGATCGTGCACTCCTGCGCCGACGCCCAGTAGGCGAAGCGCGTCAGCGGCGGGCTGCCCGGCAACCGCAGCCGCCGCCAGGCGGCCTCGCCGATGGTCGCGAGCGCCGCCGCGAGGGGCGCCGGGATGCTCCGCGTGGGCGGCTCGACGCCCTGGCTTTCGAGCAGCGCGCTCACGAACTCGCGGAACACGACCGGCTCGCCGTCGGTCACGAAGTAGGCATTGCCCGGTTTACCGTTCATAGCGCCGCGCACGAGTCCCTCGACGGTGTTATCGACGTGCGTCGTCGCAGTGCGCTGCAGACCGCCGCCGATCCAGGCGAAACGCCCGCTGCGCGCCATCTCGACGAGCCTCGGCAAGAGCGTCGTGTCGCCCGGCCCCCACACGAAGCGCGGCCGCACGGCGACGGTCTCGAACGCGCTGCTGTTGGCGGCCATGACGGCCAGCTCCGCGCGCGCCTTCGTCGAGCTGTAGAGCGCCGGGGAGTCCGGTCGCAGGGGCGCCGTCTCGTCGACCTCGACCAGCGGCCGACCGGCCATCAGCGCGGCCTCGGTGCCGACGTGGACAAAGCGTCGCATGCCAGCTTCGGCGCATGCCTCGAGCACGTTCTTCGTGCCCTCGACGTTGCCGTCCTCGAAGTCCTCGCGCCTGCCCCAATCGCCGAGCGTCGCGGCCGCGTGAAAGGCGAGCTCGCAGCCCTCGGCGCCGGCGCGCATCGCGCCCCGGTCCGCCAGCTCGCCCGGCACGACCTCGGCGCCGTGCGCGCGAACCCTCTCGGCCGCCGAGGAGGAGCGTGCGAGCGCACGCACGGCGTGGCCGTCCCCAACCAGTCGCTCGATCAGGCGGCCTCCGATGAAGCCCGAGCCGCCGGTGACGAAGACCGTGCTCATCGACATCGCAGCCTACTTCGACGGCGCGCCTGCGTCACGGCCCAGCGCGAGTTCGGCGAGACTACGCCGCGTGCAGATCCGGCCATTCGCGCTCGAGCGCTTCTATGAGCGGTGGGAGTTTCGCGCTGAGCTGACGCTCTCGAGCAGCGACTGCGAGGCGCTGACGGTCGCGGACCTGCTCGCGCTCGAGCTCGATGCTCGCGAGCGGCTGCTCGGCCTGCGGCTCGGCTACACGGAGGTGCCCGGCTCGCATGAGCTGCGCGCGGCTGCCGCACGGCGCTACGAGAGCGTCGAACCCGACGACGTCCTCGCGGTCGCCGCGGCCGAGGAGGGGATCTTCCTCGCCTATCACGCGCTCCTCGGGCCGG
This sequence comes from uncultured Solirubrobacteraceae bacterium, assembly GCA_963790905.1. Lineage (GTDB taxonomy): Bacteria > Actinomycetota > Thermoleophilia > Solirubrobacterales > Solirubrobacteraceae > Palsa-744. The sequence goes on from CAWBQH010000004.1 coordinate 264,956, forward strand.
ACGACCACGTCGTCGTCGAGGCGCCGTGCTACGGGGCGGCGGTCGAGGTCGCTCGCAGCACCGGCGCGGCGCTCAGCCTCTGGCAGCGCCGCCACGTGGACCGCTGGGCGCACGATCTCGACGCCCTCGAGCAGCTGCTGCGCAGGGACACGCGGCTCATCTATGTCAACAGCCCGCACAACCCGACCGGTACGCAGATGTCCCGAGCGGCCTTCGAGCGCGTCGTCGAGCTCGCGCGCGAGCGCTCGATCGTGCTCTTCAGCGACGAGGTCTACCGCGGGCTGGAGCACGATCCGTCTGACCGGCTGCCGGCCGCATGCGATCTCTACGACCGCGCGATCTCGCTCGGCGCGGTATCGAAGGCCTACGGCCTGCCGGGGCTGCGGATCGGCTGGCTGGCGAGCCGCGACCGCGCGCTCATCGAGCGCATTCGCGACCTGAAGCTCTACACCACCATCTGCTCGAGCGCCCCGAGCGAACTGCTCGTCGCGCTCGCCCTGCGCCACGGCGAGGCCCTCATCGAGCGCAGCAGGCGCCTGATCCTCACCAACCTGCCGCTGCTCGATGCCTTCCTCGAGCGCAGGCGCGACCTGTTTCAGTGGGTACGCCCGACAGCCGGTCCGACCGGCTTCCCGCGCGTGAGCGGCGAGTTCGATGTCGAGAGCTGGTGCGAGCAGACGGCAGAGCGCGCAAACGTGCTGCTGCTCCCCGGCGCCGTGTATGAACAGCCGCGACACGTCCGCCTCGGCTTCGGCCGCGCGAACCTGGCACAGGCCGTCGAGCGGCTCGACAGCTTCCTGGGAGGGTGATCGTCCGGACGGCGCGTGGCGCCCGGGGCTCGCCGCACGAGCAGCACTGCAGGCTTCAGGCGGCGGGTGAGCCGATCGCGCGCGGCTCGAGGCGCGGCCAGGTGAGCGTGTCGAGCACCTCCGCCGGGCTCGGCCTGCCAATCAGGAACCCCTGAGCGAGCTCGCAGCCCATCTCCTGGATCGTGCTCATCTGGCTGCGCGTCTCGATGCCCTCTGCGATCACCGTCAGCGAGAGCGCCTGCGCGACGCCAAGGATGGCCTCGAGCAGCTCGCGACTCTGCCCACCGTCGCTCAGCGCGGCGACGAATGTCCTGTCGACCTTGAGGATGTCGACGGGCAAGCGCTGCAGGTGCGAGAGGGACGCGTATCCGGTGCCGAAGTCGTCGATCGCGATGCGTACGCCGAGCGCCTTGACCTCGGCGAGACGCTCGCACGCGGCTGCCACGTCGCGCATGATCGTGGTCTCGGTGACCTCGAGCGTCAGCGAGGAGGGCTCGATCCCAGACTCCTCGAGCGCCCGCCGGACATCGCTCGCGAACTCGACCTGGCTCAGCTGGTAGGCGGATACGTTGACGGAGATGCCCAGCTCTCGGCCCTCCGCCTTCCACGCCGCCGCCTGACGGCATGCGTGATCGAGCACCCAGCGACCGATCGGGACGATCAGTCCGATCTCCTCGGCCAGCGGGATGAAATCGTCGGGCAGCACGACCCCGCGCTCGGGGTGCTGCCAGCGGAGCAGCGCCTCGGCGCCGACCACGGTCTGGCTCCCGAGGTTGAAGATGGGCTGGTAGAGCAGGAAGAACTGCTCGCCCCAGAGGGCGGCGCTCAGGTCGAGCTCGGAATCGACGCGAGCTTCGAGGTCGCGATCCATGCTCGCGTCGAAGACCGCGTAGCGGTCCTTGCCCGCGGCCTTTGCGGCGTAGAGGGCCAGGTCGGCGTCGCGCAGGAGCTCGTCGGGGGTCGCGTACTGCCCGACGGCGACGCCAATGCTCGCCGTGAAGGACATCGTCTTCGCAGCCTCGCCAACTTTCACGGGCTGGCGCAGGACCCGGATCAGCCGATCGGCGAGGACGTCCAGCGACACGCGGCGCGTTTCGGACTCGACAAGCACGACGAACTCGTCTCCGCCGAGGCGCCCGACTGTATCCTGCTCGCGCACCGTGCTCTGCAGGCGTTCGCCGACGACCTTCAGAAGCTCATCGCCGGCCGCGTGCCCGAGGTTGTCGTTGACATGCTTGAACCCGTCGATGTCGATGAACAGCGCGCCCGGGACGATGCTCGGCTGGCGTCCCGCCCGGGCCAGCATCTGCTCCGCGCGGTCAAGCACCAGCGCCCGGTTCGGCAGTCCGGTGAGGGTGTCGTGGAGGGCCTGGTGGGAGAGCGCGCGAGTCTTCTCACGCACCAGCGACAGCGCACGCGTGCGGCCGGTTCCGAGGACGAACACCAGAAGGCCGAGCAGCACGCCGACGAGGATGCCCGCGAGCATCAGCTCGGTTGCGCGCGCGTCGCCCAGCACCGACGCTCCGGCTGCTCCCGCGAACGTCTGCACGGTCCAGCCGTTGTGAAGGTCGACCGTCCAGGTCTGAGCATCGCGAGGCGCGCTTCCGCTCTGGAAGACGACGTGCATCGGGCCGCTCTCGTAGCGGAATGTCGCCGAGGTGTCGGGATGGCCTTCGAGCGCCCGCTGCAGCACGACCTCCGGCATGAGCAGCTCGCCGAGCCAGCCGACGAATGCCTGCCTGCGGGCTGTGACGGTAGGCGGCACGACGCCACTGCTGTACACCGGTGTCTCCACGCCGAGCGTCGTCCTTTCCGCCGCGACGAACGGCGCGTAGCTGCTCTGTCCCGAGTCGCGCGCGACGATCAGCGATTTCGCCAGCGCGCAGTAGTCAAGGCCCGCGGGCAGGTACCTGGTCAGGTCGCGCGCCAGTCCGGCCACCGCGAAGCAGTAGTAGGGGCGGTTACCTGCGGGCAGGACCTGAAAGCTTTCCTTCGGTCCGAGCGAGTGCGGGCCGAGGGGACGCAGCGGATGCGCCGCCATGCGCGCCTCGAACGCCGAGAGCTCGGCGCCCGGGACCATCACGACGAAGCCGATGTCCTGCAGCTCGGGGTAGCGCTGCATCGCGCGCACCGATTCCGCCCAGCGGTCGAACCCGGCGGCGGATGCGCGCGGGTTGGCCGCCACGAAGGCGCTCGCGCTGATCACGAGGTCTTCCTCGTGCTGTAAGGCCAGCTTCAGCGTCGAGGCGATCTCCGCCGAGGCGAGGTGGAACGCGAGCTTCGCGTTGTCGCCATCCGTGTGCGCCACCGAGCGCGCACTCAGCAACGACCCGGCTGCGGCGGCAGCGACGAACAGCGCGGTGGCCGCCGCCCAGACGCCCTGATGCCCCCGCGTGAGCCTCCTGCGTCGAGCAGTCCACGAGGCGCCTTGAGCGATCGCGTCGCTCGGACTCGGACTCGGACTGTGGGTTTCTCTGCTGCTCACAGGATCGATTCGGCCCGCATCTGCGCATGCATTCGCCCTGCATCCAGACGTGCGTCACATCCACAATCGGGCGCGCGACGCGGCTGCTGTGCGAAAACGGCGGCGAACTGGACAGATGGAGCAGGGCGTCTTTCGCCTTAGTGGACGAGCGGTCTCGTGCGGTGTACTGGCGCCTCCGCTCGGCGGCGAGGCAACGTTGTCCAGAGCACTAAGGCAACCGGCCACCCTTGCCGATACGGCCCTCGTGACCCTCTTTGCCCGTACGCTTGCGCCGCTGCTCGAGGCCCGGATGCTGAGCGCCCGCAGAGTGGCCACCGCCACCGCCGTGTCCGCCGCTGCGGCGCTGCTGTTCTCGGCGGCCCCCGCGCACGCCTTTGTGACCGAAGTGGAAGGCACGAAGCTCGGCCTGCAGCGCACCAACGAGATCTCGTATCTCGACGGGCTGGGCGGTGAAGTCTTCAACACCACAACCAGCAAACTCGAAGCGATCGGGAACTCCAAGGCAGAAACCTTCAGCAATCCAGCCGGCCACCCCGTCCTCCACGGCGCAAACGTCTTCGCCGTCTACTGGGACCCGAAGGACTACTACCACGGCGACTGGCAGAACGTAGTCGACACCTTCCTTCAGTCCATGGGCGCCGAAAGCGGATCGCTCGCAAGCGTCTTCTCCGTGGACACGCAGTACACGGACGTGTCGAACGAACCGGCCTACTACAAGTCGACCTTCCGCGGCGCCTACACCGACACCCATCCCTACCCGTCACACGGCTGTCCGGTCGCAACAGGGGCGGTCAACTGCCTGACGCCCGTCCAGCTTCAGGAACAGCTCAAGGAATTCATAGCCGCCCAGGGCCTTCCCAAGGGCATGGGCACGGTCTACTACCTGCTGACGCCGCCCCACCTGACCGTGTGCCTCGACAGCGCCGGAACTGAATGCTCGGAATTCTCGCGCACGGAAACTGAAGAAGAACAGGACAAGTACGAAAGCGAAAGCTACCGCCACGCCTTCTGCAGCTACCACGCAGACATCAACCCGGGCGGTCTCGCGACCGGCGATGGCAACACGATCATCTATGCGGCGATCCCGTGGAGCGCCGGCGAAGCCGGTCAGAGCCTTCTCGCGACGATCAGAAGGCAGGCGCCCGGCTGCGATGACGGCGGTTTCAATCCGAGCAGCAAACCGCCGGAGGAACGCGAGAAGGTGAAAGCCAGGAACGCGCAAGAAGAGCGGGAATTCAACGAAAAGACCCCTGAAGAACAGGAAAAAGTCGAACTCGAGAAAACGCTTCAGGGTCCTCACGACCAGGAGCCGAACCAGGTCCCCTGCCCCAGCCCCGACGGGACCTGCGACACGGGCCTCGCCGATCTCATCGTCAACCAGATCGCGCTCGAGCAGCAGAACATCGTGACCGACCCTCTGCTCAACGCCTGGCAGGACGAAGAAGGCAAAGAGGCGACTGACGAGTGCCGCAACTACTTCGCCCGTGCATCCGTCGGCGGCGGCGCCTCCGCGAACCCCGAAAGCGGCGGCGGCACGCTCTACAACCAGACGCTCAGCGGCCACAATTACTACCTGAACATGGCCTTCAACCTCGCGGCTCTGCGACTGCCCTATCCGGGTATCCCATGCATCCCGGCCGACAGGCTCGAACCGCAATTCACCTCACCGAACCCCGTCAACAACGGCGAAGTCGTCGGCTTCGACGGGATGGAGTCGGACATCAGCCTCAACGCGGCGATCGCCTATTCGGGCGGATTTGCGGTGCCTAACTATGCGACCTACACGTGGAGCTTCGGCGACGGCAGCCAGCCGGTCTCCGGCTATGCGCCCGGCGCCCCCGCCTGCGAATCACCGTGGTTGAGCCCGTGCGCGGCGAGCGTCTTTCACTCATACCAGTACGGCGGCACCTACGCCGTAACCCTGACCGTCACCGACGTCGGTGGCCACTCGGCCACGGTGACCCACGACGTCACCGTGAACGGGCCGGCAGCCCCGACGAGCGGATCGAGCACGAGCCCGGGCACCACTTCTGGCAGCTCCACAAGCAGCGCCGGCGGCTCGCAGCCGGGCGCGAGCAGCACCGCTGCGTCCTCCTCGCACCCGAGCGTCGTCCCGGCCCCGGTCGCGGCCGCAGCGGTCATGTCGCGCTCGCTGCGAGGCACGCTGCGCAAGGGCCTCAGCATCCGCTACTCGGTCAATGAGCAGGTCACCGGGCACTTCGAGGTGCTGCTGAGCCGCACCCTCGCCCATCACCTCCGCATCAGCGGAAGCGCGGCGAGCGGGCTGCCCGCCGGGACGCCTCCGCAGATCGTGATCGCGAAAGCCATTCTCGTGACGACCACGGCGGGTCGGAGCACGATCACGATCCAGTTCTCCAAGCAGACGGCCGCACGACTGGCCAAGGAGCGAAAGGTGACGCTCCTGCTGCGGCTGATCGTGCGCAACGCTCGCGGCGCCGCCACCACGACCGTCCTCAGCTCCTTCACCCTCAGCGGCTGACGGGCGTCAGCTCCCGCGGCCGTTGCGGCGCTTCGTGCGCGCCTTCTCGCGGAACACGAAGTACCACAGGCCGGCGATCAGCAGGTAGCCGAGGACGATCGACACCAGCGAGATCACGGCCAGGCCCGTGTTGTTGGCGTCGACCGCTTCGCCGTCGAGCGCCAGCACGACAGCCACGATGAGCGTCGCCGGGCTCACGTACGCACCCGCCTAGAGCCCCGGCCAGTGGCGGGCGACGAAGCCAGCGTTGTCGACCGCGCCGACCAGCCAGCGCGACGCGTACACGCCGCTGCGCCCGGCCGTGTCATAGAGCATCCCGTCGACGTACATGTAGGTGTGACCGGCGTTGGCGTACACGGTGATGTATCTCCCCGGCCCCGGCGCGCCCCAGCTCTCCAGGTCGCCCGAGGTCTCTGGTGCGCCGAGCAGCCCGCCTGCGGCGAGCGCGTAGCTCACCGAGCCCGAGCAATCGTAGGCGTTGTCGACGAACGATGCGTGCCCGCCGCCGAACACGTACGGGAAGTCGGCGATCTCGTTCGCGCCGGCGATGACCTTCTGAACGACTTCCGGGACCGTTGACGGAATCGCGATCTGGCCGTTCCCGCCGATCGACTCGCCGCCGGGGACTGGAGTCAGCTGGCGCTGCTGCGACTGCCTCGCCGCGCGTTCCACCGCCTGCATCTGCTGGAGCTCGCCGCGCACTTCCGCGTCCGAGGGAGCCCCTGCCGCCACGACCAGTTCGCCGGCCTTCGTGGGCGTCGCCGCGGCGGCGTGGTGAACCGATGGCGGAGCGGGGTAGCTCGAGGCTTCCTGCGGGTCGGCCGCCTCCCTCGTGGCGCCCCGAGAGCTCGCGCCGGCGCCGCCGACGGCCGGCGTGATCCCGCCCGACGGTCTCGCCTTCACCGCCGGCTTGGAGCCGTCGACGGCCGAGCCCGCCGCTCCCGCGCCGCATCCGGCGAGCGCGGCGGCGGCGAGCATGCAGCCGATCACGGCGGTCGGCTTCCCGCTGGAGCGCATCCCCCAAGGCTAGCGAGAGCGTCCGCCGCGACGTGCCGCTAACCTGTCGCAGATGCGCGAGGACGCCACCGCCGTGGAGCTCCGGCCGCATGCACGCCTTCTTCACGGCATGCGCCGGCCGGCCAACTGGCTGCAGCTTGTCCGCTTCGGGCTCGTCGGCGCCGTCGGCTTCGCCGTCAACCTCGCGGTCTACGCGCTGTTCGTGCATCCCATTGGAGTCGACTACCACTTGGCCGCGGTCGTCGCCTGGCTGGTGGCGGTGGCGAACAACTTCGTGCTCAACAGGCACTGGACGTTCGATGCACGCGAAGGCGTCGCTCGCTTCCAGGCGGTCCGCTTCCTCATCGTCAGCCTGGGCGCCCTGGTCGTCAACCTGCTTCTGCTCACGCTCTTCGTCGAGGCTGCCGGCATTCCGAAGGTAGCCGCGCAGGCGCTCGCTGTGGCGGGCTCCATGCCGTTCAACTTCGTGGGAAACAAGCTCTGGACCTTCCGGACGGCAGACTGAGATGGCCTGATCGCTCAGCGCAGCGGCGCCCGCACGCGCTGTTGGCCGGGGCTCAGCCGGTACCTATACTCTGGCTTTCCCCCCTCGGAGGATCTTCGTGCAGGAGATGGTGATCTACGGCGTCAGCTTCGACATGGTTGGCAAGCAGCCGATCGTGCTCCTGAAGACCGTCGACGGCAACAAGTTCTTGCCCATCTGGATCGGACACCCCGAGGCAGCTTCGATCCTGATGAAGCTCCAGGGCGCCGGCACGCCCCGTCCGATGACCCACGATTTGCTGTGCGACATCCTCGGCGAGCTCGACGTGAAATGCACCCAGGTGTCTGTCACGGAGCTGCGCGAGAACACCTTCTTCGCCTCGATCACCCTCAGCGTCGCCGGCCGCGAGCTCGAGATCGACTCGCGCCCGAGCGATGCGATCGCGCTGGCGGTGCGCTCAGGGGCACCGATCTACGCGGCCGAGGAGGTCATCTCCGAGTCGGCGATCGAGTTCGAGCACGACGTCGAGGAGTCCGAGGACGTCGTCGAGAAGTTCAAGGAGTTCCTGGACGAGGTCTCCCCGGAGGACTTCGCCGCCGGCGACTCCTAGCTTAGCTATGGGGGGTGGAGGCGCTGTCGAGGACCCTCTGCACGAGCTCGTCGAAGCCGATCCCCGCCGCGTCCGCCGCCTGAGGCAGCAAGCTCGTCTCGGTCAATCCGGGGACGACGTTCGTCTCGAGCACCCACAGCTCGCCACTGCCCTCCTCGAGCATCAAATCGACACGTGCGACGCCGCGGCAGCCGAGGAGCTCGTAGACCCTCAGCGCCAGCTCCTGCGCCCGCTGCGTGGTCTCCGGCGCGAGCTCCGCGGGGCACACGAACGTCGTCATCCCGATCTCATAGCGGGACTCGTAGTCGTAGAAGTCCTCCTCTCGCGGGACCGCCTCCACGATCGGGAGCGCGATCGCGGCGTGCCGGCTGCCGTCAGCGCCTCCCTCATCAGCCTCGAGCACCGAGACGGCGAGGTCGCGTCCCTTCACGTAGCGCTCGATCACGATCTTGCGGTCGTAGGAGAAGGCTCCCACGAGCGAGCCGGGAAGCTCCACGCTCGTGCGCGCGAACTTCACCCCCAGCGCCGAGCCGCCGATCGCCGGCTTGACCACTAGCGGGAACCCCAACCGGCGTTCGACCTCGCCCAGCGCCGCCGCGGCGCCCAGCTCCCTGATCGAGGTCTCGCGCAGGAAGTGGAAGTCGGGGGTCGGGACGCCTGCCTCGCGCATCAGCTGCTTGGCGAGCACCTTGTCGGTGCAGCACATGCACGCCGCCGGGCCTGAACCCGTGTAGGGGGTGCCGATCGCGTCAAGCAGTCCCTGCACGGTCCCGTCCTCGCCATCGCGTCCGTGCAGCGCGATGAACGCCACCTCGGGCCTCGCAGCGAGCAGTTCCGCGACGAGCTCCGGCCCAGCGTCGAGCGCGAGGACCTCGTGCCCGAGGCGCTGCAGCGCTTCCTGGACGTGTGCGCCGGAGCGCAGCGACACGTTGCGCTCGAGCGAGCGACCGCCCTTCAGGACGGCGACCGTGCGCGTCGAGCTCATCTATCGCGGCGCCGGCGGGCCGCGCCCGCATCGGCGCGGCGGGGCAGCGCGACGACGTCCGCGAGGCGGTCACCTCGCTCGCCCGCCTGCTGGCGCTCCTGCTCGGGTCCCCGGCGACTCGAGCTGGCGGTCTGCTCGGATCCCGTGAGCGAGCCGAGCAGTCCAAGCTGCTCGCGTACGGCCCTACCGATCCTGCGCACGCCCTCGCGGATGTCGCCGTCAGCGACCCCAGCGAAGTTCAGCCGCATGGACGAGGAGCCGCTCCGCCCGTCCATGTAGGCGGCGCGGCCAGGCACGAACGCGACGCCCTCGCTCTTGCGCGCGAGCGCGAGCAGGTCGGTCGTGTCGATCCGCTCGTCGAGCGTCGCCCAGATGAACAGACCCCCCTCCGGGGTCGTCCAGCGCGCCTGCTCGCCGAAGTGCTCCTCGAGCGCTTCGAGCATCACGTCGCGCCGGCTGCGGTACAGATCCTTCAGACGTCCCACATACTCGCGCCACGCCGGGTCACCGCTCGCGGCGCGCTCGTCGAAGTACGCGGCGACGAAGAGCTGGGTCACCGGCGAGGAGCACAGGTCTGCTCCCTGTTTGCCGAGGTTCAGCTTCTCGAGCACCGGCCTCGGGGCGACCGCCCAGCCGAGGCGCAGGCCCGGCGAGAGGATCTTCGAGAAGGTCCCGAGATAGATGACGAGATCCGAGGCGCGACCACGTCCGACGGCCTCGGCGTCGAGCGAGTAGAGCGTCGGCAGCGGCTCCCCGTCATAGCGCAGCAGGCCGTACGGGTTGTCCTCAAGCACGAGCAGCTCGCGCTCGCGCGCGACCTCGATCAGCCGGCGCCGGCGCGCCAGCGACATGGTCACGCCGGCGGGATTCTGGAAGTTGGGGATGGTGTAGATGAACTTCGGCCTGCGTCCCTCGGCCTGCAGGCGGTCGAGCGTGCTCTCGAGCGCATCGATCGGCATGCCATCTCCGTCCATCTCGATCTGCTCGACCCGCGCCTGGTATGCGCTGAACGTCGGCACCGCGCCCGGATAGGTGGGCGCCTCGGCGACGATCACGTCGCCGGGGTCGATCAGCGTCTTGCAGACGAGGTCGATGACCTGCTGGCCGCCGGTCGTCACGATCACCTCCGAGGGGTCGATCGCCGTCCCCTCGGCGGCCATCACCTCGACGACGCAGCGGACCGTCGCCGCCATGCCTTCGGTCGGCCCGTACTGCAGCGCGCGCGCGGTCGAGTCTGCGGCCACGTCAGCCATCAGCTTCGCGTAAAGCCCCGGTGCGAACGTCGTCGTGTCCGGCAGGCCGCCCGCGAGAGAGATCACCTCAGGACGCTCGGTCAAGGCCATCATCTCGCGCATCGCCGAGCTTTTCATGCCGCGCGTGCGCGCCGCGAACAGGGCCTCATAGCGCGCAAGCTCGTGCGCGGTCGGTCGCGCCCGTCGCCCGTCGCCCGCTCCGCCGCTCGATTGCTCCATTGTCTTCTGTCTCTATTCGCCGCCGGGCCTGACGTACCTCGCACGGCGGCGGCATCACCGCCGCACCGGTCGTCTATCGTCCTCACCGATCTGAGATCGGTGAGCACCGGCACCGTATCGCACCTTCACAGGCACTTCGTTGAACGACATCTTCTTCTACATCGGTCTCGGCGCGGGCCTCGCGCTCGCCTGCGGCGTGCGCGCGTTCCTGCCGGCTCTGCTCGCCGGCGCGCTCGGCTCGGCGGGCGCGCTCGGGGTGGGCTTCGGCCACGGCAAGTTTCACTTCCTGCAGTCGGGCTGGTGGCTGCTCGCGGTGACCGTTGCGCTCCTGCTCGCGTACGCGGTGCAGCTGGCCGGCGGGTTCGCCCCGATCGCCCGCGCGGCACCCGCCGAGCAGCAGGGTGGATGGGGCGGGCGTGCGTCCGATCCGCTGGCCGCGACGCTCGCCGGCCTCGGCTACGGAACCGGTGCGCTCCTGTTCGCCGGCACGCTCGCGGCGCACGGCGATGCCTGGTGGCCTGGCGTGCTCGGTGGGCTGGCCGCCGCCGGCCTGGCCCAGCGGGCGCTCGTCCCGGTTGCGGCCCGCGCCCGCTCGCGCCTGGCCGACCGCGCGGCGCGCGAGGCGCTCACCGTCTATCTTGACGCTGCCTCGCTGCTGCTGGCGGCGCTCGTCGCCCTGCTGCATCCCCTCGGCTACGTGGCGATCGCGCTGCTCGCATGGTTCGCCTGGAGAGGGCGAGCCCGCGCGGGTGAAAAGTACGCCGGGCTGCGCATTCTGCGCCGCTGAGGCGCGTGCCGTGAGCTCGACCCCGCCGAAGCTCGTTCTCTGCGTCATCGACGCGATGGCGCCGGCGATGCTCGAGCGCGCGATCGCCGCCGGCGTCGCTCCGACGCTCGAGAGGCTGATCGAGAACGGGCATTACGTACCCGACTGTGTCGCAGCGTTCCCGTGCGTCACGCCGGTGTGCGCCGCCTCGATCGTCACCGGTGTCGCGCAGGACGCGCACCGCATCCCGGGGATGAACTGGTTCGATCGCGAGGAGGACCGCTATGTCGAGTACGGCTCGAGCTTTCGCGCCGCGCAGCGCTTCGGCATCGCCCGCCAGCTGACCGACACCGTGTACAACATGAACCGCGCCCATCTCGCGGCCGAGACGCTGACGGTGTTCGAGACGCTCGACGATGCAGATGTGCGCACAGCGGGCACGACCTACCTGATGTACCGCGGCCGTTATCGCCACGAGCCGCAACGTGACACCGCGCTCACGCGCATGGCCTCCGCGCTGATCCGCCACCCGGTGATGGGTCCGCGCGAGCTGTTCTACGCCGACATCTTCGCCTCGCGCCGCACCGGCTGCCGCTCGGGGCTCGGCATGCCCGGCGTGCGCGACCGCCACTCCGGCTGCGTCTCGGCCTACATGGTCGAGCACGACCTGTTCGACTTCTTGCTGCTCTCGCTGCCGGACAACGACTGGTACTCGCACAAGAACGGCCCCGAAGCCCAGATCCAGTCGCTCGCCCAGGCAGACCTGCAGCTCGCACGCGTCATGAACGCGGCCGGCGGCGTCGAGGAGTTCCTCGAGGAGCACGCGGTCATCGCCATGGCAGACCATTCGCAGGCGCCGATCACGGGCGCGATCGCGTTGCAGGACGAGCTCGCCGAGCTCGGCGTCCTCGGACCGGATCGCTCCCCGCCGGGCTCGCGCGCGCAGGAGCCCAGGATCGCCGTCTGTCCCTCGCAGCGCGCGGCCATGGTCTACGCGCTGCACGAGTCCGAGCGGGACGCGATGCGTGCGTCGGTCGAGACCCGCGCGCTCGCGATCGAGGGCATCGACCTCGTGATGTGGCTCGAGCGCGACGCGCACGACGCGCCGCGCGAGGGGGTCATCTCGAGCCCCGTGCACGGCGAGCTGCGCTTCGCTCCGGGCGCGGCCGTCTCGGACGAGCGTGGCCTGCGCTGGGACCTGGACGGCGCCCTCGCAGCGATCGATGCGACCGTCGCTGACGGTCGCCTGCTGAGCCCGGACTACCCGGACGCACTGGGACGCGTCTGGTCGGCGCTCACCTGCCCGACGTCCGGCGAGGTCCTGCTGTCGGCCGCTCCCGGCCACGAGTTCATCGATTGGGGCCGCCAGGCGCACCTCGGCGGTGGAAGCCATGGCTCGCTGCACGCGTCAGACTCGCTTGGAGCACTGATCCTCAGCGGGGTCCCCCCGCCCGAGCCTGCGCCCACGCAATGGTCGATCCGCGACATCGCTCCGCTCATCCTCCGTCACTTCGCGCTCGCGGGATCGCGTTGATGCGCACTCTTGCAATCGCCGTCGCCGCCGCCACGCTGGCGCTCGCGGCGCCTGCAACGGCGCCGGCGGCAACCCGCCAGACGGCCACCACGACGAGCAGCGCGACGAACCCGGAAGCGCCCATCCCGGTGGCCGCCTCGAACGTGCCGCCGGCCGGCCGCCGCCTGTCCGCGGACGCCGTCCTCGCGATCGCGGGCGCGCTCCCGAAGATGCGCGCCGTTCGCGCGAAATACCCCGGCTCCTACGGCGGCGCCTACCTGAAGCCGGCCTTCCACTGGCAGGTGAGCTACTTCTCGCGCAACGGCAAGAAGGAGATCGGCCAGGTCATCATCAGCGATCTCACAGGCCGCGTGCTCGAACAATGGACCGGCTTCCAGGTCGCCTGGACGATGGCGCGCGGCTACCCCGGGGCCTTCGGCAGGCACGTCAACGCGCTCTACATCTGGCTGCCGCTGTGCGTGCTGTTCATCCTGCCGTTCTTCAACTTCCGCAGGCCGTTCTCGCTGCTGCACCTCGACCTGCTCGTGCTGTTGTCGTTCTCGGTCTCGCTCGCCTTCTTCAACCACGCGCGCATCTACCAGTCGGTCCCGCTCGTCTATCCGCCGCTTCTCTACCTGCTCGCGCGCATGCTCGCGCTCCTGCGCCGCGGCCGCACCCGCGTGGACGGCGCCGCCCGGGCCCGGCCGCTGCGTCTGCTCGTGCCCGCGCCGTGGCTCGCGGTCGGCGTGATCTTCCTGATCGGCTTCCGCATCGGCCTGAACGTGACCGACTCGAACGTCATCGACGTCGGTTACGCCGGCGTCATCGGGGCGCAGCGGATAGTCGACGGCCGGCCCCTTTACGGGTCCTATCCGTCGGACAACGAACACGGCGACACCTACGGCCCGGTCGACTACGAGGCCTACGTCCCCTTCGAGCAGGTCTTCGGCTGGAGCGGCACGTGGGACGATCTTCCCGCCGCGCACGCCGCGTCAATCGCGTTCGACCTGCTCGCGGTCGCGCTCCTGTTCCTGCTCGGGCGGCGCATGCGCGGGCCGACGCTCGGGGTCGCGCTTGCCTACGCCTGGGTCTCCTACCCGTTCACGCTGTTCGCGCTCGAGAGCAACTCGAACGACACGCTCGTGGCGGTGCTCATACTGGCCGCGCTGCTTGCCGCCAGCTACCGCTCGATGCTCGCGCTCTCGGCTCGCGGCGCGTTCGCGGCGCTCGCGGGGCTGACCAAGTTCGCTCCGCTGGCGCTCGCGCCGCTGCTCGCGACCCACGGCCTGGATGAAGAGCGCCGCCGCTCGCGCGCGCTCGCGCTGTTCGTCGTGGGCTTCGCCGCCGCCGCCGCGCTCGCATTCGTTCCGGCCTTGAGCCACGACTCGCTGCATACGATCTACGAGCGGACGATCGTCTACCAGGCAAACCGCGGATCGCCGTTCTCGGTCTGGGGGCTCTACGGCGGCCTCGGCGGGCTGCAGCTCGCCGTCGAGATCGCCGCGGTGGCCCTCGCCCTCGGCCTGGCCGTGCTGCCCCGGCGCCCCGACCTCGTTGGCCTGGCGGCGGCCTGCGCGGCGGTCATCATCGCCACGCAGCTCGGGATCGAACATTGGTTCTACCTGTACATCCCCTGGTTCTTCCCGCTGATCATGCTGGCGCTGCTCGGGCGTTTCAGTGATCCGGCGAGGCCTGCGCCGGCCGTGGCATCATCACCTGCTCGATCGAGTCGGCTCGCAGCGGCTGTGAGCAGCTGACCAGCACGCCCATCAGCCAGGGGTCCTCCTCGGAGGTCTCGAAGCGGACCGGCATCTGCGTGCGCAGCGCCTCGATCGCCTGCTCGCGCTTGACGCCGATCACGCCGCCGCGGGGGCCGGTCATGCCGACGTCGGTGATGTAGGCGGTCCCCCCCGGGAGCACGCGCGCATCCGCCGTGGGGACGTGCGTATGTGTCCCCACCACCGCGGTCACCCTGCCGTCGAGGTCCCAGCCCATCGCCACCTTCTCAGAGGTCGCCTCGGCGTGGATGTCCACGAGGATGTGATCGACTCCGTCCACCTCGCCTAGGGCCACCTCGATCTCGGTGAACGCGGAGCGCCCTGCGCGCAGGTAGAGGTTCCCGCTGACGTTTACCACCCCAAGCCGGACGCCATCGTGCTCGACCACAGAGGCGCCGCGGCCGGGCTGGCTGCGCAGGAAGTTGACCGGCCTGATGATCCTCGGGTTGGCATCCAGATACGGGTAGATCTCACGGCGATGGTAGGTGTGGTTTCCAAGCGTGATCACGTCGATGCCAGCGCCGAAGATCTGCTCGGCGATCTTCGGCGTGATCCCCAGCCCTCCGGCCGCGTTCTCGCCATTGACGACTATGAACGTCGGCGCGTAGCGCTCGCGGAGCAGGGGCAGGCAGTCAAGCAGCGTGAGCCGGCCGATGCTGCCCACGACGTCTCCCACGAACAGGATGCGCACGGCGCTCTGCGGTCGTCCGGCCGCCTCGGGCTCAGCCATACTCTGCCGATGGTGGGAGGCAAGTGACCGGCGTCTCCGAGGACGCTCCCCAGGCTGCCCCGCCGGACGCGGAGGAGCGGATGCTGACCGACTCCCCGCCGGCGCAGACCGTCGAGCCGGCGCGCGTCGTGGTGCCCCGCTGGGTCCAGCTGGTGATCCTGCCGCTGGCGCTCCTAGCGCTGTGGGCGCTCGCGAAAGCCGCGGGGAAAGTGCTGCTGCTCTTCATCGTCGCCGGCCTCATAGCCCTGATCCTCAATCCGGCTGTCGCCTTGCTCCAGCGCTCGCGTCTTCCCCGCGGGCTGGCGGTACTGGCTGTATATCTCGCATTCTTCCTGACGCTGGCCGGTATCGGCTTCCTGCTGGCGAACCCTATATCCGATCAGGTCCGGACGTTCACGAACAACCTCCCGCAGCTCGTCGAAGAAGCCAACAAAAAGCTCGCGACCTTCCAGGGCGAACTGGATCGCGACGGCCTGCACGTCCATCTCGTCAAACCCGGCAAGACGGCGCTGCAGAGCATCGAGGACAAAGTCACCAAGAGCGCCTCCAAATTCGTGTCGTTCGGCGGCGCCCTCGCCACCGAAGCCGCCAGTGCGGTCTTCGATCTCGTGCTCGTGTTCGTGGTATCGGTCTACATGCTTCTCTACGGCCAGCGGATCGGCGCGCTCGTGCGCCGGCTGATGCCCGACGGCGACGGCACGCGCGCGGACGACTATCCGCACATCGTTCAGCGAGCGGTCTCCCGCTACGTCGGCGGCCAGCTGCTGTTCAGCACGATCATGGGCGCCTCCACCGGCATCGCCCTCTACCTCTTCGGCGTGATCGGGATCTTCCCTGACGGCAGGAAGTACGCGATCGCCTTCGCGGTGTTCTACGGCGTGATGGAGCTCGTCCCCTACGTTGGCCCGATCCTCGGAGCGGTGCCGCCGGTGCTGGTCGCGCTGTTCACCGATCCGATCACGGCGCTGTGGCTGGCGCTGCTGTTCATCGGCCTGCAGCAGTTCGAGGGTCACGTGGTCGCGCCGCAGGTCTTCGGTCACACGCTGCGGATCAACCCGCTGCTCGTGATGTTCGCGCTGCTCTTCGGGCTGCAGGTCTACGGGATCGTCGGCGCGCTGGTCGCGTTGCCGATTCTCGCCGTGCTGCGGGAGACGGCCGTCTACCTCAGCCGTCATCTGACGTTCCAGCCGTGGGACGACGCGTCTCGCGGTCTGCTGTGAGCATCGCGCTCAGCGTTCGCGCTGTCGGCAAGCGCTTCGGTGGGCTCGAGGCGCTGCGCGACGTCAGCTTCGACGTCGACGCCGGCGAGACGGTCGCCGTCATCGGACCCAACGGCGCCGGCAAGACGACGCTGCTGTCGATCATCGCCGGCATCCAGCCGCCGAACGCCGGCACGGTCAGCCGCGGTCCGCGCGAGGTCGGGTGGGCTCCCCAGCAGGCGGCCGTCTACTCGAGGCTGTCGGTCGCCGAGAACTTCGCGCTGTTCGCCCGCCTGGAGAGGGTGCCGGATCCCAACTCGGCCGTGGAGCGGATGCTCGAGCAGACCGGCCTGCGCGATCGCGCAGGCGAGCGCGTGGGACGTCTGTCCGGCGGCAACCGCCAGCGCGTCAACGTCGCCCTCGGATTGATCGGCGACCCGCCGGTGCTCGCGCTCGACGAGCCCTCGGCCTCGCTGGACCCGGGTCAGCGAGAGCGGCTGTGGGCGTTCATCGCAGGGCTCGCACAGGGCGGCAGGGCGATCGTCTTCTCGACGCACAACGTCGCCGAGGCACAACGCCATGCCGGCCGCGTGATCGTGCTCGCCGAGGGCGGGATGCTGCTCGACGACACGCCTGCGGCGCTCCTTCGCGAGGCTGGAGAGGACGAGAGCGGCGACCTCGAGCAGGCGCTCGTCAGGTTCATCGAGGAGCGCTCTGCGGCGGCGGAGAACGGTGGCCGCGGATGAGCTCGCTGCTGCGCAAGGACCTGCTGATCCTCGGTCGCTCGCGCCTGCTCTTGGCCCTGCTGATCGTCTACCCGGTGGCGATCGCCCTGCTGATCGGCTTCGCGATCTCGCGCAGCCCCGCCCGGCCGCGCGTGGCGATCGTCGATGAAACCGCACCCGGGGAGACCGTCCTCGTCGGCGGCGAGCGCGTGAGCATCGGCCAGTACGCAGAACAGCTCTTCAGCCAGGTGCAGGCGGTCAAGGCGGGCTCGCGCGCGCAGGCGCTGGCCGAGGTCAAGTCTGCGAACGTGCTCGCGGCGGTGATCATCCCGCCGGACATCGCGGCGCGCGTCTCCTCGGGCACGACCCAGGGGGAACTCGAAGTGATCTACAACGGCGACGCGCTCGAGCAGGCGATCGTGCAGTCGCAGATCCGCGCGGCGCTGTCGCAGGCGAACCTCGGCTTCTCCGAACAGATCCAGCGAGCCGCCGCGCAGGCAATCGACCTGCTGCTCCGCGGCGGCAACCTCGCTTCGCTCGGAGCGCCCACGAACCTGATCGGGTTGAGCGAAATCCCGCAGGTGCTGCATCGTGTGATCGCCGACGAGCCGCCGGGGCCGGACCGAAGCGCGCTCGAACGGGTCGCAACCTTCGCCGGCTTCGCGGCGCAGAACCTCAGCCTGAGCAGAGAGGTGCTCTCCGCCGTCGGGCAGCCGATTCGCGTGCGCAGCATGCTGCTGCACGGCCGCCGCACACCGCTGGACACGTTCGCAGTGGTCGTCGCGGTGAGCGTTTCGCTGATGTTCGTCTGCGTGCTGCTCGCCGCAGGAGGCGTGGCGCTCGAGCGCGAAGAGCACACGCTCGCGCGCCTGGTCCGCGGACTCGTCTCGCGCGGGGCGCTGCTCGCCGAGAAGGGGCTGCTCGCGGCGGCGTGCTCCTTTCTCGTCGCGTTCGCGCTGCTCGCGGGGGTCGGCGCGTTCGTCACGCTGGAATGGAGCCGCGCCGGCCTGTGGCTCGCGGCGCTCGCGTTCGCGGCGCTCGCGTTCGGCGCGCTCGGCGTGGCGATCGGGGTCCTCGCCCGCGAGGTGCGCGCCGCGTCGCTGCTGGCGTTTCTACTGTCGCTCCCGCTCGCCTTCCTGGCACTGGTCCCCGCCGGCTCGGTCGCGCACGGCTTCTATGACGCGATCAGCGCGGTCTCGTTCGTGTTTCCGTTCAAGGCGTCGCTGCAGGCGCTCGACGCGGCGGTAAACCGCGCCTCACCTTCGCTCGGCGCCTCGATCGCGCATCTCGCCGGACTGACGCTCGCGTTCGGCGCGCTCGCACGAGCCGGGCTGCGACGCTTGGAATGAGGCTCTAACCTGGAGAGGCGATGGCCTTTCCACAGACGCGCATGCGCAGACTGCGGGCGACGGCCGGCCTGCGCGGGCTCGTGCGCGAGACGGACCTGCGCGCCGGGCAGCTGGTGCTGCCGGTGTTCGTGACCGAGGCCGCGCCGCGCGACCCGGGTGGCCGCGAGGCGGTCGCGACGATGCCCGGCGTCGAGCGCCTGTCGCTGCCCGCGGCGGTCGCCGAGGCGCGGGAGGCGGCGGCGCTCGGGATCGCCGCGGTGATGCTCTTCGGGGTGCCCGCCGAGAAGGACGACCACGGCTCGGGCGCCTGGGAGGAGGAGGGCATCGTCCAGCTCGCCACGCGCGCGATCAAGCAGGCCGAGCCCGAGCTGCTCGTGATCACCGACGTGTGCCTCTGCGAGTACACCGCCCACGGGCACTGCGGCGTCCTGCGGGCCGACGGCGCCGTGGACAACGACGCCACGCTCGAGCTGCTCGGCCGCACGGCCGTCAGCCACGCGCGCGCGGGAGCCGACCTCGTGGCGCCGTCGGACATGATGGATGGCCGCGTCGGCGCGATCAGGGAGGAGCTCGACAACGAGGGCTTCGCCGAAACGCCGATCCTCGCCTACTCGGCCAAGTTCGCCTCGGCCTTCTACGGGCCGTTCCGCGACGCCGCCGATTCGACCCCCGCATTCGGCGACAGGCGCGGCTACCAGATGGATCCCGCCAACGGCCGCGAGGCGGTGCGCGAGGCGCTGCTCGACGTGCGCGAGGGAGCGGACATGGTGATGGTCAAGCCCGCGCTCGCCTACGGAGACCTGATCCGGGCGGTCAAGCGCGCGACGAGGCTGCCGGTTGCGGCTTACAACGTCAGCGGCGAGTATGCGATGGTCAAGGCCGCGGCGGCCGCCGGCTACCTCGATGAGCGTGCGGCGGTGCTGGAGATCCTCACCTCCCTGCGCCGCGCCGGCGCCGACACGATCGTCTCCTACCACGCGAAGGACGCAGCCCGATGGCTAGCAGAGCAGACCTGATCAGCGACTCGCCTGACGGCGCGCCCGCGAGCGCGGCGGGGCGCGCGGGCCCGAAGATCCGGACCCGCAACGACGGCGCGGCGGTGCCGCTCGACGAGGTCGACCGCAGGCTCCTGAACCTGATGCAGGGCAGCTTCCCGATCGAGCCGCGGCCCTACCTGCGTGTCGCCGAGCTCGGCGGTATCTCGGAGGGCGAGGCGATGAGCCGCGTCCAGCGGCTGCTGGAGAAGCGCATCATCCGCCAGGTGACGCCGATCTTCGACACGCGGGCGCTCGGCTACTCCTCGATGCTCGTGGCCGCGAGAGTCGATCCCGAGCATCCACATCGCGCGGCGAAGGTGATCAACGAGCACCCCGGCGTCTCGCACAACTATCTGCGCAATCACGAGTTCAACCTGTGGTTCACGATCGCGACCGAGCCCGACTCCAAGCTCGGCCTCGATGGCACGCTCGAGGTGCTCGCGCGCGAGGCCGGCGCGGAGTCGGTGCGCCAGCTGCCGACGCTACGCCTATTCAAGATCCGCATGGATCTGGAGATGGAGGGCGACACGGAGGCGCTCGCCAGCTCCGCGCAGGTCAACGAGCCGATCGAGCTGGACCCGCAGCCCTACGACGAGCTCGACATCGCGGTGATCCGGACGCTGCAGGGCGACATGCCGGTCGTCGAGCAGCCGTACGCCCCCGCAGCCGCCGCGCTCCGAATGACAGAGACCCGCTTCCTCGGCCATCTCGCAGGAATGCAGGAGCGCGGCCTGCTGCGGCGCGTCGCTGCGATCCTCTACCACCGCCGGGCCGGTTTCTCGGCAAACGGCATGGGCGTGTGGCAGGTGCCCGAGCAGCAGATCTTCCACATCGGCTGCACGATGGCCGCCGTGCGCGGCGTCTCGCACTGCTATCAGCGCCCCACCTACGAGGACTGGCCGTACTCGGTCTTCACGATGGCCCACGGCCGTTCCAAGGAGGAGTGCGACGCCGTGCTCGACGCGATCGCCGAGAAGACCGGAATCCACGAGCGCGCGACCCTGTACTCATCGACCGAGTTCAAGAAGATCCGACTCCTCTACTTCACCGAGGACTTCAAGAACTGGGAGAGCAGGCACGCCTGAGCGTGGGCTCGTGACGGCGTCGCTGACCGACACGCGTTCCGCGGAGCTCTACCGTCGCGCCCTCGAGGTGATCCCCGGCGGCGTCAACTCGCCGGTGCGGGCGATGCGTGCGATCGGGCGCGACCCGATCTTCATCGCTCGCGGCGAGGGCGCCGAGCTGATCGACGTCGACGGCAACCGGTTCCTCGACTATGTGTGCTCGTGGGGACCGCTGATCCTCGGACACGCCCACCCGCATGTGCTCGCCGCGGTCAGGGAGGCGGCGGCGCGGGGGAGCAGCTTCGGCGCGCCCACACCGGGCGAGGTCGAGCTGGCGAGCGAGGTGACGCGGCGGGTCGCAGGAGTGGACATGGTGCGCATGACCTCCTCGGGGACCGAGGCGGCGATGACCGCGATCCGCCTCGCGCGCGCGGCTACCGGCCGCGAGGTGGTGCTCAAGTTCGCCGGCGCCTACCACGGTCACCTCGACGGGCTGCTCGCGCGGGCCGGGTCGGGGCTCGCCACGCAGGCGATCCCGGCGAGTCCCGGCGTGCCGGCGAACGCCGCCGCGGACACGGTGGTGGTGGCGTGGAACGATCCCGAGGCGCTCCTCGCCGCCACCGAGCGTCACGAGTTCGCGGCGATCATCGCCGAGCCGCTTCCGGCCAACATGGGGCTGGTCCCCCCCGTGCCGGGTTCCTTGAACTGCTGCGAGAGCGCGCCGATGCGAGGGGCGCACTGCTGATCCTCGACGAGGTGATCAGCGGCTTCCGGGTCGCACGCGGGGGGGCGCAGGAGCGGACCGGCGTGACCGGAGACCTCACGGTCATGGGCAAGATCATCGGCGGGGGCCTGCCGGCGGCCGCGTTAGGCGGCAGCGCGGAGCTGATGCGGATGCTCGCGCCCTCGGGCGAGGTCTATCAGGCGGGAACGCTCTCGGGAAATCCGCTCGCGATCGCCGCCGGACTTGCGACGCTCGAGCTGCTCGACGATCCGGCCTACCTGCGCCTGGCCGCGCTCACCGACGAGCTTGCGAGCGGCATGCGAGAGGCCGCCGGTGAGTATCCCGTGCGCGTCGTGAGCGTTCCCGGGTTGATGACCGTCTTCTTCAGCGACCGCCCCGTGGGGAACTACGAGGATGCGCGCGAATGCGACCTGGACGCCTACGGCGCGTGGTGCCGCGAGCTTCTCTCGCGCGGCGTCTACCCGCCGCCGTCGCAGTTCGAGGCATGGTTCCCGTCGCTTGCGCACAGCGCCGAGCAGATCGAGCGCACGCTCGAGGCCGCAGCCGCTGCCTTCGCATGCCTGCCTGAGCCCGGAGTCGAAGGATGAGCGGGAAGGCACGGGCATGAACCGCGGCGGGCTACGCCGCCTGCGAGCTCTGTTGCACGAGCAGGGCGGGCTGATGGCGACGCTTGTCGAGCCCGCGAGCATCGATCGCTCGGGACGTGCGGAGGAGGAGCACTCCGCGAGCCCGGCGACGCTGGCCGCCGAGGGTCCGCGCGCCTCGGGCAAGCGCGCGGAGTACGAGCTGCTGGTGGAGGCGATCTACGAGGGCTATCTGCTGCACTACGGATCGCCGCGCGTGGTCCGTGCGCCCGAGGCCGACCTCGGCCTGCTGGCCGGCGACCAGCTGTACGCCATCGGCCTCGCGCGGCTGGTGGCGCTCGGCGACACCGCTGCCGTGGCCGAGCTCGCGGACACGATCACTCTCAGCGCGCTGGCCCACGGCGGGGGGGAACACAGGCTCGCCGATGCGATCTGGGCCGCCGGTGCGCGTGCGGTCGGCTGGGGCTCGAGCGAGATGCACAGGCGGGCGAAGGACCTCGTCTTCGCCGGCGCTCCGAACGCGATCGAGGCGATGCGCACAAGCGCTGGGACGGTCCCGGCGTCGCCCTGAATCGCGCCTCGATATTCTTCCGGTCGGTGCCCGACAAGCGCGCAAAGCACAAGTCCAAGTACACGCTCGACCGGGGGGTCCCGGGGGCCTTCGAGGGCGAGACGATCACGCGGCGGAGGTTCATGACGGTCAGCTCTCAGTCGGCTGGCGCGATCGCCGCAGGCGCATTCGTGCTGCCGTCGCTCGGCTTCGCGATCGGGCCGATCTTCAAGAGCACGCCGCACTCCTGGGAGACGGTGGGGACTACCGACATGTTCCCCGACAACAACTATGTACCGGTCGTGATCACGCTCACGCCCGGCATCGGCGAGGCAGGCAAGACGACCGTCTATATGCGCAAGTTCAACCCTGAAATCGACACCGACCCCTACGACCGCGGCACGCCCTTCATCGCGATCTCGAGCCGCTGCGCGCACGTCGGCTGCCCGGTCCGCTGGGTGGATGCCTCGGAGCGCTTCATCTGCCCTTGCCATGGAGGCGTCTACGACCTGCTGGGACGCCGCGTCGGCGGCCCTCCGGTGCGTCCGCTCGACCGCTTCTACACGCGCGTCGTCGACGTCGACTACGTGCAGGTCGGACCGCGCTTCAGCGTCAACAGCCAGCTGCGCCGCTTCTCCCCGCGCGATCCCGGCGAGCCGCTCGATGGCATCGGACAGTACCTGTACCCGTCACGGCCGGGCGCGCAGAAACTGTAATCCCACAGCTCGAACGACACCGTGCCGAGACTCCCCAAGCTCCCCGCCCCGCCAGTCCCCTCAGCGCTGCGGGAGCCGCCTCCGCGACCCGGCGAAGGCAACGGCAAGCTCGCGCCGCTCGAGGAGGCCGCCGAGGCGGGCATCACCGTCGTCGACTGGGTCGATGAGCGCACCTCGCTGAGCGGCGCCGCCCGCTGGTTGATGTTCCGCAAGGTGCCCAAGGGCACCAACTGGTTCTACACGCTCGGCTCCGCGACGCTGTTCGCGTTCCTCTCGCAGGCCGTGACCGGCGTGTTCCTCGCCATGTACTACCGCCCGGACCCGTCCGGCGGCGCCTACGAATCGATCAGGTACGTCACCAACGACGTGTTCCTCGGCCAGTTCGTTCGCGGGATGCACAAGTGGGGGGCGAGCGTGATGGTGGTCCTCGTCTTCCTGCACATGGGTCGAACGTTCTTCTTCGGCGCCTACAAGTATCCGCGCGAGCTCAACTGGGTGATCGGGGTGGTGCTGCTGATCCTGACGATGGTGATGGGCTTCACCGGCTACCTGCTCCCGTTCGACCAGCGCGCCTACTGGGCGACGATCGTCGGCGTGAACATCAACGGCACCGGCCCGCTGCTCGGTCCCTACCTGAGCGACTTCCTGCGTGGCGGCCCCGAATTCGGCGCCACGACCCTGTCGCGCTTCTATGCGATCCACATGCTGATCGTGCCCGGCCTGATCGTGGCGCTGATCGGCGCCCACCTGTATCTCGTGACCAAGCTGGGCACCACCGCGCCGCCGTGGACGAAAGCGGAGACGCGTCCGGAGCTCAACGAGGCAGAGGTATAGAGCCGGTGCGCCGCCGCCCAGTTCGCGTGCCGCGTGCCGCGAAGGATCCGCGATGAACAAGCGCGAGAAGGAGGAGTATCTCCGCGAATACTCGATCCTGAAGGCCAAAGGCAAGCCGTTCTTCCCCTATGCGGTCGGGAAGGACGCGGCGATGGCGTGCGTGGTGATGGCGGTGATCATCGCGATGTCGCTGGTGCTCGGCGCCGAGCTCGGGTCCAAGGCGAACCCGACCACCACCACCTACGTGCCGCGTCCCGAGTGGTACTTCTTCTTCCTGTTCGAGCTCCTGCGCATCATCAGGACGCCGAGCATCGTGGGGCTCGCGACGATCGGCATACCGACGCTGTGCATGATCCTGCTGTTCCTGCTGCCGTTCTACGACCGCGGTCCCGAGCGGCGACCCGAGAGGCGCCCGGTCGCGACCCTGACGGCCATCGCGGTGATCGGGGCGATGGTCTACCTCACCTACTCAGGCGCGAACGCGGGTGCGCCGACGGTGATCGAACTGCCCACGCCGAAGGCGGTCGTGAAGGCGGGCGGCTCGACCCTCTCAGAATTCGAAGCCGGCAGGCTCGTCGTTGCGCAGTCCGGGTGCCTCGCATGCCACAAGCTCGGCGACAACGGCAACGCCGGGCCGGGACCGGACCTGACGCACATCGCCGCGCGGCTGCCGCGGCAGGGTATCGCGCGCACGCTAGTGAACCCGACGGCGCCGATGCCGTCATTCAAGAACCTGCCGCCGCAGAAGTTCACGGCGATAGTCAACTTCCTCTCGCAGCTCAAATAGCACGGCCATGGCCGCTCGTCTCAGCGACGGCCCCGGCACGCTTCAGGCGGGACAGGTGCGCGCGATGTTCGACCGTATCGCGGGCGTGTATGACCTGATGAACACCGCGATGACTGCGGGCCTGCACCACCGCTGGCGCGCGCGCGCGGTCGACCTCGCCCGGATCGGTCCTGGCAGCCGAGCGCTCGACGTGGCCACGGGGACGGGAGACATGGCGATCGAGCTCGCGCGGCGCGTCTCTCCTGCAGGAGAGGTGATCGGAAGCGATTTCGCCGAGGGCATGCTCGACCGAGCGCGCGCGAAGGCGGCCGCGGCGCCTGCTGGCTCGCTGCGTCCGCGCTTCGAATGGGCAGATGCGATGGCGCTGCCCTACGCCGATGACTCCTTCGACGTAGCGACGGTCGGCTTCGGCGCCCGAAACTTCGAGGACCTGGGGCGCGGGCTCGCGGAGATGGTGCGCGTCGTGCGTCCGGGCGGACGCGTGGTCGTACTCGAGATCACTACGCCCGCCCGTGCGCCGCTGTCGCTCTTCTACCGACTGTGGTTCGACCGCGTCGTGCCCCTCCTCGGGAGGTTGGCGGGAGCCACGCTTTCGATCGCCTCGCGCCTTGGCATCTCAGCTTCGCGGGGGGCGATCGCCGACGCCTACGCGTATCTCCCGAGCTCGGTCAGACGCTTCCCTGGCCCGGTGGCGCTGGCCGCCGAGATGGACCGCGCTGGGCTCGCAGAGATTACCTATCTGCTCACGGCCGGCGGGATCGTCGCCATCCACGCAGGCACGGTTCCGGCGGAGAAGTCATGATGAGCGCAGTGGGCAGCACAGCCGCCATCGGACCCGACCGGGGCGTGGACGGGCTCGACGCGATCATGCGCCGCGGCGGCGAGGAGCTGCGCGAGCGCATGGCGCGCACCGAGCTGCATCTCGAGCGGGTCACCGCACGCGCCGGCGCGCCGCTCGCCTCGCACGCCAACGCGACGGTCATCGCGGGCGGCAAGCGGCTGCGCCCGCTGCTCGTCGTCCTTGCCGCCGAGTCGGCAGGCGGCCCTCCTCGCACGATCCAGGGGGAGGAGCGTCTCGTGAGGGCGGCCGTCGCTGTGGAGCTCGTGCACTCCGCGACTCTCGTCCACGACGACCTGATCGACGGCGCGCAGCTGCGCCGCGGGCGCCCGACGGTGGCCGCAGTGGCAGGACGCGAGGTAGCGATCGCGACCGGCGACCTGCTGTTCTCCCGGGCGTTCGCCGAGCTCGCGCGCAACGACAGCCCGGCGCAGCTGTGCGCGCTCTCGGACGCGAGCTCGGCGCTCGCCGCCGGCGAGTTGCTCCAGCGCGAGGATGCCTACGCTGCGCACGTCGCCGTCGAGCGTTATCTGAGGCGCTGCGAGCTGAAGACCGCGGCGCTGTTCGAGGCTGCCTGCCGCCTGGGGGCGCTGACCGCGATCGAAGCCTCGAACGAGCTCGCCGACGCGCTCGGCGCCTTCGCGCGGCGCATCGGGCTGGCGTTCCAGATGCTCGACGACGTGCTCGACGTATCCGGACCCGTCGAGCGGACCGGCAAGTCGCGTGGGACCGACCTGCTCGACGGCACGGTGACGCTGCCGTTCATCCTCGCGCGCGAACGCGACCCGGAGCTCGCGATGCTCGACCTCGCCCTACTGGGCGGTCCGCAGGATGCCGAGGCGCTGTGCGATCGGATCGCCGCGACGGGCGCGCTGGACGAGGCTCGCGAACGCGCGCTCGCGGTCGTCGCAGAGGCGAAGGCCGCGCTGCCGACGGTCCTCCCAGACGGACGCGCGGCGCTGCTGGATCTCGTGGCGGACGCGGTGGTGGAGCGCTACCGCTGAGCGGTTCAGAAGTCGGTGGGGGTGATGACGTCGGCTTCGAGGGCGCGGACGAAGAACTCGATTTCCTCTGACATGTTTGCGTGGGTCATGCGCCTGAGATCGCCGAGCAGAGCGCTCGATCCTCGGTCGAGCTCGTCGTCGAGGCGTTCGACGGCCGACTGCTCGAAGACGCCCTCGCGTCGGGACTCGCACTCGGGACAGCGCAGCAGGATTCGCCAGTGGCGCGGACCCTCCTCCGACCAGTCCAGCGGATACGCGAGCGCACCAGCACAGTGAAAGCAGACGTGCAGCGGATCCGGTGTCCAGGTGCCGTCAGGAGCCTCGCCGTTCGCGCGGTAGACGAGCCCGAACTGCTCACCGGCGGCGGGTTGCGGGCGCTGCTCGATTTTGGGGTCGTTCTCTGGGTGCATGGCCGCTTTCCCACTTGTCATCGACGCGCAGGGCGGCTGCCTTTAGCGCGCTGCTCAGGCATTCCCCGGATGTCCCCGCGGCGAATTGCCACGCCGGTGGCCGCCGGCGGGCGATCACGGGGCTGCGCAGGAGCGCGCGAACGTCCGCGGCGGCGGTGGTAGGTTCATTGGGGCCATGGTGAGCGCGATCCGCACGGTCGGCCACGACGATCGGCTCAGCCTCGTCGACCACCTCGATGAGCTGCGCACCCGGCTGATCTTCAGCGCGGCGGTGCTGGCGGTCGCGTTCGGTTTCTGCCTGTGGCAGAACCACGCGCTGCTGCACATCATCAACAAACCGCTGCAGCGCCAGACCGTGAAACAGGTCGAAAAGGGAGAGGGGACGGTCGGCCAGGCGGTGCTGGCCCAGCGGGCACTCATCAAAGTGGCGGGGGACGCTCAGTCCGCGGTGAGCGTCCTGAGCAGCCCGGGCAGCGGCCTCTCGAGCCAGGCCCGCGCGCAGCTGGCGCCCCTGATCGCCGCCCTCAAGACGGACGTCGAGCGCATACCGCGCAACGCGCAGGGCGACAAGCCCGCCACGCTCGGTGTGGGCGAGCCGCTCACCGCCACGCTCACGGTGACGTTCTACTTCGCGCTGATCATCTCCCTGCCGTTCATCCTCTGGGAGCTGTACGGCTTCATCCTGCCGGCGCTGAACCCGCGTGAGCGCCGCATGGCCGTTCCCCTGCTGACGGCGGTGCCGTTCCTGTTCCTCACCGGCGTCGTGTTCGGCTACTTCGTCGTGCTGCCCGCGGCCGTGCGCTTCCTTGTCAACTTCAACGCGGGCGAGTTCAACGTGATCGTCCAGGCGAGCCAGTTCTACAGCTTCGCCGCGACGATCCTGCTCGCGATGGGACTGGTCTTCCAGGTACCCGTCCTCATCCTCGGTGCCACCCGCATCGGGATCGTCACGCCGCGACAGCTTCGCAAGCACCGACGCTACGCGATCGTGGCGTGCGCGGCGGTGGCCGCGTTCCTTCCGGGCGACGTCATAACGCTGCTGCTCGAGACGGTCCCGCTGTACCTGCTCTACGAGGTCAGTATCCTGGTTGCATCATTTGTAGGGCGAGCGGATGGCGACCTGCGCGATGAGGGTAGCGCAAGCGTGCGAGGCACCCGACATCACGCGGATGATCCGGCGCCAGCCCAGGCCCACCCAGCGGAGCCAACCGTGCAGGACATCATCGACCACGTAGATCCAAGGCTGTCTGACTGATGCTGTTCGACCTCAGAGGACGCGGGCGTCGTCGGACGGTCCGCGTGGTCTACATAGGGCTCGCCCTGCTCATCGGGGTGGGGCTGGTCGGCTTCGGCATCGGTGGCGGCTTCGGCGGTGGCGGCCTGCTGACGGCCGCGAGCAACAACGAAGGCGCAGGCAGCGCGAGCTTCTCCAACCAGATCAAGCAGTACCGAAAGCTCACACAGGAGCAGCCGAACAACGTGAGCGCGTGGGAAAACCTCACAAAGGCGCTGCTGCATGAAGGTGGCGGCGAAGCCTACGAGACGAGCTCGGGAGTCACGAGCAAGGGCAAGCAGCTGTTCGCGCAGACGGCCCAGGCCTGGGACAGCTACATCGCGCTGAACCCGAGCAAACCGAATCTCGAACTCGCGAAGGGAATGCTGCGGATCTTCGATGAAGAAGGCCTCAACCAGCCGTCCGCTGCGGTCCAGGTCCTGCAATACGTCGTGGCCGCCGAACCGACGAACGACTCCTACTACGCAGCCCTAGCCCAGTACGCCTACAAAGCCAAGAACGTCCGCGTGGGCGACCTCGCGTCGGAAAAGGCCATCAGCCTGGCCCCCGCATCGCAGCGTGTCCGCCTGAAGAGCGAGCTCGCCGAAGTCAAGGCGAACCCGTCGGGCGAAAAGACCTACACGACGACGACGAACGGCAAAACCTACGTCGGCAAACTCGGCGCCAGCGGCACCTTCACGGGGACGGTCGCGAAAACGACGCCGGCTCCCGTCGGGACGACTAGCACCAAGAAATAGACCGCGAGGCGGACTCGTGCGCTCCCGACCCCGGCTGCGCGCGGCCACTGCGGAGCCAGCTGGCGCCGCGCCGGCTTGGGTAGAATCGGAGCGCGAGCCGGCCGATCTCGCCGGCGCCCGCACGGGCCGTTAGCTCAACCGGCAGAGCAGGGGCCTCTTAAGCCCAAGGTTGCAGGTTCGATTCCTGCACGGCCCATAGACAGGAAAGCCCCGCACGACGGGGCTTTTGGCGTCCTAGGGGCGTGCCCCGCTGGTGTTGGAGCCGGGACTTGGTAACGGTGGCGCCGCCCGCTCAGCAGCAGAGCTCGCCACGGCGCTCCCCCACTGAAGCTTTCCGCGATGCACTCGCCACGACGCTCCTCCGGCTCGGTCTCCGCGGCGCTCATGCGCCGCTTCTGAGTTAAGCCGAGCAGAGCCGCTCAGACGCAAACCATGCGCCCATCCGGCGTGAGGGCCGACTCAAGTCGCGTCTCGATCGCGATTTCTCAAGGCGCTCAGCGCGGCGCCATGACACCCCGAAACGTTCGGGCCGGCCGAAGGGCTATCGCGTTCTCGCCACGATGATCTGGGAGGAATCGACATGTCTTCTGAGCGGTTTCTCATCGGCGGCTGATCCGTGCTTTAGCTGGCCAGGCGATGCTGGCGGCATGTTCTCTGCCGCGACCGCGCAGGCGTGACGGACGCGCGCCAGCGGGAGATCAGGCGCCGGCGGCGCGAGCGGGTGATCAGGCGTCGGCGGCTGGTGGCGATGACTGTCACAGTGGCCGTCTTGGCGGCCATGATCGTGCTGGTGCAGGGCCACGGAAATCCCTCGCGCGGTGATCCTGCCGCGCGGCGCGGCGCGTCCAAAGGGGTGCCCGCGGAGGCGCGGGCGGGTGGGAACCTGCTCCCGGGTTCTGACCCGGGCGTTCTGCCTGGGCCGGTGTTGATCGCCGATCGTGACAACAACCGGCTGTTGGAGATCAGCCCCACGGGCAAGATTTTGTGGCGTTTCCCAGAACCCGGGGATCTCGCCCCGGGCCAGTCGTTCGAATTGCCCGATGACGCCTTCTACTCCCCCAACGGGCGTGAAGTGGTCGTAACTCAGGAGGACGACTTCGTGATCAGCGTCGTCGCCGTGACTCATTCGAGGATCGTCTTTCGTTACGGGCACCCCGGGGTGCCCGGCTCAGAACCCGGCTATCTGCACAACCCCGACGACGCCATGCTCACACGTGGGGGCGCGATTATTGCGGCGGACATCAAGAACTGCCGTTTGATCGTCATCCGCCCGCCGGCCAAGCACCTGACGCAACAGTTGGGCGAAACGGGCAATTGCACGCATGAGCTCGGCGTATCCTATGCCAGCCCCAACGGAGCTTTCCCGATGAGCGATGGTGACACCGTGGTCACCGAGATCAACGGCGACTGGATCGACGTGCTCGGTCGCGACGGACGGCCGGTCACGGACACCAATCCGCCGGGCTTCAGCTACCCATCGGACACCAACGAGGTGGGCCCCGGCGTGTTCCTATCCGTCGACTACACCAGTCCGGGGGCGATCGAGACCTTCACGACCACCGGCCAGTTGTTGTGGCGCTACGAACCCACCGGCGCCGATGCGCTCGACCACCCATCGCTTGCCCTGCCGCTGCCCAATGGAGATGTGCTGGCCAACGACGACCGCAACGATCGCGTAATCGTCATCGACCCTCGCACCAACAGGATCGTCTGGCAGTATGGTCACACCGCTCAGCCCGGCTCGCGGCCGGGCTATTTGGCGAACCCCGATGGCGTGGATCTCGCGCCGCCATACTCCTTGACGATGCGCTTTGCGAACTCGCTGCAGGCTCCCTGAGCTACCCGGCTTCGGGTGCCAGCTCGGAGATCGAGGGCTGGGTACCCGTGGTGCCCTGTCCGCCTGCAAGGATGATGCGCCCACCGACGGTGGCGACGGCCGCGTCGGACAACGGGAGCACGAGACGCCCCGCACTCTGGACCGGACCGCTGTCGGGATCGATCGCAAGGATCGCCGGGGTCTGAGAGTCCGGCGCGGAGCCACGGCCTCCGATCACATACACCACGCCATCGAGGCTCGCGGCGGACGCGTGAGTAAGGGGATTGGGCAGAGTGCCGATCTGCGTGACCTGGCCGGTGGAGGGGTCGAAGCTGAGGATCGCTCGGCTGGCCCCCGCTTCTGTCGAGCCCCCGGCGATGATCACCTTCGAGCCGCTCGTGGCGACGGCTGCGTAGCGAAGCCCGGCCGGGAGACGGCCGACGACGGTCGGGTTTGCACCGGGACGCCAGGCGATGATCGTGTCGAGCGCCCGTTCGCCGTTGTAGCCGCCGATGATGTATGCGGTGCTCCCGACCGTGGCTACCGCGACGTCCGAGGCGGGCTGTGGTAGCTGCCCCACGAGCGACACGCGACCGTTGCCGGGTTCGTAGCGCAAGATGTGATCGTAGGAGCTGAACTGCCCGCCGCCGAACATGTAGACCTCGCCGTCGAGGCTCGCTCCCTGAGCGTCGTGCTGGGCTTCGGGCAGACGCGTGTCCCCGCTGACATGGCCTTCGTCGAGGAGTGTGATAGCCGCCGTGGAGGTATCGCTGCTGTCAAGGCCACCCAGCAGCACTACGCGCCCGGCGCCCAGCGGCACTGCGGCAGCGTCCTGCAAAGGAGCGGGGAGCGTGCCTATGAGTCTCTGGCGAAGCGGCGCTATGCGTCCGGGGGGTCTAGACGCGTGTGTGTTGCTGACCGAACTGCGGCCCCTAGAGGGAGATGTGCTTCCCGCGCTCGCGATGAAGCTCGCAACGACCGCGATGCAGAGCAGTGCGGCAGGAACCGCCAGACGAAGCTGGCGTCGGCGGCGCGTCATTTGGCGGCCGGCCCGGCGAGCTCAGCGCATGGCTCGCGGGCGTGCGAGGGAGTCAAGCCCGGGAGCTCGAGCTCGATCCTCGTGCCTCGTTCAGGTCGGTGTCCCACAGCGGCCCGCACTTCGTGGCTCTCGGCTATCGCGCGGACGATCGCCAACCCCAGTCCGGTCCCGCCGGCGGCGCGATCCCGGGCTCATCCTCGACCACCAGCATCGACGCTGAGAACGTATGCTTCACGGTGCGGTCGATCGAGCGCTCCACACCGCCAGCATAGACTTATAAAACAGGTGCTTTTCCGGCGCGCGGCAATTACGTGAACTTTCTCATCATCGGGGTGTGAGGAAGTAGATCCGGGCCGGAGGGATCGCCTCCCAGGAGACGACCGCCCACGTCCGCCCGCGGTATTCGCCGATCACACCTACGCTCAGCAATCCCGACGCGAGTCCGCGATACCACCGCCGGTGCCTTCACCGGACATGCCGAAATGTTCGCCAGCCAGGCTTAGCGCCACATGAGCAACGCGTGAGAGCTATCACATACGAGAGCTATCACATATTTGTCAGGTGCGCAGCTGGCGTGAGTCCCTGTTGTTTGACCAGACCCGAGGGGTGAAAGAGGCCGCGTCTATCCGGGCTCGGCCTGCCTCGCCGAAGCCGCGTGCCACCTACTTGAGGGGATCCGTGATCGGACCGGGCAGACGCTTGTAGACAGCAAAGAAGTCACGGTCGTCGGGACTCAAGTAGCGATCCGGCGACTGGTTCGGCTGGGGCTCGACCATCCTCGGGATGAGCCCGTTGTGCCGGGAGTAGGTGATCAGCGTGTGCCAGTCGGGGTTGATGTCGAACTCCATCGCCCGCACGGCGCCGATGTGCCGGAGGGTCTTCGCGATGCTGATCACCGTCTGGCCTTCGGCCACGACGAATATGAGGTTGCCGCGACGATCGATGCCGACGCCGGTGCGCCACACCCGGGTGACGCCGCCGAGCGTGAACCCCCATTCCGGACTGTTCGGATCTTCGTTCAACTCGGGGTTGAGGCGTCCGTTCCAGACGATCGGAGCGAGGCTCTGGCGCGCCCATGCGACTTCCGGCCCGGCGTTCGGGCCGCCGCTCCACTTGACGATCTCAACCCGACCGTCGCGGTACTCGAGCAGCGTGGCTTTGCCGTCCTTGAGCGGCTCGTTGACGCGGCCGTTGACGTTCGAGCCGTTTTCGCCGTCTTCGTAGGTGAAGCCGCCGTTGAAGGTGGCGAGCAGGCGCCAGCGCTGGCTGTAGGGCACGATCATCGGCCCGCGGACGGCCGCGTTCGGCGGCTCGTAGCGCCCCGGGTAGTACCCGATCGCGGTGCGTGTGTGGTCGAACCAGGCCACGTAGGCGAGAAGCTCCGGATATTCAGCTTCGGGACGGAAGGTCGTCACCAGCACCGGTGGGCCGCCGTCGATCGACGGCCCGGCCGGTTTCCAGATCCCTTCGCCAGGCAGCGGGTGGGCGAAGACCGGCTTGATCGGCGGTGGCCAGGCCGCGACCTTCGTTCGCAGCGGCCGGGGCATGTTCAGCCCGACCGCCGGCAGACTCTTCGGCGCCGGTCCGCCCTTCTTCGGTGCGTTCGCGCTGTAGTACACGTGCTCGATCTCGTCGACCAGCGAATTGCCGAACGGCACCTTGGCCCTCACCCACTCGACGCTGCGCGCCTCGAAGCGCATGCTCGTCGGCTCCAGCATCCAGATCGCGTACGAAACGATCGCCCAGCAGAGCAGGCCGAGGAAAGGTATCGCGAACATGAGGCGTTGTCGTCGTCGCCTGCGTTTGGAGGCAGCCTCGCGCCGACGCTCGCGCCGCGCCTCAAGGCGGACCAGCGAATCCGATCCACGCGCTGAGTCAGCTGCACCCGGCGAATCGCTCACGCCGGGACGAGGACCGTCACCGGAACCGTCAGGCATGTCCTCAAGCACAGCCTCGGCCGCCCAGGGGGTGCGCTCGGGACTGCATGGCCAGAACGGTCCCCCCTGTCCATAAGTGCGCCATTAGCGTGTAGTGAGAATGCCCTCATCGACCTCGCTGGGTGGAGACGTCGGCTCGGAAGCGACCCGACTGAGCACCTCGCTGACGAAGCGGTCGTTGCTCGTTGGTGGACCGCACGCCCGTGACCAGAAATCCGTCCTCGGTCTCCCCCGCGGCGTGGTAGGTCTGGCCCTCGGGCAACCTGCTCTTCGGGTGCACAGCCGCGAGCACCATCGTTGCCGCCGCGTGGGGCATGAAGCTGGCCGGTCGAGCATGAGAAACACTCTCCGCCGAATGAACGGCGAGGCGATCGCAACGCCGCAGCGGGCCGGAGTTGATTGGCGGCGTGCGGAGTTCGTCCTGACCGCGCTCGCGTTCCTCGGGTTCATCACCCTGGGGATCCGGATCACAACGATCTACGGCGGCCAGCCTGCGCATCCGCTGTTCGTCCATGTGCCAGTGGTCCTGATCCCGACCACGGTCGTAGCCGCCGTCGCCTTTGTGGTCAAGCCGGAGTGGTTCTCGCGCTACGGGATCGCACTAGCCGTCGTGTCGATAGTGGCGATGAGCTCGGTCTTTCTGACGATGAAGTCGGGGTCCGCGCTGCGCGCTGCCCTGCACCTGCAGGCGAGGCCGCCAAACTGATCTCCGAACATTCGCATGCGGCGCACATCCTCGCCATCGTCTACGTCGTATTAACAGCCGACGCTGATCGTCACCTTCGCCTCCCGGCGGATCTCCGGCGGCATGCCCACCGGCCTCACCATCGTAGACGAGCTCCTGTCCCCCAAGTCGGTGTTCACGGCGCTGCGCGTCGTGCTAGTGCTACTGTCGATCGTCGCCGGCTACATGGTCTTCAGGACCGGCGATCTCGGCGCGAAAGCGGTGTGGCACGGGCGGCTCCAGGCGGCCGACGCCGGTGGCCCGGGAGTACCGGGCGTGCCCCTATTCGGCCCGTCCGGCAGCGGCGCGCCTTAGCGCATGCCCAACGTCGTTCAGCGGTTCACGCTGTCGGAGCAAGTGAAAATCGCCGTGCACGGAAACGTTCTTCGGCTAGGAAGCTTGCTGCGCGCCGATAGCCAGTGTCAACGCTGCCACTCCGCGGCGCCGCAGGCCGTCCAGCGCCCCCCTCCCGAGGTCCCCCATCTGGCGATCATAGCGCGGGACGTGAAGCGATGAACCTGTCTGCAGCCGCGCAGCTTTCGGCGCGGGCGCCCGCTTCTCGCAGACCTCGGAGTCCGAAGGATCCCGCGGATCGGAACTGTTGCGATAAGCGCGCTTTATACCAGAGCGGCCAACGCGTATTGGACTTCTGCTCCTCGATGGCAGAGACTCAGCCGACGGATGGCTCTTCCCTCGATGGATGCGACCTGTGCTGCGCGGCCACGTTCGCGACCGCGCAGCGCTGGCGCTGTCCGCCGCCAACCGCGAGTCGACTAGCGCTCATGTTTCCTTCTGCGCCATGGGACCGTGTTCGCAAGCGGACACCCGTTCGAGATCCCCCGCGGGCCGAGCCGAACCCGAAGCCGATCTCGAGCACGGCCGGACCGAGTGGACTCAAAGTGAGCAAGATCCCGCGTGACGGCGTGAACTGGCTGGTGCTCAGCGGCGAGCTCGACATCCGTTCGATCCCCACCCTCGAGGCCGCGATCACGCACTGTTACGCGGGCGGCGCAACGGCGATCACGCTCGATCTGAGCGGACTCAGCTTCATCGACTCGGCTGGCCTGTGGACGATCACCGCGGCGAGAAGATGGTGCGAGCGGCAGGGGTATGGGTTTTCACTGATCCCAGGACCAGAGCAGGTCCAGCAGGTCTTCGAAGTGACGGGGCTGAGTGACGTGCTGCCGTTTCGGGATGATCGCATCGCCTCGGTTCGCCAGATCGCAGAGCGACACAGGCGCATCTGAATGGCCGGGACGAAAGGAGTATAAAGAAAGCGCAGGCAACGGAAGTTTCTGCTCCGTGTACCTTGCAGCACGGAGTCAATGTCCACCGAAGAGGGAGGGATCGATGAGATTGACGCGCTTTCAAGCCATCCTGGCCAGCGGCGCGGTCGCCGCAGTCATGTGCATCGCAGTACCGGCGAGCGCCTCTGCTACGACTCTGTGGGTTTCACCAGCAACGCCGAGTGCGCCCTACAACAGCTGCGCTCACCCGAGCTACAGCACGGTCCAAGGGGCGATCAATGGGCCAGGGACGACAATTCACGTGTGCCCAGGGACATACGTGGAACAGCTTCAGATCGAACGGCCGGTCACCATCACCGCTCCTGAAACGGGAGCGACCGTCAAGCTGCCCTCGACTCCTGTCGACTCGAGCACGTCGTGCGACACGGCAATCCACGCTCCATACCAGCCGAATCAGGATGCGGTATCGATCTGCACCTCAGGCACGGTCAGCATCAGCGGGCTGAAGATCGAAGCCATATGGCCGACTGGGACCTGCTACGGCAGCATGTACGGCATCTTCGTCGCCGGCGGCGGAACGCTCAAAGCAACCAAAGTGACCGTCGATGGTGCGGGCCCTAGCCCGATCGATGGTTGTCAGGGCGGCGTCGGCATCGAGGTCGGCACGGCTCGTACGGAACCGGCCGAGGTCGGTCACGCCACGCTCAGCGGCGACACCGTCTCCGGATACCAGAAGAACGGCATCACCGACGAGGGAGACGGCACGAGCATCAACGTCATCTCGACGACCGTGACCGGTGCCGGGCCAACGACCGAAATCGCGCAAAACGGCATTCAGGTGAGCTACGGAGCCTCGGGCAAAATCGCGAAATCCGAAATCACCGGCAACGAGTGCGACGTCGCGAGCGCCTGCGGCGAAAACTCGCAGACAGAGACACAGTCAACCGGCGTCCTCTTCTTTGGAGCGGCGGCCGGCTCACACGTCACCGCGTCGAAAATCAACGGCAACGACATTGGTGTGTACACCGAAGACACCGAAGCGAGCGCACCTGCCGCGTCACAGATATCGATCACCGGCGACACGCTGGAAGCTGATCGCTATGAGGCCGTCCTGATCTCACAGGGTTGGGCGACCGTCAACCACGACACCATCAGCAACGGCAATGTAGGTATTCAATTGCTCCAGTACGCCGAACAGACCTACGGGCCGAAGGGCACTGGTAGCGATGACACGATAAGTGGCATGTCGAAATGGGCGGTGCAGGGTTACTCAGACAACGAACCGGGCGACAAGTTCGGAACGTTTACGATCCGCGGCAGCGCGATCAGCGGCAACCCCGGCCCGACGGTGGCGGAATCGGTGAATACCAACAACCCTGAAAAACTGACGATCATCACCGAGAGAGACACGTAGGGAACGACCTGCCTTGCAGTTGGATGCCGGCCCCGGAGCTCGCTCTGGGGCCGGCATCGCGTGCGCGGATCGGCGGACGCCGCATGGACGGGGCTTGCTCCGTCCCATGGCACGCGCTAGGGTGTAGTCGGCTCTGTGTCCGACAAAAGGTAGGAGCGCAAAGCCAAAGCGAGGGCGGTGCAAAGCGACGCCGGGCGCCGGCCGGGTGCCCGCAAAGGAGTGGCTAGAGGGGGCCGTGTCCGTCTCCCACGAACGCAGCGACGCAGCACCCACGCGGGGTGAGGGAAGCACGCCGCGTCCGCTCGAGGTCCAGGACATCTTCTGCGACGGCCGGCACACGCTGGTGCTATCCGGCGAACTGGACCTCGTCTCGGCCAACTACCTCGAGTCGATGATCCGCCATCTCTGCGCCAATGGCACGCGGGGGATCGTGCTCGATCTTCGCAAGCTGACGTTCATCGATTCGACCGGACTGCACGAAATAATCGCGGCGAGCAGATTGTGCGAGGCGAACGGATACGAGTTCATGCTAATTCCGGGGCCGCAGGCCGTTCAGCACGTCTTCGAGGTCGCCGGGCTCGCCGACATGCTGCCGTTCGAGGAACGTCGTGCGACGCGGACGCCGCCCGGCCGCTTCAGCCGCCGGATGAGCAGCTCGCCGGAGCTCTAGAGGGTCTGCAGGCGGCGCCTGCTGCCTTGAGGCCCGGCGTGACTCATGCCGGGGCGCCGGCAGAGAAGCCCGGCAGCGTCGGCCCTGACGGTTCTTCCACGGCGAGCGGCTGTTCGTGCCAGCTGACGGAGAACGATCCAGCCGAGGCGGACGCGGGTGAGGGAGTCGCCACGACCAGGCTGGCTGTGAGCGGCGCGCGCGCTCCATGGCGTCCCGCGAAGATGTCCTCGGCGCCCTGGCGCAATTCGAACTCGGCGGCCGTCCAGCCGCCGTCCTCGATCGGGCCGGTGTGCCCGCCAGCGGTGGCGGTTGCGCTCGAGAAGGAAGCGCTCCCGAAGTCCGCGAGCGGCAGCGTCCGGCAGCGGGTCGCCGTGAGGCAGACTGACGGCGCCTCGACGATCCACTCGGCCGTGGCGGTGTCTATCCGGGACGCCCGGCGGGTCGTCGTGAGGCGCTGGCCGGTGCTCAGGTCGCGGATCCGCAGCGTCACGTCA
Organism: uncultured Solirubrobacteraceae bacterium; assembly: GCA_963790905.1. Taxonomy (GTDB): domain Bacteria; phylum Actinomycetota; class Thermoleophilia; order Solirubrobacterales; family Solirubrobacteraceae; genus Palsa-744. The sequence continues at coordinate 303,319 of CAWBQH010000004.1, forward strand.
TCGCCTCTCACGGTGACCGATGCAGCGAGCTGCTCGCCCGGACGGACCTCGAGCGGGATGCTCACCGGGCCGGCCGGCAGCAGCTCAAACCAAGTCGAATAGGCCGCGTGGCCCGTTCGCGTGCAGTCGGCGTCGGTGCCGACCTGCTCCAGCGCCTGCGCGCCTTCGCTGGCGCCGCCAAGGCCCACCCACACCGCCGAGAAGCTTTCGCGGCCCTGAGTGCAGCTCGCAGCCGGCTGCTGCCAGACGCCGGAGACGCTGCTGAAGCGCGAGCCGGAGGCCGCCGGCGCGCTTGCCACGTAGCCGGCCCAATTGTTGCTCACCGAGCTCGCCGCGGCGGCCGCCGAGGGGGGCAGAACCGCAGCGGCCCCGAACGTGCTGCAGCCGAGGCAGCATAGCCTTGCGAGGATCCGCGCCGCCCGGCAGGGTTTCACACGTACAGAATCGACGGCTCAGCTGAGGCCTCGATAGGAGATCGATAAGAAGAGCATATGAATCGCGCTTTCCGGCCGGCGCGGATCGGCGTCGCGATAGCTCTCAGACGGCAGATCGCCCGGAGACCGGGACAGCCTCGCCGCCCGCGAGCGTGTGGCGGCCGGCCTCGGTCCAGACCACCTGCTCGCGTCCCGGTCCGACCCCGACGAGCGCGATCGGAGTGCCCGCGTGCTCGGCGATGAACTCGAGGTACTCTCGCGCGGCATCAGGCAGGTCGGACGTGCTGCGGCATTCGCCAAGGTCCTCGCTCCACCCCGGCAGCTCGGTCAGCTCGGCGGTCGCGTGGTGGAGAACCGTCTGGTGGTAGGGGAAGTCCTCGAACACCGCCTCCTCAGGTCCGCGATAGCGAGTGCAGACGTAGATCCGGTCGAAGCCCGAGAGGACGTCGAGCTTGGTCACCACCAGCGCGCTGAGCGTGTTCAGACGGGCGGCGTAGCGAAGCGCGACGAGGTCGAGCCAGCCTGTCCGGCGGGCGCGGCCCGTCGTCGTGCCGAACTCCCCGCCGCGCTGGCGTATCTGCTCGCCAGTCGGGTCCGGCTCGAGGAGCTCGCTCGGGAAGGGTCCCGCGCCGACGCGCGTCGTGTAGGCCTTCGAGATCCCCCAGATCTCGTCGATCGCCTTCGGCCCGATGCCGGTGCCGACACAGGCGGCGCCGGCTAGCGGGTTCGAGGAGGTCACGAACGGATAGGTACCGTGGTCGATGTCGAGCATCGCCCCCTGGGCGCCCTCGAGGATGATCGTCTTGCCGGCGTCGAGCATCTCCCACATCAGCTTTGAGGTGTCGGCGATGTGCTGCTCGAGGCGATGGCCGAAGTTCAGGTACTCCTCGGTCATCGCGTGCAGGTCGAGTGCAGGGTCCTTCTCGAACGGGCGCAGCGATAGGCGCTTCGGCTCCATCGCCGCGACGATCTTCTTCTTGAGGATCTTCTCGTCGAGCAGATCCTGCACGCGGATGCCCAGTCGCGCGGCCTTGTCGGCATAGCAGGGGCCGATCCCCCTGCGCGTCGTGCCGATCTGCAGGCTGCCGAGCTTTGCCTCCCCGGCCGAGTCGAGCAGCAGGTGATAGGGCATGATCAGGTGAGCGTTGGCCGAAACGCGAAGGCCGCTGACGTCGACGCGCCGCGCACGCAGCGAATCGAGCTCGTCGATCAGCACCCGCGGGTCGATGACGACGCCGTTGCCGATGACGCAGCGCTTGCCCGGGTAGAGGATCCCCGAGGGGATGAGATGGAGCTTCCACTCCTCCTCCCCGCGCACGATCGTGTGCCCGGCGTTGTTGCCTCCCTGAAAGCGCACGACGGCATCGCCATGCTCGGCAAGCAGATCGGTGATCTTGCCCTTGCCCTCATCGCCCCATTGGGCGCCGACTATGACGATGCCTGGCATGCCGAGTGCAGTTTAGGGCCGGTCGAGCGGCGGACCAGCATGGCTTGCGAGCCGCGCCTCGCCGGTGCGAGGCGAATCGGTCCAGCGGAGCTCAGCCGGCGTGCTCTGCCGACCCCGCTCGCTGTGCGCGGAACTCGCGTCGCTTGTCCTCGCCGAACAGCGGGATCAGGTCCCCGCAGATCTCGACCAGGCGTGAGACGGTGCGGGGGCCGAGCCGATCCGATAGCTCATCCGGCATCAGGTTCGTCGTCGCGACGATCGCGCACTCGGCCTCGTAGCGGGCGTTGACGATCGAGTAGAGCTGCTCGAGCACCCAGTCCGAGCTGTTCTCGGCGCCGAGATCGTCGAGGTGCAGCAGATCGACAGCCGTCAGCCGATCCATGAAGTCGACCATCCCCCTTTCAGAGTCCATCGATTCGCGCAGCAGGTTCAGCAGGCGCGGAAGCGAGTAGATCGCGACCGAGCGCCCAGCGTCGAGCGCCGCTTTGGAGACGAGCATCGCCAGCGTTGTCTTGCCCGTCCCGACGTCGCCCTGGATCCAGATCCCTTTCCCGCTGTCGAGGTTCGCCTCGATCGCGTGCACGTAGCGGCGAACGGAGCGGATCTGGTCGGGTGCGGCCCTCGCCATGTCGCTGACCGGGGGGCGGTCGAACGACACGCCGCGATACCTGCGCGGGATCCGCCCGGCAAGGCTCCGCGTGCGGGCGCCGGCGATCCTGGCGGCGCGGCAGCCGCAGTCGGTGGCCGTGTTCGTCGCTTCATCGATCAGGAAGCCGCTTCCGTCGCAGGACCCGAGCGGGCAGGCCGCCTCGCCGCTCGCGCCGGTTGGCTGCGGAGCGGCCACCTCCAGGCGTTCAGCGAGATCCTCGAGGGAGCGCCCGTCGCTCATTGCGCGTAGCGCTCACCGGCATAGTTCATGAACTTGGGGTATTCCTTCTGGAACGTGAGCGTCACTTCGCCGGTGGCGCCGTTGCGGTGCTTGGCGATGATCAGATCCGCCTCGCCCGGGCGCTCGGTGTCCGCCTCGTAGTACTCGTCGCGGTAGATGAACATCACCAGATCGGCGTCCTGCTCGAGGTTCCCGCTCTCGCGCAGGTCCGACAGCTGGGGTTTCTTCGGTGAGCGCTGCTCCACCGCGCGGCTGAGCTGCGAGAGCGCGATCACCGGCACCCCCAACTCGCGCGCCAGGATCTTCAGGCCACGGCTGAGCTCCCCGACCGCGGTGACGCGATTGTCGTAGCGGCTGTCCGTGCGCATCAGCTGCAGGTAGTCGATGATGATCAACCGCAACCCGCCCTCGCACTGGCTGTGCAGGCGCCGCGCCTTCGCGCGGATCTCGAGCAGGCCCACGTCACTCGAGTCGTCCACCCACAGCGGCGCGCGAGCCAGGCGCTGGCTCGCGCCCAGGATCTTCGGCCAGCGCTGCTCGGCGACGCGTCCCTTGCGCAGCTCCTCGCCCTTGATGCGCGCCTGCGACGCGACGAACCGCTGAGCCAGCTCGGCCTCGGCCATCTCCAGCGAGAACAGCGCGACCGCCTTGCCGTGCTCGACGGCGGCGTTCTCGGCGATATTGCACACCAGAGCGCTCTTGCCCATCGCCGGGCGCGCCGCGATGATGATCAGGTTGCCAGGCTGAAAGCCACCGGTGATCTCGTCGAGATCCTTGAAGCCCGACGGCGTCCCCGTCAGCGACGTTCCCTCGAGCGAGAGGCGGTGCAGCTTGTCGAGCTCCTCGTGCAGCACCTCCTCGATCGCCCGGAAGTCCTGCTGACGGTCGTCGCGCCCGACCTCGAGCATCGCCTTCTCGGCGAGCTCGACGAGCTCGCGCGGAGACGCCTCGTGCCCGAGCACGCTCTCCTGGATCTCATACGAGGCCTTCAGCAGGCGACGCAGCAGGGCGTTCTCGCGCACGATCTGCGCGTAGCGGCGCGCATGGCCCGCGGCCGGCACCGCTCCGGCCAGCTCGTCCACCGCCGCACGGCCGCCGACGTCCTCGAGCTTGCCGAGGCGCTTCAGGCGGTCGGTGAGCGTCAGCACGTCCACCGGCTCGCTCTCGTGGTATAGGGAGAGCATCGCTTCGTAGATCGTCCCGTGGCGATCGCGGTAGAAATCCTCTGCTCGCAGCCCCTCCTCGATCACCAGCGCATACAGCGACCGGTCCGAGAGCAGGATCGCGCCGAGGACCGACTGCTCGGCCTCGAGGTTGTGCGGAGGGGCGATCACGCCTGCAGGGGCAGCTGGCGCCCCGTTGGCTGTCGAGACGGCGCTCTTGGCCATGGCTGCGCCGAGTCTAGATAGGCGCTCCTCGCGCCCAGGCCGCCGTCCCCGCTATCTCGGAAGAATTCACTGGCACGAACACATGTTCGCACACGGACCCGACGGAGATCTGCGGCGAATCGTCTGGCCGAGGCGCCGCGACGCGACTACTTCTTGGCGACGACCATCGTCTTGACCGTCGCCGTCACATCCTCGACGACGTCGACCACGACCATGTAGGTGCCGACGTTCTTGATCGGTTCAGGGAGGTGCACGCCGCGTTTGTCGATCCGTAGGCCACGCGCTTCGCGGATCGCCGTCGCGATGTCCTGCGCGGTCACCGAGCCGAACAGCCGGCCATCGGCGCCGGCCTGCTGTGGGATCGTGAGAACGGTCCGGTTGAGCAGCTTGACGTTCTCCTGCGCCTGCTCGACGGCTTGGCGCGCGGCCTTCTCGGCAGCCGCCTGGCGCTGGCGGATCGTTTCGATGGCGCCCTTGGTCGCAGGCTGTGCGAGCTTGCGCGGGATCAGGTAGTTGCGCAGGTAGCCCTTCGAGACGTCGACGACCGTCCCCTGCTCGCCGAGCGTGTCGACGTCCTTGAGCAGGATCGCTTCCGGCACCGCCCTACCGTTCCCGGTCGCGTTCGCGGCGCGGTCCGTCATCGCGGCCGCCCTCGTTGACGTAGGGCAGCAGCGCGAGCTCGCGCGCGCGCTTGACCGCCCGTGCGATCTGGACCTGGTGGCGCCGGCACGACCCAGTTATCCTCCGCGAGCGGATCTTCCCCTTCTCGGAGATGAACTTCCTCAGTGAGGCGACGTCCTTGTAGTCGACCTGCTCGACCTTGTCGCGGCAGTGCTGGCACGGCTTGCGCCGACCGCTGCCCGGCCCGCCCTTCTTGTCGCGCCGGCGAACCGGCTTGCCGCGACCGCGCGCTTTGGCCATCAGCGCTCCCCGCCGTGGCTGCGGTCGCGTCTGGGCATGGCTGCGGTGGAAAACACAGGGACCTCGCTGTAACTGGCTAGAACGGAATGTCGTCGTCGCCGGCCGCGCCGGCGACAGGTGCGGGCTGGAAGTCCCCTTCGTCGACCGGGACGTCGCTGCCCTTGGACGCTCCATCGCCGGCGAATCCACCTCCAGTCGAGGAGTCATCGCGCGAGCCCAGGAACTGCACCGAGTCGGCAATGATATCGGTTGCCTGCCGTTTGGTGCCGTCCTGCGCCTCCCACTCGCGCCACTCCAGGCGCCCGTCGATCGCCACTGGGCGTCCCTTGGACAGGTAGCGCGCCGCGTTCTCGCCCTGCGCGCCCCATACTGTGACGTTGAAGTAGTTGGGCTTGTCCTCCCATTCGCCCGTGCTCGCGTTCTTGCGGCGCGTGTTGCATGCGATACGCAGGCTGCACACCGACATGCCGCTCGGCAGCGAACGCAGTTCCGGATCGGCAGTCAGGTTTCCGGTCATCACGACCCTGTTGATGTTGGTGGCGGCCACGGCTCTGTTCCTTTCAGCTCGTTCCTCGTCCGGTCTGGCGAGTAGCCAGCGCTCCCGGCTCGCGCACCGAGTCTAGAGCGGCCTCCGGGCGCAACTCGCGCGTGCTCACTGCACGACCCCGCTTATTGCGAGGATCGCTTCGCGCGCGGCGAGGTGCGGAACACCTCGTCCCAGTATGGCGCGCTGATCCCGAAGCCGCGCGTGTCGTCCTGGAAGTGATGGCGCATGTGCCGTTCGCGCAGCATTCGCCCGAGCGGCCCACGCGGACGGAAGTGATGCAGGTAGTAGTGCATCATGTCGTACACCAGGTAGCCGGCGAAGAATCCCGCCCCGAGGCCGGACGCATAGCGCGTTCCGAAGATCGCGTAGAGCACCCCGAACACGGCTGCCCCCAGGGGCACGCTGACGGTCGGCGGCATCACCAGCCGCATCGGATCGTTGGGGTGGTCGTGGTGGACGCCGTGGATGATCCAGTGCAGGCGCGCGCCGACGCCCGCCTGCGGTTCGAAGTGGAACACGAGGCGGTGCAGCCAGTACTCGAACAGGGTCCACAATGCGTAGCCGGCGGCGACGAGGCCGACCGTGGCCGGCACGCTTCTGCTCGACAGGCTCCACGCGGCCATCGCGGCGATCGCCGGCAGGAAGATGATGATCGGCACCGCAGGATGCACGCGCGAGAGCGCGTCCAGCACCCGCGAGTCGAACATCGGCGGCGACGCCCGCAACACGTCGGTCCTGTTCGCGTTCGGCTCGCCCATGTCCTCAGCCCAGCTCATAGGCCGATCTTATTACCACCCCAGCGCATCTGTGCAACGCGCAAGCGACCCTCGCGCGAGGGCTCCGCAAGTCAGGCCGGCTCGCCCACCGCCATCTCGGCTCCGGCCTGGCCCTCCGGCGCGGACTCCGCACGGGCCTCGGGCTCGGTCCGACGCGCGGCCGACGCGGCGGTTCGCATGTCGGGGGGGTCCGGGACGCCCGGCTTGAGCTTGATGATCCGGAAGCGAAGGATGCCGTCTGTGATTCGCAGCGAGCGGTTGAGCGCCGCAAGCAGCTCCGGAGTGGCCGCGTGGAACTGCAGCAGGCGGTACTCGGCGCTGGTCCTGCGCTGGATCGGGTATGCGAGCGCCCGCTCGCCCCAGTCGTCGTCGCGCACGAGCTCGCCCTGCGCCTCGATCGCCGCGCGCGTATCGGCGACTATCTTCGCGCGCGTCGCGTCCTCCGCCTGCAGGTCCAGGAGCAGCACGAGGTCATATGTGGCCGGAGGCAGCGGCATGCGCGAGCTGCGGAAAGACTAGCGGGTCGGTGAATCGGCCCCGCCGCTGAGTGCCCTACCGGGAGAGGCCCTTCGCGCGGATGTCGGCCAGCTGCTCGTCGATCCAGTCGCCGGGGTCGCGGGAGGTCACGATCTCGACGAGCCCCTCGGCGCGGCGGCGGCGCTCGCGCGGGTTCATCGTCAGCGCCGCGTAGATCGAGTTCGCCAGCTCCTGGATATCGAACGGGTTCACCGACAGCGCGTACTCGCCAAGCTCCTCGTGCGCGCCCGTGTTCTCGGAGAGGATCGACACGCCCTCGCGCTCGTTCACGATCGGCCCCTCCTTGGCTACGAGGTTCATGCCGTCGAACATCGCGTTCACCAGCAGCACGTCGTAGTGCTTGTACGCCGCCATCGCCTCCTCGAGATCATCGCGCAGCTTCAGCTGGATCGGCATCCAGTCGGGGGTGCCGTGGCGGTGGTTGACGACCGCCACGAGCGCCTCGATCCGCTCCAGATACTCCGCATACTGGGGCACGTCCGTCCGTGACGGCATCAGCTGGGCCATGAAGGTGACGCGCTCCGTGAACTCGGGGTGCTGCTCGAGGAACAGGTCGAAGGCCGAGAAGCCCCGGAGCACGTTCTTGCTGAGGTCGGCGCGGTCGACGCGCAGGATCAGGAAGTCGCGCCGCCGCTGCAGTAGCTCCTCCTCGAAGGCGCTGACTCGCTCGCCCTGCGCGATCAGGCGCGTGGCCTCGTGATCGATCGGCAGCGGATAGGCCCTGACCCACACCTCGCGCTCGCCGAAGCGCACCAGCCCGCGCCCGAAATCCACCTCGAGGTCCATCAGGTCGCGGCAGCACTGCAGGAAGTTGTGCCTGTAGGAGCGTGTGTGAAAGCCGATGATGTCGTTTGCGAGCAGACCGGTGAAGATGTCTTCGCGGATCCGCGTGGGCAGCACCCGCCAGGCGTCAGCCTGCGTCCAGGGAATGTGGATGAAGTGATGCAGGAAGACGTCCGGGCGCGCGCGGCGCACCAGGTCGGGGAGCGTGTAGAGGTGGTAGTCGTGGACCATCACCACCGGCTCGTGATGTTCCTCGAGCTCCTCCACGACGGCCCGCGCGAGATCCTCGTTGACGACGTTGTAGCCGAACTCGAATGCTTCGATCTCCTCGCGGCGGATGTCCGGCGCGTTCGACAGATCCCACAGGTAATGCTGGATGAACCACAGCATCGGGTTCGCGAACACGTTGTAGAAGCGGTCGTAGGCCTCGGGGTCGCTCACGACCAGGCGCACCTCGTACTCGCCCCCGGCCGGGGACCGGACTGGAAACGCGCGTCCGCCGTGTTCGCGCGAGACCTCGGCGTCGTAGTCGCTCATCGCCGAGGCGATCCAGGTCGCTTCGCGGTGGGACGCGAGTCCCGTCAGCGCCGTCACGAGACCGCCCGAGCCGCGCTGCACCTCGCCACCGGCGTGGAAGGTCACCGGCCCACGGTTGCTCACCAGCACCAGCGGAGTCCGCTGTGCCGGCTCGCCGCTCATGTCTCTCTCAGCTCGTGAAAGATGCGTAGATAATCGCGCAGGTAGCGAGGCATCAGGAAATGCCGGCGAACGTGCTCCTTGCCGCGGCGTCCCAGCTCCCTGCCGAGCTCCGGGTCGCCCAGGACCTGCAGCGAGCGCTCGGCGCAGAGCTCGACGGTCGGGACCAGGAATCCCGTGAGGCCGTCCTCGATCTGCAGCGGTATGCCGCCGACGGCGCCGCCGAGGAACGGGCGCGCCTTCCAGATACCCTCCGACACCGTCAAGCCGAAGCCCTCACGTATCGACTTCTGGATCAGCACGTCGGAGTGCGACTGGAACGCGTTGACCTCGATCGCGCCGACGTTGTTGAAGTTGTTGAGGATGTGTATGTCCGGGTCGCCGTCCGCGTGGGCGATCGTCGCGTTGAAGTAGTCCCATCCCTCCGGGTCGTCGCTGGCCATCGAGCCGACGAGCGCGAGCTGGACCTCGGGCATCGACTCCTTGACCAGGCGGTAGGCGTCGATCACCCCGAGGGGGTCCTTCCAGGGGTCGAAGCGCGAGACCTGGCACATCAGCGGGCGGTCGACGTCGATCCCGAACTGGCCGCAGACGAACGCAGCGTCTTCGGGCGAGAGCGCCATGTTCTTCGGCGTGAGCGGGTCGATCGCCGGCGGGACGACGTGCACGTGGCCCTTCATCCCGGCGGGGATGTACTCGGGCATGTGGAACAGCGACTCGGGGTAGGCGGCGATGTACGGCAGCAGGCGCGCCATCGTCTGCGGGTTCGGCGTCGAGAGGTCGATGTGGCAGCGCCACACCCAGCCTTTCGCCTTCTCCGGCACCAGCTGGTACAGCGTCGCCGGCTGCGGGTCGTGCACCACGCACACGTCCCATCCGCCGGTCAGCTCGCGGGCGTTGATCTCGCCGAAGCGCAGCCACGTGGCCCACTGCTCGTCATCGAGATCCTGCAGCGCGCCCTGGAGCGCGTTGTGCATCAGCTTGGTCGCGTTGAAGAACTCTTCGCGCCCGTAGATCACCTGCCATTCGCAGTCGAGCCCCACGTCGCGCATCAGCGGCACGAGCGCGTACAGGATCTCGGACACTCCGCCGCCGAACGCGGTCGCAGAGATGTGCACCACCCGCTCGCCCTGCAGCGGCTCGGCCAGATCACGCACCTCGGCGATCAGCTCGCGCCCGCAGATGTGCGTGTAGTCGGCAAGCGACTTGTGTCCTACTGCGACGGGCTGGAGCACGCGGCGGCACCATACCTAACGGTGCGCCTGGATCCGCGGGCGGCGCGGTCCGGCTGCGACGATGTCCGCGTCCGCGCATCTTGCGCGTCTTTAAGCGCTGCTTGCAGGCGACTGTCGAACTATGGTCTAGGCGGATGCTCAACGGGCGGCTCTACCGCGCGGCCCTCGTGCCGTTCCTCATAGCGCTTGGGATCGCGGCGTTCTCACTCGCCTCGCGACCGCCGGCGCTCACCTCGACGCTCGCACCCGACGCCTTCGAAGGCGCGCGCGCGTTCGGCGAACTCCAGAGCCTCGCCGCCAAATACCCCGACAGGCGTCCCGGAAGCGCCGGCGATGAGGGGCTCGCGCGATACGTGGCCGGCGCGCTCGAAGGGCTCGGCGGGACGGCCGGCGGGGGCTTCTCCGTGCATGCGAGCCACTTCGAGGGGCAGACGATCGACGGCGAGCGCTCGCTCACGACGGTCGTCGCGCAGCGCCCCGGCTCGACCGGCGCGAGCCCGATCGTGATCCTCGCGCACCGCGATGCCGCGGCGCGCGGATCCGAGGCCGAGCTCTCCGGCACCGCCGCCCTGCTCGAGCTCGCCCGGGTGTTTGCGACGCAGGAGACCAAGCGCACGATCATCCTCGTCTCGAGCAGCGGCGGCAGCGGCGGGGATGCCGGCGCGGCGAACTTCGCCGCCGCCCTCCACGGGCCCCTGGACGCAGCGATCGTGCTTGGCGACGTCGCGGGCGCGCATGCGAGCAGGCCGTTCGTCGTCCCTTACTCGGACGGCTACGGATCGGCCCCGTTGCAGCTCGAGAGCACGGTCAGCGACGCGATCACCCACGAGACCGGCTCCTCGCCTGGCGGACCGAGCGCGATCGGTCAGCTCGCCCATCTCGCGTTTCCCTTCGCGCCCGGCGAGCAGGGCGTGCTCGGAGCGAGCGGGATTCCTGCGGTGCTCGTGCAGGTCTCGGGCGAACACGGTCCCTCCGCCGCGACTCCCGTCAGCGCCGAACGCCTCGAAGGCCTCGGTCGTGGCGTGCTGAGCGCTGTCAGTGCGCTGGACACGGCGCCCGACGTGTCTGCGGCGATGACGACCGGCCTGCTGCTCCAGCGCCAGACCATCCCCGCGTGGGCGCTGCGACTGCTCACGGTGACGCTGCTGCTCGGGCCGCTGCTGATAGCGGTGGACGGGCTCGCGCGCGCGCGGCGGCGCCGGCTGCCCGTCGGGCGCTGGACGCTATGGACGCTGAGCTGCGCGCTGCCGTTCTTCGCGTGCGCGGTGCTCGCCTATCTGCTGGGGGCGCTCGGCATCATCGCGGCGCCGCGGGTGCCGGTGCTGCCAAGCGCCATGCCCTTCGATCGGACCGCCGCGACCACGGTCGCGATCCTCGCGCTCGCCTTCGCGCTCGCGTGGCTTCCGTGGGCCATGCTGGTGCGGCGCCTGCGGCTGGGCATGCGCCCCGATCCCGAGGTCGCCGGGCTGCCGATGCTGCTGGTGCTGTGCGGCGTCTGCCTGATCGTATGGGCAGATGACCTGTACACGGCTCTGCTGCTGATTCCGGCGCTGCACCTGTGGCTGATCGTCGCCTCGCCGGAGCTTCGCCCGCGACGCTCCGGCGCGCTTGCGCTGATCGCGCTCGGCCTCGCTCCGCTGGTCCTGCTCGTCGCCTTCTACGCCCACGAGCTCGGACTCGGCCCGGGCGGGGTGGCGTGGACGACCGTCCTGCTGCTCGCCGGCGGGCACGTTGGGCTGGGGGGAGCGATCCTCTGGAGCCTCGCGCTCGGCTGCGGGGTCACGGCGGCGATGCTCGCCGTCTCCTCACCGGCGCCGGCGGGCGCCGGCGCAGACCGCGAGCTCGAGATCACGATGCGCGGCCCGCTCTCCTACGCCGGCCCGGGATCGCTTGGTGGTACGGAGTCGGCTCTGCGACGATAGTACGCTATGTCGGAGGTTCCGTTGAGCTCGAGCGTTTCCGGGGGAGCAGTTGCGTTGCCGGCGGACCCGCCGGCGAGGTCGCAGCGCGCGCTGCGAGCACTCGCCGCAGCCCTGATCCTGATCGGCGCGCTCGCGCTGATCGACGGAGGGATCACGCTGCTCTGGCAGGAGCCGATCTCCGCGCTGTACGCGAAACTGAGGCAGGATCACCTGAGCGGGGCGCTGCAGAAGGTCGAAGGCGCAGCTCCCACGCCGCTCGAGCGGCGAACGCTCGCGAGCCTCCCCGAAGAGCGTGCGCGGATCGCGTTTCTCGCGGGTGAGCTCCAGCGCCACGCCCGCGAGGGCAGCCCCGTGGGCCGCATCATCATCCCGCGGATCGGTGCGCGCTTCGTGGTGGTCGCCGGGACCAACACCGAAGCGCTGGAGAGCGGGCCGGGCATCTACCCCGAAACGAACTTCCCGGGGATCCCCGGCACGACCGCGATCGCGGGGCACCGGACGACGTTCCTGGCGCCGTTCCGCCACATCGACTCGCTCTCGCCGGGCAATCTGATCCTGCTCCACATGCCCTACGCCGACTTGACCTACACGGTCATCGGCCAGCGCGTCGTCGCTCCGACCGACGTAGAGGCCGCAGTCGCCAGGGTCGGCTATACGCGCCTCGTGCTGTCGGCATGCACGCCGCTGTTCAGCGCCGAAAAACGGCTGCTTGTGTATGCGCGGCTCACACGCACGGTGCCGGAGGGCGCCGCGCGCACGCTGCCGAGCCGCGGCGTGCCGCAGCCGATCGAATCGGCGCCCACGGCCGCGCCCCCGCGCCACGCTCTACCAGCTGTGCTCAAATCCCTCAATCCGAACCTCGTCTCCCCGCTCGTCTGAGAGCGTCACTCCCGGCGAACCCTCCACGACCTCGCCGATCCAGCTGACGCGCACCTCCCCGAGCTCGCCCACTGCCCGCTCCACGCGCGCCCGGTCCTCCACCGCGGCACAGAAGCACAGCTCGTAGTCTTCACCGGCCGCTGCCGCCATCTGCCAGGCAGGCACGCCGATCTCTGCGCAGGCCTCGCTGACACCCGCAGCCAGGGGTAGCGCGGCGAGCTCGAGGCGCAGTCGCGCGCCGCTGCGGCGGCCGATATGCCCGGCGTCGGTGGCCAGACCGTCGGAGAGGTCGATCATCGCGTGCACGCCGGCAGCGGCCAGCGCGCGCCCCTCGTGCAGCCGAGGCGAGGGGTGGCGCAGTCTCCTCAGCGCCGCCTCGGTGCGCGGGGTGCGCGAGGCGCGACCTTCGAGCAGCGCACGCGCGGCTCCGGCGGCGCCGAGGCTTCCGGTGACACCGACTATGTCTCCGCGCAGCGCTCCGTCACGGCCGACGAGCTCGTCCTCGGACTCGGCCCAGCCGACCGCGGTGACCGATACGGTGAGGACCGGCGCACGGACGACGTCGCCGCCGGCGATCGCCGTGCCGGTCTCCGCGCCGAGCGCGATCGCGGCGCGCGCGAGCTCGAGCGCACGCTCCTCGCCGAAGCCGGCCGGCAGGCCGAGCACGAGGTAGGCCTCGCCGGCCTCGGCGCCCATCGCGGCCAGGTCAGAGAGCGCGCTCGCGAGCGCGCGGCGTCCCACCTCGGCCGGCGTCGCCCACCCCTGCGCCAGCCGGAAGTGAACGTCCTCGACCATCGCGTCGACAGAGATCGCACAGACCGGCTGCGCCGCAACGACGGAGGCGTCGTCGCCGATGCCGCGCACGACCCTCGATCGTGTCCGCGCGCGTGTCTGCTCCGCTTTGCCCCCGCGGTCCTGCTCGTCGCGCTCGAGTCCCCGACCCAGCTCGGCCGCGATGGATTCGATCAGGGAACGCTCGGCGATGCCCGTGCTCAGCGGTGCCGGTAGACGATCCGCGCGCGGTCCAGGTCGTAGGGCGAGAGCTCGCAGCGCACGCGATCGCCGGGCAGGATGCGGATCCTGAACCGCCGCATCTTGCCGGCCACGTGCCCGAGCACGATGTGATCGTTGTCGAGCTTCACGCGAAACATCGCATTCGGCAGGGCCTCGATCACCTCGCCCTCGAATTCGACCTTGTCCTCCTTCGGCACACCGCATCCCATCTGGCCGCCCGGCACATGCGTCGCAGGCGACCGTCGTTTCGCATATCGAGACTCAAACTACCAGCGCCAGGCGCGAGAAGGCGCTTTCTCACGGCGACACGACCGTCACCCCGCGCCTGCCCCGCCGGTCCTCTGAACGGTGGGAGCGCCGCCACTCGGCGGCGATGGCGGCCCGCTCGGAACCCGGATGGGCGGAGCGGCCGGTACGGGAGGCGCACCTTCGGAGCGTTTGCCTCGATGGTTGCCGCGCGTACCCCCGCCGGCGCCGCCGCGCGGGAAGGATCTTCTGGTTGCGTGTTCGCTTCCCGGTTCGAATTCTCCGAAGGACTGGGTCTCGCCGGTGGTTGCGAATTTGCCGTAGAACGGCTGGTAGGAGATGCCTTCGCTGGATGTGTGCAGCGGCGCGCACGGCTTGCCTTCGGTCACGGCCGACATGTAGTCGTGCCAGATCACCGCCGGCAGCGCTCCTCCCTGCTGCGGTTCGCCGTGCACGTCGGTCATCGGGACGTCCTGCCTGGGGTATCCCATCCAGACGACCGTCGAGTACTGGGAGTTGTAGCCATCGAGCCATGCGTCGACGAGTTCGCTCGTCGTGCCGGTCTTGGCGGCGGTCGGGCAGTTGATTGCCGATCTCACGGCCGTGCCCGCCAGCACGTTCTGGTGCAGGATGCTCGTCTCCTCGCCGGTGACGGCTTCGCTCAGCACCTTGACCCGGTTCGGCTGGCCCCAGTTGCTGTCGACGTGGCCGTCGGGGAAGACGACCTTGGTGATCGCAATCGGCGTGTTGCGCCAGCCGCCATCCGCGAGCGTGGCATAGACATCGGCCATTTCTAGCGGGGTTACCCCGAGCGTCAGGCCGCCGAGCGCTTCGGCGGGGTAGCTCGAGAGGTGCGTTTTGACGCCCATCTTGTAGGCCATCTGCGTGATCGTTTCCCAGCCGAGATCAGCGGCGAGCTGCGCGAAGACCGTGTTGTCGGAGGCGAGCGTCGCCTGCACGAGGTTGATCGACTTGTTCAGCGAGGTGCCCTCGAACGTCTTGACTTCGTAGGTCGGATACGCCGGCAGCCATCCCGGTGGCAGCGTGTGCGAGAAGTAGTAGGTGCTGTTCGGGTCGACGCCGCGCGAGAGCGCATCGGCGAGATCGATCGCCTTGAACGTCGAGCCCGGCTGGCGATGCCCGTCCGCGGCGAGGTTGTACTGCGACTTCTCGTAGCTCTCCGACTCGGCCATCGCCTCGATGTCGCCGTTGGCCGGATTCAGGGTGACGATCGCCGAGGCGGGATCTTCGGGCTCGTCGAGCACTTCTGCGATCGCTTTGCGCGCGAGCCGCTGCATGTTCAGGTCGATCGTCGTGTAGACCTTCAGGCCGCCCTGTTCGACCGTCTTCGCACCGTAGCGGTGCACGAGCTGCTCGCGAACGTATTCGAAGAAGAAGTTCTCAAGCCGCTGCGAGTAGTACGTCCCCCGCTTGACCTCGAGCGGCGCATGCTCCGCCGCCGACGCCTGCGCGGCGGTGATGTAGTGCAGTTCGGCCATCTTCTCGAGCACCTCGTTGCGCCGTTCCCTCGAGGCCGCCGGGTCGTTGAAGGGGTTGTAATCCGAGGGCGCCTGCGGGAGACCGGCGAGTAGAGCCGACTGCTCGAGGTTCAGCTGGGAGACGGATTTGTCGAAGAAGATGCGCGCCGCGGCCTGCACGCCGATCGCCGTCTGTCCGCCAACCGTCCCGTAGGGGATGCTGTTGAGGTAGGTGGTGAGGATCGAGCGCTTGCTATGGACTTTCTCGTAGTCGAGCGCGAGCTTCGCCTCGATGATCTTCTGGCGGAGCGTGTGCTCGTCGCCGCCGAGGTAGAGGTTGCGCATCAGCTGCATCGTGATCGTCGACCCACCCTGCAGCGGGGCGCCACTGGTGATGTCCTTGACGGCCGCGCGGAAGATGCCGGTCAGATCGACGCCGTCGTTTTTGTAGAAGCGCTGGTCCTCGATCGCCACGGTCGCGTTCTTCACGTTCGCCGGAATTTCATTCCAGCCGACCGGTGTGCGCAGCTCGTCCGACTGGATGAAACCGAGACGCGTGCCGTCGGCGGCGAAAACCTGCGAGGAGCCTCCGGTGAGAATCGGGCGCAGTTCTGCGAGTGCCGGTGCGGACCTGGCGACGTTCAGGACGTAGCCGACCGTCGCGAGCACGCCGATTATCAGCGCGGTCGAGATGACGCCGCCACCGACCAGCAGCACCCGCGTAGCCCCGCCCGTGTTGTGCCTGCGCCGACGCTGTCGTGCTTGTCGAGACATCTCCGGGACTTCGAGATTACCGCGCTCGATTGTGATTTCCTGCCAGGCACACATCGCGGCGGCCTCTACGCTCGGTGTCAGACACCATGAACCCAGACACCGCCGAGCTGGCCATCCTGGATAGCGCAAGCGAGCCGGTCGTCCCGTTCGAGCCGCGTGCGTCCGGCTCGTCGCCCGGCGGTATCCGGTCCGGGTCGTGGGTCCGGGTGGCGGCTCGGTGGCGTTCGAGAGAGCTTCGCTCGCTCGATGCCGAGCGCATCACCGCCGCGAGGGAGAGCTGGCAGGCCCTGTGGACTTCGCGCCTGCTCGTTTGGGTGGCAGGAGTGGGCACGCTGCTCGCGTTCGGGTTCGGACCCGTGCGCAACGCGTTCAACCCTCCGGGCGTGACGCGCGGATTCGGTTGGCTCGGCGATCTGCTCGCCGCTCCGGCAGCGCGCTGGGACGCGGCGTGGTATCTCGTCATCGCGCGCTACGGATACCGGCCGGACCTCGGCGCGTTCACGTCGTCGCGGACGGCCTTCTTCCCGCTGTATCCACTCGGCCTGCGTGCGATCGCGATGTTCGGCGTGCCGCTGGTGCTCGCCGGCGTGCTGCTCTCGATGCTCGCGCTCGCGCTCGCGCTGTATGGCATCCATCGCCTGACGACCCTCGAGCTCGCTCGCGGCGGGCGTCTGTCAGCCACTTGCCCGGGCGGCGAGGTCGCGCGCCTGGCGGTTATGCTCACCGCCTTCGCGCCGATGGCCTTCTTCCTTTCGGCGGTCTACTCCGAGTCGCTCTATCTCGCGCTGTCGGTGGGGCTGTTCTGGAGCGCGCGCCAGGGCAGGTGGGCGCTCGTCGGCTTGATCGGAGCGCTCGCCAGCGCCACGCGCAGCACCGGCCTCGTTCTCGCGCTGCCGGCGCTGGTCCTGTACCTTTACGGGCCGCGCGAGGACCGGCCTGCCGACTTCGCGGCCGGCGAGCGATTGCGCTGGCGCCAGATCGCGGGCAGCGGGACCCGCGCGCGGGCGGCGGCGAGCCAGCTGCTGGGACGGCTGCGACCGCGCTACAGGCTCCGCAGGAACGTGCTGTGGATCGGACTGCTGCCGGCGGGCGTGATCCTCTACGCAGCGTTCCTCGCGCTCTCCGGCGGCGACGCGCTGGCTCCATTTCACGCTCAGGAAGTGTGGGGAAGGCATTTCGCCGGGCCCTACATCGGCGTTTGGGACGGGATGAAGGCCGCGTTCGACGGCGCGCGCCAGCTGCTTTCCTTCCAGAGCCACCACGTCTACTTCGCGGTCGCCACAGGCAGCGCGTTCGTCAGCGCCGGGCACAACCTGATGCTGCTGGTGTTCCTGATCGCGGCCGTCCCCGCCATCGTCGGCGTCCTGCGCACGCTTCCGCTCGCATACGGCGCCTACGTGCTCGCTGCGCTCGCACTGCCGCTCTCCTACCCGGTGGCGGCGCAGCCGCTGATGTCGCTGCCGCGCTTCCTGCTAGTGCTGTTCCCGCTGAACATCTGGCTTGCCTGGTGGCTTGCCGCCCATCCGCGCGCGCGCAGGCCCGTGCTCGCGGCCTCGGCGCTGCTGATGGCGTGCTTCGTCGCACAGTTCGCCACCTGGCACTGGGTGGCATAGGCGATGGGGGAGATGACGCCGATCGAGAGCGCGGCACCCCATGGCGCCGGGCCCTCCGGTGAGCAGCCGCCCGCCCGCGCGGGGGGCGAGCCCGTGTCGAGCGACGGGCGCGGCTCCCCGTCGCCGTCCTGGCCGCCATGGACCGCGCCGCTCGCGTTGATCGGGGGGCTCGTGCTGGCGGCGCTCGGCGGGGTCATCGTCGACATTCCCGCGCTCGCGCTCGGGGTGAAGATCTCAAGCTCTCACACGCCGCCCGGCCTGGCGATAGCCGACACCCTCGTGCAGGATGTTGGCTTCGTGCTCGCTGCGGTGTACTGCGCACACCTGGGCGGTCGGGTGGTTCGCTCATGGCAGTTCGGCCTGCGGCCGCCTGCCGCCGGCTGGCGCTCAGCCGTCGGCATGATCCTCCTGCTCCTGCTCACGTTCATCGTGCTCAGCGCTCTGTGGTCGGCGCTGACTCATCCGAGCGAAGAGAAGCTGCTCGAACAGCTCGGCTCCAACGAAGGCACCGACCTGCTCCTGCTGAGCGGGGCGCTCACGTGCGTGGTGGCGCCGATCTGCGAGGAGATCCTGTTCCGCGGCTACATCTTCACGGCGCTGCGCAACTGGCGGGGTACGTTGCCGGCGGCACTGATCACAGGGTTGCTGTTCGGCGGCGTGCATGCCGGCTCGGCGCCGGCGCTGGACCTCGTGCCGCTCGCTGCGCTTGGCTTCGGCCTCTGCCTGCTCTACCGGCGGACCGGCTCGATCTACCCGTGCTTCATAGCCCACTCGCTGAACAACTCGATCGCGTTCTCGGCGCTCGAGAACTGGACCTGGCAGGCCCCGGTGCTGATCGTGAGCTCGTTCGCCGGGATCGCCGCCGTCGTGCTCGTTGCAAAACGTGTTGGCTTGATCAGGGCCGAGGCATCTCTCGTCGGACCGGGTACGTAGGATCGGTTGATGAAGGCATCCCGTCGCCTGCTCGCAGTGACCGCAGCGCTCCTCTCGGTCACCGCGCCGGCGGCGTCCGCCGCCAGCTCGCCCGCCGGCCCCCCGCCGGCGAGCGAACCCCCGCCACCCGCGCCCGTGGCGACGCCGGTCGCAGGCCGCGTGCTGCTGCTGCTGGAGAAGGTCGGTGGCGCCCCGCCGTTCGCGTTGGTGGGCGAGCGGATCGTCGTGCGCGGCGTCGTGTGGCCGTATGTGGGTGGGCAGACGGTCAAGGTGAGCGTCTATCGCGAAGACCGCAAGGTGGCGGTTGAGAGGGTGAGCGTGCTGGCGATCGGCAACGGCGCAGGTCAGTTTCAGATCAGCTACGCGAGCAGCTACCCAGGCGTGGTGCAGGCACGGGCGGCGCATTACGCGACTGCGCAGCAGGCCGCGTTCAGCGGCCGCTCGCCCGAGGTGCACGTCGTGCAGGTGAATCTCGGACCGGGAGCGCAGGGCCAGTCGGTGCGGCTGCTGCAGTCCGAGCTCAACGCGCTCCACTACGCGGTGCCGCTGAGCGCAGTGTTCGATGAAGGCACAGGCCGGGCGCTGATCGCCTATCGCAAGGTGACGGGACTCGAACGCATGGCCTTCGCGGGCAGGCGAGTGTTCGAACTCCTGTCGCACGGAGCAGGGAGGTTTCACGTGCACTACCCCGGCGACGGCCGCCACGTCGAGGCCGATCTGACCAGGCAGGTCCTCGCCGAGATCGAACCGGGGGGGCGCGTGCAGGCGATCTTCACGATGAGCTCGGGGAAGCCGTCGACCCCGACGGTGATCGGGCGCTTTCGCGTGTACCTGAAGACCCCCGGCGTCAACAGCGAGGGCATGGTCGACTCGAACTACTTCATCCGCGGCTACGCGATCCATGGATACGCCGAAGTGCCCACCTACGCGGCCAGTCACGGCTGCCTGCGCGTCCCGATCCCCGACGCGGCCGGGATCTACGCGTGGGCGCACGAAGGCACGCCGGTCGACGTCTACAACGAGGGTGGCGGCGGCAGCACGGAGGTACGCGCGAACGCCGGGCCCTGACGCAACGGCGCGTCTGTCTAGACCCTGACGGAGATCGCCCGCGCGAGGAAGCCGAGGCCGAAGCCGTAGACGAGCAACGCCAGCAGCAGCTTCGTACCGCGTATTGCCCATTCGCTGCTCGAGCCGGAGACGATGCCGGAGAACGGCGAGGTGAGCTCGCTCGAGGCTTCGTCGATCACTTTGTGAACGCTGCTCTCATGCGCGGGTACCGTCGCCGCCCCGTTGGAGGTGGCCAAGCTCGAGGTGATCTCTTCCTGCTGATTTCTGGACGCGCTTTTCGTCTGGTCGGCCGCAAACACGACGAACGACGCGATCACGATCACGCAGATCACGAATGATGCCAACCTGAGTAATCGAACGATCGAGGGAATCACACCGGTAGATTAGTTCCCGGCGTGGACGCCATCGACGAACATACGAGCGAGCTCGCTCTCGCTCGCGCACGCCTGGTCGAGCAGCTGCGCGAGCATGCGCTCGTGATCGGCGATGTGACGCTCACGAGCGGCGCGCACGCGCAGTATTACGTGGACGCCAAGCGGGCGATCCTGCGCCCGGAGGGCTTCGCCGCGGTGGCCGCGCTGCTCGCCGCGCAGGTTTCCGAGTGGAGGGCGACCGCGGTTGGCGGCATGACGATGGGCGCCGACCCGATCGCCTGCGCAGCCCTCGCCGGAGGCGCCCGCGTAAAGGCGTTCCTCGTGCGCAAGGACGCGAAGGCGCACGGCCTGCAGCGGCGCATCGAGGGGCCGCTGCTCGACGCGGGAGACCGCTGCGTGGTCGTCGAGGATGTCGTCACGACGGGCGGCTCCACGCTTGCGGCGATCGCGGCGCTTCACGACGCGGGGCAGGAGATCTGCGGCGTCGTGAGCGTGCTCGACCGGCTCGCCGGCGGCGGCGAGGCGATCGAGCGTGCCGCCGCAGCCCCGTATGTCGCGCTCACGACGATCGATGACGTCTACCCGGATCGTCCCGATCGGCCCCGCTGACATGAGCTCTGCGGCCGGCCGATCCGAGCCGCCGGTCATCCGCGAGGCGCGCCCCGAGGACGCTGGCCTGCTGCTCGAGCTCTTTCGCGAGCTCGCCGAGTACGAGCACCTCGAGGACGAGCTCTGTGCCACCGAGGCGCTCGTCAGCGAGGCGCTCTTCGGGCAGCGGCCGGCGGCCGAGGCGCTGATCGCCGAACACCGGCACGAGCCGGCAGGCTACGCGCTGTTCTTTCCGACGTTCTCGAGCTTTCTGGCCGTCCAGGGCGTATGGCTCGAGGACCTCTTCGTGCGCCCCGCCCACCGCGGCGCCGGGGTCGGCAGGGCGCTGCTGGCGGCGGTCGCGGCGCGTGTGCGCGAAAACGGCGGTGCGCGACTGGAATGGGCGGCGCTCGACTGGAACGAGCTCGCGCTCGGCTTCTACCGGCGCATCGGAGCGCAGACGATGGGCGATTGGATCACTCACAGGCTCGCCGGCGAGGAGCTGGCGCGACTCGCCGAAGACGCCGGCCGATCCCCGCTTGGCAGCCAGCCGCAGCGGCGCCGGTAGCCTTATGCGCGGGCCCTCGCCACCTCGACGGGCCGCGCGCCCTCGTAGTCCAATGGATAAGACGACCGCCTCCTAAGCGGTAGATCCAGGTTCGACTCCTGGCGGGGGCATGGTGCGAAAAGCCCTGCTATCGCGCAGCTTTTTGGGCAGCAGCCGGGCGCGCCGGAGGGAGAGAGACTGCCGTCTCCTGGCGTTTGCTGCCCATTGCTGCCCAAACGGCGCAGACCATGACGCTGCCAACTCCGCCGGCCGCGAGGGCCGAGGCAACCTGGATGCGGATCAACGCTGGACGTCGGGGGGCGTGGATCGACGGCCCCCGGGACCCGCGTGATCGATGACGGGCAGGGAACGCGGCAACCTCCGGAACGAAGAAGCCGCGTCGCCTACCGACAGTCCAACTCCCGGTATGCGTCACTCGCGATCGCGTCCGCGAGCGCGTCGACCTGAGCCAGCACCTCGGCCGGCTCGCGTTCTACGTCGATCGAACGCACACGGATCATAGTTCCCAAGTCACGCACGACGTGCTCGAGCGGCTATCACTGGAGTCGATTGTAGGACCGCACCTTCTCTACAGGCGGCGCTAGTGCCAAGCTGCCGTTGGGTTGCACACGCCACAGACGTCCATCGGGTCGCTCGAGGATCGGAGAGCCGTCACGCGCCGTGAGAAGCTTGTGGTCTGGCGCCAACTCGCGCAAGCGCTCAAGCTGGCGGGCCGTTAACAGCATGTGCATTACACCGCCCCCTCCTCTCGGACGGCTCCCTCCAGGTGCTCCAGGATCTGTTCCGAGGAGCGCAAGTCGTCCAGGTGTTCGGGCGCGACCTGCTCTGCGTAGAGGATCGTGCCGTTGATCCCCTCCTTTAGATGCGTGGCGTCGGGCATCACGATGATTCGTGCCATGAGGTATCTCCTTCCTAGTCCCTGATGGACGAGGCGACGGCCAGCCTGCGCCTCGCCGCGATCGTGGCCGCGGTTAGGCGGCCGTTATGGTGAATGCGAATGATCTCCCCGCTGGGCTTGCGCACCAGAGGTGCCCTGCGCTCGACCCCGACTACCCGGTAGTCCTCGGGCAGCTCGGCCATGCGGGCGCTCTGCTGCTCGCTGAGCTCTACGGTTTCCATCTGCTCTCCTCACTCGTTGGTTGAAACGCTGCACCGTTGCGGGAGCTCGCTCCCCGCTTGCGTCTCTGCTTCGTCCAGGAGCGTGCGAGGTCACCTACGACCAGCGCGAGCACGGCCTCCGAGCTGTCGGGTTCCGGCCCGGTACCGACAGCCGCACGCGGCCGGCGCGTCTCGCGTGCGCTTCCAAAAGCGCGACGAGCGATACCTGACGAGTGCACCCCGATGGACTCCTCGGTCCCGAAAGACCAACCGTGTAACGGACCTTCGCGACGGCGGCCAGCGTGTGACCGCGAACTCGTTCCGCTGTCTGAGGTGCAATGCCACGCACGGCCGGTCGCCGCGCATGTGGGATCGCTGTGCCGTGAACGTAGCAGTCGTACGCGCCCCGGTATGGCACTCGCTGTGACTCATGCCGCTCAGTCCGAGATTTTGTTGCCAGGAACCCCGCGCGCGCTTGCACGGCCCGGCGAGCCCGCCTAACGATTTTCGACGCAGGCAGGTTTGCGAGGTTTGCGCACCTCACATACCGGGCATGAGGAGACGACAGAACCGACAGGGCCTCGCGAGGCGGGCCGGAGCAGGAGTAGCGGAAGTGGACGCGCAGCGTGTTGTAAGCAGCACCCCGCTCGCCGGCGGACATCTACTAGCAGCGATCTCGACCAGCATCGTCGGCATCCTGCGCGATCACTACGGGCGCGGCCCGATGAAGGCCAAGACCTACGCGCTCGACGACATCGTCGTCGTCGTGATGCGCGGCAGCGGCTTCACGCCGCTCGAGCAGACGATCATGGACAGCGGCGAGCCCGAGCGCGTGATCACCATGCGTGAGGACTTCCAACGCGTGATGGCCGAGCGCTACAGGCACACGATCGAAGAGCTGACCGGGCGCACGGTCCTCGCCTTCCTCAGCCAGGCCCACGTCGAGCCAGACATCACGATGGAGATCTTCTTCATCGACGCCCCGCTCGAGGGCTTCGGCGCGGTCGAGATCACAGAGCCCGAGTAGCGCCACGAGGCCAGGCCGGTTGCGGGAGAACGCTTCATCGGGCGACTGTCTTTGATAGCAGGACGCCACCCGTCCCCAAAACTGTCTGGCCCCACCCCCGACCCACGGGACGCTCAAGCTGTCCTCGGGACTTGTCCATTTCCTCACAAGTCCCGCCGCAACAACAAAACGCCGCTTACACCGCAGGAACCGCGAGCACGCGGTTGACCGAGCACTCGCGCTGGCGTAGCGTCAAGGAGCGCGCTCTACACGACCGTTCGGGCTCGCCCCAAAGACACTGCTGGAGGGCGGATGTTCGGGCGCCAGCCGCGAGTCCTTCGCGAGTAGATCTCAACGGTCATGCGATCGCACACTCGTCAAGTCAAGCAAGAATGTTGCGCGTCGCGGGAGCCTCGCGACGCCAACGGGGAGACTGCAAGATGAACGCGACAGCGACAATCACCCCTGCCGCGCCACAGAACATCCGTGCTCTGGCGCGCGCCAACCAGGTGCGCCTAGCCCGCGCCGAGCTCAAGCGCAGGGTGGCGTTCGGAAAGATCGACGTCGCCGAGGTGATCCTCCACTGCCCCTGGGAGGCGCACAGCATGGCCGTGGCCGACCTGCTGATGAGCCAGCGCCGCTGGGGTCAAACCCGCTGTCGCAAGCTTCTCGCTCAGCTCCCGATGTCCGAAAACAAGACCATCGGGTCGATGACCGACCGACAGCGCCGCGCGCTCGCTGTGATGCTGAGCTCCGCTGAGGGGGGGCGCGCGTGGAGCGACCCCTGGGTAACGGACGGCCTGATGAGCGCCTGACCTGCCACGCCGTCAAGCGAAGAGTGTCGGTTCTGTTCTTTACTTGACAGCGTCCCCACGCTGTGTAGGTCGAGCGCACGAGGTCCAGGCTGGCCGAGGGCATGGCTCAAGTATCCCCGTTGCGCCCTGGCTGCATCGCCCGCTGAGGAGTCCGATCAGAGGCCCGTGAGCCCGACGGTGGCCGTTTAGCCGGGCGACTGCTTCCGTGGCGAAGCAGTCGCCCCGACCGACGCGTGCGACCGTGTCGCTCCGGACGAGGCGCGGGTGCCGCGCACGAACATCATCCCGCTCTCGCGTCTGGCGGGGGAGCAGCGCTACTTGACCAAAACTCCCCAGCCGAATCGGCCCGTTTCCCAGCAAATACGCAAGGACGGCTCGCCTACGGCGAGCTACCGAGGCCACCGGCCGGGACTTCGCCGCCGCTGACGCTGTCGATCAGCCAGTGCCCGCCAATCTGGCTCAGAGTAAGCTCCGCCCCGAGTCGGCGGTCGGCGGCGAGGTAGATCACGCTCGCCGAGCCGTCGGCGCGGAACTGGACGACGCGCACGCTCCCGCTGGCGAAGTCGGCCAGCTGCTGCGGCGTCGCCTGGGCGCGCAGCCGCACGACGAGCTGCTGGCATGCAGCCGGCTGATTGACGCTCGCGCCCGCGGCCTGACCTTCGCCGAACTGGCTCACGACCTGGTTTAAGCCGGCCGGAGAGAGTGCCGAGCAGCTGCTCGCGGGATCGGGACCGGTCGCCTCGCGCACCGCAGCTGCGACGGCGTCGCGGACACGCTGCGCCTCGCTTGGCCCGGACAAGTGCAGTGGAAGCTCGATCAGAGCACCGACCGCAGCGACCACGATCCAGAGGCGCACGAGCCGCGGCAGCCGCCGGTACAGGCGCCACAACTGGCGATGCAGTGTGAACTGCTCGCTGGCCACCCAGTCGATGATGGCCAATATCACACAGAGTCCACCACGGCCTCGACGACTGTTCGGCCGCAGCGTAGGCCGGGAAAGGCCGGACAGGTCATCCCGAGCTTTCAGCTAGTTCCTCGTTAGCTCACGGTGCCACTGTCTGCGCGACACGGCTGCTTTCGCGCCGCGAGCGCTCGTCCAAGCCGCTCGCAGACGACCGCTGCGGACGACCACCAGGCCTGTCGCGGCGACGCGCGGCGCACCTGCTAGCGACCGAAAGCGCTCACCCGACCATTCGTGGCGTGGCTATCTCATCCGCCGACGACCGAGCGCGCGTGTCAGGAATGCTCGGCGGGCGACGGGCTACGTGGAACTATGCTGAGTCGATGTGGACTTCGCGGTGGTGCTAGGCGTCTCCGGGCTCGTGTCGGGATCAATCGCGCGTGCCTGCGCGTGCTGATCGCGGGCAGATTCGGCGAGATGCTCAGCCTTGATGGCCTGTCGCGCTGCGGTCGCACGTCCCCGCCGCGCTTGGGCGGCGCGTTCGTTAGCTTCAGCCTGAGCACGCTTGGCTTCGGCGGCCTGCTCGTCAGCTGAGGCGCGGGCGCTTTCGGCTTGGATAGAACGGCTTCTGGCCTGCTGGCGAAGCTCGCCCGCGTGTTCACGATGACGTTCGTCACGCGTGCGACTCACCGCGCGGGCGACGAAGGCGACGAGCATTAGCGCTACCACGGCGCCAGCAGCAATTGCGATGATCGTTCCGGTGCTCAAGGTTTCCTCCTAAAGCTGGGTCTATTGGTTGTGCACGACCTCGTGGGCTGACGCGAGAATGTCGAGCCCGAGGAGGCGCGTGATGGCTCCTGGTGCGGCTGGAGCTAGATGCCGCGGCGTCCGCGGCGTGTGAAGCTGAGCCCGTCGCCGGTAAGCAGCAGGACGAGGACAATGACGAGCAGGATCGTGAGCAGAGGATGTCCCGGTCGCCGTGGAACTTGGTGGCGGCCTCGAGGGTTAAATTATCTCAGGTGAGGGAAGCGGTCACCTCCGGGGTGGTGTGGCGGTGCAGTTGTTGTTCGGCTGCGAGTGCGAGCCTGGCGAGGTCGGCGTGGCCGATGATGCGGCGGAACTGGCGCTCGGCTTCGAGCATCCCGGCGGCGGTCCAGCGCAGGCACATCTCGCCTGATTGCCAGCGCTTGACATTGCGGCTGGTGCGCCGCACGGTCTCGATCATCGACTCGCAGGGGTTGGTGCTCTGCAGCGTGCGCTTGAGAGCGCCGCGGATGTGAAGGCGTGTGACGGTGAGCGTCTCGGCCATGCCCTCCTTCAGCGAGGCCGCGGCTCCTGGGTGGGAGTGCTCGAGCTCGCCCACGAGCGTTTGCAGCTGGGCGAGCGCGCGATTGTGGTCCTCCTCGGCCCACGCTCGGCGTAGGCGCTGCTTGACGGCGGGCCGGTCGCGCTCGGCGAGGTGGTGCAGGACGTTTCTCTCCTTGTGGCGGATGCAGCGCTGCACCGGGACCGCCCCGAGCACCTCGTCGATCGCCTTCCTGAGTGCCTTGGCGCCATCGATCACGCACAGCACGCCCTGGTGAAGGTCAAGGCCGCGGGCGACGAGGTTGCTCAACAGCTCCTTGGCGACGGTGGCGTTCTCGGTCGAGCCGTCCCACAGGCCGAGGGGGATCTTCACGCCGTCGGTCGCGATCCCGAGCGCCACCACGCAGCAGCGGCCCTTCAGCTCGATCCCGTCGAGCATCAGCGCCGCCAGGCGAATGTCATCCAGGCGCCGGCTCATCAGAGCGATCAGCTGCTCGGTGGTCTTAGCGACGAAGTCGCGGCTGACACAGGACTTCGAGGTCGAGCGGGCGCCCGCCTCGACCTCTGAGCCCACCGGCTCACGCGTGCGAGCAAAGCGGCGCGTGGAAACGCCGGCGAGCATCTGCTCGAGCACCAGCCGGCTGAGCGGATCACGGTCGGCGAAGTGCCGATAAGTGGACAGCGGAACCTCGGCCTCGCCATCGGCGCTGCGCACGCGCGGGCGCTTGACCGCGACGCGCCGCCCGCCGAGCGTCACCTCGCCCCGCTCGTGGCCGTGGCGGACCGCGACGCGATCGACGTCGTGCCTGCCCTTCGGGCCGACCACATCGTCGACCTCAGCCTCCATCAATTCGGCCAGCACGCCGAGCCCGACACCCACGCTCAGCGCGAGCAGGCCCTCCTTCGCCGCACCCACGAGCTCGCCGAGCGCCTCCCGAACTCGCGGAGAGAGCGGCTCCTCGACGGCATCCTCCCCCGTCACGACCTTCACAGCAGATACGGTGCTCACGGCGGTTCCTCCTGTCTCTTGGACTGATCTCGCACTCACCACGCTCCCAACAAGAGCGGACGAGGCGGGAGGACCGCCACTACAAAGTTCTACGAGCTACGGGACAACCTCTCGTGAGCATGTTCACCTGCGAACGCTCGGCCGACATGGCGAGTTCATGGTTAGCCGCGCTCGTGCTTTTGGCCCTTTAACCGTCTCGGCGACCTTGTCGACGGCTTTCTTTAGGGACCCCTTCGCCTGGTCGGCGTGTCCTTCGCTCTTTAGGCGTCGATCCCCGGTCAAGGCACCGGCAGCCTCCTTGACGCGGCCCTTCGCTTGATCGATGTTCTTGTCGGTCATAGTTCCTCCTGGCTTTGAGTTGTTTTCCGGCACGCGACCGCGATGAGCGCGCCGTTGAGCGGCGACCAGCCGACGAGCAGCTTGATGCCGGCTGCGGCGACGGGCCGACCCCCTGCGGCGCTTGCTCGCAGGGGGTCACTACGGCGCTAGAGGCGCGGTTCTTCGTAGGCTCCGTCGACTACTCCGCGTCGAGTGCTGGCCATGTAGATCAGCGACAGCACGAGGCCGACGATGCCGGCGATGATGAGGATCAGCCCAATCACTGGGCGCGACACGCCCGACACGCTAAAGCTCAGCGCGTAACGGATGATCGCGCCGACGGCGATGAGGAAGATCGATGTGCCGATAGTCATACCTAGACCCTCCCGCCTCTGCGGTAGCCGAACCCCCCGCCCGTGAAGAAGACGACGATGGCCACCAGCAGCAGCAGCCAAAGCAACGGGCTCACACCGATCCCGCCCGCGACGGCGGCGATTACTAGGACAATCAAAAGCAGCTCTATGAGCCCCACAGGGCCCTCCTTTCCGTTGAATGATCCTCAGCAAACCCTTCAAAGCGAAGAGAGAGAACCCTCTTTCTACCGAGAAAGAGCGTTCTTGCTAGTGGTACCCTTCTAAGGCATGCCTGAAACCCACCGCCAACCGGCCGAGACGGGGCACAGCGCCCGCGAGCGGATTCTGGATGCCTCCTACGAGCTGTTCTCGCAGCGCGGCATTCAAGCAGTTGGGGTCAACGAGGTAACTCAGCGCGCCGGCGTCGCGACCGCGACGCTCTACCGGCACTTCCCCTCCAAGGACGAGCTCGTGCTCGCGTTTCTCAACCTCCGCGAACAGCGCTGGACCAAAGACTTCATTGAAGCCGGGGCCATGCGTCGCGGTTCGAACCCCGAGGAGCGACTACTCGCCATCTTCGATGTACTCGACGAGTGGTTCCATCGCGACGACTTCGAGGCGGGCTCGTTCATCAAGGTACTGCTCGAACTCGGCCCTGAGCATCCTGCAGGCGGCGCCAGCGTTCGGCATCTCGAGCAGATCCGCGCGATCGTACGCCGCTTAGCCGAGGAAGCCGGCCTGCGCGACACCGATTCGTTCGCGCGCTCGTGGCACATCCTCATGGAGGGCTCGATCGTCGTAGCAGCCGAGGGCGATTCGCAAGCCGCGCGGCGAGGCAAGTCGATGGCACGCCAGCTCATCGATCAGTACCGATAGCGCTTTCAACTCGAGTGGAATGGTTTCCCAGAGTGGATGATCGACGCAAACGCCGTATGGCGCAGAACGAGGCCCTGGCACGGCGCATAAACGACAGGATCGAGTATCAGCGTCCACGCAACGGAGAGTTGGCCGACACCTTTATATGCGAGTGCGTCCGCGTGGATTGCGGTGGGATACTGGACCTCTCGATCGGTGAGTACGCACGCGTGCGATCCCATCCGCGCCGGTTCGTCGTGCTCCCAGGGCATGAGGAACCGGCCGTCGAGTCGACTGTCGAGGTCTACCCCGGTTATCTCGTGGTCGAAAAGCGCGGCGAGGTGGGACGGATCGCCGAAGCCGAGGCGGGCACCTAGCCACAGCTCGCACTCGCGGTATGCGAGAGTCCAGGCCTGGCGGAGTCGGGCACCCACCACCGCTCAGGACGGACAGCCCAGGTGCGTTGGCCCTAAACGACACGCCCGCTAGCTGAGCATCGCGACAGCCGACCAGCCCCAAGGCCGAGCGTTGCGCTTTGGACGACCCGGAGCACTGCTGGGTATCAGCGCCGAGACTTCCGCATTGCGAGCGCCAGCCTGCCCGGCACCACACTTTCGCGAGGGACGGTGGGTGAGCGGCCCACCCAAAGCCCGCGAGACTCCTCCTCGCCCCGGGGAAGCAGCAGCCTGAGCCCGATCGCCCTGGGCTGTCGAGCCTCGTCCGCAGCGCAAGCCAGGCACAGACGTGGCGAGGCGCTCGCATCGCCCGTTAAGCAGCCGTGTCGCGGTGAGCTCTCTGTGGCCTCCGGTCTCTTCCTCGGGAGCGGGGCGTGACATTCGCGCATCCTCGCCGTACCGTGGATCATGCGGGGCATGAGCGCGAGCCTCCCGGCGGAGCCCGCGGGCTGTGTCGTCGTCGAGGACGTCGCTACTGACCGGTCGATTCCCTGAAGCGGGGCGTCTCGTGTGTCATCCCGATGACTTCGAAGAGCCGCTCGATGGCCTGGCGTCCCGGCGTCAGGAAGAACTCACAGCCGTGCTTGCGGCAACGTTCCTGACTGGATACGATCGCCCTGACGCCCGCGGAGTCGAGGAAGCCGAGCTGCCGCAGGTCCAGCACAATCTCCTTCGCGCCGGCCTCGCAGAGGGGCACGATCGCCGCCTCGAGATCGGTTGCGGTCCTGAGATCCAGCTCGCCCAATAGCACGAGCGTGTGCGTGTGATCGTGCGCCGCGTCGCGAATCTCGAGCTTGCCCGTTCGCATACCTAGCCACCTGGTCGGTCTGTCGGCCTCGATGTGATCGGCTGAAGATCGAGGCTCGCGGCTCATTGGAGTATCGTCTCGCGCGCGGGAGTCTCGCGCCCATGCCGCCTCGGGCTTGGCTCGCCGAAGGGAAGCTGCTCGAGGACCTGTGTGATCTCGAACAGGCGCTGCGCCGGGTGCTGCCCGGGGGCCAGCGAGAAGGCGCACTCGTGCTCCCCGCAGCGCATCCTGCTCTGTAGGATCGCGTTCATTCCACTGGAATCGATGAAGTCGAGGCGGCCCAGCTCAACGACGACTTCCGTCGCTCCGGTGGAGCACATTTGCGCGATCGTCCTTTCAAGGAGCCCAGCGGAGGCGACGTCCAGTTCACCCTCGAGAACCACCGCGTGGCAGCCTCCATGTAGCGATGTATCGATACGGAGTCGACCCGTGCTAGCCCTGGACATTAGGATGATTGCCCCTCCATCGTCACTCGCTACCGCTCCCGCGCTGACCCTCTCGCGTAGGCGTGCCGTCGCATGCCTTGCTACCCGCCCGGGGGCGGCGTCATTCATCCAGGCACGCACGGGCGCCACGCTTGAACGCGGCTCGTGGTCTACTGGGACCGCCAGCGCGCCGTCGCAGACCTCTGCCTGTCTCCGGACGCGGGTCTGGGTCGTCCAGGCCAAGCGTGACCGCGCAAGCGCTATTGCAGCGGGAACAGCCGCTGATCTTCCCGCGTGATGACCAGGGCCGTATGCGCCGCCAGCGTGATGGTCAGATAAGCGATCAGCATGATGGCGCCAAAGATCAGGACCACGGCACCGACGAAGATGTTGCGCATGTCCTCTCATCGAGTAGGAGGGCCGTGTGCTGAAACGCAATCAACAAATATCGGCGAAGACACGTCCGCGCGGATCGCACCGGCTGATAGCCGGGCGGATACGCTAGAGCGGATCGCTCGAACCCCAATCCACAACGATCCGAGAACGAGATAGAACGTCCGGAGGTTCGCCATGTCGCTTGACCGTCCCGTAGCCCCCGACCCATACGAGCTCCTGCCGCAGGTCGCCGCGTTCACGCTCGAGAGCAGTGACATGCGGGACCGTCAGCCACTCGATCAGGAGTTCGCTCACCCGAGCGTCGGGGGCCGGAACGTATCGCCGGAGCTGCGCTGGTCGGGCTTCCCGCAGGAGACCGGGAGCTTCGTCGTCACCTGCTTCGATCCGGACGCCCCCACCGGGAGCGGCTTCTGGCACTGGGTCCTCGTCGGGCTGCCGTCGGACGTCACCGAGCTGCCGCGCGGCGCTGGCGGCGGCAGCGGTCTACCCCAGGGAGCTTTCCACGTTCGAAATGACTACAGCGAGCGCTCCTATGGCGGTCCTGCGCCACCGGCCGGGGATCGGCCGCACCGCTACGTGTTCGCGGTGCATGCTGTCGACGTCGAGAAGCTGGAAGTCACGGAGGAGGCTTCACCCGCATATGTCGGCTTCAATCTCACATTTCACGCGCTCGCTCGCGCGGTGATCCGGCCAACCTTCAAGGCCTGAGCGCCGTATCCCGTGCCGCACTCAGCGGGACGCGATCGGGCCAGCAGGCCGGCGTTTCGCTGCGCAAACCACGTCAGACAGCGCCGGCCCGAGCGGGTTTGCACCCAGTTTCGCCCCATGTTGCGCTAAGTAAAGTCGGGTTTTTGCCAGGGCGCGGCCCGCTCGCTACCATCGATCGTGCGCTCATTGCGGGTCGCAGACGAGTACGGTCGGCACAACGGACTGCGCCTCGGGTGTCCATGGGTGGAATGCCGCCGCGCCGAAGTCTTCTGAAGGAGGGAGCGATGGAAGATGTTTGCCGTTTTGGAGCGAGACTGAGCCTGTCCATGCACCGAAGGGCCCGGCGATGAGCGCTGCTCCCCCGAGCTTCACGGTGGAGGACGTCGGCTCCGCCTCTGCGCAGACGCTCGCGCTGTCCGGAGAGCTTGACATCGCCTCGGCGCCGATGCTCGAAGCGGCGTTTGCCGCCCGCTGCGAGACCGGCAGGAACGTGATGGTGCTTGACCTGAGTCAGCTCACGTTCATGGACTCGACCGGGCTGCGAGCGCTGATCGCCGCAAACGAGCTGTGCGCGCAGCACGGACGCGAGCTGTCCCTCACCGGCGCGACCGGCCCGGTGCGGCGCCTTCTCGAGCTGACGGGAGCCATTGACGCTCTGCCGGTTCACGGCAGGCGCAGCGCCGGCGCGTGACCGTCGGGATTCGGCGCGCAGCCCGTGGCGCGCTATGACGCTCGTCGCTTCGAGCCATTTTCGCTGCGCAGCGCCGTCGCGTCGATCAGGAATTCGTCCGCGAGCGCAGCGATCAGGCGTGCGAGCTCGGGGTTCTCTGCGGGCCGCCACTCCTCGAGCAGATCGCTCAGGCGCTGCTGCCCGGTCGCCGTCAGGCGTTCCAGCGTCGCGTGACCCGCGGCGGTCAGCTCAATGGGCATCGGCGCGGGCGGCGAGGAGCCGATCAGCTGCCGGTGCGCGAGTTGCTCGCATGCCCGTGCGAGCGTGTCCAAGCGGACTTCGTGAACGGCGGCGAGGGCGGCGAGCTGGGGGCAGTCGGGCCGGCTGAACTTCGCCAGCAGCCAGCATGCGGCAGGGCTGAGATCGACGCCGGCGCGGGCCGCGACGCGCGTCAGGATCTCGCGCGCTCCCTGGCGGCGGTCGAGCTGACCGAGTTTGTCCGCGACCTCCGCCAGCGAGTCGGTGTCTCGTGGCGCGGCATAGGTATTGCGGAGATCCCCCGTCGCGACCGTTTCGCGCAGCGGCAGCTCATGGATGAACCACGACAGCACGAACGCGACGACCGCGACGGCAGAGGCCACGAGGAAGACGCTGCTGAGCGAATGCGCGAACGCGTGCAGGTAGCCCGAGCGCAGCACCGGTGGCAAGTGCGCGATCTGCTTCGGGTTCACCTCCCCGCTGCTCGCGCGGGCCGCCGCGCCGGCAGGCAGGATGCTCCTCAGCTCGCTGTGCAGGCGGTTTGAGAAGACCGCGCCGAGCGTCGCGGTTCCGAGCGATCCGCCGATCGAGCGAAACAGCGTCGCGCCGGATGTCGCTACACCCAGGTCGGAGTATTCGACGGCGTTCTGCACCGCGAGGACCAGGACTTGCATGACCATTCCCAAGCCCAGGCCGAGCACGAACATGAAAGCGAAGATCGTCGTGTGGCTGCTTGCGAGCCCGAGCGTCGAGAGCAGGTAGAGCCCGACGACCATAACCGCGGTCCCCGCGATCGGGAACGGCTTGTAATGGCCCGTGCGCGTGATCACCCGCCCCGCCCCGATCGACGTGATCAACAGGCCGCCCATCAGCGGCACCAGCTGAAGTCCCGACCCCGTGGGGCTCGCGCCCTTGACGACCTGCAGGAACAGCGGCAGGTACGTCACGGCGCCGAACAGCGCGAACCCGACCACGAAACCGACGGCGCTGGTCATCGCGAAGACGTTGTTGCGGAGCAGTCGCGGTGGCAGCACCGGCTCGCGCGCGCGGCGCTCGACGACGGCGAAGATCGCGAGCAGGACGACCCCGGCGACGCCGAGGCCGATGATCAGCGTGGAGCCCCAGGCGACGGTCGTTCCTCCGAGCGAGGCCAGCAGCACGATCGCGCTGAGGCCCGCCGCCAGCACTGCTGTCCCGAGGTAGTCGATGACGTGGTGCACGCGCTCCGATGCCGTCGGCAGCGCTGCGCCCAGCACGAACAGGGCGAACGCGCCGAGGGGCAGGTTGACGTAGAAGATCCATCGCCAGCTCAGATGGCTCGTGAGGAACCCGCCGAGCAGCGGCCCGGCGATGCTGGCGAGACCGAACACCGCGCCGAACAGGCCCGTGTAGCGGCCGCGCTGACGGGGCGGCACGACGTCGCCGATCGCCGCCTGTGCGCTGACGATCAAGCCGCCTCCGCCGAGCCCCTGCAGCGCGCGGAAGGCGATCAGCTCGTCGAGGCTCTGGCTCAGCCCGCACAGGGCCGAGCCTGTGAGGAACACGAGGAGGGCGGACTGCAGGACGATCTTGCGTCCATACTGGTCGCCGAGCTTGCCGTAGAGCGGCGTGACGACGGTCTGCGCCAGCAGGTAGGCGGTCACGACCCACGAGATGTGGTTCAGTCCACCGAGATCTCCGACGATCGTCGGCAGCGCGGTCGCGACGATCGTCTGGTCGAGCGCCGCCAGGAACATCACCAGCAGCAGCCCCGAGAGCACGAGTGGCAGCGCCGGCTGACCGCGCCGCTCCTCTTCGGCCGGGATGGGCGCGGTCGCGACGCTGCTCATCGCTCAGCTCCTCAGCATCGCGAGCGCAGAGCGCTCGGCAGGCCGCCGGCTGGAAGATGCCGAGCGAGCAGATGCCCGCGCAACGTCATGGCATCGAGGTTACCCGCAGCCGCTGATCGGCGAGCGCCACCGGGCACACGCCAGAGAGGGCCGCGCCGCGCGGCTCGAGCCGCGCGGCGATCTCATCTCGCTGCCGTGCAGACGCTCTCGATCAGAGGCCTTCGAGGAACGGCACGAGGTGGTTCATGAATTCGTTTTCGGGATAGGCGCCGGCCGGGTCGTTGTGAGCGTAGGTGTCTTCCTCGTCGATCAACGTGAGGTTTTCGCTCGGGATTTTCGACTGTTCAGCGAGGATTTCCGCCGACGTCAGCGTGCTGAACCCTTTACCCAGCAGCTTGTCGAGTTCCGTGCTGATCGCCAGGATGTGCAGGGACGTCGGCAGTTCGTGCCCGTGGATGGCGTCCTCGCCGAGGACGGTCTGCGCGGGGTTGGCGTTGCCCTCGTCGACTGCGCTCGTGTCGATCGTCAGCCTTTCCGGGAAATACCACTCGCTGCCGTTTGCGTTGAACAGGCCGCTGCCGGAGAGCATTTCGGCGTAGCGCTGGATCGGGGTGATCGCGCCCGTCCCGTTCCAGCCCCAAGGTTCGCCCGGCGCCGGTTCCATGAGCCCTTCTCCAGCGTGCACCTGGGCCGCCGCGAGGTTTGGCGGCGACGTGCCGACGTTGACGCCGTAGGCGAACCCGGCTTCGTTGGTGCTCGGCACCACTTCGCCCGATTTGTTGCGCGTCTTCAGGGATTCGGGCAGGAATATGAATTTCCCGAGCTGCGCTTCTTCGTGCGGCGCGAGGTGCGCGAGCGTCGCACCGAGCATCCCGAACAGGCCGAGGTCCGGTGATGGGATCCCGCCGAACGCGAGCCACGGCGAGCTTGTCGACAGTTTCGTGAGCGCTTCTTCCGCTTCCTGCGCGCTGATCGCCGTCGGGCTGCTGCCGCCGTCGTCGTAGACGAGACCCGACAGGCCGTCGGCTCCCGGTTTGCCGCCGAAGTCCCAGGTCGCGTAGGCCGTCACCACCGAGCCGCCGAGCGAGTGGCCGCCAAGGACCACTTTGCCGCCGAGCGCTTTTGCGGCTTCGATCACGATGTGCAGGTCCTGGACCGCGACGTTCATGCCCCATTCGCGCGCGCCATCCTTGACCGCCCTGTGTTCTTCGAGCCCTACGAAGTGGCGTTCTTCGTTCGCTTCGTCGAGATAGCCGAGGTAGTAGTGGAAGAACTGCGCCGGTGTGACCTCACCGCGCTTGAACTTGTTGAGCTCCGTCTGGTCCTCGAGGCGGTTCTCGCGGCGTTCCACCGACCATACCTGCCATCCCGGCTCTTTTTCGACCAGCCACTTCGCAAACGGCACGAAGTACGCCGCGGCCGCGGACGTTCCCGGCTCCAGCACGAGCACGTTCGTGGCGAGCTTCGAGCCGATCTCGATCAAGCCGACCTTGTCGAGCCTGGAAGGGGTTGCTGGTGCCGCATACCCGTCCATCCAGATTTTTTCCACCCTCACGCCGCGTTTGGCCGCGCTGCTCACCGGCGCCAATGCCATCGACGCGGCCGCGATCGCAACCGTTACCAGCGCAAGCCGGCACAGGCTGCTCGTTCTCAGATGCATCCGTTCCCCTCCTCGATCACCCCGACGGCGGAACGCCATCCCGGATACCGCTCAGACGCTACTCCGGCAGGTCGGCCGCCGCAATGACGTTCTGCCGAACCTCAGCGCCCTTATCTGTGCAGATGCACAAGCGGATCAAGCGCTCGGCTCCTGGAGCACGCCCGAGGAGCCATTGCCGGCGCTCTGCATCGCCACGTACACACACGCCAGGTCGCGTGGGCTGCCGAGGTCAAGGCCGGTCAGCTCCTCGATCCGCCTGAGCCTATAGGCGAGCGTGTTGCGGTGCACGTGCAGCGCGGCACTCGCAGCCGTGCGGTCCAGGCGGCAGTCGAACAGCGTCTCGAGGGTGTGGGCGAGCTCCGCGCGGTCACCGACGGCCATCGGCGCGAGGATCCGCATCCGCAGCCGCTCGATCAGCCGTTGCGAGCGGCCGGCGATGATCTCCAGCAGGTTGTCCTCGACCCTCAACACGCCCGTCAACCCGATCCGCCGGCCGTGCTCTGCGAGCACCACCAGCTCCTCGCGCGCGGCGAGCAGGTCCCTGCGTGGCGTCGGCTCGTCGATCGCCAGCAGCACCTCTCCTCCCGCGCCCAGGTCGGAGAGCTCGAGCGGCTTCCAGGTCAGGCCGAGCACGCAGTCGTTGTGTGTGACGGTCAGCCCGAAGCCGGCACGGCGCAGCTGGGCTGCGAGCGCAGCATGCCTGTGCGGCGGCTGTCCGGGAAGCACCGCGGCGAACGCCGAGTAGAAGCGTTCGACAGGAACGCCGAGCCTCTCGGCGAGCTCGGTCTCGTGAGCGTCGAGCGGCGAGTCGATGCACAGCCGCTCCAGCAGGGCCTGCGTGCGGCGCTCCTCCTCGGAGACGAGCAGCTCGCGCTCGGCGAGGTAGGTCTCCGTGACGACCGTCGAGATCTGCGTCACGTACTGCGCAAGCAGGCCGGCGAGCTCGAGCAGCGCATCTGACTCGTCGCTGCGTGCGTGGCGCCGCAAGAGCTGCCAGCCAAGCTGGTGCAGCAAGCCGAACGAGCGCAGCAGGTCCTCGAGGCGAACGCCCTCCGCGGCGCGCGCTCGGGCCCATCCGCGCAGCGGCTCGAAGTCCTCTTCGGTCGGCATCACACCGGTCGAGAGGAAGCGGGTCCAGCGTCTGAGGCTGCGCCGAAGGCCGAGCACGATGTCGGCGTGCGAGTCCTCCGAGACATGCTCGAACGCAGCCACGCTCGCCTCCAGCCGCGCGGCCATCTCAGCGGCCACCTCGCCGGGCGGGATACGCGCCACGATCGCGGCCGCCCCAGCCTGCCTCTCGCCCGCCTGTGAGCCCATGCAGTCCATTATCTGCCGAAGCTGCGCCCGCGAGCGCACTCGTCCGCGTCCGCGTGCGACGTTAAGGTTGACGCTCCTCACGTTCGCCCTGCTCGCAGCGCCGAACGCGAGCGTCCTGTCAAGCAAAGGGGACCGAGTGATACGAACGCTTTCGCAATGCCTAGCCATCGTGCTCCTCGGCGGAGCGCTGCTCGTCGGATGCGGCGGCGGCGGTTCGAGCACGACGAGCTCGACGAGGACCGCGAGCACGCCTGCGGCCGCGACCACGCCTGCGGCCGCGACCACGCCGACCTCAACGAGCTCAGCTCCTGCAGCAGCCGGGTCGGCCTCGAGCGCCGCAGGCCTCGCGCAAGTCGCGGCGGTGTGCAAATCGGTGATCGAAAAGCAGCCGGCGATCCCGGCGCATCTGAAGGCCAGGGTCGAAGGCATCTGCCACAAAGCGGCCAGCGGCGATCTCGCAGGTGCACGCGCGGCAGCCCAGGAAGTCTGCGCCGAAGTCATCAAGGCCTCGCCGATCCCCTCCGCATCCAAGCAGCAGGCGCTCGCGTCCTGTAGAAGCATCAAATAGCGGCCCGCCCCGGCGCCGCGGCACTTCGCGTCGGCACGACGGCGGCGCAGGGTCGCGCCTACTCCGCCGCGGGCCCCGCGTCCTCCTCGTCGGTCTCCGTATACAGCGACTCCCGCGCGAGCTCCTTGCCCTTGACGTCGAACAGCTTGATCTCGAGCAGGTCCTGGCGGTAGTCGTCGGGGGCGATCAGCGTGAAGCGCTCTTCGAGGAGCTCGCATTGGTCGACGGCCAGATCGGCGAGCTCGGCCGTCACGATCCGCCCTCCGGAGATGACCGGACGCCCCCACACGAGCGTCATCGCCGCGACCGCTCCGAAGTGCCCGCGCCAGGCGCCGATCACCTCCTCGCACAGATCGAGCCGCCAGTCAGGGTTGCGCTCGGCGGTCTCCTCAGTGAAGTCGGCGTGCGCCGAGAAGTCGCTCGGCGCCGCGTCCTCGCCAGCCGGAGCGAAGCGCACGTAGCCGAAGAGCTCGTATCCGCCGGAGGTGCGTGCCGTCCCGGGCACATAGGTCCATCCTTGCCACGTGCGGTCGGGATACCACACGATCTCGCCCGGCTCGCCGAGATCCTCGGGCGGAGAGTCGATGCGCAGCGCGGCCGCGAGGAACTCGAGCTGCAGCCGCTCGTGCCAGCGGCCGTAGGGCAGCTCCTCCTGCGGCGGCTCGGCCGCGAAGCGGGGTACGAAGCGTTCGACCGGAGGCATGCGTGCCGGGCAGCCTAGCCTTCCGCCGGCTGCGGCGACCCCACCGGCTGCGACCCGCCGACGCTGGTAGGTACTGCTACGCGTCGCGCAGCAGCGCGGCGGCGCGCTCGGGCGCCACGATGTTGAGGTTCATATCCGTCGCCAGCTCGAGGCCGGCAACGTGAGTGAGGCGCGGCAGCACATCGATCCGCCAGCAGAAATGATCGGCGCCGCGCGGGGCCGTGCGAACCCACAGGTTCAGCGGCGGGCTCGAGCCTAGGTGGCGCGCGAGGCGGGTGAGCCCGTCGTACAGGAGCGACGCGCCCGCCGGGCCGTCGTCCTCGAAGCGCGCCCGCGGAACCCTCGGCGCGAGCACCAGCTGGAACGGGAGGCGCGAGGCGTACGGAGCCATCAGCACCGCCTCCTCGTCGATCGCGACGATCCGCTCGCGCAGGCGGACCTCCTCGGCCACCAGGTCGCCGAGCAGGTTCTGGCCCATCGTGCGCGTGGCGTAGGCGCCGAAGCGCTCGCGCTCTCGCGCCACCGCCGGCGGGACGAAGTCGAGCGCGTAGAGCTGGGCGTGCGTGTGCGGCAGCGACGCCCCCGCCTCGTGGCGCTCGTTGACGATCAGCTGCACATACGCGCTCGCGTCGTGCACGCGCATGCGCGTGCGCCACACCTCCACGGCGGCGATCACCTGCTCGCGCGGCAGCTCGGCCAGTGACAGAACCGGCTGCGGCGCGTTGACGATCACCTCGTGGGCGCCGGTCGCGGGCTGCGCGACGAACAGATCCGGGTGGGTCGGCGCCATCCCTGCGCCCTGGCGACAGTCGGGGTCGCCGGGGGGCGAGAGCGCCGGATACAGGTTCGGGACCACCCGCACGCTCCAGCCCGGCGAGTTCGGAGGGCCGTCGGGGCGGAGCGCTTCGAGCTCGGGCGGCGTGCGGTCCTCGTGCCCCTCCGCGAACGGGTCTCGTTCGGGGTCGATCGCCTCGGGCGGATCGCAGCCGGGCTCTCCTCCCGGGCGCTGCGAGCGCTCCGCAGCCACGATCGTCTTGTGCCCACTCAGCGGGTCGATCCGAAGCTCGGGCAAGGCTCACGCGTCGAGCGCATAGCGCCTGACGTCCTGTTCCAGCTTGGCAGCGCTTGGATACGGACCCTGATGGATGTACTCGCTGCCGTGCCGGTCGTAGAAGACGGTCACCGGCGTGAACGTCGAGTCGGTGATCGCGGCGCCGGCCTGGCCGCCCTGGTCGTAGTAGCTCGGGTAGCTCACGGGGAACGAGCGCAGGAAGGCGAGCGCATCCGAGCGGCTGCTCTCGCCGGAGTCGATCCCGATGAACGCGACTTCCCGGCCCTGCGTGAGCGAGGCATGCTGGAAGGCGCCGAACTCCGAGCGGCACGGCTGACACCAGGAGGCCCACTTGTTGATCACGATCGGGCGCCCGCGCAGCGACGCCAGCCGCGCGCGCAGCGCTGGCAGCCCGCCGGGCAGGATCTCGTTCGCCTGCGCGTGCAACGCCTCAAGCGGCGCCGGAGAGCCGGCCAGGCGTGCGCGCATCTGAGCGACCGTCAGCTTTGCCGGCGCCGTCGGCGAGACCGTCGCCGAGCGGCTCAGCTGGACCAGGCCGACGACGAGCACGGCGAGGATTGCGAGGCCTCCGGCGGCGATCGACATGCGCGTCGCAGTCATCGCCGCTAAGGGTCGCAGATACCCCCCCTTCAATCGCGCCTTCGCGTGCTATATCCTCAGGAGCACATCAGGGCCGGGTCGCCCGGAGCACCCGGCAATGGCGCAAGTGCAGCGCCAAATCCTTTCGAGCCGCGCCGAAGCCACTTTCGACGGCGGCTCCGTCTCGAAGTCCAGAGCCTCAATGGCCGAGTCCACCTCAGTGGCCCTCGCGGCCGCGACCATTCCAAGTTCCGCCGACATCGCCCGCGCGGAAAAGCTCGTGCGCGAGCGCTTCCTGCACGGAGGCGAGGATCCCGCCGTCGCGCTCGCTCCCGGCTCAGCGCGCAGGCGCGCGCTCGATCAGGCGCTCGCGGAGCTCGACGCGGATCCGAAGGCCACGCATCCGTCGACCGCCTGGCGGCGCGAATTCTCGCTGCTGCTCGGCTTGGAGCGGCTGCTCTCAGAGGACGAGCCAAAGCTCGCGGACGGCACCGTGCTCTCCTCCCACCAGGTCGACGCGCTGTCCGGCACGCTCGCTGCGCTGCTGGCCGAGGCGCAGCGCAGCGCGCCAAACGGCGGCAACGGCCGCACGGCGGCCTCCGCCTCGCCGGAGCTGCTCGCCTCGGCCGACATCCTCGGTCCGGACGAGGTGGTCGCGGCGAACGGCTCGCAGATCGCGGTCGCGCCCGAGGAGGGCTCCGATGGCGAGGAGCCCGAGGAGCCCGAGGAGGACGAGGAGGACGAGGAGGACGAGGAAGACCTCGACGAGGAGGACGACGACGATCTGGAACCTGTCCAGCGCGCCGCGCCGGAGGAGGACGAGGACGAGGACGACGAGCTCGAGGAGGATGTTGAGGAGGAGGAGGAGCCCGAGGACGAGGAGCCGGAGGAGGAGGAGGAGGAGAGCGAGCCCGAGGAGGAGCCGCGCGACTGGGTCGAAGAGGAGGACGAGGAGGGCGTCCTCGGCGAGCAGCCCGAGGACCCGAACGCGGCCAAGCGGTTCTGGTTCGAGCACGCGACCGGCGCCGGCAAGACCGTCGCGGCGCTCGGCTTCGTCGAGGCGTCGCAGACGGGCGGGGTGCTGATCCTCACCCACCGGCGCAACCTCGTCGATCAGTTCCACGGCGAGCTGCGCGATCGGGGGTATGCCAAGCGCATCAGCCGGCCGCTGCTCAAGGGCGAGGACTCGGTCAAGGGCCCGGTGACAGTCGAGACCTACCAGTGGTTCGTGCGCAACGCCGGCAAGATCTCAAGTGCCTACACGATCGTCATCTGCGACGAGGCGCACACCGCCCTCGGCGAGAAGACGAGCGCTGCGATCCGCAACTGGACGGGACCGATCTTCATCGGCATGACGGCGACCGGCGCGCTGATCGCCCGGCACGTCACCGACCTGTTCCCCACGCAGACCTCCCGCTTCGACCTCGCGCAGGCGGCTCGCCGGGGCGTCATCGCCCCGCTGCGCTGCGTGCGCATCTCTCCGGGGGTGGGCGTGCGCACGATCGCGAAGGTGCCGCTGCGCAGAGGGGAGGTGGACACCGAGTTCGACCAGGAGGAGCTGGCCAAGCTGCTGGACCAGCAGCCCTTCAACGTCGCCGTGGCGAACCTGTACAAAACACGCTTCAACGGCGTTCCCGGCGTCGTCTACGCGGCGGGCGTGCGCCACGCCTACAACCTCGCCGAAGCGTTCCGCGCCGAGGAGATCAAGGCTCAGGCGGTGTCCGGCGAGACACCCAAGCGCGAGCTCGCCGAGATCCTCGCGCGCTACGAGCGCGGCGACATCGACGTGCTGATCAATGCGCAGCTGCTCGCCGAGGGCTGGAACAGCCCGCGGGCGACGGTCTGCATGCATCTCGCGCCGACCGCCTCCAAGCGCATCTACCAGCAGCGCGTCGGACGCGTGACGCGCCGCCACCCTGGCAAGGAGGCGGGGCTGGTGGTCGACTTCGTCCATCCCGCCACCAAGCACGACGATCCAGTCGTGACACTGCATTCGCTGCTCGACCGCGACGTCTACCGCGGAGGCGCGATCGTCGTCGGTCCCGTGCGCCGCGGTCGCGGACGCAGGATGCGCGTCGAGCGGCGCGTGCTGCCGGTGTGCGCGGAGGAGGAGCGGCGGTTCGCCGTCTTCGAGCGTGAGCTGTGGCGCATCGCCGTCGAGCACCTCGACTACGGCGAGCAGCACGTGTGGGCGGCGCTCGCCGGCGCCCGGGTTGCGCCCAACGGCTGGCGCCGGGCGCGGGCGATGCTCCACTTCGACCGGACCGGCGAGCTGAAGAGCCGCTTCTTGATCACGGCCGTCCAGCGCAACAAGAACCCGCAGCTGCGTCTGCGAGCGCTGTCTGACATCGCGGCGCTGCGCGACCCCGACGCGTTCGACACGGCGATCGACATCATCGGCGGCTGGCCACGCGAAGAGCGCAAGGAGGCGACCAAGATCATGCTGCGCGCGCTCGTCGAGCGCCGCATCGGCAGGCGCGACCAGGCGAACGCCTGGATCTGGCGGCTGGCCGAGTACACGCGCGACGTGCACGAGGAGTACGCGGTGCAGCGCTGGCCCGAGACCAAGCGCCTGCTGGGGCTGCTCGTCAACTCGGCGGGCGGCGCGCATGCGCGCAACGCCCGGCGCCTGATCCATGCCGCGCGCAAGCAGGACCGCCGCCTCACGGCCGCGCTGCTTGCGGCTGCGCTGGCACATACCCCCGAGGCCGAGGAGGCGCTGCGCGGCGCACGCACGCGGCTGGCGCGCAAGCCGCCGGCGCTGGCGCGCGAGCTGCTGCGGAACTTCCCCAAACGCCGCGCCCGCAACACCAGGCGAAGGCGCAAGGGAGCCAGGGGAGGCGCAAATGGCGCGCGCCCGAGCGAGCCGCTCGCCACGGAGGCGTCGGCGGCGGCGGACGCGCCGTCGAACGACGGCCGCTCCGGCGAGCCGGCTCCGAAGCTGAGCGGGGGGCTCGGCCCGCAGGTCGACGACGAGCTGCGCCGCAATGTCCAGGATGCGCTCGAGCACCAGGAGCGGCTCGAGCGCCCCGACGAGCTCGAGCCCGCCGAGGAGATGCCCTAGCTGTACAGGCGTCCGGGGCGGCTTCGCCCCGCCGTGTCAGTCGAGCGCTGCAAGGTGGACCTCGCCCGCGCTGAGCGTCGTGTAGCCGCCGTCCGCTAGCGCGACGATCAGCCTCCCGGCGCCATCGATCCCCTGCGCACGCCCGCGCCTGTGGTGCGCTTCCGGCTCGTGCGTCCCCCAAACGATCTCCCGCCCGCGCAGCGCATCGCGCGCGCGCCACGCCTCGAGCGTCCTCTCTGGCGGCTGGAGCAGCCGTCGCTCGAGCGCGACGAGCAGCTCTGCGAGCGTCGGCTCGATCTCCGCGCGAGGCCTGCCGAGCGTCGCTGCCGGCCGCGCGAGGTTCGACGGCGACGGACGCAGCTCGGGCGGCAGCTCATCGAGGCACACGGCGACGTTCAGGCCGATCCCGACGATCACCCAGCGCTCCTGCGGACGACCCTCGGTGAGGATGCCGGCGAGCTTGGCCAGCACCGAGTCCGGGGACGCGTTGGCAGCGGCAGGCTGCAAGATCACGACGTCGTTCGGCCACTTGACCTGAGCGTCCGCCCCGGCGACGTCGCAAACCGCCACGGCCGCGATCAGCCCCAGGAGCAACGGCGGCCGATCGGAGGCCTGCCAGCGCAGCAGCAGCGACATCAGGACCGAGCTTCCCGCCGGCGCCGACCAGCTCCGGCCGTGCCGGCCGCGCCCGGCCGTCTGCTCGGACGCGGTGACGAGCGTCCCGTGCGGAGCCCCGGCGATCGCGAGCGCCCGCGCACGGTCGTTGGTGGAGTCGGTGCGCCGCAGGTGCACGCGCGGGTGACCGAGCTCGCTCACGCGGGGCGCACCACGAGCTCGTCGTCGCGGCCGGCCGCGAGCAGGGCGGCAGCCGAGCCGCGGTTGACGGCGAGCGCGATCATCTGCTGCGCGTCCTCGTAGATCAGCAGCCCACCTGGCGGCGCGTCGGCGAACGTCGAGGCATATCGGGCGGAGTGGATCCTGCCGGCGTGGTGCACCGTGACCGCGCCGCCGGGCCGTGCGCCCACCTCCGCGAGCTGCTCCGCGCGCGCGTCGAGGATCACATTGCCGAAGCCGTCGCAATGCAGCACGTGGGCCGAGACGGCGCCGCCGGCGACGAGCGCGCACGGCAGCGCGAGCTGGCGCAGCTCGTCCACGGCGAATCGATCGCCGAGCTCCGCGAGCGGGGTCCCGGCGGCAAGCGCGGCCGCGACCGGCGCGAATATGTCCCTGCCATGGAAGGTCCGCGATACCGGCTGCAGACGCTCGGGCGAACGGCCGATGTCGACCCCCTCAGCCACGCCCGCGAGCCGTGCTGCAGCCGGCATGAGCAGCCCGTTGTCAGGACCGACGAGCACGTGGCCCCTGCTGGCTGTGCGCAGCGCGACCGCCCGGCGCGCCTGTGCCCCGACGGCGCCGACCCCCGGATCGACGACCGCCAGATGCACTCCGGCAGGCAGGAACGGTAATGCGGCTCGCAGCACCATCGCGCCGGTCCGGACGTCGTGGCGAGGGATCGCATGCGTCAGGTCGATCACGCGAGCCGCGGGGCAGCGACGGGCCATCACCCCGTGACAGACACCGACGAACTCGTCGCCGTGGCCGAAGTCGGAGAGGAACGTGATCACCGGCGGAGCGTCTTGGCGGTATCCCGACCGGCTGCCTGCAGGCGCCGGGGTGTTCACGGCA
Source organism: uncultured Solirubrobacteraceae bacterium (assembly GCA_963790905.1). Classification (GTDB taxonomy): domain Bacteria; phylum Actinomycetota; class Thermoleophilia; order Solirubrobacterales; family Solirubrobacteraceae; genus Palsa-744. The sequence goes on from CAWBQH010000004.1 coordinate 348,287, forward strand.
GTGCCGTCTCGGAGGCCCGCGACGCGGCATCGGCGAGCAGCGCGTCGAGGACGCCGTCGATGTCGTGCCGCTCTGCCTCGACGTGGGGCTCCAGGCCGCGCTCGCGCAGGGTCTCGCTCGTGACCGGGCCGATCGAGACGATCCGCGTGTGCGGCGAGAGCGGCGCGTCAGCCAGGCCATCCCCGGCCGCGGCGACGGCGGAGAGGAAGAAGCGCACCGTCGAGGAGGACGTGAAGGTGATGTAGTCGGCGCCGCGCGCGGCCTCGAGAGCGGGCCCGGAGAGCGGCTCGGCCACCGTCTCATACAGCGCCAGCACGTCGACCTTCCCGCCACGAGCGCGCAGGGCATCGGGCAGCACCTCGCGCGCGTCGGCGGCGCGCGCGATCAGCGCGCGCGTGAAGGGAACGCCGGCGAGCGCCTCGACCAGCGCCTCGGCAACGGAGCGCTCCGGAACGATGTCGGCGAGGACGCCGCGCTCGGCCAGCGCCCGCGCGGTCCCGGGGCCGATCGCCGCCACGCGCGCCCCCGCGAGCGAGCGCGCGTCGCGTCCCGCCGCGGCGAGGCGCTCGAACAGCGCATGCACCCCATTGGGGCTGGTCACGCACACGAGGTCATAGCGCGAGAGATCGAGCGGCGGGCCCGGGATTGGCCGCACCCGGATCACGGGGGCCTGCACCACCTCCGCGCCGTGCGCTTGCAGGCGCCGCGCCAGCTCGCTCGCCTGCGCGCGCGCGCGCGTGACGGCCACCTTGCGCCCAGCGAGCGGCAGGAGCGCTGTCCACGCAAGCTCCGCGGCGAGCGCTGCAACGGCTCCCACGACCGTGATCGCCGGGGCGCGGATGTCCTGCTCGCGCGCCTTGTCGGCGATCGTGCGCAGAGAGCCCGTGACGGTTCGCTGCAGCGGGAGCGTCCCCCGTTCGATCACCGCCGCCGGCTCGGACGCTGCTCGTCCCGCGCTTATCAGGGCCTCGGCGATCTCCGCCAGGCGGCCGACTCCCATATAGAAGACGAGCGTCCCTGGGAACGCGGCCAGCGCCGGCCAGTCGAGTGCCGTCTCATCCTTCTCCGGATCCTCGTGGCCGGTCACCAGCGCCACAGCGCTCGAGATCCCTCGCTGAGTTACCGGGATGCCGGCGTAGGCCGGGGCGGCGATCCCCGCCGTGATGCCCGGCACGACCTCGAAGGGGATCCCCGCGGCGCGAAGGCGCAGAGCCTCCTCTCCACCGCGGCCGAAGACGAACGGGTCGCCGCCCTTCAGGCGCACCACGGTTCGCCCCGCGCGAGCGTGCTCGACCATCAGCGCCTCGGTCTGCGCCTGCGGGACGGACGGCCCGCGGCCCTCCTTGCCGACGAACGCGAGCTCTGCGTCCGCGCGCGCGCCGTCGAGGACAGCGTCGGGGATCAGGCGGTCGTAGAGGATGACATCCGCCTCGGCGATCAGCTCGAGCGCACGCGCGCTCAGCAGCCCTGGGTCGCCAGGACCGGCGCCCACCAGGTACACGCGTCCGCTCACGCGCCGACCGGCCAGTGCTCCACAGCGAGCTCTGACATCGGAAAGTGCTTCGGGTTACCCGTCGCCAGTCGCGATCCGGTGGCCAACGCGGCCGCTGCGATCAGACAGTCCGCTTGCTGGAGCGTGATCCCTCTCAGCGCATAATCACGACGCCAACGCCCTGCGCATTCACCCTCCGATCGGCCAAGTGGGGCCAGCTGAAGACCGCTCAGGAAGCGCATCACGAGCGTCTCGTCATCCTCGCCGGCGCCGCGCATCACCTCCTCGACGTTGACCGCGCATATCCACGGCACTGGCTCGGTGTTGCGCAACTCGCGCAGACGCTCGGCAGCCGGACGGCCACGTAGCGCGTCGATCAATACGGTCGTGTCGAGCAGCAGCGGCAACTAGCCAACGCGAGTTGGGTCGCCATCGCGCTGCTCGCTCACCCAATCGGCCGGGTCGCGATCCCACTCGTGCTCGCGCCCTGAGAGGGCGCCGAGCCCGGCTTCGATGTCCTCCCAGCGCCGCTCGTCATCAAGCGCACGGCGCACCGTCTCGCTGATGAACATGCTTCGACGCCGTCTGCCGATGCGCCGGTCGAGTTGCTCTACGAGATCATCGTCGAGGCTTATGTGCACTCGCATGGCCACAGCTTAGCACACGCGGTGATTTCTATTGCCTCGACGCCATCTCCTCGGCGTCTCGAAGCAGCTCGCCGGCTCCGACCGTCATCAGCCGTGCGGCCACCTCACGTCCGAGCGACTCCGGCTCGGAGCGCTCGCCGGCGAGCTCATCGCTGACCCATGCCGAGCCGTCGAGCATTCCCACCCAGGCGCGCATGTGCAGCTGCCCATCGGCCGCCGGCAGCGCATGGGCGCCGAGCGGGGTGTTGCAACTCGCCCCGAGCGCGTGCGCGAGCGCGCGCTCGGCAAGCAGGCAGGCGAACGCCTGCACATCGGTGATCGCCTGCACCGCCTCGCGCGCTTGAACGTCATTCGCGCGTCCCTCGAGCGCGAGGATCCCCTGTCCAGGCGCCGGCACGAACCGCTCGGGATCGAGCACCGCGCCGATCTCCGCCTCGCGGCCGAGCCGCTGCAGCCCGGCTCGCGCGAGCACGATCGCCTCCAGGCCGTCGCTGCGCTCTGAAAGCTTGCGCAGGCGCGTGTCGACATTGCCGCGGATCGGCACGACCTCGATGTCCGTGCGCGCGGCCCGCAGCTGCGCCTCGCGGCGGATGCTGCTCGTACCAACGCGCGCGCCCGCGCGCAGCTCGTCAACCCCCGCCGCGCCGCAGATCGCGTCCTCGGCCGCCGCGCGAGCCGGCGCGCCGAGCAGCTCGAGGCCGTCGGCCAGCTGGTTCGGGACATCCTTGGCTGAGTGCACCGCTAGCTCTATCTCGCCCGCCAACAGCGCGCGCTCGAGCTCTCGCACCCATCTCGACTTGTCCTCGGTGGCCGCTCCGCGGTCCCCGCTGGTCACGATCGGAACGATCTCGCACTCGCCGAGCAGGCTCGCGAGCAGCTCGGCCTGTGCCAGCGCGAGCGCGCTGCGCCTCGTTCCGATCCGCATCAGCGCGGCTAACGGCCTCCCTGGCCGGGTCGGCGCTCGCGCAGCTCGTGCACCTGCGCGAGCTCCTCCGAGGGGCGCTCCTCGTTCGGCGCGTCCTCTCGGAGCCCGAACAGCTCGCGCACCAGCTCGATGCTCGCATGGCCGCGGTCGCCCCCGAGGCTGCGCAGGCGGATGGTCGGCTCGTGCAGCAGGCGGCTCATCACCGCCCTGGCGATCGCCTCGACTCTGGCGAGGTCCCCAGATGAGGCCGACTCCCAGCGCCCGGCGTTCTCGGCGAGCACCTGATCCACCAGGTCGTTGCCATGTGCACGCAGCGCGCTGACGGTCGGTATCGCGTCCAACTGCCCGAGCCAGCGCGCAAAGCGGTGAATCTCCTCCTCGACGATCTCGAGCGCGCGCGGCGACTCCTGCGCGCGCGAGTCGAGGTTGCGTGCCACCACCGCCTGAAGGTCGTCGATGTCATATAGCGAGACGCCCTCGAGCTCGCCGCACGCCGGGTCGATATCGCGCGGCACCGCGATGTCGATCATCAGCAGCGGCCGCCCCTCGCGCTCGCCCATGACGAGCTCGAGCTCCTCCCTGCCGACGATCGGATGCGGGGATGAGGTCGAGGAGAGGACGATGTCCGCGCGCACGAGCTGGTCTGGCAGTTTGTCCAGGCCCATCACCGTCCCGCCGAAGCGCTGGGCGAGGCTTAGCGCGCGGTCGGCATGGCGGTTGGCGACGAAGATCGTCCCGGCACCCTGATCCGCGAGCGCGCGAGCGGTCAGCTCGCTCGTCTCGCCGGCGCCGAGGATCACGACATGGCGGCTCTCCAGGCCGCCGAGCACGCTCAGCGCGAGGTCGACGGCAACCGACGGGATGCTCACTCGGCTCGAGCCGATCCCCGTCTCCGAGCGCACGCGCTTGCCCGTCGTGAGCGCAGCCGCGAACAGCCGGTTCGAGAGCGGACCGGTGCATCCCTCCTGCATCGCCGTCTCATGCGCCCGGCGCACCTGGCCCTGGATCTCGGCCTCGCCGATGATCATCGACTCCAGGCCCGCGGTCACGCGGTAGAGCTGCCGCGCGGCGTCGCAGTTGCGCGGCGAGTACATCGCCTCGGCGAGCTCGGTCGGGCGGATCGCCGCGCGCCGTGCGAGCAGCCCGAGCACGTCGGACTCGGCCCGCACCGGGTCGCCCACGACCAGGTAGACCTCGGTGCGGTTGCACGTCGAGATGACGATCGCCTCGCGGACCTCGGCGGTCGCCTTCGCCTGCCTCGCGAACTCGCCGGCCTCGCGTTCGGTGAACGCCAGGCGCTCGCGCAGCGCCACCGGCGCAGTCTTGTGCGAGATCCCCAGCGCGAGCAGCTCGCTCATGACGGCGTCGACTCCCGCTCGCCAGCATCGCGCTCGGGCGCCGGCGCTGGCTGGCCAGCCGGGCTTTCGACGCGTTCGAGCAGCTCAGCCAGCTCGCGCTCGTTGCGGCTCAGGCGGAATCCCATGATCGCGAGATAAGTGAGCACGAGCACGAACAGCACGATGTATGCGCCGGCTACGTACTTGCCTGCCGTGTGCAGCGGCAGGGCCGGCAGCTCGGCGAGCACGGCGGCGCTCATCAGAGCACCGTCCTCGGGGCCGCATGGGCCCCGATCGTGGCACCGGCTCCGACCGTCGGCGCGGCGCTGCGCGGGCTGCGCTCGCGCGTGTCCGGCTCCTCGGCGAGCAGCCGCCGGCGCAGCGCGCGCACCTGCGCGCGCGTGTGCTTGGCCGTCAGCTCGTACTTGCACAGGGTTGCGTAGAGCAGCGCGATCGCGAGCAGCGAGACGAGGAACGTGACCGCCATCGGCGCCGGCAGGTTCGAGGTGCTGCCCAGCACGCGCGGGTGCAGGTAGGCGGTCGAGAGACGCACCGCGATGAAGTTCAGCGGCACGAACGCCCCTGCGGTGATCGCGAACACCGATGCGTAGCGCGCCTGGCGCTCGGGGTCTTCGATCGCGAAGCGCAGCGGCTGGTAGGTCGCGTAGAGCAGGAAGATGATCAGAAACGACACGAGCGTCGGCTCGCTCCACACCCACCAGTGCCCCCACGAGCCCTTCGCCCAGATCGAGCCGGTGATCAGCGTGCCCACGGCGAAGATCAGGCTGATGTGGATGGCGACGTAGGAGCGCATGTCCCAGCGCGGGTCGCGCGTGCGCAGGTGCTGGATCGCCAAGAGGCCGCCGATCACGAAGCCGCACAGAGCGACGATCGCCAGCGGCACGTGCACGTAGAAGATCTTCTGCAGGAAGCCCTGTTCGGCTTCGAGCGGCGCGTAGAAGAAGACCAGCGAGAGCGACAGCGCCGTCGCGGCGATGGTGGCGATGCTCAGCGCGCGGAGACCCTTTCCGTACATCGGTTTGGCTAGTCCTCCAACAGGAAATCGAACAGGGCGTAGGCGATCAGCCCGAACACAAGATCATAGAGCCCCAGACTGAGCAGCCAGCGGGCAGCCGGCGCTCCGGGGTGGGTGATCGTGAGCAGCGGCGAGGTCGCCCGTGCCGCGCCGATCACGATCGGCACGAGCAGCGGCAGTCCGAGCAGCGGGCCGAGCAGGTCGCGGGCGCGAGTGCGAACGGCGAGGGCGGCCACGAGCGTGCCGATCGCCGCCACGCCGAGGTCCGCGAGCGCAAGCACTCCAACCAGGTCAGGCAGCGCCTGGCCGAGCGGCGGCGCCAGCAGAAGCAGGGCGAAAGCCGGCACCGCGACGAGCTCGAGCACGAAGAGGTATGCCAGCAGCGTGAGGACCTTCGCGAAGAGCATCGCGCTGCGATCGACCGGCGCGAGCAGGAAAGCGTCGAAGCCGCCCTCCTCGGCATCCGCCACGAACAGGCGGTTCACGCCGAGGATCGCTGCGAACAGGAGAGTCACCCACAGGATGCCCGCCGCGAGGTCGCCGTCGACGCTGTTGCGGTTGAGCGCGAAGTGGAAGACGACGAACGTCGTGACGGCGAACAGCGACATGGCGGGGACGGACTCGAGCGTTCGCAGCTCGACCAGCAGCTCCTTGCGCAGCAGCGCCGCGACCGTCCTCCTCACCGGTAGAGCTCCGCGATCTCCGCGCGGTGCACATCCGCCGCGGCCCTCAGCAGGGCCACCCGGCCGGCGCGCAGGCCGAGCACCAAGTCGGCCTCGGCGAGGCCGCCGGTCGGGTCGTGGCTGCAGATCACGCGCGTGCGGCGCGACGCCGCGCCGATCAGCGGGGAGACGAGCTCGACGGCGGCCGGGTCGAGGTTGGAGTTGGGCTCGTCCAGGAGCAGGAGCTCGGGATCGTGCAGCACGGCGCGCGCGACGGCCACGCGCTGGACCATGCCGCGCGAGAGCGTCCGCAGTGGCTCGCGCCCGCGGGCGGCCATCGCGACCGCGTCGAGCAGCTCGTCGACCCGCGCGCCCGCGACGCCGTGCAGTCGCGCGTGGAAGCGCAGGTTCTCCCGTGCGCTCAGCTCCCGGTAGAGCAGCGGCTCATGGCCGAGCAGGCCCAAGCGCCCACGCACCGCCCACGCCTCGTCCGGGAGCATGCAGCCGAGAACGCGCACGCTGCCGGCGTGCGGGCGCAGCAGAGTGGCGAGCACGCGCAGCAGCGTTGTCTTGCCCGCACCGTTCGGCCCGAAGACGACGAGCGTCTGGCCCTCCTTCAACGAGAACGAGACGTCGCTCAGCGCGGCGCGTTCACCGTATTGCCGAGCAAGCCGCTCGACCTGGAGCGCGGCCACGCTCAGGCTCTCGACACCTGCAACGCGCGCGCGCTCTGCGCCCGCGCGATCAGCTCGCGCACGGCCGCTTCATCGCCGTCCCGTAGCAGCGCAACCGGGTCGGGCTCACCGCCGACGATCCCCTCGAAGAACTCCTTGCGATCCTGGTAGGTCGGGAGCGTGCCCTTCGCCCACCCGCGCACATCGTTCAGCAGCACCGCCAGCCGCGCGTACGGCTCGCCGAACTGGCCTTCGATCTCGCGCTTCATGCGCTTGGCCAGCGCCGGTGAGGCCCCGGCGGTGGAGATCGCTATCGCGAGCGGACCGGTGCGCACGATCGCGGGCAGGATGAAGTTGCACAGCGGCGGCACGTCGACGACGTTCACGAGCATCGCGCGCCGCTCGGCGTCCTCGAACACGGCGATGTTCGCGTCCGTGTCGTCGGTCGCCGCGATCACGATGAACACCCCCTCCAGATCAGCCGCGCCGGCATAGGCGCGCTGCTCCCAGCGGATCGAGTCCTCGCGCGCATACTCCTCGAGCGCGGGCTCGGCCTCCGGGGCGATCAGCGTGACCTCGCCATCGCAGGCGAGCAGACCCTCGACCTTCTCCAGGCCGATCTCGCCGCCACCGACCACCGCGCACCGGCGCCCGCTGAGCTTCAGGCACGCGATGTAGAAGGGGATGTCGAGCATCCCCTGCACGCAGCTCTGATCACAGATCCCCCTGCGCAGCTGACAGACACATTCCTTGCCGGCATAGGCCTGGGCGGGCATGGCTCAAGCGTAGCTGCAACCAGGCAGATCGCCTCGGCCGGACTACCCCCTCGGGATCCCCCGGCCGAGTGCGCGCGCACCCACGCGTGCGAGCGCGAGAGCGCCGTCGCGCCAGGCGCGCTCGCGGTCGGACTCGCGGCTCGAGCGCATCTTCGCCACCGCCCGCGCCGCGCGCGAGCTCGTCCGGTCGTAGGGGCCCCACCACAGCCCGCGCGCTGCCGGCGGGTCCCAGGTGATGAGCTTTTCCTGCGCGCACGCCCTCAGGCCGGCCTGGCCGAGCGTCCGGCCGAGGCCGCCGCCGGCGGCAGCGCCCCACGGGCCGCGCGAGACGGTCGGGCCGGGGAGGTGATCGTTGAGCCACACCATGCCCGCGCGCAGCTCGCGCGCGATCCGCATCGCCTGGTAGCGATCGGCAGTCCACACAGAGGCGCCGAGGCCGTAGTCGCTGTCGTTGGCCAGCGCGATCGCCTCGTCGACCGAGCTCACCGGCACGACCACGAGCACCGGCCCATCGATCGGATCGCGCAGCACGCGCATCCGGTCCGTCACGCCCGTGAGCACCGCCGGGGCGTAGAACGCGCCGCTGCAGCCCGGTGGGGCGACCGGGCCGCCGCAGTGCAGACGCGCTCCGTGCTCGACAGCTTCCTCGACGAGCGCCTGAACATGCTCGACCCGGCGGGCGGAGGCGAGCGGGCCCACCTGCGTGCGCGGGTCGGCCGGATTGCCGACACGCAGCGCGCCCGCGGCGCCGACGAGCGCCGTCAGGAAGCGGTCGTAGACCTCGCGGGCGACGTACACCCGCTCGACGGCTCCGCGCGCCTGCCCGGCTGCCGCGCAGCCCGCCCAGAGCCCGCCGGCTACGGCTCGCGTCAGGTGCGCGTCGGCGAGGACGAGCATCGCGTCCTTGCCGCCGAGCTCGACGGTGACCTCCTTCTCGCGCGAAACGCAAGCGCGCGCCACCACGCGCCCAACGGCCGGCGAGCCCGTGAACAGGACCTTGTCCACCCCGGCCTGCGCGAGCGCGACACCGACCTCAGCGCCGCCGTTGACGATCTGCACGAGGCCCTCCGGCAGCCCGGCGCGCGCGATCACCCGCGCGATCGACCCGCCCGCCAGGCATGCCCGCGCGGCCGGCTTGAACGTGACGCCGTTGCCCGCCAAGAGCGCTCCGGCGATCTGACCAAGCGGTTGCGCGAACGGTGCGCTGCCGGCGCCGATCACACCGACTACCCCATACGGCTCGTACGCGATCCGCGCCCGCTTGGCGATCGACAGCGAGCGGCTCGTCGCGACCCTCCGGGCGCCGAGCACGTTGGCCCCGTCGTCCGCGATCCAGACCAGCGCATCGATTGCCGCTAGCAGCTCGAGCGTCGCGATCTCTGCGCGCGGCCTGCCCTGCTCGCGAGCGAGCGACTCCTGGAGCTCGTCGAAGTCGTCGATCACCGCCTGGGCCATCCGACGCATGTATCGCGCCCGGTCGGAGAGCTGCAGCAGCGCCCACAGCGGCTGCACCTTGGCCACGTCCTGGACCACGTCGTCGACGTCCTCCGGCGGCGTGCTGGCGACGCTGCCGAGGATCTCGCCGCTCGCGGGGTCGCGCGCGAAGAGCGCCTCCGGCGTCGAGGTCTCCTCGTGCGTGGAGCTCTCGCTCAGGGGCGTGCTCATCGGCAGCGATTATCGCGCTTGGCGCCGACGGGCCCGCCGGACCGCCTCCAGTCGCCTCGCGAGCTCGCCCTCGGCCTCGTCGGGCTCGTAGAAGCGCGCCCCGACGACGCTCTCCGGAAGCAGCTCCTGGGGGGACAGGTGGCCGGGACGTGCGTGCGGGTTCTCGTAATCGCCGCGCTCCTGGCCCGCCGAGCGCAACCCGGCGAGAGGTCCCGAGCGAAGCCACGTCGGCACCGGCGCCGCGCCGTGCTCGCGCACGTGGCGCTCGGCCGCGGAGAGCGCGCGCCCCGCGGCGTTCGACTTCGGTGCCAGCGACAGGTAGATCGCCGCCTGAGCGAGCGCGAAGCGCGCCTCCGGGAGCCCGACGTGCTCGACTGCCGCAGCCGCCGCCGTCGCGACCGACAGGGCCCCGGGGTCGGCGTTGCCGATGTCCTCCGAGGCGAGGATCACCATCCGGCGCACGATGAAACGCGGGTCCTCGCCGCCCTCGAGCATCACCGCGAGGTAGTAGAGGGATGCATCCGGATCCGACCCCCTCGTGGCCTTGATCCACGCCGAGATGTAGTCGTAGTGGCGATCGCCCTGCTTGTCGTAGAGGACCGCGCGGCGCTGCAGCGCATCCTCCACCCGCGCCAGCGTCACGCGCTGCTCGCGCAGCTCGGCGGCGGTCTCGAGCGCCAGCTCGAGCGCGTTCAGCGCCGTGCGCGCGTCGCCTTCGCTGCGCGCGGCCAGGAACTCGATCGCGTCATCGTCGACCGACGGCTCGGCCGCGCGGTGAAGGACGGTTGCGAGCTCCTCGGCCGTGAGCGCCTTCAGGGCATAGACGCGAACGCGTGAGAGCAGCGCGCCGATGACCTCGAAGGCGGGATTCTCGGTCGTCGCGCCGATCAGTGTGACGAGGCCCTCCTCGACGGCCGGCAGCAGCGCGTCCTGCTGGGCCTTGTTGAAGCGGTGGATCTCATCGAGGAACAGCACAGTCCGGGGGCCACCGGTCGCACGCCGGTGGGCGGCGCGCTCGATCACGTCGCGCACCTCTGCGCGACCCGCCTGCACCGCGCTGAGCTCCTCGAACGCGGCCTGCGAACGCTCGGCGATGATCCGCGCGAGCGTCGTCTTGCCGGACCCGGGCGGGCCGTAGAGGATCATCGAATGCGGACGCCCCTGCTCGATCGCGGTGCGCAGCGCCGAGCCGGCGGCCAGGAGGTGCGTCTGACCGACGAACTCCTCGAGGCTTAGCGGGCGCAGGCGCGTTGCCAGGGGCCGGTTCGCGGCTTCCTGGCGCGGCTCCGCGGCGTCGCTCGCGCCGCGCGGAGCCGGCTGCTCAGCGTTGCGATCGGCGTCAAAGAGGGTATCCATGTGATTGAGTATCGCTTGATACGAGGTCATTGCTTGCGCCAGCACGAATACCGCTCGGCCTTTCGTCGGGAGGTTGCGACCGCCAGGACGTCGAACTTGTACATTCGGTGCATAAAGGTTGTCTCGTAATGCCAATCCCTCGAAGACTGAGCGGGAACCGTGAGCGTCGGCGCTCCTGAGGTACTGCCGGCGCCAGGGCAGCCGCTCGAGTTCCTCGAGGCCGAGGGCGACATTGCCGCCCGCTCGCCGCTTCAGCTCTTCTGGAGGCGCTTCGGTCAGGATCGCGTCGCGGTCGTATCGCTCGGCTTCATCGTCTTCTTGATCGTGATCGCGATCGCGGCTCCGCTGGTGGTCAGCATCCTCGGCCTGCCCGGGCCCAACGTCGAGAATCTGAACCTGACCGACCAGTTCGGCTCCCCCCTCGGCCCGAGTCTCGCCCACCCGTTCGGGGTGGACCAGCTGGGGGAGGACGTGATGTCGCGGGTGATCTATGGCGCACGCGTGTCGCTCGAGGTGGGCATCATCGGCACCGGCATCGCCACCGCCATCGGCGTCACCGTCGGCATGATCGCGGGCTTCTACCGCGGCTGGGTCGACACGCTCCTCTCGCGGCTGGTCGACGTGGTGCTCTCGATACCCGTGCTCCTGCTCGGCCTCGGGATCGGCGCCGCGTGCTCGGTGAGAGGGTGCATCGGCGGCATCCTCCAGCCGGGGCTCGGGGTGATCATCTTCCTGATCGCGCTCGCGACGTGGCCGTACATGGCGCGGATCGTGCGCGGCCTGGTGCTCTCGCTGCGTGAGCGCGAGTTCGTCGAGGCGTCGCGCGCGCTCGGCGCGTCCGACGCGCGCATCATGTTCCGCGAGATCCTGCCCAACCTCGCGGCGCCGATCCTCGTCTATGCAAGCCTTCAGATTCCGCTCAACATCCTCTACGAGGCGGCGCTGTCCTTTCTCGGCGTCGGCATTCGCCCGCCCACTGCGAGCTGGGGGCAGATGATCTCGAGTGCCACCCCGATCTTCGCCACCGCCTGGTGGTACATGGTCTTTCCCGGCGCCGCGCTCCTGCTCACGGTGCTGGCATTCAACCTGCTGGGCGACGGACTGCGAGATGCCCTGAACCCGAGGACCGCCCGATGAGGGCTTTCGATACACAACACAGGAGGCGTTCAATGAGGTTGATCAAGGCGGTCGCGGCGACTGCTCTCGTAGCGTTGTTTTCGCTGGCTCTGGCCGCGTGCGGCTCGAGCAGCTCGAGCAAAGTCGCGAGCAGCAACCCCCTCAGCACCGGGGGGCTCGAGAGCCCCTTGACCGAGCCGCTCACAGGAGGCACACGCGGCGGAGTGCTGAACGTACTCAGCGAAACCGACTTCGAACACCTCGACCCGGGCATCGCTTACTTCTCGGTCGACTACACGGTGGTGTTCGCCACGCAGCGCCCGCTGTATAGCTACAAGCCCAACCAGGAGGTCGAACCGACGCCCGACCTTGCCTCAGGTCCGCCGGAAATCTCCGCAGACTCAAAGACGATAACGGTGCATCTCAAGGAAGGCATTCACTACAGCCCTCCGGTCAATCGGGAAGCGACCGCAGAAGACGTCGCCTATGCGATCGAGCGAGGCAAGAACCCTGACGTCGCCAACCCCTATGTTGAATCGTATTTCAAAGCGATCGAAGGAATGCCCGCCGCCACCGGTGGGCCGATCAAGGGAATTGAAACTCCCAACAAGCACACGATCGTCTTTCACCTAACCGAACCGAAGGCGCAGGTCGTCGTCGACGCGTTCGTGCTGCCGACGACGGCTCCCGTGCCAAAGGAATACGCGGAAAAATTCGACAAGAACAAGCCGTCTAACTATGGCGCCTATCAGGTGGCGACCGGCCCCTACATGCTGAAGAACGAAAAGTCGGGGAAAGTTCTCGGGGTCGGCTACATCCCGGGCAAGTCCGCGACGCTGGTGCGCAACCCGAACTGGAACCCGTCAAGCGACTTTCGCCCGGCCTACCTGAACGAAATCGATGTAAAGATCGGCGGCACCGCTTCCGTGCTCGGCCGCGAGGCGCTGGCCGGGACAAACGTCGTCCAAAACGAATCCAGCGTGGCCCAGTCGGTGGAGAAGGAAGCGTTTGAAAAATACAAGAGCCAGCTGGAGATCTCGCCCGGCGCCGGCCAGCACTACATCGGCGTCAACAACAAGGTCGGGCCGTTCACCAACATCAACCTGCGAAAGGCCTTCTGGGCCGCGTTGGACCGCGATGCGATCCTGCGCGCGCGCGGCGGTGAACTGTTCGGCACCGTGGCCACCCACTTCATCTATCCGGGAATCCCCGGCTTCGAACAGGCAGGTGGGGTAACGGGACCGAAACTCGACTACGACGAACACCCCGAAGGCGACATGGCGCTTGCCGAAAAGTACATAAAGCTTGCCGGCTATCCAAGCGGCAAATACACCGGCGGGAAGACCATCACTGTCGTGGGTGCGACGGGCAGTCCTCTCGAAGAGGGCGCGGACATCGTCGACCAGACGCTCAAAAACCTGGGCTTCTCGACCAAGCTGACGCTAACAGCGACCGCCACGATGTTCGCCAAGTACTGCAACGTCCCGAAAGAAGAGATCACGGTGTGTCCGAGCGTTGCCTGGATCGCCGACTTCGCCGATCCGCAGGCGGTCTTGAACGTGACGTTCAACGGGGCATTCATCCCGTCGACGGGAAACGTCAATTGGAGCCAGGCAGACGTCCCGAAGATCAACGCTGCGATGACAGCCGCAGAAAGTATCACCGGGAAATCACCGCGGGCCTCGGCGTGGGCGAAGATCGATGAAGAACTGGTCGAAAACGCCGTCGCGGTCCCGCTCACATGGGACAAGCAGGCGAACGTCGAGGGTTCCACGGTCAAAGGCGTCGGGGACCTGTGGGACGTGGGCGAGTGGGACTACAGCTGGACCTCGCTCAAGTAGGAGCACGGACAATCGCTGGGCCGGAGCTCCGCGCGAGCAGGGCTCCGGCCTCTCGCCCGAGCGGGGGACGGAGACGGCGCAGGGACAGGAATGAGATCGATGAGCGATACACCGAGATGAGGACGGCCCGACCGTGACCGCCTACATCATCCGCCGGGTCCTCTGGGGCATCCTGCTCTTGATCGTCGTCGCCGCCTTGATGTTCGTTTTCTTTCGCATCATCCCCACCGGCAATCCGGCGGTGCTGCGCGCCGGGCGTGACCCGCAGCCGAAACTCATCAAGGAAATCGAACGCGTTCTCGGCCTCAACAAGTCGCTGCCGGTGCAGTTCTGGGACTACCTGAAGGGGATCTTCTTCCACTTCAACTTCGGCTACAGCTACTACAGCCAGGAGTCGGTCACCGCCTTGATCAAAGAAAGGCTGCCGGCGACGCTGTCGCTGACGATCGGCGCTGCGGTGCTGTGGGTAGCGGGTGGCATGACCGTCGGAGTGATATCGGCGCTCAAGCGCCACACCTGGCTCGACAGGGCCTCGATGGGAACCGCGCTGGTGCTGATCTCGGCGCCCGAATTCTGGCTCGGGCTGATCTTCCTGTTCCTCTTCGCCAACGACATCGGTAAGTTCAAGCTGCTTCCCGGCGCGGGCAGCTACGTCGGGCTGACGAGCGACCCGGGTAAATGGTTCACCTCGCTGATCATGCCCTGGATCGTGCTCGCCTCGGGCAGCGCGGCGGTGTTCGCGAGAATCGTGCGCGGCAGCTTGATCGAGACGATGAAAGAGGACTACATACGCACGGCACGCGCGAAGGGGTTGCCGGAGCGAAGCGTCGTGCGCCAGGGCGTGCGCTCGGCCATCAACCCAGCGGTCACGCTGGTCGCGCTCGAAATAGGGATCCTGCTCGGCGGCGCGATACTCATCGAGACCGTGTTCAACATCCCCGGGGTGGGCCGCCTCAGCTACAACGCGATCATCGACTCGGATTTCTCGGTGATCGAGGGAACGGTGCTTCTCGCCTCGATGTTCATCATCATCGCCAACATCGTCGCCGACATCGCCTACGCCTATCTGGACCCGCGGGTGCGCTACTCGTGAGCGGGGAGGGCGCGCTGCTGCGGGTGGAGGGCCTGTATGTCGAGTTCTCGACCGAGGACGGCATCGTCCACGCAGTCGACGGCATCACCTACCAGGTCGAGAGCGGCCGCACGCTGGGCATCGTCGGCGAGTCCGGCTCCGGCAAGACGGTGGCGTCGCTGACGACGATCGGCCTGACCCGCGGGCAGGGCGCGCGCATCTCGGGGAGGATCCTGTTCGAGGGCCGCGACCTGGTCTCGCTCTCGGAATCCGAGCTGCGCTCGATCAGGGGCAACGAGATCGCGATGATCTTCCAGGACCCGCTGTCCTCGCTGCACCCCCTCTACAAGATCGGCAAGCAGCTCCGCGAGGCGGTGCTGGCCCACGGCGACGTCTCCAGGCGGCAGGCGCGCGCGCGGGCCGTCGAGCTGCTCGGCCTGGTGGGCATCCCCGACCCCTCCCGGCGTGTGGACGACTACCCCCACGAGTTCTCCGGCGGCATGCGCCAGCGGGTCATGATCGCGATGGCGCTGGCGAACGAACCCAAGCTGCTGATCGCCGACGAGCCGACGACCGCCCTGGACGTGACCGTCCAGGCTCAGATCCTCGCGCTGATGGAACGTCTTCAGCGCGAGCTCGGCATGGCGATCGTGATTATCACGCACGACCTCGGCGTGGTCGCCGAGATGGCCGACGACATCGCGGTGATGTACGCAGGGCGGATCGTCGAGACGGCGCCGGCGCGGGACATCTTCTCGAACCCGGAGCACCCGTACACGTGGGGCCTTTTGAAGTCGATCCCGCGGCTGGACGCGCCGCGCGAGGAGTTGCTCGTGCCGGTGCCCGGAACGCCGCCAAGCCTGATCCGCCGCCCGTCGGGATGCCACTTCCATCCCCGCTGCGCCTACGCCCAGCCCGATCACTCGCGCATCGACCCGCTGCTCGAGCAGGTGCCGGGCGAACCGAGCCACTACGTCGCCTGCCTGCTCGAGTCAGATGTGCGCAAGCACCTGTGGAACGACCTGCAGGCGGGACTCATGCCCGAGCAGGCACTAGCCGCGGTCGGACTGCCTGCCGGCAGCTCGTGATGGCCGGAGAGCCGCCCACCGTCGCGCAGCCGCCGGCCTCCAACGTCGACGGCGCGAGCGATGTCGCAGAGTCACTCGTCGAGGTGCGGGATCTGGCCAAGTACTTCCCCATCACGCGTGGGATCCTGCTGCGCCACGAGATCGGCGCGGTCAAGGCCGTCGACGGCGTCAGCTTCACGATCGGCCGCGGCGAGACGCTCGGACTCGTCGGCGAGACCGGCTGCGGCAAGAGCACCACGGCCCGGCTGGTGATGCGGCTGCTGCCGGCGACGTCCGGCGAGGTGCGCTTCGAAGGCGAGGACATCACGACGCTGAAGGGCGCGCGCCTGAAGGCGCTGCGGCGCGAAATGCAGATGATCTTCCAGGACCCCTACTCCTCGCTGAACCCCCGCAAGTCGATCGGCTCGATCATCGCCGAGCCGTTCGCCATCCACGGCCTGGAGAAGGACCGCGCCCAGCGCAAACGGCGTGTGCAGGAGCTGCTCGAGCTGGTCGGCCTGAACCCCGAGCACTACAACCGCTACCCGCACGAGTTCTCCGGCGGCCAGCGCCAGCGGATCGGCGTGGCGCGTGCGCTCGCGCTGAAACCGAAGCTGCTGATCGCCGACGAGCCCGTCTCGGCGCTCGACGTCTCGATCCAGGCGCAGGTGCTCAACCTGCTGCGCGACATGCAGCGGGAACTCGGCCTTACGCTCGTCTTCATCGCCCATGACCTCTCGGTCGTCCGTCACATGTGTGACCGCGTGGCGGTGATGTATCTCGGCAAGATCGTCGAGATCGGCGGCAACGACGCCATCTATGGCTTTCCCCGCCACCCGTACACCGGCGCGCTGCTCGCGGCGGTGCCGATCGCCGACCCGACCAGATACGGCGGCGACCGGCGGCTGCTGAGCGGCGACGTGCCCAGTCCCGCGAACCCGCCGAGCGCATGCCGCTTCCACACCCGCTGCCCGAAGGCGAAAGAGCTCTGCTCGGTCGAGGAGCCGCTGCTCGAGGACAAGGGCAGCGGAACGCGCGTGGCGTGCCACTATCCGCTGACGCCCGAGGAGGTGGTGGAGATGGGCGTACGATCTTCGGGGATGAGCAGCGACTCGCGCAGCGGATGAGCGCAGACCGATCGGAGATCGGCGATCCGGCTGCGGAGGCCGAGGAGCTGCTCGCGCGGCTGATCCGCTTCAACACGGTCAACCCGCCGGGCAACGAGCTCCCGGTGCAGGAGTACTTGGCGGACCACCTGACACGTGCCGGCTTCGAATGCGAGCTGCTCGGCGCCGAGCCCGAGCGCCCAAACCTGGTGGCGCGCCTGCGCGGGGCCGGCGGGGCGGATGGTGGACAGACGCTCTGCTACCTCGGCCACGTCGACACGGTGCTCGCCGACGCCGACGACTGGACGCACGATCCCTGGTCGGGCGATATCGCCGACGGCTTCTTGTGGGGACGCGGAGCGCTCGACATGAAGTCGCAGGTCGCGGCCGAGGTGGCCGCGGCGGCGTCGCTGGCACGCTCGGGCTGGCGGCCTGCCAGCGGCGAGCTGCTGCTCGTAGCGGTCGTCGACGAGGAGACCGGCGGCGCGCTCGGCGCGCAGTGGATCACCGAGACGCATCCGGAGAAGGTTCGCTGCGACCTGCTCGTCAACGAGGGGGAGGAGCGGTGTTCGAGTACGGCGGCCGCCGCTGCTACGGCGTCTGCTGCGCCGAGAAGGGCGTGTTCCGCTTCAGCCTGACGACCGCCGGCGTGGCCGGTCATGCGTCGATGCCGGGGATGGGGGAGAACGCGCTGCTGAAGATGGGGCCGCTGCTCGAGCGCTTCGCAGCACGCCAGCCCTCCTACACGCTGACCAGCGAGCCGCGAGCGTTCCTGCGCGGGCTCGGCGAGAACCCGGACGATCCGCAGACGGCGGTCGGCCGGCTGCGGGCGGCGGACCCGCGCCTGGCGATCATGTTCGAGCCGATGCTCGGCGTGACCTTCACGCCGACCCGGATCAGCGCCTCGGAGAAGATCAACGTCATCCCGAGCCGCGCCGAGCTGAAGGTCGACTGCCGCGTGCCGCCGGGGCTCGGCGAGGAGGAGGTGCGCGATGGCCTTGCCGAGGTGCTCGGGGATGGGGCAAACGGCTGGCGGATCGAGTTCAGCGAGCGTGTCGTCGGCAACCGCTCGCCGACGGAGTCACCTCTGATGGATGAGATCGTCGACTGGGTCTCCGAGCAGGATCCTGGCGCGGAGGTCGTGCCGCTGATCCTGCCCGGCTTCACCGACTCCCGCCACTTCCGCCTGGCGTTTCCGGAGTGCGTCGCCTACGGGTTCTTCCCCCAGCGGCACCAGTCGCTGCTGCAGAGCGCGCCGCTGATCCATGGCGCGGACGAGCGGATCGACCTGCGCGACCTCGCCTACGCGACGCAGCTCTTCCGCGATCTCGCCACGCGCCTGCTCGGCTGAGGGCGGCGCTGCCGGCCGCGCCGTCAGGCTGGATAGACGCCATGCCCGCCGCGGTGGGCGCGAACGCGACCAATGATTGGACAGAAGCCCGTCGAGCGCTCATAATGCAGGCGATGCCAGGGATGGTGATTGCGGTCGGAGGCGAGGGATGAGCGCCGTGGGCGCGACGGTCGCGCAGCGCTCCGCGAGCTCGCAGCCGGCCGCGCCGTCGGGTGCTCACGCAGCGGCTCAGAGCCCGGCTGTGAGCTCGGCGGCAACGCACGCCGCGGTCGTCCACGCGCACGTCGTCGCGCACACCGTCTCCGCGCCGGGCGCCTCGTTCACGCAGGAAATCCAGAACTGGGCGCTGCAGTGGGAGCCGGTCATCGCGATCCTCTTCTTCAGCGCGCTGATCCTGCTGATGTGGCGCACCCTGAAGGTGATGCCGCGGATCAAACCGCAGCGGATCAAGCCGGCCTCCAGCCAGGCGGTCACGTTCGACGACATCGCCGGCGTCGACGAGGCCAAGGCGGAGCTCGCGGAGATCGTCGAGTTCCTGCGCGAACCGAAGGCATTCGCAAAGCTCGGGGCGAAAGTTCCCAAGGGCATCCTCCTGCACGGGCCGCCCGGGACCGGCAAGACGCTGCTGGCCAAGGCCGTCGCGAACGAGTCCGGTGCGCAGTTCTTCGCGCAGTCCGCAGCGTCGTTCGTGGAGATGTTCGCCGGCCTCGGCGCGGCGCGAATCCGCCGGCTGTTCGCAGTCGCGCGCAAGCACGAACCGGCGATCATCTTCATCGACGAGCTCGACGCCGTCGGCGGCCGGCGGGGCTCGGACATCTCCGGCGAGAAGGACCAGACGCTCAACCAGCTGCTCGTCGAGATGGACGGGTTCTCCTCGAGCGGGAGGGTCGTCGTGATCGCCGCATCGAACCTGCTCGAGAAGCTCGACCCGGCGCTGCTGCGGCCCGGGCGGTTCGACCGGCAGGTGTTCGTGGTGCCGCCCGACGTCAAGGGCCGGCTCGGCGTCCTCCAGGTGCACACACGCGACAAGCCACTGCACGACGTCGACCTCTCGCTGGTCGCGCAGCAGACCAGCGGGCTGACCGGCGCCGACCTCGCGAACATCTGCAACGAGGCGGCGATCTTCGCAGCCAGGCGCGGCGGGAAGGCGATCACGATCACCGACTTCGACTCGGCGATCGAGCGCGTGATCGCGGGCGTGCAGTCCAAGCGCGTGCTGGGCGAGCACGAGAAGAGGGTCGTCGCATTCCACGAGGCGGGCCACGCGCTGTGCGGGGAGCTGCTCCCGTCGGTCGATCGCGTGCACCGAATCTCGATCGTCCCGCGCGGGCGGGCGCTCGGCTACACGATGAACCTGCCGGCCGAGGACCGCTACCTGAAGACCCGCGAGGAGCTGCTCGACTACATGACCGTGCTGCTCGGCGGCCGCGTCGCCGAGCAGATCGTCTTCGGTGCGATCACCACCGGCGCCTCCGACGACCTCAAGCGCGTGGCCGACATCTCGCACTCGATGGTTCACGACTACGCGATGGGCACCGCGGGGATGGGGCGCTCGCCCGACGGCGACGTCAGGCTGTCGGAGACCACGCTGCGGATCCGCGACGAGGAGCGCCAGGACCTGATCGAGGAAGCGCGCCGCGCCGCGCAGAAGCTGATCGTCGGCCATCGCGCGCAGCTCGACGCGCTCGCCCATGAGCTGCTGGAGCGTGAGGTGCTCGAGCGGGATGCGATCGAGCGGATCATGCACGGCGTGCCGCGCCTGGAGCGAGCGCCCGGGGTCGGGCTGCGGGTGGTCGCGGCTGCCAATTTCCACCCTGCCCCGCCGCCGCCGGCCCCCATCAAGCTGCCCGGCAGCCCCGGCGAGAACGAGCCCGACCGCCTATAGACTGCGGCGGGTGTTCAGCCGCATCGACCACATCGGCGTGGCCGTCGAGCAGATCGAGCCGGCGCTCGAGCTCTACCGCGACCGTTTCGAGATGCATATCGCCCACCGCGAGGTGGTGCAGGAGCAGGGCGTCGAGGCGGTGCTGCTCGATGTCGGCGAGGGTCACGTCGAGCTGCTCGCGCCGCTAGACGCCGAGACGCCCGTCGGCCGTTTCCTGGCCAGGCAGGGTCCCGGCCTGCACCACGTCGCCTACCGGGTCGCTGACATCGACGCGACGCTCAACACGCTGCGCGAGGCGGGAATCGAGCTGATCGATCTAAAGCCCCGAACCGGGATCCGCGGCTCGCGCGTTGCGTTCATGCACCCGCGCGCGACCGGCGGCGTCCTGACCGAGATCGTCGAGCCGGCCGCTGCGCCGGAGGAGCGCTGATGGCCTCGAGCGGCCGGCGCATCAGCATCGGCTTCCAGGGCGGCCAGGTGCTTGGCCTGCGCGTGAGCGACGAGCAGCTGAAGGTGCTCAACAAGGAGCTCGGCGCTGGGGGCTGGCACGAGATCGACAGCGAGGAGGGCCCGGTCCGGCTCGACCTCTCGCAGGTCGTGTACGTCCGCGCCGAGAGCGACGAGCTGCGCGTCGGCTTCAGCGCGTAGAGCGTTGCGCTCGCTCGACGAGCAGCTGCTGCGCCTCGCGCGCACGCGCGGGCACAGCACGCGCCTCGAGCGCGCCGCCGCGCGCTTCTCGCTGCTGGGCGAGCATGGCGCCGTGTGGCTGGCGATCGGCGCGGCAGGCCAGGTGCTCGACCGCCCGCAGGGGCCGCAGTGGCGTCGCGCGACCGCTGCGGTGGCCGCCACGTACATGCTGAACTTCACCATCAAGGTCATCGTCCGCCGGTCGCGGCCGTCCCTTGCCGGCCTGCCGCCGCTGACCGGCACACCGACGCGCTTCAGCTTCCCGAGCGCGCACGCCTCGACGTCGTTCGCCGGCGCGCTCTGCTACTCGCGTCTGGGCGTGCCCGCGGCCCCGCTGTACGCGCTGGCGGTGAGCCTGTCGCTGTCGCGCCTGTACCTCGGCGTGCACTATCCGTCGGACGTCCTCGCCGGAGCGCTGCTCGGCGCCGCGGTCGGCGGATCCGCGAGCTCCGGGTTCGCGCGTGCGGCGGGAGACCCGGCGTGAGCACCAGGATCGGCATCGTCGGGATGCCGAATGCGGGCAAGTCATCGCTGTTCAACGCGCTCACGAAAGCCGGCGCCGAGGCGGCCAACTACCCGTTCACGACGATCGAGCCGAACGTCGCAGTGGTGCCCGTGCGCGATGAGCGTCTCGAGCTCGTCGCGCGCACCGTCG
The DNA here is from genome assembly GCA_963790905.1 of uncultured Solirubrobacteraceae bacterium. Classification (GTDB taxonomy): domain Bacteria; phylum Actinomycetota; class Thermoleophilia; order Solirubrobacterales; family Solirubrobacteraceae; genus Palsa-744. The sequence continues at coordinate 369,637 of CAWBQH010000004.1, forward strand.
GCGCGTCGGAGATCGTGTGGGACACGATCGACTTCCACGACATCGCAGGTCTCGTCGCCGGCGCCCACGAGGGCGAGGGGCTCGGCAACCGCTTCCTCGCGAACATCCGCGAGACAGATGCGATCGTGCACGTCGTGCGTGCGCACAACGACTCGAACGTCGTGCACCCGGAGGGACGCGTCGACCCGCTGAGGGACATCGAGACGATCGAGACCGAGCTCGTGCTCGCCGACCTCGAGCAGGCCGAGCGGCGCGTCGAGCGCGTCGCCAAACATGCAAGAGGGGGCGACCGCACGGCTATCGCCGAGGAGCGCTGGCTGCGCGAGGTGATCGAGGCGCTCCAGGCCGGGCGGCCGGTGCGCGGATTGCCCCCGCCGCAAGAGGCGCCGAACGCCGCGCGCGACCTCGGCTCGCTGACCGCCAAGCCGGTCCTGTTCGTCGCAAACGTCGACGAGGGCTCCGAGGAGGTTCCGCAGGAGATCGCCGCGCATGCGCTCGAGCAGGCTGCGCGTGCCGTCGCCGTCTCATCGCGCATCGAGTCCGAGCTGGCCGAGTTGGACGACGAGGAAGCGGCGGCGATGCGCGCGGAGCTCGGACTGAGCGGATCGGGGCCCGAAGCGGCTTCGCACTCGCCGCTCGAGCTCGTCGTGCGCGAGGCGTTCGCGTTGCTCCAGCTGATCGCGTTCTTCACGGCAGGCGAGGCCAGGCCGGCTCAGTCGTGGCACCTGCGCGAAGGCCTCACGGCGTGGCATGCCGCGGGGGAGATCCACACGGACATCCAGAGGGGGTTCGTGCGCGCCGAGGTCATCGGCTGGCGCGAGCTCGTCGACGCCGGCGGCTATGCCGGCGCCCGCGAGCGCGGAAGCCTGCGGCTCGAGGGTCGCGACTACACGGTGGCCGATGGCGACGTGATCAACGTCAAGTTCACCCCGTAGCGAGCTTCTCCAGGCGGTCGGCCAGGCGCCGCATGCCCATCTCGCGCGCCGCGCGCGCTCCGCTCGCGAAGTCCGTGTCGCGGTCCGCAGGACGCGTGACGTCGATCCGCTGCAGCGTCGCGATCCGCTTGAACGTCTCGAGCTGCACGGCCTCCTCGCGCAGCGCGGCGGCGATGCGCGGGCGCATCACGCTCGCCGCGCGTACCGCCGCGGCCCCGCCGCCGGAGCTGGCGCCGGAGCTTGCGCTTGGTCCGCTCGACGCTCCCGCGGCGCGGAGCACCGCCTCCAGCGACCCGTGCGCGCGCAGCAGCTCGGCGGCCGTCTTCGCGCCGATCCCCGGCGCACCGGGAAGGCCGTCGGAGGGGTCGCCGCGCAGCGCGATGAAGTCGGGGACGAGCTCCGGCGGGACGCCGTAGCGCTCGCGCACCTGCTGCGGCCCGATCTCCGCCTGCTCGCCGCCCCTGCGCTGCTCGAGCACCGCGACGCGATCGCTGACGGCGGCGAACAGGTCGCGGTCGCCGGTCAGGAGCAGAGCTCGTCCCCCTGCCTCCTCCTCGCTGCGCGCGAACGAGAACATCACGTCGTCGGCCTCGAGGTCCTCGCTCGTGCCGACGCTCCAGGCGAGGCTCGCCAGGAGCGCCGGTGCCTGCTCCCACTGCACGGCGAGCTCCCGCGGCATCGGATCGCGGTGAGCGTGGTAGGCGGGGTAGAGCTGCACGCGATAGGCAGCCTGCTCGGCACCCATACACGCGACGATGCCGCGCGGGCTGCGCGCCGGCGGGCGCACATCCACGAGAGCGAGGATCGCGTTGACGGTTCCCAGCAGCGCGTTCACCGGCCGGCCCTGCCCGTCCACGATCGATTTCGGCAGCGCGAAGAACGAGCGGTACAAGAGCCATGGAACATCGGCGATCAGCAGCGCGGCCGGCATCGGCTCACCTTATGCGCAGGGCGTGCCGCCCGTATGCGCCGTGCCTGTCGCCTGGCGGCGCCGGTGGGCCGGCGCGCAGCCTACCCCGCGGCCGCACCGCCGGTCCTGGCGTACGTCAAGGGCGTGCCCGGCACCTGCGTGCCGCCCTGCCGTCCGGTGATGGTCGCGGGCGTGCCACCCGCCGGTGAGCCGCTCGGCGGTGTCTGACCGCTCTCGTCGGGCTCGCGTGTGATGTGCGTGGCGCTCTGCACGCTGAAGTACTCCCATGTGCTCATCAGCCCGAGGCGGGCCGCGAGTTCCGGCCCGCTGAGGAGGGTCGCTCCGCGCGAACCGAGCACCTCGGCCGAGACGACCCTCGGCGAGACGCCTCGGCTGAGGACCTCGATCCCGCGCAGGGAGCCCTTGACCAGGCCGCGCAGGCGCGCGGCGGCGGAGGTGAAGCTCATGCTGACCGTCCAGCTGTGAGCGGGCCCGCCGTCGTAGGGGTCGGGCACGCCGCGGAGCCACGGCTCGGGCTGGGAGCCGCGGAAGGCGTTCTCGATGTTCTCGGTCATGCCGCCCGAGCTCGAGAAGAAGTAAGTGGTCGCGGGCTGCCCGGCGTAGAGGACGATCTGCCCGGCAGTCGCCGCGACGGCCGCGTTCGTCTGCGCGGTTTCGGCGGCCACGCCGACGTACACCTGCGAGCGCGTGTCGGAGTAGACGTCGAACTTCGAACCGCCGGCGTGCGCGGTCAACGCGTAGGTTCGGCTCGCGATCGCCTGCGCCTCGAGCGCGGCGAGCGGCCAGGTCGAGGGCATCTCGGCGGAGACCACGCCGCGGAGGTAGCGTTCGAGCGGGACGCGCACCACCTTCGCGCCGACGAGCACCCGCACCACAGCTTTCGCGGGCGCCTGGCCGAGCGTCGTGCCGGTGTAGTAGTGCGCGAGGATCGCCTGATAGCTCCAGCCGTGCTCGGCGTAGCCGAGGGCACCGTACTGGCTCATCCCCACGCCGTGGCCGTCGCCCGCTCCCTGGATCAGCAGCGTCGATGCTCCGGCCGACGCCGGCCACAGCGCGAGTCCTGCGAGCGCGCAGACCAGCAGCCGGCGCGACCCGCGACGCCGCTCAGGAGCGACGCGGAGGCGGTGATAGGTTGAGGCCATGACCCCCAACAACACGCGCAGATGCCTTGCGTCGCGCTCGGGCTCGCAAGGTCCAACGGGTTCCATCTGTTCCGGGTCGGGCGCACGCGCAGCAGGCGTGAGCGCTGCACGATGACTGGCGCCGAGCGCGAGCGTGCGGTGCTCGAGAACGTCCCGACGGACCTCTACATCGCGGGCGAGTGGCGCGCGGCCAGCGGCGGCGGCACGCTGGCGGTCGAGGATCCCGCGACCGCAGAGCCGCTCGTCGAGGTCGCCGACGCGCAGGTCGAGGACGCCCTCGCGGCGCTCGCGGCGGCCGCCGAGCGCCAGGGCGAATGGGCGGCCTACCCGCCGCGCGAGCGGGGTGAGATCCTGAGGCGCGCATACGAGGCGATCGTCGCGCAGACAGACGAGCTGGCGCTGCTGATGACGCTCGAGATGGGCAAGTCGCTGGCCGAGTCGCGCGCCGAGATCGCATACGCGGCGGAGTTCTTCCGCTGGTTCTCAGAGGAAGCCGTGCGCGTCCACGGCCGCTACATGATCAACACGACCGGCAAGGGCCGCATCCTGACCATGCGCCAGCCGGTCGGCCCGTGCGTGTTCGTGACGCCATGGAACTTCCCCACCGCGATGGGCACACGCAAGATCGCCCCGGCGATCGCCGCAGGCTGCACGATGGTCGTCAAGCCGGCCCAGCAGACGCCCCTGTCGATGCTCGCCCTCGCGAAGATCCTCGAGCAGGCCGGGCTGCCGGGCGGCGTGCTGAACGTGATCACCGCCAGGCGCTCCGGCGCGGTCATCGAACCGCTGCTCAAGGACCCTCGCACGCGCAAGCTCTCGTTCACCGGCTCCACCGAGGTCGGGCGCAGGCTCATCGAACAGTCCGCCGAGCAGGTCCTGCGCGTCTCGATGGAGCTCGGCGGGAACGCGCCGTTCCTCGTGTTCGACGACGCCGACCTCGACGCGGCCGTCGACGGCGCCGTGATCGCGAAGATGCGCAACGTAGGCGAGGCGTGCACGGCGGCGAATCGCTTCCACGTGCACGAGTCGGTCGCCGAGGAGTTCGCGCGCAGGCTTGCAGAGCGAATGGGCGCGATGAAGGTCGGTCGCGGAACCGAGCCCGACGTTGAGGTCGGGCCGCTGATCAACGAGGAGCAGCGCTCGAAGGTGCAGGAGCTCGTCGACGACGCCGTGTCCCATGGCGCGCGTGCGCTGCTGGGCGCTCGCCGCCTCGACGGGCCGGGCTACTTCTACGAGCCGACCGTCCTCGCCGGCGTCCCCGAGGACGCGCGGCTGCTCCGCGAGGAGATCTTCGGCCCGGTCGCCCCGGTCGCCACCTTCTCCTCCGAGCAGGACGCGCTCGCCGCGGCCAACCGTACCGAGTACGGGCTCGTGGCCTACGTGTACACGCGCGATCTCGATCGCGCGTTCCGCGTCTGCGAGGGCATCGAAGCGGGCATGGTCGGCCTCAACCAGGGAGTCGTGTCGAACCCGGCCGCGCCCTTCGGCGGCGTCAAGCAGTCGGGATTCGGACGCGAGGGCGGCTTTGAGGGGATCGGCGAGTACCTCGAGACGAAGTACGTCGCGATGGGTTTGGCGTAGTGAGTACGTGAACTGGTCTGCTCGAGGAGGCCGGAGGCGTGACGATCGTGGACGCCGGCTGTCCGGGCTATCGCCCGCAGCTCGATCGCGCACTCGCAGAGATAGGGCGGAGCATCGACGGCGTCGAGGCGATCGTCCTCACCCACGCGCACATCGATCACATCGGCTTCACGCAGATCCTGCAGGACGAACGAGGCATACCCGTCCACGCACACGAGGGCGAGCTGCCACAGGCGAGAACCGGCAAAGCGCCCAAGACGGAGGGCTCCTACCTTCCGGCGCTCGTGCGCCACCGCAGGGCAAGGGAAGTCATCTTCCACATCGCCCGCAACGGCGGCGCGCGGCCGCCGAAGGTGGCGCGGGTAGATCCGTTCGCCGACGGCAACGTGCTCGACGTGCCGGGTCGCCCAACGGTCATCGCCACGCACGGCCACTCTCCCGGCCACTGCGTTCTGTACGTGCCGAGCGAAGGCTCGGCGTTCACGGGCGACGCGCTGTGCGGCTGGAACACGATCACCGGCGAGCAGGGTCCGGTCCTTCCGCCGCGGCAGTTCAACCACTCGACGGACGAGGCGCGCACCGCGCTTGATCGCATCGAGAGCATCGACGCGCAGAAGCTCTACTTCGGCCACGGCGATCCCTGGACCGACGGAGCCGCAGCGGCCGTGACCCACGCGCGCTCGCGCGACGCCGGTAGCTGACGGGACCCGCGCGGGCGCCCGCCACAAAAATCGCTCGAGCGGGCTAAAGGTCGGATGCCCGCCCTGCCGATACGTGTAATCAAAGAGTTACAACACGCCGGATTCGTTCCGCTCAGGGCCAGAGGCCCCGTTGGAGCGCTCGTATCCGGCTAGATGGGGGAAATCGTGAATACGGACAGCCGGACGACCGCGAGCGCTGAGCGCTCGAGGGACTATCGCAAGATCGCACTGTCGATCGCCCTGCTCCTCGGAGCGGCCGGCGCGCTGATCGGCGGCGCCTTCGCGACGTTCACCGACAGCGTGACGGCGGGCCCCCAGGCGATCACCTCTGGCACCGTCAAACTCGCAGTCGGACCGACGAACGACGTCGCGACCGGTGCGACCAACATAGCCGCCGGCGACACGATCGCCCGCGAGGCCGACCTCAACGACACCGCCGCCACGATCGCAGACAAGGAAATCACACTCAAGTTCTCCGCCTCGCCGACCTCTCTGCTCGACACCGACCCGACCAACGGCCTGCAGGTCAGCATCCAGGCCTGCTCGGAAGCGTGGAAACGAACCGTGGTCGCAAAACCGCCTCCGGCATTTGAATACAAATGCACGCCTGGTGCGACCGAAGTCAAAATCAATGGGGCCGCGACGGCGTCGGTGAGCGCGCTCGAGACGACGGCCGAGCCGCTGACGCCGCTGAACTCGCTGGCGGCCGGTGGCCAGGATTATCTCGTCTTCACGCTCACGCTGCCGGCGGCCGCACCCGGCAACCTGGGCAAAGTCGCGGCCTGCTCGGGAACGTCGGGCGGGACAGAAGCGACAGAGGATCTGCAGGGCTGCTCCTCGACGCTGACCTACACCTTCCAGGCGACGCAACGGACCCCGATCGCCCAGTAGCGATGTCATCCTCGGCGCAGGCACGCGGGCCGGCCGGCGCACGCCGGCGCCCGCGTCTGCTGATCCGCAGGCCGGGAGGCGTGTTCGCGCTCGTGCTCGCAACGGCCGCTTGCATGGATCTGACGACCCTGAGCACGTCGCTGGCCAGCTTCAGGAGCGCGCCGACCGCAGGGCCGTCCACGCTGGCGGCGGCAACCCTGGCTGCCCCGAAAGGTCTCGCGACCGCCAACGGGGGATGCGCTGGCGGCAGCGAAAAGACGAACGTCTCGGCGACGTGGACCGCGTCACCGGCCGGGGAACTAGACGCCGACGGGAACCCGCTGATCAACGGCTACACGCTGCTGCTCTCGACGAGCTCCGCAGGCGCCTACTCCTCCCTCGGCACGTCGGCCGGGACGAGCTTCACCGACGTGAACCCGTCCGGAGCGGAAACGCCGCAGGTCTATGTCGGAAACAACGGCGAACTCGTCAAGACGGTGCATGCGATCAACACTTCCACCAACGGTGGCACGTCGATCACGACCGGGATAATCGGCATCGAGCCCAACAGCATGGCCGTCACTCCCGAAGGCACCAAGGTCGTGGTTGCCGAGGGCGCCTCCCATCAGGTCCAGATCATCACCGTCTCCTCCCACACGATCGCCTCGACGGTCGCGATCCCTGAAGTCGGCGGCACGAAATCGCGCCCGGACGCGGTCGCCATCACCCCCAACGGCCTGACGGCGTACGTCGTCGACGGCGCCAACAAACGGGTCTACCCGCTAACGATCGCCACGGCAACACTCGGCACTGCAATCGCCGTCAACACGCAGGGCGACCCGGGAGCGATCGTCGTCACGCCGAACGGAGAAGACGCGTATGTCGCCAACTTCACATCTCACAACGTGTCGGTCATCGGCACGTCATCCAACAAAGTGACCGCCACCGTCCCGATCGGTGCCGGCGAAACGGGAGAGCCGATCGCGCTTGCCGTGACGCCCAACTCGGCCCACGTGTACGTCGCCGATCAGGGGAACTCGGCGATCGACGACATCAGCACCGCAAGCAACACGGTGACCGCGACGATCTCGGTCGGAAGCATGGTCGACGCCAACGTCGCGGCCGGCGGGGATCCGAACATCCTGGCCATCACCCCCGAAGGGTCAAAGCTCTACGTCGCGAGCTACAGCGGGCATGGAGTCGAGGACATCGCCACCGCTACTGACAAATTGACCGCCACGATCACGCTGTTCGAATCGGCCACCGCAAACCCGAACGCGCTTGCGCTCACCCCCAACGGCTGCCAGCTCTACGTCCACGATCACGCCCACAATGTGGTCGACGCGATCACGGTCTCGAGTGATGCGGTCGCGGCTCACCCGGCAGTCGGGGCCAGCGGGGACCCGACGGGCATGTCGGCGACTCCAGACAGCACGCATGTGTATGTGGCGAACGAGGCCACTCCGGGCGTCTCGGTCATCGCTACCGCGACGAACACCGTCTCCACCACGCTGACCGAAGCGACGATCGGCAAAGCGCCCTACGCGGTGCTCGCGACCCCATCGCCTTACTTCTACGAGCTGCAGGCAGACCACGGTGGCTGGCTCAGCCCGCCCACCGCGGCCGTCGAGTACCCGCTCGGCTGGGATCAGGGAGGCTGGCAGTAGATGCTCAGCGAGGCCGCGGCAGCTCCAGCCACACAGCCGGTGCGCATCCCCGCCGCGCCGCGCCGCCTGGCTCGCCGGCGGGTCAGAGCGGCACGGCTCACCTCCTCGATGCTCCTTCTCACGGTCATCCTCGTGATCCTCGTGGTGATCGTGGGGATGGTGCTCGGCGCGTGGCGCTTCACGGTCATCGACACCGGATCGATGCGGCCGACGCTGAACCCGGGAGACGTCGCGGTCCTGACATCTGAGGGCATCTCCGATCTCAGGCGAGGACAGATCGTCGCCTTTCATCCGCCCGGCGAGCCGCGCCTTACGGTAGTGCACCGCGTGTTCTCCCTCGACCGTGTCCACGGCGGCGTGATCATCCAGACGAAGGGCGACGCCAACAACGCGGTCGATCAGTGGCATGCACGGATCCTCGGCGACACCGTCTGGCGCGAGAGCCTCAAGGTGCCGAAGCTGGGCTACCTCGCAGTGTGGAGTCAGCAGCGACCGGTTCGCTTCGGCCTGCTGCTCGTGATCGTGATCCTGGTGATCAGCATTCTGCTCGGGACGATCTGGCGCTCGACTCCGGGCTAGCTCGAGGATCGCGCCGTCCACCGGCGGGAGCGGACCGCTCGCGCGGCTAGAGTCTGAGCCGGATGCCTGCGCCGATTCCGTCCAGCGCCCGTCAGGTGCTCGGGCTCGCGCTCGTGGCGGCCGCGCTAGCGGGATGCGGGAGCTCCTCCTCGGGCAACGGACTCGCGTCGAAGTCGCCGGGCCAGATCGTCGCGGCGGCCGAGGCGGCGGCGAACGGAGCGGCGACCGTCCATGTCGCGGGCACGATCGTCAGCGAAGGCAAGCCGCTGATGATCGACATGGAACTCGAGAAAGGCAAGGGGGGCCGCGGCCGGATAACGCTCGAAGGCGTCAGCATCGAGCTGATCCGGGTCGACGGGGCTGTCTTCGTCAACGGGTCCGCGCCGTTCTATCGCCACATCGCGGGTCCCGCCGCGGCGCGGCTGCTCCAGGGCAAATGGCTGAAGGCGCCGGAAAGCAGCGGTAACTTCGCCTCGCTCGCGTCGCTCGCCAACCTGAGCGAGCTGATCGACACGACGCTCGAAAGCCACGGCACCCTCGTGCGCGGCGCCGCCGCGAAGGTCGGTGGGCGGAGAGTCATCGCGGTCAACGATGTCTCGCATGCCGGGACGCTCTATGTCGCCACCATTGGAAATCCGTATCCGATCGAGGTCGCCAAGGACGGCGGCCGCGGCGGAAGGATCTTCTTCGACAGATGGAACAAGGCAGTAACGCTCGAAGCGCCGCTCGACGCCATCAACATCAACGAGCTGCAGAGCGGCCGCTGACCGGTTCTCTCTCGTCTATTTGTCCAATCGCGCAGAGACCACGTCAAGAGCGGCGCTTGCAGCACCGAACCCCGCTGTGGATAACGACGCGAGCCTGGGACTGGACAAGGACGCGAGAGTTCTCAGTGAACGGTGCAATCCAAGCCAACCTTCGCCGGCCCGCTCAGGGCGGGGTCGCTCCGCGGCACCGCGCGGGTGCAGAGCGCAACGCGCGCGCGGCAGCGCCTAGAAACGCCGGTTCGATGGCTAAGCTGGGCGGCGTGACGGTGCACCACGGCAGGCCGCCGTCCGGCCGCGGCCGGCAGGCCGGTGATGGCCCTAGGCGCCGGCCCTCGGCTCTTTGGCTTGGGGTGTGGTCGCTGCTCGGGGTCGCCGGCGCCGCGGGAGCGGTTCTCGCCGGAGCCTCCGCGACAGTCGCCGGGTGCGTCGTGGTGCTCGCATGCGCGGCGACGGCGCTCGGATGGCGCTTTGGCGAGCAGCGGCGAGCGGCACTCGTGGAGGAGATCGAAGGCCGCACGCGCGAGCTGAAACGGGCGCTGTCGGAGCTCGAGATCGCGCAGGCCGAGACGGTGCGGCGCCTGTCGATGGCGGTCGAGTTCAGAGACGAGGACACCGGCGCGCACATCGAGCGGATCGGGCGCTTCTCGACGCTGCTCGCCGAACACATCGGCATGGACGCGGAGTTCTGCGAGCGCCTCAACCACGCGGCCCCACTGCACGACGTCGGCAAGGTGGCGATACCCGACGCGATCCTGCTCAAGCCCGGCCCGCTGACGCCGGAGGAGCGGGCGATCGTCGAGACGCACGCCGAGGAGGGTCACCGGCTCGTGCGCGGCTCATCCTCCTCGATCCTCGACATGGCGGCGACGATCGCGCTGAGCCACCAGGAGAAGTGGGACGGAAGCGGCTACCCGCGCGGGCTGAGCGGGCGAGGCGATCCCGATCGAGGGGAGGATCGTCGCGGTCGCGGACGTGTTCGACGCGCTGACCAGCGATCGCGTCTACCGCAAGGCGTTCTCGGTCGAGGAGGCGGTCCAGATGATGCGCGAACAGCGCGGGCGCCACTTCGACCCGATGCTGCTGGACGCCTTCATGGAAGTGCTCGGCAGGTCCGGGCCGGATGCCCGCGACGCAGGTGCGCTCGGACCCGGCCGCGCTCGTGGAGAGCACGCTGGAGACCTACGCCACGGCGCTCAGCGCGGGGATGCGGAGATGGCCGAGGGCGCGATCGCGACGGCGATCGAGGACGGCATCTCCCCGACCACCCTGCACGCCGAGGTGATCGCTCCCGCGCTGCGACGCATCGGCGAGCTGTCCGAAGCGGGAGAGATCGACGACGAGCGCGAGCATCGCGCGGCTGCGATCACCCGCCGCGTGCTGGCGACCCTGTACCGCTACATGACTCGGCGGCACCGAGCCGACACGCGAGCGGGTCTTGCTCGCGGGCGTCGAGGGGGACGAGCACACGCTCGGACTGCAGATGGTTCACGACCAGCTCGCCGCGGCCGGATACAAGACGATCATCGACACCGACCTGTCCGCGGAGCGGCTGCTGGCGCGATGGTCGAGAGCCAGTCCCCCGACGCTCGTCGTCGTGGGGGCGACCGAGCGACACTGCCGCCGAGGCGCTCGACAGCGCGCTGCGAGGAGCTCCGCTGCCAGCCACCCCGACATCCCGATCGTGCTCGGAGGCGCCGCGGTCGGCGGCGGCCTCCCGCGTGAGCGCGACGGCATGACGGGTGCTCGAGCGCATCGACGAGTCGGTCGAAGCGGTCGAAGAGCTGCTCGGCACCTCGGCCGTCGCGCCCGCGTCCGTATAGATTCCCGCGCGTGAGCACCACGCGCGATCGTGACCGGCGGCGCCGGCTTCATCGGCTCGCACGTCGTCGATGCGCTGCATCGCCGACGGCTACGCAGGTGACGGTGATCGACGATCTCTCGGCCGGCGACGCAGGGCGGGTGGCCGAGCGAGGCGGAGCTGCGCGAGCTCGACATCGTCGATCGTCCGGCGCTCGACGCGGTCGTCGCCGAGGTGGCGCCCGAGCGCGATCTTCCATCTCGCCGCGCAGGCGAGCGTCGTGGCCTCGGTGGAGGACCCTGGGCGCGACTGCGAGGTGAACGTGAAGGGCACGCTCAACGTCGTCGATGCCGCAGGCAGGTGCGGGGCGCCGGTCGTGTTCACCTCGACCGGCGGAGCGCTCTACGGCGACGCGACGCCGATGCCGACCCGCGAGGAGCAGATCCCGGCGCCGCTATCGCCCTACGGCGCGTCGAAGTGGGCTGCCGAGGCTTACGTCAACACGTGGTCGCTGTCCTCCGGGATACCGCACAGCCGTCTGCAGGCTCGGAAACGTCTACGGCCCGCGCCAGAACCCGCACGGGGAGGCGGGCGTCGTCGCGATCTTCTCCCACCACCTCTATACCGGAAAGACGCCGACGCTCTACGGGCTACGGCAAGCCCACGCGCGACTACGTCTACGTCGGCGACGTCGTCAGCGCATTGCTCGCAGCCGTCGGGCAAGGCGGGCACGTACAACATCGCCACCGGCGTCGAGACCGACGTGATGCACCATCTGGAAGGAGCTGAGCGAAGCGGCCGGCAAGCAGATCGAGCCCGAGCTCGCCGACCTGCGCCCTGGCGAGCTGCAGCACAGCTGGCTGGACATCAGCCTGGCCGAGCGCGAGCTCGGCTGGCATCCGAAGGTCGCGATCGACGAAGGGCTGCGGCTCACCTACAACGCGCTGATCGACGGAATTCGAGCGCACGTAGGCCGCCGCCGCGCCGGATCCGGGGCGGCCGGGTACCGGAGAGCCCACTCGGACAGACGTGCAATTGTGCGCGCGTGCCTATCGCAAGCTGGGCGTCGGGCCGACTGTGGGCGCATGAGGTGCATGCCCCTGAGGGTCGCCGCTGTGCCGATCCTGGTCACGCTGCTCTTCGCAGGAGCGCCCGCGCCCGCGCCCGCCGAGGATCCAGGCGGCACGCAGGCGCCGTCTGCGGCGCAGGCCGGCGGCACCGAGTACGGCGTACCGGCGCGTGCCGTCCAGCAGCATCCGGTTGTGAGCGAGCTGAGCGTTCCGAGGACAGCGACCTCAGGGCGTCTGCCGCGCGTGACGTTGCGCATCGAAGAGCCGGGCGTGGGGACGGTGGCGGCGCGGCTGACCGTGACCGACCTGACCACGCGCAGGGTGGTCGTGTCGGTGGCGCTCGGCTGGGCGCACACGCGGCGCACGCTGACGGTCACGTGGCCGCCTGGCGCGGTATTGACCCCTGGCACCTACGAGGTGAGCGTCAGCGGGCACGACCACCACGGAGCCAGCCTGCTGCGCGGAGCGCACAGCCCGGCGGAGGCGAGCCTGACGGTCATCGCTTCAGCACCACTGCCCCCGAGCATCCATCCAGCCCCTGTCCAGGCGCCCGCGGCGACCACGGAAGCGGGCGTTCCGAGCCCTGCGCAGACGGCGGCCGCGGGCGCGATCTTTCCGGTCGCCGGGCCGCACAACTTCGGAGGGCCTGAAAACCGCTTCCGAGCACCGCGCAACGGGTACCTCCACCAGGGTCAGGACGTGCTCACCACCGAAGGCACGCCGATCGTCGCGCCGATGGCCGGCACGATCCTCACGACCAACTACCAGGCTGGCGGCGCCGGCTATTACGCGGTCGAGCACACCGAAGTCGGTTTCGACTTCATGTTCGCGCACTGCGAGGAAGGCACGCTGGCGGTGAGCACAGGACAGGCCGTGGCGGCCGGCCAGCTCCTGTGCAAGGCCGGTCAGACCGGCGACGCTACGACACCGCACCTGGACTTCGAGATGTGGGTCGGCGGCTGGCAGGCCGCAAGCGGCCACCCGATCGATCCGCTGCCCTACCTCGAAGCGTGGGACCGCGAAGGTCCCACCACCCCATAGCCTCGCGGCCGTCGTAGCGTGCTCGTGCGGGTCCCGAACGCGGGCCAGCCGGTAGCATCGGGCGAGGCGGCGAGATAGCTCAGTTGGTAGAGCACACGACTGAAAATCGTGGTGTCCTCGGTTCGATTCCGAGTCTCGCCATTTCTAAAGATGCCTGCATGTGAGCTGGTTTTCGAGCGACCCGACAAACGATTTATGGGCCGCTGAACGAGCCTCTTTTCGCGCCAGGTCCTTTTCAGGTCCTTTTCCTTGAGGGTGGTTGAGGGTTTGCGGCGCCGAACGGCCCGCCGGGAGGCGCTTTCGGGGCCACCCCGGAGTTGAGCGGGCATTGCCGGCGTGCGCGGACTTCTTACAAAAGTCTCCGTCGCGACTCGACGCGAAAGCGGACCGGAGCCGGAGGCTCGACCCACGTGTCCTTAAGCCGGAGTCGGCCGTCACGCTCCCTACCAACCCAAAGCAGTAGCGAGAGGCAGGCTCGGGCCGGCGCCTCGTATTCGTCCGCTGCGATCGTCTGCGTGGCAGCATGGCTGACGCGCGCTCAGCTGTCGAAGCGGCGGCGAGAGCCGTCGGGAATACCTGGCTGCCCGATGTGCGACGAGGCGTCCACGAGCCCCGACCCCGTCAAGTAAAAGCAGTACGGCAGTCCAGTAGCCGGGCCCTAGGCCCATCGTTACGAACTGCCGAGAGCTCGGGATCCTTCAAGCAGGCTGATGCGAGCCGCCAAGGCGCCGGGGTCATCCCACGCGTAGCGCAGCTTGTGCGGCGATCCATCAAGCCTGCTGGAGACCCCTCCCGGTGGGACCGACATGGCTCTCTCCACACGTCTTGCGCCGTGGGCCTGGTAGAAGGTCTGGGCGGCCACGTTCTGCTCGTTGACCCAAAGGTATAGACCGGTCCGATGGGACCTACCGGCGACGGCCTCGGCTATCCGGACGAGCAGGCCCGAGCCAACGCCGCGACGTTTGCGGGCGTGGGCGACATGGATGTTGTCGAGCAGGGCCCCCCACGTTGGGTCCTCGTCGAAGACGGTGTGCACGAAGCCGATCAGGCCGCTCTCGTCCTCGGCAAGAATCGTGCAAGATCCGGGATCGCGTCGCCCCAGTCGGTCACTCCATACCGCCAGCCGATCGGCGGCAACGTCACCGTCGAGGAAGGCGTCGGAATAGACACCACGATAGTGACGGCGCCAGCTGTCAGCGTGCAGCGCCGAGATGGCCCTGGCGTCCGATGGCCCTGCGAACCGAAAGTCGAGCTCATGCGGCATGGCCGTTGAGTATCGCGGACCGCTGCATTCGGGAGGCAAGCAAGCGCGCGCAGAGCTTGGCTCAGTGCTGTCGCTCCGGACGGGTAGGCCGGACGCATTGCTGCGTCCGGCTCCCCTCGAACCAGGACGTGCCCGTTTCCGAGCATCCGGCTCAAGCAAGCCTCACAGGCTCGTAGGCGGGCAGAAGTGTCGGGCCGTTGCCGTCGCGGCAGTAGGCGTGTACGAGACGGGGTTCGTTTTCGTCCGGTGTGTCGTCCCCCCGGTTGACGACCTTGGTGATCGTCTTGCGGGCGGTCGCCAGGAGCGAGGGCCCTTTGCCCGGGCGTTCTGCAACGGGTCGCAGCGCGTGCTGATCTTACGCGCCCGCCGTCGTCGCTCGGGTTTGCGGTGCGGTGCGTAGGGTTCGCTCTCTAAGCAGGAGGAACAGCGGCACGGCGAAGCACAGGCCGACGAGCACGGAGGCAATCGGAACCCACCAGGTGCGCTGGCCGGTGCGCCGCCCGTCCCACGCCGCCCAGAGCCCGAACGTAAAGAACGAGATGATGAGATCGATGCCTAGCTGTGCGGCGGGAAGGGTCTGCACACAGCCGTCGCGATTCGTCTCGCCTCACCCGCCGTAGTCCAGCTCACCCGCGGCTTGTCGCGCGTTCTCGCCCGACTGATCTCGTTGTGCACCCCGGTCGCTACCTCTCTCGTCAGCGCCGGGATCTGGCCTGGGTGGCCACGCGCAGCCCGAACGAGAGACCTGCCGACACGACGCGGTGTGAAGAGCTCGGAGGGTCGGATCTCGTGGTTGAGCACTCGCAGGAGCTTCTCCGTGGCCTCACGGTCGCGGGCGACGTCGCGGATGATCTGGACATGCAGCCGGCCGGATCGACCGGGCGTCCCTAGGTCGGTGGCAAACCAGTGCATCTCGTAGGCGTCCCGGTCTCGCCACTGCCACCACCGCTCTAGCTCTACGTCGATGTCGACCCCTCCGCCGAGCCCCGCCTCGATGACGTCTGCGATGCGCTGGGCCTGGCGAAGGGCATCGGCAATCCCCTGGGCCGGCGTGGGGTCCTTGAAATGGCCTGCGTCACCGACCAGAGCCCAACCGGGTCCTGCTGCCTTGCGGAAGTAGCCGTGCCAGTTCCCCATTACGCGTATCGGACCGACGCGCGTCGCGCCGGCTAGCAGGTCTGACAGCTCGGGCCAGACGCCGAGTCCGGGCATGAAGCTACGCTCGCGGTCCGCGAGAAACGCGGCCTTCACTCGGATTGGAGGGCATGCCCCCGCCATGTAAAGACCCGCGTCGGTTGGGCTGGCGAGAAACGCAAGGTCGCCCAGCCGTCCCAGACGCAGACGGGCTTCGGGGTTGCTCACTCCTTCGAAGTAGGCCCAGGCAAACAGCCGGCCGGGCGGCGCGACGTGGTACTCGGCGGCGCCAACCAACTCGGCAACTCTCGAGCGTCGCCCGTCGGCGCCGACGACGAGTCGAGCACGAACCGGACCATGCTCGGTCTCGACACCAGTAACGCGGCCGTTTTCCTGCAGCAAGCTCGTCGCGGCGGTGGCGGTGCGCACGTCGGCGCCGGAGGAGGCGGCCGCCTCCACCAGCAAATGGTCCAGCGTGACCCGCCGTACGCACAGACCCGGTGCGCCAAATGCCTCCACCTGATCGTCGAGGTGGGCGTCAATGCGCGCATCTTCGGCGACGAGCGTGAACCGCGTGAGAGGTACTGCTCCCGCCGCGAGAACCGCGTCGAAACATTCCAAGGCGGTCGAGGATCGCCACACCGCACCGTTGGATCACATGAGTTGAGAGCGTGTCGCTCGGAAACCGGGAACGGTCAACGACACATACCCGCAAACCCCGCCTGGCGAGCATCGTCGCGAGCGGTGAGCCAGCACAGCGCGCGCCCACGATCGCTACGTCGAACTCCTCGGCATGTCTCCTCGAGCTCGAGCGGCGTGACGATGGCCTGTCGCATTCCTCAGCGAGTCGGTTCACGCCGCCGCCTGTGACAGCCGCAGGGAGGCTTGTCGATTACCCGCGAGGTAGGTTTCGCAGCGCCTCCGCGGTCGCCGCGTCGGCGGGAAACGCCAACTCGATCGAGAGCTCGGAGGTGGTCACCTCGGCCGCGGTGCCGAAGGTGGCGACCGTGGCGAAGAACGACAGCTCGCGGCCGTCGGGCGCGCGCAGCCGCATCAGCGGACAGAGGATCTTGCAGTCGGCCCGCGACGGCCGCAATCCTGGACAGAACGACGAGATCAAAGCAGCTCCTCGCCGCGAGCAGGTGCGCCCGAGCCTCGTTCTCTCGCGCTCAGCGCTCTCGGCGCGTCGCATCCCCTCGCGGGGGGAAGCGGAAACGATTCGGCACCGATGACCGACACCGCAGCCACCCCAGCGGACGCCTCCGGCTGGTGGCGGCCGCACGATCGCATCCATCGTTCTGCTGGGCCTACGCGGACGAGCGCAACCGTGTGCCGGCCCGCAAAACCGTTGTTCTTATTTCCAGATATTCTGAAGCGCATATGATATGTTGCTCGTAGCGTTTGGTACGCGGACAAGGGCGCCCAGCAATGGGCACCCGCACAACTGAAGGGCACGTCATGACCGAAGTGAACGTAGGGACCCATCTGAACCACCTTGAACCGGTGACGATCCAAGGGGAGCCAGTGCAGATACCGGACCCCGACCGGCTCGTGCACCTGCAGTTCCGCCGCTACGCCGGCTGCCCGATCTGCAACATGCACATGCGGTCCATCAGCCAGCGCCACGAGGAAATCCGCGCGGCCGGGATCCGGGAGGTCGTGGTATTCCACTCCAGTGCCCAGACGATGCTGAAGTTCCAGGGCGAGCTGCCGTTCGCGGTGATCGCAGATCCCGACAAGAAGCTCTACGCCGAATTCGGAGTGAAGTCCTCCCTCAAGGCCGTGTTGAACCCGCGCGCCCCGCTGGCGGGCTTCCGCGCCAGGAGCGTCGTGAACAGCCCGCTGAGCGCGATGGGCATCGGTGAGAAGCACCTCGGCCTCCCCGCCGACTTCCTGATCGCGCCCGACGGTCGGGTCCTGGCGGCGAAGCACGGCGAGTACGCAGGCGACCAGTGGTCGGTCGACGAGCTGCTTGGCCTCGCCAAGCTCCACAGCCGCCAGCTCGTCGCGCCCGCGACAGCGCCAACCCCCGCACCGACGCCAGCGTGAGCAAGAAAGGGCCCCGGCGGGGGCCTCGCACAGCCGGGACGGCCCTCGAGCGCGGTGTTCATCTTCGTGGATCCGGCGACCATGCCCGCCGCCCGCCGAGGAGCTATCCACGCATTGTGTGCCGGCGGTGGCGCAATGTTGGCGATCCGCCCGGCACGATCTCACCCGTACCGTTACCCCGGCTGCCACGCGCCCGCGCGATCACGTGACACCCAAGCCTGGTGCTCGGCACGGAAACGTCCGGGTTGCTAATCCACCGCGGCCGGTTCCTTCCTTCCCTGCACCCCAGACGACAGACGAACCGATGGCTTCCATAACAAGAGAGCGCAATGAGGAAATACAGCGTCGCCAACAGTTGAGCGCCGAGATCCGGGACTCACTGCGCGAGCTGGGCATCCAACTCGCGCTGCTCAACCACCACATCGGCGCACGCCTCGAACTCAAGGACGTCGATCTCGACTGCCTCAATCTGATCGACCGTCACGGACCGCTAAGCCCGAGCACCCTCGCACGACGCGCGGGGCAGCACCCCGCCACGATGACCAGCATCCTCGACCGACTCGAACGCGGCGGCTGGATCGCGCGAGACCGCGACCCCTCAGACCGTCGCGCCGTTCTCATCCGAGCGCTAAGCGACCGCAACGCCGACATGATGCGCCTCTACTCAGGAATGAGCGCCTCGATGAACAAGCTCCTGGCCGGGTATGGAGACACCGAACTCGAACTGATCGCCGACTTCCTCCGCCGCACCGCAAACGCCGGACAAAACGCAGCCGACGACCTGACCGACGACTGACACAAGACACGACTCGCCACGTTGCTGCTCGTGTCGGCCGCCCGCCGCTGACGCCGAGACGACGAACGGCGAGCGTCCGACCCGGCGCTCGACTAAGAAGATGTCTCAAAACCAGCAGGGCGCCGATCAGGCGTCCGGATTTCGGGCCTCGAAGCGTGGCAAGCCGTCGTCGGGGAGCTGCTCCCAGACCGCTTTCGATCCAATAAAGCTTCGGTACTGCGGTCTGATCGATGGATCGTCATCGAGCCTACCCAAGCGAATGGACACCTCGGGTCCGTCCGGCCATGTTCCGCCGAACAGGCTGGACCCGCACGCACGGCAGAACGCCTTCGTCATCCCGGTGGGCGGCCGATAAACCTCGATCAACTCTGCGCCTGACAGGAGCCGAAATCCCTCGCGCGGCACCCGGCCTTGAGCTAGCGCGGCTCCCCCGGAGTGCTTCCGGCAACGTGAGCAGTGGCAGTAGTTCGCACGACGGAAGGGAGACACGATCTCGAATCGCACTGCTCCGCAGAGACAGCTTCCCTGGACCGGGCGATCGGGCGATGGCGCGCTCATGTTGACATCCTAAGCCGGTGGCGCCAAACACGTCCTCGGTTTTGAGACAACTTCTGAGCCTGGATCCACCGCGTGGCGCCGCGACGAGCCGGGACGGGCGGTGTCGGTGGGGTTATCGGGTGCTGTGTCGGTCTTCGGGCGCGCGAGGGGCGCCTGACGTTCGGTCGGGCGTCTCGGTTGCGGGTTTCTTGACAGGGCGAGATCGCCGGGGTGGCCGGCGGTCTGCGTGAGTGGTGTTGTTGTCGGCCGGGCGCGCTTCAGGGCGTCGCGGGCAGCGCTCGTATCCGCTGAAGCGCACGGGTGAAGTCACCTTGCCAGGGCCAGCGGGCTGGAAGGTGAAGTGTCCATTGGCGCGCGGTGCGCGTCAGCCGGCCGGGCATCTGAAGCAGCCGTCGGCGGGAGGTGCGGGCTGCGCGGACGGTCTCGCCGGGCAGGCCGATCAGCGTGCTCCAGCGCAGCAGGTTGTGCGCCAGGCAGGCGATCACCGTCCAGGCGCTGTTCGCGTTGAACTTGCCGGAGGGGAAGTGCGCGAGCGCTTGGTCTTTCAGGTCGCGGATCGTGAGCTCGACGACAGCGTGCTGGCGGTGCTCTGACTCAACCACCTCTAGCGCCTCGGTGCGGTTGGTGATGAACGGGAAGTGCCGCCAGTCCGGCCACAGCTCGGCCTGGGCACCGACCAGCCGGGTGCGGCGAACGATCAGGCGCTTGCCGGCGGCGGTCGTCTCGGCGATCTGTGCCTCCCCGTCCTCGGGGTAGTCCTGCAGCGGTTGCCAGGCCGTCTCGGGGATCACTGCGACCGCGTCCTTGACCCAGAACTGCAGGCGCACACTGATCGAATAGGCCCAGCCCGCCTTCTCCAGACGGGCGATCAGCTTGTTGTTCCAGAACGCCGAGTCGGCCCGGAAGAGCTTCGCACCAGTGGCCCCGGCACGCTGAACACGGGCGATCAGCTCCTCTGCGAAGCGCAGCACCCCGCGCGGGCTGGCCGCCTGCCCCTTGCGCAGGCGCACGTGCAGGACCTCGCCGGTCCCGGCCCGAGAGGCGAGCATCGGGTGATACCCGCGCCGTCTGGTGTACCCGAAACCGACCCCCTCCTTCCGGTAGCCGTGAACTTCACCGACGAAGCTATCGACATCGACCACGAGGCGCTCCTCACCAGGGCCAGCACCCGCCCGCCATGCACGCGTCAGTGTCTGGTCCAGCACGCGGTCGAGCTGGCGCACATGGCCGAAGGTGAACGCCCGCAGGAACGTCCCCAGCGTCGATGGTGCCGGCAGCCAGCCACCCAGAAGCCGGCGCGTGCGCCCGGCGCGCAGCACCTCACAGTCATCGATGCAATCGGCGCCGAGCACCATCCCGTAGATCAGCGCCATCACCTTGCGCCCGGCGTTCGCCGCGCCCGGACGACCGCCGCGAAGACGCACGAACCGGCCGACCAGACGCTCGATCCTCAACCGCCCGGCGAGCGTGGCGATCAGCGCGATCCCGGCATCGGAGACCACCCGATCATCGTCAAAGACGACCCGCACACCGTCCAGTCCGACCGGCTCGTCATCGTGCACCATCAAGGTGACCTCCTGACGCCGGGCCCCGGCTGCCGTCACAGCCTGAAAAAGCCCTGCTCAGGAGGTCACTTAAGAGACACCGCCGGACGGAACCCACCCACCAACCCGGTGGATCCAGGCTAAGTGCCTGTACTCGGCGGAGGAGAAGCCTGGATCCCGCGCAAATCGGGACTCTTGGTGCAGCGAGGCGAAGTACTGCGGTAGGAATGAAACGGGTCTGGCTAACGCCGCCGCCTCGGAGCGCCGCCGCTCCGCGGCAGGGGGACCGTCAAGCGAGGCCGCTGTGTCTCGATCGAAGCGGCACTTGGTGCTTGCCTGGCGTCCGCGCAGCCGTAGAATCGCCGCGTGCAGGCATTGGCGCTCGATGGTGTTGAACTTGCCTATGAAGAGCGCGGGAGCGGCGATCCGCTCGTGCTGATCCATGGCTCGGGGGGTCAGACCGAGTTCTGGGACCCGGTGTTTGACGATTTCTCATCGCGCCACAGGGTGGTCGCGTACGACCGGCGAGGGTACGGGCGCTCCAATCATCGCCCTGTCCGCGATTACCAGCGACACGTCGCGGACGCGATCGAGCTGGTCGAGTGCGTGGTCGGCGGCCCTGCCGTCGTTTTCGGTCACAGCTCAGGCGGGAATGTCGCGCTTGCGTTGGCGACAGAGCGACCGGAGCTGGTACGAGCGCTGGTGCTAGCCGAGGCGCCGTTTCACGGCGTGCGCTATGCGACCGGGAGCTTTTTGGGGATGGTCGCGCGCGCCAAGTGGGAACAGCTGCGCCGAAGACCGCGGAACGCGGCGGCGACGTTCTTCCGCTGGGGATATACGTACCGGACGGGGGGCAACGCGTTCGACCGCTTCCCGGCGGAGCGGCGCGAGCTATTGCTCGGGAACGCTCGTCCGGTCCTGGCGGAGCTTGACCCCCACCCACGGGGGGCTGCCTTCGAGCAGTTGTCTGTGCGTAAGTTGATCGCGATCGCTTCACCTTCCCACGTCCATCCATACCAAGATGTCAGCTGCACAGCGGACCTCGCTTTCATCTGCTTGAGTGCCTGGATTAAGTTCTTCCCATTGATCGAACCCCACCCCGTGCATGGATCCCATCCTGGACCCGAAACGTAAGGCGCGGCTGGCATATAGCCATACAGTTGGTTGTTTTGACCATCGTTTATATCCCTGAAGATGCCCGTTCCCCCAAGTTTGTACAACACGGGATTTACGAAGCCGACTTGGCTGCCCATGGCAGCATTCACAATCGCCATGAGACCGGCATACAGTGGCGCCACGGCACTTGTACCGCCATTTGTGGTGACGATTCCCCCGTAGACCAACTTATAGGCACTCATCCCGCTCGCGTTTCCCGCGACATCGGGCAGGCCGCGGCCATTATAGCCGGTAGTGAAATTAACTGGCACCTTGGCGTCGGCTTGCCACGACGGCAGAGGAAAATATCTGCTCACCCCGCCTCCAGTTGCGCCCAAGTCCGGATCTTTTTGCAGGACGGAGTCGTTCCACGTAGACTCGTCAAAAGCTGCGCCCGAGACGGTCGTTATCATCGTGCCGCCACACGAAAGCACGCCTACATCGCACGCTGGGTAGAGGACGTGTACCTCCCCGTCGTTGAGCCGGCAACTTGCGCCGCCGTCTCCGCTAGCCACCAGAATCGTGACCCCCAAAGTCGCAGCGTCCGCGAACAGGGACGCCATCGTAGCCGTACTTGGGTCGTCCATGGGGGAGTCCTCTAGCCCGTCCCAGCTAATCGAAATGACAGACGGCTTGGGCTCTGTGGTCGGATGAATGGCAGCTGTGAGTGCTGCGATGGTGTTCTCCCCACAGGGATAGACCGCGAGGACAGCTCCCTGCGCGACAGACCCGATGATCGTGATATCCATCGTCAACTCTTCGTCAGGCACAGATGCCTTACTGGTGTCTGGGGCAGGCAGAGTATCGTCAGGAAAGACGATCTCGGGTTCAACCAACCCGTATCCTGGCCCAGTTGGCCCGAAGTTTTGCTTGATGTCGGAGGGCCAGTAAGCTTCGCTGGCAGACACAATGCCGATCGTTTGGTTGTGGGCTGTGGTGGGTCCGGTTGGGAAGTTATAAAGCTCGGCTACTTCGAGGGGCGTGAGTATCGGGAAGCTAGGTCCGCCGCCGTTCCCCAACGATTTGAACCGGGACCGGTTGTCTTGGCCCGACCCCCTGAGTTCGGTCCGATGCTTGTGAGAGTTCTACCCGCCCACGATCATGGGCGAGGAAGGAACTCACATGAAGCGACGCAGGCACACGCCAGAGCAGGTTGTTCGCAAGCTGCGCGAGGCCGAGCGGATGCTCGCCGAGGGCAAGACGATCCCCGAGGTCGCCAAGGAGCTCGAAGTCTCCGAGAACACGTTCCACCGCTGGCGCACGCAGTACGGCGGCATGAAGGCCGACGACGTCAAGCTGTTGAAGGAGCTGCAGCGCGAGAACTCCCAGCTCAAGCGCATCGTGGCCGACAAGGAGCTCGAGATCGACGCGCTGAAGGAGGTGGCGAAGGGAAATTGGTAGGCCCGGCCCGCAGGCGCCAGGCGGTCCTGATGCTTCAGGACCGCAAGGGGCTCTCCGAGCGTCGGGCATGCCAGATCGTCGGGCAGCACCGCTCGACGCAGCGCCGGCCGCTGTGCGTGGCGCAAGATGATCAGGCGCTGCGCGCCCGCCTACGCAAGCTCTCAAAGGATCGCCCGCGCTGGGGCTACCGACGCGCACACGCCCAGCTGCGCGAGGAGGGCTGGGCTGTGAACCGCAAGCGGGTGCAGCGCCTGTGGCGCGAGGAGGGCCTGCGCGTGCCCGTCCGCCGGCGCAAGCGCCAGCGCCTGGGCGACTCGACCGTGCCGGCCAAGCGCCTGGCCGCGGAACACCCCGATCACGTATGGGCGCTTGACTTCCAGTTCGACCAGACCGCCGACGGGCGCATCCTGAAGCTCCTGCACATCGTCGACGAGTTCACCCGCGAGGCGCTCGATGTCGGCTGCGAGCGGCGCATCGACGCCGACCAGGCGGTCAGCCGCCTTGAGCGAATCGTCGCCGAGACCGGGCGTGTGCCCGCGTTCCTGCGCGCCGACAACGGGCCCGAGTTGACGGCCAACGCGATCAGGGACTGGTGCCGTTTCTCGGGCGCCGGGAGCGCCTACATCGAGCCGGGATCGCCGTGGCAGAACCCCTATGTGGAGTCCTTCGGCTCGCGCATCCGCGACGAGCTGCTCGCGGTCGAGCAGTTCAGCTGCCTGGCCGAGGCGCAGGTGATGGTCGCCGACTGGCGAGAGGACTACAACGAGCGCCGCCCGCACTCGGCGCTTTCAATGATGGCGCCGGCCAAGTTCGCCAGGGTATGGGCTCAGGCGGTCAAGGAGGGCAAGGTGATCCCCTTCACCAACCCCGCGAAGGCCCTCAGATCGCTCGAGAGCGGCTCCTTTTCAACGCCAGGTGGTGAAAACGTGTCCGATTCGGCCGAGGGGGTACTCGGCGACGCGCCCGCCGCCTTGCTGCGCTCGCCCTACGGGCTCGCTCCGCAAGGCGGCGGCACCCCTACTCTTCACGAAGACGACAGCCACCGACTCTCACAGCAGGTGGACCGATGAACGGGGTCCGGCCAGTCTAGTCCGAAAATGCTTTCGACGATGTCGACTAGGTTTTCCGGCATGTAGATCTGCCCCTCGAATCCGCGATAGGTTTCCGAGTGATAGTCATAACGCGCCAGCTCTATGTGGAAGGCATTGTTGATCTGTCCGGCGGTTCCCGAAGCTGTGATAGCGCGCCCCGCAACGTTGATCTGCCGGACCTGCAGGCCGCTCGAGCTGGCGAACTCAGCCACCAGGTCCAAGTCCGTCTGTGATGCGCCAAACTTGGCGGCAAATTCCTCCCGGGACAAATACTGTCGCCGGTGGGGCGGTATGGCTGCCCAATCGTCCAAGGTCGGGGGTGCCGGGGCGTCTGGACGCCGTCGGAGACGGAAGAGGATAGTCATTGGCGAACTTCCATCGACCGGCCCTAGTCTTGTGGCTCCGGCGGGAGCGGGACTGGCGCTCTTCTCCAAGGAGCGATATGTTGGTTGAAGCGGCGTATGGTCCTCTCGTGCAGGCGAGGGTTGTCTGCCTCGCACTCGCGACAATACTGTCGGAGGATGTCCCGGTCGCCGTGGAACTTGGTGGCGGCCTCGAGGGTTAATTATCTCGGGTGAGGGAAGCGGTCACCTCCGGGGTGGTGTGGCGGTGCAGTTGTTGTTCGGTTGCGAGTGCGAGCCTGGCGAGGTCGGCGTGGCCGATGATGCGGCGGAACTGGCGCTCGGCTTCGAGCATCCCGGCGGCGGTCCAGCGCAGGCACATCTCGCCTGATTGCCAGCGCTTGACGTTGCGGCTGGTGCGCCGCACGGTCTCGATCATCGACTCGCAGGGGTTGGTGCTCTGCAGCGTGCGCTTGAGAGCGCCGCGGATGTGAAGGCGTGTGACGGTGAGCGTCTCGGCCATGCCCTCCTTCAGCGAGGCCGCGGCTCCTGGGTGGGAGTGCTCGAGCTCGCCCACGAGCGTTTGCAGCTGGGCGAGCGCGCGATTGTGGTCCTCCTCGGCCCACGCTCGGCGTAGGCGCTGCTTGACGGCGGGCCGGTCGCGCTCGGCGAGGTGGTGCAGGACGTTTCTCTCCTTGTGGCGGATGCAGCGCTGCACCGGGACCGCCCCGAGCACCTCGTCGATCGCCTTCCTGAGTGCCTTGGCGCCATCGATCACGCACAGCACGCCCTGGTGAAGGTCAAGGCCGCGGGCGACGAGGTTGCTCAACAGCTCCTTGGCGACGGTGGCGTTCTCGGTCGAGCCGTCCCACAGGCCGAGGGGGATCTTCACGCCGTCGGTCGCGATCCCGAGCGCCACCACGCAGCAGCGGCCCTTCAGCTCGATCCCGTCGAGCATCAGCGCCGCCAGGCGAATGTCATCCAGGCGCCGGCTCATCAGAGCGATCAGCTGCTCGGTGGTCTTAGCGACGAAGTCGCGGCTGACACAGGACTTCGAGGTCGAGCGGGCGCCCGCCTCGACCTCTGAGCCCACCGGCTCACGCGTGCGAGCAAAGCGGCGCGTGGAAACGCCGGCGAGCATCTGCTCGAGCACCAGCCGGCTGAGCGGATCACGGTCGGCGAAGTGCCGATAAGTGGACAGCGGAACCTCGGCCTCGCCATCGGCGCTGCGCACGCGCGGGCGCTTGACCGCGACGCGCCGCCCGCCGAGCGTCACCTCGCCCCGCTCGTGGCCGTGGCGGACCGCGACGCGATCGACGTCGTGCCTGCCCTTCGGGCCGACCACATCGTCGACCTCAGCCTCCATCAATTCGGCCAGCACGCCGAGCCCGACACCCACGCTCAGCGCGAGCAGGCCCTCCTTCGCCGCACCCACGAGCTCGCCGAGCGCCTCCCGAACTCGCGGAGAGAGCGGCTCCTCGACGGCATCCTCCCCCGTCACGACCTTCACAGCAGATACGGTGCTCACGGCGGTTCCTCCTGTCTCTTGGACTGATCTCGCACTCACCACGCTCCCAACAAGAGCGGACGAGGCGGGAGGACCGCCACTACAAAGTTCTACGAGCTACGGGACAACCTCATACTGTCGAGCGGTAGAGTACACGCCCAGCGGCTCGTGCGGATAACGCCCGTGGGGTTCAAAATCGACGATTCGCGCTCATGCTGCGCACGCGTAGTGTCAGCGCCGCGTCTTCGCGGGTCGGTGCGCGCGCCTGCAGGCGACGGTCTTTGAGGCTCGCCGCTAGCTCCTCTGCGCCGCGCAGGGCACGATCGGGTTTACGCACCCCACAGGCTGATGGCGCTAACGGAAGCCGCGTCGACCGCACCCGCTGAATGGCTTGATGCGCCTTTGTCCGTCAACTGGAGGTGACGCGTGCTCTCGCTGCGCATTTATGCACCCCACGCCGAGGTCATTTTGTTGTCTGTTTCTTCTTGCCTTTGTCCATGGTTGCGGCTGTACTAGCGGGCAAGCGAATGATGACGCAACCCTCGCGGGCGGTTTTTGCGAGTGTGGATTCGCTGCTGACGCTACGAGGGAGACTCGCTCCCCCTGGGACTTCCAACGAGCCACACGGGCCGGCGTGCGGACCATTCCATGCCTCAACACTAACCGCAGGGTAGGCGCCCGGCGGGAGGGGAATAGTCACAATGCTGTCAATATCGCCTTGACTATCAGCGCCGAGCTGGTTCTGGTAGAGCGGAGTCCCAAGAGTATCATATTTGCCACCGTTACCTTCTTTTCTGTATTCGCGAGCGTCAATCTCAAACCAGTACTGATTACTCTCCGGTATCCCGCTCGCTCTCACGTGAGCTGTCAAGGTCAGCTGTCCTGCTGACTGACTAAGCCTGGATCCACCGGGTTGGTGGGTGGGTTCCGTCCGGCGGTGTCTCTTAAGTGACCTCCTGAGCAGGGCTTTTTCAGGCTGTGACGGCAGCCGGGGCCCGGCGTCAGGAGGTCACCTTGATGGTGCACGATGACGAGCCGGTCGGACTGGACGGTGTGCGGGTCGTCTTTGACGATGATCGGGTGGTCTCCGATGCCGGGATCGCGCTGATCGCCACGCTCGCCGGGCGGTTGAGGATCGAGCGTCTGGTCGGCCGGTTCGTGCGTCTTCGCGGCGGTCGTCCGGGCGCGGCGAACGCCGGGCGCAAGGTGATGGCGCTGATCTACGGGATGGTGCTCGGCGCCGATTGCATCGATGACTGTGAGGTGCTGCGCGCCGGGCGCACGCGCCGGCTTCTGGGTGGCTGGCTGCCGGCACCATCGACGCTGGGGACGTTCCTGCGGGCGTTCACCTTCGGCCATGTGCGCCAGCTCGACCGCGTGCTGGACCAGACACTGACGCGTGCATGGCGGGCGGGTGCTGGCCCTGGTGAGGAGCGCCTCGTGGTCGATGTCGATAGCTTCGTCGGTGAAGTTCACGGCTACCGGAAGGAGGGGGTCGGTTTCGGGTACACCAGACGGCGCGGGTATCACCCGATGCTCGCCTCTCGGGCCGGGACCGGCGAGGTCCTGCACGTGCGCCTGCGCAAGGGGCAGGCGGCCAGCCCGCGCGGGGTGCTGCGCTTCGCAGAGGAGCTGATCGCCCGTGTTCAGCGTGCCGGGGCCACTGGTGCGAAGCTCTTCCGGGCCGACTCGGCGTTCTGGAACAACAAGCTGATCGCCCGTCTGGAGAAGGCGGGCTGGGCCTATTCGATCAGTGTGCGCCTGCAGTTCTGGGTCAAGGACGCGGTCGCAGTGATCCCCGAGACGGCCTGGCAACCGCTGCAGGACTACCCCGAGGACGGGGAGGCACAGATCGCCGAGACGACCGCCGCCGGCAAGCGCCTGATCGTTCGCCGCACCCGGCTGGTCGGTGCCCAGGCCGAGCTGTGGCCGGACTGGCGGCACTTCCCGTTCATCACCAACCGCACCGAGGCGCTAGAGGTGGTTGAGTCAGAGCACCGCCAGCACGCTGTCGTCGAGCTCACGATCCGCGACCTGAAAGACCAAGCGCTCGCGCACTTCCCCTCCGGCAAGTTCAACGCGAACAGCGCCTGGACGGTGATCGCCTGCCTGGCGCACAACCTGCTGCGCTGGAGCACGCTGATCGGCCTGCCCGGCGAGACCGTCCGCGCAGCCCGCACCTCCCGCCGACGGCTGCTTCAGATGCCCGGCCGGCTGACGCGCACCGCGCGCCAATGGACACTTCACCTTCCAGCCCGCTGGCCCTGGCAAGGTGACTTCACCCGTGCGCTTCAGCGGATACGAGCGCTGCCCGCGACGCCCTGAAGCGCGCCCGGCCGACAACAACACCACTCACGCAGACCGCCGGCCACCCCGGCGATCTCGCCCTGTCAAGAAACCCGCAACCGAGACGCCCGACCGAACGTCAGGCGCCCCTCGCGCGCCCGAAGACCGACACAGCACCCGATAACCCCACCGACACCGCCCGTCCCGGCTCGTCGCGGCGCCACGCGGTGGATCCAGGCTAAGGGCGACGTTGATGCTGGGCGCCTTCGCAACAGCCGGTCCCACGAGCGCAAGATACGCGGTGATCCCAATTCCAACAATGAGGAAAAGGGTACCCACCCCCTCAAGAAGAGGCCCGAGTAGCGGGCCGTCGATATCGAACGCGACGACGAGCCCGCCGATTGCTACAGCGAGGCCGACGGAGCCGAAGCCGATCACGACCCATTTGAGATGATTGATCGCCATCGCGGAGACACCACCGTTACTGACGCCCACGACAGTTAGCACTAGCTGTAGAACACCGGCCCCACCGAGAAGCTGCTTGACCGCCGGTGGGATGGTCACGCCTTTGCCGTTTGCGTTAGGACCCCGATTAGCCTCCACTGTGATCCCCTTCTGTCCGACTCGCAGGACACGATTATGCTCCCGAACGCGGACACCTCCGTCACCCCATCACCCGCTGCCGCGCGCGGGAGTACCAGTCCCAGATCGCCCCTCAGCGCCTCCAACAGCTCCGGCCGCTCCGCGCGCACCGGCGCGATCGCCATCTTGAGCACGTTCACATGCAGCCACAGTCGTGCGCCCGCGCGTAGCGTCTTGCCGGTCTCCCGCACTCGGCGTCCGCGAGCGTCTCGGTGAGCTTATGGGCGGAATCGCGCTCTGGCGGGAGAGCCCGTGCTTGGATCGGCCACGCGCCGGTACACGTCGGCGAAGTAAGCCAGGTACCGCTCCATCCATGGCGCAGATTCCGGCTCTCCCTACTTGATCTGCATCCCGCTGATCGCCCGCGCGATCACGAGCTGCTGGATCTCCGCGGTGCCCTCGAAGATGTCGTAGATCTTCGCGTCGCGGTGCCAGCGCTCGACCGGGTACTCGCGCGTATAGCCGTTGCCGCCGAGGATCTGGATGGCACGCTCGGTCACCCAGACCGCGACCTCGCCGGCCTTGAGCTTGCTCATCGAGCCCTCCGCGTTCTCGAAGCTCACCTGGTTGCGCCCCATCCATGAGGCACGCCACACGAGCAGACGAGCGGCGTCGATCTCCATCTTCATGCGCGCGAGCGTGAACGCGATCGACTGGTTCTCGATGATCTTACGGTGAAACTGCTCGCGCTCCTTGGCGTAGTCGAGCGCATATTCGTAGGCGGCGCGGGCGATGCCGAGCGCCTGCGCGCCGACGGTCGGGCGCGAGGACTCGAAGGTCTGCATCGCGGCTTGGGATTTGCTCTTCTTGCCCTCGCGTACGCGGACGATGCGCTCGTCGAGCTTCTCCTTGCCGCCGAGGACATAGCCGGCGGGGACGCGGCAGTCGTCGAGGAACACGTCGGCGGTATGCGACGCGCGCAGCCCGTGCTTGGACACCTTCGAGCCTTCAGAGATGCCCTTGGCTTCGCTCATCGGCACGATGAACGCCGCGTGGCCGCGCGAGCCTAGCTCACGATCAACCGATGCGATCACCACGTGCACGTCGGAGATCCCGCCGTTCGTCGCCCATGCCTTCTGGCCGTTGATGACCCATTCGTTCTTGCCTTCGTCGAACTTCGCGCTCGTGCGCACCCCGGAGATGTCCGAGCCCGCGTTCGGCTCCGAGGCGCAGAACGCGGCGACCTTGACGTCGTTCTGCGTGCCGAAGCAGCGTGGGATCCACTCGCCGATTTGCTCGCCCGTGCCCTGGCCGAATATCGCTGCCACCGGTAGGGCGGTGCCCATGATCGACATGCCGATCCCCGCGTCGCCCCAGAACAGCTCCTCGTTGACGATCGGCAGGCCCAGACCGCTCGGGTCTGCGAAGAACTGCGCCATGCCTTCAAACCCATACAGGCCGATCTTCGCCGCCTCCTGAATGATCGGCCACGGGGTCTGCTCCTTCTCGTCCCACTCGTGAGCGGCCGGGCGAACGACGTCGGCGGCGAAGCCGTGGACCCAGTCGCGAATGTCCTTCTGATCCTCGGTCAGCGCCAGCGAGAAGGTCACCTCCTGATTTGCCGCGTCGGTGATCGCCTCGACCGCGGCCTCGGCGGCATCTGAGACGGTCGGGCTGTGAGCGTAGGGTGCTGCCGAGGGTGAGGCTGACATCAGACGGGATCTCCTCCTTTGGGTGAGCGGCAACAGAGGCACATCGGCCGGAGCCTTGGAACCTCGGAAGCAACGAGCTCGCTCCAGAAGATGATCGGCGTGGGCCTCTGCGTCGACGTCGGCGACGATGCTAAGGAGATCTCAGGCGCTTG
The DNA here is from genome assembly GCA_963790905.1 of uncultured Solirubrobacteraceae bacterium. GTDB lineage: Bacteria > Actinomycetota > Thermoleophilia > Solirubrobacterales > Solirubrobacteraceae > Palsa-744. The sequence goes on from CAWBQH010000004.1 coordinate 400,291, forward strand.
TCAAGCGTTTTGAACGCCACCGTAATGCTGTCGCTTGACCGTTGCGCAACGCTTGACGGTTTCGGCCGTTGCCAAGCTGCGGGGCGTGACAACGTCAGATTTCCGCGCGTCCGGGCAGTCGGCGCCCGGATCCCATCGCCGGCGCCTTAACGAACGAGCTAGCAGCCAGAACATCCTGAAACCGTGCGGTCGCTCTAATTTGGGATCGCGATCTCCGCGACCAGGGCGCTCGCCCGCATCCGCGCTTGTGAGCACAGCGGCGCTGGGCAGCCAGCCAAAGAGCTGGTTCTAGGTTCGGTTCGTGACCGCCCCGCTCGCTGCACTCTCTGATCGTCGGCACGAGCACCTGGCATCTGGCAACCACCCCTGTCGCCCCCGGCACCTACACGGTCGAAGGCACCTTCGGCGACGCGACGATCAATGGCCAGCCGGGACGGTCGTTCTCGAAGGCCGTCCTGATCCCGCCCCGAATGACGGTTCCCCAGGACGTCGTTCTGAACGTCCCATAGGCGAGGCGCCACTGCCGCGGAGGTTGTCCCGTAGCGCGTAGAATTTTGTGGTGGCGGTCCTCCTGCCTCGTCCGCTCTGGTTGGGAGCGTGCGGGGTGTGAAAAGTCCATCCGAGACAGGAGGAACCGCCGATGAGCACCGTATCGGGTATGCAGGTCGTCAACGCGGAGCAGGCGCGGGAGCTTGCGCTCCCTGCGGGAGTTCGGGAGGCGCTTGGTGAGCTCGTGCACTGCGCCAAGGAGGGATTGCTGGCGCTGAGCGTCGGCGTCGGCCTGGGTGTGCTCGCCGAGCTGCTGGAGGACGAGGTCGAGGAGGTCGTGGGGCCGAAGGGCAAGCACAACGCCGAGCGAACGGCGGTCCGGCACGGCCACGAGGACGGCGAGGTCACGCTCGGGGGACGCCGCGTGGCGGTCAAGCGTCCGCGCGTGCGCAGCGCTGAAGGCGAGTCCGAGGTGGAGCTCCAGACATACCGGTACTTCGCCGACCGCGACCCGCTGAGCCGGCTGGTGCTCGAGCAGATGCTTGCCGGCGTCTCCACACGCCGTTTTGTGCGCACCCGCGAGCCGGTCGGCGAGGAGGTCGAGGCTGGCGCGCGTTCGACGTCGAAGTCCTCGGTTAGCCGCGACTTCGTCGCGAAGACCAAGGAGAACTTGATGGCGTTGATGAGCCGCCGCCTTGAGGACGTGCGTCTGGCGGCGCTGATGCTCGACGGGATCGAGCTGAAGGGCGACTGCTGCGTTGTCGCTCTCGGAGTCGACACCGAGGGCGTCAAGCACCCGCTCGGCCTGTGGGACGGCTCCACCGAGAACGCGACCGTCACGCGGGCGCTGCTCACCAACCTCGTGGAGCGTGGGCTTGACCTCGAGCAGGGCGTGCTGTGCGTGATCGACGGCGAGGCGCTCAGGAAGGCGATCAACGAGGTGCTCGGGCGCGTTCCCGTTCAGAGATGTATCCGTCACAAGGAGCGCAACGTGCTCGACCATCTCCCCGAACGCGATCGCCCCCAGGTCAAGGCCCGGCTGCGCCGAGCTTGGGCGGATGATGAGCACGACCGCGCGCTTGACCAGTTGCAGCTGCTCGCCTCAGAGCTCGAGCGCTCCCACCCCGGTGCGGCCGCGTCGCTGAAGGAGGGGCTCACCGAGACGCTCACGATCACCCGGCTCAAAGTGAAGGGCCGCCTGAAGCAAACGCTTCAGTCGACGAACCCGTGTGAGTCGATGATCGAGACCGTGCGGCACACCAGCCGCAACGTCAAGCGCTGGCAGTCAGGCGAGATGTGCCTGCGCTGGACCGCCGCTGGGATGCTCGAAGCCGAGCGGCAGTTCCGCAAGATCATCGGCTACCGAGACCTCGCCAAGCTCGCCCTCGCCGTCGAAAAAGAGCTCCAACCCCAGCCGACCCCGGAGATCGCGATTTGCCTCACATGAGATAATCAACCCTGGAGGCCGCCACCAAGTTCCACGGCGCCCGGGACATTCTCCTGCCGCGGGAGCCAAGCCGTTGTTATCAACTGCGCGATCGTGCTGACCAAGACGATGGGTGTGATGCTGCAGGAGGGACTCGAGCCCAGACCTTGACGCCGACCCTAAGGAAAAGAGAATCAGCGATCGCCTCGCTACTCTGATCGAGAATATGCTACGAGAAAATGGCCCGACATCCAACGGAGCCGACGATGAGGGCGAGCCTTCGAAACCTTAGGGGCGACCCGCCAGCATCTCGCTCCCACCCTGCGCTGAGCCGAGTATGAGACGGGAGATTCAAGCGCGAGGAAAACTCGATGAGTATACATAAACACGCGAGATCATTCGCAGCACGTCCGACTCGCGTGAAGCGACGATCCTCGATCCCGGCCCGGCTTCCACAGCATTATCACACCGACTTCTGGCCCATTCGCAAGCTCACGTAAAGAGACGTATGGCAGACATCGACGTTAGAGCAGGCAGCGGCTCACAAGGCTCAGACGAGGAGCGCGAACGCCTTATCGGCGTTGGCCTCGCAACCCTGCTGCTGAGCATGAGTGCGGGCGTGCAACGTGACGGATGGGTTCATATCCGGGTCGAGCATCTTCGCCTGCTTAGCGCGACGACGGTCCGACGCGAGATGAGCGTCGACTTCACCTACCCGGTTGACGTGCCCGCCGTCGGACATATGCTAGCCATGACGACACCATTGCTTCCGCTGACCCTCCTTACGAAGGGTGCGCGTCTGGCGGGATTCAGCGTGCACGACGAGCAAGATCGCCGGCTTCCGATTCTGACGAGGCCAGAAAGCGCTCGTGAAGCCGCGACGTGTCTTGTGGCCCTTGCTCGCACGATCGCGACGATCAGGCAGAAGACGCTGACGCCTGAGGTGATCGAGGCATTTAGGCTGGTGGCGACGCTTCCTCACGACCAAGCCGTCGACCTGCTCGGCCGGATGCGCATCCGAGCGTGGGACGCGGCGCCGAGTCCTTCGTCCGCCGTTCAGGCGTTCGGCCCGGGTTGGCGTGATTTTGTCCCTTCCGCGAACTCTTGCGCCCGGATTCGCTCGTTGGATCGCAGCCTAGCGGCTCACGCTGGCCTGCTCTGGGCGCTGCTCTCAGAGCAAACTCTCAACACGCTCGCGCGTGGACTTGCAACGCAGTTCATGCTGCTGACGCCCTTGTAAGACGAGCGACTCGGCGAGCGTCGGAAAATTACGCTAGGTCTCGACGAGCAATATTGGTGGCCCGCCGAGGAGTCCGCCCTTGAGCGTATTGGTCTGTCGATTCGTGAGTCTCTCGGCTGGAGGGCGGCTGTTTACGAGTTTGAGGTGCCGGGCATGGGCCGCGCACAGCGCTACCAGGCCGAGGTGCCTGCGCCGCTGGGCCTTCAGATCGTGTTCGCGGAACTTCGCAACAACGACGATTCCAGAGAAACGACTGACGCCGTTTTTGGCCGTCCCGCCGCCTGGTGGGGCACCGCTCCCGCGAGCGCTCGCGGCAGCATGGAGAGCGTTACGGACGCCCGGCGCTACACCCGGATCGGCCGCTTACCGGGCTCCCGTGCCCCGGGCGCTGTCGGCGGCGATCAGGGCTGTGCGAAGAAAGCGGCAGGTCACAGAACCTAGCCGCATTAGCGCGCCGGCGTCCGACTCACGCGTTGCGCTGCAGTTTGAATCTGACGTCGTTCCCGGGTCATCCGGCCTCGTCGTCGTGGGCTTTCAGGCGAGGCGCTCCGGGCTCATTTGGGTCGGGCCGTTCCTTGCAGCTCTGATCACGGTTATCCTCTTTGTGGGTAAGGGTCGCCTCTCATTGATTCACAGCGACGCCAGCAGCGCCCTCTTGCTGGCAGTGCCAACCCTGTTCGCAGCTCTGGTTGCGCGGCCGGTTGATCACTCACTCACAGCCCGACTGCTGCTGGGCTCTCGGTTGCTCGTGATGCTCGCTGGACTTGCCACGTTCGTCGCGGCCGCGTCGCTGGTCGGAGCGTGGCGTCCTCACACCCAGCACGGAGTCTGGGAGTGGGCAGGGTTCGCGACGGCATTCTCGACGGCCCTCCTTTTTGCCGCACTCGCCCTCAACGGGCTCCGTTCTGTGGCAAACCGCCCAAAAACCGAAGGCCCTTGACTGTCCGGTGCCGTTGGTATCCTTCTAGAATGCCTGCATACGAGTCAAAGCTGCCAGCTGAGCTTCGCGACGTACGCGAGCGCGGGCGGCGCTCGCCGAGTGTGATCGTTCCTTCGCCCGAAGGTGTACCGGCAAGGCCGGAAGTTGACCCAGCCGAATGGCGTGATGCGCTCGAGGAGCTGCTTGATGAATCTGAGCGTATTGCCCGAGAGGGCGGGCAACCCAATCCCGTAGACGACGACTAAGTTGCCGAAAGTAGACCGCCCAGTCGCGGTGATCCGCCTCGGTGACACGAATCGAAACGATCCACATAACCCGGGTAGTCGGTGATCGCCGCCCGCGCTGACCCCTCTGAGCCGCATCGCTAGCGCTGCAGCCCCTTGGTGAGAACATCCAGCGGACCAGCGTCATCATTTCGTGGGATATCTGCCTGGCAGGTCGACAAAGTGGAGCATCGCGAGGGCAGCCGACCACGAAGGATGGGGCCCTCGCGTCCATCAGCGCGCTGGAGATGGGCCGCGCATCGAAGAGACGGCGGGGAGCATCCGGCCGTGGGCGAGGTGATCATCCAACTTCATGCTTGCGGTGAAGAGATCGTAGGCACCCGATTGCGCATCTCGGATCGACGCACGCGCCGAATCGGCAACCGCGGCGATCGCGCTGCCGCTGGGGACCACCCCTGATCGATTGCACCGGAGACGCTCGGGCCCTCGGGCCAGGCTCCGGTCGCTCAGCATCTCATGCCAACAGTTTCCGCCACGTGCGTTCGAAGGGACCTGGGAATCCCGCGAAATGGGACGTTCCGGACGCAGACGGACGCATGTTTTTGGGACGTGACCCGTTGAAGTCCGTGACCCTCAGCGGGGCGACTACCTGAATATGACTAGATGGGACACTCGTCGCCGCGCGACGGTGTGCCCGGAACATCAACCGCTATCACATGAGGCGATCTTTGACCCTCGCCACCGACGCCGCCCTGCCTGCACTCCTTAGAAAACGATCGTGCGTCTGCCGTCGACGATCACGCGGTCGTCGAGGTGCAGTGAGACTGCGCGTGCGAGCACGAGCCGCTCGATGTCGCGGCCGATGCGCTCCGGGTCGCGGGCGCTTTGGCGATGGTCGACGTGGACGACGTTCTGGTCGATGATTGGTCCGTCGTCGAGCTGCTCGGTGACGTAGTGGGCGGTTGCCCCGATGAGCTTGACGCGTCGCTCGCGTGCGCGCCGATATGGGTCGGCGCCGGCGAATGCGGGGAGGAAGGAGTGGTGGATGTTGATCGCTGGCATACCGACGCTCTGCAGGAATTCGCCGCTTAGTATTCGCATGTAGCGCGCGAGCACGAGCAGGTCGGCGTTGCTTTTGAGAAGCGTGAGCATCTGCTGCTCGGCGTGCTGCATGCCGCCGTGCTCGACCGGCACGTGGTGGAATGGGACGCCGGCGGCGACGGTCTCGTCCTCGAGGTCGCGATGGTTGGAGATGACGGTGACGATCTCGGCGTCGAGCTCGCCGCGCCTCCAGCGCCAGAGCAGGTCAAAAAGGCAGTGGTCGTGGCGTGAGACGAGGATCGCGATGCGCCGGCGCTGATCGGACCAGCGGATCTCCCAGTCCATCCCGAAGCGGGTGGCAACTTGTGAGTGGAATTTCGTCTGTAGGCGCTGGCGTTCGCCGGCGTGCATGTGGGTGCCGCCGTGTGCGGTCTGCGCGTGGGCTGTCTGGGGGATGAAGAACTCGGTGCGGAGGAAGAACCTCCCGCCGGAGGGGTCTGATGAGTAGGGGTGGGAGGAGACGATGTTCGCGTCCCGTTGGAATAGAAAGCCGGAGACGGCGGCGACGATGCCGGGCCGGTCGGCGCAGCCGACGAGGAGTCGCGCGGTGTAGCGTGGCGTGTCGTCGTCGATGAAGAGGTCCGGCGGATGGTGAACCTCGCCGGGTCTTTCCACGAGTGCTCTCTCTCCGGGCTGTCCGTTCTTGCGCGCCGCCGGCGAATCGCCGGATCGGCGTGGGATTCTAGCTCGATGGTCGAGGGCAGGCGCTCCGTACGGAACGGCGGTGATGAGGCTCGTGTTCGTGTGCGGTTGCTCTAGCACGCGGCGCTCCGATCCTGACCGGAGCGCCGCGCTGATCAATCGACATACGACAGGAGTGCAACAGCTAGTCGCTCGTCGCAGTCGCAGCGAACGATAACAGCTCCTGTCCCAATTGTATCTGGCACTATTGGGATAGGTGGCGAACCATCGTCGGGTTATGCGCGACCCGCTCGATGTCTTCGCTGCGAACGTGCGACGGCTGCGGCGAGAGCGTGGTCTCAGCCAGGAGGGTCTCGCTCACAGCGCGGACCTGAACATGACGCATGTCGCGAAGATCGAGCGCAGTGAGCGCGAGCCTGGCGTCCGTACTGTCGCGAAGCTCGCAAAGGGGCTTGGGGTCCCCGCTGCCGAGCTGTTCGCCGGGATCGGCGAGCGCCGCGGGAACGACGGTCGTTCTGGCGGGCGGCGCCCGCCGGGAGGATGAGCCCACCGCACCGGGCTCCGGCGTCGAGCATTGACATGCCGCGGTAGGTCTGGTACAGAATATTCCTCGCAGGGAACAATTTCTCCGTGAACTCAAAGACGCGGATTTGCGTTCTGTAAAGGGGGGTTTGACCGACGCTCGCGGCGATCGTCGGGGTTCACATGCAACTGCTGAGAAGTCGGGATAGCCGCGGAACGGGGTATGTGCTCGCCATCGTGGGTGTCGTCGCCGCGCTCGTGATCGTGATCGTCGGCGCGAGCACCATCGCTGCCCTGAATCGCGGTGTGCCGAAAGAACTGTGGGCGATTGGTGGTGCGCTCAGCGGGGCGCTGGTCGGTATCCTCGCGCCGCCGCCGCGGACTCGTACCTCGGGGAAGGAAAAGGGTCCCCTTTCCGCCGCCGAAGCAACGGTCACCGCAGCCAACCAAGCGGCCAGCAAGCGCGCGCAAGTAGAACGCTACGCCGGTCAAGCCGTCGTTCAAGGCGCCGAAAGAGGCCTGCAGGCCGTCACTCAGAGCGCAAATGAACGTAAGGCGTCGCTGGAAGCCGCGCCGACGGGCGATCCCGCACTGGGAGGCTCACCGCGCGACGCATCTAAGAGCGTCGTGGCGACCTTCGAACGAGCTCTGGAGCGCGTCGGACCCCCCGCGCAGGACGCCCCGACCGATCACGTGCTCGACGCTGAGCGCGCCGTCCACGAAGCGGCAGTCCAAGGCGCCTCGGAACACGCCGCGGTGCAGCAGACCGAGCCGGAGGGCCGCGAAGCTGCGAAGGCGGCGGCGATCGCCAGCATCAATGCCGCCGTCGAAAGCGCCACGAAGCAGGCTAGAAGCAGCGAAGACCTCGGGCAGGAAATGGGCAGGAAAGCAGCCGCGGCCACCAAAGACGTCGAAGCCGCAGGCCAGCACGCGTACGGAGCCCTCCTCACCACTGTCCCCCTCGGCCAGGCCGAGGCGGCGGGTGCGAAATCGGCTCAGCACGCTGCCGTCACGATCCTCAGCGCTCAGAAGGCACGGCTAGACGCGCAACCCGCCCCGGCCGCCGATAAAGCTGAGCAGGCCGCAGCGAACGTTCACGCCGCGGCCGTCAACGCCGCCACCAAGGTTGCCGATGCGGCCGCTCCAACCGCCGCCGGTTGGCTCTCCGGTCTCAAGACGATCCTGACCGAACCAAAGATCATCGTCCCGCTCCTCCTGTTTGCCGCGACCGTCAGTCTCGGCATCCTGCTGGGGCTTGGGGTGATTCATGTGGCATCTGTTTGCAAGCTAACCATCACGCCGGCGAAGGAAAGCCTCTGCGCCCGTTACGCAACCTTGGCATCCCAGGCGTCGAACGTTCTGATCTCCCTCGCTGCGGCCACGGTTGGAGCGCTCGTCGGCATCTTCGCGGGGCATCCTGGCGAACAGCCGAATCCCTCGGCGCCAAAGGCCGGCTGAGCGGGCGCCTCGCATCCGCGGCGGCCACGTCAGCCGATAACGGCGAGCTCATGAAGGAGAGTCAGTTCTATCGGGCGCACAACAAACGCCAGGCATCCCAACTCAACCGCTCCTTCCACGGTGTGATCCAGCACTCCTTCGCGCTTCAGCTCCCGCATGCTCGCGAGTTTCGCGAGACGTCCGGGTGGTTGCCGCGCAGAGGTCGGCAGGCGAAGTCCTCCGCCAGCTTCAGTGCACGCCAGCGCAAATATCACGAGCGTGCACACAAGCGGCTGCTGTCGCTATTTGAGGATCCGACAGGCGGATTCGAGTTCAGAGTCCCGGCTGAGCTCGCCGACACCGGGCTCGATGCGAGCGAGAACTCGCGCCCTGGAGCGTACAGCTGGCTGCTGCGCGAACAGAATGCCCGCCTTGACCCGCAGCCCCTCGCGCTGCTGCCGGACGCTGGCGGCGCAGTACGGTTACCGCGCCCGCTGACGTGGGCGGAAGCCAACGTCAATTCCCTGTCAGGGAATCCGGTGTCGACTTGGGAGGGCTTCATATTTGCGCAGCGCGGACCATCCGGCTGGACGACGGGTCCCGAGCGGCCGATAGCTAATGACCTGCTGCTCGAGGAGCCCGGCGCCTTCGCAGCCGGAGATGCCCAGGACGTCTCACGCGCGCTCTTTCAGCTGTGGGCCCATTGGCGGTCTCGGCTGTTCGGGGTGTCGTTGGCCAACCGCTTCTTCAACGTCTTCCTGCCGCACGCCTTCCTCTCGCTTGACGCGCTCGCAGACCATGAGGATGCGGGAGCGGTGGCGCGCAGCCCCGGCGCGGAAGGCTCGTTCCTGTTGCAGCCGTTCGTCTCGCTCGTCCGCGAGCCTGATCGCTCGCGCTGTCGGCGAACCTCAACGTTCACTGTGCTGCTCATCCCCATCCGCGGCCGCGCCGACGGCGCTCGGGTCGAGCAACGCGAAATGTCGCTGAGGGAGATCGAAGCGAGCGTACGCGGAGTTTGGGGGCTCGCGGCCGACCGGCTCGGAGCCAACCGTCGGCAATTCGTGCTCGACGGGCCGCTGCGGCGGTACTGCGCGAACGTCGAAGACGAGCTGCCGCCAGGTCCGTTGAGCGTGCGTCAGTGGACCGAATCGATCATGTACTGCACGAGCCGGATGCGACGCGACCGGCTGCGGCGACGGCGGCATTTCCGCAATGTTCCCGACGACGAGGAACTCGGCGACAAGGTCCTCACCTCGCTTGCGAGCTCACGCGTGTCAGCGATGACGGTGGTCGATCCCAGGCTGGAGCGCAAAGAGGTTCGTCGATGGCACGAGATCAACCCCCAGTTCGAAGAGACACGAATGTTGCCCGGCGCACTCCCGGACCTCGTTCGCGCGGTGTCCGGTCGCATTTACATCGGTCAAGGGTCGTGTTACCGTCTCGACCGCCCCTTTCTAGACAGGGACTCCTACGCCGAGGTGGCGGTACCTGTGGCGAGGTCTCTGATTACGACCACTACGCGCGATTCCCAGGAACGCTACGAGGGCTCGGGACTGCTGCAGTCGGTGATCAGCGGTTACATGGTGCTCGGTGCGGCCACGGCCCAGTCGCTGATCCGGAGCTCCTATCACGAGATCGAGGCGCACAGTGATCCTAAGCAGTTCGGCGAAATCTCGAAGGAGTTCACCCGGGACTTCCACGAGATCTACGACCTCGACATCGTCTGGGAGTCCTACAAGCGAACCTACCGCGCGATCCTCGAGCAGTTCGAGATCATGCATGACTACGACGCGCTGCATCGCAAGCTCGACATGCTGTTCGACACAACCGTCGCCGAGTTCACCGAATGGCAGCACACCCGCCTGTGGTTCGTCACTTGGCTACTGGTGTTAGTCGCGGTCGCCACGATAGTCGTGCAGGTCGTCGTCAAGTAGCTGCGGCCGTAGAACCTGCTGGCACCCTATCCGGCCTCAGCATCTTGCGCCGGCCGGACTCGGCTGGGGACGTTGATCCCGGGACGGGGTAGCTGGGTCGGGCTCACTGCATGATCCTCGACCGGGCGATCGCGCCGGTGCGCAACATGTTCGTCGGACCTGTTTGGTGGCGTGTCTACGCGGCGCTCCGATCCCGACCGGAGCGCCGCGCCGATCAATCGACATAGACGGAGAGTGCACAGCTGGCTGTCCGCCGCTGTCACGGCGGACGATAGCAGCCCTCTGTCCCAATTGTATCTGGCACTATTGGGATAGGTGGCGAAGCATCGTCGGGGTATGCCCGACCCGCTCGATACCTTCGCCGTCAACCTGCGCCGACTCCGGCGACAGCGCGGCCTCAGCCAGGAGGGTCTCGCTCAGAGCGCGGACCTGAACATGACGCATGTCGCAAAGATCGAGCGCAGTGAGCGCGAGCCTGGCGTCCGTACCGTCGCGAAGCTCGCGAAGGGGCTGGGGGTCCCCGCCGGCGAGCTGTTTGCCGGCATTGGTGCCCGCAGCGGGGACACGGTGAGCCCGGCGAGCGGCTCACGGAACGAGGATGAGCCGCCGGACGGTTTGTCTCGTTGACGCGACCGTGGCAGTGTCATTACATGTGACCCGGGTCCCAGACCCGCATCTGGCGCGATCCTGTGACGCGCTGGTGGGCGAGGGACCCTCCGCGCGCCGTCTTCGGCGGGTAGCGGGCGAGCCCGCGGTCCGGTGGGGCCAGCGGCGGTCGCTCGCCGACGGCTAGGCAGTCGTCTACTTGGGGTTGACAGCTGCCACTGGCTCTGCAAGAGTGCGCCCGTCGGCCGGGGAAGCAACGGCCATCAGCGATGCGTCCGTATTCGGGGGCGTCGCGGCCGAAGACCTCCTCGGGACGTATGAGCAATCCCGCACGTTGGTTCGGGTCTTTCGGGTTCGCCGTTCGCGATCGTCGCAAGTCGGCACCTAGAGAAGACACTCCGGGTCGGCGTGGCTCTGTCGATAAAAGGAGAGTGAGACATGGCCCGCATGAAGATGCTGGCATTGCTCGTCGGTGCGACGAGCGCTTTCGGTGGTCTGATGGTCTCGCAGGCCGCCGCGATCGAATTCGTCTGGAAAGTCAACGGGAAAACGTTGGAAACGGGCGAAAAGGCATTGACCTCGAAAGCAAAGAACACGCAGGTCCTCAAGGGCAGCGCTTTCGGCGTCGCTTTTGAAATCAAATGTACAGGCGTTGCTTCAACTGGCGCTGTGATCATCGGCGGCAAACCGGGCAAAAGCTCGGAGACTGTCGAATATTCTGGCTGCACAGTGAGTAAACCTTCGGGCTGTAAAGTCAAAGGCGAAACGATCACCACGAAGCTCCTGAAGGACGAAATCGTCGAAGGTGTTGGGAAATCTGCCGGCAAGGTGCTGATTCTCTCGACGCCGAAAGAAGGGGAAACGTTTGCCGAACCCAAACTGGAAGGCGGCTTCAGCTGCCTTTCGCTTGCAGTGAAGGGCAGTGTGCTGGCGGAAGCTAATCCCCAGAAAACAGAAGGCACCACAGGAACGCTCAAGTTCGAACCCGAAGAAGGCAAAAAATACAAGAACTCGGAAGGTAAAGAACTGTCCGCTGGACTGAAAGTCAGCGGCAGCGCATCGACTGTCAGTGGCGAAGTGGAAACGACGCTGACATCGGGCGAAAAATTCGGCGCGTTCTAAGACGGGCCGGGAAGAACGCTCGATAGCAATGGTGACGCCGCGGGCGACAGGACCGTCCGCGGCGCCCGCCCGTGGTCGCGTAGCGCCCGGCAAGGAGCGATCGGTGAGATCAAACACGAGCTGCCGCCGCTGATTCTGCTCCGCGTACCGCTCACGTTTATTTCGGCGCTCGGACCGCTGGTATGACGCGCAAAAAACGCGAAGAGCGTGTAGCGGTCGTAGAGCGCCTGGACCCTAATTTTGCCCAAATATTCCGCGCTTGCCTTATTTGGGGCGCAGCACGCTGGGACGATCCCAAGCGCAAGGCGCCTCACCCCTCGGGAGGGGGCCGTCCGTCGGCCAGGAGCGCATAAGACGCTTGAGCGCTGGACGGCCGGCAGGGCGCCGTGCTCGATTGATCCGGCCGACAAGCCAGATCCCGGGCGCCCTCGGGCGCCCGGACTTTTATCACGCGAGAGAAGAGAAGACCCGGAGCGGTCCGGCGGCAGCCAGCTCACCTGGTGCTCCGTCGCCGGATGGCGGAGTGCGGACTGTTTGGGCTGGCTCGCGCTGCTCCGGTCAGCTGCCGCTTCTCAGTGTCAATTTGCGGCGACCTGGGCGGGCGGGCTGCCAGCTGCTCGATCGTACGGATCGCCTCCTCCGCTCCGGTGAAGGGCGCGATTGCGATGTAGGTGAGCTGGGGGAGGCGTCTAGCGAGCCCGGCGTTGTCTGCATGCGCGATGTGTCGTTGGATCAGCTCGAAGATCGCACCAGCGATCGCCTCGGAACACAGCCGCGGCAACTCGCTGGCCTCCGGACGGTAGCGGTAGCCTTCCTCGAGGAAGATCGTGAACGCTCGTGTGATGTCCTCGGCTCGGCGGATCGCCTCTGGGCCCGCGGCGTAGCACTCGACTAGTCGCAGATGCGAGATCGCGGGGTTCTCGGCGATCAGATCGATCAGGGTACGCAGGCAGTCCCACACGCGCTGTGGCCAATCGTTCGCGGCGAAGTACGCGGCCGCGCAGGTGTCGAGAATGTGCTGGGTGGGATATTGCTGCGCCTCGAGGAAGGCGTGCTGCTTGTCCCTGTAGTGCTCGTAGAAGACGTCCCTGGCGACTCCGGCGGCCGCGACGATGTCGGTGACGGTCGTTTGCGCGTAGCCTTTGGCCATCGTCATCTCGGCGGTCGCATGGATGATCCGGGTGCGCTGGCTGCGTGCGACGACGCTTGCCGGCAGGCCATGCCGGCCGCGGGGGAGCCGGGTCCGCGCGCGTGTCTGAACGCCGCGGGATCCCTGAGCTCGGCGTGTGCGTGCCGCAGGCAGCAGCGCTTCGGGTCCGGTGCTCCAGCGCGGTCTTCCGGCGGCCGCGGAATACGACTCGAGCCATGCGACGAGATCATCGGCGAGCAGCGGCAGCTGATCCTCCGCATGGCTGCGAAGCTGGCGCGCAATGATGCTCCGCAGCGCCCCGAGCAACGCGACCGGTGGCAGGTCCAAGACCCCGTGACTGGCGCTTGCGCTGTCGAGGAGGTCGCGTGCACGGCCTTCGAAGATCTCGATGACAGCTTTGCGCTCCTTCTGAAGCTCGGGCCCTGCAGCCAGCGACTCGATCAACATCAAGCTCGTGCCACCGGGGTCGCTCTCGACGGCGCTCAGGAATCGGCTGAGCGCGGCTTGAGCCGCTTCGGCCCAGTCGGCGTCCGAGCGCACCGCTTGCGGGTCGACTGGTTCCATCTGCCCGAGCATCCGCTCTGTGGTTTCGCGGTAGGCCGCCAGCAGGCAGCCTTCCTTGCCGTCGAACTGCTCGTAGAACGTCGCGCTCGAGACCCCCGCAGTTGCGCTGATCTGAGCGACGCTAACGTTCGGGTAGCCTTCTCGCGAGGAGAGCGCGATTATCGCCTCGATCAGCCGCTCGCGCTGCGTCCACCTTGCGGGAGCCGAGTTGGCGCTGTCCTCAGGCCCGATCGAGGATCGGCCGCGAGGCGGTGCTGAACTGCGAGGGGCCATGACGCAGCCACGAGCATATCTCAGGCCCGTACGCTGACTCTGCTCCCAGCCACGTCGCTCGGCGAGTCACAGCTGGGTCGCCGATCACACTGCTGTTACCAGCCTTGACACGGGCCGGGGCGTGTGGTTAGATGACGCGGTCGTTCATGGCTGGGACGCCGGGCCGGTAGGTGCAGGGACGCACACGAGGGAGTAAGTGTACGGGTGAGGGGTCGTCCGGTGGAATTCATGTGCCCGAAAACAGCGGGAAAGCAAAGCCACGAGGAAGGTCAAAGCCACGAGGAAGGTTCCTGCATTAAACGGAAGGTTGCTGCATTAAACCTTGTCCCGGCATGCGGTGAGCGGTTCACCACGTCACCTGCTGCCCGAGTGAATGCGGACGTAAATGGTTTGGCGTGGTGAACATGAAGTCAGATGCGATGGAGATGTAACCGATGCAGAACTCAATCCCGAAAGAGTTCGGACGGATGTCGCACCGGACGGCGAAAAGATCCGGACGGCGAAAAGATCCAAAGCGTCCCGAAACGCCAGTCCGACGCACGGAATCCCAAGCATCGCCAGGCCGTGACCAACACAAAGAGCGACGAACACGCGCTCGACAAGTCGTCGACAACGGCGGCAACGGCCTCGACACGCGCCCGCAGGCGCCCGTGGCGCGGTGCGCAGGTCTCCCTCCCTCGCGCACCGCGCCACACAGTGCATCCCACCTATGCGCTGCGACCCCGGCGCCATGAGCTCGCCACGTAATCGAGCAAACTGGGAGGTGCCCGTTGGCCAATCTTGAACGACGCGGGGATGTTGCGTATGCTGTCTCGAACAGTCCGGGGAGCGGTTTGCCGTGCAGCGATACCAGCTTAACGAGCAGTATCCAGCGTCTATTGGCGTCCAACGTGAGCGCGCGCGAGCTGCGGAGGACCCTCGCTCGCCCGCCGCTTGGTTGGTTCTGGCGCTGGTCATCGAGCAGCCAAGCCATGGCTACGAGATCAACCAGCGCTACGAGCGTCGCTTCGGGTCGTTCCTCTCGATGAGCGTCCCACGCGTATACGCGGCGCTTGATCGCCTGCGCGAGGCGGGGATGATCGAGCCCGTCGATCTCCAGCCGGCGGGGCCGCCTCGCAAGCAGCACCGCATGCGCCGCAGCTATCGCGCGACGCAGCCTGGTGTGCAGGCCTATCGGCGCTGGGTCGCCGAGCGTATGAGAGATGACCCCGAGCGCCCTCAGCTGCTGGGGCGCATAGCGTCGGTTGGCCTGCTCGGGATCGACGCTGTGCTCGAGGTCATTGACCGCTACGAGCATGAATGCATGCGTCAGTTGCAGGCGCTGCCCGTCGACAGCGTCGGGCTCGAGAGCGGGCGGTCGAGTCTCGAGGATCTCACGGAGAGTCTGGTCATCGATCAGCAGCGGCGTGAGCTGCGGGCCGCTCACGACTGGGTCGTGCACGCGCGCCGCGTGCTGGAGGCGCACAAGCAGCGCGCATCACGGAGGCGCGCCGGAGAAGCGACGTGAGCCTCTTTTCGATCGAGCACGTCAGCAAGCGCTATCGACGCGGAGCTCGCGAATATGTCGCGCTCAGGGACGTGTCCCTGTCGATCGAGTGTGGCGAGTTGCTCGTCGTCCTCGGCACCCGCAAGTCGGGTCGCAGCACGCTGTTGCGGATAGCCGCAGGCCTTGAGCATCCGGATAAGGGGATCGTCCGCTTCGTCGGCGGCGACCTGTCCTTCGCCCGAAACATCATTGGCCGACAGATCTCATACTGCCATATGTCGTTCTCGGCAATGGAGGGCGAGCGCGTTCTTGACCACGTTGCGGCAGCGCTCCTCGCTCAGGGCGTCTCGTGCCTGCAAGCTCGGCGCGCCGCGGAGCGCGTTCTGTCGCGAGCCGGGGTGGCCGAATGCGCCGGCATGGCGCCTGACGAGTTGGACGGTGGCGAGTCGGTACGCGTCGCGATTGCTCGAGGGCTGGTCGCGGACCCCCGCATGCTGGTCATCGACGATCCCACCGCGGGCGTCGGAATGCTCCAGAGCGACGGCGTGTTGCGGCTGCTGCACTCGATCGCCGCTGACGATCACGTCGCCGTCCTGATGAGCACGGACGATGCGACATGTCTATCTGGCGCGGACCGCGCTGTCTCTCTGGACGACGGCCAACTCCGTGGCGAGCTGCAACCCCCACAGGCGGATGTGGTTCCTCTGCGGGCTGCCGCCATCAGGCGCGGCGGGGTTCACCCAGGCGCCCGCACCGGATAGGCGTGCGCACGCCATGTGTGATGTGAGTCTCCTTGAACTGGACCACGTTGCCAAGCAGTACGACGACGTCGATGAGGTCGTGCGCGCAGTCGACGACGTCACGATGGCGATCGCGCCCGGAGAGGTGTTTGCCCTCTACGGGCCGAGCGGGGCGGGCAAGACGACCCTGCTTCTCCTTGCAGCTGCGCTGCTCGCGGCCGACCGCGGCGTCGTCCGCTTCGCCGGAACGGATCTGGCGAGCCTGAACTCGAGCGAGCTCGCACGCTACCAGCGCCGCGAGATCGGCTTCATCTACCAATCTGCCCGGCTCATGAGCGGAGTACCCGCAATCGAGAACGCAGCCGTGAAGCTCCTGGCCGACGGCGTCTCGTTGAGGGACGCTCGCAGCACAGCCTGCGAGTGGCTCGAGCGCGTCGGCCTACGCCATCGCCTGAGCCACACCCCGGAGCGGCTGTCCGTCGGTGAGCGCCAGCGCGTCGCAATCGCCCGTGCGCTCGTCAACGAGCCCCGGCTGATACTCGCCGACGAGCCAACGGGGAACCTCGACACCCGCCGCGGCCTGGAGATCCTTCATTTGCTTGCAGGCATTGGTCACGAGCAGCAGGCTGCGGTCATCCTGGCGACGCACGATCCGCAGGCGGCGGCGGTCGCCGATCGGGTGTACGCACTGCGTGACGGCAAGCTACTCGACGGCGAGGCGGCCCTGGAGCTTCAGAGACCGCCGCCCACAACAGGTCTCGTGCACGGCTTGGGCTGAGCAGCGATGCCGCTCTCGGCACTCGTCTACTTCTACCGCAGACGCCTGCGTACCCACCCGGTGCAGGAAGCGCTCGCCGGCCTCGGCATAGCGATCGGTGTCGCCCTCGTGTTCGCCGTCCAGGTCGCGAATAGCAGCATCACGAGCGGCAGTCGCGAGATCGTCCAGAGCGTGGCGGGTGCCGCGAACCTGCAGCTGCGGGCCCGAAGTTCGGCTGGCTTCGACGAGCGCCTGGCCAATCGTGTGCAGGCTCTGCCGGGCGTCGAGCGAGCTGCGCCCGTTCTTGACCTGAGTGCGACGGTAGTTGGGCCGAATGGACGTCCTGTGGCGGTGCAGCTCGTTAGTGCCTCCGCGTCGCTTTCGAGCGTGGCCGACTTCGGGCGGCGCATCGGGCTCAAAGTCTTCGTGAGGCATCGCGCCACGAACGCGACCCGAGTGGTTGGCGGGATCCCGGTTGAACGCGTCCTACTGCACGGCGTGTTGCTTCCGACTGCCACCGCCCGGACGCTCGGCGTCGTCGCAAGGGTCGGACTGGGTATCCCAAAGCCGCTTCCTCAGATACTCCTGCGCGTACGCGGCCGCACCGTCCCCGTGAAAGTGGGCGCCGTGTTTGGACCTGAAACTGTCGGCGCTCTGTCGAACGCTCTTGGCGTGATCGTTCCCCTCCAAGTTCTCCAGCAGATCTCTGGTTTGACTGGTCGCGTCACAGCGGTGCTGGTCGAGTCCAAGCCCGGGGCGCTTGACCAGGTGCGTCGTGAGCTCGAAAGGCTCGCAGATGGCCGGCTGACGGTCGCGCCAGCGAGTTACGATGTGACGTTGCTCGGCCAGGCCACGGTCCCCAACGGCGAGGCGACCGGCTTCTTCGCCTTCGTCAGTGGCCTCGTGGGGACGCTGCTGGCGTTCAGCGCGATGCTCTTGAGTGCCCCGGAGCGCCGGCGCATGATCGCCGACCTGCGCATCCAGGGAACCCGGCCGTGCGACCTCGTCAAGCTGCTTGCCTTCCAGGCTCTGTGCCTTGGCTTGGTCGCCTCATTGGTGGGAGTCCTGGCAGGCGACGTGCTGTCCCACAGCATCTTTCACGAGACGCCTGGCTATCTCGCGGCCGCCTTCCCCTTGGGCACCCAGACCGTGGTCGGCTGGAAGCCGGTCCTGCTTTCGATGGTGGGCGGGGTGACGGCGACATGCCTGGCTGCGGCTCCGCCCCTCCTTGACCTTCGTCGCTCGCGGGCCGTTGACGGCGTCTACTTCGACCAGGGCGAGCCGGGTCAAGCGCTGAACACGCGTGCTCGCCTTTGGCTCTTCGCGGCGGCGATGGCACTGATCGCTGTGAGTAGCGCCGTGCTGGTCCTCTTGGGCCCGAGCGCGGGCGTCGCCGCGATCATCGCGGTCGCGCTCGCCGCCCTGCTGGCGATCCCGTTCAGCTTCACCGTTGTCGTGTGGCTGGCCCAGCTCATAGCGGCCAGGGCGAGACGCTTGAACATGCTGCTGCTCGCGACGAGGGCGCTGCGAGCCACGACCGCCAGGTCCCTCGCGCTTGCGGCGACGGGTGCGATCGCTGTGTTCGGCAGCGTCGCGGCACAGGGCGCTCACGGCGATCTGCTGAGTGGCCTCTACCGCGACTACGCGCAGTACGTCTCGACCGCCGGCCTGTGGGTCACGAACGCTGGCGACGACCTGGCGACGAACAGCTTCCCGCCAGGCGAACTCGCTACTAGGATCACCCGTGTTCCGCGGGTTACCGCTGTCCGCACCTACCAGGGAGGCTTCCTCGACGTGGCGGGTCGCAGGGCGTGGGTGATCGCGAGATCGCCCTCGGCGCCAGAGATGTTTCCCGCCGGCCAGCTCGTCGCCGGCAACGGACAGCTCGCCACCGCCCGGCTGCGCGCGGGCGGATGGATCACCGTCTCTCAGCAGATCGCGCAGGCGCTCCACGTGAAGGTCGGACAAGTGATCACGCTGCCGACCCCTAGCGGCCCCGTCGGATATCGCCTGGCCGCGACGACCACCAACCTGGGATGGACGGCCGGCGCGATCGTCCTCAACGACTCCGACTATCGCCGTGCATGGGCGAGCGCCGATCCGACCGCGCTGGAAATCGACGTGGCAGCCGCCGTCAGCCCGCTCGCCGTCAAACGGTCGGTCGAAAACCTGCTGGGAGCAGGGACCGGACTTCAGGTGCAGACCAGCGCGGCACGTGCCGCGCAGGCCGACGGGCTGGCGCGCGAAGGCCTGAGCCGTCTGACGCAAATCGCGCTGTTGCTGATGATCGCGGCGGCGCTCGCGATGGCCGCAGCGATGGGGGCCTCGATCTGGCAGCGGCGCGTCTCGCTTGCCTCCCTTCGAATCCAGAGCTTCCGTCCGGCGCAGCTACGCGTCGTCCTGCTCTGCGAAGCTGCGCTCGTCCTGGGTACCGGGTGCCTCGTCGGCGCGGTGGCGGGTCTCTACGGGCATGACTTGATCGATCGCTACCTGCGGCTCGCTACCGGCTTCCCCGCTCCGTTCTCAACCGCTGTTCCGCAGATGCTCGAGACGATCGGCGCGATCGTCGGCGCGGCGCTCCTCGTGCTCGTCATTCCCGGCTTCATTGCGTCCCGGGCCCCCGCGAGGCTGGCGCTCCAGGAGTAGTCGAGCACCCGAGCTCGCCTCTACCGATGGGTTGCTCAGCCCTGTAGGTGCCGGCGGGCCTGCATCACGGCTCGCATCGGAGCGTCGAGCGAGCCCTCCGACTCGATGAGGCTCGCCGCGGCCCTTGCGGGGAAGCCCTCCGTCACGGAAGCGGAGGACAGGTAGAACGAGCTGATCCCCGCGAGGATGACGGCGTGACGCGCGCTGTGGCGCAACCGTCGGATCCCCTCTTTTGCATCTGCCGTGATCGCGACGAGTCGTTCCGCGGCGTGGCCGCTGTCGCGGTAGTGCGCCACGAAGCTGTGGTTGCTCGTGCCGGCGTCGCGGTGGTAGTCGGCCAGGCTGTCAAGCAGCGCGCTTATCGCACAGATCGCCGGGAAGTACGCCGCGTCAACGAGCGGCGCGTTCTCACCGCTGCAGAGTGGGTCGGCAGCCGACGCGAGCAGCGCATGTATGCCCAAGCATGAGATGCCGCCCGCGGCGAGCTCCCACCACAGGTAGCCGCCGCGAGCCGACGGCTGAGCCAGGCACCACTCGACAAACGGTGCTTCACCCTCTGAGCCGATCGCGTGGTTGTGGCTCTGCGCCTGGCCGCAGCGCTCGGTGGCACGCGCGAGGACCTGCGCTGCACGACTCGCAGACGGCAGACCCCGAACGATGTCCCTGCACGCGCCCGTGAGCGCCCGCATGTATCCACCGTCCGCGTCTGTCGGGTTGTGACGGTAGTAGTCGCTGATGGGCAGATCGGGCCGGACCGCCTCGGTGAGCGCGAGATGGAGCTGCAGCCCATTTCGCAGCTCGGTGCAGCCGGGCTCCTCGTTGACTGCGTCGAGGTAGTCGTAGAGCACCTGGTAGGCGACGATCAATCGCACGACCCCCGGCCTGTGTACGGGAGGCGATAGCACCGCGAAGAGCGCGGCCGCCTCGGGGTTCAGGCGCTCCTCGGTGAGCTTGCCGAGTGCTGCTTCGCGCAGCACCGGGTCCGGGATTCCCCTGGCTCGTCGCTCCCAGCGGGCGAGATCGCGACGGACCTGCGGATAAATCCCCAGCCAGTAGGAGCCGCCAACGCTGAGCAGCGCAAGCGCCTCGCGAGCGGTCGGGGCGACGGCGGCACGGCGTGTTTTGGAACGGCGATATGGATAGTTCATGCATTGAATATTCCGTGCCTGACTTATCCATGCCGCGACGGCGCGCGATGATCTAAGGGCAACGCGTTTCGGCTCCCTCGGGAGACGAAGGCGAGCGGGCTTGAGGCTGTGGTCGAATTTCCTGCGGCCACGGCCACTGAAAGCTCGACCGTCGGGCGCGCTGTCGATTGATCAGGCCGACAAGGCCGGTTCGGGCGCCCCTCGGGGCGCCCGAGTCATGCGTGGGGATGGAGCCCGACCGGCGGAACGCCACGCGGGGGGAGGGCTTCAGCCCTCTCCCGTCTCGGTTGCCACCCGTGCCGCCTCCTCGCCGCCAATGAACGGCGCGAGCGCGATGTAGGTTGCCGAGGCGGTGTGTGCGGGCAGCTCGTCGATCTTGCCGTGCAGCGAGTAGTGCAGGCAGAGCTCGAAGATCCCGCCGGCGACTGCCTCCACGGTCACCGGAGGAGGACGTCTGCGACGCGGGGCTTCCTCGAGGCCCGGAACCAAGAGCCGTGCGAACGCGCTCACGCCGTGAAGCGAACGCTCGGCGGACCGAGACGTCGCGCTCAGCGCGTCCACGAGTGCGACATGCGCGAACGCGGGCTCGCAAGCTAGGAAGTCGAACAAGGTGGCCAGGCCTGCGCGGACGGCCTCGCGCCAGTGGCTGGCAGCTTCGTAGGCCTGTTCGACGAGCGCCAGGCACTTCGCATGCCCGACCTCGTACGTCACGAGGAACGCCTCTTCCTTGCTGGCGAAGTGCTCGTAGAACGCCTTTAGAGACAGAGCGGCCTGCGCGGCGATGTCGTCCACCTTGAGCTCGCCGTAGCCGCTCGAGGACGTCAGGTTCGCGACCGCGTCGAGGATGCGCTCACGCTGGTTGTGCACCACAAAGCTGCGCGCGACGTTCTGGTCTCCACGCGGCAGGCCACGCCGCGTCGTCAGGAAGTGGTGGGGCGCCAGCGTGCCGGGCGCGCGACCGCCCCTCGGAACGACTGACGCCCGCTGGCCCGGCGTCCGGCTCGCCTGTTCGGCGAGCATCGCCGGCGGAGCGGGATAGTAGGACGTGGTCCACCTCACCAGATCGGGTATCGACGACATCAGCTTGGCGTGCTCGCCACTGCGCATCCGACGGTAGAGGAGGCTGTTGATCCCGCCCACGATCGCCGTCAACGCGTCGCGCGGGAGCTGGCCCTCCGTGCGAGCTCGCCCCAAGCCCTGCAGCACCAGTTCCTCATATCCCGAGAACCAACGCTCACGTCGCTCGATGCCCGCCTCTCCCGCTGAGACGACCTCGATCACACTCAGCCGCAGGGAGCCGGGATTCTCGATCGCCGCTAAGAACAGCGCCCGCAGCGCCGCCTCTGCGCGCTGGGAGACCGACAAGCCCTGGGTGTCGCGGTACGCCTGCTCGACCCGACGCATGCCCGCCGCAGAGATCAGCTCGGCGCTCCTCAAGAGGCAGTCCTGCTTGTTCGCGAAGCAGTCATAGAACGTCTTCCGAGACACGCGCGCTCGAGCGACAATCTCGCCCACCGTCGTTGCCTCATAGCCGTTCTCGGCGACCGCCGAGATCATCGCCTGCGCAAGCTTCAAGACGCGCGCGTCGACCTTCGTGTCCGCCTGGCGGGGGCGCGATGATGCCGACTTTTGTGTCAAGGCTGGATCATCGGGGATAGCTCGCTGCGGCATGGGATCCTCGGCGCTTCGCGCGAATCTACAGACGATGGCGGCAACACCCGCCCACGCCGGGGCACGGGCATATTCGCCGATCGTCCAGACTGGTACCGCGGTCGTCCGACGACGGAGACCCGTCCTGGTGCAAGGCTACGCGCGTCGCGATCGCGCGTCCGGTCGTTTCCCGCCCCGCCGCTCATCTGGCGCAGGAGTTTGGGGCGGAGGCGCACGGCGTCATCTCGAGCACTCCCAATCTCGACTACGACATTCGTCCAGCCCTGCGCCTCAAGGCCCGCCGCTCTGGGTACCACAGCCTACTTTGGGCTTGACAAGCCCGCACTGGTCTGTTATTGCTCACTCGGCTGGTGCAGGGCTATGCCCGAACCGGTCAAACGGTCGGTCGCGGCGCTCGGCACGGATTGGAGTGAGGGCGCCCCGAGGCCGGCGATCAATCGACTAAAACAACAGGAAAGGAGAGTGCAGGCGTGCCCAGCCGGTAACGCCTGCGTGTGGCGTCGGCCTGTCCTATTAAGGCCGGGTGACTTGTCGATCCCGTCAGAGGTTTCGAGCAGGGCATCAGTACCCAAACGGCCGGCGCCGGTGCACTGACGACCAACGTGGCAACCACCGCCTCAGGGTCGGTGACGCCTCACTCAATGAAGGAGCGACAGTGAAACGCATCAGAATCATGGGTATCGCGTTTGCGGCTTCCCTCGCCGTCAGCGCTATGGCAACTGCCTCCGCTTCAGCCTTTTTGAAGGAATGGTACGTTGAAAGCTCGGCCGTAGGCGCGACAGCAGAAGAAGTAATACCCGTCAATAGCCCCGAAGTCACGACATTCAAGCTGACACAGGGGACGCGCGTACTAACGTGCACCCAAATCGGCGGTACGAGTGTTGGAGAAGTCGAAGCGGGTGGCAAAGACAAAGTGAAAAAACTCGTCTTTGAAGGATGCACCACCACCAAACCGACGACGTGCGAAGTGAAATCGGAAGAAGCGTCCGCGACGGGCATCATCGAAGTAAAGACTGCAGCCACCAAACTGCAGACGGAAAACGCCGGAATACTGGCGGACGAATTCATCGGGAACGGTGGCAGCGGACACCAGCTAGTCAAACTGGAATTCTCTGGCACCAGTTGCGGTACATATACTAATACCGAAGTGCGTGGCGCCATCGCCGCCGAATGCGAAAACCTAACAACGGGGGCGGAAGCGGGGCACGTTAAACTCACCTTCCCGTCGCCGGCACTCAAATTAGAAGCCGGGCAGGAATCGCTACATGTATTTGGATCGGCTGCGACCATGACGGGGAGCGCCAAGGAGAAGGCAAAAACCGCCGCAAAACTAGAATGTAAGTAAAGCGCACTAAGCCGCTTGAGGTCATTGTCGGGGAGGAGGGATGCGTCAGTCGCGCCCTTCTCCCCGCGACCTTGGTCGTGCCACGATACGCTCGAGACGGAGGTGCGAGCCGCGGCCGATGCCACGGCTTTTGCGGGGCTGTTGGGATCAAAGGTTGTGGCGTCGTAGTTGCGACTTGCGAGACGGAGAGAACAGTCCGACGAGGCGATCGTCTGGTTTCACGGTGTTCCTGCCAAGTACAACCAGCTAGTGGCGATGGGCTCGACGCAGGGCACAAAGAGAGGCTAGGGACGACGCGTGCGACCGGGCCCGCCTATAGGCGAGTTACTCATTTAGGTCTCGCGCAAGCGCCGTGATCTTAGCAACCTGAGAGCGGGCGAAGCTCGGCCGCCAGCACTCCCCGAGGATCGTCAGCTGCACGCGTGTCGGCGCCGGTGCAAAACTCACCCCCCTTCGCTGGTTGAAAATTGACCCCCCGTTGGGCGGTGGCGAGGGCGTCCGGGGTCGTCGTGAGCCTGGCTCGGTCATGTCATCGAGACCGGGAGAAGGGTTGTGCTGGACGTGGAGCGCTGGGCCGAGCTTCGCCGCGAGCATTTCGTGCGCGGCACGGCGATCAAGGAGCTGGCACGCCGCTTCGGGGTCGACCGCAACACCGTTCGTCGGGCGCTGCGCTCTGCGCATCCGCCGCGCTATGAGCGTCCGGCGCGCCCGTCGAAGCTGGACCCGTTCAAGGAGGAGATCCACGAGCTGTTGCGCGGGGATCCGAAGCTGCCGGGGTTCGTGTCCGTGAGCTGATCGAGCCGCTCGGCTTCGATGGCTCAAAGACGATCGTCGATGACTACCTGCGCGAGGTGCGCCCGCTGTTTGCACCGCGGCGCAGCTTCCAGCGCACCGTCTATCGCCCGGGGCAGACCTGCCAGTGGGATCTGTGGGAGCCCTCAAGGTTCGTGCCGGTCGGCTATGGCCAGACCTGCCACGCGTGGGTCGTCGTGGCGTGTCTGGGCTATTCGCGCGCCGGCGCCGGGGCGTTGATCTTCAGCAAGGAGGCGCCGGACGTGCTGTCGGGCGTGACCCGTTGTTTGTGGTCGCTGGGGGCGCTGCCTGAGCTGATGGTGTGGGATCGCGAGGGGTGTCTGCACGCGGGCGGCGGTCCCCCGACCGAGGTCTATGCCGCGTTCTGCGGGCAGCTCCCCGTCGACTGGTATTTCTGCGAAGCGAAAGACCCGCAGGCCAAGGGTGGCGTCGAGCGCCTGCAGGGCTATCTGGAGTCGAACTTCGAGCCCGGCCGGCGCTTCGCCAACCACCTGGACTTCCAGCTGCAGCTCGACGCGTGGTTTGAGAAGGCCAACTCACGCGCGCACCGCACGCTCAGGGCACGGCCAGTCGATCGCTTGGCCGAGGAGCGCGAGGTGATGCGGGCGGCTGCCAGCCTCACAGCCGGACGTCGACCGCCGCTGGGTGATCAGGGTGCCGCCGGACCCCTATCTGCGCTTTGACACCAACGACTATTCGCTTGACCCGGGCCTCGTCGGCCGTCGCGTCGAAGTCCGCGTTTCACAGCACCACGTCACCGCGATCGCCCTGGATACGGGCGAGCTCGCCTGCCTTCATGAGCGCTGCTTCGCCAAGAACCGCACGATCACCGCGCTCGAGCACGCCCGCACGCTGAAGGAGCGCCGCGGCGAGCGCGAGGAGATCTCCGTCGAGCAGCGGCCGCTGGCCATCTATGACGGGCTGATCGCGTGAGCACCACCTCAGAGCTCTCCCACCTGTTCCGGGCGATGAAGGCCCCCGCGGCGGCGAAGGCGCTGCCGAAGCTCGCGGAGCGCGCCAGAGCGGAGGAGTGGAGCTATGAGCGCTTCGCTCAAGCGCTGCTGTCGACCGAGACCTCCGCCCGCGACGCGCACGGCGGGGAGAGCCGCATCCGTGCTGCGCGCTTCCCCGCCCGAAAGACGCTCGAGGAGTTCGACTTCACCTTCCAGCGCTCGATCAAGAAGCAGGTGATCGAGCACCTCGGCCAGCTGGACTTCCTGCACGCAAGGGAGAACGTCGTGCTGCTCGGGCCGCCCGGTCTTGTTTCACACTGCACCTCCTCGGTCACTCGTTGAGCAGACGGTCCAACCATACGTCAGGAACCTCGATTCTCAGGCCCCGACGGCGACCCTTGGTCACATGAATCGCGCGCAGCTCGCCGCGTTGGACCTTGTGCAACACCGTTTGGCGGGCGCAGCCGAGAAGGCGGGCGGCCTCGTCGAGCGGCACGAACCCGTCGGGAACCTCGGGCACGAAGCGGGCGCGGATCTCGTCGCTGAGGCGAATCCGCCACGGTGCGCCGGGAGTCGTCTGCTCGCCAGGTAGCAGTCCCTCGCGCAGCCAGCGGCGCACGGTGAACACCGAGACTCCGAGCTCGCTCGCAGCCTCGTCGATCGTGTGCAGCTCGCCGTCGGGGTCGGGGGGTGGAGCGGCGGAGATGCCGGCGCGTTGTCGAGCTGCTTTGACGCGCGCTTCGGTGAAGGGCAGACCGGTCCCGGTCCGGCGTCCCTGGAGCGAGAGGATCTGCGCGATCTGGCGATCGGGGTGATGCTCGGCCAGTCGGCAGATCAACGCGATCGTGTCCTCGCCCAGGCGATGGCGCTCCGGCCCGCGCGCGTTGAGCTTGACGGTGAGCTCGGTGCGCGCACCACCCTCCCAGGCGACCTCCAGCGCGGCGTGGCGCTGCTCGGCGTGGACGGTCACGACGACCTCGCTGATCACGGTCCGCAGCAGCTGCTTGCGGTCGCGGTCGGTCGTCGTGCGGGCGTCCCACAGGCGCGGCAGGTCGCGCGCCAAACGCGAGAGCGCGTCGCGCTCGGCGGAGGTGAGCGGCTGCGGGCGGGCGTGCTCGAGCGCCGCCAGCTTGCCGCGCTCGCGCTCGGCTGTGGCGAACGACTGCTCGAGCTTGCGCTCCAGCGTCCGCGCGACGAGCCGGTTCTCTGGCTCGCAGGCGTCGAACTGGCGCTCTGCCCGCTGCGCCTCATACCGAGCCCTCTCGAGCGCGAGGCGCTGACCGGCGAGCCGCTGCTCGTGCTGATCCTCGAGCTCGCGCACCGCGCCCGCGGTCGCGGCCACGCCCGCGGGGGTGACCGCCTCCAGAAACGCCGTGATGATCGCCTTCTCCAGTCTGCCGCCACCGAGAGACTGGCAGCTCGTCGGGGTGTGGTGCAGCACGTGCCCGCGCACGCACGCATAGCGGCGAACCTTGCCGCCCGTTCCCGCATAGCCCACTTGCATGCGTCGCCCGCAGCGCCCGCAACGCACCAGGCCTTGCAGCAGGGCGGCGCCCTCACGCGCGGCGCCGCCTCCTTCGCCACGCGGTCTCACGTTCTGGCGCAGCCGCTCGCGGGTGGCCAGGTATTGGCCCCAGGTGACATAGCCGGGATGGTGCTCGGGCAGGCAGACGGACCACTCCTCCAGCGGCACCTCGACATCGCGCACGCGCACGCGCCCGTCTGCATCGAGACGCTTCTCGCGGCGCTTGCGGCCGAACACGAACGCGCCGGCATACGCCGGGTTGGTGAGAAAGTCGTGCACCGCCCCATAGCTCGCGCGCGCCCAGCGGATCCGCCGCTGCCCGACCGTTCGCCGCGGCAACTGCTGGCCCTCGGCGATGAGCTCCATCATCACCTGGCGTGCGGAGCCCAGCCTGCGCCACAACACAAACACGCGCTCGATCGCATGACGCACCTGCTCGTCGGGCGAGAGCATGATCTCACCGTCCTCGCCGCGATCGAGTCCCACCGGCAGCGCGAGGCGCAGCTCGCCGCGCTCGGCCTTGTTGCGCAGCCCGCCATCCAACCGCGCGCGGATCAGGTGAAGCTCCGCCTCGGACATCGTGCCCTTCAGCCCGAGCAGCAGGCGGTCGTTGAAGTCTGATGGCGAATAGACGCCGTCGGCGTCGGCGATCAGCGTGGCGGTCAGCGCGCACAGATCCAGCAGCTGGTGCCAGTCCGCCGAGGAGCGCGCCAGCCGCGAGACCTCGAGCGCGAGCACCAGCCCGACGTGACCGAGGCCCACCTCGGCGACCAGCTCCTTGAAGCCGATCCTCCCCTCCGCGGTGGTGCCCGACCGCCCGGTGTCCTCGTCCACGACCGCGACCGACTCCGCCGGCCAGCCGAGCTCGAGCGCGCGTTCCCTGAGCGCGTACTGCCGCGCCGAGGACTCGACGTTGCGCTCGACCTGATGCAGCGTCGACTGACGCACATACACCACCGCGCGCCGGCGACGGTGAGCCTCGGTGACCTTTCCGTGCTCACTCATCGCGCTCGGCCTCCACCAGCGTTGCCAGCAGTCTCGCCAGCAGCACCGTCATCTCGCGCTGGCGCTCGGGCGGCAGCGTCTCCCACACCGCCGCCGCGACCAGCGCCTCGCCCAGCGAGAGCGCGAACTGTCCGGACATCACGACCTCCGTTTTCGGCGGAGCTTCCGCCGCGTCGCGGACGACGCTCGTTCAACTCGGCAAGCCGCTCGCCGAGAAGCCGCCACCCGGCCGGGGACGCGAGGACGCCGAGTCCAGGCGGCACGGCCGAAGCTCGCGGAAGGTCAGTCCAGCGCGCCGGGAGGGTGCCGACGCTACCGTCGATCAGCCGACAGCGAAGCGCCGTCTCACCCTGTTCGGTCCGCCACCCGAAGACCTCGAGCTCAACTCCCCGCAGCGCCCCTGGCGCCCTGACCAGCCGCACGCGCTCCGGCAAAGGATCGACAACGTGAGTAGTGCGACGGCTACCCGCCCGGCACAGGCAAGACGCACCTCGCGATCGCGCTGGGCATCCGCGCCTGCCTGGCTGGCCAGCGCGTCATCTTCCACACCGCCACCGAGTGGGTCGCGCTGCTCGCCGACGCCCAGCGCCACGGCCGCCTGGATGAGGAGCTCGCCCGCCTCGAGCGCATCCCCCTGCTGGTCTGCGATGAGGTCGGCTACATCCCGTTTGACCCCCAGGCCGCTAACCTCATGTTCATGCTCGTCTCCCGCCGCTACGAGCACGCCAGCCTGATCATCGCCTCAAACAAGCCATTCTCCGCCTGGGGCGAGATCTTCGGCGACGACGCCGTCGCCGTCGCGATGGTCGACCGCCTCGTCCACCACGCAGAGATCCTCTCCCTCAAAGGCGACAGCTACCGGCTGAAGGACCGCGACCTCGGACCGCCCGCCGCCCGCCAGAGCGCCGAAACACCCTAACCAATCACCCACGGCCCCCGGTCCGAGGGCCGCAGACGGCCCTACAACGCCTCCTTTCCGCGCCGACCCGGCC
Organism: uncultured Solirubrobacteraceae bacterium; assembly: GCA_963790905.1. Lineage (GTDB taxonomy): Bacteria > Actinomycetota > Thermoleophilia > Solirubrobacterales > Solirubrobacteraceae > Palsa-744. The sequence goes on from CAWBQH010000004.1 coordinate 429,042, forward strand.
GAAACCACCCCCCACACAGCCAAAGCGCCGCCGGCAGCGCGCTCCGCTCGCTCCACGCGCAGCCCCGGCGACCCTACAGGGGGTGCATTTTCAACCGGCGCAAGGGGGTGCACTTTCAACCGACCTTGACAACGCGCTCGACACAGCCGTTGCTTGTCGGCCTACCTGCCTTAATGCGGCGCTGTGAGGCGCCGTGCGATTCCACCGGGGCCCGGAACTCGCCCGAGACGAACTCAGAGCCGTTATCGGTGGATACGGCCTTGAGCTTCCAGCCCGCCAGTGCGAGCTCGTGTGCGAGGCGATGAAGCAGTGCCTGGCAGTGGCGTGAGCGAGGGTTGCGCTCTGAAGCGTGCCGCTCAGCCCAGATCTGCGCTCCTGGGAGGACCTTGTGTTCTTCAGCTTCGTGATCGACGCCTACAGCCGGATGATTGTCGGCTGGCATTTTCGCGCCACACATGCGCGCCGACCTGGTTCTCGACGCCCTGCGGATGGCACTCCATCGATGCGGGCCTGGCGCGGACGTCGCGCTCGTGCATCACTCGGACACGGGCAGCCGTGTTGCCCAGGCATCCCTGTGGCGGACCGAGGGTGCGACCCTAGAACATTCGTTTACAGGCACGCTCGGAGCGGCAGCAATCGCTTGCCTGGTTAGTAACCACACCTACTTTGCGCTTGACAGATCGACCTCGGTCTGTTATGAGTGCGCCTCGTCGGAAAAGCGCCTCGTCGCACCGCGGTGGGGCCGATCAATCGACTGAAACAGACAGGAAAGGAGACTCAGGCGTGCGCAGGCGGTCAGCCTGCGCATAGCGTCGGTCTGCCTATTTGAGGTGGGTAGGTCGTGCAGGCTTTTGGCGGGGCACAAATACCCAAGACCGGCGCGGGTGCACTGACGACCAACTTGGCATCACCGTTTTGCACCGGTGAAGCCGCCCAATAAAGGAGCGACAGTGAAACGTATCAGAATTATCGGCATCGTATTTGCGACCGCCCTCGCCGCTAGCGCTATGGCAACGGCGTCCGCATCGGCCTTTTTGAAGGAGTGGCATGTGGGAGGGGCGGAAGCCAGCGGACAAGAAGTAATACCCGTCAACAGTCCAGAAGTCGCTACCTTCAAGCTGACACAGGGGACGCGCGTGATAACGTGCACCCAAGTCGGCGGGACGAGTAGTGGAACGGTAGAAGCGGGCGGCAAAGACAAAGTCAAAAAGCTCGTCTTTGAAGGATGCACCACCACGGTATCGACATGCAAAGTGAAATCCGAAGGAGCCTCCGCGACCGGCATCATTGAAGTAACGACTGCAGCCACCAAACTGCAGACCGAAAACACCGGTATACTGGCCGACGAATTCATTGGGAACGGCGGCAGCGGACACCAGCTGGTAAAACTCGAATTCTCTGGCACCAGTTGCGGCACATATACTAATACGGAAGTGCGTGGCGCCGTCGCCGCCGAATGCAAAAACCTAGCGGGAGGGGAAGTTGAACTCATCTTCCCGTCGACGGCACTGTTGTTGGAAACTGGGCAAGAATCGCTGCACGTATTCGGATCGGCTGCGAAAATGACGGGAAGCGCCAAAGAGAAGGAAAAGAACGGCCACACGCTAGAATGTGTGTAGGGTAAGTAGAGTGCGCTAAGCCGCATGAGATCATCGTCGGGGAGGAGGGATGCGTCAGTCGCGCCCTTCTCCCCGCGACCGTGCGCCCGAGGTAGGCGGATAAAGCCAAGGACACGGATCGTCTGGTTCATCGGTCTTGAGCTGAGAGAGATCGGCCACCACTGCGCTAGCGTCAGGACGTCGAGGAGAAGACTAGCGGGGGGCAAGTCGCGCGTCAGACATGTCCCTTGTCTCCCACCCCCGGTGACGCGCCATGGTCCCCTAGTCGCTCGGACCGGTATCGAAGTTTCCAACGAACGTTCTGGCATGGCTGCGGTGGGTCAATACATACCGACGCCTGCCAGACCTGCTCACGGAGGCGAATTGACGCGATCGTCGCGCGGACGTGCTCACGCGGGCACTGGCCCCAGTTTTGCGTGCAGGCGGATGCGAGCAAGTCTCGCTCGCCATGGCCTACCTTGACACGGCCGCCTGCTATATGCTTACATGTCACGCGCATTCAGAGGGAGGTGGTCGATGGTCGGCCACGGACCTGCCCGCGAGGGGAAAGGAACGATGGAGAATGAGACCGGTAAGGACGTTGGGTCTGTGCTTGATTGCCGCAGGCGTGGTTGCTGTAGTGGCTTCGACGTCGGCGGTCGCTGCGGCGAGAAAATGTCACTATCACGAATACGTCGCGAAAAATGGATTCGTGTCTTGCGAAACGGAACAGGAACACGCGGAGTTCTATGGATTCGCGTACTGTCCATTTCATGAACCGCCGGTTAGCAGCGAATACGATGAAACCCAAGCGTGTGTATGGGGGGAGTCGTCAGCTAAGGAAGAGTGGCCGTCGAAAACGACCAAGGAACGATGGGAAGCGACGGAAGGCAGGAAAGCTCCCGAAATACCATCGGAGTTTAGAGCTGGTAACGTCACCGTCCTGCTGAAGAACCCGATCACGCTGCTAGGAGGATTCGAGGAAAGCTATACGGGGGCACTGCAGTGGATAGGCGCGAGAGGTGCCCCAACGATCGAACCGGTGGCTCAGGCGGCAGCCCCACTCACAAAGGACGTCGACGTAGCGAAGCTGTCCGCGTCGGAACGCAACAGGTACGACTACTACACGAAAATAGCTAAACAAACGAAGGTCACAGCGACTGTCGAACTCGCGGGACCCGCGACGGCAATCGTTCTCAATGAGAACAACCTTCTCGAACAGACCGGTACGGCGTTTGGGTTCCCAGTGAAGGTCAAGCTAAGCAACCCCTTCCTCGGCGAAAGTTGCTACGTTGGCTCCAATGAACACCCGGTCGTGACCGAATTCTCGACGGGAACGTCTGGCGAACTGCGGGGCAAAGCTGCGTCGCAACTCGTGTCAAACCGTGAAGGTACAATCCTCACGGTGGAGACCGATACGCTCGTTAGCAATGACTTCGCTGTTCCGGGAGTCGAAGGTTGCGGCGAAGGCGGCGCGGCGGACGAAGCAGTCGACGCGGCGCTCGAACTGCCATCGCCCGCAGGCAAAAACATCGCGGTCATCAACGGGACCCTACGACAGGCAGGCGCGCCGACTGCCGAAGAAGGCCTGAGGGGCGAAGTCTAACGGCGTCGCCTCGTCGGCAAGCAGCAACAAGTGACTCCGGGGGTGAGCATGCGAGTTCCCCCCGGAGTCGGTCTATGACCCGTCGCGCTATGTGCTCCCGCAGCGCGCATCGGCTGATATGCCGAGCCGGTCGCCAGCCGAGCAGCGTGGGGTTGTCGCTGCCGAGGGTGAGCGAGCCTTCGGGCGAGTGGAGGCTCCGAGGCGGTGACGAGCTGAAAGATCGGCTTGGCCGAGTGCGAGTAATCAGGTCGGTATTGGACGGCCGGTTACCTCGTGACCCTTGTTCGTTGCTTACGAGACGCGGGCACAATCCGAAAGCGGTTGCCCATAACCCGGCCGCACGCGTCAGCACGATGTGGTTGGCCTTGCGGTTGCTCGTCGATCTCGGCAACGCGGTGCCGCCCAGTCAGCGAGTTCTCCGCTCGAGAGCGCTGTGGCCTGGCAGACCGTCAATAGCAGTGAGGTGATTGACGAAGCTAGCGCGCGTGGCAGCGTCCTCGAAGGTGAGTCCGCCCCCGCCATTCGCGTCGCTGCTCGGTCCAGGTGTTGCCTGGACCTGCGTAACGAGCAAGTGGGCATCAGGAGCTTCGAGAGAAGGCGTCGTGGTCACATGAGGGCGCGCGCAGATCCTCACGACAGCGCAAGAGATCGCGGAGGCGCTCATCGGCAAGGACGGGACAGATCCGAAGCGCGGCGCGCCCGCGGCGAGCAAGCGGTCCAAGCGCTCGCCGTCGCGGCGGGCCGTCTTGACCCGATCACCTGGTGCCTTGGGGATCAGACGGGAAGCCGCGACGCAAATGTCAGTCCCCGCTCGCCGCTGGCGTCAGCAAAACCACAACCGATGGGGTCGGGTTCACAGACGGCAATCAGGTTCGGACCGAAGCGCGTCGAGATGAGACTCGGCGTGCTCGCGTTGCGCACCTGTTCACCGTCAGCGGCTCATAGCCGTTCGCGGTCGCTGACATTCTCCGTGCGCTCATACGGTGGGCATCCCGAGGAACTCCGAGACCTCGCCTCCGGCCCCGCTTCGACCTGGGTCGAGCTCCAAGCCCGTGGACGAGCTCGCCGGGGCTTCCCTCTCACCGCTAGGGCTAGCTTCTCCCTGGGGCGTATCTCCGTCGCCTCGACTCGTCTGGTCAAAGCGGAGGCGACGCGGGCCACATCAATTCTCGACGCTCACAGGACGCGACCTAGCGCCGTCCGTACGGCACTCGCGCGGTTGACCATGAAGGCATGCGTCCTGTTGAGCCGCTCGTCAAAGCTGCGAAATACCGCACGGTCACGGCTCGCGCCATTCCGTCGCGCCATCCGCGCGATACTAAGGCCGGGCCGGAAGCGCGCCAAGCGCTCGGCGAACATCTTGACAAAAACGCCGCGGCCTGTTATTGCTCTGCGTGGCCGGACGTTCTTTCGGCCCGAGATCGGGTGCCTGACCAAGCGTGGCAGGCAGTCGGTATCTGCATCAATCGACAAAACACAGGAAAGGAGCCAGCGACCGGCGCGTTTGCGCCGATCTACTCAAGCGTCTTACTGATGCCGGTGAATGCTGGACCGCTCGCCCCAGCACCTCGTTAGGAGCACGGCGGATCTCCACATCGGCGAGACAGCGACACACTGGAGGAAGAAAGGTAGGACAGATGACCATAGACCGCGTGAGTGGCCCTAGTGGAGCGGCTCGGTTTGTGCTCTCGGGAGCAGCAATCATCGCGATGACGGTCGCGTTCATGATCGCGTTCGCCTCACCAGCATCCGCAGCCCCTAAAGGCGAATTCGAAGTCTTCTCCGACTGCCCGCTTGCAAACGCTGAACTCAGCGCGTGCATTGTCGCGAAGACCGAAAGCGGCGAAATCGTGGTGGGCAAAAAAACCGTTCCGATCACAAACCCGATTACATTGCAGGGCGGATTCATCGAAGAACCAAGCGGCGCCTTGAAGTTCGTTGGAGCCGCCGACGGCAACACCCTCACGAAATCCCCGCAAAAAGTGCCAGGAGGTCTCCTAGCGTCGATTTGCGAAGCCGCGCCCAGCTTCCTGAAGAAGCTATGCGAAGAATTCGGCAATAAAGGATTTGCGGAAGTAAAAGCTACTACAGAACTCGCCGGATCGGCCAGTGCGATCGTTCTGAATGAGGAAAACCTTTTGAACGAAGCAGGAACCGCTCTGTCATTGCCTGTCAAGTTGAAAATCGAAAATAGGTTCCTCGGGAACAACTGCTACGTGGGCTCAAACGGGAGTCCCGTAACGTTGAATCTCACGACCGGGACGACAAGTCCGCCTGAACCCAACAAACCCATTCACGGCAAACTTGGCACGTTGGAAAGCAACCCGGAAGGAAACATCCTCACGATCCACAACAATTCGCTTGTTGACAACTCGTTCGCCGCTCCCGGATCGACCGGATGTGGCGGGATCTTCTCCTTTCTCATCGACCCCGCCGTTAACTCAACGCTTGGCGTTCCGTCAGCGGCGGGTCACAATGCTGCGATCCTAAATGGCACGCTTAAGCAGGCGGGAGCGTCAGTGGTGAGAGAACATGAATAACGGCCGCGACGACAGTAATCATCGGATAAGAGGAGAACGAGAATGAGTAAAAAGAGAAAGCTCCTTTTGCTGTTGCTGCCAGTAGCGGCTTCAGCAGTCGTCGTCTTGGTGGCGACGGTCGGCTTCGCGGCTGCGTCGAGCTCCCCAAAGTGGTACGTCGGCGGCAGCGAACTGAATGAAACGGAAACCCTCGGCGGTGTCGCGACGCCAAGCTCGCTGAAGGCCTCGGGGGTCACAACAGAGTGCCAGCACTCCTACTACGTCGCGAGCATCTTCAACAGCGGCGGTCTCGGCAAGGGCGAACTGACGTACTTGCCGGTCTACGAATGCAGCGCGAGCGGCCACAACTGCACCCTCAACAAGGTCGAACCGAAGAAACTACCGTGGCCCATGCACACTGTCTTCGAGGGAACGAAGCCATACATCGTCATCGAAGACGTATCGATCGAAGCCTCGTACAGTGGATTCGGGTGCCCACTCAGTGGGACACACGAAATCACCGGATCGATGGGAGGCGCGCTAGAAGATGCAAGCCAAACGACCGTCTTTAGCGCGTCAACGGCGTCGGCTACCGGAGCATCGTTGAAATCAGGCTTCGTGTCGGTCGAATTCAACGGCACCTACAACGTCGAAATGGTCGGACCCGAAAAGCGCGGAGAGCTCATCGAAGCGAAGTAGCACGACAAGGCGAAGAACACTGCTCCCTCGCAGCTACGGGCGCCGCGCATGGATGTGCGCGGCGCCCGTTGGCGCGTGGAGACAGCGTACGGCCTGCAAGGACGGGTCGAGTTCGCGCGATGCGCCTACGAGAGCCACCTCGACGAGGGCCAGCGGATAGCGCATGCTCCCGTCCTACGCGGTGAGACCGCCCGAGGGCACCGGTCCGGCCTCGCTATTAACGACCGAACCTAGGGGCAACCGTTCGTTTTCATGTCGCCCCTCGCGTGAGGCAAGCGGTGCCAGGCCAGGAGATGTCGCTGCCCCCGCACGGGGCCCGGCGCGGCAGCTCAGCCTTGACATACCCAAGGGCCCTGTGCTTAGATAACGGTCGCGTTCACCGAAGTGTTCGCGCAGTCGAGGGAGCGGGTCAAGGAAAGGGATACCAATCGCAGGAAAAGGGCTCGGGTGAAGGGATGCCAACGAGAGGGGCGGTTCTCTCGTGGGATGACGGCGCAGTTCGCAATGCATCCGGGTAGTCGCTCCCCCGAGAGGAAGCGCCGAACTAATGAGAGGAGCGGACGTATGACACGCATCAGGATCATCGGGCTTTGCCTGGCCGCTGCGTTTGCGATCAGCGCAGTCGCAGCGGCTACGGCATCGGCGGAAGCACCGGAAATTGGGCGCTGTAAGAAAGTGACGGTCAAAAAAGCCGGCAAATACTCGAGTGCAACGTGCACCGCGCTGAAAACAGGCGGGGAATACGAATGGACACCCGGCGTAGAAAAAGCGAAATTCACCGGGACGAGCGCCACTGCCACTAGCCCCACGGCGACGCTTGAAACGGTCAAAAAAATCAAAGTGACGTGCAGCAAGGAGGAAGCCACCGGCGAATTCACGTCGCCGAAAACCGTCGGCAATATCGTAGTCAAGTTCACGGGATGTAAAGAAGGGCTCGGCAACGTGTGCCACAGCGGCACGGAAGAAGGCGTGATCATTACAAATGTCCTCTCGGGCTCGCTGCAGTGGGAAAACAAAGAACTGAAACACGTCGCGCTCGACCTCGTCCCAGAATCCGGAGAATACTTCGTCGAATTCACCTGCGGACCCGCGAACGCGAAAGTCAAGGGCTCCGTGCTGGTGAACGTCAAAGCGGGCAAAATGGAAACGAAACCCGTCGAGAAATACTCCGGCAAAGGCGGCAAACAAAAACCGGAATTCTACCAAACCGCAAGCGGCGAAAAAATCAAGGACGTCCTCGAGAGCAAACTGGGGGCGACCGAATTCGAACAGGCCGGTCAGACAGTCACAAACGACCAAACGGATGAAGAAGCACTCGAGGTGAACTGGTTTGTCTAGCTAAACGAGTCGCTCGGCTCGTAGCGGGCTCAGCCGCCACAGCTGTTGAGGGCATGCGTTGAGGCCTGACCGGCCTCAACGCATGCCGTGTGCTGCAGGACGAGATTGAGGGGCAGAGGAGAGGGAACTTGTTAGGGGCCGATGATCCTGGGGACGGAGACGCCGCAGCTGCGGGCAGAAGCGTCCGCGTGCGACGTGGCCGGTATAGCCGCGCGACGGCGAGTCGCGACGGGCGGCGCTTCCTCCTGATCGTTTCGCTGGCAGGCGGCGGGCTACTGCTCTCAGGCGCCCCGGCGCTCGCCCTCAGCCAGCGCGGGCACACGTTTTGCGAAAGGTGCTCGTTCGGCAGCTTGGGGCACGGCGACGGCGAGCTGTCGAATCCTGCCGGCGTGGCGGTCGATGAAGCCACCGACGACGTGTACGTCCTCGACCGCGGCAACAACCGCATCGAGCAGTTCAACGAGCACGGCGAATTCCTCGCCGCATGGGGCTGGGGCGTCAGCGACGGGGAAAAGAAGTACGAGGTGTGCACCGGCGAATGCCGCGCCGGGATCGCGGGTCCCGGCAAGGGGCAGCTCGACTCGCCAGAAGCGATCGCCGTAGACAACTCGACCAGCGGAGAAGACCCCTCCAAAGGCGACATCTACGTCGTCACCGACGCGCGAGCGAAAGGCGGGCATCTAGAGAAGTTCAGCGCCAACGGCGAAGCACTCGGCCTACTCAAACAGGAAGGCGTAGAAGCAAAATGGGAAGGAGAGCTCGAGGGCGTCACGGTCGACTCCAGCGGAACGGTACGGGTATATCGTGCCGCAACCCCAGCAGAAGCACGCGTGGAAGTCTTCAGCGACGCTGTCAAAAACGAATACGAGCCCGAACCGTCCCTCGAAGCGAGCCTGACCTCGAGCACGCTGGAAGCAAGGGGAGAAGCCGCCGGAACCTTCTGCCCGAAACCGGGCTTCGCTGTCAACGCCACCGGAGAAGACTTGTACATCGATCACGAACTCCTCAATCCCGAAGAAGGATGCCCGGAAGCCATCAGGCAGATCCAGGAAGAAGAAAACAAAAAAATCCCTCCCACGGAAGAAACACGCCCGACCGTGACCGCGAAGCTCGAGTTCAACGCGACGGAAGAGCTCCTCGAAGGCCTCGTCGGGGCGTTAGACCCCGAAAACACGACCGCCGTCGCGGTGGACCTGGAGAGCAGCGCCTTCTCTCCGTTGGGTGAAGCTGCGAAGGGGGATGTCTACCTCGCCAGTGGGTCCACCATCACGGCGTTCGATTCTAGCGGGCAGCTCATCCAGCGCATCGAGCTCCCCGGAGCCACACCGCACGTCAACGGCATCGCCGTCAACTCGAACACAGGTGACCTATACGTCACCGACGCCACCACGGGAGTTGTGGACGTCTTCGAACCAGAATTCGAACCAGAAAGAGAAGGCAGGCCGGCGGTCGACGACCTCTCCGCCGAAAACCTGACGCCGACCTCGACAAGGCTAGACGCCCAGATCAACCCCGACGGCGGCGACACGCACTACTACTTCCAGTACGGCACCGTCAACTGCATGGACAGCCCAGCCTCGTGCACCGACCAGCCCGCCCCGCCCGGAACGAACATCGGCGACGGCTTCTCCGACGAGCCCGCCAACGTGGAATTGCACGGCCTGCAGCCCAGCACCACCTACTACTACCGTGTCATCGCCAAAAACGCACGCGGCGAAGCCGAAGGCACCGAAACATTCGCCAGCATCACCACCCTGCCGACATCAGTCGGCGTCCTGGCCGACAACCGCGCCTGGGAGATGGTCTCCCCGCCGGAAAAGGACGGATCCGCGATCGAACCGATCAGGCTGGAAGGCGGGGCGATAGAGGCATCAGAAGACGGCAACGCGATCACCTACGTCGCAAACGGGCCGGTAGGGGCCAACCCCGAAGGCAATCAGAGCGCAGAGCCGACGCAGGTCCTATCGACACGCGGCTCCAAAGAATGGGTATCCCAGGACCTTGAGACGCCTCACGCCCGAGGTGAAGGCTTCCAAACTGGGGCCGGCGGTGAGTACCGCTTCTTCTCCCCCGATCTCTCGCTTACCGTCCTGCAGACCCTCCCATTCAACGGCGGACGTCTGCAACAGCCGCCGCTGTCGCCTCCGGTCATCCGAGGCGAAACGCAGGAAAAGACCATCTACGTCCGCGACGACGAATCCCGCGAACCTGATGAAACAGAGAAGCAGCTCTACGACGAAGCGAAGCGGAACGGCGAAATCGAGCATCCGCCGGGCTACCTCCCGCTCGTCACGGCTGTGGACGACATCGCAAAAAGCCCATTTGGCGAAGAGCTGGAATTTTTCGACGCCACCCCCGACCTGAGCGACGTCCTCCTAAGTTCGGAAGTCGCCCTGACCTCGGCCCCCGGCCTCTACGAGTGGCAATCTGGGCGGCCAGAATCGGAGCGACTACAGCTCGTCAGTGCCCGGCCCGAAGGAGCACCCGCGAGCGAACCCGCGCTCGGCCAGGAAAACGCCAACGTCAGGGACGCCGTCTCCGCGGACGGGTCGCGCATCTTCTGGACCAACGGACCCTCCGAAGAACGACGAGTGATCAACAAAAAAGGAGAACCCGAATCAGTCCCCGTCGGGGAGCATCTCTACATGCGCGACATGACGAACGGGGAAACCATCCAGATCGACACTGCCGTCGCTGGAGTCCCGAAACCCATCCCCGGAGAAGAAACCGAAGTCGGCTATCAGACCGCGAGCAGCGACGGGTCGAACGTGTTCTTCACCGACACGGCCCGACTGACCCCCGAATCCAACCAGGAGCCCGTACTAGGAACCGGCGCCAAGCCACCCGACCTCTACGAGTGCGAAGTCATTGAAACCGAAGACAATCTCGCATGCAACCTAAAAGACCTCACCCCGGATCACCACGAAAACGAAAAGAGCGCCGATGTGCTGAACGTGATACCCGGCGCCAGCGAAAACGGCTCATACGTCTACTTCGTCGCCAACGGGGTCCTCGCCCCGGGGGCTAAACCGGGCAATTGCGAACGCCAGGCCGAACAGGCGCCTCACGAAGGAACATGCAACCTCTACCTCTCACACGACGGGACGATCACGTTCATCGCAACGCTGTCCAGCGAAGACTCAGGCGATTGGGGAAGCGACGTAGGAGCGTCCGAAGGCGTAACCACGGTAGAGCCGCATCCGGATCTAGCCGATCTGACCGCGCGCGTGTCGCCGAACGGCGAATACCTCGCGTTCATGTCCAACAAGAGCCTGACGGGCTACAACAACACCGATGTCGATGAAGCAGGCGGCAAGCACGCCGACGAGGAGGTCTTCCTCTACGACGCTGGCACCAAGCTCCTCGTCTGCGCGTCATGCAACCCGTCTGGCCATCAGCCGACAGGCGTGTTCGACACCGAAAACGCCGGCGAAGGGATCGGGCTGCTCGTCGATCGCCGACACGACTGGATCGGCAGCTGGCTCGCCGGGAGCATCCCCGGATGGACGCCGGTTCAAGAAAACCATCTCGCCGACTATCAGTCCCGCTACCTCTCGGACAACGGTCGCCTGTTCTTCAACAGTGCGGACGCGCTCGCGCCGCAGGCGGTCGGCCACACTAGGCCAGAGCAGATAGGGAGCGAAAAGGTGGTCGCCGTGGGCGTCGAGAACGTCTACGAGTACGAGCCCGACGGCGAGGGAAGCTGCGCGAGCAGCAATGGCTGTGTCTCCCTGATCTCCTCAGGGACCTCCGAACACGAATCGGCGTTCCTGGACGCCAGCGCGAGCGGCAACGACGCGTTCTTCATCACCGCTCAGCCGCTGCTGCCCCAGGATCGCGACACCTCCCTCGACGTCTACGACGCACGCGTCTGCAGCGAAGCCTCACCCTGCCTGACGCCGCCGCCTCCACCACCACCACCGTGCAACACCGCGAAATCATGCAACGCGACGTCTTCATCGCCGCCGAGCATCCCCGTGCCGGCCAGCTCGACCGTCTCCCGCGCGGGAGACGTGGCCAACCAGGGAGTGCTCCCAGTGACCACGACCAAACCAAAACAGCTCACGCGCGCGCAGAAGCTTGCACGAGCGCTGAAGTCATGCCGGACGAAGTGGAAGAAGGCGAAGAAGAAGCGGGCGGCCTGTGAAAGGCAGGCCCGGAACAAATACGGCGCGAAAAAGTCCACCAAGCCCCCGAAGAAGGGCAAGCGATGAGCTCCCGCCGAACCCGTCGACCCGGGCGCCAGTCACCCGCTGTGACCGCAGCGACGGTGTTGCTGCTGGCATTGGTCGGTGCGACGCCGGCGTTCGCGCAGCCGCCAACTCCTCACCCCGCTCCCCGTTGGCGCCTCGAATCCCGCCCAGCCCCAACGAGGCTTCCGCCGCCCGGAGGTAAAGCCGTGATCGAGGCGGTCGCAAGCAACCTCGGCGATCTGGAAGTCAAGGCGACAACGCCCATCACGATTACAGACAAGCTCCCTCCCGGGCTGAAAGCCACCGCTATCACCGCCGACATCAGCGGAACCGGGGTAGACGGCGAAGGACGGAATGCCACCTGCTCGACGACGACCGTCAGCTGCACCACCGCCGAAGCCGTTCGGCCGTACGGCCGCTTCGAACTCCACATCACCGTTGAAAATGTCGAAGCGACGCCGGGGACCGTCACCAACGAAGTGAAAGTGGAAGGCGGCGAACTGCCCGAAGGCGGCGAAATGCCCACCGCCTCGCTGAGCCGGCCAATCACCGTGACTGGCGCGGAAACGTCGTTCGGGATCGAACGCTACGAATTCATGCCTGAAAACGAAGACGGCTCACCGGACACGCAGGCCGGCTCGCATCCGTTTCAGCTGACGACCACGCTCGATCTCAACCAGACGGCCGAAGCCGAAGGAGCCGAAACGCTACCCGCGGCGCCGGCGCTCCTCAAGAACGTGCAGCTCAGCTTGCCGCCCGGCCTGCTCGGCGACCCCATCATGCTCGCCAATGCCGAAGCGGTCCCACCATGCTCCGACTCGGACTTCTCCACCATCGGCCCAAACACCGTAGATGCCTGCCCACCGAACACGGCCATCGGGGTGGCAACGCTCGTCCTGGCTCGCGCGCTGACGAACCCCGCACCCTTCACCCTCACAGTCCCCGTGTTCAATCTGGCGCCCGCCCCGGGCGAGCCCGCGCGTTTCGGATTCGAGGCCGAGCGGGTCCCGGTGATCTTCGACACCTCCGTTCGCACGGGGGGCGACTACGGCGTCGCCGTTAGCGTAGAGAACGCCTCTGAGCTCGCTCAGGTGCTGGGGACCGAGGTGACCCTCTGGGGAGAACCGGGCGCAGAGATCCACGACCAGGTGCGCGGTTGGGCGTGTCTTCGAAATACTGTGGTCTTCGGTGAAGGCTGCGAAGCGCCCAGTCCGCGTCCCAGCACACCATTCCTGACGCTCGCAACGTCGTGTGCCGGATCGTCGAGCACGCTGATGGCAGACGAATCGTGGGCAGGAGACCTCGTCGAAGAACGATCGCCGCTGCCGCAGCTTCAGGGCTGCGGGACGCTCCCGTTCAGCCCGGCGATCGCCGTGGCGCCCATCGGCGAAGCCGAAGGACAGCCGGCTACTGCAACCGACTCGGCGAACACGCCGACCGGCCTGCGGGTCGAAGTGAAACTGCCGCAGAGGGAAACGACGCTGGCGGAAGGAGCGCTCGCAGAGGCGGACGTGATGGACACCACCGTCACACTTCCTGAAGGCGTAGAGCTCAGCCCATCGGCCGCCAACGGCCTGGAAGCCTGTTCTGAAGGACAAGTCGGCTTCCAGCGCGGACGCTCCACGCTGGGAGATCCCTTCGCGCCGCTTGCAGAAGAACCGTTGCACTTCTCGACCAAAGAAGCGCACTGCCCGCCCGCTTCGAAGCTCGGCATCGTGCACATCGACACCCCGCTGCTCGCTCATGAACTGGAAGGCGGCGTCTACCTGGCGGCACAGGAAGCGAACCCCTTCGGCTCGCTGTTCGCGCTCTACATCGTCGCGGAAGACCCGGTCTCCGGCGTGCGCGTCAAGCTCGCCGGCGAGGTCACGCCGAACCCAGAAACGGGTCAGCTCACTACGACTTTCAAGGACACGCCGCAGGTACCGTTCGAAGCGCTCAGACTAGAACTCTTCGGCGGCCCGCACGCGTCGCTGACTACCCCGCCGCTGTGCGGCAGCTACACGACGGCGAGCTCGTTCACGGCCTGGTCGGGTGCCACGCAGCAACCCTCCTCGGAACCGTTTTCCATCACCTCCGGCCCGAACGGGACCCCGTGCCCGGATCCGCAGCCGTTCGCACCCTCCTTCCAGGCAGGGCCGACGAGCCTTCAGGCGGGTTGGTTCGCCCCGTTCACGCTGACGATCGGCCACCCGGACGCCGACCAGCCCCTAAGGGGCGTCACGGTGCATCTGCCGCCGGGCGTCGCGGCACTGCTCTCGTCCGTCACGCCGTGCCCGGAACCGCAGGCGGCGCAGGGAACGTGCGGCCCGGAAAGCCTGGTCGGCCACTCGACCGCCAGCACCGGCCTCGGAAGCGAACCGTACACCCTACCCGGAAGCGTGTATCTGACTGTCGGGTATGACGGCGCGCCCTTCGGCCTGTTGGTGGTCACGCCCGCTGTCGCCGGCCCGTTCAACCTCGGCAACGTGGACGTCCGCTCGAGGATCAACGTCGATCCGAACACCACCGCGCTGACTATCACGAGCGACCCGTTCCCAACGTTCGTGAGAGGTGTCCCGGTGCAGCTGAAACAGATCAACGTGACAGTGGATCGCCCGGGGTTCGAGTTCAACCCAACGAACTGCCACCCGATGACGACCACCGGCACGCTGACCGGCGCTCAGGGTGGGAGCGAGGCAGTGTCTTACCCGTTCCAGGTTGAAAACTGCGCGAGGCTTCCCTTTGCCCCCAAGCTCACGGCCTCCACGGCAGGCAAAGCGAGCAAAGCCGACGGTGCGAGCCTGGACGTCAAGATCACCTCGGCCGGGCTCGGGCAGGCGAACATCGCCAAAGTCGACCTGCAGTTGCCCAAGGCATTGCCGTCAAGGCTCACGACAATCCAGAAAGCGTGCGTCGCGAGCGTATTCGAAGCCAACCCCGCCGCGTGCGATGAAGGCTCCGTGATAGGGCACGCGACGATCCACACCCCGGTCTTCAAGAACCCGCTTACAGGGCCGGCGTACCTGGTCTCCCACGGCGGCGCGGCCTTCCCCGACGTGGAGTTCGTGCTCCAGGGCGAAGGGATCGAGCTGATCCTCGACGGCAAGACGGACATCAAAAAAGGGATCACCTACTCCCGCTTCCAATCAGCACCTGACGCGCCGTTCACGACGTTTGAAACGGTGCTGCCAACCGGCCCGCACTCGGCGCTCGGCGCCGACGTTCCCGAAAAGGACGACTTCAGCCTCTGCACCACGAGCCTTGCGATGCCCACCGAAATAACGGCGCAAAACGGAGCCGTGATCAAGCAGAGCACGAAGCTCGCCGTCACCGGCTGCCCAAAGGCACTCACACGCGCGCAGCTGCTCGCGAAAGCCCTGGCAGCCTGCAAGAAGGACAAGAAGAAGAGCAAGCGCGTCGCGTGCGAAAAGCAAGCCCGAAAGAGATACGGGTCGAAGAAGGCGGCCCACAAAGCCACGAAGGCCACCAGCGACAAAGGGACGTCAGGTACTCGGCAGGAGCCAAGTGCCACTGCCAGGAACCGGAGCACCAGTGCGTCCAACCGCAAGATGGAGCTTCGCGCGTGAGTCCTGAAGCGAGCCCAGACGCCGGTCTCGAACATGGTGCTGCGTGGAACGGCCGGCCTCGTAACGACATGGCCGGAGAAGCGGCTCCGCGACTGCGTGGGGGTCCGAACGGCCTGCCGCGGGCGCGGGTGAGAACCATCCAACGCGGGCGGCTGCTCGCGGCAGCCGTGGACGCGGTGGGGGAGGTCGGCTACGCGCGGATGACCGTCGCGCAGGTGATCGCGCGGGCGAGGGTCTCGCGCAGGACCTTCTACGACATCTTCGCGGACCGCGAAGACTGCTTCCTGGCTGCGTTCGACGGGGCGCTCTCCGAGGCGACCCTCCAAGCGAGGGAGGCCTATGAGCACGAGCCGAGTTGGCGCGAGGGAATCCGCTCCGCGCTGTGGCGTCTACTGACGCTTATGGACCAAGAGCCTCGTCTTGCTGAGCTCGTAATTGTCGAGTCCCTCGCTGCCGGTGACAGGGTCCTACGGCGTCGCGCACAGCTGCTCTCAGAGCTCGCCGAGATCATCGACGAGGGACGCTCGCCTACCAACTCCGCCGACGAACCTCCGCAGCTCACCGCGGAGGGCGTCGTTGGTGCGGTCTCCGCGGTGCTCTACACCCGCCTGCTTGAGGGACGCCAACGGCCGTTCACGGAGCTTCTAGGTCCACTGATGAGCGTGATCGTGCTGCCGTATATCGGAGCCAAGGACGCCAGGCGCGAGCTGAACAGACGGACACGCCCGAGCCACAGTGTGAGGCGGCTGCACGAGCCGGCGGGGAGAGAGGACCTGCCAAACGGCTTCCGCATGCGCCTCACGTACCGCACGGTTCGGGTTCTGACGACCATCGCTGAGCATCCCGGAGCGAGCAATCGCGAGGTTGCGCAGGGCTCGGGTATCGCCGACCAGGGCCAGATCTCACGCCTGCTGACACGCCTCGCGGCGCTGAATCTCATCGAGAACACCCGTGAAGGCAGCGGGAAGAGCGCGTCGAACTCATGGTGGCTGACAGAGCTCGGAACGCAGCTCGAGCGACTCGCGGGCCAACGCGACCACACAACCGCTGGATGACCACACCCGCACATGCGCCTGCGAGCGTCGGCTTTCTCCCCGCGCTCTGCGGCCCTACTTGTTTTTCCCGCCATTCGGTCAGGTTTCGGAAATAAGGAGCGTCATATGTCGTGCAATGTTTGCGAGAACGGCTTCGAGAGCTATCAGTCGCTTGTCCCGTCGATCGAAACAGACGACGGCGTTTACCTATGGCTGACGAACCAGGGGACGAACATCCTGCAGGTCACACGTATCTTACTCTGCTACTTCTACCCCGACGACGGAGGGTCGGGCGTCATGTACCTGAGGCCTCCGGGAGAGGGAGGGATTGACTGGCTGTACCCCTCGGCAACGCTCGAGCAGGGCCTCGCTGCCAACTTCTACCAGATCGACGGGTTCCCCGATGGAACGACCTTCCAGGCGCAGGCGGAATACGTCGAGGTTCAGGACCGCGCTCGTAGCTGTGCGGTCACGATCGGAGGTTGACGATGGCCAAGAGATACTTCAAGTACACGTTTGAGACCAGCGACTCATCCGAGGCCATCAGGAGAGTCGGATTGCACGGCGTGATCGTCCGCACGGACACGCAGGGCGGACGCACGGACGTGTACGTCGCCGCGGACGATACGCGCGAAGACGCGGCTGTGCCGCCGACCGAGGTCTCTGAAGCAGATGTGACGACGTTCAGATGAACCTCGGGTTCGGTAGCGGATTGGCTCGGGTATGCCACGTCTTCCATTTCGGATTGCACTGTTTTTCAGCTCCTACGCACCCCTCTTCGCTCTCTTGGCGTTCGAGAACCGCACATCGTCACGCACGTGGATCATCCTCGCCGCGGTCGCGGGCGCGTCTCTCGTGGGCCTCGTCGTGGTGATGGCGAGCAAGCGCAACGAGAGGGGGCCCCGACTGGACGCTCGTCATTCGCGCCCGAAGGATGGCGACGTCCTGGCGTACACCGCGACGTACCTCGTTCCGTTCTTGAGCGTCGACCTCAAACACCTCGACGGCGTTGTCGTCCTCTGTGGGTTTCTGCTCGTCCTCGGGATCGTGTACGTCAACTCAGACATGCTGTTTGTCAATCCGGTGCTGAGTCTCGCCGGCTACCACAGCTTCTGGGTGACCGATCAGGATGGCCACGAGTACAGCGTGATCACGCGCAGAACACAGCTGGATCCCGGTCAAGTCATTCACCCGGCTCAGATCGGCCGCTACGTCCGACTCGAGGTGCGGCGTGACCCCGCGTGAGACCCTTGAAGAGCTGGCGTCGTTCGTGGATTCGCGCCCTGACCTCGGGGTCGCTACGGTCGCTCGTCCAGCTTCGGCTGACAGGCAGCAGGAAGGGCGTGCGCTGAGCCTGGCCAGCGACGCAGAAAGCTTCTTTCGCGACGTCATCGAGTCGGCTGTGATCGCCCGCTTAGAGCAGTCCGAGCTGCTACCGCTCGACCCTGTCTACAAGCCCGATCCAGACGTCATCGAGTGGGTAGAGGTTGCCGAGGTCCAAGCCGTTCGGCTCGCCTGCGATCGCTACGCGAACCTGAGCCCGTTGAACCCATTCTCCCCCGGGGATGATGCTTACAAGCGGCGGCTTCTGTTCTGGGTGGGTGTCTTGACAAGCAGTCAGGACGGACGCGCGTACTTCTTTCGGTCGTTCTCGGCTTCTGCGGAGCTCAAGCGCAAACGCGGCGCAGCTCTTGTTTCGAAGGACGGCGCTTTCACGAAGATCGGCGAGCATGTCTTCCTCTTCGACGACAGCGTCGACTGCTTCGTATTCGGCGAGTATTTGTTTGTCCTCCGCAAGAACGATTACAGGCGCATTTTTGATCAGCTGGAGGAAGTGCGCCGTCAGGCGCTGAAAGCTGCGGCGCAGCTTCACGCGCGGGTGCCGATCGCTAACTTCGACGCGTTCGCCCAGGCGTGCTCAGCACAGGCCGCGATGGCGGACAAGCTCCTCGCTGTTCAGACGCGTGACTACTTCGACCGCCTGAGCTATCAGATGTTGAAGCCCGTCATCGAGGAGTTCTCGTTAGGAATCGTCGTTGAAGTGCGGGATGGGTCCCCCCACCTCGTCTTCAACAGGGAGCCGGGGCACCGGTGGCGAATCCTGCGCCTGGTTGACGACGATTATCTGAGGTCTTCGATGACCGACCACAAGTATGAGGTCAATTCCAAGACCGAGTCGCCGGCGCCATAGGGGACATGGACGAGAGAGACTGCAGGGAACTGATGCTCCATATCCGCGAGCGGATACGCGAGCTCGGGATGGGCGAGCTCGCAGATCGGCTGGTCGACGCTGTTGGCGCTGACCCAGATCCGCCTTCTCGCCAGCTGTCGCGGACGCTAGTGGCCCTTGAGATTAGGTTGGACTCGTAATGGCATGTCAGGCGGCGATGCGTTGGCGGGCTTCGGCTGCGGTGAGGCGGCGGTCGCGGTGATCGCCGTTGCGGTAGGTGATGTGGCGGGCGAGCGCGAACGCGAAGGCGTCCCAGTCGAGGTAGTCGGCGTTGGCTATGACGAACTGGCTGATCACGGAGAAGTGGCACTCGACGGGGTTCAGGTAGCTGGCGTAGGTCGGGGTCGCGACGAGCTCGATGCGGTTGGCGTCGGCGTAGGCGCGGATGTCGGGGGTCCAGTTGGCCGAGAGGTTGTCTTGGATCCAGTAGATGCGCGTGCGCGCGGGGTAGCTGCCGCGGATCTGTCTCATGAACGCGAGATTGTCGGCGCCGCGGCGGCGCGGTCTGAGCCTCACGCGCAGCCGGTCGCAGTGCACGTCGAAGGCACCGAACACGTAGCGGGTCCCGGCGCGACGGTTGTAGTCGGCGCGCTGGCGCTCAGGGCGTCCCTTGGGCGCCCAGCCCGCCCCTGCCGTTGGTCTGAGGCTGACGGGCCCCATTTGGTCAAATGCGATCACCACCGCCCCGTCGGGCGGCTTCTCGCACAGCGCGAGCACGCGCGCCGCCTTGGCCTCGTAGTCGGGGTCGGGGCTCGCCTTCCAGGTGCGGGTGCGCTGGAAGGACAGGTTCGCATCGGCCAGCAGCGCACCAAGGTGGCGCGGGGAGACCTCCACGATGCCCTCACCCGCCAAATAGCACGCCAGCCGCGGCAGCGACCAGCGCGTCAACGGCACCCCCTGACTGTCGGGACGGGCACCGGCCACGCTGATGATCGCCTTGCGCTGCTCAGTCGTGATCCGGCGGGGACGCCCGCCCCCGTAGCGAGGGCGCAGGCTGGCCATCCCGCGCTCGTTGAACTCGTGGATGACCTTGCGCACCCACGAGGGGTCGGTGCGCCACATGTCCGCGATCTGCGTCGCCGACATCTTCACGTTGGAGGCCAAAAGAGCAGCCGCGCGCTGGCGCGTGCACTGATGCTTGGCGCGCTTGGACAAACGCTTCAGCCGCACCGCCTCCTCATGCAACAGCGGCCTGACGAACACTTCCGGGGGACGCATCACCACCTCCATGGTCGAGATGCATCCAGATTCGCCACCCAGGGCGAGTTTCCGGTCCAACGTTTCCTCAAGGGCCACTAGGGGCGCTCGAAACGGAACTCCGTCTCCAGGACGGCGGCACGGTCTCGTTTGATCTCGGGGGGAATGTGATGAAGGAGGCCCCCTTCGGTGGCACGATCGCTTGTCACCGAAGACCGAGCCTGGAAGGAGGCCTCGTACATCATGTTGCATGTTGGGTTGGATCTCAGTCGCAAGCGTGTCGATGTCTGCCTGATCTCTGATCAGGGTGAGCTCGTCGACGAGCTGGCCGCGCCGTTTGACGAGGACGGCTTGCGCCGCCTGAGTGAGCGCGTCGCCGCGAGGCACGCGGGTCCGGTGCGGGCGGTCGCGGAGTCGATGAATGGCGCGCGCTTCGTCCATGACACGCTCGAGGCGCATGTGGCCCGACCCCCTGAGTTCGGTCCGATGCTTGTGAGAGTTCTACCCGCCCACGATCATGGGCGAGGAAGGAACTCACATGAAGCGACGCAGGCACACGCCAGAGCAGGTTGTTCGCAAGCTGCGCGAGGCCGAGCGGATGCTCGCCGAGGGCAAGACGATCCCCGAGGTCGCCAAGGAGCTCGAAGTCTCCGAGAACACGTTCCACCGCTGGCGCACGCAGTACGGCGGCATGAAGGCCGACGACGTCAAGCTGTTGAAGGAGCTGCAGCGCGAGAACTCCCAGCTCAAGCGCATCGTGGCCGACAAGGAGCTCGAGATCGACGCGCTGAAGGAGGTGGCGAAGGGAAATTGGTAGGCCCGGCCCGCAGGCGCCAGGCGGTCCTGATGCTTCAGGACCGCAAGGGGCTCTCCGAGCGTCGGGCATGCCAGATCGTCGGGCAGCACCGCTCGACGCAGCGCCGGCCGCTGTGCGTGGCGCAAGATGATCAGGCGCTGCGCGCCCGCCTACGCAAGCTCTCAAAGGATCGCCCGCGCTGGGGCTACCGACGCGCACACGCCCAGCTGCGCGAGGAGGGCTGGGCTGTGAACCGCAAGCGGGTGCAGCGCCTGTGGCGCGAGGAGGGCCTGCGCGTGCCCGTCCGCCGGCGCAAGCGCCAGCGCCTGGGCGACTCGACCGTGCCGGCCAAGCGCCTGGCCGCGGAACACCCCGATCACGTATGGGCGCTTGACTTCCAGTTCGACCAGACCGCCGACGGGCGCATCCTGAAGCTCCTGCACATCGTCGACGAGTTCACCCGCGAGGCGCTCGATGTCGGCTGCGAGCGGCGCATCGACGCCGACCAGGCGGTCAGCCGCCTTGAGCGAATCGTCGCCGAGACCGGGCGTGTGCCCGCGTTCCTGCGCGCCGACAACGGGCCCGAGTTGACGGCCAACGCGATCAGGGACTGGTGCCGTTTCTCGGGCGCCGGGAGCGCCTACATCGAGCCGGGATCGCCGTGGCAGAACCCCTATGTGGAGTCCTTCGGCTCGCGCATCCGCGACGAGCTGCTCGCGGTCGAGCAGTTCAGCTGCCTGGCCGAGGCGCAGGTGATGGTCGCCGACTGGCGAGAGGACTACAACGAGCGCCGCCCGCACTCGGCGCTTTCAATGATGGCGCCGGCCAAGTTCGCCAGGGTATGGGCTCAGGCGGTCAAGGAGGGCAAGGTGATCCCCTTCACCAACCCCGCGAAGGCCCTCAGATCGCTCGAGAGCGGCTCCTTTTCAACGCCAGGTGGTGAAAACGTGTCCGATTCGGCCGAGGGGGTACTCGGCGACGCGCCCGCCGCCTTGCTGCGCTCGCCCTACGGGCTCGCTCCGCAAGGCGGCGGCACCCCTACTCTTCACGAAGACGACAGCCACCGACTCTCACAGCAGGTGGACCGATGAACGGGGTCCGGCCACATGGGTGGGACGTGCTGGTCGCTGACGCGCAGCGCGTGAAGGGCCTGGCGCCGTTGGCGTGCAAGACCGACAAGATCGACGCGCGCGTGCTCGCCGAGCTGTCGCTTCGCGATCTGGTGCCGGCGATCTGGCTGCCTGACCCGCAGGTGCGTCGTGAGCGCGAGCTCGCGCGCTTTCGCCTGCACCTGGTGCGCCACCGCTCGAGCCTGAAGAACCGCATCCACTCGACGCTGATCACGTTCGGCAAGCCGTGCCCGGTCTCTGATCTGTTCGGTGTCGCCGGGCGCAAGCTGCTCGAGCGTCTCCAGGTCCCTGAGCCGTGGCGCGAAAACGTCGAGGCCAGCGTCATCCTGATCGATCAGCTCGACCGTCAGATCGACGCGGTCGCCAGCGAGCTGAAGTACGTCGGTGCTGATCATCCCTACGTGCCGTTGCTGATGACAGCGCCGGGCGTGGGCTGGCTGGTGGGGTTCTCGATCGCGTGCGAGATCGGCGACATCAGCCGGTTCTCCTCGCCCAGCAAGCTGTGCGGCTACACCGGCCTGTGCCCAAGGGTGATGCAGTCCGGGGAAACCGACCGGCGCGGGCCGATCTCAAAGCACGGACCCAAGTACCTGCGCTGGGCGCTGTTCGAGGCCGCGCTGAACGCGTGCGATCACCCCTTCTACAAGGAGCGCTACGAGCGCACCAAGAAGCGCCTCGGCCGCCAGCGCGGCCCGAAGGTCGCCCAGATCGACCTCTCCAGAAAGCTCGCCGAGGCGATCTGGCACATGCTGACCCGCAACCAACCCTTTGCTCCGGCAGGCGCCCCTTTTCGTCTAGCCGCTTGACGGTTCTCAATGGAAATGCGCCACCGGAGCGAGCTCCCATGACACCTGATCCTCACACCCCGAAAGAGGCGATAGAGAGATGAGCGTTGCTCGCCACCCACAACCCGCCCGCGCTCCCTGAGCGACTGCCAGACTCGGCCCACCGCGTCAAGCGCCGGCACCCCGGCGACTGCGAACCCCTGCCCGAGAAGGCGCTTGACCCGACCCGTCTCGCCCGGCAAAACGGCCATCACCTCAAGGCTTACACCCCAAACCCCTTGACAACCACCGCCTCCTTCATAGAGACGATGAGCAACGGTGGGCCGCCGAGGAGACGCAACATCGTAGGATGGGTCTCGCCGCTGGCTGGCGTCGGCGCCGCGATCATCGCGGGCGTAACGTGGAGCTAGCCCAGTGGTGCGAGGCGTTTGAGGAGAACTGTCAGGTGTTTGACCGACAAGCACGGAAATACCTCACAAAACGGGTGCTACGAGAATGGGCCGTAGTACTCAAACCGTCGGGAGTACCGCGGACGCTGACCGCCATGCAGATAGATAAAATGCCGATTGGCCCGTTGACGGAAGCATTTGAACAGCTCCAGGCCCCTAACGAAGCCGACAATATGGTCTCACAAGC
The DNA here is from genome assembly GCA_963790905.1 of uncultured Solirubrobacteraceae bacterium. Lineage (GTDB taxonomy): Bacteria > Actinomycetota > Thermoleophilia > Solirubrobacterales > Solirubrobacteraceae > Palsa-744. The sequence goes on from CAWBQH010000004.1 coordinate 452,372, forward strand.
GAGCGAAAGGTGGGGTGCCCCATGACGCCTACGAAGCGGCCCAAGTCAGTAAAGCAAGCTCCAGCGCGACCGCGGGATCTCGATCCTGCAAAAGCGAGCCAAGCAGCGCTCGCGCGCCTTGGATACCCCCCACGTCCAGATCGAACGGTGGCACCGCAAGCTTACGCCCGATGGCTCCGAGTCTATAGGAAGACGAACCGACGCATAGCCGCGAAATTGGTTCCTGTCCCTCCTGAGTCGCGTCTCGGGCTCCGCCTCCAGCACCGCAAAGCTCTCGGCCGCGCGAACCCGGACATCTCATCATGGGCGGGCTCTTACTACCAAACGACTGGCGCTGGCAATCCCCGCGTCGGATACGTCTTCGGCAACTGGATTCTCCCGAGTTTCTCGATCCCTCCTGGGGTATCGGGCTTTTATGAGTTCGCCATGTCTAGCTGGGTCGGAATCAATGACGGTCCAGGCATCATCCAAGCCGGTACCGCACAAGTGATTGAACCCCAGAACTTCGCAGGCATTTTGTGGGGTAACTCTCGCACGACCTTTGCGTGGGTCGAGTGGTTTCCAAACGAACTAGAAGAAGTCGAAAACTTGCCGGCTGAGCCCGGAGATGAGTTCAGCGTTGAGCTTGGCTGGGAGCCACCCAACTCGGCGTTCTACTGGCTTGTAAACGTCTCCCAGGGTGTCGAGGCTTTTGTGACACTGACCGAACCGTCAGGAGGGACGATCAGCGGAGAACAAGCCGAGTGGATCGTCGAGAACTACGAAATCCCGGGAGTCGACCCGCTTTACCTACCTAAGTTCGCCTCTGTCAGCTTCGTTGACTGTGGCGGGCTAGTGCGGCTGCCGCCTGCGATGGTACCAAAGGGGCAGAAAAATCGACTGCAAAGCTTTAACCTCGGTTCCGGGGTCAACTGGATCAATATGGTTAGCCGCTACAACAGGGTCATGGCTGAACCAGTCTCTCTTGGGCCTACATCGATGATGGTCAACTACATCTCTCCCGGTAATTAGACCTGTGATCACCGCAAGGGCACCCGATCGAACCGGGACCGCACCCACCGAACGGCCAGCCAGGCGACGTAAGCTGGACACCAGGAAAGAGGTGTTAGCAAGATGTGCAGCGGCATGCTGCCGGCTTGCTGGGGCCGTAGTCCCTTGCTGCTCTGCCGAGCAGCCGAAGGCATACTCATTTGACCACTGCCGGTCGGCATCGAACACCGGCGGCGTCTCTTGGGCGAACTGGTCGGGGCGTCGCCTGGTCGAAGCGCTGACGGCGGTTTGAGTCGTTGCCGCGAACGCGTGAGCATTAATAGCCGTCGGCCAGCCGAGTGTTGAGCGAACGCCAATGGCCGGGGAGAACGCTGCGATGCATGGATGCGCGATGAACATGGGCGGTCGGGACGACGGACATTGTCGTGACGGCCTCGCCTGCGCTGCCGGCGAGCGTCACGCCCGAAGAGATCAGGCTCGACACTCCGAAGCACTTCGCACACACCGGGCAAGGCCTGGCGCCCGCCGATCTGCCGAACCCGACGTTTTCGATGCCCCGCATCTTAGAGCACGGCACCCTGGTGGCCTTTACACTGTGCGTCAGCGCTAGCAACATCAATCCCGGAAGCTACGTTGGGCAGGTCATTGTCGGCGGCCCGCCCGGTAGTCAGCCTGCGACCGTGGCGGTTACGCTGAACGCCAAGGACGAATCGAACTTCATACTCGGTGTCGTCTTGGCTGGGATCATCGCGTTCTTGCTGCTGGTGCTTCGCGGACTCACCGTCGACCGCCAAAAGACACAAACCGAAGAAACCGAAGCTACGGCCACGCTGACAGAGGCGCGCGCCAAGGAAGAATTAGCTCAGGCGAACGCGACAAGAGCTAATGAACAGAACGAACACGCTGCGGCGGCACGAGAAGTGCGCTAGCCGACAAAGAACAAAAACGGGTGGAAGCCGGCCAAAAACGCATCAACCAAAGCAATCTCACGGGTAAATGTCTCCTCGCGACAGTCTCGGACCCGCTGGGCTTTTGGGCTCCAACCATCGTGGCGCTAGCCGCTGCGATCGTTGCCATGTTTCAGGTCTACGACTCGAACGTCTCCTGGGGCGCCGACTCGATCGCCAGCCTTATAGCGCTCGGCGGTACGGCAATCGCGGCAGCTGGTCTGGGCACTTTCCTGTCATCTCTTCGCGGGTCGTAAGCCCCGAACCGTTGAGCGAGCGAGCCACCGAGGGGGGCATATGGTAGACCGACGACTCGTTGATGCCCGAGCAGGGCTGCTCCGTCTGCGGGCGTATGTGTCCCTGTGGAGCGGTTACGCCGACGACCCAAACTTGCTCTCGAAAAAAAACCACTTGCCGTATTCGATGTGGCTCCCGGCTTCCGGGACGAGCTGGGCAATGCCAGTCAATATGTTGACGTCCTTGCTGGCGTTGTAACCGAGGGGCGATTTGCCGGCATTAACTCGCCGCTGCGTGACGTTTTGGAGCGCGAGAAAGTTGGCCGCATGGCGCTGCACGTAGTGCGTGCGGTCCCTGTTTTGTGATGGCGCACCACGCCCGCGGCGCGCCGCGCACCGCACGCTTTGCCTCCGTTCCCCGTCCCGCTGTCCGCTCGTCGTCGTTCCGGCGTGACGTGTGCGATCGCCGCTAGCCGCTGCTCACGTCGACGGTGTTGCTGTACCCGGTCGTGTATGGGAAGCCGGCCTGGCCTTCGGGGACCTCAGCCCGGAAGGGGAAGCGTCCGACGGCGCCTTCGAACTGGTAGAGCACCTTGAAGTGTCCGTCGGCGGCGGTTCGCGGGGTTCGGAACGGCTCCCAGCGTCCGCGGTAGTGCACGAGCAGCTCCACGATGATGCCGTGAGCTGGGATCGGTCCCTGCACGGTGCCGGTGAGGGTGATGGTGCCGTGTGAGGCGATCTGGCGGGGGTTGATGCTCAGTCGCATGCCGGCGCTGACGCTCTCCTGGACCTGCGCGACGGTCGTGTATCCGGGGTCAGCTGCGAACGCACGGTAGGCGACGAGCACCTGGCGCGAGGGCCCCGCTGGCACGTTTGCGAGGAACGACCCGTCAGGGAGGGTCTCGGCTTGGGTGAGCGGGCGTGCCGTGCCGCTGCCTGTCTGCGCAAGCACGTCGAGCACGGCGCCTGCGATCGGCTGTCCCTGGCCGTCGGTGAGCCGCCCGGTGAGCGTGAATGCACGCTGTGCGAACGAGCGCGAGATACTCCGTGCGCCGTTCAGGACCAGCTGTGCGGTGGCGCTCGCGCCGCTGCCGTTTGGGACGCCGGGGCCCGGGCTGCTTGTTGTGAACGGGTCGACCCCTCCGGTCGGGCCGGCTGGGGCGAGTTGGGGTGTGGCGACAGGGCTGGTCGCTGCGCTTACGGCGCTTGTGAGCCCGTCTGCGTCGGCTGCGCTCACGAGCACGCGCAGGCTGTGGCCGACGTCCCCGGCGTCGGCCACGTAGCTGGCGTTCTGCGCGCCTCCTATCGACTGGCAGCTTTCGCCCTGGCTGTCACACTCCTGCCACTGATAGCCGTACGTGACGCTTCCGCTTCCGGCCGGGGCAGACCACGTCCCGGTGTCTGCCGCAAGCGCTCCTCCTGGGAGAACCTGTTCGGGTGCGCTGATCGCGGGTGCCGAGGTGTTGACCGGGGCGTTGTCGGTGGTGATCGTGCCGTCGTAGATCACCGCGGTGTTCTGCGCCGCGTCTTCGACGGTGAGCTCGACGTTGTGCGCTCCGTCCGCCACGGATGCCGTTGCCCAGCTGATCGTGTCGGACTCGCTGGGGCGACATGCCTGGAAGTTCGTGTATGGGCACTTGGAGAGGTAGTCGTTTTCTGCCGCTGGTTGCCCGTCGATGAGCAGCCTCACGACCCGCACGCCGGAGTCGATGTCTTCGGCGTGGTAGCTGAGCGACTGCACACCCGACAGCGTCCCGCTGCTCGCGAGGGCTCCGCCCGTGATGCTGCCGGTCGGGAGCCGTGAGTCTTCGAGCGTCAGCTGCGAGCCGAACAGCTCGAGGTTCGGGTTCACCCCGCCCCCAAATGTGCAGCCTTGCCCCGCGTCGTCGTTGGAGCAGTAGTCCGCGAGCGTCAGGCTGCTCGTCGTGGACGGCAGCATGAGCACGCTGGGCGCCCCGCGGTTTTCGAGCGGCGTGGCGCTTTCACCGACGATTCCGCCGGAGCTTGAGGCGATCGCGAACGTCGTCGCGCCGGAGATCTGCTGCGGCACGTACCACCAGATCTTCGCTTCGCGGATCATGACGCCGCTGCCGGCCGGCACGGTGACCTGCACGCCGTCGATGCTTCCCGGACTCATGCTTCCACCGCGTGGCCCGATCCATTCGCCGCTGCCGCCACTGCAGGTGCTCTTGTTCCCCTGCGGCCCACCGAAGATGGTCCATGGGCCGGAGTCACCGTTGGGTGTGGGGGCGGCAGGGCAGTTGTTGATCACGTAGGTCCCCGCGTGCGCCTGTGAGGCCATCGCGAGTGCCATCGCGATGCTGGCGAGGGCTATCCCCGCGAGCGCGCCGCGCAGTGAACGCGTGGCGACGGGCCCCTGGCGGTTGGGTAGCGTGCTCTGCCTGAAACGACTGGTCATCCTTGCTTGTGTCTCCCCTCGCGCCCTTTTGCGCTGGCGGTTCTGTCGTGCATGACCGTGGCGGACGCATACCGGCCAACGTATTCCTGGGGGCTCATGGGCTGAACGGTCCTCCCGCTCGCTCTCCCGATCCGCTGCCGCCGCTGACGGTGGCGGTAGTGGCGCGCGCTGGTGGGCTCGGCTGAGGTGGTGTGCCGCTCGGCACGCCGAGGTAGGCGAACCCGCCGGGTTCCCGCCGCTGGCCCGGCGCGTGTCCTTCGGCCGGGTGGGGCTGCGGCCGGGGGGTCCGTTCGTTGCCGGTATGCGTCGGCGCCTGGTCGGACGGGGCGACGGTGGCCGTGATGAGCGCCGTCGTGGGCGGTCTCGACGCCCCGGTGGCGCTCGCCGGCGTGTGCTGGTGGTGGTGCGCTGGACGGTGTTCGAGTGCGTGCGTCGCCCCGATCGTGCCGCCGGCGATCACAGCGACGGTCGCGACTCCGGCGGCGAGCTTGGCGGTGGCGCCGCCGGCCGCGAGCAGCGCAGCGGCGCGTTCCCGCACACCACCGCCTGTCGGTGGTGTGCCGTACGGCGCCAGACGCTGCGTCAGCGCCCTGGTCCGGAAGTCGAGCCGGGACAACCAGCCGAGGCGGCCGGCGAGCACGGGGATGGGCAGCAGCGCCGCGGCGTGGCTCTGGAAGCTGTGCCGCAGCCGCCGGGCGTTGGTCCGGTGCTCGGTGCGGCAGTGTACGCACGCCTGCAGGTGCGCGAACGCCCGCTGGGCGAGCTCCTCGCCCACCGCCTCGCCTGCCTGCAGCGCCAGGATCGTCTGGGAGCGAAACCCGCATAAGCGGCCTGTGTCGTACAGCAGCTGGAAGCGCTCGCGCTTTCGTTCACAGGCCCGCGATGCTCTGCGTACCTCGTTGACGGGGACTTCAAGAACGGGCGCGATCGCCCGGTAGCGCATCCCCTCAGCCAGCAGCCAGAACACCCGTCGCTCGAGGTCGCTCAGCTCGGTGAAAAACTCCGTAACGATCAGGCGGTCGCCTTCCAGCAGGGCGGCGAGCTCCGGCGTGTGCTCCCCCTCCCGCGCCTGCGCTGCGAGCTCGAGCTCCGGAGCGCAACGGGTGAGGATCTCACGACGCCGACGCCTGTCTCGGTGCAGATGAAGGGCCCGGTGCTTGACACCCCACCGCAGCGCGCTACGGAGGTGCTCCTCGCTGTGGTAGACACGCTCGAGGAGCACCAGCGCGGTCTCCTGATAGAGGTCCTCGAGCTGCTCGCGGGCCAGCCCGCGGCACTGAGCGAACCCGCGGGCCAGGCGCAGCTCCTGGGCCTGCCATTCTCCGAGTGCTTCGCCGACCCGCTCGGCGCTTAGCGCCCTTGCGCCCGACGCGGGCGTGGGCGGAGCCTGACGACTATCGCAAGGGCGCCCGTCGCCCCGCGGTGATCCTTGAACATCCATGTTCGTTTATCTCCGAGTCAGCCGTGACCTTGCTGGCATGTTGCACGACGGCGAGGGCGTCCGCAAACCCACAGCGTTCTGCAATATTTCTTGCAAGCCGCCGTGCGGGCTCGAACGATTGTCCAGGGGCCACGGGCCCGCTAATGCAACGTTTCTCCGCTCAAAGGCTAGCCCAGGTGATAGGTGGCTCACAGCTGGTGGACCCGCCACACGGCTTTCAGGCGCGTTCACCCGTACGGCTTTCTTCGCCTTTGAGTGCGCCCGCGCTGTCAAGAGCGTGTTGGTCCGCCTCCGCTGTGTCACGAGAAGTGGCTCCCAGGGCCGCACACAAGGCCACTGCGACACGCTGTCTGCTGCCTGCCTTGATGGGTTGCCGTATGGGTGCTTGCGCCGCAGCCTCACCTCCTCGATTGTCGGTTTGCGGGCTCTCACGGGGAGAACGGCCCTCCAGCTGTCTGTTCCGGCGCGGGTGGCGGCTCTGCGCGAATGGGGGCCGGAGGCGAGGAGGATGGTGAGCTGGCCACGGCCACGCCCCCGTGCACCGGGCTCGCTACTGCAGGCGCCGGTGTGGCTGGCTCAGGCCGCGACGGTGCGGTCTTGTGCGGCCCGGTGCGCGTGCGTGTCGAGCTGCCCATCGCCGGGCGAGGCGTGGTGGTGCTCGGTGTCGGTGCTCTGCTAGCCACTGCCGCTGCGCTGCGGGTGCCGCGGTCGGTCTTCGATGTCGTGTTCGAGGGGGCTGTGGTGTGCGATGGAGCGCTGGCGAGGGCCGCCAGTACCGCCCCGGCGATCACGGCGACAAGCATCGCGCACGTCGTGGTCGCCAGCACCGGATGCCCGGTGGCCCACGCGATCACGCTGCGCAGTTTTCGACCTGCTCCTCCGCGCGGGTACACCCTGCGCCAAGCGGGTGTCTCGCTGGCACGCCCGGCGAACACGTCGTCGATACGCACGACGAATTCCTCGTGCGAGAGCTCATGCTCGTCCGTCTCCTGGAGGGCTGCGTCCTCGAATCCGAGCGTTTGCGGCGCATCGGTGAACGGCTGGGTATCGATTTCTCGTGAGCTCGGCACTTGTCTAGCCTGCGGATCCTCCAACCGGCACGCCTGTTGCACCGGCAGGGCCGGCTTCGGCGGCGGGTCGTACTCGTGTGTGGTGGAGACTGCGCCGAGGTCGGGCTTGCGTCGGGCGGCGCGTGCTCGCCTCGGACGGCGTGGGATCGCAGCCGAAGGACCGGTCAAACCCAGGCCTTAGGCCCGCCCAGTGCGTGCCTTGAGTGGCTGCCGCTGGGAACACTCGTGCGTAATCGCCGACGATCAGGCGACCTCGTGGCCCGCTGCGGTGGACTACTTGCGTTGGCGCGGTTGCGGTGTTGCTCATCGCCGTATTCTGGCCGCAACGCGAACCGGACGGCCAACGAGTTGGTGGGGACTCAGCTGGCGCAGCGTTTGACCGGCAAACGCATTGGCCCCACGGGTGAAGCCACGCACGCCGCCTGCGTACAGCACCACGCAAGACCTCCTGTCAGTACGCCGCGGCGACGAGTGCCGGTCGCACAGACGAGCAGCCGCCCGCTGGTCGCAGTCTGAGCGAGTAAATCCTAATCAGCTGCCCCGGCTCGCTTTCGGGATTTGTTGCGCTGAGAGCGAGGTGGCCCTCGTGCCGAAGCTGACTGCCATCGATGGCGCTGACTGCCAGCCGGCACCGATTGCCCCTGACTGTTGGCCCGACGGACTGGTGAGGAGACGCTTTGGCCGCTAGGACGGGCTGGTGGTCAGTGCTCCTAGCGGCCGGGTCCTCCCCGGGGCGCATAGGCAGTTCACGAACGATGCGCCACCGATCGCGATCACACACGGCTCAACGCCACGGCAGCGTACCTGGCCCGGCGGGCTGTTCGCTGTCACTGCCCCGGCTCGTCACGCGGAAGCGGTCAGGTTTGAGGGGTAGCTGATTGTGCGTGCCGTTTCGGACGGGCTCCTCCAACTTCTTACGCGTCGCATGCAACTGCTCTCCGACCCTGTGCGGGTACGGATCTTGATGATCCTCGAGCAGCGCGAGGCGTGCGTGCACGAGCTGGCCGATGAGCTCGGTGCCACCCACCAGAACGTCTCACATCACCTCGGCGCCCTGTATCGCGACGGCGTTCTCGCGCGGCGAAAGGACGGAACGACGGTGTTCTACGCGCTCTCGGACTACACCGCCTTACGGATCCTCGAGCAGACCCTGGCCAGCGTGAGCGCGCAGGTTGAGGAGCTGGGCGAGCTCGTCGGCGCAAACTAAAAAGGTAGAGCTACGGCCACATCGCGCTTGCCGGGCCCGCTGGGGGCGGGACCGTTGTGGCTTCGCAAGCGCGTGTTTGTGTATTTGCACTTATACGCTAGCGAGCACCTGTGGTGTTTTCACATCGGTGTGCGTAGGTTCACACCGTGAGCCTTTTTCACCATAAGCACTGCAAGTATGTGGTGCTGGCGAGCACGCTTGTCGCGATTTGCCTTCTTGGGCTGGTCACACCAAATGCGTTCGCGGCCGGTAACAACGTGGGCCAGAACGTCGGGGACCTGCTGAAGGGGTTCGCGGCGGATCTCTACGGCGGGATCGTCGCCGCGTTCAGCCTCGTGTTTCTGTGGAACCGTCGCTACGTCGAGCTGGCGACGTTCCTGTTCGCCGCGGTCGTGGTCGCCTGGATGGTGTTCGCACCCGACCAGATCGGTAAGGCCGCGGAAGCCATCGGTCACCAGATCTTCGGGTGAGTCAGGGCTCTGAGCGGTGAGTGACTCTCCAGCCCCGATCCGCTCCTACCAGCGGATCTTCAAGCCCGACCGACGCATCTACCAGATCGATGGTCGGCGCCTGCCGGTCCCCGGCGGGGTGCCATTGAACTGGCTGGCGTGGGCGTTCGTGTCGCTGCTCGTGATCCTCGTGCTCAGCTCGCGCTCGCTGATGTTCACCGTCGTGGTCGCGGGCGTCGGGGCACTGCTTGGAGCGCAGTCGCGTGGCCTGAGGGGCGCGCTCGCCGCTGGCGCCGCGGTGGGTTGTGCGGTGCAGGTGTGCGGCGTTTTGCTGGGGTGGCTTGACTGGCCGTTGCGCCTGGTGGTGCTGCCGATCCTTGTCGCGACGAGCGCCGGCCAGCTGACGCCGGATGGCCGCTCGGCTCATCGTTACCTGCTTTCACGTGTGGCGGTGCGCCTGCGCGCCGCCAGGCGCTCGCTTGAGCGTCCGGTGTCGGTCGATGGTCAGGTCGAGCGCTGGGCGCCGCGGGTGTGGGTGGCGCCCGACCACCACGCGCCTGTGCTCCAGCACGGGAGGGTTCACGGCCCGGCGCGGATCGTGTTCGGCCGGCAGGTCGTGTTGACCCCGCGCCGCGGGCGCCATGTCGTGCGTCCGGCGGAAGGGCATCGCATGCGCCGCCGTGAGGTGCTGGCCGAGGTCGTGGAGCTGGGCGCGGGGCAGGTCGTGGAGATCCGCCCGTGATGCGCTTCCCGATCCGCTACGCCAATGGGAACCTGCTGCTCGGCCCGGCTGGTCAGAGCGCCGCGCTCTACCGCTTGGGTATGAGCTCCTACCCGTTCCTGCCTACGGGAGCGAAGTGGGCGCTGCAGCGTCGCCTCGAGCGCCTCGCCCAGGTGATCGGCGCCGACTTCAGCCTGTGGCGCGTCAACCGCGCCTATCCCGCCAGCCGCTACGTGAAGCACACGAGCCGCCTGTTGGATGAGCGCCAGCAGGACCTTGGGGTGTGGGAGGCATTCCTTTCCGCGCACTGCGAGCGCCTGCACGCGCTCGACTCCCACGTGCCCGAGGTCTACCTCGCCGTCTCGCTGGAGCAGCGGGTTCCCGCGGGCTTCGGTGCCTGGCTGCTGCGCGCAAGCGACCGGATCCGCAGCCGCATGGAGGACCTCGCCCACATCGGCTCGCACTCGCCGATTCCCGCCCGGGCGCTGTGTCAGCTACGGGCCAGCGAGCAGCTTGTCTTTGAGCGCCTGGGGGGCGTGGTCTCGCTGCGACGCGCGCACACCGTGGAGCTCCAGTGGCTTCTGCGGCGCACGGCGGCGCGCGGCGTCAGCGAGCCGGAGCTGGATCGGCACTGGCAGCCGGACGCCGTCGCGGTCAAGAGCGCGGATGGCGCGGTGGCGTATGAGCCGCTCGACCAGCTGCTGTGGCGGTGCGTGAACTGTGCGATCTCAGAGAGCGAGCGCACGCTCACCGTCGACGGTGAGCGGGTCCGCTCGTTTCAGGCGATGCTCACGCTGGGAGCGCTGGGCGACGCGCCGCAGTTCCCCGGCGCAGGGGCGGAGCTGCTGTTCGCGCCGCTTGAGAGCGTGGGATTCCCGGTTGACGCCGTCCTGCACGCGCGCTGGCTCGGGAACCGCGACGCGCTCGCGCAGGTGCGCAAGCGGATCGCCGACGTCGAGAACGCCTACCGCGAGCAGCTGGAAGGGGCGGCGTTTGGGCCCGGCCTGCGGGCCGAGGAGGATCGCGCGCTCGCGCGCGAGTACGAGTCAAAGCTCCAGGCGGGCGCTCGCCCCTCGATGCTCAGCGGCTGGGTCGGCCTCGCGCTGGGGGCGTCAACGGAGGATGAGCTCGAGCGCCGCGTGGCGGTGCTGCGCGAGCACTACGGCGATGTCCAGCTGCACCGCCCGGCCGGGCTGCAGCACCAGCTGTTCTTCGACCACCTGCCCCGTCCCGACGGTGCCATCACGAGGGACTACGCGCAACAGTTGACGGTCGAGCAGTTCGGCGCGATGGTGGCGACCGCGACGCGGGCGGTGGGTTCTGCCCGCGGCCCCTACCTTGGCTACGCCCCCACGGGCACGCCGCGCCCGGTGCGCTATGACCCGACCCAGGCGCCACGGGAGTCCCGCGCCTCGGCGGTGCTGCTGGTCGGGACGCTCGGGTCGGGTAAGACGGTCGCCGCGCAGGCGATCGCCTACGCCGCCGAGCGGCGGGGCTCGCTCGTCGTTGACTTCGACCCCAAGCCCGACCACGGCTGGGAGAAGCTGCCCGAGCTTCAGGGGCGCCTTGAGGTCCTCGAGCTCTCGGGCGATCCCACCCAGCAGGGCAAGCTCGACCCGCTGCAGATCGGCATCGGCGACTTGCGCGAGGAGCTCGCGTGCTCCTATTTGCTCGAGCTGCTGCGTGACCCGCCGCCGTCGTGGGAGAACGCGATCAGCCGGGCCGTCAAGCGCGCGGTCGCGGAGGGCTCACAGGGCGTGCTGCGCGTGGTAGAGCTGCTGTGCGCGGCTGAGCAGCAGGCGGCGCGCGACGCCGGCGAGGCGCTCGAGGTGATCTGCGACTTCGGCCTGGCACGCCTGGGGTTCGGCTCCGGCCAGGACACGGTGCTGGGGGCGGCGCGGTCGCTGACGACGATCCGGATGCCGGGACTCTCGCTGCCCGACCCGCGCTCCTCGCGGGACTCCTACACCCGCAGCGAGCGCGTCTCGGTCGCCACCTTGACGCTCGTGGCGGCCTACGCGCTGCGCTTGATCTCCAACGACCGCTCGCGTCACAAGGTCGTGCTGCTCGATGAGATCTGGTTCCTGTTGGCCTCCCCGCAGGGCCGCGCGATCATCGACCGGCTCGTGCGGCTCGGGCGCGCGTTCAACGCCAGCGTCCTTTTGGGCACCCAGCGCACCGCGGACCTCGGTGAGCTCACAGAGCTCATCGGTGTCTACCTGGTGTTCGGGCAGGACTCAGATGCCGAGGCGCGCCGGGCGCTTGAGTTGATCGGCCTCGACGGCGAGAACTCCGAGCTCGTGGGGCTGCTGCGCGAGCTGCGCAAGGGGCGCTGCCTGATGCGCGACCTCGACGGGCGCGTCGGCGAGCTGCAGGTCGACCTCGTCTACCCCCACCTCCTCGCCGCGCTGCAAACCACCCCCGGGCACCCCCAGGACGAGGGCGCGGCATGAGAGACATGCTCGCCCGTCGACGCCCGGAGACCCTGCTTCTGTTGGCGCTCGCACTGACCGTCGCGCTGGTGCTGCTCGCCGGTCCGCCCGCCGGGGCGAGCGATGTCTACGGCAACATCGCACCGGCGCCGCAGCTTCCGGCCGGCGGCCTGGTGGGCCGCTATCCGCTGGCCAACTACCAGCTCGACCAGTACTTCCCAGGGATCACGGTCGGGGTCTTCAGCGGAGTCGATGTCTCGGGCGTGCCGCCGCTGATCGCGTTCTTCGTCGCGCAGGTGATCTGGATGCTGACCGCGTTCATCGCCAACGCGCTGATCACCCTGTTCGCGTTCGCGTTCAGCCTGGATCTGCTGAACGGGAACGGCACCCCGGGCTCGGGGGCCCTAACACCTGTCTCGGAAGCGATCCACAGCCTCTACGCCAACACGTTCGGCGCGCCGTGGCTGATCGTGGCGATCCTGCTCGCGGGGCTGTGGGCGATGTGGAAGGCGCTCGTGCAGCGCCGCTACACCGAGACCGCCGGCGCTCTGGCCGTCTCAGTCCTCTACTGCGTCCTCGCGATCGGGATCGTCACCCAGCCTCAGCGCACGATCGCGCCGGCGAGCAAGCTCGCAAACGAGCTCTCCACGGCGCTCCTCTCGGCCACCAGCCAGGGGAACCTCTCAAGCGAAGCGCAGGCAAAGACCGCGGCCGGCGACCAGCTCTTTCACCTGCTCGTGCTCGACCCGTGGACCGTGCTCGAGTTCGGCGGGATCGAGGACTGCGTCACCACCGGCCAAGGCAAGCCGCAGTCGGTCGCGGTCCGCCCGCTCAGCAGCGACCCCGCGCAGGAACCCCGCCTGGCCGAAGCGCTCGCGAACGGCACCGAAGTGCAGGCGCAGGGCAAGACCTGCATCAACGACGAGCGCAAGTACGCTCCGCACTTCCTCGCGTTCGCGTTCCAGTCCTCTGCGCGCAACGCAGAGCACGAAGCCCTCGAACACGGCACAGACCAGGACCTCCCCGCCGCAGACCCCGCCAAGCGCGACGGCGGCTACCCGCTCAGCCCCGCCGATGAGCCCGCGGCCGAAGCGATGGGCAAGGGCGGCCAGTACCAGCGCCTGCTGCTCGCGATCGTGATCCTCGCCGGGGAGCTCGGCGCGTTCCTGCTGCTCGGCGCGCTGTCACTCGCGATCATCCTCGCCCAGATCCTGCTGCTGCTGATGCTCGCGTTCGCGCCCGTCGCGCTGATCATCGGCGTGTTCCCCGGGCGCGGGCACGACTTCTTCCGCGGCTGGCTTTCGCGCCTGGCGGGGTTCCTCGCCCGCAAGGTGATCTACTCGCTGATCCTCGCGCTGGTGCTCGCCGTCTGCCAGGCGCTGGATGACGCCACCGGCAACCTCGGGTGGCTGATGAGCTTCGCACTGCAGGCCGCGTTCCTGTGGGCGGTGTTCCTCGGGCGCCACAAGCTCACCTCAGATCTGCTCGCCGTCCCCGCCGGCCACCAAGGTGCAAGGGGCGGGGTGGGTCGCCTGCAGGCCCTCTACTACACCACCCGCCTCACGCGGATGGCCGGCCTGCACCGAGACCACCAGCCGGCGACGCCGGCCACGCGGGGGCGCGCCCCACAGCAGGGCGCGCCCCCGCCCCCAACCGCACCGCCCGCAGAGTCCACGCCGCCACCAGCGGATGGTGTCTCCTCACCGAGACCCGCCGTCTGCGACGACGAGCTCGAGGACCCATCCACATGAGCGCGCGGATTGAGCGGGCAGACCCGCTCGCGCTCCTGCGCGAGCTCCCGGGCGAATGGGCACAGAGCTGCGTCACCTCACCGCCCCGTGCCGGCGACTACGCAGAGACGCTCGCGGTGCTCGCCGAGCTGCACCGGGTGCTGCGCGCCGATGGAACCCTCTGGCTGCTCTGCGGGGCTGTGCAGCCGCTTCTGAGACCGCTCTGTGAGCAGGGCTGGAGGCCCCAGCCGCCGCCGGAGTGGTCGCGGCCGCTCGCGTCCGGGCGCGACACCTCGATTCGGCTGCTCCTGCTCACCAAGGAGCGCCGCTACTTCCACGACGAGCACACGCTCGCGGCGTGCGGCCTGCCACACATCTCGCCGTCGGTGGGTGTCGCTCGCCAGCGCCGTCGCGCCGAGGGCTGCCGATCGGGATCTGCGCAGCGTCTAGCCTTGCTGGGGCGCTGCGTGCTCGCCGGCTCCTCGCCGCTCGCGTGCGGCATCTGCGGCGCGCCGTACAGGCGCACCCAGCCGGGCGAGTCCGCACCCGGCCTGCGGCGCCCAACCTGTGCGCACAACGACCCGGGTGGACACTGCCTGGTGCTCGATCCCTTCTACCACCCGTCCGGCGGCGTCGCCGAGCTCGCCCATCGCCACGGGCGCAGCTTCCTCGGGATCACGGACAGCGTGGGGATCGTCGAGCGCCGATGAGCGCGTGGCTTCTCTCGCTGCGCGACCGCCCGATCGCCGAGTCCGAGCGCAGGGCGGTGCTCGCAATCGTCGCCGCGCTGCTCATCGCCTGTGCTGTGCTGCTCACGATCACCCAGCCGGCCTCACATCAGCTGGCGCCCGTGGGCCACGCGCCTGCGCGGCGCGCGCAAGCGAGGCCCGATCCGGCAGCGCCACGGCGAGACCCCTCCGGCACGACCGCGCCCTCCCAGGCTCTCGAGCAGGTTAGTCGCGAGTTCCTCGCCGGCTACCTGGCCTACCTCTACGGCCAGGGCGGCGCAGGTCAGGTGAGGGACGCCACGAGGCAGCTGCTGGGATCCCTGCAGGCTCACCCGCCGCGCGCCTCCGTCGACATGCGCGCGCGCCGTCCGCGCGTCCTCGAGCTTCAGGCCACGCCCAGCGTGCACGGCGGACTCGAGATGACCGCGACCGTCGGCGACGGAGGCGTCTCCGACTACCCCGTGGTGCTGCTGCTCGCGCGCCAGGGCAGCCGCCTCGTGGTCAGCGGGCTGGGGGAGCGTTGAGCTCGGCGCAGTCAGGCATGCCACGATCGGCACTTCGCTGGTGGCTGGTCGCCGGTTCGCTCACCTCGATGCTCCTGCTCGCCGGCGTGTTTGGCATCGTCGTCGCGGTCCTCGGCGCGAGCTTCAGCGGGTGTGAGGCGAGCGGCGGCGAACCGGGCGCGATCAGCGGACCGGCGCCGTCGGCGGCGGCGCTCCAAGAAATTCCGCCTCAGCGCCTGGCGCTCTACGAGCGGGCGGGCGCGCGCTTTGACATCGACTGGAGCTTCCTGGCCTCGATCGGCGCGCAGGAGTGCGACAACGACGGCTGCGCCGGCGCCAACTCCTCCGGCTGCGCGGGGCCGATGCAGATCGCCTACGTCCGAGGCAGCCCGTGCAGCCCCGGCCCAGGACCCACGCTGTGGGAACGCTTCGCCCTCGGCGCATACCCGGGACAGCCGCCGTCGGTGAACGACCCCGCCGATGCGATCTACACCGCCGCGCGGATCCTGCGCGAGGACATGGGCGCCCCCCGACGGGCGGCTCGTTCGCCGAATACCGCGAGGCCGCGTGCCGCTACTACGGAGCCTGCGCGGACGCCGCGGTCAGCTACGCCGAAGAGGTCATGGCTCGCGCGGTGCAGTACGGGTTCACAGGCTCGGGCTCACCGGAACCGACCAGTCCGACGCTCGCCCAGCCGGTGAGCGCCTCCGAAGGCGGCTGTAGCGCGAGCGTCCTCGCTCCGGAAGCGGCGAGCAGCTCGCAGATCGTCGGAGTCGCCGAGAGCCAGCTCGGCCAGGACGAACACCCGCCGGGCTCTGGCTGCACGATCTACGGGCCCTGTGAGGAGTGGTGCTCGCTGTTCGTCGCCTGGGTCTGGCAGCACGCCGGCGTGCCGCTGCCCGGTCCCACGGCCCTGTACGGGTACTCGGGGTCGCTCTACACCTGGGTCGCAGAACACGGCGGGCGGGTGCTGCCCGCAACCGTCACACCCGCACCGGGTGACGCCATCTTCTACGGTCAAGGGCCCGACGCGAGCGTTCACGTCGGGATCGTCGTGCGCGTCCTGCCCAGCGGGCAGATCGTCACGGTCGAGGGCAACTACGACGGGCGGGTGAGCCGCGTGGGACCCTTCGAGCCCTCGCCGGCCGTCACGGAGGCCGGGGAGCGCGGCCCGGTGTACGGGTTCGCGCAGCCGCCGGCAGGTCGCACCGAAGGGGCCAGGGCATGAGCTCGAGTGCGGGCTTCGCGCTGCGGTTCGTGGTGCGCTTCGCGCTGCCGTTCGCACGAGGCTTCGCGCTGCGGTTCGTCGGCCGGAGCGCTGCGAGGACCCATCTTCGGCTCGAGGGCGTGGGTTTCGACGACGGCACGGCGTCTGAGATCTCTGCCTGCCGGGGTGACTCTCTGTGAGTCGTCGCCCGGCTCCAGAGGTCCTGCCGCTGCTGCTGGTCGTGCTCGGCCTCGGCCTGCTCGGCTCAGCGGGCGACGTCCACTTGTCGGGCTGGCCCGTCCATCTGCACCTGACGTCGGCCCTACGTCCATCGCTCCTACTGCCGCTGGCGTCGCTGCTGCTGGCGCTGCTCACGGCTCGTATCGTCGTGACTCGTCGCTCGCTGGCCTCCCGGACGCGCCTCGTCGTGCTCGCGCCGGACTCGTTCGATCCGAGCCTCGAGAGCGTGCTGCGCTGCGCCGCTCAGCTGTCGCGCGTCAGGCGCCTGGTCGGCGGGTGGCTCGACGTGCGCGCGAGCGCGGTGCGCGTGCTGCTCGACACCGACGGGGACGGGCGGATGCGCTACTCGCTGATCGTCCCGCGCCGAGCGCTGCCCGCGATCCGCGCGGCGCTCGGCGGCTACGACCGCGTGCAGGCGCGCGCGGTCGAGGCCCCCGCTCCGGAGTCGCCGGCGACGCTCGGTGATGGGAATGCCGAGCGGCCGACGCATATGGTGCGCGCCGAGCTGCGCCTCGCGCGGCCGAGCAGCGAGCCGCTGGCACAGCTTGAGCTGGACCCTGACCCGCTGCAGAGCTTCGCCAGGGCGCTCGCGGACGTCGACTGCGAGCGGAGCGAGCGCGCCGAGATCGCGCTCGACCTGCTGCCGACCACTCCCATGACTCGCCGGCGCCTGCGCCGCCGGCTTCTGCGCGAGGCCCGCGGCCTCACCGGCGAGCCGGCGAGGACGAGTGGGGGCGAGGGCCTGCTCGACGCACTGGGCGCTGGGCGCCAGACGGGTCGCCAGCCAGCCGCGGAGATCGTGCGCCAGCGCGCCGCGCGGGAGGAGATCGCCTCCAAGCTGCTGCAGGCCGAACCGCTGTTTCACCTTCAGCTGCTGGTTCGCTGCAGTGCGCGGGAGAAGGGCACAGAGGTCAAGCGCCTGCAGGGGATCCTCGGGTGCTTCGACGCCTTGGCGGCGGCCAACTCCCTCCGGGTCGTGGGCGTGCGCGTGCTGGGCCTCGCGTTCCTCGGCTCGGACCTCCCCGGCCGACGGCACTGGTTCGACAGGCGCATGGGCAGCGGGCTGTTCAGGCCCACCCGAGGCGGCGTCGTGAGCGCGCGAGAGATGGCATGGGCCCTGAAGCCGCCGACCGTGCGCTGCTCGGCGGCTAACGTGCTGCGCCTCGGGCCGGCCGTCCACCCCGCGCCGAAGAGCCTCCCGACGCTCACCCCCGACCGGCGGGGCGAGTTCGTGCCGCTCGGGCGCGTGACGGGGGAGGCGGGCGAGCGCGTCGTCGCGCTGCGCTTGGCGGACACCTTCTTCAGCTACACCGCTGGACGCTCACGCTGGGGGAAGACCGAGCTCGCGATCGTGCAGTTCCTGCACCTCGTGCGCGCCGGACACGGGGGTCTCTTCCTGGACCCCCATGAGGACGCGATCGCGCGCATCAAGGGCTGCCTGACCGAGGAGCATCACGCGCAGCGCGTGATCGAGCTCGACCTCGTCGGTACCCGATCGCGGAGCGGACAGCCGGGCTGGAACCTGCTCGCGACCAAGGGAATGCCGGCCGAGGCCAAGGAGCGCAGGGTGGAGGCGATCGTCGACGCCTTCGCCTCGGTGCTCCAGTGGGGTGAGCGCAACAACCGCGCGCTGACGATCACCACCCACTCCGTCGCCGCCCTGGCCGAACTCGCCGCGGTACTGCCCGAGGACGCCCAGCCGACGATCTTCCAGATCCCGACGCTGCTCGGCAACGCCGAGTGGCTGGCTGGGATCCTGCCGTTCCTCTCGGTCCCGCGCCGGCAGTTCTTCACAGAGCGCTTCCCCAGGCTGGCCGAGGAGGCGATCACGCCGGTCACCAACCTCATCGACAGGCTGCACTCGTGCACGCCGCTGGCCGCGCTGCTTGGCTCTCAGAACTCGACCTACGACGTCGCCCGCGCGATGCAGGAGCGACGCATCGTGCTCGCCTGCCCCGGCGCCGGCGGAGTCCGGGACAGGCTGGTCGCGAACCTGCTCGTGTTCGACCTGCTGCATGCCGCCAAGGGCCGTGCCCGCATCTCGCCCGATCAGCGGAAGAGCTTCCACGTCTTCCTTGATGAGGTGCAGAGCTACGACGGAGCGGCCTCTGGGAACCTGGCCGCCCTCTTGGAGCAGACCGCGAAGTACGGAGTGCGCGGCTTCCTGCTGAACCAGAATCCCGAGCGCCTCACACGCGACACGCTGCAGGCGCTCACGACCAACCGCTCACATCTCATCGCCACGGCGCTGAACGCGCACGCGGCGTCGCTGATCGCGCGCGAGTGGGGGGCGGACCCCGACGCGAGCGCGATCGCCGGCCTGCCGCGCTTTCACTTCCTCGCTCAGGTCACACACGAGGGCGAGCTCACGCGCCCGTTCCTCTTTCAGGGCGTCTCGGTCCCCGAGCAGCTCGGCGACGCCTACCAGCCCGAGCGCGTCGGTGAGATCCAGCCGATCATCGACCGGGCCTCCGGGAGGGTGCCCGTCGCGGAGACGATCAGGGCGCTTGATGAGCTCGACGGGCGCATCATCGAGCAGCTGGCCCGCATCCACCTGCCCTCCGGCCGCTCGGCGGCGGTGAGCGGTGCTTCGCGCTTGAGCGTGCCACAGCTACCCGCGCGCGAGGCTCGCTCATGAACGTCGCGGGACAGGACGATCTGCGAGCGCTGCCCGCCGTCGCGGTGCAGATGCTCGAGAGCCTCTACCAGCACCGCCTGCTCACCGCCCGCCAGCTCGGAGCCCTGCACGCTCGGGCGGCGTCGCTGCGGTGGGCTCAGTCGATCCTCGCCGAGCTGCGCAGGCGCGGCTTGGCCGAGCATGCCGGGGGCCAGCGCGGCCTGGCGCTGTGGTTCATCACCGACCGCGGCGCGGACACCGTCGAGGCGGTCTCGAGCAGAGCGGAGATGCGTAGGCGTGTGAGCTCGCCGGCCCAGGCCGCCGGTCCGCTGCGCGCCCACACGCTCGCGGTGAACGATGTCGGCATCGCCTTCGTGCAGGCGGCCCGCGAGCGCGGCGACGACTGCGGTCCGCTCTCCTGGCGCCACGAGATCGCCCACCCACTGGCGCCGCGGTCGCGACACCCGAGCCAGCTGCTGATCGCCGACGCGCTGCTCAGCTACGTGCAGCTCGAGAGCGAGCGCTCGCTCGTCCTGCACCAGCGCTTCATCGAGCTCGACCGCGGGACGATCCCGCCCGAGCAGCTCGCGGCGAAGTTCACCCGCTACGCGCGCCTGCGCGATTACCAGCCAAAGCCCGCGCCTGAGGGCTCGCGCGGCGAGTCCTCCTGGCATGACTACTACCGCGCCTTCCCCGCGGTGCTCGTCGTCCTCGCCCACCAGGGCGAGGCCGCGGCGCAGACACGCATGCAGCGGGTGATCGCGCTTGCGCGCTCGAGCCCCTCCCTGGAGCGCCACGCCTCCGTGCCGGCGTCCTTCGTGACCCTGCAGAGCCTCATCGAACGAGGTCCCTTCGCAGCGATCTTCATCGACCCCGAGAAGCCCGAGCGCTACGTCGACTGGCTCGGCCAACCCTAATCAGCGAGGTGAGAGATGCCCCCACGCAGCGTCGATAACCACCGCCGTGGCTGGCGCATCGAGCAGGCCGACTGCCTGGATGCGCTCCCCAGGCTAAAGGCCGAGAGCGTCGAGGTGATAATCACCGACCCGCCCTACGGCATCGACTTCAACGGCGAGCCCTGGGACGGGCAGCTCATTCGCCGCCACACACGTAGCCGCGCGGCCCGGCAGAGCACGGCAGAGGCGCTCTACGCCTGGTCTCTGACCTGGGCGCTGGAGTGCCTGCGCGTCATGCGTCCCGGCGCGCACCTCGCCGCGTTCGGCGCTCCCCGCACCGCACACCGGCTCGCGTGCGCGCTCGAGGACGCCGGCTTTCAGCTGCGCGACACGCTGATGTGGCTCTACGGCAGCGGCATGCCGAAGTCACGACGCCTACCGTGTGGCCAAGCCACAGCGCTGAAGCCCGCGTATGAGCCGATCCTGCTCGTCCGCAAGCCCGCCGAGGCACCCATCGAGCAAAACATCAAACGCCACCGCACCGGGGCGCTGAATGCGCACGCATGTCGCGTCGGAGACCGCTTCCCCGCGAACGTGCTGCTCACCCACCACGCGACCTGCCGCGCGGGCGCCTGCCGCACGGGTGGTTGCCCGGGGGCGATCATCGACCACGACGCGCGACGACGTGGCCGCCCGGGCTGGCCGCCGGAGCCACCCAGCCGCATCTTCTACTGCTCAAAGGCCAGCCGCCGCGAGCGCGACGCTGGCTGCGAGCGCCTGCCGCTACAGAAGCTCGACCTATTCCCCGGGGCCCACCGCGGGGGCCGGCCCACGCGCCCGGCAGCTAACGCCCACCCGACCGTCAAGCCGCTTGAGCTGATGCGGTGGCTCACCCGGCTGCTCGCACCCCCGCACGCGCTCGTGCTGGATCCGTTCTGCGGGTCGGGCACCACCGGCGCCGCCGCGGTGCTCGAGGGACGGCGCTTCCTCGGCATCGAGCGCGACCCGCACTACGTGACCGTCGCGCGGGCACGAACCACGCACTGGGCCGCCATCGCCCGGCACGCTCCCTGAGGTGCGCCATGGGACTCGATCAGGCCGACATCGAGGCGATCGCCGAGCGCGTCGCCGAGCTGATGGACGAGCGTGGCGCGCTGCTGCCCGTGCGGTACGTGGACGCCGCCGCGCTCGCACGCATCCTCGACGTCGATCGCGAATGGATCTACCAGCACGCACACCGGCTCGGCGCGATTCGCCTCGGCGCGGGCCGCGGTCGCTTGCGCTTCGACCTCAGGCGCGCCACGCGCGTCCTCGCCGACCCATCCACCGAGCCCGCCCGGACCCCGGTCACGAGACCCGCAACGCGCCGAACAGCACGTCGCCGCGCGGGGGTTGATCTGCTGCCGTATGAGAGCTAACGTCGCCGCGACTCAGATAGATGGCCGGGCGGCGCAGGAACGCCCCCGGCCGCGACAACGGGAGATGTAGTCCCGATGCAACGCAAGCGTATCGCGGGTCGTGGGGTGCGTCGCTGATGGCGCGCTCCACGACCGGCACCGTCCTAACACGCGCGCTCGGCGACGGTACCCGTGCCTTCCGCCTGCGCTTTCGCGCCCACGGCGAGCGCCAAGAGCTCACGCTGCATGAGCGCCCTGGCTGTCCGTGCGGCTGCGGCGGCGGCTGGAGCGAGCCCGCGGCACGCACCGAGCTCGGCATCATCAGCGCGCGGGTTCGAGCGGGCGTGTGGGAGCGTCCACGGCTGCCAGCCGAACCTGTCGCGCCGACGCAAACCCCGACATTCCACGAATATGCATCAGCGTGGCTGCAGCGTAGGGCCGAAGGCGTGACCAGTGACCGGCCGCTGTCGCCAAGCACGCTCGCCCAGTACCGCACCGCGCTCGTCAAGCACCTGCTGCCGGTGCTCGCGCCGATGCCGCTCGACCAGATCGACCGCCACGCCTGTCTAGAGTTCAAGGCGCGCCTGGTGCGCGAGTCAAACGAGCTGCGCGAGGCGCAGCAGGCAGGGGCGGACCTGCGCGACAGGCGCAACCGCCGTCTTGTCCCGTGCTCGGCCTCTCAGATCCGTAAGGTGCTCAGCGTCCTTGCGATGGTTCTCGACGAGGCGGTCGAGGATGAGCTGATCGACCGTAACCCGGCGCGCGGCAAGCGGATGCGTATATGGGTGCCCAAGCCGACGCGTAGCTTCCTGGAGCTAGATGAGCTCGTCGCGCTGATCGACGCCGCGGCCGCACAGGATGCGCTGCCGCAGATCCCCGCCTCCGACATGGCCGGCGAGAGCACGCGGGCCAGGGTCGCACGCCGGCTCGCCGCCGGACGCTGCGTTGGCGCCATCGCCGACGAGCTTGGGCTCGCCAAGGCGACCGTCTCCTACCACGCTGCCCGTCTCGGCGTCGGCGACGGAGGAGTCTACGTCGGCCGGCGCGCGGTGATCGAGATCCTCGCGCGCGGCGGCGTGCGCGCGAGCGAGCTGTGCGACCTGCGACTACGCGACGTGCGGCTGCATAGCCCCGCCGGCGCACGCTTCCACGTCCGTGCGTCAAAGACCGACACCGGCATCCGCGAGGTGCAGATGAGCCCCGCGCTCGTCGAAGCATTCGTGGACCACCTCGATCGCCTGTACCGCGCCGGGCAGCCGACCGGACCCGATGACCACGCCGTCCCCAACGTCCGTGGCGGGCGCATAGACCGCCAGCGCGTTGGCAAGATCGTCCGCGATGCCGCCACCCGCGCGAGCGCCGATCGCGCCGAGCGCGGCCTACCCGCGCTGCCGCACATCACCCCGCACAGCCTCCGGCGCACCTATATCTCGATCGCGCTGCTCGCCAACAACTTCGACGTCAAGTGGGTCATGAGCCAGGTCGGGCACGCCGACAGCAAGATGACGCTCGACGTCTACGCCCAGCTCGAGCAGCGCGCGCGCCGCGAACACGGGACTAGCTTCGACCGCCTGGTCGCCGGAGCCCGCGATGCCGACGACGTCGCAGTAGCGCTCCAGTAGCGACCACGGCTGCGCTGTCCCGATCGGGACGGTCGTGACCCTCTGCGCCACCGCTCGCGCACTTGTCCCGATCGGGACAAGTGCCGCACGTACCCCGCCTGTTGACCCGGCGCCAGGATCTCTAACGAGGGATAACACGATTGCCACTCGTGGTGTCACACGTCCAGCGCCGATTCCGGCGGAGGAGCGCTAAAGCTACACGCGCGTATTGGAAGGCGCCCTGCGTGTCGGTTGGCGCACACGTCGATCAGGAATGGCGTCGACGCGTAGCACGGGCCAGTTCTGCGAGGTCGTCTTGTGCGGTCGTAGGCCCGATGGTCAGCCGCTCGGCGTGGGCGTTCCCTTGGCGTAGCGCCTCGACGAGGCCCCGAGTCGCCGCCGGGTTGTCGGGCTCAACTGAGATGAGGGCTCCTCGCGTCGAGTCACGCAGCTCGGTTATCCACGCGACGTCCGCGCGGACGCTTGGACGCTCCAGCAAATCCCACAGCAGTCCGAGGGCGGGCGCATCCACGACGACGAGGTCGCTGTCGAGCATTAGCAAACCGGTCGTAGCTCGCCGCTCGGCTCCCTTCAGCGCAGCTGACCACTCGGAGTTCAGCCGGTACTGCGTGCCCTTCGAACCTCTCGGGCGCTCGCCGATCAGAACGCCGTACTTGGCTAGCGTCCGGACTGTCTGCGAGATTGATCCCTCTTCATATCCGAGTCGTCGCGCGACGTCGTACGTCGAGCCCGGCTTTCGGCTGCACTCGAGTGCGATCTCACGCCGGCGAGGCTCTCCGTCGAAGACGCGGCCGCCGTCTGCGCGCGGATCCAAAGCAGTCATCCCATGAATCATGGGCGAGGGAACGCCCAGAATCAAGGTCCGTCCGACACCATAAGTAGGATCCTGCCCATGGTCCATTGGCTATGCTCGGAAGGACGCTTGAGAGTCGCCGCGAACGCCTCGTCGCTTTCCTCCGTCGTTTGCGGACTCCCACGGCGCGAACTCATCGATGGCCGAGTACGCTGACGATAATGTCTACGAGCGCAAGGAAGCCCAAGGAGGCAAGGCTATGACAGTCCAGGAGGCAGTCGCACACGAGATCCGGCCGAGAATGGTCGAGGTGTTCTCCGACTGGACTGGCGTCTATCGCTGGCGGCTTATCGGTCTGGATGGCAGCACGCTCTCGACGTCGGAGACCTTGTTTCCGACTCGGGCGAGCGCTCGCCACAGCGCGGAGATCGAGGCGACCCGCCTTGGCGTTGAGGCGATCGTCGACGACGAATAGCCGCCAAGCATTCTCGTGGCGTGATTAAGCGAATACACGTCAACCAGCACGTAATCCGCGCGAACAACCGATCGGGCGAGCGCGAGCCGCCGATCAGAGTCAAGGCAACCCGGACCAACATCGCGTGTCACTCGGTCGAGATCGATGGACCGAGTTCGGTTGTGTATTCGCCCGACCGCCCACTGTCGTGCGGTGCACGCCTATGGATTGAGACTGTGGCCCCGATCAGGGCCGTGAACGAGATCGAGAACCGAACGCTCGAGCTCGATTAGCGATTGCGGAGTCAGCGACCGGCCGCTGCTTCCGATTCGCAGTCGCTCGATCGTCGTGGAGGTCACGTCCAACCGGTTGGCCTCGCGCCAGTTCCATTCGGCCTCGATTCCCAATGCGCGGGCGAAGCACCGGCGCAGCAATTGCGACGGCAGCTCTCCGTCGCGATCGAGCGCGTAGACAAACCACGCGCCGTCGCCGCGTCTGTAGCGGATGTACTCGCGTCCCCCGACGTAGCGTGTCAATGGCTGATCGAGCCTGGTCCAGGGGAGCTCGCGCCTGATCGTCGGCCACAGATCTGGGGCTGAGGGCACGAAATGCAGATGCGCGTGCTCGACTGAGCAGCCAACATGGGTTCCGGTGGCGCTGTTGCCGTGCTCGAACAACTGAACCGGTCCGCCGAACTCCTTCAGGAGGATTCCCTCAAGCCATGCCTCAGCCAACAGCAGCTCGGCGGTCTCGAGTTCATCGAGGAGCGCTGAGCTGCGCAGGTGGCGCCGCGGGCACAGCAGGACGTGGCCCGGGACGAGCGCGCCGATGCTCGGAATGACCGCGAAGCGGTCGGTCTCGTAGGGGATCCATCGCTCGTACGTTCGCTCGCCGCGCGCCCGATGCAGCAAGTCTCGTGTTGGATCGCCTTCGATCTGCCCGCATATGCAGCAATCAGCGGTCACTGCTCACCCAACCCAGCCCTGATGTGTGGCGCGCTGTGATTGCGTGCCTGGTCTTCGAATTCGGCGATCTGTGGATCGGTGATCGTCTTCTCGCCCAGCGATTCGACGGCCCTTTTTGCTGCGAGCTGCGCCTCCGCGCGGGAGCCGAGCTCCAGCGTTTGGAGCGACTCGACGGCCTTGAGGATCTCGCCCCGTATAAACCCCTCGGTCCCTTTGACCAAGACGTCGACGGCCGCGTTGGTCGCCGTGTCGTCGCCTGGGAGCCCGACGCGAATGATGTTCTCGCGCTGCGCCGCGTCGGGCCAAGGCACGCCGATAATGTGATCGATCCGCCCGATGCGCTTGATCGCTGGGTCCATCGTGTTGAAGTAGTTCGTCACGACGACGAAGATCACCTGTCCTCGGTCGTGTAGGTCCTGGAGCTTGGGGAGCATGCTGGCGGTCATGAATGCGGCGATTCCGCGCGTCTGATCTGAGCTCTTCGCCGGGTCGCGCTCGCGAAAGAGCTCATCGCACTCATCGAAAAGAACGACTGCTCGCTTGAGGGCATGCAGACGCTCGAAGACCGATCTCGCCTGCTTCTCGATCGCCTCGAGCCCCTCCTCGATGAAGATCCCGGGACTGAGCGTAATTAGGGGCCAACGCAGCCCGTGGGCGAGGGCGCGGACGATGGTCGTCTTCGTGGTGCCTGGAGGCCCAAAGAGAAGCAGCCCGTTGGCTTCAGTGCGCTCCCACGGAAGGGGGTCGCGTACAACGCGGTCAACCACTTCGGTGTGCAGGTACTCAAGGATCTTGCGCTTGCTGTCAGGCTCGCTCCGTTTCCTGTAGGTGTCCCATCTCAGCCACTCTGGCCAGAACTCATCGCGAGGATTGGCGATGTCGAACGTCCCGAGCGCCTCGAGTCGACGGGCCTCGTTGGCAAGGTCGCGTAGACCTATCATCGAGTCGAGTACAGCCGCGGTCGCCTCCGCCTCGACCTTGCGCTGCCCGAACATGTGCTCGCTGTGCCAGCCCTCGCGCACCGAGTCGGTGCGCGGTACGTCAAGCTCGACGATGCTCTCGTCTGCGTGTCGCGCGGCGCGTAAGAGTCCCTCTACCAGCTCGCGGGACGGCGGCCGAGACTGGAAAGTCTCATCCTGCGCGCCAGCGGCGAGGAGGCTCTCGGCGAGGACGTCGGCGACGTCGTAGGTCGAGAGCGAGAGGCTCCCCGATCCGTCGGGATGGGTGTGCTCGCCGGCTCGACGCTCGGCCGGCCAGCGGCCGCTGACATCCTGGCCTTGGAGCGCGGCACGACACGCGGCCATGACGTAGTCGCGACGTGCCGTCCCTGGGCGCGCGAGTGCACCCGCGCAGAACGCAAGCGCGACGTGCTCGCCTTGCTCACCGGGTTGCAGCTCGTGTAGGGCGATAAGGCGTTCGGTGAGCCGGCGCACGTGCGACGCGAGCTCAAGCTGTGCCTCGCTGAGGCTGGTGATGAGGTTCTCGTGGGAAGCCGGGGTTGAGGCGAACACGCGGCCGGCAAGCCAGACTGCGCCCGCCAGTCGATGAAGGACGATCGGGTGGACGCAACCGGCCAACCAGTCGCCGCCGGCCTCCGCGGCGACGAACCGGGCGCACACAAGCTTTGACTGTGCGATTGCGAGCTCACTCGCGGCCTCAACCCGCTCGCGCGCTCGCGCTGCGTCCGAGCGCAGTTGCGCGCGGTCGATGTGCTCGCCCTTGTACTGGGACTGGTCGATGAGCGCGGCGCGCGCCAACGTCGAGGTCAGTACGGCAGCGGCATATGGGAGTAGCTTCTCGCTGCCTTCACGAGACTCTAGCTCTGGGGCTGAATCCTCAGCGAAGCGCTTGACATCGATTGACGCGACCGCTGGCATGAGATGCCTAGCGATGAGGTCGCGCACGGCGGCGCTCCCCCACTCAGGGACCACGTCGACAAGATTGATGAGAGCCTGGACGCCGCGAAGCGACACGACGCTGAGCTGGGTGTCTGCCGGGGCGGCCCCTGCGTCTTCGCCGCTGCTGGGGTCGTCCGGTGGGACCGCGGGCGGGTCGGTCGTCTCGCCGGGTGGGTCCGAGGTGTCGCGGTTTCTGGGACGCGAGTCCGGTTCGGGCGGCGGGGCCGGTGTCGCGGTGGTAGTGGTCTGGGTAGGTTTCGAGGGCCGATGCCCGGCATCCGAGCGGTAGGGCTGGAACTGTTGCCCGTCCCACAGCCCCTCGAGCGTACGAGCTGCTTGGCGGGCGAGTCGTGCCCACGCCATCGGCTGGTGCTCGGGCCAGCCGCCCGGCATTGCAGATTCACGCATGGGACTCGGCGGCGTTGACATCTTCCGGAGGAGAGCGCATGAATCCGGCCGCGACACCGGGCGTATCCGGCGCGAGGGACTGACGATCGAGCATCGTCGCGTCGATCACGCCGAGCCGCGTAAATTGCCGACCAGGGTTCCGTGGGACCGAGCGGCCCGATGTGAGTGCGTTGAGAGAGGCGCGGTTGCGGTCACGGGCCAGGGCCATAGCGTTGACGCTATCGGTTCGTAGGTTCGCGACGGTCGCGATCTGGCGCTCGAGCGCCGCTCGCGCCACATCTCGCGCGACGGCCTCTACACGGGCCAGACCGTCGCTGTTGCGCACGACTAACGGCCAGAAAGCATGAGCACGGTCATAGCGGGTGCGTGTCGTCGTGTCGCTCGGACCGGCAATGATCACCACGATGGCGCCGTGGCTCCGCAAGATATAGCTCGCGTGGCCGAGCAAGCTTCCATAGAACGCGACCGGGAGTCGGGTTTCGGCGCTGTACTCGGCGATCGCCCGGAGGAACTGTGCGTCGCGTATCCATCTAACGGACGGGCGTAAATCGATTCCCGCTGGCCGGTCTGAGCGCGCACGCAGCTCCGCAAGGTCGGCCGGCGAAGATATCCGAGAATAGCCACGTGCGTCGTCGATCCCCTTGCCGGCCAGGGCTGGGCTCGCTGTCTTGGCTGACGTGGCGAAGAACGGAAGGCAAGCGCCCTCACCTCGACGACCTCCGATACGTGCCAGCGCCATAAGCATGACCGGTTCGTCCGAGCCGTCGGCGAGCTGCTGAGCCCAGGATGCGATTTGTACCGCTTCAGCTTGCAGCAGGACTGGGCTCCAGTCGAGCGGCGCCGGAACCGGTCGCAGATTCCAGCCGCCCTCTTCGGCGAGCAGGCATAGCGGCTTGTGGCGGCGCGAGTAGTGCGACGAGGCGAGTCGGTCGACTCGGCAGGAGTCATACGGGAGGTGGAGCAAGCCATCGGGGAAGCCCCAGAGAGCGTCGAGGTCAACGGAGGACCCTCCGGGATATGCGCGTGCGAGCGCGCTAGCGCGAGCCCGCACGACAGGAGATATGAGGAACATCCAGTCGTGGTCGGGAACATTGCGCTCGCGAAAAGCCGCAGCCGCGTTGGTCATGAACTCCGCGAGCGTCTTTGGGTCGCTCGATGGAGCGCTCGTCGGCAGCAAAAGATCGGCGCGACGATGCTTGCTCACAACGTCGGTCCGGATCACGAGTAGGGCCTTGCCAAACTCCCGAACCCAGTGCGCGTACGCCGAGGCTCCATGCAACCGTTGCCACTCGTCGCCTGACAACGCGACGAGGGGGTATGACGGCCACCCGAGGTCGCGGAACCTACGCCAGGCGTCCAGCTTTGGGCCCCTTAAGCCGTCGATGGCCCCGCGTCTGATAGCCGGAGTGTGGCGGTCACGACTTCGCAGGTAGCGGGCCGCGACCTGGTCGGTCCGCGGCGGCTCGATTTGGTCGGCTTGGACGACCCAGACCCGCTCGCCATCCCAGATCCACTCAACCCGCCATTCGCCGCCTCGCGCCCTGAGCAGGCCCGCTACCCGGCGGAGACAGCTCAGGAGACCTCTTGCCGTCGACGCGCGGAGGGTTCGGTGCTCATCGGTTGTCTCGGTCGCCCGAAGCCGCGTGATCTCGGGACCGCGCAGCGCGAATGATCCCTCCACAAGCCACGTATCGCGCCGTGTCGACCAGCGTCGCTCGTTGGACATGAGACCTAGTACGCCGGGCTCAATCGCCGTCTGGACCAGCGGAAACGATCCCGAAAACGCGCTCAGCGCGCGTTCGAGCGCAGGTTCGAGCGCCGCAAGGTCGGCAGGAACTGGAGCCGTGACAGCCTCCCCAGGGTACCGGCGCTCCCCTGGCCCATTGGAGCGGACAAGGATGCGCGGCGGGCCGACATCTGTTGGCGCGGAGTTCGCGATGAGCGCCGCGAGCTTCCGTCGTAGGGATTCATCCGTGTCGAGTGCGCTCTTCACGCTTCCCTGTGACCGCCAGAGCGCCCGGAACGACGCGCCAAACACAACGAAAGGCGGGGTCCACAGCCCCGGCAATGAGGCCAGCCCAGCCGCCTTGCCGCCGACCTCGTCCTCGACGTTGCTCCCGACCCCTCGACGAAGGACCTTCTCGTGGGGAGGGCCCGAGATCTCACCGGCGCGCGCAATCATCACCGGTGATCATTGCGCAGCACCGCACACGCATCCGCGGTTGCTCAGCCTGCACGGTGAGCTTGCGCCTGGAACTAGAAGAGCGCTGCTCGGCCAAACATGAGGTCGCGGCAGCCTATGCTGCCCGCAGTCGGTAGCGGCCAGAGCGGCCGCCGCTCGATCTGCTCGGCGCGAGTGATCTATGCGAGGAAGCTCGCGAGGGGGTCCCTGACCAAGGCGACGGTCGGCTTCCACGTCGCCCGGCTCGGGGCACAGCAGTCGACCGGTTCCCTAGGTCGCCGTGCGGTGACCGAGCTCCTCGCCCGCGCCGGCGTGCGCGCCAGCGAGCTTTGCGATCTGCGCTGGCGCGACGTGCGCCTGCACGAACCAAGCGGTGCCCGCTTCTACGTCCGCAGCTCGAAGACCGACGCCGGCGTCCGCGAGGTGCAGATGACCCCCGACCTCCTGCAAGCCGTCATAGAGCACCGCGACCGCCTTCGCCGCGCGGGCCAGCCCGCGGGCCAGGACGACTTCGTGATCCCCAACCGTCGAGGCGGGCGCCTTGACCGTCAACGCGTCCCTCGACCTTCGTCGCCTGAGGCGGGGCGATTGCAGCCAGTGGACGTACGCCGAGAGCGAACGGCCAGCGCTCCGGGTCGGGTGAGCCTGGCAATCTGACGGCACCGCCTCGTAGAGGCCCACGACCGCGCTCCTCCATCGGTCGACTGCCAACACAAACAAATGGTCACCGCTTGCCACTTGGTGCGGTGACTGCCCGAACCACTGAAACCGCTCTTCGAATGGGTTCCAGTTCTCGTCGACCGACTGCCCGGTGACGCCGACTGCAACGCAAAACACTCGGCCGGACGGATGCGGTCGGATGATCGTCGTCGCCGCGGTATTGCCGGCCTCCAGTTTCAACGCACTGAGGAACGACGGCCGTCGAACTGTTGGCGCGTGGGTAGTCCATCTGATCCTGCCGCGAGCTCCAGTCCCATTCGGCGCATGCGGGCGACGCTCAACCGCTGGGACTGCACGGCGAGCATGCGGGAGCTCATCGAGCAGGCCGCGGATCTCCTCCCCCTCGGCCGCAGTGAACGTCGTGCGTGCCACGTCCCCGATCAAACATCCGTATTGAGGATCCCACGCCTATGCTGGCGGCGTGCCCAATGAGCAAGAGGCCAAGCCAAGCGATGACGCAGCCGGCGAGCTGCGTAGCGCCGGCACCGATCTCGTGGGAGCCGTAGCAGGGGGCAGCTTGGGGCTCGTTGGCGGCCCTGCCGGGGCAATTGGTGGCGCCGCACTCGGAGTGGCCGTTCAGCACGCGGCGCGCGCGCTGATCGGCCGACTCAACCGTCGCGAACAAGAACGCGTCGGCGCCGCGCTCCTCGTTATGGACGAGGACGCCCGCCAGCGTGAGGAGCGAGGGGAGCGCCCACGCGAAGACGGCTTCTTCGACGATCGAGGCACATTGCGACCGGAGGCCGAGGACCTGCTAGAGGCGGTTCTCCGCCGGGCAGCCGGGACATACGAGGAGCGCAAGCTCCCTCTTCTTGCACGCCTGTACTCCGCTTGCGCTCACGATGCGACGATCTCCGCAGCCGAGGCGCTCTACCTCATCCGCGTCGCGGACGAGCTCACCTACCGAGAGTTCGTGGCCCTCGCGCTGCTGGCACACCCTGACGAGCATGAGCGATCTCTCACCAATATCGAGGCGCTCCACGAGACCGGCCGCAACGTCGCTGATGAGAGCATCCGCTTGGAGCTGAGCCACCTCGCGGACCTGCGCCTCGTGGGGATCAGCGCTAACGAGGAAGTCGGGCCCGTCAACAACGTGTTCGCAGGACTGCTGCCTCGAGGCAAAGCCACCTACGCCCAGCTAGGACTTCTAACGGCAGGTCGACGTCTCGTGGAGACCACCGGCGCTGACGAGATCGGCACCCTCGAGCGTGAGAAGTGGCTAGACGAACTCACCGGCCCAGGTCGGACTTGAACAAAAGCCTCGACCCACGTCCGTCTCTACGGTTGCCCACACGGGAGCTGCTGACGATTGGCAGGATCTGCCGCTACACCCTCGGTGCGCCGCTCGTCCGCCCTCGGCGTGTCTTTCCAGGGGCATCAAGCAGCATGCAATGCTCCGTCTGAACACCTGTGCAACGTCTGGCGCCAGAGCAGATGGCCGGAATCGCGCTCGCGGCGCTATCCAACGCCCGAAGGCTATTCGACGACGCGGTACTGATGAGGGATCGAGGCCGGACGCCGACAGCGCTCCTGCTCGCCGGGCTCGCTGCCGACGAGTTGGGCAAGCATGTGATGGTCGCCTCCTTTTACGGCGTGCGTGAGGAGACCGACGACAATTGGAAGAAGATTTGGCAAAGGTTTAGGACTCATCAAGAGAAGCTCGGAGATGCGCTCTGGGCGGCGTGGGCCGGCGACCTGCTCACGGACAGTCCGCCGCCCGATGTTGCGGCCTTCCACAGACGACGGCTTGCGTCAACTTACGTCGACGTAGATGACGACGGACGCGTAGTGACGCCGTCGGCGACGGTCACGAGCGCTGAAGTAAACGATGCGCTATCGAGGATAAGACCTGAGCTCGAGTTCTGCGAGAGAGGGTTTGGCGGGGCTACGCCGTCCGCGCTCGGAACCGCGTTCAGCCGTATGAGGGACTCGACACACGCCGAGCAGATGCGAGCGATCATCGGCGATCTCGGCCCCACGGGAACGCTGGCTTACGTCATCGCGGTTCGCGGCGGCGCATCGCACAAGGATGCTGTGGAGTTCGCGTCGGTTGCGAGCGCGGCGCTTCGAGACGTCGAAAGACCGTAGGTTGATGTCGAAGGACGGCTGGTAAAGCCTTAGACAAACTGACCGCATCGCCCGCATGCGCTCTCGGGGGCGCAGTGCGAACGAGCTGTTTCTGTTAAGTCAGGACAGCGTACCCTGCGAGATTTCGCGCACCCGCTCGCCCCGGGGCATCGAAGTACGAACTATCTACGTCGGCCCGGGCTCCTGGTTAACCGAGCGTGCGGTCAAATCGGTGAAGTGATCGATAAGGGCGTCGCGATGTAGCTGAGCGCGTGCGCCGAGTAGCTCCAACATGTCGTCGTAGGCGTCTCGTGTCAGTCTCTTACGCGCCTCGAAAGAATCTCGAGCTGCGTCCCCGCTGTCATAGTAATGTCGCAGGCGACCAAATACGCGCAAGGCGCGGGGCAGCCTCGACCAATCCAGACCACTAAGCGCGGCTCGCCCTCCCAAGGCGGCGATCGGTGAGACCGCGCGAGTTATGTGAGCGTCTGCGTAAGCTACAAGCAAGTCTTCGTCGGCACCTGTAGATCTGGCGAGCGCAATCGCAAGCGCCGCCATGCACGCGTCTACCGTGTGTCGCATCGAGCGCGCGGTCCACACAGGTTCCGGATGCTCAAGCAGATGATCGTCGCGCCCGACATGCCGGTTCAGTGCCAAACCGGTCGGGTGTGCGTAGAAGATCGAGAGCGGCGCGTATAGACGCGTGTAAAGATCACCCGCGATCTTCCGCAGGTTGGCGTCGACTATCAGCGTCGCCATTTGGTTGAGCTTCGGTGGCTGCTGCGCCGAGGAGCCGAGCATGGCGGCGACCTCGTCGATGAGTGTCTGCGGGATGAGCTCGCTGGTCACAATGGGTGAAAAGAGTCGGCGAAAGGACTCAGCGTTGTGGGCGTGCATTCGCCGCACGTCGGGTTGGCCGTATACCCAGTAGAGGCCTGAGAGGCACGTCTCTACGGCGGCACGTGTGAGAAGGGCGGAGGCGTCGTGTAGCCGCCAGCGCAAGGTGCGCCGCGTCTCCTGCTGGAGCGCGAGCAGCCTGAGCAGCAAAAGCTCTGCAAAATCGGAGGCTGTCGCCTCGGTGTCAGGCCACGGGTGGCACTTGACTAGTGTGCGTGCGAAGCGGCGCGCTCTTCGTCGTCGCAGCGGGTCAGGGTAAGGCAGCACCCAGCGCAGCAACGTTCGTGCCATCGTCCAAGTCCGTCGCATGGCTACAACCTAGAAGCCCGTGCCCACCGCCAAGCAGCCAGGCCACAACAAGCAGTTAGCGGTCCTCCTGAGAGATCGAGCTAACCGCGGGCCGGGCCCGCTCGAACGCGAACCCCGCCCCAAGGCCGTCGAGCCTCCTGCGCCAGCCCTCGCGCCAGTTCACGCGCAGTCGATCATCGGCGAGCGCGGCATCGACGCCGCTGTCCTCACCTAGCGCCCAGATCACCTGTGGCTCGTCCGCCAGCATCAGCCGCGCGAGGATCGAGCGGCGCAGCAGATCGCGCAGCCGGTCAACACTCGACGCAAGCGTAACCAGCCAGCCTTCGTTATCGCGCACCGTTGAGATGCCGCGCATCAGCTTCGCGATCTCGCGTTCGTGTAGTCGACCGCCGTGGACGAGTTTGGATCGCAGCTCATACAGCAGGCCGACGTCCTTGAAGATCACGCCGGCCGGGTCTGCGTCTGTCGCGAGGAGTGCCGCTGATCGACTCTTCAGGCGTAGCGTCACCGACTCGGTGCTCTTCTGCGAGCCGATCAGTGCCGCCTCGAGGCCCGACGCGAGGTCTACCAGGTGCTCGTACTCACTGTCGTTGTGGTAAGAACGGCTGAACATCGAGAGGGCGACCTCAAAGGACGTCGCGATTGTGCCCTCGGGCCCGGGGTCGAGGCTGTCCAGTCGCTCGCCGAGCGCTGTGAACGCGGGCTCGAGCTCGTGGCCGAGACGCGCAGTGCGCCGTAGCGGCAGACCGAAAATACCGTGCGGCCACTCGCTGAAGCTCGGCGACAACCGCGCAACACGGGTCATTGAGCCGGTGAGCTCGTAGTTGGCGTGTGCGGAACACGCCGTGAGCAGCCTGGCCACGAGCACGAACTGGCCAAGTCTCGCAGATAGGCGACTCGTCACCGCTTGGATATCGGGGTCGGCGGTCTGCTCACGGGTTAGCAGCAAGCTGTGTGGAGGGGCGTAAGGACGGGGTTCCTCCCGGTTCCAGCTCTGTGCGGCACCGGCTATCTCACGGTGGACACGCATGGCCAAGGGCTCGTGGTCTGTGCGCTCTGGGATCACCGTGACCTGCCCGAGTGCCACTTCCTCAAGGTCGGGTGTGGTCAAGTTGCTCACGTGCCGGACGCATACGACCTCGTAGATGTCCGAGTCGAGCGTCGTGATCAGCTCCGTGATCGACTCAATGACGGGCGCACCGTCGATCTGGAAGTTGTCCGCCAGGCCGCAGCGCGCCACACATGCCTCCAACAGTGTGAACATGTAGTGGGCGGCGAACTCAGGGTGACGACGCTGCAGCGGCTCCGCGAAGCGCGTCGGGTAGGCACGCTCAAGGGCTTCCTCGAGCGGCCTGTAGCCCTCGACGCCGCGCAGTGTGTCGCCGAAGTAGTCGCGGCCCACCGACACGTAGGGGTGGTAGACGGGGGTGGGGATGATGTGCTCTCGCTCGAGGGCAACGAACGCTTCGGCGATGAAGATGCGGGCGAGTCGTTCGATGTCTCGTTGGGTGCTCACGGATATTTCTAGCGTGGCACGTCATGCTCGTCCCCGGCGCCGACGACCCCGCGCCGCACCCAGTCCTCGTGCTCATACACGTGGAAGAAGAGATTTCCTTCCTGGCGGGCCTCGTCCTCGAATCCGATCTGCCTAAGCCACTCGGCGAGCCGCCCGGCCACCCTCAGCACGACCCTCTCCAGCTCGTCCCGCTCGACACGCTCGTCGGCCGGCGGAAGCCCGCGGAGGCTCGTGATGACTTGCCTAAACGGCTCTCCAAGCATCCGCTCGTCCAACCCGGCGTCGTCCAGGACCGGTGTCGGCAGCCCGCCGACCTGCAGCTGCGCGGCGACGTACGCTGCCTGTGTGCTCATCGCCGCGAACGCGGTCAGCACCGCGGTCCTGAACGCCTGGACATCCTTCCCGGGATCCCAGAAGTAGGAGACGGCGGCCTGGTGGATCTCGTCGTGAGCGGCGGCGCACAGTGCGTGAAAGCTCCCCCACGGGTCATCCGCGTGGCGACCGTACACGGCGAGCTGCACTCGGTACTCCTCGACCGCGACGCCGGCCATCGCCACCAGCTCCGGCGAGAGGTCGGACCGCTCGGCGAGGGACGAGCGGCTGTCGAACGTGTGTTCACCGTTTCCGATCAGCAGCACGTGCAGCGCCTCGTGGCGGAACGTCGCCTCCGTCGGCTGCGCCGAATCCCTGGCAAACAGTCGTACGTCGAACACCACGACCACGTGGCCGTCCTGTTCACGCAGCGTCTTCGCCATAGCCTTCCCATACGCTCCTCGGTCCTGGCGGAACACCTCGGCGAGTTCCGGCTCCATGCGCTCCCGCACTTGCCCCTCGAAATCGGAGGTGATGATCAGCTCGTAGTCCTCGCCGTCTCCGACGACCTCCGCGAACGCGTTAAGCGCCGGGCCGACGGCGTCTCGGTCGAGCTCCGGCGGCCACGAGTCGAGGCCGAGAGGATCCTCTTCAGCGTCCATGCGCCATAGCTAGCAGGCGTGGCGGGCGCATTGCCGGACGGGGAGGACCGAACGGCGAAGGAGAGCCTTGAACTCCCGGACAGCGATTCAGGTCTGGCGCCCAGATCGCCGATATGGTTGTAGAAGTTGCAAATGTTGGTCTAATGAGGTAGCCTGGACACGTGGACATCTTGAGCCCAGAGGATCGTGTCGTGTTGTGGCGCGCTGCGATCGATGCCGAAGGAGCAAAGCGGGAGACCTTCGTGCGCGCGATCGCCAAGGAGGTCTTCGAGGGTCTCGGTGCGCTGGACCTCTATGCCGATGACTACGCACAGCTGACGGCCGAGAGTCTGCGCATGCTCGACGATGCCGGGCTTTTCGCCAGCGACAGCATGCGCCGCTGCCTTGAGATGCTGCACGAGCCGGGAGGCGGCGCCGATTTGATCGTCGGTGAGATCGCCGGGCTGCTCCGGGCGGCCGCCGACGTCGAGCATCTCGGGGCCGAGCGGCGGGTGCGCGCGATCGAGATGGCGGCACTATGGCGCGAGCACGTGCTCGCCCGCGAGCGGCACGAGCCGTCCTATCTGAGCGTAGGTGACGTCGCGGCACGTTTTGGTGTCACAACCCAAGCCGTCTACAAGTGGCTTCAGAAGGGGCGGATCGAGGCTACGCGGGGGCCAGGCGGATCATGGCGGATCCCAGCGGCCCAATTCGAGCGCGACGAGCGGCGCGCCGTCTCGAGGGAGAGCCTGGACAAGCTGCAGAAGCACCTAATCGACGTTCATCGCGCCAGCGAGACGCCAGCCGAAGCCGACCTCGCCGAGCAAATGCGCGAGGGGAGCTGACGCTCCCGCGCGGCGATGCGGGTCGAGTTCGACACAACCGTCCTGTGGGGCGCGTTCCACAAGCCGGCGGGCCTCAGCTTCTCCCTGCTCGCTCTGGCGGCACAGCGCGTACCGGTGCTAGACGGCTTCATCACGGACGTGATCGCGGCCGAGTTCTGGTGGCGCGCGACGCAGCAAGGCGTGACGGGCCCCGGGCAGCCGGTACCTCGAACATACTCCGAGCAGGAGCTGGAGCCGTTCCTCGAGACGTTTGAGGTCCTGTTCGAGCCCGCCAGCCTCGAGAGGGCGCCGTTGGGACGCACGCTCGGCCAGTACGCGGGGATGGTAGGGCTGCCGCTCGGTGAGTTCCTCTATGCGGTCACCGGGGTCGACCGTGACGCGCTGCTGTCGGCGGCATCGGTGGCGTTCCCGGTGACGTTCGAGTCGCTCGACGTCGCCGACCTGCACGTGGTCTGCGGCGCACTCGCCAACCGAGCGGAGGCCGTCGTCACCAGCGACAGCCGGCTGTTGAGCTATGACCCGATCGGCGAGATACGCGTGCTGCGGCCCGAGGAGCTCGCCGGCGAGCTTGGGTTGATCGCGGCCGCAGCCACGCCCAGCGAGACGCGACACCGCCCGTGACGTCGGTGGTGAAGCGGCGTGTGCTCAGCGCAGTCCGAGGTTGACGAGCCGGTAGCCCATGGCGATGTCGGACACGTCGAACATGTCCGCGAGCACGCGCGTGTCCTGATTGGTCTCGAACGCGGGCGCGACGAGCGGGCGCGGCATGAGCAGATCGGCGGCGAACTCGTTCGCCGCGCGCTCGAGGCGGTAGTTGTATTCGGGCGGGGTGCCGTCGCCGAGGTTGACGTGGAAGCGGTCGGTGTGCGCAAGGAGATGGTGCCCGAGCTCGTGGCCGATCGTGAAGCGTTGGCGGGTCTTGACATGCCTCGAGTTGACCGCGATGACCGCGCCGTCGGCGAGCTCGATCAGGATGCCGGAGACGGGATCGGGCAGCTTGCCGCTGTGCAGCAGGACCCCGCACCGCTCGACGAGCGCCTCGACGGGAACCGGAGGGTTGGTCACCCCCGCTCGTTCAAGCAGCTCGGTCGCCGCGTAACCGGGCTGGCGGGCACCCACGTGCAGGGAGCGCGCCGGCAGCGCCGCCGACTCGGTTCGTGCGAGCACGTTCTCGATCGCCCGCTGGAGATCGTCGCTTCCGGTGCGCGAGAGCTCCGCGCGCAGCGCGGTGGCGACCGGCTGCCTGACGCTCGCCGGGGGGAGGAAGTAGTCGACGTCGCGGTCGAGCGCGTCACCGAGGTCGATCACGTCGTCCAGGTTGGGCTTGCGCTTGGCGGCCTCCCAGTAGGAGACGGCGGTCTGCGTGCAGCCCAGCCGCTCGGCGAGTGCCGCCTGGGTCAGACCGAGGTCTTTACGGGCTTCGCGGATGCGTTTAGCCACCCAGGCTGTCGTCGGGTCGCTCAAGGGCGGAAGGGTAGGCGAAGTCGATTGCATACGGCTTTGCTATGATCATAACGAAACCGCATATACGTGTCTGTGCGGGCAGCGCGGCCGCCAGAACTCTACGACCCGTTCCGGCGGCCGGAGACCGCCCGCGATATGAGCACGACCGAAACCACCCAGCCCGACAAGCACCACCCGCACGCGGTCCATTTCACCGAGGACGGCGAGCCCTTGGAGATCGAGACCGACAGCCTGACGATGAGCGAGATCCTCGCCCTCGTGGGCAAGCAGCCCGACCAGTGGTACCTGGTCGAGAAGGAGGGCCGCGAACAAAAAGTCTTCCGCGACCCCGAAGAGCAGATCGCGATCCGCGAGGGCGCGAAGTTCATCACGGTGTTCACGGGGCCGACGCCGGTCTCATGAGCGCGACCGGGCCCGAGGGCTTCGCGCAAGAACTGCGAGCCGCCGGCTACGCAGTGCATCCGCTGAACGAGCGGTTCCTCGTGTTCTGCTACGAAGTCGACGTCGGGCCGCTCGACGGGATGACGCTGAAAATCGGGATCGAGCCACTCGACCACCCGCGCAGCCCACCAACAGGGCCGTTCGTGAGTCCCCGACTGCTGCCGCTGCGCGCCGACGCAAGCCCGGCCCCACTCGGTGGCGTGCTCGACGCCGCCAGCCGCGGCTTCCCCGACCCGGACGGCATTTGGCAATACTGGAGCCGCCCATTCAACGAGTGGGGCGAGCACGGGCGCACCGCGATCAGCTACCTACACGTCCACCTGCGGCGGCTCTTCGCTGGTCTCCCCGGCGAGCTCGTGCTCCCATGCGCCGACTGAGCGCCGCCTTCACCGGAGAGCTCGATGGACAGCTCGCTGCCCACCTGCTCCGCGCCGACGGGCAAGAGGACCTCTGCTTCGCGCTGTACCGGCCGAGCTCAGGCGAGCGCCGGGACACCTGCCTGCTCGACGAACCGATCCTCCCCCGGCGGCACGAGCGAGAGGTCCACGGCAACGCGTCGTTCATGGGCGAGTACTTCCTGCGCGCGGCTGAGCAAGCCGAACGCGCTGGCGCCGGGCTCGCGCTCGCCCACAGTCATCCGGGCGGTCGCCGATGGCAAGACATGAGCCGCGACGACGTTCAAGCCGAGACGCGCTACGCCGCCCAGGCCCTCGCGCTCACCGGACTTCCGCTGCTGGGGCTCACCCTCGCCGGCGACGGCGCCTGGAGTGCGCGACGCTGGCACAAGACGGGCCCTGGCGTCTACGAGCGCGCCGACTGCGAGAGCGTTCGAGTCATCGCTGAGCGACTGGCCATCACCTATAACCCGGAGCTTCAGCCCGTCGCCGCGCCAGACGAGCGCATGACGCGCACCATCTCCTCGTGGGGCGCCGACACACAAGAGGGTCTCGCACGCCAACACGTCGGCATCATCGGCGCCGGCAGTGTCGGAGCGCTCGTCGGCGAGGCGCTCGCCCGCACAGGGGTACGCCACATCACCATCATCGACTTCGACACCGTCAAGACGCACAACCTCGACAGGCTCGCAAACGCCACTCGCCTCGACGTCCTGCGCCAACGATCGAAGGCACAAATCCTCCGCGACGCGGTCCTGCGATACGGCACCGCTCCTGACCTTCGCGTCGATACGTACGAGCTGAGCGTCGTCGAACCCGACGGATACCGCGCCGCGCTTGACTGCGACGTCCTGTTCAGTTGCGTCGACCGGCCCTGGCCACGCCAGGTGCTCGACCACATCGCCTACGCCCACCTCATCCCAGTGGTAGACGGGGGTATCGCGATCCGCGCCCGCCCGCGCTTCACGAGCGCGGACTGGAAGGCACACATCGCCGCTCCCGGACGCCCCTGTCTCGAGTGCCTAGGACAATACCTCCCAGCCGACGTCAGCCTCGAGCGCACCGGCGACCTCGACGACCCCGCCTACATCCAGGCACTCCCCGACGACCACCCCCACCGGGCCAATGAGAACGTCTACGCCTTCAGCATGTCCTGCGCATCGCTGGAGATCCTGCAATGGCTCTCGATGACCGTCGCACCACTCGACATCGCAGACGTCGGCGCATGGAACTTCCACTTCGTCACAGGGAGCCTCGACCAATCAAGCCCCAGCTGCAAACCAGGATGCCTCACCCAGGAAATCCTCGCGGCCGGCGACTACGCGGACCCGAGTGAGCCAACCGGGGAGCACCCCGCGGCCGCACACGAGATCGCGCGCCGCGCCCACGCCCAGGCGCGAGTCTCCCTTCGAGCGCTCGAGCGCGCACTCCAATACCAGGCACGTCTCGCGACGCTCAGCCAGCAGCTTCTGACAAGAGCGCACACTTCGACTGCGGACGAGTCCGAGTAGCCCACGACGGCCGCCATCACGTCGAACTCAGGACGACACGATTTACGATCGTGTACTTCAATCGAAGGGGACCTGAGCGACATCTCAGGTCCCAAACCCAAAGGGAACTAACGGAAACTACGGGTATCGTCGCGTCGGACGTCGTCCTCACGAACAGGCAGATTTGCAGGCATTTTGCCTCCAAAATCCGGCCCGTTCCGGGCCCCTGAAAATCGTGGTGTCCCCGGTTCGAGTCCGGGTCTCGCCATTTCTAAAGATGCCTGCATGTAGGCGGGTTTTGGTAAGCGTTCAGTGGGCCTGGGGGACATAATCTGGGCGCGTCGAATCTGAATGTGTGGAGCGCTCTGAGGCGGATGCGATCTACGAGCAGGGCCGCGAGGCGGTGGTGCGGGTGCTGTTGGCCCTCTCGGCGCAGAATGAGCGGCTGCAGTCGCAGGTCGAGGCGCTGAGCGCGCGGGTCGCGCGCCAGGATGAGCGGATCGCTCAGCTGGAGCGTCGGCTGAATCGCAGCTCGCGTAATTCCTCCAGTCCGCCTAGCGTCGATCCGCCGAGCAACACGCCCAAGCGTGGGAAAGACCGTTCCGGGCGTTCGCAGGGCGCCCAGCCGGGGCACGAGGGTCACGGCCGTGAGCTACTGCCGGCGAGCGCGGTGGATGAGGTCATCGAGCACTGGCCTGAGCGCTGTGGCTGCGGTCACACCTTCGCTGCGGGGGAGCTGCTCGCGGTCGGCGAGCCGCTTCGCCATCAGGTCGAAGAGCTGCCTGTCATCTCGGCGATCGTTATCGAACATCGCGCCCAGCGTGTGTGCTGCCCAGGCTGCGGAAAGCAAACGCGAGCCGAGATCCCGGGCGATGTCGCCGCGAGCGCGTTCGGGCCGCGCTTTCAGGCGGCCGTGGCGGCGCTGTCGGTACGCAACCGCGTCAGCCGCCGCGATGTGGTGGAGCTCTGCGAAGAGCTCTTCGGCGCACGCATCTGCGGCGGCACCGTCGACGCGATCCTTCAGCGCACCGCGGACGCGCTGGCGGACCCCTATGAGGATCTGCTGGGACGCGTGCGCTCAAGCGAAAGCTTGAACATGGACGAGACGGGCTGGCGCTTGAAAGGCGCCCAGCGCGCGCTGTGGGGCATGTTCACCGAACGCCATGCTGTCTTTGCCGTCGCCCGCGGCCGCCACGAGGAGCACGCCAAAAGCCTGCTCGAGGGCCACACCGGGATCGTGACCTCAGACCGCTGGTGGGCCTACACCCACCTGCCGCTCGCACGCCGTCAAATCTGCTGGTCTCACCTCAAGCGCGACTTCCAAGCCCACAGCGAAGGGCTGGGCGCCGAGAAGGAGTTCGGCGAGCTCGGCCTGGAGCTCTCAGAGCGCGCCTTCTGGGCCTTCGAGGTCTTCCAGCACACCCACGATCGACGCGAGCTCAAGCGCACGATCCGCGCACTGCAACGCCACTACAAGCCGCTCATCCGCGGCTACGCCTCCAAGCGCGCGCGCAACAAGCGCTGCCGCGGCATGGCACGCAACCTACTGAAGGCCTGGCCGGCGCTCTGGACCTTCGCCAACCACAACGGGGTCGAGCCGACC
The DNA here is from genome assembly GCA_963790905.1 of uncultured Solirubrobacteraceae bacterium. Classification (GTDB taxonomy): domain Bacteria; phylum Actinomycetota; class Thermoleophilia; order Solirubrobacterales; family Solirubrobacteraceae; genus Palsa-744. The sequence continues at coordinate 494,624 of CAWBQH010000004.1, forward strand.
AACAACCACGCCGAGCGCGCACTACGCGGCGCCGTCATCTACCGCAAGCTCTCGCTCGGCAGCCAATCCGAGCAAGGAGAGCGGCGCATCGAGCGCCTGCTCTCAGCCAACACCACCTGCCGCCTGCAGCACCGCTCGCTGTTTAGCTACCTCGCGGAAGCGCTCACCGCCCACGCCCGCGGCGACCCCGCTCCCACACTCACCTAACCCCACGCCTGACGGGGACTGAACGCGTACGGGTTTTGAGGTTTGAAGAAGCCCGTTCGGTTGCCCGTTTGAGCCGTTTTCGGCCTCGCGGTCCAAAACGCGGTCCAAAATATTGGCTACTTGATGGTTCCCGTCCGAGGAGGGCGCCGGGCTGGCCGCGGCGCCGCCGCGGAGCTCTTCCCGCGCGGCCCGCACGAGCCGGTCGAAGCTCGCCCCGTGTTCGCGCTTGGCGCGCTGCTGGAGTTGGGCGTAGACGTCGAGGGTCATTTTCGAATCGGTGTGGCCGACCTGGTTCATGACCCAGAGCACGTCGAAGTTGTTCGCGAGCCGAGCGATCGGGACGTAGGTGCGCCGCCGCGCGTGCGGGCTGATGTGCGGCAGGGGCGCCAGTCCGCCAGCGCGCAGGCGCTCGCTCGCATGCCCTCGCCGATGAGCTTGAGGACGGTCGTCGACATCAGTGTGGGGTCGAAAGTGGAGGCGCAGCTGCGGCATGCCAGTCCGAACCCTCGGAACTACCGGGACAAAGGGGCTTGGCCTCCGAGCGCGTCGAGGAGCGTCCTGCACACGTTTCGCCACTGCTGGGGTCCTGCGAACTGGCGTACGGCTACCTGCGTGTGAAGAATACCCAGATCATTATCGAAGAGGACACCTGTTCGCCACGTGCGCTGACCCCGATGTTGACCCTCCTCGACGACGCGAAGCACACGCTCTGAGTCCTCTGTCACGGTTCGACCGTGTAGGAGAATCCTGTGTCCCCTTTTCGCAGGCGAAGATCGGCGGCCCCCATCGTGCGCCTTCGGTGCCGCAGCGGAACCCACCCTGGATGAAGCGCCCGCCGCCGGGAAGATAATCCGCCGCGGGCGCTTCGGCGATGAGCCGGCTCGCGGCCTGACAGGAGATACCGCTGACGAGGACGCTGGTCACCATCCCGGCGCCGTCCTTGAGCTGGATGTTGGTGCTGCACGAAATAGGGTTGACGGCAGCGCCGACGAATTCGCCCGTGCACGTGTTGATGTACTTGTGCGGGTTGAACAGCTGCCCGTCCTCCGGGAAATACCACTCGAGCGCGTTGTAGGAGCGGTGTCCGCGACAGCTGCCGAGGTGGAAGGCGACGACACGTGCGGCCGAGGAGACGCCGTTGCCCGCTACGGGAGTCCCAGGCCAGTCATACTCCGCATAGCCTTCACCGAGCGCACTGGCGGCGCCCCAGCCGCTCCAGTGGATGTGCTCCACGAGCCCGGTGGGATCCCCGCCGAGGAAGATCCTCGCCGGGCGCACGCGCCCAAAGCCGCTCACACCCCGCGTGTACGCACGGCCCAGCTGCGGGGCTGATCCCGAAGCAGCCCGAGCATCAAGCGGGGAGCGCCAAGCCCGCAACGACAGCGCCGCTGCGGGAACGAGCAGCAGCAGCACAAGCAAAAACAGTGCCGCACACCCCAAGAGAACGGCACCCCACGCCCTTCTCGAGCGCGCGTGACCAAGCGGGCCTCCAGACGGCACGAACCAAAGTGCGCGCTCGCGCATGGACGACAAGCATACCCGGCGTACGGCATCGCCGGAGCACGCGCCGCGCGTGTGGTCAGCTCACCCCGAGCGCCGGCGAGGACTCGTATCGCACGCAGAGATGCGACGATTGGGCGCAATGCACCGGCTGCGGCCTCTGATCCTCGCGGGCGTCCTGTTCATCGCCGCCACGCCAGCGTTCGCCGCGAGCTCCCACGTCAAGACCTGGACAGCACTTGACAACGATCTCTACTGCGACGTCGCGATCCACCCGCCCGGCAAGCCTCCGACACAGCTCCTGTGCAGCGGCAGCGCGATCCCGCCACCGCCGCACGGTGCCGGCTACGGCGATCCCGGCTTCGTCTTCCTCGCCACGCACGGGCGCCCAACCCTGGCACGCCTCACCCAGGACTCCTTCGAAGGCTCCAACCCTGTCGCGCTCATCTCCGGACGGACATGGAGCGAGCTAGGCATAACCTGCACGATCTCGACGACGACGGTCCGCTGTGTAAACCGCTCCGCCCACGGCTTCACGATCGGCAAGCACTCCTACAAGCCCTTCTGACTCCACGCCAGCGCTGAGCCGGAGCAGACCGGTACGCGCCTCAGCGTCGGCGGGTGGAATGGACCCGGTTTGACGAACAAACCGTTCGCGAGAACGCGTCCATTCCAGGGCGACGTGTCACGGCGATGCGGGTAGCATCGCGCGGACGTGGAGGCAGCCGGGGCGCTCCCGTCACCGTGCCGCTTCCGGGAAGTTGGAGGTAGGCATCGTCGTAAGCCGGCTCAACTATTCGCTGGATGAGGAAGCCCGCGTCGTAGATGCACACTGCGTCACCGTGGCTCCGGCGTAGGCGTTTAGACGTTTCATGTCCCACAGGAAGTCTAGCCCGGAACGTGCAGTAGCTCCAAGACGCTGCTCTGACCTGAGCGCCCGCCCAGAGCTGATCGACTCATCCCTCCTCGACGCCGTCGTCGGCCTCCGTGAGCGCGGCTATGTCCTCGAGGTCGACTGGACGCCCGCTCGCTCGCTTCATGTTGATCAGGTCGTCGCGCCCGGCGATGGCTATTTTCATGTCTCCGAGTGAGACCTCGAGCGCGCGACGGCGAAGCTCCTCGTAGGGAGGAGCGCCCGGCGCGTCGTGTAGGACGTCGATGGCCCCGTGTGGCGTGGTGAACTGCCACAGCGTCGCGCGCGGCAGCATACTGGCGTCCACACTCGCTCCCTCGTTGCCGGGGTTCAGCACGCGAGCATCCAGAGCGTTCAGGGCATCGGCGAGCCGCGCCAGGTTGGATCGCTCGGGGCGGGGGAAGACGTCGATATCGACCGTGGTGCGCACATGTCCGTGGGTCTGAACGGCGAGCCCGCCGACGATCACGTACTCGACGGCGTGCTCGGCAAGCGCTTGCAGCATGCGCTCCGCGTCAAGCGGCGCGTCGAGATCCACCGCTCGCCTCGCGCCCGGCGTGTCGCAAGCGTCCGGCGAGGCGGTTCGCCGAGATGGCGAGCTCGAGGCGCTCCGCTGGTGAGCGCTGTCGCAGCGCCGTCAGGTGGACAGGATCCCACCTACCGCTCAACCGGCGGGCTCGCAGCTCGGGCTCACGCCCCATCGCGAGCAGGAGTGCCCGCACCGTCTCCCAGGTCGGCGCGGTCAGGCCGCGCTCGATTCGGCTTACGGCCGCCTGCGTCGTGCCCGCCCGGCGAGCGAGCGACCGCTGGCTAAGACCGAGCCGACGGCGGTGCTGCTGAATGAGTGCCCCCGGAGAGTCGATACAGATAAGTATATCAGACCCTTCGATTGCCCAGCGTATGTACTGCAGAGAGCCGCCCCAACCGCAGCCTGCATCTGGCGTCTCGTGAGTGAGGCGAAAAGGACCTGGGCGGCTTTTCAGGTCCTAAACCTGAGGGTGGTTGAGGGTTTACGACGCTGTCTTCGCCAGCGAGCCGGTGGCGAGCAGCCCGCGCAGGCCTGCTCTGACGCGGCCGGCGTGGGAGCTGGGCCGTCGCAAAGAGTGCCGCAGCCACGCGAATGCGAGCACGCGACCGGGGCGGCTCATCGAGGCGCGACGACATCGAGCCCCGCGGCAGGTCTCCGCCCTGCTATAAAGATCGACTGATCGATTTATGCCGCGGGTGAGCGAGGAGTACATGACGCGCCGGCGCGAGGAGATCCTCGCGGCCGCGAAGGTGTGCTTCGCGCGCGAGGGCTTTCACGCGACCTCGATGCGCGACATCTACCGCGAGTGCGGTTTGAGCCCGGGCGCCGTTTACAACCACTTCGCGAGCAAGGAGGAGATCGTCCGGGCTCTCGGTGAGGAGCGTCTGCGCGAGGCGCAGGCGCGGCGCGAGGCGCTCGAGCTGGTCGAGGACCCGATCGAGGCGCTGCGCCTGCTGGCCGCCGGCACCCGCGAGGAGCTCGGGCGTGAGGAGGATCTGTTGCTGGAGTTGCAGCTGGCCGCAGAGGCGCTCCGTGACGAATCGATCGCAGAGGTCTCGCGGAAGACGTTCGACGCGACGCTCGAGACGGTGGTCGGGTTGATCGGCCGCGCGCAGGGGACAGGCCACGTAGACCCGAGCGTCGACGCAGACGCGCTCGGACGTGTTCTGATCGGCCTCTTCCAAGGGCTCATCCTGCAGACGGCCATCGGTGCCCCACCTGAGCGCGAGCGCCATATCGGCGCGCTTCGCGCGCTGCTCGCGGGCGTGCTCTCCGCGGACGCCCGAGCGCGGCTGGACGAATCACCAACGATCAAAGGAGGACGAGCATGAATCCCGAGGAGCGCCGGCAGTTCGTGCGCGAGCACCGCACTGCGATCCTGGGCTATCCGCGCAAGCAGGACGGACCGGCGATGTCGATCGTCTACTACGTGCTGGAGGGCGAGGAGATTCTCATCTCGACGATGGCCCAGCGGGCGAAGGCGCGGGCGGTCGCGCGCTCGCCCAAGGTCTCGCTGTGCGTGCTCGACGAGCAGTGGCCGCCGAGTTATCTGCAGATCTACTGCGACGCGACGCTGGACAGCGACTTCGATCACGTGGTCGAGGTCATGATGCGCATCGCTGGGGTGATGGCGGGCGCCCAAATGCCTGATGACGTGCGCCCGATGGTCGAGGAAGGCGCCCGCAGGGAGCAGCGCATCGTCCTTCGCCTGCGCCCCTATGCCACGTTCTACACGCCCCCAGTCCACGTTCATCGCGCAGAGGACATAAACGAGGGGCTGGCGCACGAAGTGAGTGCGTCGCTCCCATGGGACGCCGATCGTGCCAAGGCTCAGTCGGACTGACAACGAAAGAAAGGCTCGCCCCATGAGCACCGACACACCAATTCGGCCGACCTTCCATCACTTCAACCTCAAGACCACACGGCTGCAAGAGCTGATCGACTGGTACACGACCGTCGTTGGAGCGGAGGTGACCTTTCAGGACCCGACCGGCGCATGGCTGACAAACGACGCCGCAAACCACCGCATCGCCTTGCTGTGTTACCCCGACTTTGTCGATGACCCCGACCGCGAGACGCGAACCGGGATGCACCACAGCGCATTCGAGTACGACAGCTTCACTGACCTGAACCACAGCTATCTGCGCCTGCGCAGCGCCGGCATCGAGCCCGACATGTGCATCGACCACGGGATGACGCTCTCCTACTACTACAAGGATCCCGACGGGAACCGCCTCGAGCTGCAGGTCGACAACTTCGGCGATTGGGCCGCATCGAAAGAGTGGATGCGCACGAGCCCCGACTTCCGCGCAAACCCGATAGGCGTGTTCGTGGATCCCGCCCGCATCGCCGAGGCTGCTGCCTCCGGCGAGCCGTTCGCCGAGATACACCGTCACGCCATTGCCGGCGAGCTCGCGCCACCCCGTCCGCCTGTCGAGATTCCACACAAGGACTGAGCCGCGTTGCGCCTCCTCAGCCACCAAGGCGCAGCCGGAGCAGTCGCAGCGATCCAAGTAGACGACACGCCTGCGCGAGCTTGCCGCACCCGCCGAGGAGCGAATCCCGCTCGCGGACGCGACGCTATGCGCCCCGATCCCCGACGCGCACCCAGCAAGTCCGTAGCAGCGGGCGCCGAATCCGTGGCAAATCCGTACTCCGCGAGCACAAGCGCACAACGGTTCGTGTTACTTCGGTTGGCTCTCTCACGGATCGCGTCGGTGCCCATCGAGCATCCGCAGCCTCCGCAGCGGCACCGCGAACCACAAGACAGCGAACGGCATCGCTCCCAGAACCGCTGTCACGATGCCGGTCGTCACACCGAACAACTTGGTGGTGACGAGCAGCAGGGAACCACACATCGCCAGCGCCAGAAAAGCGAGGCCCGCGATCACCACCCGGTTTGAGCTGAACACGATGTGGTGCTTGTCGTCGTGTCGGAAGAGGAAGCGGTGCTCTGCGGAGGGCGCGATCGTGCACACCGCCGCGAGCGCCGCGAAGATTAGTGTCACGAAGTACACAGTGCGCTCAAAGCTCCCTACATGCGCGAAGCCGGTATCGAACGGAACAATCAAGAGGAACGCGAAAAGAACCTGTACGCCGGTGACGACGACGCGCAGCTCACCGGTCATCTCCTCGAGGTTGCGGTCGAGGCGCTCAAGCTGTGTCTCGTGGCGGGTCTCGCCGTTCAGACGCTGGGAGTCCGGCATACCAGCCAACGGTAGCCCCATCTACTACGGCGAGCCGTCTACATCGGTGTGGCTGCTGCGCTCGTGGCCGCCTTCTCCGTCCGTGCGCTCGTCGTCCTGCTCTGCTGGTCTCTGATCGTGCAGGACTGCGTAGGCGGACTGTGAGTCTGCGTGCGAAGCGTGCTCGCCCAGTGGCGCGTCGGCTTCCTCGAAGCCCTCGGCCTCGCCGCCGTCGGCCTCATCGACGGGTGCCTCAGCGGGGTCCGCTGGTGGGCCGCCGCTGCCGCCGCCGATGCGGGCCGCTTCGCTTGCGGCGCGCTCGGTCTCCTGCTGCTCATAGCGTGGGTCGCTCATCGCGCATTGCCACTGTCATCGCCCGCGGCTTTCTCACCGGCCCGGTCTTGCTCGCTGCGGTGGCGGCGCGCGTCTTTCGTGTGGCGTCGCGCGGCCTCGCGGGCGGCGCCTTCCTCGGCCGCGGGCACGTCGTCAGGGACCTGCTCGTCTGGTGCCTCCTCGGGCATCTGATCAGAGGACTTCAAGTTGTGCGGGACAGCCGGACACATCACGCTCTTGCCTACCCGCACCCCCGAATGGGAAAACGCCGCTCAGGTGAGCGCGAGCGCGGCGCCGATCACCGCGAGCCCCGCTACGAGCCAGGCGATGTAGTCGTTCACGCACCCGGAGTGAAGGCGTCGCAGCAAGACCATGCTGCTCGTGACCGTGCGCTCGGCCCGGTTGGGCAGCCGCCAGCCCGGCGCTCCCGCGAGCGCAAAGCCGGCCACCGCGAGAGCACCGATCACCGTCGCCGCGGCCAGCAGGAAGTCGAGCGTCACCACCGGAGCGTGCGGCGCGTGGATCGTTACGGGCGCGTGCGCGCCGAGCACGTCCGCGACGTAGGCGGCGCGGTCGGTCATATCCGCGGCCGCGGCGGCGATCCCGTCACGCAAACCTGACCAGAGCCCGATCAGCATCCCGCCGGCGAGGAGGATTATGGGCGCGGCGATCATCACCGCCGGGGTGCGGTCGTGCGGGCTGAGCGTCTCCGATCGCTCGCTGAGGGCGCTCAGCAGCTCGTGGTGGCGCGGCAGCCTCTCGCCCCAGCCGGCGAACACGCGGCCGGCAACGCGCAGGATCGCCCCGGCCGTCAGCGCGGAGGCGGTTACGAGCACCGCCACTACCCAGCCGTGGCCGGGGGTGTTCGTGAGCGCGCCCTCCAGGGCAGACTTGCCGAAGAACACGCCGAACGGCGCCAGCGCCGCCAACCCCAGGCCGCCGAGCGCGAACACGATCGCGGCGGCCCACCGGGGGTAATGGCGAAGTTGATCGCCTCCTGCAGCGGTCCCGCCTCCTCGATCTTGTAGGCGGTCAGCGCATAGGCGGCAACGCTGATCAGCCCGAAGAAGACAAAGAGGTCAAAGAGATCGCCGGTCAGGCAGAACCCGACCATCGCCGCCAAGAGCACCAGCATCAGCGCGCCGAACAGCGAGCCGACCTCATTGAAATAGCGCACCGAGTAAAAGAGCGCCGCGCCGACCGTCACCGCCGCCAAGCTCGCCATCCCCGCGCCGATCCGATCGACAGAGAAGGAGATCCCGACCGCAACGCCGCCGCGGACGTGAAACCCGCCGAACCAGGGGTCCCTACCACCCCTACGTCGGCACCAACGGCGCCCAGCCGGACTGGTACCTCGGCTGGCTGATAGGCGCACTGCGGTTTACGCCGAACCTGGAGATCCACGCCTTCGGACACGCTCGTCCCGAACCCGTTCTTCGGCGGCGTACTGTTCCCGAGCGTCATCTTCGGCCTTTTGTATGCACTGCCGTGGCTTGACCGGCGCTTCACCAGCAAGGACTACCGTCGCCATGACCTATTGGAGCGCCCGCGCGATGACCCGCGGCGCAGCGCGCTCGCGGCGGCCGTACGGAGCGCCGTGGCGGTCGTGTTCGCCGCCGGCTCAGCAGATCGCCTGTTCTTCCTGTTCGGCTTTGGTTACGAAGGCGCCGTGTGGTTCTTCCGCGGCGCTTTCCTGATCGTTTCCGGTCGTCGTGTTCGTGCTCACCAAACGGGTTTGCAAGCAGCTCGCGCGGGAGCGCTCGCATCCGCTGCGAGGCTGGAGCGGCCAGGTGGTCCTCCGCAACCGGCAGGGTGGCTTCGACTCGACTCGCCAGTGAGCCGAGCGGCTGCTGTCAGTAGGTTTCGGGCGGCTCGGAGGGCGGGCGTTCAACGATCCGTTCGCCACCGGCGCGTCTTGGCCGCCAGGCAAATAGATAGAGCAGTGAGAGCACCAAGCCGAGTATGCCGGCGAGCATCAGGATCAGGCCGACCGTCTGGATCGAGATGCCGGAAACTGTTGCGGTGACTGCGTAGCGCAGGATCGCGCCTACCGCGATAAGGAAGACGGAGCTGCCGACGCTCATATGCTTTGCCTACCCGCCCCGGCGGGATCGAAACTGGCGCCGGGTCAGCGCTTCTTGTTGTCGACCGCTCGCTGTAGCTGTGCCTTGTTCATGTGTGAGCGGCCTTCGACGCCGAGGCTGCGGGCCTCGTGGTAGAGCTGCTCGCGGGTGCGGCCACGTGGACCGGGTTTGCCGGAGCGAAGGCCGCCGCGCCTCCCGGAGGAGATGTCGCGGGTGGACGTGCGCGAGCTGGACTGGGATTCGCCGCTGCGGGCGCGCTCCTTGTTGACGGTGCGCGCGGCGATCTCCTCGGCCCGTTTGAGCGATGCGCCCTGTTTGCGCTCACTGTCCTTGATGTGCTCGTACTGATGCTCTCGCTTGCTGCCTTTCTTTACTCCGCGAGGCGGCATTTTTACTTACCTCCGGTCGGTTGGTGGTCTCATGTGTGCGCGCATGATCGAGCGCACGCGACGCGGCTCGGCGAGGATGCCCGCTCGGGACATCATCGGCTGCGATTGGTGAGCTGCCTCTCAAGACACTGAGCGCGGCCTCGGACATGGAGGTGAGCTGCGGGCTTTGACGGCCGCGCCAGCGCACACGCTGTCCGCGAGCCGGGCTGATCTGTGCTGGGTCAGTCGCCATTCTCGTCCCTCTCAAGCCGCTGCGGACGTGAGCGCCGGTGCCCGGCTGTCGTGGAAGCGGGGCAGGACCTCGTTGGCGTAGGTCTCAAAGAAGCGCTCGTGAGGATCTGCGCAAGCTCGCCGGGCAGCTGCTCGTTGGGCCACAACCGGTACGCGGTGGCGCGCGCCTCGCGCTCATCGGTTCCCCAGCAGACCTTCATCGCGCCAGCGACGATCGCTGAGGCGTCGGCGGCGTCTCGGAAGCGCTTGACTTCCTCAGCGTCGGGGGTAACGGTGCAGTAGCCGTCGCCGATTCTTGCGGCGAGACGGGTCGGGTCTGAGATCCATAGCCCCTCCACGCCGGCGTCCTCTGCCATGCGCGCCTGCTTGACCAGCTCGCGCGGGTCGAACTCCTCGCTTGACAAGAAATAGCCGATCCTCATGGCTGGTCTCCTTGGGGCTTGTAGTCAACAGGCGTACTCGGGGTTCTCCTACCCAAAGCCACGAGGCTCAATCGGCGGCCTGGTGGCGCTCCTTTGAGGCGTCGATCTCATCCAGCGCCTCTTGGCGTGAGCGCCATCCGTCGATGCTGACCTGCTTGCCTTGCTCCAGGTCCTTGTAGATAGAGAAGAACTGCTCGATCTCGGCTCGCAGCAGCTCCGGCAGCTCCTCTATCTCCTGGTAGTGGTTCCAGTAGGGGTCGTGCAGCGGGACGCAGATGATCTTGTCATCGACGCCCGCCTCATCGCGCATCTTGGACATGCCGAGCGGCTTGACGGGGATCAGGCAGCCAGGGAATGTCGGCTCGTACAGGCACACGAGCGCATCCAGCGGGTCGCCGTCCCGGCCGAGCGTCTCACGCAGGTGCCCGTAGTCGGTCGGATAGGTCGCGGCGCTCATCAGGAGGCGGTCGAACTTGATGCCGCCGAGCTTGGGGTCGTACTCGTACTTGTTGCGGGTGCCCTTCGGAATCTCAACGACACATACCAGTGCGGCTTCGTCGTTCGCTGCCGTCTCGCTGTGCCCCATGTGTACACGGCTACCCGCTTGGCGAACGGGCAAGCGGGTAGCTGCACCCACAAAGTGAACGTCTGGGCGTACAAGCGGAGGCGCGCACGCCGCCGCTGATCGGTGGCGTTGTCGTGATGCTCGCGTGGTGGGGGCTGGTCCTGTGCTGAGGAGCCTGCGAACCGAGATCCAAAGTGGCCTTAGTCAGCGCTAGTGCTGCCATCCAGGCCAGGAGGGGACGATTCTCGGTTCTGGGGTGGCTCCAGCCGGATCGCTATGCGGTGGTCCCTGCAAATGGCCTATTCCTCCGGGTCCTCGCCGTCGTCCTGAAAATCGTGGTGTCTCCAGTTCGAATCTGGGTCTCGCCATTTCACGGCTGGCATCCGGCGTCGCGATCAGCAGGCCAGGCGGTTTGCGCGCTCGCGTTCGGCGCTCCGAGCAGGTGCAGCATCTGCTGGACCACCAGCCCAATGTGCTGCCTGCGGATTGCCCCATCCCTGAGGTCGCGGGCGAGCGCGGCCATGAACGTCGACTGCTGGCTCAGCGGCGAAAACGTGAGCGAGACGAGGACCAACACAGCGTCGTCGACGTCGAAGCAACGCAGCGAGCGTTTGCGTGCGACCGCTCTGACCGCCGCCAGAGCCTCGCGCATCGCGGTGGCCTCGCGTTGAGCTAGGCGCAGGCCCTCGCCGCCACGCAGCTCCTCGCGGACGATCAGTCTCACGAATGCTGGCCGGGCGAGCAGGAACGACATATAGCTTTCGATCGCGCGAGTGAGCGGCTCGCGAAGAGAGCCCGCTCGCGTTGACTCACACCAGGCTCCGACCGGCGCGAATGCGCGCTTGGTGGCCTCCTCCCGATCGGCGAATACGCGCTCCAGAACCGCGACGTACAAGTCCCGCTTGGAGCCGAAGAAGTAGTTGGGCGTGCCGCGCGACAGCCCAGCCGCATCGCCGATCTCCTGAAGGCTCACCGCTTCAAAGCCGCGTTCGGCAAACAGCGTCTCAGCAGCATCCAGGATCACCCTGCGGCTGCGATCCGCGTCGCGGATCCGCGGTCTGGCGGCGAGCACGGCCATCGATGAAAGTCTACAACTTGCTAGATATCAAGTAAGCTAATTTCTGTGATGACGCGGATCACGTAGCAGGTTCGGATCACGTAGCCGGTTAGCACACGGAGAAGCTGTGAGCAAAGAGGTCTCGACCCGTCAGGCCACCGAGCACGTCGCGCTCGTAGAGTTCAGCCGCCCGCCCCACAACTACTTCGACGGGGCGCTGATCGGTGCGATCGCCGACGTCTACGAACAGCTAGAGCGCGGCGGCTCATGCCGCGCGATCGTGTTGTGCTCAGAGGGCAAGCATTTCTGCGCCGGGGCCAACTTCGCCGCCAAGAACCCGGCCGAGGGTGATCTGTATGAGCAGGCGGTGAGATTGTTCGCGCCCAGCGTGCCGGTGGTGGCGGCGGTCCAGGGGGCGGCGGTGGGCGGCGGCCTGGGTGTCGCGCTGTCAGCGGATTTCCGCGTGGCCAGCCCCGACTCGCGCTTCAGCGCCAACTTCGCCCGGCTGGGCATACATCACGGGTTTGGGATCACGGTGACCCTGCCGCTTGTCGTGGGTCCCCAGCGCGCCCTCGAGCTGCTGTACACGGGCGTGCGGCTGCGCGGCGAGGAAGCCCACGCGATCGGCCTGTGCGACCGGCTGGTGAGCAGCGACCGGCTGCGCGAAGAAGCGGTGGTGCTGGCCGACGAGATCGCCGCCTCCTCGCCGCTGGCGGTCCGCGCCATCCACCAGACGATGCGCGGGCATCTGGCCGACCGGATCCGCGAGGCCACTGCGCACGAGGCCGCCGAGCAGGCCAAGCTGTTCGGGACCAGCGACTTCCGTGAGGGGGTTAGCGCCGCGGCCGAGCGACGGCCACCTCGGTTTACGGGCAGCTGAAAATCGTGGCGTGCCCAGTTCGAGTCTGGGTCTCGCCATTTCTGAAGATCCCTGCCCGCGGGCGGGTTTCGAACCTGCGGACGAACCGGTTCTAAAGAGGCGCGACTGACGTATTGCCTAGCCGCTGAGTCGGCACCACGGGTTGCTCGGCACCCCTTCGCACGGGTTGGGCATCGTGGGCGACTCTTCGCGCATGCGCGCAGGCGACAGCAGCTTGACTTCGGTGCGGGGGTATTCCTCGCCGGGCGCCGACGGGCATTCACCCTCGATCCGCGAGTCGCAGATCGCCTCCGCGCCGAGCGTGCTCGCGATCGGTTCGCCGCCGATGTCAGGGTCCGAGCACGTGCCGTGCGTGGTCTGGATCGCTTTCGGTTCGCTCGTCGGTTCGCCGCCGCCTTCCTCGACGTTGCCGTGCCAGCAGTTGATCAGCTGTTTCGGTTCCGGAGCCGCCACTTCGCCGATGTCGCCATTGGAGGGGTTTTTGAAGCCGCCGTTTTTGGCGAACGTGTTGCCCTCGACCTCGTTGGCCCACGGTTCGTAGTTGCACACGGTTTTGCCTTCGGCCGAGGCTTTCGTGCCGCCCCTGCAGTTGTCTTCTGGGAATTCTTTCTGGATCTGCGGGGGCGGTTCTTCTTCGATTCCCGGATAGGGGACGACGAGGATGCCCCACGCCTTGTTGCCGGCGAACGTGTTTTCGACGATCAGGTCGTTGCGGCCGCCGGCGTCGGTCATGCCAGTGCCGAGCAGGCCCGGCGCGCCGCCGGAGGTCGGCGTGCCCCCGTTGTTGTTTTCGACGACGCGGTTGTGGGTCATCACCCAGCAGATGTTCTTGCGCTGGGCGCCCGCTGGCGGCGAGGGGTTTTCCTTGCCCCCAGGGCACAGCCCTTCCTGCGGCGAGGGAGCGTCGTCGTTGTTCTGGCTCGTCGTTGCGACGCCCTCCTCGTTGTTGTCGAATTCGTTGTTCTCGAGCGTCAGGTGGCCGCCTGAGTTCGAGCCCGAATAGCCGAGATCGTTGCCCTCGAACTGACTGTTCTCGACTACCGTGTTGCAGTCGGGGCAACCGCCGATGTAGACACCCGAGTCCGACATGTTGCTCGCGTAGGTGTTGTCGAACACGCCGGGCCCGCCGAAGACGTTGTCGGCGTACACGCCATAGGTCGCGGAGGGCTTGTTCGTGCCTCCCCAGTAGGTCGAGGTGGCGCTGACCCATTCACCCCACCACGAGCGGAGTTCCTGTTTGCCCGTCGATTGCGCGCCGTCGAACCAGATCTCATCGCCGCCGCCCTTGTTGCCGGACAAGAAGTTGCACGCGGAGAAGTTCTGCAGCCACACGCCTTCGGCCTTGTAGACGACGATCCCGTTGTTGCCCGAGTAGCCCGAGCCTTCCGGGGTCCCGAGGTACTGCGCCGCTTCTTCCGGACTGCACTCGGGGTAGCCGGGCTTGGTGCCGTCGATCATCACGGTGTTGCGGTTCATCCCGCGGATATGCAGATCGGGCGTGGTGACGACGATGTCGGCGCCCGCGCGGTCGTCGCCCACGGCTCCCGACATCTCTTCGCTGCTCGACTGCTTGTAGTCGCCGGGTCCGATCAGGATCCAGTTGCCCGGGGCGGCGGCGTGCACCGCTTCCTGGATCGTCTTGCACTGGCCTTTTTTGGCGTTGTAGGTGCCGACCCGCAGAACGCGGTTTTTGGGCGGGTGCTTCGCGGTCGAAGGCAGGCAGGCGGCCTGGCCCGCAGGCGCGCCCACCGCGCTCGCGCATGCCAGCGCTGTCGCCGCTGCCAGCGCCACTGCGAGACGCTGCCTGCGGCCACTCCGGTGACGCAGCAAGAAGTCCATCTGTCTGTAGATCCTCTCCCCCGATCCCAGCCGATCGCCTCGGAGGGACGAAGCCCGATATGACGTGCGAGGCATCCACTACCCCCGCGAGCATCGCTCCAAACAAACTCCGCGCGCGATCAGCTCGCTCCGAGTCCACGTCGGGTAACACGAGACCTCGTGCGGCTGGACGCACTAAACCATCGCCTTCATCGCGTGCATCCCTCCTGAACCCGGGACAACGAGGCCCGGGACCCGCTGGGGAGCGGCGAGGATTCCCACGGCGAGGACAGCAAGGACGGTCGCCGTCGCGAGCTTCGCGGCAAACACCCGCGGGCCGGTCTTCTCGAGCGCGACCAGTGCTGCGATCAGCGCCATCCAGGTCAGGCTCATCACTCCCAGCGCGAACAGTGCGGCCATCAGCGCCCGTGAGCAGCCGATGCAGCAGCCGCCGCTGCGCGCGCCCATCACCAGCGCGGCTGGCCAGTCTTGGCGCGAAACACCGTGCGTGACCCCGAGTTGGCCGCTGCACCGCGTCAGGCACGCGTGCTTCAGCGGCGTGAGCTGGCAGGCGGCGGCGAGCGGCCATCCGCTCGAACGTCCACCACCACGCCAGCCCGGCGGTGGCCAGTATCCCCGCGACCACCTCGCGGTGCTCGCGTGCGACCCGAAGTGGCGTCATGGGCGGGCTGCGGGGTTGGGGCCCTGCTCGTACTCGTCGTGGCGGCGGATCCACGACGGCTCCGATGGCACTCTCGTCGCGACCCTTCGGCGTCCGGTCAAGCAGGCCGTAGTAGGCCATTGCGGGCTCGAGGCCGCGCGCGGTCGTCAGGTAGGTCCGGTAGACGGTCCCGTCCGATAGCGCGTACACGCTCAGGCCGGGTCCCTCGGAGACGTACCCCAGCACGTCCGTCCCGCACATGCGCGCGTTCTGCTCGACGGTGGGCGGGATCTCGCCCTCCAGGAACGGCTTCAGCTCCTCCTCCGTGTGAAGGAACCCGAGGTCGCGATTGAAGTCGCTGCGGCCGCTCGAGACCCAGTCGATGCGCCAGCCCATCCGCTCCCTGTAGGCGAGGAGCTTCTCGAGCGGCGCGCGGGAGGCGAGCAGCAGAATGGTGTCCCTGGCCTCGAGATGGGGGACCTGGGCGTCGAGCGTGTCCGCGATCGAGGAGCAGACCGGGCAGCCCGCCTCCATGATGGCCCGAACATGAAGTGGTAGACGAGCATCTGGGAGCGGCCGTCGAAGAGATCGGCGAGCGTCTGCGTGCCGTTCTCGGTCTCGAACCGGTAGTCCGTCTCGACGCGGACCCAGGGCAGCTCGCGCCTCTTCCTGGCCAGCTCATCGCCGCGGCGGGTGAGCTCCTTCTCCTCCTTCAGCAGCTCGTCGCGCTCCGCCTGCCACTCTTCCTGCGTACCGATCCTGTGCTCCGTCATCGACGTGCCACCTCCTGTCTGGTTCCGCGGGCCTATATAGTTAGCACAATGGCTAACGACGCGTTCAAAGCCCTCGCGCATCCGCTCCGGCGCGACATCGTCGAACGGCTCAGCGGCGGAACGGCGACCGTCGGAGAGGTGACCCGCGACTTCGGCGTCTCCAAGCCGACCGTCTCACGGCATCTGAAGATGCTCGAGGAGGCAGGCGTCGTGAGCCGCGTCATCGACGGCAGGACCCACCGCCTCGCCCTGCGGCCGGAGGCGCTTGCCGAGGCCTCAGATTGGATAGAAAGCCAGCGAGAGCGCTGGGAGCGCCTCTTCGATGTCGTCGGCGAGTACCTCGATGAAAGGAAGGAGCGGCGGTGACCGAGAAGTCAGGCCATGTGCTGCGTATCGAGCGGACCTTCGCGGCTTCGGCCGAGGACGTCTTCGACGCATGGACCAGCCCCGACGTGATGCGGCGCTGGTTCCACGTCGCTCGCGACTGGGACACGCCGGAGGCCGAGGTCGATCTTCGGGTCGGCGGAAAGGTCCGCGTGGTGATGCGAAGGCCCGACGGCACGGAAGCCGAAGCGCGGGGCGAGTACACGCTGATCGACCGGCCGCACCGGCTGGTGATGACCTGGACGTTCCACGACGATCCTTCCAACGAGCAGTTGATCGAGCTCTCCTTCTCGGAGGCCGAGGGCTCGACCACGGTGCTGATGGTCAACAGCGGCATCTCGACCGACGAGCGCCGTGACCGCCAGGACGAGGGATGGCACGGGTGCTTCGACCAGCTCGAGCGGATGTTGGCTGGCTGATTCCGACGAACGCCGGGACCTGACCGAGACCCACTTCCCAGGTGAGGGCGCGGAGCACCCGGCGGTCCGCGATCGGCTGAGGCGCTGCGCCCACAGGCTCGCAGGAGCCCGTTGCGAAGGCGGCGCAAGCCGCATCGCTGCTAGCGACCCTCGGATCAGCTGAGAGAGCGAATTATCTGGATCAGCTCGTCCGACTCATATCCGTTGCGGCGAGCGAGGCCGACCAGCTCCCGGGCCTTGGACAGCACGAGTCCCCGCTCCGGGGTGCCCGCGACGCGAACGCCGAGCCCGCGGCGGAACGCGAGCAGGCCTTCGTCGCGGAGTTCGCGAAGCGCGCGCAGAACCGTGTTCGTGTTGACGCCCATCACCGCCGCGAGGTCCTTAGCCGGAGGTAACCGATCGCCCGGCTTGGCGTCGCCTTCGGCGATGGAGCGACGGATCTGCGCGGCCACCTGCTCGTGCAGCGCGGTCGGATCTGAGCGGTCGAGCTTGACTCCCACCATGATGCTAGTCATACTAGCTTCTATGTCGCTCGTTGTCGAGCCCGAGCGCGCCGAGCTGCCCGCAACGCCAGACGCCGGTCTGATCCGTGACGCACGCGTCCGTCAGCTGCGCAGGCGCCGGCGCCACGCCGCTGCCACGATGGGGGCCGTCGCGCTAGCCGGGCTGATCGCTTGGCTCGCGGGTGGCACGAGCTCGAAGTCACCCTCCTCGGGCGCGCGCGGCAAGCTCCTAGCGTTCGAACATGCCAAGCAGCGGCGCAGGCTCAGCGGGTGGCGCATCTCCCCCGCGCTCGAAGGAGGCAGCTACGGCTGGTGCGTGACGGAAGGCAGCGGCGGCGGATCATGCCCAACCGTGCCGACGCAAAACACGAGAACGCTCAGCGGTGTCGTCACGATCGGGACGATCGTCGGCACGAACATCACCACCAGACGCGAAGAAAGGATCACAGCGCTGCTCGCCCCCGACGTGCGCGGCGTGATGGCGGACGGGCGATCAGCGACGGTGGTCACCGAGGCGCACCTGCCGTATGGCCTTCGCATCGCGCAGATCGACATCACGCGACACACCGCGCCGACCGTAAAACGGTCGGTCGGATCCGCCACACTGGGCCCGCCCGGACAGAGAACCTTCGGGGGGCGCTCCCCGCGTGCGACTGTGCCCGAGCCTCCGCCTCTGCCGGAAGGAGCCACCCCGGCCCTTCTCGCTACGGCAGCGAACGGCCAGCCGCTTGCCTACTTCAATCCCGAACCAGCCGGCGTGGCCATCAAGGTCCGGTGGTGGGAAAGGCCACAGCCACTACCGTCGGGCCCGTGCCAGATCCACGCCCACGGACTACCCGCTCTCGAACCCGAGTGGGGCCACGTCGCAGCCACGATCCGACCATACCCGGCGAAGATCATCGGGCGCACGTTCTTCTCCTGCATCGACACCGAGTACTACCTTCAGAAATGGCCCCTCGAGACCGCGATCCTGCTCGACGCGCAACACCCCGGTCGAGCGCCAGCCGCGATCCCCGGGATGAAACCCGTGAGCGGCGCAGTCGGCGCGTTCAACGCGCCCGGGGGCTGGCACGGTGAAATCACCGCCACCCGCCTCCGAAACGCATGGCTCGTAGTCGCGGGCGGAAGCGGACTTTCCCAGCGCGTCGAAGTGCTACGGCACCTCAGCGCGAACGTCTCCATCTAGCCGGCTCTGCCAACGCAGGCGCCGGCAGTCGAAAGCAAAACGTGACTCTTATCCGTAGTAGTCCGGCGCGTGCCTCAGCCGCGACCAGTTATCCGGGTCGTGCCCAAAGACGACCAGCGGCTCGGTTTCACGAGCGAGGTCGTGAAGACGCTCGAGCGACCGCTTGGCGTCGTCGCGCGAGCAGAGGACGCGCAGAGGTCGGCGTTCGTCCCACTGGGAGAGATCGTCGACAGCGTCAGCGGTGAGAAGGACCGGGCCGGTCTCGCCGAGCTCGAGCATGAGCGACATGTGTCCTGCCGAGTGGCCCGGTGTCTGGAGCACGCGGATCGTTCCGTCGCCGAAGAGGTCCAGATCGCCTTCGGCCACTCGCCAGCCCAGTCCGGCTCTCTCGAAGTCATTGCGGACATATCCGTGA
The DNA here is from genome assembly GCA_963790905.1 of uncultured Solirubrobacteraceae bacterium. Classification (GTDB taxonomy): domain Bacteria; phylum Actinomycetota; class Thermoleophilia; order Solirubrobacterales; family Solirubrobacteraceae; genus Palsa-744. The sequence goes on from CAWBQH010000004.1 coordinate 513,078, forward strand.
GCGTGAGGAGGTTCTGCGGTGCGTGCCGCATCGAGCTCTCGCGCGTGCACGATGACGGTCGCATCGGAAAAGTGTCCCAGTGCGCCGGTGTGGTCGATGTGCAGGTGGGTCTGCACGACGTGGCGAACCGACTGCGGCGCGATGCCCAGCTGGCGCAGCTGTGCGACGCAGTGCTGCTCCTCGGTCATACGGACGCGGAACTGATCAGCAAGCGCGCCCCAGTGTGCGTGAGCATCGCGGGCGACCGCGAGTGGATTGCCGCCATCGACGACGACGTCGCCCTCTGGGTGACGAATCAGGAAGAACGGCACCGGCACCTCGACCCCGCCGACCTCGAGCGTGCCGCTGCTGAACAGGTAGAGGGCGACGCGAGCGCTCACATGAAGATCGTACGGGCCTAGGTTGCTTCCTCGGGCGTCTGCAGGTAGAGGAACACCCCTGCGGCCACCGCGCCGGCGAGCAGCGACGCGACCGCGTAGATCCAGTAGTGGCTCCAGGTGAAGATGCCAAGCACGCTCGCGCCGAGCGCCACCGCCGGGTTGAACGCGCCTCCGGATATTCCGCCGACGGCGAACGCGCCGGCGGCAACCGTAAAGCCGATCGCCAGACCGTAGAACGAGTTCCCCTCGGTCGCCTTGGCGGTGGCGACGTTGAGGACGACATAGGCGAGCGCGAACGTGAACACGAACTCGGCCACGAAGATCTTCCAGGTGCTGGCAAGGCTGCCCGCGTGACCCGGACCGTTCAGTCCGCGCGCCAGCAGTCCGCCGGCGACAGCGCCAAGGAGCTGTACGGCCACATAGCTCACCCATTCGCTCGACCTGAGCTTCCCGCGAACGAGTACCGCGGTGCTCACCGCAGGGTTGTAGTGGCCGCCCGAGATATGGCCGCCGGCGAACACCATCACCATCAACGTGATCCCGATCGCTAGCGGTGCGAGCGCGCCGGCGCCGGTCTTGGGGTTGGTGGCGGTGCAAACCGTGAACACCAGGAAGAAAGTCCCGATGAACTCAACAACTAGCTTCCGGCCGAGCGCCATGGTGGCTCCTTATCTTTCCGCAGTCGCTTGGAGTCGTCGACGAACTCGTTCGCGAGTCTGTCGGCTGATGGTTCGACGGGGCGTCATGTTGTCCTCGCGGGGAGTTCCACGGCCAGCCCAGCGTAAGCTGGGCGTGTGAGCGCATGTCAGCCGGATTTCGCTCGCGCCGCATCTGATTACGCGCGTCACCGTGCAGGATTTCCCGCGGAGCTGCTCGATCGCCTCGCCGAGCGCGGCATCGCTCGAGCGGGCGCGCGTGTTGTGGATCTCGGCACCGGCACCGGCAGCCTCGGGCGGCTGTTTGCGCAGTACGGCTGCAATGTGACGGGCGTGGACATCGCCGGGCCGCTGCTCGAGCAGGCGCGGCGCCTTGACCGTGAGGCGGGCGTGGAGTCAGCCTACGTCGAGGCGCCTGCGGAGGCGAGCGGCCTGCCGGGGGGCGCGTTCGATGTGGTGAGCGCAGGCCAGTGCTGGCATTGGTTTGACCGGCCTGCGGCCGTACGCGAGGTTGCGCGCCTGCTCGTCAGCGGCGGCACGGTCGTCATTGCCCACTTCGACTGGCTCCCGATCGAGGGCAACGTGGTTGCCGCGACAGAGCAGATCATCCTGCGATACACCCCGACGTGGCCGTTCGCGGACCAAGCCGGGTTGTATCCGCATTGGCTCGTTGACCTGCAGACCGCTGGGTTCACCGACATCGAGACGTTCTCCTTCGATGTGATGGTGCCCTACTCACACGAGGCATGGGTCGGTCGCGTCCGGGCGAGCGCACCGGTCGCCGGCACGCTCGACGCCGGCGGCGTGGCGGCCTGCTCGAATGAGCTGACGGCGATGCTTCGCGAGCAGTTCGCAGAGGATCCGGTTGCGGTCCCGCACCGCGTCTGGGCGGTCACGGCGCAGAGGCCTCATCCGCGCGGCGCGGGCGAGGGCGAGATGACCACTGAGTAGATCCTCGCCCTGACCCGCAGCTGAGCGTCTGGAGACGCTTCTCGACAGCAGGTCCTACATCCCTGGCGCGGCGCTCATCCGGCCGCAGAATCCGAGCTCGGCGTGAGCGCGGCTGCTACTCATACTGCAGCGCCTGCAGCACGTTGAGGCGGGCAGCGCGTCGAGCCGGGAAGATCGCGGCGAGAAGGCCGGCGATGATCGCCGCGATCACGAAGACAACAAGCGCGCCCACCGGGATCGTGAACGCCGGGTATTCGATCGCCTGTCCGACCATCACCGCGAGCACGATCCCCACGGGGATCCCGAGCGCGGCGCCGATCAGCGCCGTCACCACGCTCTCATCGCGGATCATCCGGCGCAGCTGGCGGCGCGTCATGCCCACGGCTCGCAGCATGCCGAGCTCGCGCGTGCGCTCGAACACCGTCAGCACCAGCGTGTTCACGATGCCGAACAGGCTGACGATGATGGAGAGCGAGAGCAGCACGTAGAGCAGGTTGAGGAGCGTGTCGATGCCTTTCTCCTGGTTGCTCTTGAACTGGCTCTCGGTCTGGATCTTCGCGTCGGGGAAGCCAGCGAGCGCGGTTTCGAGCCTGTGGGTGTTTGCGGCGGTGGCGCCGCCGGCGATGTCCACGAAGGTGAAGACGCTCTGTGGGTTCTGGTATTCGGCGTCGAAGCGCATCGTGGAGATCGTCACATCGCCGAACGGCGAGCCCCCCTTCGGTGGGGCGAAGATGCCACGTAGCTCGAGGTGCATGACCTTCCCCGTCGGGGTCTCGACGACCAGGGGCGAGCCGACGTGCAGATGGAGTTCCTTCGCGTATTCCTTCGAGACGAAGGCGCCGTTCGGTCCCAGCTCGCCTGGGGTCGCCGGCGATCCGACCCGCCACTTGACCCTGACGACCTTGCTGATATCGCCTTCCACGCCGGCGACATTGATTTTGCCGCCGAATGCGCGGCCGGTGCCGGCGCGGACCCCGGAGACCACTTCTACGCCGGGCACGGTGCGCACAGCTTCTGCAGAGCTAGTCGAAATGGGCGAGAAGTTATTGGTGGCGGTGAGCGCGTAGTCGGCGTCGAAGACCTGGTTGACCGAGCTCTCGAACGTCGACTTCAGCCCGGCTGCGAGCACGGACACGAGCGTCACCAGCGCCAGCCCGATCATCAGCGCCGAGGCGGTCGAGGCTGTTCGCGCCGGGTTGCGCATCGCGTTGGCGCGCGCGAGCTTCCCGGCGGCGCCGCCGAGCCTCGCGGCCGGCCATCCGAGCACCGAGGCCAGAGCCGGCACGAGCGTCTTCGCAAGCATCGCCACGCCGACGAACACAGCGGCCGCGCCGACGCCGATCGCCAGCAGACGCTGGGTCGTGGACAGCGAGCCTACGAACAGGCCGCCCAGCATCAGCACGACGGCGGCTGCGATCGTCAGCAACGCAGCGTATGGCCCGAAGCGCGCGAAGCGCGACGGTGGCAGGATCGCACCCTCGCGTGCGGCTGCGATCGGCGGCACGCGCGTCGCCCGGATCGCCGGCCGCAGCGCCGCGAGCACCGTGATCGCCACGCCCACGAGCAGCGAAACGATGATCGTCCGCGTGGCGAAGACGGTCGCGGCCTGCGGCAGGTCGATCCCGAAGGAGACGAACAGCGAGTTCAGGGCCTTCGCAAGGCCGAGGCCGAGAAAGAGCCCGGCCACCGAAGCGAGCAGGCCAAGCACGAAGGCTTCAAGCAGCACCGAGCGGAGCACCTGCCGCCGCGTGGCGCCAAGCGTGCGCAGCGTGGCGAGCTCGCGCGTACGCTGAGCGATCGTGATCGAGAGCGTGTTCGCGATCACGAAGCTCCCGACGAACAGCGCGACGCCCGCGAAGGCAAGCAGGAAGTCCTGAATGATCGTGAGGAACCCGTTGGTGTCCTTCGTGGCCTGCTTGGCCTGCGCTTCGCCTGTGCGCACCTGAGCATTACGCGGAAGCAGCGGGCGGATCTCGCGCACGAGCTGCGCGGGCGGATAGCCGGGCTTCGCGGCGATCGAGATCGAGTCGAGCTCGTCCTGCTCGTGGAACAGCTTCTGCGCGACGGGGAAATCGAAGATCGCCATCGTCGCGCCGCCGAGCGAGGAGACGCCGCCGATCTTTGCGATGCCGGAGATGCGCAGGTGCTGCTCGGCACCGCGGGCGATGACGCCGATCGTCTCGCCGACCGCGTAATGCTTCCGTTCGGCCGCATTGGCGTCGATTGCGACCTCGCCCGGCCCGGACGGCCATTCGCCCCGCACGAGGGTGAGTGGGTTGAAGCGCTGGTTGCCGTGGGGGTGAACGCTGTACGCGAGACCGGGAGCCCCGCCAGTCGCTATCACCTTGCCGTTGCGTCCCACGAGCTGCGCGCGATCCTGAACGCCGCCCTGCGCTTCGGCCACGCCCGGCAGCCCTCGCACCCTCGCGAGCAGCGATTCGGAGAATGCGGGCACGCCGCCGCCGCGTTCGCCTTCACCTTCGCCTTCGCCTTCGGCGATGGCGCTCTTGCCGGAGATGACGACGTCGGTGTGCTTGTAGACGTCCGTGAAGACGGTGCCGAACGCGGACTTGATCGTGTCCGTGAGGATGTAGGTGCCGCTGATCATCGCCACGCCGAGCACGATCGCGAACGCGGTCAGCGCCGCGCGGAGCTTGCGCCCGGCGAGACCCTTGAGCGCGACGCGGATCATGCCGAGAGCTCGCCCATCACGACGAGCACCTCCGCCGCCGTCACGCCTGTGAGCTCCTTGACGATCAGCCCGTCGGCGATGAAGAGGATGCGGTCGGCGATCGACGCCGCGCGCGGATCGTGCGTCACCATCACGGTGGTCTGGCCGTAGGCGTCGACCGAATCGCGCATCAGCTCGAGGATCTCTCCGCCGGTCTTCGAGTCGAGATTGCCCGTCGGCTCGTCAGCGAGCAGGATGGTCGGCCGCGTGATGAGAGCGCGAGCGATCGCCACGCGCTGCTGCTCGCCTCCGGAGAGCTCGGAAGGGCGATGGCTGCTGCGCGCCGCGAGGCCGACTCTCGACATGAGCTCGTCGAGCCACGGCTCATCGGGCTTCTCGCCGGCGATCGAGAGCGGCAGGAGGACGTTCTCCTCCGCGTCGAGCATCGGCAGCAGGTTGAAGAACTGGAAGATGAAGCCGATGTGCTCGCGCCGCAGCCGCGTCAGCGCTCCATCGTCGAGAGCGCCCAGCTCGGTCCCGGCGATCACGACCGTCCCCGACGTCGGCTTGTCGAGTCCGGCGAGCAGGTGCATCAGCGTCGACTTGCCCGACCCGGAGGGGCCCATCACGGCCACGAGTTCGTGGGCGCGCACGTCGAGATCGACGCCGCGCAGCGCGTCAACCGCGGTGCTGCCCTCGCCGTAGCGGCGCGTGAGCGCGCGGGCGGCAACCGGGACCCCCGCGGGTGCCTTGGCTGTGGTCTCGACGCCTGTCGACATCCGCCATCCAAGCTAGCTGATGGGACCGTATCGAGGGGATCGTGCGGCGCCGCATTCCGGGCGCGGATGAGGGCTGGACTGCGGCTGGCGTTGACGAGTTCCTCCGCGCATATCTCACGCCGGCCGGCCGGGCCGCGTTCTATGCGGCCGCACGCCACATCTATCTCGAGGAACCTCACGGCCAGGGCGGCTTCTGGCCACGACTGAGCAGGCTGCAGGCCGACGCGCTGTTCGTCTGGGGTCGTCGCGACCAACTCGTCCCCATCGCCTTCGAGCGGCACGTCGCCGAGGCGTTGCCTCAGGCCCGTCACGTCGAGCTTGACTGTGGGCACGTGCCACAGGTCGAGCGTGCCCGCCAGACCCACGATGCGGTTGGCGAGTTCCTCGAAGAGCCCGCGACGGGACGCGAAACCGTGGCGAGCAGCCCGACGCGCAAACGCTCGGCACGCCATGGGCAGCGAGGCTCGCGCGCTGGCTCGCCAAGGTAGGCTTGCGCAAACTCGCGAGAACACTGAAAACGTCGTGGAAGCAGCCGAGCCGCAAGCTGTCCTGAGCCCGATCACCGAGGCCGCGATCTTTCTCGTCCTGAGCGTCGATTTCGGGTGCGACGATGACATGCGGGGGCTGCTTGCCGACGTGAGCGGGCTGAGACGGGCGGTCGGGTTTCGGATCCCCGAGGCCGAGCTCTCGTGCGTGGTCGGTCTCGGCTCAACGCTTTGGGATCGCCTGTTCGGCGTGCCGCGTCCTGCCGGCCTGCACCCATTCGGCGAAGTCGCGGGTGCGCGGCACAGTGCGGTCGGGACACCTGGCGATCTGCTGTTCCACATCCGCGCTCGTCGCCTGGACCTGTGCTTCGAGCTCGCCGAGCGCCTGACAGGCCGGTGCAGCGGCTGTGCGCAGGTGCTCGACGAGGTGCATGGATTCAAATCCTTCGACGAGCGCGACCTGCTCGGGTTCGTGGACGGCACGGAGAACCCGGAGGGCGGGGCGGCTCGCGCTGCAGTGCTGATCGCTGATGAGGACCCCGAGTTCGCAGGCGGCAGCTATGTCGTCGTTCAGAAGTATCTTCACGACCTCGACGCTTGGGACGCGCTGCCGGTCGAGGACCAGGAGCGAGCGATCGGCCGAACGAAGCTCAGCGACATCGAGATGGCGGATGACGTCAAGCCAGCCAACTCGCACGTGGCGCTCAACACGATCGTCGATGACGAGGGAGAGCAGCGCCAGATCGTGCGTTACAACATGCCGTTTGGCCGCGTCGGCGCTCGCGAATTCGGCACTTACTTCATTGGCTACGCGCGCGATCCGGACGTGATCGAGCAGATGCTGAGGAACATGTTCATCGGCAAGCCGCCCGGCAACTACGACCGGATCCTGGACTTCTCGAGTGCGGTGACGGGAAACCTGTTCTTCGTGCCGGCCGCGGGCTTCCTCGATGACCCGCCGTCGTCGAGCTCGACGCAGGCCTCGATGGGCGAGGACGCATGCGAGGAAGGGTCGCTCGGGATCAGCGGCCTGGGCGCGCGAGGGGCGAGCGAGGCGTAGCGCAGCGAGATATGAAGGTGCCAGGCTGCGCTAGGCTCTCACGAGAACCACCGCACGCGAGGTGCAGAGCACGATGGCAGGCCGCGCAACACTGAGAGCATCGGACGCGGATCGCGAGCAGGTCGCCGAGCGCCTGCGGCAGGCGGCCGCCGAAGGAAGGCTTCTCACGGAGGAGCTCGAGCAGCGGCTGGAAGCGGCGTTCGCGGCGCGCACCTACGGCCAGCTGAACGCGCTCGTCGCCGATCTTCCGGGACGTCAGCTCACCGCGCGCGCACAGACACGGGAGCTCGCGCGCGTCAGCCCGGCCATCGCCATTGCCACCGCCGTCGTCGTCGCGCTCGCGGTGGTGGCCGTCGTCTTCGTCCTCACCGGCGTGCTCGCGATGTGGATGCTCTGGCTCGTCGCCGGATGGTGGTTCTTCGGGCGTCATCGGCGCCGTCTCTCCCACGCGCGTTACGGGCGCTCCTTCTACGCGTGCAGCCCGCACAGAAGCCGCGGCCGTTCGCGCGGATTCTCGGCCTGAGCGCATAGCTTCAGCGGGTCGGCGCGACGCTGCATTGCGTAGCGAGGCGTGCGACGCGACCGCACGGCGTATCATCGAGGTGGAGGACTTGACATGACCGCGCTCGGCTTCGCGCTACTGCTCGTGGGCGCCATCTTGGTGGTTGCCGAGGCCCACGTGCCCGGCGGGGTTCTCGGCGTGGCCGGCGGCGCGGCGCTGATCGTCGGTGGGATCATCGTCATCGCTGCGCTGGGCGGCGGCGCGACGCTAGCCGTGCCGGTCGGCGTCGGACTCGGCGCGGCGACGGGCGGATGGGCGCTCGTGGCGACGCGCAAGGCGGCGGGCTCGCGGCGAGTCCGCATCCAGGCAGGGGCGGAGGCGTTGTGCGGCAGGATTGGCGTGGTGCGTCGCTGGAGCGACTCCGCCGGCCACGTGTTCGTCGACGGGGCACTGTGGCGAGCGCGCCGCGACTGGGAGGGAATGGACGAGCAGGCGCTCCACGAGGGCGATCGCGTCGTGGTGGAGCGGGTGCGCGGTCTGACGCTGTCTGTTCGTCGCGCCGAGGACTGGGAGTTGATCGGATGATCCTCGCGTTCGCCCTCGTCCTCATCTTCCTCGCAGTGAGCGCGCTGGTGTTCGCCGGCCTGTCGGTGCGTGTGCTGCGCGAGTACGAGCGCGGCGTCGTCTTCCGGCTCGGCCGCGTGACGAACCAGCGCGGCCCGGGCATGATCTTCCTGGTGCCCGTCATCGATCGCATGGTTCGCGTGAGCCTCCGCACGGTCACGCTGGAGATCCCGGCGCAGGAGATCATCACTCGCGACAACGTGCCGGCTCGCGTCACGGCGGTGGCGTACTACAGGGTCATCGATTCCACCAAGTCGGTGGTCGAAATCGAGAACGTGCTGGCCGCCACCTCGCAGATCGCGCAGACGACGCTGCGCTCGGTCCTCGGCAAGGCCGAGCTCGACGCGCTGCTGGCGGAGCGCGAGCAACTGAACGAGCACCTCCAGCACATCATCGACGATCAGACCGAGCCCTGGGGGGTGAAGGTCACGGCGGTCGAGATCAAGGACGTCGAGATCCCCGAGCGGATGCAGCACGCGATGGCCCGTCAGGCCGAGGCCGAGCGCGAGCGCCGCGCGAAGATCATCAATGCCGAGGGCGAATTTCAGGCCGCCGCCCGACTCAACGACGCCGCCGACGTGATCAGCCGCAACCCGGTGACGATCCAGCTGCGCTACCTGCAGACATTGATCGAGGTGAGCGGCAACCAGAACTCCACGATCGTGTTCCCGCTGCCGATGGATGTGCTGCAGCCGCTCGTCGCCGCCGCGCAACGGCATGGCTCGTCCACCGCGGACGGTGCAGAGCAGGCGAGGCTCGACGAGGCGCTCGCCGCCGCCCGTGAGGCGCTGGCGCTTGACGGAACGACGGGCGGCCGCGTGCCCGCGGAGCAGCCGGCGCTCGCAGCGCATGCTTCGCAGTCGCCGCCGCCTCTCGAAGAGGATGCCGCCGCCCGAACCCGCCCGTAGGGGGCTCGGGAGCGCAGGCTAGTCGCTGGCCTGGGCGCCGACCACCCGCGCAGCTTCGCCAGCCGGCCGGGCGAGGTGCGCCTCCAGGCGCCAGAGGTTCTCGAGATATTGGCTTGCCCACATCAGGCCGAGAGCAGCATGGATTCTCGCATCGTCCTCACTCGAGACGGCCTCGCGCGCGCATTCGAGCACGTGTCTGCGCCCGCGCACGTCGCGCCGATGCTGCTCCGGCGGCGGGATCGCACCGAGGACGGCGTCACCAAGGCTCGTGTACCAGTCGTGGACTCGTTCGAGCTCACCGTCGAGCGACCGCGCGCACTGCTCGCCGAGTGCGGAGCCGTCGGTCATGTGGATCAGCGCCCGCAGCGAGCGCCCGGTCCGCTGCACCCTCCTGGCGCCGCCCACGAGCGTCGCCACGCTGTCCATGTTGACCCGCTTGGCCGAGCCCTCGGCAAGGTACTGCCGGAACGCGTCGTCGAGCCGGCGAACGGCGACCCCTGCGGCCCGTGCGGCCTGCTCCGCCGGGGCCGGATCGCCTCCCGCGATGAGAGGGTGGACCGCGGCGACGACGTAGTCGGCAGTCCGCGCATACGTCGTGGCGAGACTGTCGCGAACGAGGGCGGCGGCGCCGCGGGGCCAGAACAGCAAGCCGACCACCACGCTCACGCCGAACCCGATCGCGACATCCTCGACGCGAACGATTCCCACTTTCCAGCCGCTCGGTTGGATCAGGTTGAAGAGCATCAGGACCACGACCGTGAAGCCGGCCTGTCCCGCTGCGAACGAGATCACCCGAGGGGCGTAGGCGGCAAGCAGGACGGCAACCGGAAGGACGGCCCACGCGACTCCTTCGTCGCCGCCGATCGCGATGATCAGAGCGGCTCCGATCACGATCCCTACGGCGGTCCCGGCGAGCGCGTGCAGCACCGTCGCCCCAGTGGAGAGGGCGTTGGATCGCAGGACCGAGAGTGTGCCAAGCACCACCCAGAACGCGTGCTGAAGGCCGGCCTTCTGCGCGATGAACACCGAGATGGCGAGAGCAACCGCGCCGCGGAGGCTGTTGCGGAACAGGATCGAGCTCGGGCTCGCCTGCTCGGAGGCGGCTTGCTCGCTCCCACGCACCGCAGATGTCGCCTGCACGGCGGTCGCCTGCAGGACCGCCGGGCGGTACCACCGTGCCTCCTGCTCATCGTCGACTTCGGGCACCGGAGCGCGACCGGTGGCACGCAGAGCATTGCTTCCGATTTGCCGCGCCGAGCTCGACAGCGCGCTCATGCGAAAGGACGGCTCGAACGCGGCGGCCAGCTCAAGGTCGTCCTCCACTGCCGGCAGCTCGGCGATACGTCGCCTGAGCGAGTCCGCCACGGCGTTGCGAGCGCGTTCGAGTCGCTCGAGATCGGGATGTCCGTCGCCGCCGGCGAGCATCGTCGCGCTCTCCCGCAGCACCGCGTCGGCGGCGGCCAGGACCTCGCGGTTCTCATCACGGCAGAGGTCGAGTCGCATTTCGGCGTCGTCTGGTACGAACACGAGCGACTGAGCCCACTCGAGCTCATCGACCAGGAACGCGACCGCCGCCGCGGCACCGCTCGGGCCGGTCGGTCGGTAGGGGGCGGCGAGGAACACCTGCCGTGGCGCTTCGACGGCCTCGCGAGCGGCGCCGGCCCGCTCGGCGATCAGCGACCGATCGCCCTCGAGCAGGCCGTCGATGAGCTCGGCGAGCGCAAGGCTGGCGCGGGCGATGCCGTCGCGTAACCGGTCCCGGCGCTGGCTCGGCCACAGCAGCATCACCGCGCAGATCCCCACGGAAGCTGCCAGCCCCCATCCCTCCAGGCGCGCCGGAATCTCGGAGGGGGGCGCGGGGAGGTTGACCGGCAGGACGAACGTGAGCAGCGCCGCGGTCGTGCCGGCGACGAAGTAGCCGCTGATCACGGCCGAGAACAGGACCGTGAACCCCACCACGGCCATCGCCGCAGCTGCCAGCCAGGGGTTGCGCGAGCACAGCGTCCCCAGCACGATGAGGATGGCGCCGGCGACGGCAAGCGCGAGATAGGCGAGGAGCCGGTTGCGGCGCGAACCGCTGAAGTCCGCCAGCACGAGGATCGCGAATGACCCGAAAGCGGCAAAGGTCGCCGTCTCCCGGTTCTGGATCACCTTCTCGGCAAATGCGAAGACGCCCGGCATGACTATCGCGGCGCGCGCAGCGCTCTTCAGCGAGTAGGCGCCGGGGTCGGCATATCGCAGACGCAGACCTCTCAATCCGGCGGGCGCTCTCGCTGCACGCGAGGAGACTCTCCCGGGCCTTCTCACGCCTCGAAGATGCAGTTGCTGACCGATCCTCAAGTCCGCTCCTCGCTCCCGGACCGCTGGCGTAACGCGTGTCGACACGATACGCGCATCGGCAACCGCTGAACCGGCCGACTCATCGTGGGTGTCGGCTGCGTGCGGCATCGTGCGCGCACGATCACGGCCATTGCCCGACAATTCTCAGCGCGAGCCAGACCTGGGCCCCTACGAGAGAGGAGCAGCATGCAGATTGAGTGGTACGGCCAGTCGGCGTTTCGGGTGAGCTCAACGGAGGCGACCGTGGTTATCGACCCGTTTGCGGACCTCTCGGGGCTCACGTCCCGTGGGATGCAGTTCGACTACCCGGCGATCGACGGGCTGACGGCCGAGCTGCTGCTCGTGACGCACGAGCATGCAGACCACAATGGTGTGGAGGTGGTCGGTGGAGACCCGGTGATCCTGCGCTCTTTGGCCGGCAGCCTCGAGTCGCCGATCGGCGAGGTCACGGCGGTCGCGTCCGAGCATGACGAGGCGGCAGGTACCGAACGGGGGCCCAACACCATCTTCGTCTTCGGCCTGGAAGACATGCGCGTGTGCCATTTCGGCGACTTCGGCCAGCGTGCCCTGCGCGACGAGCAGGCCGACGCGATAGGCCGCATGGATGTGCTGTTCCTCCCCGTCGGCGGCGGTCCCACCATCGGAGCGCAGCAGGCCGCCGCGATCGTCGCTCGCCTGTCACCGCGCTGGGTTGTCCCGATGCATTACCGCACGCCGCGCATCGGGTTCCTCGACACCGCCGACGCCTTCCTCGAGCTCATGGACCATGTCGAGCGCCTGCCGGGAGCGGCGTTCGACACCCGAGCGCTGCCGGTCGAGGACGCCACCGTCGCCGTCGTCCCGGCGGCGCCATAGGCACGGCCTGCTCGACTCTCATACCGGCCGCATCGATGTCAGGTCCACGCGCCGAGACGGCCTTCGCGCTCGTGCTCGCGCTGGTCTCGACGACGCTGACCAGCCTGGCCTACCTGCGCGAGCACGATGCGGTCGGGGTCCTCCCGGCGCTGTCGCTGCGCCGTCCGTTGCAGTCGCTGCGCCTGCTGCTGATGAGCCGGGGATGGATGGCGGGCTTCGCCATGGAGTCGAGTGGCTTCGCGCTGTACGTGACCGCCCTGGCACTCGCGCCGCTGGCGCTCGTGCAGAGCGTCGCGGCGGGCGGGATCGGAATTCTCGCGGTTGCCTCCGCGCGCCTGGGCCAGCGCCGGTTGACCAGGCGCGAGAGCGTCGGCGCCGTCGTGTCGGTGGCCGGACTGCTGTTCCTGTCGCTGTCGCTGATCGGGGGAGGCGACCGAGGTGGCCACGGCTCGCTCGTCGACATCGGACTGTGGCTCGGTGGCACCGCTGCGGCTGCGCTGCTGGTCCTGACGCTCGGCCGCCCGATGCTCGGGGTAGCGGCGGCCGACGGGATCGCAGGCGGTCTGCTGTTCTCGATCGGCGACATCTCCATCAAGCTCGCCACTCAGGGAGGCAGCCGGACGGCATTCGCGCTGGCGGCGATCTTCGGGTATCTGCTGGGCACCTCGCTGCTTCAGATCGGCTATCAGCGCGGCGCTGCGCTGCGTATCGCCGGCATCGCCACGCTGTTGACCAACGCCCTGCCGATAGCCGCGGGCAACGTGCTGCTGCACGAGACGCTCCCCCACGGGGGTCTGCGGGTGCTGCGGGTCCTGGCATTTGCGACCGTGATCGCCGGTGCGATCCTGCTGGTCCGGCCGCACACGGCCGGGGCCGGCGGCCGGCGGGGCGAGCCGGGCGCTGCGCGCTAGCCCTGCTGGCGGGGCGTTGCCAGAGGCGGGTGATTGCGGCGCTCGCGCCACCAGCCGCTTCCCCGCGCGCCTATGAGGAATCGCTCGAGCCGGTTCCGTCTGGCCCACAGCTTCCCTTCGACGCTATCGAGGTGCCGGCGCCGCTCGCGTGTGAGCTCCAGCTGGCGTTCGACCTGGTCGAGGGCCTCGGTTGCGAGCTCTTCCTGCGCTCCAGGGTCATCGGTGCGCTCGAATCGATTGCGCACGACGCGCAGCGCTTGCTCACTTTCGAGGATGGCGCGGGCCGTCTGCTGCGCAGCGCCGAGCAGGTCTCCGAGCTGCGGGATCTCCTGCCCCGCCTCGCTCGCTCGGCTCATCGGGGTACCTCTCGGTCGCTCGTTGCCCATACTCCTTCCTCAACGGTGGTGGATCGCAGGTCGCCTTCGCCAGTCGCTGCCGTCGCGACCGCCCGCGGCGCTCGCTGGGCGTGCACGATCAGGACGGGGATCGGGCTGTGGTGAAGCGCGTAGTGGCTCACGCTTCCGAGCAGCGCAGAGCGCACGGCACCGCGCCCGCGCGAGCCCATCACGAGGAGGTCGTGCCGTCCGGTCTTGATCTCGTGCAGTAGCGCGGGCCTCACCGCTGCGCTGCTGAACACGGTGCGTACGGGAATCTGCTCGGGGACGCGCTCAACCGCGGTGCGCAGGATCGCTTCGGTCTCGGCCTCGGCGTCGCGCGCGAGCGTCGCCGCCACCGCGCCGCTGACGCTGGCGTATGCCAACGACGGGGGCGCCGCGACGGCGCTGAAGAGGGTCAAGCGGGAGTGCTCGCATTCGGCTAGGTCGATTGCCTGGCGGAATGCCTGCTCGGCGTCTCGTGAGCCGTCGATTGCGAGAAGGATGTTGTGAAACACGATGCGCTCCTTTCATGCCGGCCGTGCCTTGCCATAGCATCATAACACTATATAGTTAGCAATATGAATCCCCAGAGCATCACTACCGAGACGATGCGACGCGAGCAGATCGACTACGTCGCAAGCCATCTGCTTTCGCGCGCCGCGCTGCTCGTGCGCCTGCTCCTCAAACAGGTGCGCAACCGCGAGATCTCGCGCTCGGAAGGCGCGGTTCTGTCCGTCCTCAGCGACGGGCCGCGGCGGATCACGGAGCTGGCCGAGCTCGAGGGGCTGGCCCAACCGACGATGACACTGCTCATAAAGCGACTCGAGGAGAGCGGCTGGGTGAGCCGCGAAGGCATGCCAGAGGACGGGCGCGTCGTGATCGTCAGCATCACGGAGACGGGCAGGACCGTGCTCGAGGCGTTTCGTGCCCACCTCCTGACGGCGCTGCGGACAGATCTCGAGGCGCTGTCGGACGAGCAGCTGGCGGCGCTGCACGAAGCGACCGAGACGCTTGGCTCGTTTGTGGACGGGTTACAACAGGGAGCTCGCAGGTGAGCCGAGCGTCCGCGATCGGACGCCTTCGGCTCAGCTGCGATCGTCGTTTGGGATACTTGCCCGATGAGTCCTGCGCGGAGGCGGTCGGTACGCCTGGTTGTCGCGTTGAGCGCTGCCGTGGTGCTGGCGAGCGCGCTCGTGTATACGAGCTTCAGTGCAGCGAGCCCGGCTTTGACGCCGAGTCAGCTGGTCCGTGAGGCGCAGCCGGGACGCAGCTATCAGCTCACGGGCACCGTCGTCCAGGGGTCGGTCCACCGCGTCGGCCCGTTGCTCGACTTCAGCATCGAGGACCGCGCCGGCGGCACCACGATTCCGCTCACCTACAGCGGAACCGTGCCGGATCCGTTTCGTGAAGGACGCGAGGTGATCGTGACGGTCGCGAAGCAGGGAGGCCGCTTTGTCGGGGAACGTGATTCGCTGATCACGAAGTGCCCGTCGAAGTACAAGACGGCTCCTCCGAGCGAGAACCAGAATTCCTGAGTGTTCCTCTCCCACGCGCACATGACCAGCTGGCGGGGTAGGTGCTGATGGCTGGCCTGGGGTTTGCCTGTCTGCTTCTGGCGTTGGCGGTGTGCGTTTACGGGATCGGCGCGTCGCTGTACGGGGTGCGCAGCGGGCGGGTCGAGTTCCTCGTGTCGGGGCGGCGTGCGGTGTACGCGCTGGCCGGGATCTTGACGGTCGCGTTCCTGGTGCTGGAGGTCGCGTTCCTGCGCAACGACTTCGCCTTCAACACGGTGGCCGATACGTCGAGCCGCACGACGCCGGCGTTTTACCGGGCGGCGGCGGTCTGGGCGTCGCAGGAAGGGTCGTTGCTGTTGTGGGCGTGGCTGTTATCGCTGTGGTCGAGCCTCGCGCTGTTCTTGACGCGGCGACGGTTGCGTGATGTGGCTGGCTATGCGACCGCGATCCTGCTCGGGTTCGGGGGCTTCTTCGTGGCGTTGATGGTCGTCTATGCGGATCCGTTCGCCACGACCAGCCCGGTGCCGGTCGAAGGGGTGGGTCTCGATCCGCTGTTGCGCTTCCCGACGATGATGATCCATCCGCCGATGCTGTATTCGGGCTACACGCTGTGCACGATCCCGTTGGCGTTCGGGATGGGGGCGTTGCTCGCGCGGCGGGTCGATGCTGATTGGATCAAAGCGGTGCGGCGGTTCGCGTTCGCGGCGTGGCTGTTCCTGGGAGTCGGGATCCTGTTGGGGGCGCGCTGGTCCTATTCGGAGCTCGGCTGGGGCGGCTATTGGGGTTGGGATGCGGTCGAGAACGCCTCGCTTATGCCTTGGTTGACGGGCACGGCGTTCCTGCACTCGTTGATGCTCCAGGAGAAACGCGGGATGTTGCGCGTGTGGAACGTGTCACTGGTGCTGGCGACGGGGACGCTCGCGATCATGGGCACGTTTCTGGTGCGCAGCGGGATCCTCAGCTCGATCCACGCGTTCGGTGGCGCGACGCTCGGCGTGCCGTTCGTGGTGCTGATCGCCGTGCTGATCGCGAGCTCGATCTATCTCGTGGTCTCGCGTCGCGGCCTGCTGCGCTCGCGCCATCGCCTCGATTCGCTGCTGTCGCGCGAGTCGGTGTTCCTCGCCAACAACCTCGTGCTCGTGGGGTTGTGCTTCGTGATCTTCTGGGGCACCTACTTCCCGTTGATCTCGGAGGCCGTGACGGGCCAGGAAGCGTCGGTCGGCCCGCCGTGGTTTGACCGCTACACGGTGCCGCTGGCGTTGATCCTCGTGTTGCTGAGTGGAGTCGGGCCGGTGATCGCATGGCGACGGGCGACGCTCGCGAACGCGCGCCGGAACTTCCTCGCACCGACGGCGCTCGCGCTGTTCACGCTGCTACTGCTGCTTGCCTCGGGTGTGGCGGACAGGCCTGGCGCGATCTGCATGTTCTGCTTGGCGGCGTTCGTGCTTGGCGCCGTGGCGCAGGAGTTCTTGCGCGGCGCGCGCGCTCGCTCGGCGATGGCGGGCGAGCGGATCCCCCGCGCGCTGCTGTCGCTGGTGCGACGCAACCGCCGCCGCTACGGCGGCTACATAGTGCATATCGGGATCGCGGCGCTGTTCGTAGGGGTCGCGGCGTCTTCCTCCTTCCAGCACGCGAGCGAGCTCGGGCTCTCACCGGGCCAGTCCACCCGCGTCGGCGCCTACACGGTCCGCTACGTGCGCCCGACCGCGACGATCACGCCGAAGTACGACGCCGCGCACACCGGCTCGACGCTCAGCCTCGGCGCTATGCTCGACGTCACGAAGGGCGGGCACCACGTCGCGACGCTCGACCCGAGCGAGGGCTTCTACGCCTCCCAGGAAGCCAGCCAGGGCACCGTCGGCAGCCTCATCGGCGGCCAGCCTGTCAGCCACGTCAGCATGGACGCCGGCGTGACGCGCGACCTGTGGAGCGCGATTCAGCCGGACATCGAAACGCCCGCTCTGCAGCGCATCATCAAGACCGGCAACCGCACACTGCCCCCGCAGGACGCCATCGTCGCGATCGCCTACCTCGCGCGCGCCTACCTGCAACATCCTCCCCAGGCGCAATTCCACTTCATCGACTCGCCGCTCGTGATGTGGATCTGGATAGGCGGGCTGATCGTCGTCACAGGCGCCCTGATCGCCATCTGGCCCCCACCCAGCAGCGTGCGCGAACGAGCCACCGCAGCAGCTCCCGCCCGCGCGACGCGCCCGCTCGTCCACGCATAGCAGACGAGCCCGCCGCGGCGCGAGCGCGGCGGCGTCTCGCCTAGACGTTGATGCCAGCAAGCCGGCGGCGGGGCGGGGAAGTGAGCCCTTCGCGAGCCTCCACGTGGCGAACGAGCGCGCCGGTGTGACGTTCGATGCGCCGTGGCAGCCCGGTCTGCATCCAGCGGGACGTGGATGCTGGAAGCGTGGAGACGATTATCTCGTCGAACTCGGCCGGGCTCCAGACTTCGAGCACCGCGTTCAAGGGATCGGTATCACCGGCTTGGCCGTCGACGTCGAGGCCCACGCTCTGCAGGCGCGAGGCCATGTCCCTCGCCGTTTGCATCGCCTCGGGACTCCAGCCCAGCGGCACAATCAGCGTGAAGCTCACAGGTCCGCTCTCCAGCCGTGCCCGCAACGCAGCCTCCAGACCGATGGATCTTGCCGTCCGGTTGGCAACCACCAGGACCTTCGACTTGTAGGCCAACGCGTCTGCTCCTTGGTTGGAGACCGGCTGGGACAGGCCCACGCCATGAGCCTGGATGAGTGTGCCCGCTCGCGGCGGGCGTTCGGTATGGACCGCCGGCCAAGATCTCTCGCGCTCGTCTAGCCAACCGAGCAAGGCCGGTTATGAACGCGGTCCGTTCCGCCTTCCGTGTTGGGACGCAACCGCAACCGCGACCGCGGTCGTCGCGGACGCGGCGGACACAAACCCCCCTTTCGCGCTAGCGCAAGGACGAGACGCCGACCATCTGTGCGATCTCGTCGAGCTCGGCCATCGCGGCGTCGCCGGGGATCCCAAAGGCGAATCCTGCCTCGGCTGCCAGCGCCTCGCGGGTCGGGCTCTTGTCCTCGACGATGCAGCGGCGCAGCAGTGCCAGCGCAGCGCCGGTCGAGGCTTCCAGCCGCGAAATCTGCCCGAACACATCGGGCACGGGCTGCTCGTGCTCTGTCGTCTCCAGCTGCGGCTCGGCTGGCGCGTCGGCCTGCTCATACGACATCCCTAGCGCGTCCGACCGCGTGCGTCCAATGTCAACACTGGCGTCCACGTCCACCTCTTTTCGGTTGAAGCCCCTGTGCTAGCACGGCGTCGCCGTGTGGTCAAGCACGCTTTCTCCGCATATTGCGGCTTCCAACCTCAAATGGCCATGTGTTCGAGTCCGCATGGAAGCGGACGGCGGCCCTGCGCCTGGGATTCGCTATGAAGCAGCGTCCACCAGCACGCGTCCGACGCTGTCTGCCACGCACGCCGGCTTTTCGTTCCCCTCGACCTCGACGGTGAAGCGCGTGACGACCTGATACCAGCCGCCGCCGATGTCCGAGACATCCACGATCTGCGCGTAGCAGCGGACCCGCGCACCCGCGGGAACTGGTGCGGGAAACCGGACCTTGTTCCAGCCGTAGTTGACACCCAGCTTGAAGCCGCTCCATTCGCTGAGGTCTCCGCGCATGCCGTCGATCAGCGAGAGCGTCAGGTTTCCGTGGGCGACCGTCGTGCCGAAGGGACCGTCGACCTTTGCGCGCTCGACGTCAACGTGAATCCACTGGTGGTCCCCGGTCAGATCGGCGAAATGATCGATCATCTCCTGGGTCACCTCGCGCCACTGGCTCGGGCCTGCGACCTGATCCTTGAGCGCCCGGAGATCCTCGATCCCGTGGGCGACAAACTTGGGAATGCTCGCGCTCGCAGCCATCATCTCTCCTTATCGCCGGGACTCCGAGCCATGCTAGACGGTGGAGGCGCTCCTCGCTCATCGTGCACCATGATCTCTGGCGGTGCCCGCCAGAGATACGTCGCATCGATGGTCGCGAACGTCGCGCGGGCTCAATGCAGGTGCTGGCGCCAATCCGCCGGCACGCGCCCGGCAGGTCCGGGGGTGGGCTGATCGACGGGATGATGCTCGGGCGGGGCAAGCGAAGGACCCTGGTAGAACTCCTCGGTCTCGTAGTTCCAGAACCAGTCTTCGTCCGGCTCGAAGCTGCGGATGAGCGGGTGCCCGGCATCGGCAGCATGCTTGCTCGCATGCTGCGAAGGCGATGAGTCACAGCAGCCCACGTGTCCGCAGAGGGCGCAGCGTCGCAGCTCAAACCACCAGCCGTCTTCGGCCAGGCACTCGACACATCCGGTGCCGCTCGGCGGGACTGACGGATCGACCGCGGTCGCGTTCAGCGTCAGCCTCCAACGTCCTCGGTCAGTGCGACGGCGGCCTCCGGTGTGGCCACGATGAAGCTGAAGCTCTCCTGGATGTAGAGGTGGACGCTGTCCGTGTCGTGTCGCTCGTAGCCAATCGAGAGGTCCTGGCCGGAGTCGTAGAGGAAGTCCTCGCCGCGCAGGCTCACGACGACCGCGCCCTCCAGCCCCGGTGCCCAGACGATGGGACCGTCGAGAATCTTGCGCAGATGGTCGAGCAGCGGCCAGCCGCCGTGCTCGGCGGTCTCGATGACGCGCCGGTACTGCTCGCGTCCCAGCGCCATGCCGTACGGGCCGCCGACGCCGCTTCGCAACAGCAGCTCAACGGCATCGGCGATTGCACGCGGGTAGCTCGCGGCGTCTGCGCCGAGCGGCTTTTGCTTGTGCGGCGAGGCGCCCGCGATGCCGCTGATGTCCGCGTCGGCCCAGCCGTGGAAGATCGCGACGTTCTCGGCGACAGCGATCCGGTACGCCGCGTCATCGAGCGACTGCAGATCCACGTCGATCGCGCCGCGGTCGTGGTCGCGGAGCTCATCGAGCGAGACGCTGAAGTCGGCCTTCAGCTCGGCGAGTGGCAACACTCGGCGCCGGAGCGCGCTGACGCCCTTGTGGGGCGAGGCCGCGAGCGCCGCCGTGCGTCCCAGGTTTGTGGCCGAATGAGCCCAGCCGCGTGGACCCGAGAAGTCGATCAGCCTGCGCGCTGCGAGCGCGGGAGTGAGGCGCTGCTTCGCTTCGCCGTCGAGGAGCTCCCAGTTGGCATCGGTGACCGGGGCGAGCGGACGCAGCAGGTGATTCATCGGAGTGTCCCGGCGTCTGCGCCGATGCCGAGCGACCCGGAGCGATCGTCTCTCCAGGCGGCGGTCTCGGGCTCGCTCTCCTCGCCGGCCTCCGCCTCGGACTCCTCGCCATGCTCAACGATGTCCCCCGGCTGAAACAGGATGCCCTGCGCGATCTCGCGCCACTGCGGCGTGCGGCGCAACAGGAACTCGAGGCTCATGCTGAAGTGCTTGAACTCCTCACCCTGGGCGTCGCGCATGATCGCCAGCGCCGGGCCATCGCTCTCGACTGCCAAGCGCTGCTCGTACCACCCGATCGCTTCGGCCTCCTCGGTCAGCGAAGCGCACAGGCGCGCAAAGGTCCGCGTCCTGGCCGGCAGCTCCTGCGGCGGCTCGTGGTACTGGTCAAAACCCATGCGTCCTCCTGGAGGCTGAGTCGGCTCGGCTCGACGCACTGGCCGGTGCGCTGCCGCAGGGCCGGCCAAGGCTACCGCAACGTCGATCGACTCGCGAGATGCGCAGCGGCTCGGCAGGCGAGGTGTGCAAGGCTGTTCGGCGTGGCTGTGATCGCCGTTGCCGACCTGTTCGCAATCAGCGGCAGACGGATCGAGCTCGTCGCGCTGCTCGAGCGCTCCGAGCCCGACGCCGCGGTCCAGCCGGGCTGCCGCAGGTACACGTTCGCCGTGACGCTGGCCGACCCCGACCGGTTCGTGCTGATCAGCGAATGGGACAACCAAGAGGCACTCGACGCGCACTATGGCTCCACGGCCTTCGCGTCATTCCAGCTCGAGCTCTACGGGTTGCTCGCGCGCCCAAGCGAGATGATCGTGCACGCCGTCGAGGACTCGGCGCGGCTCCTCGACGCGCGACCGATGGACCCGCGCGACGCCGACTGAGGAGATTCGGCTTGCCCCCCGCAGGCCGTCGCGCGGCGGTAGGGTAGCGGCGTCGATGGGGATATTGGTGATCGCCGGAGGAGGGAGCATATGCGGGTTGAAGCCGAGGTGAGCGTCGAGCGGCCGCGCTCTGAGGTGTTCGATTACATCGCCAGGGCCGAGCGCCTACCCGACTACGTGACCGAGTTCGCATGGGTCAGGCAGGCGTCCGACGGTGGGCCTGCACGCGGGACCGTGTACAGCTATGAGATGGCGCGCGGCTCGGCCGAGGGAACGTTCGAGTGGACCGAGTTCGAACCCCACTCCAAGCTCGCCTGGCATGGTCCGCCGGTTAAGGCGGGTCCCGGCTCGATGGAGCCCTCGGGCTGGTGGGAGCTCAAAGATGCCGGCGCCGGCACGAACGTCAAGCTCGTCATGACGCCGAAGCCGGGCGGTCTCTTCAAATTGATGGCCCCGTTCATCGCGATGAGCATGCGGAAGGGCAACGCCAGGGCGCTGAGGAGGTTCAAGGAGCTGATCGAGAGCGCGCCGCAGCCGCCGCGTCCTTGATCGTCGCGCCGGCACCGCGAGGCGCACGCTCCCGGTAGGCGCGTACCTTCGTGCGATTGCCGCAGACTGCCATCTCGCACCAGACGCCCGACCGGTTGCGCGAGCGGTCGTAGAAGGCCCACTCGCAGTCAGGCGCACGGCACGCCTTGACACGGTGCCATGAGCCGTCGCTGACCGCGTGGGCGACGGGAACGAGCACCCTCGCGAGGGCGCCGGCGAAGCCCTCGCTGCCGGGCGTGAGGCTCATCGCGCCGTCGGCCGCGAAGTGGACCGCGAGATCGCCGCGGCGCGCAGCCCGCTCCAGCTCCTCGCCGGCGTCGACGTCAGGCGAGGCGCCGTTGTTCGCCAGCATCAGTGTTCGCAGCGCCTCGCGCAGCCGGATTGCATGCAGCCGATCGGCCTTGCTCGCGGTCGCCGCAGGCTTCAGCAGCCCCTGCTGCGCCAGCCACGCCGTCAATCCCTTCTCGCTCGCGAGCTCGTCTGTGCCCTCCTCGATGTCGAGCGTGTTGACGAAGTCGATCACCAGATCGAGTCCATGCGCAGCAGGTATGACACTTGACGTTGAAACCATCGAATACTTATGGTAGGTTACCCGAAACCGGCTATCTTGCTACGGAGGTGTCGCGGACATGGTACCGAAGCAGGTCCAGGCGAACCGTCTCGAGGGCTTCCCACCCGCTTGGGGCCGCGTTGCCCGCCGTCCCTTCAAACCACCTCGGCTCGCTCGGCTCGCCGCGCGGGTGCGCCCGGGAGCGCTCGACAGGGCGCTGATAGCGGGTTGCGATCCAGCCCGCTCATGCCAGCTCGCGACCCGCGCCGCGACGCTTACATCGAAGCGTCATCGCTCGATGATCGCCGATGGGCTCGAGCGAATGCTGCAGGCCGCGCAGCGATCTCCCAGCAGCCGCATCCGCGTGCGTCCGCGACGCGAGGCCGTGCTCGCCAACGCCGTCGAGCTGCGCGAGCTGGCCGCCGAGGTACGCGGGACCGCACCGCTCTATGCGCGCGGCATCGCGATCGTCGCTGAGCTCTTGAGCGATGGAACCGGCCCGGCCTACCTGGGCGACGGCGACACGCTCGCGCGCCGTCTGCACGAAGCGCGCGCGGCGCTGTGCGGCCAAGACACCGCGCCCGCGCGTGAGCGCTGCCCCCCTCGAGACGGAGGTACAGGATGAGCCCCATCGTGAGCATGATCCTTGCGCGGCAACGTGTGGCCGATCTGCTGCAGAGCGCCGAGCGAGAGCGACCGCGGGTCCTCGCGCGGCGGGCGTTGCACCAAGGCACGCCTCAGGCGAGCCCGCACAGCCGATCGCTGAGCTCTCGGAGCCTGCGCCGGGCACCGGCGTCGCGCGCCTGCGGGTGCGGATCGGCCGCGCGAAGACCGTTGAAGTAGCGTCCCGTCACGCCATCGAGCTCGGGGCTCGAGATGAGTCGCAGCGTTGCCGCTGCGCCGTCTTCGAGCGAGCTGATCGGCTGCACGCCCGCGGCGCGGACCATCTTCGTAGGCATGTACGTCGCCGGATGCAGGCAGTTCGCCGTCACCTCGCGCTCGTCCAGCTCATCGGCCAGGTCGAAGGTGAACATGATCTGCGCGAGCTTGCTCTGACAGTAGGCCTGGATGCCGTCGTAATGGCGCTCGAGCATGACGTCCTCGAAGTCGATCGGGGCCTGCCCGGCGGAGCTGACGTTGATGATTCGCGCCGGAGTCGAGCGCTCGACGAGCGCCAGCAGTCGGCGCGTCAGCAGATAGCCGGAGAGGTAGTTGACGGCGAAGCGAAGCTCATAGCCGTCCTGGCTCTGCATTCGCCGGCCGTCGCCCGGCAAGGTGGTTCCGATACCGGCGTTGTTGACGAGTGCGTCGAGGCGGTCGAACTCGCTGTTCACCCGATCCGCAAGAGCGCGCACCTCGGCGAGCGAGGCGAGGTCGGCGCGGAGCCAGTCGAGATTCTGCTTGCCGGTGTGAGCACGGATCTCCTCGAGCGTCCGCTGGCCGCGGGCATCGTCGCGGCCATGGATCAGCACTCTCGCACCAGATGCGGCCAGCTCCAACGCCAACAGCCGGCCCAGGCCATCAGTGGCCCCGGTGATCAGGATCGTCTGCTCCTCGACGGGTCGCATCCCAGATTCGGTCGCTCAGCGGCTGGAGAAGGTGCCGGCCGGCCCCCAGCGTAGTACGCGCAGCAGCACTCGATCTCGGCGAGACTGCTCTCGCCGGTCAAACGATTCGGGCTCATTGCCCTGACAGAGCGAGGATCGATGAACTACAAGACGCTGCTGTACGAACAGGTCGAGCATGTCGTGACGCTGACCTACAACCGGCCGGACCAGCACAACGCGGTCAACCGCACGATGAACGCCGAGCTGCATCACGCCTGGGAGCGCTTTCGCGACGACGACGACGCGTTCGTCCTCGTGATCACCGGCGCCGGCGAGACGACGTTCTGCGCCGGCTGGGATTTGCAGGACGCGGCGAACCTGGAGGAGATCGGAGACTACGACGCGTTCCGCGTCAGCCTCTACAACAGCCCCGGTGAGTGCGGCTACACGCGCAGGGCCGACATCTTCAAGCCGGTGATCGCTGCCGTGAACGGATACGCGTTCGCGGCTGGGCTCGAGACGGCGCTGCTGGCCGACATACGCATCGCCGCCGAGAACGCCGAGTTCGGCGCGCTCGAGCGGCGCTGGAACATCGTCGCAGGCGACGGCATGACCGTGCGGCTGCCGCTCGTCGTCGGCTTCGCCAAGGCGATGGAGCTGGTGATCACGGGGCGTCGCATCGGCGTCGAGGAGGCGCAGCGGATCGGTCTGGTGAACGAGATCGTGCCGCGCGGAGCGGCCCTCGAGCGCGCGCAGGAGCTCGCGCGTGAGATAGCAGCGCTGCCTCAGGGAGCGATTCGAAGCGACAAGGAGAGCATCATGCGCGGCGTCGGGCGCACGCTCGAGGAACGCCTGCGCATCGAGGCCGAGATGACGATGTCGATGTTCATGCGGCGTGATTCGCACACGATCGGAGCGGCCGCGTTCAAGGCGGGCAATCTCACGCCCGAATGGCCTCATCACGGGCTCTAGCAGCCAGGCGGCGAGCGTATCCCGAGTCCGCCTACCGAGACGACTAGGATCCGATCAATGTCGGCGCAGGAGCAGGCCGGCGTCCGCTGCGGCGCTCGCTTCACCACCTACTCCGACCTGTTCGGCCGCGCTCTGCGCGCAACCCGCGGGCTGCACGAGCTCGGCGTTGGCGCCGACGATCGGGTCGCGCTGCTGCTGCGCAACTCGATCGAGTTCCTGGAGGCTACGATCGCGACGGTGCCGCTGGGTGCGAGCGCCGTCCCGATCAACTGGCACTGGCGCGGAGACGAGGTCGCCCACGTGCTGCTCGACAGCGGCGCGAAGGTGCTCGTCGTGCACTCGGAGCTGTGGCCGGCGATCGCGCCGAGCGTCCCGGACAACCTCGCCGTCATCCTCGTGCCTGGCGAGGATGGTCCCGCGGTCACTCGCCGCGGCGCGCTGCTGTGGCCCGATTGGCTGGCGGCTCACGAGCCGTGGGCACAGACGGCCGAGGCTGCGCCGGTCAGCATCATCTACACCTCTGGGACGACCGGACTACCGAAGGGCGTCGTGCGCATGCCCGCCACGGACGAGCAGCGAGATGGCATCCAGGCGATCCTCGAGGAGATCTTCCAGCTCGCGCCCCACGAGCGCACCGTCATCCCCGCGCCGATGTATCACACGGCGCCGAACGTCTACGCGCTCGCGGCTGCGAGGCGCGGCATGGACATGACGATCATGAAGAGGTTCGACGCCGAGGAGTTCCTGAGGATCGTCCAGGACCATCGCGTCACGGTCGTGCAGATGGTTCCGACGATGTTCGTGCGCCTGCTCGCGCTTCCCGCGCCGCTGCGCGCCCGCTATGACCTCTCCTCGCTGCGCTGGATCGTGCATGCAGCTGCGCCCTGTCCGCAGGAGGTCAAGAGCGCGATGATCGATTGGCTCGGTCCGATCGTCGCCGAGTACTACGGCAGCACCGAGACGGGGCCGGTCGTGTTCTGCACCAGCGAGGAGTGGCTAGCGCATCCTGGCACCGTCGGCAGGGCGCTCGGGCCCGCCGTTGTCAAGGTCCTCGACGCCGGCGGGAGCGAGCTCGCGACGGGCGAGTCCGGCGAGGTCTACATGTGGCTCGAGCTCTGGCCCGACTTCACCTACGCGGGCGACGAGGAGAAGCGCCGAGCCATCGAGCGCGACGGCCTCGTCAGCTGCGGCGATATCGGCTACCTCGACGCCGATGGCTTCCTCTACCTCAACGATCGACGCAGCGACATGGTGATCAGCGGCGGCGTCAACATCTATCCGGCCGAGATCGAGGCATGCCTGCTCTCGCTTCCCGGCGTCCGCGACTGCGCCGTGTTCGGCATCCCGGACGACGAGTTCGGGGAGGCGCTGGCGGCGCACGTCGAGCTCCATGACGGAGCGCAGGTGAGCGCCGGCGCCGTGCGCGACCACGTCCGCTCGAACCTCGCCGCGTACAAGACGCCGCGCGTGGTCGAGTTCAGCGAGTCCCTGCCGCGCGAGGACTCCGGCAAGATCTTCAAGCGCCGCCTGCGCGAGCCCTACTGGGCCGGCCGCGAGCGTGCGATCTAGCCGAGGGCATCGCCGCGGCGATCTGCCACGCTGGTGACGTCATGGGCCATGGTCCGACATGACGCGAAGCATCTTTCTGTTCCTGACCGCTTTTCTTGCCAGCGGCGTCGAGATGGTCGAGGCGCTGACGATCGTTCTCGCAGTCGGGGTGACGCGGGGCTGGCGCTCGACGCTGATCGGCGCCGGCGGTGCGGCGCTCGTGCTCGCGGCCCTCATCGCCGCCCTCGGCCCTGCGATCTCCACGCTCCCGATCGACGTTCTGCGTCTCGTGGTCGGCGCGCTGCTGCTGGTCTTCGGTCTGCAGTGGCTGCGCAAGGCGATCCTCCGAGCAGGCGGCTACAAGCCACTGCATGACGAGATCGCAGCCTTCACGCAGGAGCGCGCAGAGGCGGGGCGTGCAGCTCGACCTGGACCCGCGGGGATGGATTGGTACTCCTTCACGGTCTCCTTCAAAGGCGTGTTTCTCGAGGGGCTCGAGGTGGCTTTCATCGTCATCACCTTTGGCGCGGCGCAGCATCACGGCGTCACGATCGCCGCAGCTGCCGCAGCTGCGGCCTTCGCGATCGTCTGCGCCGTCGGCGTCGTGGTGCGAGCACCGCTGAGCCGCGTTCCCGAGAACGCGCTGAAGTTCACGGTGGGCCTGCTGCTGACGAGCTTCGGGACGTTCTGGAGCGCAGAGGGGGCAGGGGTGTCGTGGCCGGGCAGCGATGGCGCTCTGCTCGGGATCCTCGGGCTCCTGCTCATCACGTCGTTCGGATCGGTCAGGGTGCTGCGCCGCCAGCGTAGCCTCGTGATCCTCACCCCCGCGGGCACGGGAGGTCCAGGATGAGGTACGCGATCGCCGTGTTTCGCTTCGCCTACGACTTCCTCGTCGGCGACGATTGGCTGGTGGCTGTCGGGATCGTGAGTGCGATCGCATTGACAGCGCTGATCGCCGATCGCGGAGTGGCGGCCTGGTGGGTGATGCCGCTTGCGGTCATCGCGCTTCTCGTCGGCTCACTCCGGCGAGCGTTGCGCGCGGCAGGGAACAGTCCAGGCGGGTCATAGCCGCCGTCCGCGGCTCGTGCCGCCGGCGGTGCCTGCCGGGGCGGCTCATCACTCCTTGCTTGATCCGAACAGCCGCAGGAAGAACAGGAATATGTTGAGGACGTCCAGGAAGATACCGGCGGCGAGCTGGACCACTTCGTCCATGCCCGCGCGGCGCATGCGGTTGAAGTCGAGCAGGGTGTAGCCGCCGAAGATGGCGAGGCCGAGCAGCGAATAGATCACGTTGCCGCCGGGCATCGATACGAAGAGCGAGACGAAGCCGTAGACGATCAGCCCCAACAGCAACACGAACAGCAGGCGGTATCCGCCCGAGAGGTCCGAGCGGATCATGAAGCCGATGCTCCCGAGCGCGCCAACGAAGAGCGCGGTCGCGGCCGCCGCCTGCCAGACCGCCCCCGGGGCAGCTTCCGCATAGGCGTCGAGCCCGCCGCCAAGCCCCAGGCCCAGCGCCAGGCCGGCGATGAACAGCAGGCCGATCGCGACGCCCTCGTTGTTGCGCACGAAGTTCAGCCCGACGATGCAGACGAAGCCGACGATGAAGAAGACGGTGGAGGGCCCCTCGGCCATGTTGCGACCGAGGTATGCGCCAAGCGTGAGGAGGCCAAGGGTCGCGGCGACAAGGCCCATCACCTGGCCGAACACCCCCGCGGAACCGACGCTTTCGACCGAACCGAACATCCGGCCGCCATTCCCGTATGACGCTTCCGAGGGCATCGCTGAGCTCCTTTCCAGGGCGATCGTGCTTGGAGCCGGCTTCGGCCCCAGACGAGTCGGTCATGGCAGTCCGTGATACGGGCGTCTTGTGGAGTCCTCGACGCGCTGATCTTGGCAGATCATCCAGCGCGCAGGATGCCGGCGCGGCTGCCTGCGGTCCCGTTTCGGCGCTCTGGCCGCGGGGTGCGTTACGCTCGCAAGTCGTGTCTGCCGTCGTGCCTGTTCGGACAGTGAGGCGGATGGCTGTGGCGGCCGGCGGCCCGAGTTGGCACCGCAACTGAGCACAAGCAAGCACGACGACCCCGCGCCGCCCCTGCGCCTGGCGACACCGTCGCTGCGCGGGGTGTTGCGGATATTGCTGATCGTGGTCGGGTACGCGATCGTCTTATACCTGCTGTGGCGGGTCCGTACGGTGCTCAGGCTGATCGCGATCAGCCTGTTCCTGGCGCTCGCAATCATTCCGGTAGTCGATGCGCTCGAACGCAAAACCCGCATACCCCGCAGCGATGATCATTCTCGCCGTGTACGTGGTCTTGATCGTCGGCGTGCTCGTCGTGGGCGCCGTTGTGGTGCCGAGCATGGTCAAAGAGGTCGGGCAGCTCTCTCACAATGCGCCGGAATATGCGCGCGACCTACGCGCCAACTCGACGTTCCGCCACTACGACAACCGCTATCACATCAGCGAGAAGCTCGTGCAGGACGCCCGGCGCCTGCCACAGACGCTCGCGCATCTGGCGGGCCCGCTCAAGCAGGTCACCGTGTCAGCGTTCGGCTTCATCGGCCAGCTGGTGAGCGTACTCGCGCTCACGTTCCTGCTCATCCTGAACGGCCGCCAGTACGTGAACATGGGCCTGTCGCTGACCGGCGCTCGCAAAGAGCGCTACCGGCGGCTGATCATCGAAATAAACCGGGCGGTCGCAGATTATGTGCTCGGCAACATCCTGATCAGCGTGATGGCCACGCTCGCCACGTGGGTCGTGCTGTCGATCCTCGGCGTTCCCTACGCCCTGTCGCTGGGGTTCGTGGTCGGATTCTTCGACCTCATACCCCTCGTCGGGGCGACGCTCGGCGCAATCGTGGTGGCCGCGGCGACCGTCACGGTCAGCTTCCCGATCGCGACGCTCGTGTGGATCGCGTTCATCATCATCTGGCAGCGCTTCGAGGATTACGTCATCCAGCCGGTCGTCTACGGACGGGCCCTTCACGTCAACCCGATCGTGACCATCGTCGCGGTGCTCGCAGGCGCCTCGCTGCTCGGGATCCTCGGTGCCCTGATCGCGATTCCCACGGCCGCGGCGATCCAGATCATCCTCAGCGACTGGTGGTCGTCGCGAGGTCAAACCGCAGCCGCTCAGCATGGAGGGAGCCGCCCCCGCCGGCTAACCCACACGGGCGAGAACGACGATCTGTCGCCGGGGGCGAAAAAGCCGCATCCCCTGCACACGGCGATAGGTCATGCTGGACGCATGGGTGCACCCGGCTTTAGCGAGCCGTGATGGGAGACGGTGCGGAAGCGACCGCCTTGCCGCCACGGCCCGAACGGGCGCGGGCCCAGCACAGCCGCCGCGCACTCGGTGCGGCGAAGGGTCACCTGCGGAAGAAGACCCTCAAGCTTCTCGGCTATCTCGTCGTCGCCTACTTGGTCGTGAAGCTGATTCCTGCGCTCAAGCAGGCGCTGAGGAACCTCGAGCACGTCCGCTGGGAGTGGGTCGTGGCGGCGGCCGGGCTCGAGGTCCTCTCCGAGACGGGTTTCGTCGTGTCCTGGCGCGCAATCGTCGATCCGCAAGACCTGCTGAGCCGCGACGGGCGCGGCGAGCGAATGGGTACCCGGGTCGCGTGGGCCCAATTGGGGGGAGGCATGCTCGTCCCCGGCGGCTCGCTCTCGAGCGTCGGCGTTGGAGCTTGGATCCTCCATCGCTTCGGCATGCCGGCCAAGCTCATCGCCGAGCGCCAGTTCAACCTCAGCTTCCTCAACACCGCCGTCGACGCGCTCGCATTGATCGTTTTCGGCCTCGGGCTCGCGACCGGGATCTTCCCGGGCGAGCAGAAGCTCACGCTGACGCTGCTACCGGCCGCTGTAGCGGCCGCCGGGATCACCTTCGCGCGGCTGGTTGCCAACCGCGCGGAGAGCCATACGGCGCGGGCGCAGCCGAAGCACCCAAAAATCGCGATCTCGATCGCGACGCTCGCCGATGCCGTGGAGGACACCGATCGGCTGCTGTTCCACCGGGGCGGCCGCAGGAGCGTGCTCGGCGCCCTCGCCTACCTCGGGCTGGACGTGCTCGTGCTGTGGAGCGCCTTCATCGCCATCCACGCGCATCCGGCTCCCGGCTTTGCGGTTGTGCTGATGGCATACATAATCGGTGCGCTCGGCGGATCGCTCCCGCTGCCAGCCGGCATCGGCGCGATCGGCGGCATGGTGGGAATGCTCATCCTCTACGGCGTCGGACACAATGACGCCGTCGCAGCGGTGCTTCTGTATCAGGCGATCGGACAGCTGGTGCCGCTGATCGGCGGCGGGATCGCCTATCTGTTCCTGCGCCGTCAGTTCGGTCCGATCGAGCAGCACGAGCTTCGCGCCACGGGGTAGCCCGCGCTCGCGCCGTTTGACGGCGCCATACCGGGCAGCTATCCGTCCGGCAGCCGCGAGCCGGCGAGATATGCGAAAGTCGCAGGGTCCAACGTCGAGGAGAGGATGGTCGTGATGGCTGACGGCGTTTACAGGGTTACCGAGGTGATCGGTGTGAGCGGCGAGTCCTGGGAGGCGGCCGCACGCAGCGCGGTTGAGACGGCGGCGAAAACCGTGCGGGATCTGCGTATCGCCGAGGTGGTGAGGCAGGACGTGGCGATCGAGGACGGAAAGATCAAGAGCTATCGAGTTCGGCTCGCGATCTCGTTCAAGTACGAGTCCAGCGACTGAGCGCCTTCGGCAGCTACCCGACCGACTGGCCGAGCAGCGGGTCCTCCGCGGCAGCGGCTCGCAGTCGTGCGGTGGTCGCGCCACGCAGCTCGCGCTTGGTGCGCGTGTAGACCTCAGGCGGGAACGCCGCGAGTGCGGCGGCGAGCTCGAGCGCGCGAGCTAGCACCCGCTGCGGCTCGACGACCTCGTCGAAGACGCCGAGGCGCAGGCCCTCCGCGGCGTCGATCAGCTCGTTGCCGAGCGCGAGCACGCGTGCGGCGTGCGGCGCAAGCTCCGCCGCGACCACTCCGATCGCCGCCTGCGGGTACGGCACGCCGACCTTGATCTCGGTCAGGCCGTAGCGACCGGCGCTTGATGCGATCCGGACATCGGTGCAGAGCGCGAGGACGAGCCCGCCGGCAATCGCGTGTCCGGTGATGGCGCCGACGACCGGGCACGGCAGCGCGTAGACGCCGAGCGCCATTGCGTTGATGGCCGAGATCATCTGACGCTGCTCGTCCGGGTCATAGCCGGGCACTGTCTTGAGGTCGACCCCGGCGGAGAAGAATCCGGGGCGCCCGGCCAGCACGAGCGCGCGAGGGGGGTCGCTCGCGGCCTGCTCGATCGCCTCGATGACCTCTTGAAGCAGTGGGAGGTCCATCGCGTTCGCCGGCGGACGGTCAGCTGTGAGCACGCGCACGCCGCCATCGCTGTCGTGAACGCTGACGTGGTTCACGATCGTGGGGCCATTCCGCCGCGGCCGATCACTCGTGGTGGCTTGCCTGGGCAGCCCGGTCGGCGGCGGTCGTGGGACGCCGGTATGGCGAGGTGGCGGTGTAGCGTCGCGAGATCCGCGCCTTGCGAGGAAGCCCGCGCAGCCCCTCCAGCGAGCGGCCGGCACCCTCGGCCACGCAGGTCAGGGGCGAGTCGGCCAGCCGGGCCGGCATTCCCGTCTGCTCGCTCAGGCGCTCCGGGAATCCGGCGAGCAGCGAGCTGCCGCCGGCCAGCAGGATGCCGGTATCGGCCACATCACCCGCGAGCTCGGGAGGCGTCTGCTCGAGCGCTCCGCGCACGGCATCCACGATCGCCTGGACTGCCTCGCGCAGGGCGTCCCTGACCTCATCGTCGCTGATTGTCAGCGCGCGCGGCAGGCCCGACACTGCATCGCGACCGCGGACCTCTCCCTGCAGCCCGGAGCTACGCGGCGCCGCCGAGCCGATCTCAAGCTTCAACGCCTCGGCCGTCGGCTGACCGACGATCAGCCCGTGCGTCCTGCGCAGCCAGTTGATCAGCGCGTCGTCGAAGTCGTATCCCGCGATTCGCAGCGAACGCTGCACGACCATCGCCCCCATCGAGATGATCGCCACCTCGCTCGTCCCGCCGCCGATGTCGACAACCATCCGCCCAGTGGGCGCGGAGATGTCAAGGCCCGCGCCGACCGCCGCGGCGATCGGCTCGTCGATCAGGTGCACCTCCAGCGCCCCCGCCGACAGGCACGCTTCCTGCACCGCGCTCAACTCGACCTCGGTCAGCCCCGAGGGCACGCACATGACCACGCGCGGATGCGTCAGCCGTCCACGGTGCACGCGCCCGATGAACTGGCGGAGCATCTCCTCGGTCACCTCCAGGTCTGCGATTACGCCATGACGCAGCGGCCGGCTCGCCGTGATCGTGGCCGGTGTGCGACCGATCATCCGCTTTGCCTCGTCGCCGACAGAGAGCACGCGGCCGGTCTCGGTGTGCTGGGCAACCACCGAGGGCTCAGACACCGCTATACCGCGCCCGCGGACGTACACGAGCGTGTTCGCGGTACCGAGGTCGATCGCGAGGTCACTTCCCCCGCCGAGGCGCAGACGCCGAGACAAGGCCATCTCGCTCGCAGAGGCTAACGTCTCAGCTGCTTTGGCCCGGGTGTGCGACTGCAGCCGACCGGCACACCGCTGGCTTTGCGCTTAGGGGGCGCCTCTCGGCGGGGCCGCCATGACGGTCGAGCCGAGTTCAGATGTTCCCGTCGCCGTCGCTCGGCCCGCCGTTGTTATCGGAGTCCCCGTCCCCGCCGTCGCCCTGTGGTATTCCGCCGCTCGACGGCGCCGGGCCCGTTGTGGTCGGTCTCGGGGCGGGTGCGGGTGCGGGTGCCGGTGTCGGTGCCGGCACCGTTCGAGGGGTCCGTGGAGGCATCGCTTCGGGTGCCGTCGCCGTAGCAGGCGGCGCTGTAGACACCGCCGGCGCCTGAGCGGGAGCCGGCGTGGCGGCGGGTGGAGGGGTGCGGACGGTGAAGGTCGTAGCGGTGCGAACGGAGCCAGCCGCGGCGAGCAGAACCGCTAGGTGATGGGTTCCTGGCGCGAGTTCGTGGAAGGTGACCTGCGCGGACCCGACACGCGTGACGCGGTGATCGAGCACGTAGCGCAAGCGCGTGGAGCCGACCGACGGCGCACCGCTGAGCGCAACACGCACGACGAGCGTCGAAGCAGTGCGCGCACCGTCGCGCGGGGAGAGGATCGCCAGGTGGGGTGTCGCACTTGCGGCGTGCGCCGCGGCGGTCGCCGCCTTGCGGGCGGCGGTCGCCGTCGTGTTCGAGCCGCCTGCGCCGCAGCCGCTCGCCGCGAGCGACAGCGCCAAGGCCGCCAACGGCAAGCCGAACAGTCCCGGCCTGAAGCGAGTCCTCATCATGCACCTGCCGTTCGTCGTGTCATCGTGATCGCTCCCGCGTCGCTGGTTGGCCGTCTCGATCTCAGACGCCGCCCTCTCGCATTCCTTCCGCCTCGACGGAGCTGAGGACCGTCCACCAGGGCGTGAGCGCGCTGTGATCACCCGTGCGCGCGTCCACTTGACCACGTCGTAGGATTGATGCGTGGAGCGTTCAGCGCTGGCCGTCGGCGAGGACTTCGGCGAGATGGAGCGCCATCGGCGGGAGCTGACGGCCTACTGCTACCGCATGCTCGGATCGCCGTCCGAGGCCGAGGATGCTGTCCAGGACACGCTGCTGCGGGCGTGGCGCGCTCGAGACCGCTTCGAGGGACGCTCTTCGCTGCGCTCGTGGCTGTACCGGATAGCGACGAACGTGTGCCTGGACATGCTCGGCGGCAGAGAGCGTCGCGCTCGCCCCATGGACCTCGGGCCTGCGCAATCGCCGGAGGTTCCGATCGGCGAGATGCTGGCAGAGGTGACGTGGATCGAGCCGATCCCCGACGGCCGCCTCATTATCGAGGACGATCCGGCGGCGGCGGCGGAGTCGCGCGAGACGATCCGGCTGGCGTTCGTAGCGGCCCTGCAGCACCTGCCAGCGCGCCAGCGCGCAGTCCTGATCCTCTGCGAGGTCCTGCACTGGAGAGCCGCGGAGGTCGCTGAGCTTCTGGACACGAGCGTCGCCGCGGTGAACAGCGCGCTGCAGCGAGCGCGCGCGACCCTCGACGCCACCGACGTCGCTGACGCCGGCGCCGGCAAGCTGAGCGAGCACGACCGCGAGCTGCTGGCACGCTACGTCGATGCGTTTCAGCGCTACGACATGGACGCGCTCACCGCGCTGATCCATGAGGATGCCACGCAGTCGATGCCTCCATATGAGCTGTGGCTCAGCGGCCGCAACGACATCTTTGGCTGGTGGCTCGGGCAGGGGGCCGGTTGCCGCGGCTCGCGCATGATCCCCGCCATGGCCGCCAACGGCTCACCGGCGTTCGGACAGTACAAGCCGAGCGAGACAGGCGCCGGCTACGATCCGTGGGCGCTTCAGGTGCTGGAGATCGCCGACGGACGGATCGTGGAGTTCACCTTCTTTCTCGCCACCGAGACGATCTTCCCCCTCTTCGATCTTCCGCCTCGCCTCGAGGCTTAGCGCCGATCCCGCAGCACGTCGGCGAGTCCCGCGAACTTCACGAGCGCGCGGAGCTCCTCGGAGGCTCCGCACAGCTCGACGCGACATCCCCGTCGGCGGGCGGCCAGCGCCAGCCGCGCGAGCGCATCCAGGGCGACGGCGTCGGGAGCGACCGCGGCGACCTCGCATCGCAGCACGTCGACATCGTTTGCCGCCAGCAGCGCGCACGTCCGGTCAAACAGCCCGGGAAGGTCGGCGCGCTCGAGCGGACCCCCGATCGTCAGGCTCGCGCTGCGCGATGAGGCGGCCATCGGCCGGCCCGATCGAGTTCGATGCTCATCAAGCTCAAGTCTCCTTTGATGATCGCGTCCAACATGAGGACCCACGCGCGTGCTGAAACTCATCGGCACGACCGCTGGAAAGGCGCCGACTCAGAGATCGGTGATCAGCCGATCACTCGGAGAGTGTCCGCCGCTGCGGGTAGAGGGTCTCGCCTCGGGCGAGCATCGCGACGAACTGTTCGATGCGCCGCAGGCGAGTGTCTCTTCGCCTGGCGCTGTGGATCCTGTACAGCACGGCATATCGGTTCTGGCTCGAGAGGATCTCGAACATCGCCTGCGCCCGCGGTTCGGCGGCCAGCGCGCTGGCGAGGTCGGCCGGCACCTCGATCTTCTTCTGGCCCGGATACGCCGATTCCCACCTGCCATCGGCCTTCGCTCGTTCGACGGCGGCCAGGCCCGCGGGCTGCATCCTGCGCTCGGCCAGAAGGCGCTCGGCGATGGCGACGTTGCGCTCCGACCAGGGACTGCGCGCTCGGCGGGGCGTGAAGCGCTGGCGGTAGGTGCGCGCGTCGCGGCGGCCGACCTGCCCGTCGATCCAACCGTGGCAGAGTGCCTCTTCGAGCGCGCGATCGTAGGTCAGGCTGGTCGGCTCGACGGTGCCCTTCTTCGCCAGGACGAGCCACACGCCAGGCTCGTCCTCGTGGCGGGCGCTCAGCCACGCCCGCCATGCAGCGGCATCGGTGACGATCAGCTCGCGCAGCGCCTCGGCCACCGCCCAAGTTTCGCATCCACGGCCTCTGACGAACCCCGCGCATCATGCGTTCGGTTCGCCGAGGCTCGCGTGCTCTACCATCCGTGGTTCGAGATCGGAGGAGCCGATGGCACCAATTTCGCGTGGCTTTCGCGGCCGTCCGCGGAGCGACGTCGATCCGGCCCGAATACCGCCGGGCCAGTACGTCGTCGATGACTTCCCCGTGCTGTCGGCGGGTCCGACGCCGCGGACGCCGCTCGATGAGTGGAGCTTCACGATCGGCGGCGCGGTCGCAGAGCCGGTCTCCTGGTCGTGGCAGGAGTTCCTCGCGCTCCCGTCCGAGACGTTCACCGTCGACATCCACTGCGTCACCAAGTGGTCGAAGCTCGGCACCACCTGGACCGGTGCGTCGCTTGACGTGCTCCTGCAGCGCGTTGAGACCGAGGCGGAGTACGTCACGGCATGGTCGGACGGCGGGTACACGACAAACCTGCCGCTGAAAGACCTCACCGCCGGACGCGCGTGGGTCGCCTACGACTTCGACGGCGCCCCGCTGGAACCCGAGCACGGCGGTCCCGCTCGCCTGCTCGTCCCGCACCTGTACTTCTGGAAGAGCGCCAAGTGGGTGCGCGGTCTGACGCTCACCGTCGAGGACCAGCCGGGGTTCTGGGAGTCGGCCGGCTACAACAACTATGGCGATCCATGGAAAGAGCAGCGCTACTGGAGCGACTGACTCCGACGCGCGCGCCGATCGTCTGGCACACTGCCACCGTCACCACGATCGTCGAGGAGACGGCGACGGCCAGGACGATCCTTCTCGACGTCCCCGACTGGCCCGGGCACCTGGCCGGCCAGCATGTCGACGTGCGCCTTACGGCGGAGGACGGCTACCAGGCCGAGCGCTCCTACTCGATCGCCTCCGCACCCGAGGATTCCCAACTTGCGCTGACGGTGGTGCGCTTCGACGATGGCGAGGTCTCGCCGTACCTCGCCGGCGAGCTGCGTCCCGGCGATCAGTTCGAGGTGCGCGGCCCGGTTGGCGGATACTTCACGTGGCGGGTCGAGGACGGCGGTCCGCTACTGCTGATCGCCGGCGGCTCCGGGCTCGTGCCGCTGATGTCGATGCTGCGCCACCGCGCGGCCAGGAGGGACACGGTTGATACCCGGCTGCTGCTTTCGGACCGCGCGTACGGGGACGTGCTGTACACCGATGAGCTGTCGCGACTTTCCGCTGAGCCCGGGATCAGGTTCAGCTTGACCCTGACTCGCGAACAACCAGCGGGCTGGACGGGCTTGGATCGACGCGTCGACGCCGACATGCTCGCCGCCGTCGGACCGAGCGCGGCCGAGCACCCGCGCATCTATGTCTGCGGCCCGACCGCCTTCGTCGAGAATGCCGCCGACCTGCTCGTCGAGCTCGGCCACCGGCCGATGGCGATCCGTGCCGAGCGCTTCGGCCCGACGGGAGCATGAGATGAGCGAGGTCTCGCGTTGGCGCGACGGCAATGCGCTCGCCGGTCTCCTCGACAGCATCTTCGGGGCCGATATGACGGTGGCGCTGCGCCGCTGCCAGTCGTGCGGGACGCGCAGCGCACTCGGCGCCCATCGCGCATACAGCGGCGCGGGCGCCGTCCTGCGCTGCCCGGCCTGCGGCGTGGTCGCGATGCGGATCGCGACGCATCCCGATGGCCACGTCGTCCACCTGGCGGGAGAGTGGACGATGGACCTCCCAGGCCGGTGATCTTCATCCGGCGCTGATCGCGAGCTCCAGCGCGGGGAGGGCGCAGCCCCCTCGCGCGAGCTTCTGTCAGACCCGACCGACCGCTCTGCTCAGGCGCCGCTGATCTGTGCTGGCGGAGCCTCGTAGATCGACTGCAGCTGCAGGTAGGACGTGAGCCCCTCGGGGCCGAGCTCGCGTCCGAGGCCGCTCGCCTTCACGCCGCCGAACGGCGCGGCGGGGTCGAGCACGTAATGGTTGACTCCGATGCTCCCCGTCTGCACGCGCCTGGCTACGTCCTCGCCGCGCTCGTAGTCGCCCGCCCATACGCTGCCGCCGAGTCCGAAATCGGAGTCGTTGGCGATCGCCACGGCCTCGTCGACGCCGTCATAGGGGATCACGGCGAGCACGGGCCCGAAGATCTCCTCGCGCGCGATCGTATGGCTGTTCTCGACGTCCGCGAAGACCGTCGGCTGGACGAACCAGCCGCGGTCCTGGTCCTCCGGGCGAGCACCGCCGGCGATGACGCGGGCGCCCTCGGCGCGGCCCTTCTCGATATAGGACTCGACGCGATCGCGCTGACGTGCGCTCACCATCGGGCCGATCTGCGTGGACGGGTCCAACGCGTCGCCGACCTGCAGCGCGCTCGCGAGACCGCCGAACACTTCGAGAACCTCGTCATAGCGGGAGCGCGGCGCCAGCACCCTCGTACCGAGGTAGCAGGTCTGGCCGTTGTTGAGCAGCGTCGCGGCGAACAGCGCCTCCGCGGACTGCGAGAGGTCGGCGTCATCGAGCACGATCGCGGCCGACTTGCCGCCGAGCTCCAGGGTCACCGGGCGCAGCAGCTCGCCGCAGCGCCGCGCGATCGCGCGTCCCGCTGCGGTCGATCCGGTGAACGCCACCTTGTCGACGTCCGGGTGCTCGACCAGGTATGCCCCGAGCTCGCGCCCGCCCGGCACGATGTTCACCACGCCGGGCGGCAGGCCGGCCTCGATGATCGCCTCGGCGAGCAGCAGGCTGTCGAGCACCGTCTCGGGGCTCGGCTTGATCACAACGGTGCAACCCGCGGCGAGCAGCGGCGCGAGCTTGAACATCGCGAGCACCTGCGGGAAGTTCCACGGCACGATAGCGCCGACGACGCCCACGGGCTTGTGGAGCACGTGGATCGTGCCGCCGAGCAGACCCGGACGGTCTTCCTCCAGCACGCTCTCGCGGATCAGCCCAGCGTAATAGCGCGCGAGCACGGGCGGAAAGACGCCCTCCGTCGCCAGCGCGAGCGAGATCGGCATGCCGTTCTGAAGCGAGACGCGATGCGCGATCTCCTCGCCGCGGCTCTCGAGTGCGCCGGCAAGACGCTCTAGCGCCTGTGCGCGATCCTCGGCCGGCCACGAGGACCACCCGCTCTCCTCGTCGAACGCCTGGCGCGCTGCGCCGACCGCGGCATCGATGTCGGCGTTCGTGCCTTCCGGCACCGAGCCGGCGAGCTCCTCCGTGCTCGCGCAGATCACGGATATGCGCTCAGAGCCCTGTGGCTCGATCCACTGACCGCCGATGAAAAGCTCGTTGCTGTCGATGCTCGTCTGTGTGCTCATCGCTATCGCTCCCAATCCGGTTCAGGCGGTTCCTCGAAAATCACACGAGGCTTGCAGCCTAGTCCGTTTGCGAGCACCGCAGGAGGTTGTGCCGACGCGTGTCATCCGCGCGGGCTGAACGTGCAGTCCATTCGCTTGACGCCATGGATGAAGGCGCTTCGCAAAAGCTCCGGTTCCTGCGCCTCGATGTCGGGTATCACGCGCAGCAGCTCGGCGAAGATGGAGCGAAGCTGCGTCCGCGCGAGCGAGGCGCCGAGGCAGTAGTGGGGGCCACCTCCGCCGAAGCCAACGTGACGGTTCGGGTCACGGGTGACGTCGAAGCGCCACGGGTCCGCGAAGGCCCGCTCGTCCCGGTTGGCCGAGTGGTAGAAGAGCACCACCTTCTCGCCGGCCGCAAGGCGCTCGCCGTGCAGCTCGACCTCGCGAGTGGTGGTGCGCCGGAAGGTCATCACCGGCGAGGCCCAGCGCACGAACTCCTCAACGGCTGCCGGCAGGCGCGCGTCGAGGTCCGCCAGCAGCAGCGCGCGCTGATCCGGATGGACGCTCAGCGCGCGCATCGCGTGCGAGGTGGTGTGACGGGTGGTGTCGTTGCCGGCCACCGACAGCAGGACGAAGAACGCTGCGATCTCCGCGTGCGTGAGGCGATCGCCGTCGACCTCGGCTTGGACGAGCGCAGTCATCAGGTCGTCAGCGGGATGCCCTTCGCGATGTGCCGCCAGGTCGGTCGCAAACGCGCTCAGCGTCCACAGCGCCTCGCCGAGGACCTCGATCGGCGGCCGGTCGCCGAACGCCTCGGGGTCCGACGCCGTGACGAGCAGGTCGGCGGCTGCGACAACGCGCTCGCGGTCGGCATGCGGCACGCCGATCATGTCCGAGATCGTCACCAGCGGCAACCGCTTGGCGATCAGCTCGACGAAGTCGCCGCCGCCGCTCGTCGCCGCCTCCGCGACGATCCGCCGCGCGTTCTCGCGGATGCCCTCCTCGATGCGGGTGACCTGCCGCGGCGTGAAGGCCGAGGACACGAGGCCGCGCAGCTTTGTATGTCGCGGCGCGTCCATCGCCAGGAACGACATCGACGCCTCGAGGAACTCCGGCGGCGCGTCGGCGAACTGCGTGCCCTGACCCGAGCAGAAGCTCTCGGGATCACGCGAGATGCGGCGCACGTCCTCGTAGCGCACGATCGCCCAGTAGCTCATGCGCTCCTGGTCGGGCAGTCCCATCAGGTCCTCGGGCGGCTGGTGGCGTGAGATCGGCGACTCGCGGCGAAGCTGCGCAAAGTAGCGGTCGCGCTGCTCGGCCGGCAGTCCCCAGAAGTCCAGCGAGCCGAGGTCCACCTCCGGCGTCTGCGCGTTCGGCGTCAGCGCCACCGGCCGCTCCTACGCATGCACGAGAACGTCATATTCCCCTCTCGGCTGCCCGGTCAGCCAACCAGGCAGCCAGTTCCGCCTCCTGGACGGCGCGATCCTATCACCGCTCGTCAAGCGCTCTGCGCCATGTTCGCGGGCGCCCGGCGCGGTTCAGAGCGCTGCTCGAGGCATGCGAGCGGCCGAGGCGACATCGCCCCGCGCGATCTCCTCCTCCCGCCAGCGCAGGTAGCCGGGCCCGGTGTTGAGCAGCCACGGCGGCATCAGCGGCGTCATCGCCCGCAGCGCTCTCCCGAGAGCCTGCAGCTCTATGTCGTTCGCACGCGTCCAGCGGACTGCGAAACGCCGGCGGAGCACAACCGGCAGCAGGCCGACCGTCGCGAGCACGGCCGCGTGACCCATGGGCAGGCGCAGCGCCTTCCAGCCGTGCCCGCGCGGTGCGGCCAGCGCAGGAGGCGCCGGACTGGCCAGCGCTTCGAGCACTTCGTCGACCGCCTCGGTGTGCTGCAGCCGATCGTTGACCATCTCCGCGAAGTAGTCTCCGAACGCTGTCCAGTCCACCGGCAGGTCGCGCTCGCGAACCCCGAGCAGGCGTCCGAGGGAGCGCCACTCAGCCCAGAACCGTTCGCATTGCTCCTGCGTGAGCGGCCGGCCGAAGCGCTGGTGGGCGCGGACGATCGCCTCGGCGAGCGTCGCGTGGACCCAGGCATATGCCTCGGGCTCGAGCGCGTGGTAGCGGAGCCCGTCCGGTCGCCTTCCGTAGATCTGCTTGTGGAAGGAGCGGATGCGCTGGCCCATCTCGCCGGCTGCCTGCGGGCCGCCGTAGACCATCGTGCAGGCGTAGTCGAGCGTGCGCAGCAGACGGCCCCATGGATCGTGGCGGAACTGGGAGTGCTCGCTCACGCCGGCGCCCACGGTCGGGTGGGAGACCTGCAGCAGCAGCGCATAGCCGGCGGCGACGATCACGCGCACGTCACCCGCGCGGCGATAGGTGATCGTTCCCGGATGCGGGGCGAGGAGCTTCCAGTCCTCGACTGGCGGGAGCAGCGACGCGGTCATCGAAGGGCGACGCGCGCCGCCTCCTTGCTGCCGAGGAACGGGGCGAGCGCGATGTAGGTCGCCGGCACCGTCAGCTCGGGCAGCTCGCGGGTTCGGTCGTGAAGCGCGTAGTGCAGTCCGAGGTCGAAGATGCCTCCGGCGATCGCTTCGATCGTCACGGCCGGTGGCACGCCATCCTGTCCGGGAGCTTCCTCGAGTCCGGGGACGAGCATCTGCGCGAAGGCGTCGACGCCCGCGATCGAACGTTCGGCCGCGTGTGAGGTTGCGGTGCGCGCGTCGATGAGCGCGAGATGCGCGAACGAGGGCTCGGCCGCAAGGAAGTCGAACAGCGCCGCCAGCCCCGCCCGTACGCCGGAGCGCCAGTCGGGCGCGGCCGTGTAGGCGCGTTCGGCGCTCGCGAGGGCCTTGCCGTGGCCGACTTCGTAGGCGACGAGGAAGGCGTCTTCCTTGTCCTCGAAATGCTCGTAGAAGGCGTTCAGGGACACCGCCGCCTGCTCGGCGATGTCCTCGACCTTCAGCGCCGCGTAGCCCTCGGCGGCGGTGAGGTTCGTGACGGCATCGAGGATCCGCTCCCGCTGGCTGTGCACGACGAAGCTGCGCGAGACGTTCTGGTCGCCGCGCGGTAGGCCGCGGCGGCGGCGCAGGCGCGCGTGCGGTGCGAGCGTCCCCGGCGCGCGGCCCCCCCGCAGCGCGCGCCGGCGCTCCTGCTCGGCAGGCGTTGGCCTGCGCGGCTCTGCCAGGATCGCCGCGGGCGTGGGGTAGTACGAGGTGGCCCAGGTGAAGATGTCGGGCACGAGCGCGAGCAGCTTGGCGCTTTCGCCGCGGAGCACGCGCCGGTAGAGGATCCTGTTGAGGCCGCCGATCACCGCCTTCAGCACCGTGTCCGAGACGGTTCCGTTGCCGGGCGCGAGCTGAAGGGCGTCGCGGATGAAGTGCTCGTAGCGCGCCATCGAGCGCTCTCGGCGCTCGATCCCGGCGGGTCCCGCCGCGGCGATCTCGGCGACGCTGAGGCGCAGCGCGCCTGGGTTCTCGACGGCCGCCTCGAACAGGGCTCGTATAGCGGCCTCCACGCGCTGCGGCCATCCCTCGGCCTCGCGGTAGGCGAGCTCGACCCGGCGCATGCTCTCCTCTGCGACGAGGTCGTACGTGGCCAGCAGGCACTCCTGCTTGTTGGCGAAATGCTCGTAGAAGGTCTTGCGCGAGAGGCCCGCAAGCGCGATCACGTCGGCGACGGTGGTCGCCTGGTAGCCGTTGGCGGCGATCGCGTCGATCATCGCCAGCTCGAGTCGCAGGCGCTGCGCGGCGCGGACGTGCTCGCGCCTGGCCGCACGCCGCTGTGCCCGCGCGCGGGCGGTGGACGAACTGCGTGTTCTCTTCGGATTCGATGCCATCGCGATCGCCAGGGGCCGCGTCTGCCACCGGCAGCCTCTCGCACGCAGGCTACACAGCTTTTTCGAGACGGCCGCCTGCTTCGGGCGTCTTGCGCACGCGACGCGCCTGGGGGCCGCCCGCGAGCGCCATACCGAGCGCGCTCGAGTCCTCGCGCAGGTCCGGCCCACGCGCGACTCCGGACCCGCCCGTTCTACCCTGTAGGGATGAGTGCGCCAGATAGCGCGGTCACGACCTCGCGGGGCATCCGGATCCAGCCGGGCGCGAAGCGGATCCGTGCCTACCTCGGCGGCGAGGTGGTCGCCGACACCACGCATCCGCTGCTCGTCTGGGAGGTCCCGTATTACCCCACGTACTACTTCCCCGCCGGCGACGTGCGCGGCGAGCTGCTGGAGCCGGAGGATGGCGTGACCCACGCCCCGAGCCGCGGAGACGCCAAGACCTTCAGCGTCAGGGCGGGCGGCAAGCGCGCCG
Source organism: uncultured Solirubrobacteraceae bacterium (assembly GCA_963790905.1). GTDB lineage: Bacteria > Actinomycetota > Thermoleophilia > Solirubrobacterales > Solirubrobacteraceae > Palsa-744. The sequence goes on from CAWBQH010000004.1 coordinate 556,449, forward strand.
TCGGCGCCGCCGCGCGCTACGAGGACTCGCCGATCGAGCAGCTTCGCGACGCGATCCGTCTGGAGTGGGATGCGATGGACGCGTGGTTCGAGGAGGACGAGGAGGTCTACACGCACGCGCGCGACCCTCACACCCGAGTCGACATACTTGCGAGCTCGCGTCATGTCCGCGTCGAGGTCGACGGCCTTACGATCGCGGAATCGACCAGCCCGAGGCTCCTGTTCGAGACCGGCCTACCCGTTCGTTACTACCTGCCCAAGCCGCACGCGCGGATGGACCTACTGGAGCTGACCGACGTGGTGACGCACTGTCCATACAAGGGTCAGGCCCAGTCCTGGTCGATCCACACCGGCGAGCTGGTCCACGAGAACATGGCATGGTCATATCCGTCGCCCTTCCCGGAGAGCCAGAAGATCGCAGGGCTGATCGCGTTCTACAACGAGAAGGTCGACCTGTTCATCGACGGCGTGCAGCAGGAGCGCCCGTCAACCAAGTTCAGCTGACGCCAGCGTTGGGGCTTCGGCCACGAACTCGCGAATCGCCCGCGCGAATGCCTGCGGTCGGTCGCGCATCACCAGCGTGTCGCTGTCGTGTATCTCGATCAGCCGCGCGTCCGGGAGCAGCTCGGCCAGGCGAGCTGCAGCTTGCTCAGGGCGAGCACCGCGACACGCGCGACGTTTGCAAGCTGCGCCGAGCGGCCTAAAGTTGGATCAGGCGCCTGTGCTCCGCGAGGAGCGCCACAGCGTGGGGCGGGCGGGAACGCTTCGAGCCTGTTCGAGAGGACGACATGGCAAGCATGATCAGATGTCCGAGCTGCGGCAAGCTGAACCGCCTGCACCCGACGAGCGAGGGCGTTCCGCGCTGCGGCGTCTGCCACGAGCCGCTCCCGTGGATCGTCGATGCGGACGAACAGAGCTTCGAGGCGGAGATCAGCGCCGCGGTCCCCGTGCTGATCGACTTCTGGGCTCCGTGGTGCGGCCCGTGCCGCATGGTCTCTCCGCTCGTCGAGCGCCTCGGGCGCGATCGCGCCGGCCACCTCAAGATCGTGAAGCTGAACGTCGACGAGGCACCGCAGATAGCAGGACGCTACGGCGTGCAGGGGATCCCGCTGCTCGTTCTGTTACGCGAAGGCGACGAGCTCGACCGGCTGGTCGGGGCGGTACCGGAGGGCCAGCTGCGACAGTGGCTCGAGCAGCGTCTGCCCGCGGGTCAGGCTGCCGCGAGCTAGCGTGCTGCGACGGTCGGCCGGACGTGCAGCATGCCGCCGACGGTCTCGCTGCGATCCAGCTCGATGATCTCCGCCAGCATCGTCGTCCAGCAGATCTCCTCCGGGTGCGCGCCTCGCGCGGTGATCTCTTTTGCCGCGACGACGTCCCCGGATGTAACCAGCGCAGCGATCCGCTGCGCCCCCATACGGCCGCGTCCGCGCCAGATCATCAGGCGGGCATCGACCGCGGAGCAGCAGCGGCGCAGGATGGGAGCGGCGGCGGCAACGCTCGCTTTGCCGCGCGCCGTGCAAGACCGGATCTCGAGGACGGCATGAGCGCCGCGCTCGCGCACGGCCGGGGCGAGCACGACGCCGAGCGGGTCGTCGAGCACGACGACGTCACCGGAGCCGACCTGCTCTCCGACGATCCGCTCGCTGCGCAGGATCGCGCCGGCGAGCTCCTCGGCGTCCGCCCGGTCGAGCGCTTGGCTGCCCGCCGTCGCGAGCATCGCCTCCAGACGCTGTCCGATCCGGCGCAGTGGCTCATCCGCAGGCAGCTCGATCGGGCTCGCGCTCAGCGCGGCAGGCACGCATGAAGGCAGCGATCGCGCGCGTCCGGCGCTGCTGGGCAGCGCCGTGGCGCACCAGACGCTCCGGCCGGCCAGGTCCGCGTCGGCGCGCGCGCGGGCCAGCGCGAGCACCCTCGAGTCGCGCATGCCCGAGTACTCGGCGAAATTCTCGAACAGCAGACTGGTCATGCTCACCTCCCGCGAGCCGTTTCGGCTGTGGTCGTGAAGTTAGGCCGCCCGCGAGCGAGCTCAAGCTCGGGGCACGCTTGTGCCGTGTGATCGTCGGCGGCGTCGGGCTGGTGATCGGCCTCTATCTGCTGGCGCGCGGCGGCCGGACGGAGGTGCCGCCGCCGCCCGTGTTGGCGCGCGTGGAGCGTGACCTCGGAGGTGCATCCGCCGGCTCGTAGCGTTGAAGGCGTAGTTCCAGCGCTTCGATGCGCGCGAGCAGCTCAGACGCCAGCACCGCGCCGGCGTAGTCGATCCCGAAGTCGCGGCGCAGACGCGCCGCGCGTGCCAGGCGCGCCGGCGCATCGCTCGCGAACAGCGGCTCCTGCGGCGTGCCGCCGACGGGCTCGACGAGGCCAAGGCGCAGGAGCCGGCGCACGAGCTCGGGATGCAGCCCGGCTTCGCGCGCGAGCGTCTCGAGGGTCGCCGCCCTCGCGTCGGCATTCGGGCGCTTGAGGACCAAGCTCCACCGTCTCCGCGGGCTCGCCATCAGCGTCCCGCCCGTGGATCGAAGCTCGACACGGACGCCAGCTGCTCGAAGAGCTCCCGTTCCTCCTTGGTGAGCTTTTGCGGCACCATCACCTTGACCGTCGCGTAGAGGTCGCCCGCTTTGCCTCGCGGGGAAGGGAGCCCCTTGGCGCGCAGCCGAAGCTTGCGATCGCTCGAGGATCCCGCCGGGACCTTGACGTGCGTGCTCCCGCTGAGGGTCGGCACCTCGACGGAGGCGCCAAGCGCCGCCTCCCACGGAGCCACGCGCACGTCGACGTAGAGATCGCGGCCCTCGACGCGGAAGCGCCGGTCGGGCTTCAGCCGCACGCGCAGGAACAGGTCACCGGACGGCCCGCCGCCGGCGCCGCGGCCGCCCTCGCCGGCGAGCCTGATCCGCTGGCCGTCGACGACGCCGGCAGGGATGTTGACGTCGTAGTCGCGCCCGGACCCGAGCGAGATGCGCCGCCGCCCGCCGCGTGCCGCCTCCTCGAGCGAAAGCTCCAGCGTCGCCTCCTGGTCGCTGCCGCGCATCGAGAAGCCGTCGAAGCCCGCGCCCTGCGCGCCGGTGCGGCCGCTCCCGAACAGGCTCTCGAAGAAGTCGCTGAAGCCGCTCTCGCCGAATTCCACGCGCGTTCCGAACCCGCCCCGTTCTCCGCCGAAGCCGCCGGTCGTGAAGCCGCCCGGCCCTCCTGCGAAGCCGTCGAAGCCGGGGCTTCCCGAGACGTCCTGTCCGGCTTTCCAGTTCGCACCGAAGCGGTCATAGCGCTCCCGCTTCTCTGGGTCGCGCAGCACCTCATAGGCCTCGGAGATCTCCTTGAAGCGATCCTCAGCCCCGGGGTCCTTGTTGACGTCCGGGTGGTACTCGCGCGCGAGTTTGCGGTAGGCGCGACGGATGTCCTCGGCGCTTGCGTCGCGAGCGACGCCAAGGACCTCGTAGTAATCGCGAAACGCGACAGCCATCAGCTGCCGTCGCGGCGCTGCGCGTCAGCGACGATCACCTGGGCGGGACGCAGCACGCGGCCGTTCGCGCCGAATCCCGAGCGCACGACTTCGATCACGGTTCTGTCGGGGACCTCGCGGGTGTCGCGTACCCCGACCGCCTCAAAGCGCTCGGGATCAAAGCGCTCGCCGGCGGCCCCGAGTCGCTGCACGCCCTCGCGGCTGAGGATGGCTTCCATCTGCTCGAGCACCGCGCGCAAACCCTCAGCGGTCGGGCCGTCGGGTTGCATCCGTAGCGCCCGCTCGACGCTGTCGATAGCCTCGAGCCAGTCCCGAATGACCGCCTCGCGGGACTCGGCGACGCGGCGCTCGAGCTCGCGCGCGGAGCGCTTGCGATAGTTCTCGAGGTCGGCGAGCGCCCGCTTGTAGCGATCTTCCATCGCCGCCAGCTCGGCCTGCAGGTCACGGTCGGCTGACGCGTCTGCGGCGCGCTCGCTCGCCGGCTCACGATCCGTCGTAGCGGCCTCGGCGCGTCCCTGCGCCTCGCGTTCGTCGGGGCCGTCCTGCCGGGAGTCACTCGCGGGTGAACTCGGCATCGACCACCTCCTCGTCATCGGCCTCCTGCGATCCCGATGCGCCGTTGCCGCCGGGCTGCTCCGCCGTCGCGGCCGCCGCGCTCGGCAGCGAGTGGATCAGCTGCTGCAGGTCGCCGGTCAGCGGGCGGACGCGGTCGAGCCCGGCCTGATCCTGCAATGCCTGGCGCGCATCGGCGATGAGCTGTTCGGCGCGAGCCTTTTGGTTGACCGGCAGCCGATCCTGGAGTTCGCCGACCATCTGCTCTGCGCGGTGCGCGAGCGCGTCGAGCTCGTTGCGCGCGTCGATCTCCTCGCGGCTGCGATGATCCTCCGCGGCGTGCTGTTCGGCCTCGCGAATCATCCGCTCGATGTCGCCCTGGTCGAGGTTCGTTGTCTCGGTGATCGTCACCCGCTGCTCGGCGCCGGTGTCCTTGTCGCGCGCGGAGACGTTGAGGATGCCGTTCGCGTCGATGTCGAACGTCACCTCGATCTGCGGTGCGCCGCGCGGCGCCGGGCGGATTCCCTCGAGCCGGAAGCGCGCCAGCTGTCGGTTGTCCGCCGCGAGCTCGCGCTCGCCCTGCAGCACGACGATGTCGACCGCCGTCTGGTTGTCGTCGGCCGTCGAGAACATCTCTGCGCGCCTCGCCGGGATCGTCGTGTTGCGCTCGATCACCTTGGTCATCACGCCGCCGAGCGTCTCGAGCCCGAGCGAGAGCGGTATGACGTCCAGCAGCACGACGTCCTCGACCTCGCCCTTGAGCACGCCCGCCTGCAGAGCGGCTCCGATCGCCACGACCTCGTCGGGATTGACCCCCATGTTCGGCTCCTTGCCGCCCGTCAGCCGTCGCACGAGCTGCTGCACCGCCGGAATCCGCGTCGCGCCGCCGACGAGCAGGACCTCGTCGATGTCGTCGGCCGTCAGCTTCGCGTCGGAGAGCGCCGTTTCAACCGGGCCGCGGCAGCGCTCGATCAGATCCTGCGTGAGCTGCTCGAACTTGGCGCGGGTGATCGAGATGTTGAGGTGCTTCGGCCCCGACGCATCGGCGGTGATGAACGGAAGGTTGATCTGCGTCGTGGTCGCCGAGGACAGCTCGACCTTCGCGCGCTCCGCCGCCTCATAGAGGCGTTGAAGAGCCTGCGGATCTGAGCGCAGGTCGATGCCCTGCTCGCGCTTGAACTCTTCCGCCAGCCAATCGACGATGCGTTTGTCGAAGTCGTCGCCCCCGAGGTGCCCGTCGCCGCTCGTGGCGCGCACCTCGACGACGCCGTCTCCGACGTCGAGCAGTGACACATCGAAGGTGCCGCCTCCGAGGTCGAACACGAGCACGGTCTCCTGGCCCTTCTTGTCCAGGCCGTAGGCGAGCGCCGCGGCGGTCGGCTCGTTGATGATGCGCAGCACCTCCAGGCCGGCGATCTTGCCGGCGTCTTTCGTCGCCTGCCGCTGGGCGTCGTTGAAATAGGCGGGTACCGTGATGACCGCCTCGGTGACCCGTTCGCCGAGGAATTTCGCGGCATCCTCGGCGAGCTTGCGCAGGATCAGCGACGAGATCTCCTCCGGCGCGTACTGTTTGCCGCGGACCTCGAAGCGGACGGCGTCGTTGGGCCCCTTCACGACTTTGTAGGAGACGATCTTCGCCTCCTCGTCTACTTCGCCCCACTTGCGCCCGATGAAGCGCTTGGCCGAGTAGATCGTCGCCTCGGGATTGAGGATCGCCTGCCGCCTGGCGACGGCTCCCACGAGCCGCTGCCCGTCATCGGTGAAGGCAACCACCGACGGCGTCGTCCGGCCGCCCTCCGCGTTCGGTATGACCTCGGCGTTCCCGCCCTCGAGCGTGGCCGCGACGACGGAGTTGGTCGTACCGAGATCGATTCCCACTGCCTTTGGCATGTTCCAGCTCCTCTCGAGTAGCCACGCGAATCCGACGGGCCAACCGCCGCCTCGCCATGAGCCGTTTGCGGGCATCCACCCGTAACGCCGCGCCTCGGCGTGCTCTGATGCCGTTAGGTCAGCTCGAGAGCGGTTCAAGCGCCATGCTCGACACGACCTCGCGGCGGCCTATCGATACTCACACGACGTTGCGTGACGCCGATCAGCATACGCCTGAGACGACCGTGCTCGACGAGCAGCAGCTTCGGCATGCGCTTGCCGACGAGGCCGACTGGCGCCTGCGCGACGGGGCGCTCGTGCGCGAACTGCTGATGCGTGACTTCGACGAAGCGCTGCGCCTGCTCGAGCGGGTTGCAAGCTCGGCGATCGACTACGGGCGCCGGCCGGACATCTGCATCTCGGAGTTCAACCACCTACGCCTGTCGATCAGCAATCCGCATCACGCCGGTCTCACGCCAGCCGAGCTGCGCCTCGCGGCGAAGGTGAGCGCGATCCTCGATGCGCACATCGCAGAGCGAACTCCGCGTCCGTGACAGCCTCGGCGGCCATCGCCGAGCCACCCTCGCCGCCCGCCTGGAAGGGTCCGCCTGACCCGGCAAGATCGCCGCGCGATCGCCGCGCGAAATAAGCGCTGTTTGCGGGTTTTCCGAGATGGCCGCCGCCGGATCGCGCAGTTTGCGCGTTACCTTCAGGGGTACAGACAGGTGGGACTGGTGGCCATAGACGGCGCCGGATCTCGCTCATAGCCCCCGTGACGGATGACTGATTTCGCGCAGACGGGCGCCGGGGAAGGCGGAGTCTGGGCAGAAAGAGTCCTCGCACGAAGATCTCCCAGGGAAGGCCCCGTGGCTACTGCAGGCCGGACCGGTTCCAGCTCCGTCACCAGCGAGATGGCTTTGCCAGTTCGTCGCGCCCTGGCTCGGAAGCAGCCGAGCAGCCGCCGGGACCCGCCGGCGGGTTCGCGTTCGCGCCAGACCGAAGTCAAAGGCGAATGACGTGGGAGCGATGCTTGGGGCTCCTGAGCGCGATCGTGGGACGGCGCGGCGCGGGTCTGCGTCCTCTCGGCGTGTAGCGAGCTGGCCGAGTCTCTCCGGTCCCGGCGAGCGCAGGTTGGTGGCGGCTGCGGCTGCCGGTGACGCGCACGCGCGGGATGAGCTGGTGCGCGTCTTCATGCCGGCGATCGGCAGCCTCGCGCGGATCTACCGGAACTCGCCGAACGTGGAGCATGCAGAGTTGATGCAGGAGGGTGTCGTCGGTCTCCTGCGGGCGCTGGCACGTTATGAGGCGCGGATGAACACGCCCTTCTGGGCGTATGCGTCGTGGTGGGTGCGCCAGGCAATGCAGCGCCTCGTCGCCGATCTGACCCGTCCGGTCGCCCTGTCGGACCGCGCCCTGCGGGCGATGGCGCGCGTCAAGCGCGCGCGTCACGCGCACCTGCAGCTGCATATGCGGGAACCTTCGTGCGGGGAGCTCGCGGAGGCCACGGCGCTGCCGCGGGATCAGATCGAGACGCTGCTGTCGCTCGAGCGCCTGCCGCGCAGCCTGGAGGAGCCGTTCGGCGGGGACGCCGGCGGTGGCCGCACTCCGCACGAGATGCTGGTGGACCCCGTCGGCGAGGATGAGTACGAGCGGATCGTCGAGTGCGTCGGCGCGAGCGAGCTGCGTCTGCTCACCGACCTGCTCGAGGAGCGCGAGCGGCGGGTCCTGTTCGAGCACTACGGACTCGACTGCCAGCCGCAGACGCTCCGCCAGATCGGGCGTCACTTCGGCCTCAGCGCCGAGCGCGTACGCCAGATCGAGGAGAACGCGCTCAACGGGCTGCGAAGCGCACTCGTGGCGAAGGACATCGAGCGGGCGCCCCGGCTGCGCGAAGACCACTGCGCATGAGCGTCCCCGCGCCGCCGGCGGCCTGATCGGCGAGCGCGCTACTGTGCGCCCATGCCCGGCGAGTGGCCCGAGGTTTCTTACCAGCGGTGGAGCGAGACGTGCGACACGCTGCACGCCCACACGCAGCTGCTCGGCAAGCTGGCCGTCCGGCTCGCGCCGCCCGAGCCGGAGCTGCAGCACGCAGCCCTGCGCCTGACCGCGCGCGGCTGGGAGACGCTCCCGCTGCCCGCGCCGGACGGCTCCGGGGCGTTCGTCGTGACGCTCGACCTCCGAAGCCACGAGGCGCTCGCCGAGCACAGCGACGGCCGCTTGCAGCGCGTCGCGCTGATGCCCGACCGGCCGGTCGCAGAGGTCACGCGCGAGTTGCTCGAGGCGCTCCGCGGCCTCGTCGGAGAGGTGCAGATCGATCCGACGCCGCAGGAGGTACCCTGGAGCGTGCCGCTCGACGAGGATTACGATCATCGGCGCTACGACCCCGAGCAGGTCGCGCTCTACTTCGCGGCAGCGACCCGCGCGGCGCTCGTGCTGGCGGCCTTCCGCGCTCCATATCGCGGGCGCTCGACGCCGGTCAACGCCTGGTGGGGCTCGTTCGACCTCGCGGTCAGCCTCTTCTCCGGCGAGCCGGCCGACCCACCCTCGGACGATTTCATCATGCGCAACGCGATGGACGCGCAGGAGGTCGCCGTCGGCTGGTGGCCGGGCGACGCGCGCTACCGCCGAGCCGCCTTCTACGCCTTCGCGCACCCGGCGCCCGAGGGCTTCGCCCGCGCGACGCTCTCGCCGGCGCCCGCTCGCTGGGAGGAGTCGCTCGGCGAGTACGTCCTCGACCTCGACGACATCCGCACGAGCCCTGCCCCGCATGCGCTGGCCCTCGAGTTCGCGCGCTCGGCGTTCCGCCATGCGTGCGCCGTCTGCGATTGGGACCCGGCCCTCGCCGCCACAGCCGACGGCGCACCCCCACCCGTCAGGTAGGCCCGGCCGGTCGCCTGAGCGCTGTCACGCCTTCGCCTTCATCCTGGTCCACTCGCCTTGTGGGCGCGCTTGGCGGCCTGGTAGTCAGCAAGCGCCTGCGAAGAGTCAACGTCTCCGAGCGTTGGATGCGGCGGCACGAGCCCGCGCGCGGCGGCGACGCCGAAGCGGTTCGCGAGCACGGCCGCGAGCGACTTGATCTTCATCTGGCCGAAGCCCGGCAGCGCGGCGATGTTGGCGCGCAGCGTCCCGGCGTCCGGTGCCTCGCCCCACACGCGCTCGGCGTGTCCGTCGTAGCGATCACGGACGTGCACGGCGAGATCGTGGACGCGCTCTGCCATTTTCGCGGGGTAGCGGTGGATGGCCGGTTTCTCGCGGAATGCGGGCTCGAGGTCGGCCGCCGCGAGGGTCTCGGCGTCGATCGCGCCGATCCGTTCGCGGAGCCGCAGCGGCCCCAGGAATGCCTGCTGCACGGTGATCTGCTGATCCAATGCGAACCCGACAAGCAGCGCCATCGGATCCGAGGCGATCAGCGCGTTTGCCTCGTCGGATTCGGTGAAGTAGAGGCGATCGGGCACGCCCCGATCGTATCTTGCGATCCGCCCGTGCGTGCTCGCCCGCGGGCCGTCGCTCAGTTCGCCAGGCGCGGCTTGACTATGGGCGCAGCAGTCCTGCGATCGCCGCCGGGCTCGCGCCGGCGAACAGCGCCAGGGCCCGTTCTGCGACCAGCTCCGGCAGCTCCTCGGCGATGAAGTGGCCGGAGTCCCCGCGCAGCTCGACGGCCATGTCATCCGCGTGCGGGGGCCATTCCCCGAGGCGCCGGTGATCGACCGCGAGATCGCACGTGCCATGGAGCAGCAGCGTCGGAACATGCAGCTGCCGTCCGCGGTGCGCTCCAGCGAGGTACGGACGTAGCTCATGCAGCAGGAAGGTGCGGTAGAGGCATACCGAGGCATCCGCGCGGGCCGGCTGCCGAAGCACGGCGCTGAACACCTCGAGGTCCTCCTCGGTCCAGGCGTCCGCGTGAACCGCGCCGGCGCGGATCAGGCGCCGAACGAAGTCCGTACGGCGGATGAGGACGCTTCCGAGACCCGGTGCGGCGAGCGCGACCTGGTAGAGGAGCCGCCACAGGCCGAGCGCCGCGGCGGGCGAGGGCGGGTCGGGCCAGGGTGTGTACATGTTGAGCGCGACGTAGTGTGCGATGCGCTCCGGGTGGTCCAGACCGAGCATGAACCCGATCCAGGCGCCCCAGTCGTGGGCGAGGAGGTCGATGCGGTCGAGCTCGAGCGCGTCCAGGATCGCCACGACGTCGTCGGCCAGCGTCTGCTTGTCGTAGGTGCCCGGCGGCGCGTCGCTCCAGCCGAAGCCGCGCAGGTCGGGGCAGATCACCCTGCGCGCGCCGGCGAGCAACGGGATCACCTTGCGCCAGCAGAACCAGTTCTGAGGCCATCCGTGGAGCAGCACGACCGGATCGCCGGCGCCTGCTTCGGCGAGGTGAAAGCGGATGCCCGCGGCCTCGATATCACGGTGGCCGACGCCGTCGAGCGATGGGATCGGGACGCGTGGTGCCCGGGTGCTCATGCCGACCCGCCTGCGGACAGCGCCGCCGCGAGGTAGAGCACGGCCTGCACGCGTGCGACGGCCGCGATCGCGCTGTCTGGGGGTAGCAGCTCAGGATGGTGAAGCGGACGGGTCTCGAAGCCGGCCGCGCCGTCGAGCCCCACGAAGGCCATCGCGACGGGGGCGAGCGTGCCGAAGAAGGCGAAGTCGTCGGACCCGCAGGAACGCCACTCGGCGGCCGGCGCGAGGTCGGCGGCGGCGAGCAGCTCGCGCGCGCGAGAGACGATCGCCGGGTCGTTGACGAGCGCCGGCTCCCCGGGCACGAGCTCGACGAGCGCGCGGCATCCGTTCGCCGCCGCGACCCCCGCGGCGACCTCATCGACCAGCTGGCGCAGCGCGAGACGATCATCCAGCCGATGCGCGCGCAGCGCCGCGAGCGCGCGCGCCCGCGCGGGGATCACGTTCCCGGCGCCGCCACCCTCGAGCACGCCGACCGTGAGCACGCCCGGATGCAGGGGGTCGAGCCTGCGTCCGACCTGTGCGTGGAGCGCGACGACGATCTGCGCGATCGCGAGGATCGGGTCCCGTCCGCGATGGGGGTAGGCGCCGTGCGAGGGCTCGCCGACGACGCTGATCTCCACGTAGTCGCACGACGCATTGACCGAGCCTGGATCGAGACCGACCGCGCCCCACGGCAATTCGGGATGCACGTGCGCTGCTACGACGGCCGAGGGGCCGATCTCGGCAAGCTCCCCGCGCGCGAGCTCCTCTGCACCGGACGGGTAGGCCTCCTCGCTCGGCTGGAACACGGCGAGCAGGGGAGCCGGCAGCGGATCGCCGAGCTCGTGCGCCGCGCGCGTGAGCGCGACGAGAGCCGCCATGTGGAGGTCGTGCCCACAGGCGTGCATCACCTCGCCGCGCGCGCTGAAGCTCGCGCCCGTACGCTCCTCGATCGGGAGGCCGTCGAGCTCGGCGCGGACCGCTACCGGCGCCGCACCCTCGGGGCCGACGCGCGCGAGGCGCCCGGTGCCGGCCACCGGCACGCATGCAACCGGGAGCTCGCCTTCCAGGGCAGCCGCCGTCCGCTCCTCGGCGTGCGCGAGCTCCGGTTGCTCATGCAGGCGATGGCGCAACGCGACCGCGGCGGCGAGCTCGCGGTCGATGCCGCCGAGCAGCCGCGTCAGCAGCTCGTCAGTAGATCGCTGCATAGCGCGCGCAGAGCTCGTCGAGGTCTGCGTCAGCCGACGCCGCGAGCTCGGCGCGCTTGACGCTGAGGTATGCGTCGTAAAGCAGCACTCCCATCCACGAGCGGACGGCGTCGTCGCCGGCGAGCGCCTGGAGGGAGTCCTCGAGCGACGCCGGCAGCGCGCCGACGCCGTAGCGCTCCGCGTCGGCGCCGGCGAGTTGGGCGGGGTCGCGATCGAGGATCGGCGGCGCCGGCAGCTCGCTGCGCAGTCCCTCGAGCCCAGCACGGATGACTGCGCCGAGGGCCAGGTGCGGGTTGGCGCTCGCGTCCGCGCCCCGATACTCCAGCCGCATCTGGCGCGCCGGGTCCTCACCGGCGAGCGATACCAGCGGCGGGATCCGCAGGAGCGCCTCGCGATTGCGCTGCGCGAGACAGACCGCGCCGGCGCTCCAGCGGTGGGGCTGCAGGCGCGCCGCCGAGATCGGACTGGGCGCCGTGAGCGCGCTGAGTGCCGGCGCGTGCGCGAGGATCCCGGCCGCAAAGCGCAGGCCGAGCTCGCTCAGGCATGCCTCGCGGCCGGCGTCGTGGAGGATCGATCGGCCGGCGGCATCGAGCAGGTTGACGTGGATGTGCACGCCGTTGCCGGCTTCGGCTGGGTCGAGCAGTGGCGCGAAGCTCGCGCGCGTCCCGCTGCGGCGAGCGATCTCGCGTACGACCTCACGGAAGATGACGGCGCGGTCCGCGCTCGCGATCCCCTCGGCGGCCTGCACCGGGATCTCGAACTGGTGTGCCGCATACTCGGGAAAGACGGTTTCCGGCTGCACGCCGGCCTGCGCGAGCGCTCGCATCACGTCGGTCGCGAACGGCTCGGCGCGTCGCTGCGCCTCCAGCGAGAACGGCAGCGCCGGCGGCGAGTCGAGCACGAGCTGGAACTCGTGCTCGAAGCTCGCCGTCACGTGGAGGTCGAGCTCGCGCTCGAGGTCGCTCAGCGTGTCGCGCAGAAAGCGGCGCGGACAGCACTCCCATGGCTGCCCGTCCGTCTCGACGATGTCGCACAGCAGGAAGTCGAGCGCGGGCCCGGCATTCTCAGCGGGGACCCGGACACGGGTGCCGGCGTCCGGAAGCAGGCGCAGATCGCCTGTCGATCCGAACGGGTTGGGCTCCGCGACCGGGCCGAGCGGGGTGAGCGCGTGGTTTGCCGGCACCCAGCTGACGCCGACACGCAGCCGTTCATCGAGCTCCGACGCGAACAGCGAACGCCCGCGCACGATCGCTCCGAGGTCGCAGCAGACCAGCGCCACCAGCTCCGTCGAGCTCACCTCAGCGTCTCTTGCGTGACGGTCCCGTTGTCCCATATGCCCTCGGACAGACCGAGCGCAGCGGCGCCGGAGCGCACCGTCGCGGCGTCCTCGGCGGATGCGATCACGATCATTCCGCCCGCCGGTTTCTCGCGCCGCTCGAGGGCGGCGGCCAGCAGCTCCTGCGGCTGCAGGTGCACGCCTCCCATGCCGAGCGACGGGTAGGTGTCGGCGAGGACGTAGAGGTTCCCCGCGGGGCCGCGGACGCGACCAACGACGCACGCGAAGTGTCCGACGTCCCAGTCCGGCGGCGGCCCCGCCAGCCGGCCCTCGAACAGGTAGTCGAGCAGCTTCTCGACACGGGCGCGCGACCCCCACAGGTGCCGGGTGGCGAGATTGGCGATCAGCGTGACCGGTCGCTCGAGCTCCGCTGATACGTCGAACAGGCCGCCAAGCGTCGCCGGCGTCCACGGGCCTGTATATGGGATCGCCGCGCAGCGCGCGTCGGACAGCTCGTGTACCGCCTGCACCAGCCCCTCTGCGGTCGTTCCGGAGACTTCGGCATCGTCGACGAGCGCAAGTGAGAGGCGGTAGTCGCGGCGGCCCTCCTCGCCCTCGGGCAGGACGTTGCTCGCGCCGAGCCTCGACACGACGCTGCCGGCTGCGAGCCCGACCGCGTCCTGGTCGACCGGCTCGCCGCCGCGCTCCTCGATCCCCGCGGCGCGGAGCGCGAGCGCCGCGCAGAACGCTCCGCACAGGTCGTCTCGCTGCGGAAGCTCGCTGGCGTGGAGGGCCAGCAGCGTCCGCGCGCCGGCTAGGAACGTCGTCTCGAGCGTGGCAGGCCTCGACATGAAGCCAATATAGGCGCCCGGTGGTGCGCACGATCAGACGCAGGATCGGCCCTCGGTGATCCTGCAGGGTGGCGCTCGTTCTACGCTGCAGCGATGGCCACCGACGCGAAGCTGCCCCGGCGCGCGTTCGATCCGACCGCGTTTCAGAGCTTCCGCTTCCTCGCGCGCGAGATCGACTCCGATGGACTGGTGACGCTGCGCTACGCCCTCGACGAGGAGATCTTCTTCGCCGAGGAGTACGAACTTCCGATCGAGCGTCCGCTGAGCGGCGCCGAGCGAGCGCGCGCCGATGGCCTGCTGTCGCTGCTTCACTGGGTCGCCGGCGTCAGCTATTTCAAGACGGCCGTTCCGCCAACCGTCGTCTGCGAGACCGGTGCTCCGCCGCCGGCCGCGGCCGCGCTGCTCGACGCTCTCTACTCGGAGGGCCTCGGCGAGTTCGCCTACACGAACGGTCTGGCCGGGCTGCCGCGCCCGCGCTTCCCGCGCGGCGCGCAGCCGGATCACGGTTGCACCGGCGACTCGCCGGCCCCGCGGCGCGTGCTCGTACCCGTCGGTGGGGGCAAGGACTCGGCCGTTGCGCTCGAGATCGTCCGTCGCTCCGGACGCGAGCTCGCGCTGTTCTCGGTCGGCGACGCCACCCCGATCGCTCGAACGGTCGCGGTGGCGGGTCTGCCGCACCTGCTCGCGCGCAGGCGGCTAGACCCGGGGCTCTCCGTGCTGAACGGCGCCGGCGCGCTCAACGGCCACGTCCCGGTCACGGCGATCGTGTCATGTGTGGCGCTGCTCACCGCCGCGCTGTGCGGATTCGACACCGTGGCGATGGCCAACGAGCGCTCGGCATCGGTCGGGAGCGTGCACTGGGACGGCATCGAGGTCAACCACCAGTTCAGCAAGGGGCTTCGCGCCGAGCGCCTGCTGCGGGCCGCCGTGGCGGAGGTCGCGGCCGGCGTGCAGCTGCACTCGGTTCTGCGCCCCGCGTCGGAGCTCGCGATCGCCCGCGCGTTCGCGCGGATGGAGCCCTACCATCCGGCGTTCACGAGCTGCAACGCGATCTTCCGCACTGATCCGGCGCTGCGAGCCGCCTCGTGGTGCTGCGATTGTCCGAAGTGCCGGTTCGTGTTCCTCGTGCTCGCACCCTTCTGCAGCCCGGAGCACCTGCGCGAGGTGTTCGGGTGCGACCTGCTCGACGACGAGGGCCAGCTCGGAGGGTTCGCGCTGCTGACGGCGACCGGCGGTCATAAGCCGTTCGAGTGTGTCGGCGAGGAGCAGGAGAGCATCGCGGCGATCCGGATGCTGGCCGGCGATCCGCGCTGGCGCGAGCATCGCGTCGTGCGCCGCCTGCTCGCCGAGGTGCTGCCCGCTTTCCCGCCGGCCGTCGGCGATCCCGCGGAGGCGCTGGCGCTCAGCGACGACCACGCCGTGCCCGCGGCGCTGCTGGCGGATGTCCGTGCGGTTCTCGGAGCTTGACGGCGCCGAGGTCGGCGTTTGGGGCGCCGGCCTGGAGATCCGCTCGTTCGCCGACCAGCTGGCGCGTCGCCTGCCATCCGCGCGCATCGCCGTCGCGGCGTTCGACACGCCCGCGCCCGGCGGCCTGCGTGAGACGCTGCACGCGCCGGAGCTGCGCGTGGTCACAGGCGACGCTGCGCTCGCGGCCCTGCTGGAGTGCGACGTGGTCGTGCGCTCGCCCGGCGTATCGACCCACCGGCCAGAGATCCGCGCGCTGACCGATGCGGGCAGAACCGTCACGACCGCGACCGGGTTGTGGCTAGCCGAGCGCGAGGGACGCGGCGTCATCGGCGTGACCGGCACGAAGGGCAAGAGCACCACCGCCGCGCTCGTCTTCCACCTCGCCCGCGCCGCCGGGCGCGCCGTCCACCTTGCCGGCAACATCGGCGTGCCGGCGCTCGACCTGCTCGACCAGGCGGACAGCGACATGGCGGTCGTTGAGCTCTCCAGCTATCAGATCGCCGACCTGGCGACCGGGCCGGAGGTCGCGGTGATCACCAGCCTGTTCCCCGAGCACGCCGACTGGCACGGGTCCGAGGACGCCTACCGCGTGGACAAGCTCAGGATCATCGCCCTGCCGGGCGTGCGCGCGGTCCTCCTCAACGCCCGTGATCCGCAGCTCGCGGGCGGCGCTGCCGACGCCGCCGCCGCCGCCGTCGTCCGCTACGGCGTGCGCGACGGATGGGACCTCGCGCCTGACGGGATCGCCTTCAGGGAAAGCATCGTTCTGGCCGCCGGCGAGCTGCCGCTGCCAGGCGAGCACAACGCGCTGAACCTGTGCGGCGCGCTTGCGGCGCTCGAAGCCTTCGGCGTCACGCCCCCGCCGCTGCGCGAGGCGCTGGACGAGTTTCGCGGGCTGCCCCACCGGCTCGAGACGGTGAGCGACAGGGACGGGATCCTGTGGATCGACGACAGCATCTCCACCACGCCCGAGTCCACGCTGGCAGCGCTCGCGAGCTTTCCCGGACGCGATGTCGTCCTGATCGCCGGCGGTCAGGATCGCGGCCAGGAACATGCGCAGCTCGCGCGCGCCCTGGCCGCGCGGGAGGCGACCCTCATCGGGGTCCCCTCGACCGGCGCGCGCCTGCTCGCCGCCGCGCGCGACGCAGGCGTGCCGGCCGAGCGAGCGATCGCGGCCTCCGGCATGGAGCAGGCGGTCACGCTCGCGAGCCGGCGGGCGCGGCCGGGCACGGTGATCCTGCTCTCGCCCGCCGCGCCCAGCTACGACAACTACCGTGACTTCGAAGAGCGCGGCGAGCGCTTCCGCACGCTGGCTGACGCGCGGTAGAACAGCGCCGCCGCCCCCGGTAAAGGGAGCGGCGGCGCGGTCACATGCGGCCCGTCAGGGCCGCGAGCTCATGACCTCATGGCCGCGGGCAGAGCGGGTTCGCAGGCACCCCCTTGCAGGGGTCCGGCATGGTGGGCTGGGGTGGCGGCGCCGGCTGTCCGACCGGCGGAGTCGCTTCCCTTATTGCGTAGGCTTCCAGCTGCAGGCCGACCAGGTATTCGACCGCCGGCAGCCCGCCGCCGGGGCTCGGCGTGGTCTTGTGCTGGCAGCCCCACGTCCCCTCGATTTTGGCCGGGAAGGTTGCGTCCGTGAGCACGTTGTTGCTGACGCAGTTGTTTTCGGAGTGCGATTCTGGATATCCGAAGATTTCGCTGAAACCGCCCGCAAGCGTCACGTCTCCGGTGAACGCACCGCCCTTGTAGCCGTTGTTGAGGAAGACGTTCTCGCTGATGCGGTTCCCGGCCAGCTGGAAGAAGATCGTGCCCTTGAACGGAGGTTCGCTTTCTGGAGTGAACGGGTTCGGGTACTCGAACCCCAGCACGCCGTCGTTCGGGTTGTTGGTGATTAGGTTGTCCTCGACCAGATCGGCATAGTCGCCGGGTAACTCGACGCCCGCGCCCCAGGGGGCTATCGCCGTGGATCCATTGACCGGAACCGTGAGGTTGTTGTTTTCGGTGATCAGGTTGTTGCGTATGACCGTGCACCGCGGGATGTCCGTCGAGGTGATGAGCGGCGTCGGGTTGGGGTGTTCGATGTTCGGCCGGCCGCATTCGCCGTCCTGCGGCGGCGGCGCGTCCCCTGGGTTTTCCGAGTTCGGCGCGATGCCGACCAGGTTGTGGCGCCAGATCGAGTCTTCCAGCGCGAGCTTGCCGCCGGAGTTCGAGCCGGAGTATCCGAGGGCGTTGTCTTCCATCGTCGCTCCGCGCACCTGCGCGTCGCATTCCTGGCAGGCGCCGATGTAGATGCCCGAGTCGGCGAAGCCCGAGGCATAGATGTTTTCCCACGAGCCTTCGGTCTCATTGCCGGTGAAGATCCCGTATCCACCGAACAGCCCTGTGTCATAGGCGGTGAGGTAACTCCCGTACCAGCCGTGCGCCCCTATTTTGCCCGACTCGGCGCCGCCGTTCCACCAGATCTCGTTGCCGCACTCTTCATCAGGGCACGACGGCCCGAATTCGAAGTTGCGCGCCGTGAGGTTTTCCACCCACACGTCGCTCGCCTTGTGAATTTCGATGCCGTTGGCGACTTTGTGCTGGCCGTCGACGATCACCGTGTTGCGGTTCATGCCGCGTATCCATATCCCAGAGTGGGATTCGCTGACCTTCACTTCTTCGTCGTAGACGCCCGGCTCGATCAGCACATAGTCTCCCGTGCTGGTCGCGTTCACCGCTTCCTGGATCTTGTGAAAGTAGCGGACGTGCGCAGCTTTCGCGGGAAATCCGCCCTGGGTGACGATCTCCACTTCGGCGGCGCCGGCGGCGCTCGCAGCGGCGCCGAACGCCACTGCCACGAGCGCGACCGCGGCCGCACGCCAGCAACTCGTCACGATGTCGCGCAAGCGACCCTGAGCCCTGTGCTCAGATGACATCCCTCAAAACCCCCTCGAATCTAGCTGGCGGTGGGCGCCGATCCAAGGAGAGGTAGCCGCGCCGCTGAGCCGGCGTACATGCCGTGCAAAGCGCGATCCGCCTCGCCAACGAGGCGCACTGCCGCAACCAGGGTTGATCCCTGATTCGCGGGGAGTCTATCCGAGCCAGACCATCGAGATCAACCCGGCCGCGGGTGCTGTCCCGACCGCCCTGGCGGCGCTAGACTCGAGCCGGGTCGGGTGAATGAGCGAGCAGAACACGATCCCAGGCAAAGACGTCGCGACTCCGAGCCGGCGGCCGAGGGGCGTGCTGCCGGCGCTGGCGTTGCTGCTCGTGATCGTCGCGGGCCTCAGCTTCGCGATCTTCAGGCCCTCGGGCAAGCCCGCGCTGCCCGGTGGCGCACAGCAGTCACCGGCGGGCGGCGGGTACTTCGGGACGCTCGCGATCCCCGCCAAGCAGGCGCCGCCGATCCAGCTCGACAACTACCTCGGCCAGCCGGTCACGCTCGCCGAGTATCGCGGCAAGGCCGTGCTCGTCACGTTCCTCTACAGCCACTGCCCCGACATCTGCCCGCTGATCACCTCCAACCTGCGCGTCGTCCTCAACCTGCTCGGGCGGCGGGCGTCGCAGGTGCAGATCATCGCGATATCGGTCGACCCGCTGGGTGACACGCGCGCGTCCGTCGCCGGATTCCTGCACGCGCACGAGATGCTCGGCAGGATGCAGTATCTGATGGGCTCGGCCTCCACGCTCGCAAAGGTCTGGGCCGCCTGGAGCGTCGGCTCGACGCGCGAGGTCGGTCAGCCTGACCTCGTCGCGCATTCCGCGCTCGTCTACGGAATCAGCGCGAGCGGTCGCCTGACCACGCTGTATCCGGCCACCTTCGAACCCTCACAGATCGTCCACGACATCCCGAAGCTCGCCGCTGAGTAGACCTCAGTGGTCTTCGGTGTCGCGGCCCCACATGAACAGGTACCACGTGACGATCGCGATCACCACCGCGACGGGCAAGACCAGGCTCAGGATCGATCCGGCGAGGAAATGGGACGCAAGCGGGATCACGGTGCTCGACATTGAACCTCCTAGTGCTCGCCCGCCAGCCGCGAAGTCGGCGTACGGATCGAGGCCGGTGTGAGCCAGCGGTGGACATAGACGAATATCACGATCACGAATGTGACCGAGCCGGGCACCCACATCACCCCGGCGGCGATCTGCTGGTCGGCGAGAGCGGAGATCCCGCCCGGACGGCTCGCCTCGTGGGCGTAGAACGAGTACAGGGGATGCGGTGCGAGCGCGATCACGACCGCCAGCGCCCAGGTGACGACCATCGCCCCGACGATATAACCCACGCGCTGCGCGGAGCTCAGGCGCGCGTGCAGCGGCGGGGAGTAGATCACCTGCTTCCAGAACATCAGCGCGGTGACGAAGAACAGGGTGTGCTCGAGGGCGTGGAGCGTGCCCGAGCGGAGCGTCGCATCGAACATGACCGGCAGGTGCCAGGCGACGAGCACGACCGAGAAGAGCACGAAGCTCGGCATCGGGTTTCCGAGGGTCCGGATCGTCCACCGCAGCGGCGCGGTCCGCTCGCCGAGCGCGAGGTTGCGGCCAAGCGAGCGGCGCGCACCGAGCGGCAGCGAGCGCCACAGGCGAACCCACGGCCGGGCCAGGACCATCAACGGCGGTGCGACGACCAGCAGCAGCACGTGCTGCACCATGTGCGTCCAGAAGAGCTTCTGGCTGAACGTCTCGATCGGCGAGCAGAGCGCGATCAGCAGCACCGCCAGCGAGGCGTAGAAGCAGAAGTCCCGCCAGCGCTGGTCGGTCTGCTTGCGGCGCGGCGTCAGCGTGCGCCTGCTGCCCACCCTGTAGAGGATCGCGAGGTCGAGGATCAGTACGAGCGGCGGGTTGAACGACCACCCCCACAAGCTGGGCGTCGCTGCCGCCGCCGCTCTCATCAGAGGAGGTAGAGAACCACGTACATGAGCACGCCGATCGCGGCGAGGAAGGACCAGTAGAAGACCGACGCGTCGATCCCTCGCTGGAGCAGCTTGTCGGGGTCCTCGTATACCGTCACGCCTTCGCCCGGACGCCCGGTCGGTTTGCGCCGCTCGCGAATCTCGGTGGCGACCTGGATCTCGAGCCAGTACATCGTGCACAGCACCGCGATCATGTAAAAGGCGGTCCACGCGCAGAACACGCTCGCGTACGCTCCGTTCGTCGGCCCGAAGTGCTGGTGGGTGTACTCGATGCACTGCAGGGCGACGGCCGCCAGCCCGAACACGATGGCGGCCGCGGCGGGCGACACCCAGCTCGGGGATTCGCGCTTCTGGCGCCATCCGGCAAAGGCCGCGAGCGCTGCGCTGACCACGACGCAGGCGATCATCGCCGCGCCCAGCGCCTGATCGGGGTTGACGTGCTTCGGATGCCACATGTGCTCCTGGTTGAGAGAGCGCAGGTAGAAGTAGGCGAACACGAACGCGAGGAAGAAGAACGTCGTCGCTCCAGCCAGCAGCCGCGACGCCACGTCGAGCGCGCGGATGCCGCGTTCGCGGCGGGCCGCAGGTGGCTCGCGAGCGGACTCCGCGCCGGTCCCGGCCGGCTGAGGAGTCGCGCCGAGGGGCAGCTTTGCGCCTTCTGAGGCCATCGTCACGCTCCTGCCGGCGCCGGCTCGATGCCGCCGACCGGAACCGGTGTGCCGTAGGGATACGGATCGGCGTCGAACACGGGGATCTGCTCGAAGTTGTGGACGGGCACGGGGTGCTCGATCTGCCACTCGATCGACTTCGAGCGCCACGGATTCTGCTCGGCCGGCTGGCGCACGAATATCAGCGAGTAGACCGTGTTGTAGAGGAAGATCAGCATCGAGAAGCCGAGCACGAACGCCGAGATCGACACCCAGACATTCAGCGCGTGGAGGTTCGGCGCGTACTCGCTCACACGCCTGGGCTGTCCCTTGAAGCCGATCACGAAGAGCGGCATGAACGTCGAGTTGAACGCGATGAACATCAGCCAGAAGTGCCCCTTCGCGAGTTTCTCGTTGAAGCGCAGGCCGCTCATCTTCGGCACCCAGTAGTAGATCGCGCCGAAGAAGGCAAAGATCAGCCCGCCCATGATCGTGTAGTGGAAGTGGGCCATCGTGAAGAAGCTGCCGTG
This sequence comes from uncultured Solirubrobacteraceae bacterium, assembly GCA_963790905.1. Taxonomy (GTDB): domain Bacteria; phylum Actinomycetota; class Thermoleophilia; order Solirubrobacterales; family Solirubrobacteraceae; genus Palsa-744. The sequence goes on from CAWBQH010000004.1 coordinate 577,628, forward strand.
GGTCGTCGTATCGCTCGGGGTGTCCGACAGGAACACGCCGGACAGGCCGCCGATCAGGAAGTTGAACGTCCACGCCAAGACGAACAGCATCGGCACGGTGAAGGACGTTCGCGCCTTCCACAGCGTCCCCATCACGCACAGGAAGATGAACCCTGTGGGGATCGAGATTATCTCCGTCGAGAGCATGTAGAAGGGCCGCAGGTCGGCGTTGATGCCGCTGACGAACAGGTGGTGCTGCCACACGAAGAAGCTCAGCAGGGTGACGCCGAGCATGCCCGAGATCGCCAGCCTGTAGCCCCACAGCGGCTTGCGCGTGAAGACCGGCAGGAGCTCGAGGATGATCCCGAATCCGGGCAGGGCGAGGATGTAGACCTCGGGATGCCCGAAGAACCAGAACAGGTTCTCGAAGAGATAGGAGCTGCCGCCGCCGGCCGAGATGAAGAACGAGGTATCGATCGTGCGATCGAGCGCGGCCATCAGCAGCGTCGCGATCAGCATCGGCGCGGCGAGCACCATCAGCACGGCGGTGGCGAGCACCGACCACACGAAGATCGGAAGCCGCGACCAGGTCATCCCGGGAGCGCGCATCGTGATGATCGTGGCCAGCATGTTGAGGCCGAGCAGCGCCATCGAGATCCCGACGAGCGCGAAGAAGATGATGTAGGAGTCCATGCCCATCACGGCCTCGTCGTTGAGCGGCTCATAGCCGGTCCAGCCGGTGGGGAAGCCGCCGAAGAAGATCGTCGAGACGAGGATGAACCCGGCGGCCATCAGCAGCCAGAAGGTGAGCGCCTCGATGCGCGGGAAGGCCATTCTTCTCGCGCCGATCATGATCGGGACGAAGTAGTTGGCGAACGGGCCGAGGATGCCGGAGGTCATCATCCCCATCATCATCGTGCCGTGCATGCCGACGATCGACAGGTACTGTCTCGGGGCCGACGACGGTCGGCGTGGGGTGCATCAGCTCGGTGCGGATCAGCATCGCGTTGAGTCCGCCGATGAAGAAGAAGAGCCCGATCCCGATCAGGTACTGGAAGCCGACGACCTTGTGATCGGTGCACAGGCCGAAGTAGCGGCCGATCCCCTCGTCCTCCTTCTCGCGCAGGGACGCCGGTCGCCCGAGCAGGCGGGAGATGCGGGTAGTTCGCGAAGCCGAGGCCGATCAGGAAGCCGATCACGCCGAAGAAGTACGCGAGCAGGAGCGCGACGTCGTTCTCGTCGTTTTTTCCTCGTATTTGAAGGTCGGGCCGCCGATCTGGTGACCGATGAACCAGCCCAGGTAGTAGCCGCCGACGCCGAGCGCGACGGCCGTGAGCAGGTTGAAGCCGATCAGCCGGCCGCCAGAGCGGGCGGCTGTGTCGGCTGGGGGCTTGAAGCAGCTTCGGTCGTCGTGTTCATCCGCCTCGCCTCGCTGGTTCGGGTAGGTAGGTCTTGCTGTAGGGGGGTAGGACCTTGGTCGCCGGGGCGAAGGCCACCTCCTGCTGGTGGATCCAGGTCTTCGAACGCGGCCGGCGTGACCACCCGGCCGTGGTCGAACATGTCGCCGTGCCAGATGCCGCACAGCTCAGCGCAGCGCACTTCGAAGGTCTCGAGCTTCGTCGGCTTGACGAACGCGATGTTGTCGACCTGGGGGTTCGCGTCGGCCTTGACGCCAAGCTGGATACGCCCAGAAGGCGTGGATCACGTCGAGCGAGGTGACGTTGAGTTCGATGTTCTCGTTCACCGGCAGCACGAGGTGCGGGGCCTCGACGCCGCCATAGGTGGGGTAGCGGTAGGTGAACGTCCACTGCTGCGCGATCACCTGCACGGGCAGCTTCGGTCCCTTGGGGACGGTGAGCGGCGACGGTCCGCTGCCGGAGCCCGAGCCGTCGTCGGCTAGCAGCCGTGCCGTGCCGAAGGCGGCGAGGAACAGCACGAGCACCGAGGTGACGACGATCCAGCTCGTCTGCACGCGCGCGTGGCCGTGAACCGCGGGCCCTTCGAGCGTGGCGCCCTTCGGCTGGCGGAAGTTGATCACGGCGTAGAACAGGTAGATCACGATCAGCAGCAGGACCGGCGTGGCCATCGCCAGCAGGATCGTGTTGTCGAAGCCTGGTCGGAGGCCTGTTCGCTGCCGTTGCCCGGCGGCAGGATCGGGCCGAGCAGCACGATCACGAGCGGCGTCGCGATGAGCGTGGACACCACCCAGATGACCCCGAAGCGGCGAGCGTGGTTGGGTTCGCTCATGCCTCTAGACCACATCGAGGAACCCGTCCATGTAGCCCAGCGTCTGCATCGGGCCGCCGTTGCCGAAGTAGAAGCCGGCGCGCGCAGGGAACGAAGCACTGCCAGTGGTAGCGCCCCTTCTTGCCCGTGCGGAAGCTGAAGGTGACCGTGCGGTGGTCGAACATCGAAGGTTCACAAGGGCCTTCTTCGCAGATGTGCTTGGCTTCTTCAGGCACGCCGGGAAGCGGCACGAACACCCCGAGTTCGGGCACTGCGAAGGTGTGAGACGCTTCTTCGGGTTCGATCGCGTCGACGGTCTTGCCGTCGATCGTCATGGTGCCGCCGACCGTACCTTGAACCTGTGACAGGAACGGGTTGCGCAGGCCGGTCGGGGAGTCGAACTGGTAGATCGTGACGTGCACGATCGAGTTGGCTGGGACGGAGTAGATGGTGCTGTGCACCCACTGGCCGCCGCTCTTGACGAGGTAGGAGACCCAGGCCGGGTGCGACGGGCTGTACTTTCGGACCGCTGGTTCCGACCGTCTCGAGTGTGAGGTTGGCGCCGCCGCTGTTGGGAGGTGCGCTCGTCGCCGCGATGGTCTTGGGGAAGCTCGTCGCCCAGTCGGCGACATAGAGGCCGATCAGCACACCCAACGCCGCCACGGCGGCGCTCACGACCAGCAGCTTCTTAGCGAAAAGGCTCAACCCGCTCCCCAAAAGCTCACGCGCTCTCCCTGAAGCAGCTTGTTCCCCCCTGACAATTCGAACTCTATATCCGTGGTATGTCGGCCGGGCGGCGCAGGGCGAATTATGAGAGGATTCTCATGAAAGGTTTACGCATTTGCGGCGTCTAAGGCGGCCAATGCCTGCGCGGGAGCTCCGCGGGCACGGTGCGAGCGGCTGCGGATACGATCAGCCCTTGCCGCGATCGCAGCAATCCGATGCCCCGTCGCGCCCGGACTCGGCTGGGAGCGCGGCGGGACGCGGGCGCACGCGCGTGCCCGAGCGCCCGTCCCTGGACGGCCTCGAGGCGAGGTGGAGCGGGGCATGGGAGCGCGACGCGGCCTACCGCTTCGACCGCGCCGCTCCCCGCGAGCGGGTCTTCTCGATCGACACGCCGCCGCCTACCGTCAGCGGCTCGCTGCACGTCGGCCACGTCTTCTCATACACGCACACCGACGCGATCGCCCGCTACCAGCGGATGCGCGGCAGAGAGGTCTTCTACCCGATGGGCTGGGACGACAACGGCCTGCCGACCGAGCGGCGAGTGCAGAACTACTTCGGCGTGCGCTGCGATCCATCCGTCCCGTACGACCCGGACTTCACGCCGCCGGAGGAGCCTTCCGAGAAGGACCCCGTGGCGGTCTCGCGTCCGAACTTCGTCGAGCTCTGCCTGCGGCTGACAGAAAGCGACGAGCACGTGTTCGAGGCGCTGTGGCGAACGCTCGGCCTGTCGGTCGACTGGTCGATGACCTACACGACGATCGGCGAGCTCGCCCAGCGCATCTCCCAGCGATCCTTCCTTCGCCTGCTCGCCCGCGGCGAGGCCTACCAGCTGGAGGCGCCGACGCTGTGGGACGTCGACTTCCAGACCGCCGTCGCGCAGGCCGAGCTCGAGGACCGCGAGCGCGAGGGTGCGATGTACCGGGTGCGCTTCGCGTCCGTCGGCGCGGGCGCCGATGCGCAGATCGAGACGACGCGTCCGGAGCTGATACCCGCCTGCGTGGCGCTGCTGGCGCACCCGGACGACGCCCGCCAGCGCGAGCTCGTCGGCGGCGAGGTGCTGACTCCGCTGTTCGGCACCCGCGTGCCGGTGCTCACGCATCCGCTGGTCGATCCTGAGAAGGGCACCGGCCTGGTGATGGTCTGCACCTTCGGCGACCTCACCGACGTCGTGTGGTGGCGCGAGCTCGGCCTGCCGGTGCGCTCGGTGCTCGGGACGGACGGGCGGCTCCTCGACGTGCCGTGGGGATCGGCCGGGTGGGAGTCGCAGGACGTTCCGCGCGCGCGAGAGACCTACCGCGAGTTGAGCGGGCGGACGATCAACCAGGCGCGCAAGCAGATCGTCGAGCTGCTGCAGGAGTCCGGAGAGCTCGACGGCAGGCCGCAGCCGGTGATGCGGGCGGTGAAGTTCTTCGAGAAGGGCGAACGGCCGGTAGAGATCATCACGAGCCGCCAGTGGTTCATCCGCACAGTCGATCACCGCGCGGAGCTGATCGCACGTGGTCGCGAGCTGAGATGGCACCCGCCGTACATGCGCGCGCGCTACGAGGATTGGGTGCAGGGGCTGACCGGCGACTGGTGCATCAGCCGCCAGCGCTTCTTCGGGGTGCCGTTCCCGATCTGGTACCCGATCGACGCGAGCGGCGCCGTCCTGCACGAGCAGCCGATCGCGGCGCGCGAGGAGCAGCTCCCGGTCGATCCCTCAACGGATGTGCCCGAGGGGTACGAGCAATCCCAGCGCGGGCTGCCGAACGGGTTCGCGGGCGATCCCGACGTCATGGACACGTGGGCGACGTCCTCGCTGACGCCGCAGATCGTCGCCCACGCAGGCGAGGACGATGAGCTGTACGCGAAGGTGTTCCCGATGGACGTGCGCCCGCAGGCCCACGACATCATCAGGACGTGGCTCTTCTCGACGATCCTCCGCTCCTACCTCGACGAGGGCGCGCTGCCGTGGCGCAACGCCGCGATCTCCGGGTGGGTGCTCGATCCGGACCGCAAGAAGATGTCGAAGTCCAAGGGGAACGTCGTCACGCCTATGCACCTGCTCGAGGAGTACGGCGCCGACGCCGTGCGCTACTGGGCCGCGAGCGGACGGCCGGGAACGGACACCGCGTTCGATCCTCAACAGATGAAGGTTGGCCGGCGCCTGGCAGTCAAGCTGCTGAACGCATCGAAGTTCGCGCTCACGGACCTGCCGCCCGAGGGGCCGGCGCTCACCCATCCCCTCGACCGGGCGGTGATCGCGCGACTGGCGGAGGTCGTGAGGTATGCGACGGACAGCCTCGAGGACTACGACTACGCTCGCGCGCTCGAGCGCACGGAGGAGTTCTTCTGGTGGTACTGCGACTTCTACCTCGAGCTCGTGAAGGGCCGCCGCTACGACGCTGACCCCGCGGTCTCGGCGTCGGTGAGCCGTGCGCTGGGAATGTCGCTCTCGGTCTTCCAGCGGCTGTTCGCGCCGTTCTTGCCCTTCGTGAGCGAGGAGGTGTGGTCGTGGTGGCAGGAGGGATCGGTGCACCTCGCGAGCTGGCCCGATGCGGACGAGCTCGCCGCCGCCGCGGCCGGCGCGCAGCGCAACGGCGAGGAGATGGCGCTCGAGGTGACGGCCGACGTGCTGCGCGAGGTGCGCAAGGCCAAGTCGCAGGCACGGCGCCCGATGCGTGCGCCGGTGCGGCGCGTGGTCGTGCGCGACACCGCGCAGCGCCTGCAGGCGCTCGAGCTCGGCTCGGGCGACCTGGTGGCGGCAGGCGCGATCGAGCTCCTGGAGCCCGTCGAGGACGAGGAGTTCGCGGTGGAGGTCGAGCTGGCGCCTGAGCCGTCGCGGTGAGCGCCGAGCCGCTGACACGCTTGCGCGCGAGATCGAAGCCGCGATCAAGGGCGGCTCATCCGGCTCGCCTCGGATAGGGTCCGCGTCACCGTGAAGCGGGCGCTCGTATCCGAACTGAGGGAGAAGATCGGCGAGCGGGTGCGCCTCCGCGGCTGGGTGCACGCGCTGCGCGACCAGAAGCGCATGCAGTTCCTCGTGATCCGCGACGAATCGGGCCTCGTCCAGGTGACCCTGCCCAAGGAGGAGCCGCCGATCGAGCTCAACGAGGCGGTCTCGGCGCTGACGGCCGAGTCGGCGGTGACGATCGTCGGGACGGTCGTGGCGGACGAGCGGGTGAAGCTCGGTGGCCTGGAGGTGCGCCTGGAGGAGCTGGAGGTCGACTCGCTCGCCGATCCCGAGCTGCCGATCGCCGCCGACTCCTCGCTCGACAAGCGCATGGACTGGCGCTACCTGGACCTGCGCCGTCCGGACCGGCGGCTCATCTTCGAGGTGCAGAGCGACCGCCGAGCATGCGATGCGCGAGTTCTGGCGCAAGCAGGGGTTCATCGAGCTGCACTCGCCGAAGTTCATGGGCTCGGCCAGCGAGTCAGGCGCGGAGCTCTTCAAGGTGGAGTACTTCGACCGCGAGGCGTATCTCGCTCAGTCGCCGCAGTTCTACAAGCAGATGGCGATGGCGGCGGGCTTCGGAAAGGTGTTCGAGATCGGGCCGGTGTTCCGCGCGAACCCGTCGTTCACCTCGCGTCACGACACGGAGTTCACGAGCGTGGACGTCGAGATCGCGTGGATCGACTCGCACGACGACGTGATGTCCTTCGAGGAGGCGTGGCTGGCGCACGTGATGGCGCGGGTCAAGGAGACGCACGGAGAGGCGATCGAAGAGACCTTCGAGACGGAGGTCGTCGTCCCCTCGGTGCCGTTCCCCCGCGTGACGCTCGAGCGGGCCAAGGAGCTGCTGCGCGAGCACGGTCACGAAGCGCCCGGCCCCAACGACGACCTCGACCCGGCAAGCGAGCGGGCGCTGTCGGCGATCGTCTCCGAGCAGCAGGGTCACGAGTTCACGTTCGTGACCGACTACCCGACGACCGTGCGGCCCTTCTACCACATGCGCCATCCCGAGCGGCCCGAGCTGACGAAGAGCTTCGACCTGCTGTGGAAGGGCATCGAGCTGACCACGGGCGCGCAGCGCGAGCACCGCTACGAGCAGCTGCTCGCGCAGGCCGAGGACAAGGGCGTGGACGTGGGGCCGATCCAGTACTACCTGGACTTCTTCCGCTTCGGCGCGCCGCCGCACGGCGGCTTCGGCTTCGGCCTCACGCGCCTGCTGATGCAGCTGCTCGGCCAGGACAACGTGCGCGAGGTGACCTTCCTGTATCGCGGGCCGCACCGGCTGACGCCGTAGCGGGGGGCGGGAACAACGACGCCGCGCTCGGCTCGGCGGCTCGCCGGCGGCCGAGTCAGAGACATCTATGCGATCTCCGGGCCCCGAAGACCCCGCCAGCACGGGGCGCGGCGGGGCCGTTTGCGATTTCCCTTTGCAGTCGGGCCGATGTGTGCTAGCAACCCTCGCGCCGAGCTCAGCAACAGCCGGCGCCGGGGCTCTCCGACTTGAAGAGACGAGCGCCCCGGCTCCGGCCCTACTAGTCCACGCCGATGAGACACCGGCGTCGGCGCAGCCGATCATAGCCAACGGACACGGCCCTGCCCACCGGCGTCTCGGACTCGCGCGACGGGCGTCTCCACGGGCGCGCGGCACTCGGCCTGGCCGGCCAGGTGGGCGGGTCAGAAACACGGACCGCGAATTCCTTGACACGCGCCCCGCGTGGTGCGAGAGTCGCCAGCGTCGTTCCGTTTGCCGGGATGCCGGCGGATACTAAAACCCGATCTCGAGACGGTCTCCGACGAAGAGGCGAGTCCTGATCGAGGTCTCGGGCCACTAGTCCAAATACGAAAGGACGATCCAAGATGAGACATATGAAGGCGATCGGCATGGCGCTGCTGGCCTTGTTCGCCATGGGTGTCGTCGCGGCAGCTTCGGCGTCCGCGAAGGGCCTTCCGGCGATCACGACCGGGACCTGCGAAAAACACACGGGCGTCAAAAAATACTGGTTCACGAACAGCACCTGCACGACCGAAAGCGCGACAAAAGAAGGCGAATACGAATGGTCGGAAGCGACGAACAAATCGGTGACGACCAAAAGCAAGAGCACCGTGGAACCAAAGCTCGAAACCGCTAACGGCAGCATCGTCGTATGCAAATCGGATACGAGCACCGGCACAGCAAAAGGAACCAAAAACATCGAAAAAGTCGCGGTGACGTTCACAGGCTGCAAAGCAAAAATCGGCTCGATCACGGAAACCTGCCACAGCACCAATCCGGCCGGTGGCACTGGCGAAATCATCACCAAAGAACTCGAAGGCGAAATCGGCTACATCGAACCGAAGGCCAACAAAGAAGTTGGCGAGGACCTGTGGCCGTCGGCCAGGACCGCGAGCGAAAAGACGAGCCACACATTCGAAAAGCCCTTTGCGGAATTCGAATGCGGGTTCTTCGTGAAAAACGTCGTGAAGGGCTCGGTGGAGGGAAAGCTGACGATCAGCGGCAAGTCGACCAAAGGCGAACTCGTCTACGCGAAGGGCACTAACCCCGGCGAACAGAAGATCCAGAAACTCGAAAACGTCGAAGGCGGCGTGAAGGATGTTCTGATGAGCGAACTCAACTCGTCGGGCTCCTTCGAAGAAGCAAACGAGCAGACCGAACAGGAAGTCACGTTCGGAGAAGCAGTGGAACTGAAGGCATAGCCTTCACGAAATCGGACGCGCTCCGCGGGGTTTTGCCTCGCGCAGCGCCGTCTCGTGACGAGGTGAATCGGAGAGGTGGCAAGTGGTTGACTCTGACGGGAACGTGCGACGGCGGCGGGCGACGGCCAGAGGCTTGCGGATCGGCGTAACGGCGCTGGCGGCAGCGGCGCTGGTGGCGACGTCGAGCTCGCCGGCCGCGGCGCTCACCCAGCGCGTCTTCTCGACGACGATCGGGGAACCGTGTGCACGCCAGCCATGCGGGGAGGGCCAGCTCGAGGAACCCGACGGCGTCGCCGTCGACGAAGCGACTGGCGACGTCTACGTCGTCGACAAGGGCAACGACCGCGTGCAGGAGTTCAACGGCTCGGGCGCGTATCTGGCGCAGTTCAACGGGAGTGCCGCGCCCACGGGCGGGTTCTCCTCACCGACCGAGATCGCCGTCGACAACTCGTCGAGCCCGCTAGACCCCTCGGCCGGGGATGTCTACGTGGTCGACGCCGGCAACGACGTCGTCGACAAGTTCGACTCCGCCGGCACCTACCTCGGACAGGTAAGGGAAGTGGGCGGGGTCGCGTTCGAATCGCTCGACGGCGTCGCCGTAGATCCGGAGGGAGACCTGTGGGTGTACTCGGTGAGCCCCGAAACGGGGGCGGGGGAGATGAGCCGGTTCAGCGACGCGCCGGCGAACGAATTCCTCTCGACGCGAGAATCCCCGTTCGGCGCCAGCCCCGGGTTCGCCGTGGACTCGCACGACGATCTCTACATAAACCGCGGCTCCGAACTCGTGGCGGAGCTCAACGAAGACGCAGAAGTCCTGATCGAAGCGATCGACGAAGAACCCTCCACAGCGGTCGCAGTTGATCAGGCGAGCGACGAGGTCTACGTCGACAACGCAACGAGCGTCGGCGTATTCGCCGTCGGGAGCGGATCCGCGTCGTTGATCGAACGCTTCGGCAGCGGGCGTCTAGCGAGCGGCAGCGGCATCGCGGTCGACTCCCAGACCGGAACGGCATACGTCGCGGACGCCTCGGCGGGCCAGGTGTTCGCGGGATCCGACGTCGTGCTGCCCGATGTCAGCACCGGGGCCGTGTCGGGCGTGACGGAAACCGGCGCAACGCTCACCGGCGCGGTCGACCCCGACGGTGTGCAGGTGACTTCGTGTGAGTTCGAATACGGCGCCACGACCGCGTATGGGTCGAGCGCGCCCTGCTCGCAGTCGCCGCCGGAAATCGGCTCCGGCTCGAGCGCCGTCGCGGTCAGCGCGACCGTGACCGCCCTCGCTCCCGGCAGCGTCTACCACTATCGCCTCACCGCCGCCAACGCGAACAGCGCAAATCCCGAAGCCACCCCCCGGCTCGGTGAAGACCGTACGTTCACCGCACCGATGCACCCGAGGATCGAAGACGAGTCGGTGGCGGCCGTGACATCGAGCGCGGCGACGCTTCAGGCTCGTATCGATCCCGGCGGCTCCGACACGAGCTACCGCTTCGAATACGGCCCCACGGACGCCTACGGCTCGAGCGTGCCGGTCCCGGCGGGCGACGCCGGCTCCGGGCTCACCGGCGACATGGTCACCGTGCACCCGCAGGGTCTCCAGCCGGACACGACCTATCACTTCCGCGCCGTGGCGACCAACGCGCTGGGAACTGCCACGGGTGCCGATGGGACCTTCACCACGCAGCCGACAGGCCGCGGCTATTTCTCCCTCCCCGACGGCCGCGCGTACGAGATGGTCTCGCCGGCAGACAAGAACGACGGCGGCGTGTTCGAACTCGGGCGTAGCGCACCTGACGGCGAACAGGTCGCCTATGTCTCCGGACAGGCCTTCGCCGACGCGCAGACCGGCGCGACACAGGAACAGTTCTACCTCGCGTCGCGAGGGACCGGCGGCTGGTCGAGCCACGCGCTCCTCCCGCCACAGGCACCGGGGTGCGGTGCGACCTGCCGCCCCACGATCACCACCTACTCGACAGATCTCTCGCGCGCGATCCTCCTGGACGGCAGCCCCACAGGCTTCAACCAGGACGAACCTCCGCTGGTGGCCGGCGAGCCGCGTGACAACCACAACCTGTTCCTCCGCGACAATCCGACGAGCTCCTATGAACTGATCGACATCACCCCGCCAGGCGCCACACCGTCGGCGGCCGTCCTCCAGGACGCCTCACCGAACCTGGGCCACGTCGTCTTCACAGAGGACGCGCAGCTCACGCCGAACGCGCCCAGCGGCCTGAACCTGTACGAATGGTCCGCCGGCGCCGTGCGCCTCGTCAGCGTGCTCCCGAACGGCGCGCCGGTCACAGGCGCCGAAGCGATCGGAGCGGGCGACGGCAACGATCACCTTCTGAACGCGGTCTCCGAAGACGGCACGCGCATCTACTTCACCGTAGTCACCAGCGGCCAACATCGCGCCCTCTATCTCCGCGAGGGCGGCACGAGCACCGTCCAGCTCGACGCCTCCCAGGGCCCCGGCGGTGGGGGTGGCGGCCAGTTCATGACCGCCAGCAGCGACGGCTCAACCGCGTACCTTACCGACGATGCGTCGGCCGGCCTCACCGACGACACCGCTTCCGGCAGCGGCGCGAACCTGTACGCGTTCAACGCGGCAAGCGGCGCCCTGACCGACCTGACCGCGACGCCGCACGCCGAAGTCGACGGGGTGCTCGGCGCCAGCGCCGACGGCTCCTACCTGTACTTCGTCGCCGGAGGCGTCCTCACAGCCAACGCTGCGCCGGACGGAGCCGCACCGGTGCCTGGTGAACCCAACCTGTACCTCTACCACGCCGGCTCGACGCGGTTCATCGGCACACTGGACCCCAACGACAGGCTCGACTGGCTCGCTTCCGGCGAACACTCCATCACAGCGAGGGTCACGCCCGACGGCCGTCAACTCGCGTTTGAGTCGGTTCGCAGCCTGACCGGATACGACAACGACCGCAGCGGTGGGGGCAGCTGCGGCGTGAACACCCAGGCTGGACAACAAGCGCTGGGAGAACGATGCACCGAGGTCTTCGAGTACAGCGCGGACACGAACACGCTGGCCTGCGCCTCGTGCAATCCCTCCGGGGCGCAGCCCCAGGGTCCGTCGTTCCTCGGCGCCGCCAGTGCGCCCACGCCCATCTTCGACACAAGTAACTACCTCAGCCGCAATCTCTCAGAAGACGGCGAGCGCTTGTTCTTCGACAGCGCAGACCCGCTCGTGCCGGGCGCCGCGAACGCGGAGCAGAATGTGTACGAGTACGAGCAGGACGGAGCCGGCAGCTGCCGAGACGAAGGTGGCTGCCGCTACCTGATCTCCACGGGAACGAGCAGCGAAAGCTCCTACTTCGTGGACGCCAGCGCGAGTGGCGACGACGCCTTCTTCATCACCTCCCAGCAGCTCGTGCCCGAAGATCGAGACAGCCAGTTCGACCTCTACGACGCGCGGGTCGGCGGAGGCTTCCCCGCACCCGCTGGCAACCCTCCGTGCGGAGGAGAATCGTGCAGGCCGCCCGCCTCACGGGCGCCAGCGCCCGCGGCGCCCGTAGCGACCGCGACACCGGTCGGTGAAGCAAGCCCGACCACCACGCGGGTGGCACCCAAGGAGCGGCTCCTCGCCGCCGTGGTCAAGGGGGCGGAGATCACGATCCGAGTCATGGCGCCGCTCGAGGGTCGCATCTCGGCATCCGGACGCGGGCTCCGGTCGGCGGCACGCAAAGTGCCCCGCGCCGGCATCTACACGCTCATCCTGCGCCTGACCGCCAACGAGAAGAAGCAGCTCGAGCACAGGCGCAAGGTGAAGCTCACCATCCGGGTTGGCTTCTTCCCGACTGCGGGCTCCGCGTCGAGCCTGACCGTGCACACCGCGGTGGGGAGGTAGCGGCGTGCGCACCACGTTCAGACACGCGCCGGTCGCCTGTTCCATGCGCGACTGCGGCACGCGGGGCGTTCTCGCGATCTCGCTTGCCGCGATCAGCTGCATGGCCCTCGCACCCGAGGCGATGGCCGGCGCGGCGCCGGCCTGGGAAATCACCTCCGCCCGCGCGCCGACGAACTTCATGCCGGGCGACGATTCGGGCCGGGACAGCTATCTGGTCACGGCGACGAACCGCGGAGGGGCGCCCACCGACGGCAGCGAGGTCACCATCACCGATGCCCTTGCCGGGCCCTGGCTCACGCTCAACGAAGCCGGCGCCGCCTCGGAAGGCTTCTCGTGCGTACCCGGGCCGCCGGTGAGCTGCACCGGCACGCCGCGTCTGGCGCCCGGTGGTCACGTGATGGTCGAAGTGCCTGTCGACGTCGCGCCCGGCGCTCCGGAAGAGCTCACCAACACAGTCACCGTGAGCGGCGGCGGCGCACCGTTCGCCACAGCGCATGAGCAGACCGACGTGTCGCCGGCAGCGGTCCCCTTCGGCTTTCAGAGCTTCGACGGCACGCTCACGAACGCCGACGGCACGCCCGACACGCAGGCGGGCTCTCACCCCTACCAGATGACGACGGTCTTCAACCTCACCACACGACCCGGATCGGAAGGCAAAGCCGCGACCACAGCCAATCCGAAGGACATCGAGGTCAGGCTGCCCCCCGGCTTGATCGGCGATCCGCAGGCTGTGCCGCGCTGCACCCCGGAGGAGCTGCAGCACGACCGCGAAGGCATCGCCCAGGGCTGCCCGATCGGCTCGCAGGTGGGGATCCTCACCCTCCGTCAGGCAAACGGCAAATCCGGGAACTCGGCCAACGCGACCGGCGCAGCGCCCGTGTACAACATGGTCCCTCCGAGCGGCATGCCGGGGCAGCTCGCCTTCGTGGTGTTCGGCTATCCCGTCACGATCGACTTCGGGGTCAGGACGGGTTCCGATTACGGCCTGACGGCGTCGCTGCCCGACCTGTCGGGCGAGCTGCCGGCCACGGGCTCGACGCTGACGATCTGGGGAGTCCCGGCGGATCCCAGCCACGACGATCAGCGCTGCCCCGGTCCGCTCGCGACAGCCGAATGCGACGGGACATTGCCAGGGACGCAGGAACCGCACCCCGCCGGTCTCCCCGAAGTGCCGTTTCTCACCCTGCCGAGCTCCTGCGAGGGACCGCAGACCACCACGATCGGCGCCGACAGCTGGCAGGAACCGGGGAGCTTCCTCACCGACAGCTTCACGACCCACGAAGAAGTGGGCAACCCGATCGGCTTCGATGGGTGCAACCAGCTCGGCTTCAGCCCCTCCATCGCCGTGCAGCCGGACACCAGCGTCGCCGACTCGGCCTCGGGGCTGCAGGTCGACCTGTCGGTGCCGCAGAGCGAAGACCCCACCGGGCTGGCCACGCCCGACCTGAAGACGGCCGTCGTCACGCTCCCGCCGGGCGTCTCCGTCGACCCGTCCGCGGCCGACGGCCTCGCCGCCTGTGCGCCCGCCCAGATCAGCCTCGACACGGCGAGTCAGCCAGCCTGCCCGGACGCGTCGAAGATCGGCAGCGTCGAAATCCACACGCCGCTTCTGCCCGATCCGCTGCTCGGCTCGGTGTACGTGGCCGAGCAAGGCGAAAACCCGTTCGGCTCGCTGCTGGCGATCTACCTCACCGCCGAAGCCGACGGGGTTGTCATCAAGCTCGCCGGCCACGTCGAAGCGGACCCCGAGACCGGACAGCTGACGACGACGTTCGCCAACAACCCGCAGCTCCCCTTCTCGGACCTCAAGCTCGACCTGTTCGGCGGACCCCGCGCCCCCCTCGCAACCCCCGACGCCTGCGGCACCTTCCAGACGAGCAGCTCGCTCACGCCATGGTCGGCGCCCGAATCCGGCCCCGCCGCGACACCGGGCGACGCGTTCACCATCAGCTCGGGCTGCGTCAGCGGGTTCTCACCCGCGTTCAGCGCCGGCACGGTCAGCGACCAGGCCGGCGCCCACGCGCCGTTCGTGCTGTCCTTCTCGCGCTCGGACACCGACGAAGACCTCTCCGGGCTGACGGCGTCGCTGCCGCCCGGCCTGCTCGCGGACATCGCCGGCGTAGCGCTGTGCCCCGAAGCGGACGCAAACGCGGGCACCTGCCCGGCCGCCTCGCAGGTGGGTACGGTGCAGGTCGGCGTGGGCCCCGGACCGCAGCCGTTCTTCCTGCCCGGCAGCATCTACCTCACTGGCCCCTACAAGGGCGGTCCTAACGGCTTGGCGGTCGTCGTGCCCGCGGTCGCCGGACCGTACAACCTGGGCGTCGTCGTCGTGCGGCAGTCGATCCACGTCGACCCCAGCGACGCTCACGTGACCGTCACGAGCGACCCGTTCCCGACGATCCTCGACGGCATACCCCTGCGGCTGCGCCGCGTGGACGCGACCCTCGACAGGCCAGGCTTCACCTTCAACCCGACCAGCTGCGCGCCGATGGCGATCGCCGCGACGCTGACCTCGCGGGGCGGCCTCACGGCACCGCTCAGCTCGCGCTTCCAGGTCGCCAACTGCGCGGCGCTGCCCTTCCGGCCCTCCTTCACGGTCGCGACACAGGCCAGGACGAGCAAAGCCGACGGCGCCTCGCTGCACGTCAGGGTCACGTCCGGACAGGGTCAGGCCAACATCGGCAAGGTGAAGGTCGATCTGCCCGCGCAGCTGCCGTCGAGGCTCACGACGCTGCAGAAGGCATGCCCGGACACCACCTTCGACGTCAACCCGGCATCGTGTCCCGCCGCATCCGTGGTGGGCACCGCGACGGCGGTGACGCCCGTGCTGAACAGCCCGCTGGCGGGACCGGCGTATCTCGTCTCACACGCAGGCAAGGCCTTCCCCGACCTCGTCATCGTGCTGCAGGGCGAAGGGATCGTGCTCGACCTCGTCGGCAACACCGACATCAAAAAGGGCATCACCAGCTCGACGTTCAAATCGGTGCCCGACGCCCCGATCGACAGCTTCGACCTCGTCCTGCCCGAGGGCCCGCATTCGGTTCTCGCCGCCTACCTCCCCTCCAAGACGAGAGGCAGCATGTGCGGCCAGAGCCTCTCCATGCCCACCGCCATCACGGGTCAGAACGGCGCCGTCATCAAACAGACGACCAGGATCGCCGTCTCCGGGTGCCCGAAGCCCAGGAAGGCGAGGAAGGCCACGAAGGTGGGGAAGGCCGCGCCGCGCGGAAAGGCCGAGTCGAGGACATAGCCCCCCTCGCACGTCCCGTCCGCGACCGTCTCTACCTTCAGGTCATGCTCTTGAACGACCTGACAGACGGCATGGAGGTCGACCAGGTCCTGCTGGTCCGGGAGGCCGAGCGCCGCCAGCGGCGCGACGGCGGCGACTACCTGCGCCTGCAGCTCGGCGATCGCACCGGGGCGGTCGCCTGCATGGTGTGGGAGGAGCTGGCCCAGGTGGAGGAGCTCGCCCTCGCCGGCACGCCGCTGAGGGTCACCGGCCGCTACACCGTCCATCCCCGCTTCGGCCCCCAGATCAACCTCCGCGAGCTCGAGCCGGCCGCCCCCGGAACGTACACGCTCGAGGATCTGCGCGACGGGCCGGCGCGCGCGGTCGAGCAGATGGAACACGAGATCCGCGAGCTGACCGACACGATCCAGGAGCCGCACCTGCGGATCCTGTTGGAGCAGGTGTTCGGCGATGACTCCGAGCTGTGGGCCGGGTACCGCATCGCCCCCGCGGCGAAGTACTACCACCAGGCCTACCGCCACGGCCTGCTCGAGCACTGTCTCGGCGTCGCGCAGGCCGTGAGCGCGATCAGCGCGACGTTCCCCGGCATCGACCGCGACGTCGCCGTAACCGGCGCGCTGCTGCACGACGTCGGCAAGGTGCAGGCCTACACCGCCGACCAGCGCAACATCGAGCTCACCGACGTGGGCAGGCTGCACGGCGAGATCGCCCTCGGCTACTACCGCATCCGGCGCGCCATCGAGAACATCGACGGCTTCCCGGCGCAGCTCGCCGAGGCGGTCGGACACATCATCCTCTCCCATCACGGCACGCTCGAGCACGGCAGCCCCGTAGTGCCGTGCACGCGCGAGGCCACGCTCGTCCACATGATCGACAACCTCGGCGGTCGCCTCGGCAGCTTCGACCGCATCGAGAAGGAGCTCGCGCCCGGCCGTTGCTGGTCGCCATTTGACAAGTCGATCGGCGGGGGCGCGTTCTTCGCCGAGCGGCGGGCCGAGTCAGCGCGGGACGGCGAGCTTCCGCAGCCGGCGCGCGAAGCCGCCTGAATCACCGCAAATAGCGGGGCGGCGCTACCACCAGTGCGCATCGCTCTCGCCGCTGGCTTCTATCTTTTGAGGCCGATGGCAAAGGACACCGAGAAGCTGATCCGCCAGCTGTCGCTGATCTCATACCTGATGGCCGAGCGGCGGCCGGTCACGGCCGTCGAGATCCGGCGCGACGTGGAGGGATACAGCGGCATGAACGAGGACGCCTTCGCGCGCCGCTTCTATGCCGACCGCTCGGAGCTCGAATCGCTGCGCATCCAGCTGACCGTCGATCGTCCCGCCGACGGGGCGGCCGAGCAGGAGAACTACTCGCTGCGCCCCGAGAACTTCCACCTGCCGCCGATCGCGTTCACGGACAAGGAGCTCGCAGCGCTGCAGACGGCGCTCAGCCTGCTCGACGGCGAATTCGCCTACGCCGAGCCGCTGCGGCTCGCGCTGCAGCAGATCACCTGGGGACGTCCGAGCCCGCTGCACGCGCCTGAGCAGCGCTCGGTCGCGCTCGGGATCACCGCCTCCGCCGGCGGCCACGACCTCTCCGCGCGCCTCGCGAAGGTCGAGACCGCGATCTTCCGCAACAAGACGATCGTCTTCGACTACTACACGATGGAGCGCGACGAAGTCAGCGCACGCAGGGTCGACCCCTACCACCTGCTGTTCCAGGGCGGCGAGTTCTACCTGCTCGGCTACGCCCACGAGCGCGAGGCGATCCGCGTGTTTCGCCTCTCGCGCATCCGCGGCAAGGTCTCCTACTCGACGAAGGCCGAGCACGACTTCCACCGCCCTTCGGACTTCGACCCCCGCGTCTACGCCGACCGCGCCGACTGGCAGCTCGGCGACGAGCAGGGCGTCGCCGAGATCCTCATCTCCGAGCGGATCGCCTGGCAGGTCGAACGCCACTTCGGCCGCTACGGCGAGCTCCGCTCGGCAGGCGCGGCCGACGGGGACAGGGTCTTCATCACCAGCTACTCCAACCCGCGCGGCGTGATCTCATGGGTGCTGGGGTTGGGTGTGCACGCGCGCCTGCTCGGCCCGGAGGAGCTCAGCGGCGAGTACGAGCGACGCTTGGAGCTCCTCGAGGAGCGCCATGGCGAGACTCCTCCCAGCCAGCCTCGTCGCAGCCGTTCGCGGGCTGCGAAGGCCGGCGCCGGCGTGGCGGGCGTCCGAGCTGTGGCGCACTCGCGCTCGCGCTCCGGGCGCCGGGCAGGCTCGGACGCCGCGGAGGGCGACGGCGGCCCCGGACGGACCGACACGGCGATCCGGCCCGAGCGCTTCGCACGGCTGGTCACGCTCGCGAGCATCCTGATCCAGGCCGGGCGCGCCGGCGAGCCGGTGGCGATCGCGGACGTGTGCGAGCGCCTGCAGATCAGCGAGGAGGAGCTGCGCGAGGACGTCAATGTCCTGAATGTCGTGAACTTCGGCGGCGGCTCATACGTGCTGTACGCGGAGATCAACGAGCAGGACGGCGCGATCGAGGTCGACCCGGAGCCCTACAGCGACAACTTCGACCGGCCCGCCCGCCTGCTGCCAGTGGAGGCGAAGGCACTGGTCGCCGCGATCGATCTGATCGGCGAGCACATTCCCGAGGGGTCGCTCACATCCGCTCGCGAGAAGATCGTGGCGGCGCTCGGCGAGGACCCGATGGAGCAGGGCCTCCAGGTGGCGAGCGCCGGCGGCGACGACGCCGACGTGGCGCGCGTCGTCTCCAAGGCGATCGTCCGGCGGCGGATGATCGAGCTCGAGTACTACAAGGAGAACGAGGACGAGCTGTCGCTCCGCCGCGTTGAGCCGTATGCGCTCACGAACGGCCGCGAGGGGTGGTATGTCGCGTCGTTCGATCCTGAGCGCGACGGCGTGCGTCACTTCAGGCTCGACCGCATCAAGCGGGCGACGGTGACCGCTGAGACGTTCGAGCCTCGGCCCGAGGTCGACCCCGCGGCGGAGGTCGACGGGTGGCTGCGTACCGGCGAGGTGGAGGCCTCGCGCAGCGCGCGCGTGTGGGTCTCTCCCGAGCGGGCGCGCTGGGCGCGGGAGGCACGTCGAGTCGTCGAGGAGTGGGGCGACGGAGCGGTGGTCGTCGAGCTGAGCTTCGCAGGCGTCGACTGGCTCGTGCGCGAGATCCTCAAGGAAGCCGGCGACGCGGCCGTGCTGGAGCCCGAGGACGCGCGGGATGCGGTGCGCGCCGCGGTTGAGCGTCTGCGCCAGGCACACGTCGCGCCGGCTGCGGCGTGAAGGCGTCGGTAGCCTGCGCGGCGTGAATCGCCGCGAGCTGATCAAGATGAGCGACGCCGAGGCCGCCTCGTTCCTCGCGGGCGAGTCGGCGGTCACGTGCGCGACGATCGGTCCACGCGGGTGGCCGCACCTGATGCCGCTGTGGTACGTGCTGCGTGCACCGCCTCGAGGTGATCGCGGGCCGCGCCTGTGGGCCTGGACCTATGCTGCGTCGCAGAAGGTGCGCAACCTCGAGCGCGACGCACGCGCGACGCTGCAGGTCGAGGCCGGCGCGGAGTACCAAGAGCTGCGCGGGGTCATGCTCGAGTGCGACGTCGTCATCCACCGCGACCTCGACGCGGTGGCGGCGCTCGGCCGCGAGATCTTCGCGCGCCGTGCCGCGCCGCAGGCTGAGAACGGAGCGCAGAGCGGCGAGGAGGCAGACCAGGCGGCCGAGCGACTTGACCCCCAGATCGCCGCGATGGTCGGCCAGCAGGCGGCCAAGCGCGTCGCGCTGGAGTTCGTGGAGCTGCGTCGATCGAGCTGGGATCACCGCAAGCTCGGCGGAACCTACTGACCGCGGGCCGGGCTGCGGCAGCGCGCACGGCGTCGCCGCGCGCACGCGCGTGAGCGCTCGGTAGGGTGATCCGGCGATGGAGCCGCTCAAGGGACTGATCCTCTCCGGGGGCAAGGGCACGCGCCTGCGCCCGATCACGCATACGAGCGCCAAGCAGCTCGTGCCGGTGGCGAACAAGCCGGTGCTGTTCTACGGGATCGAGGCGATGGCAGAGGCCGGGATCGAGCAGGTCGGGATCATCATCGCGCCGGAGACCGGTCCGGAGATCGAAGCCGCCGTCGGCGACGGCTCGCGCTTCGGCGTGCTCGTCTCCTACATAGTCCAGGACGAGCCACGCGGGCTCGCGCACGCGGTGCTCACCGCCGAGCCGTTCCTCGGGTCGAGCCCGTTCGTGATGTATCTCGGAGACAACCTCCTGCAGGGCGGCATCGCAGATCTGATCGCCGCCTTCCGCGAGCACGCTCCCGACGCGCTGATCCTGCTCACGCCCGTTCCGGACCCGGAGAACTATGGCGTGGCTGAGCTCGCGGCGGCCGCGCCCGGCGAGGTCGGGCGGGTCGTGCGACTCGTGGAGAAGCCCTCCGCACCCGCAACCGACCTGGCGCTCGTCGGCGTGTACATGTTCACGGCCGCCGTCCACGACGCGGCACGCGCGATCGAGCCATCGGCGCGGGGGGAGCTCGAGATCACGGACGCGATCCAGCACCTCCTCGATGCGGGCATGCGCGTCGAGCCGCACATCGTCCGCGGCTGGTGGAAGGACACGGGGCGCTTGGAGGACATGCTCGAGGCGAACCGCCTCATCCTCGACAACCTGCGCGAGCGTGTCGATGGCGAGCTGATCGACTCGCAGGTCGACGGGCGTGTGGTGATCGAGCAGGGAGCGCGTCTGGAGCGCACGGTCGTGCGCGGCCCGGCGATCGTCGGCAGCGGCGCGCGGCTGAGCGACTGCTACATCGGCCCCTACACCGCGATCGGCGAGAACTGCACGATCTCCGGCGCGGAGGTCGAGCATTCGATCCTGCTGTCGGGCTGCACCGTCTCGAACCTCGACGGGCGCATGGAGTCCTCGCTGCTCGGCCGCAACGTGACGGTCCGCCGCGGGGACCGCCAGCCGCGCGCATACCGGTTCATGGTCGGGGACAACTCCGACATCTCGATCCTGTGAGGCTGCTCGTGACAGGTGCCGCCGGGATGCTCGGTCTGGACGTGCTGCGCGCGGGCGAGCGCGCCGGGCACGAACTCGTGGGGCTGACCCGGGCCGAGCTCGACATCGCAGACGCGAGCGCGGTCGAGCAGGCCTTCAGGCGCATCCGCCCGGACGCGGCGCTCAACTGCGCCGCCTGGACGGACGTCGACGGCGCGGAGAGCCATCGCGAGCAGGCGTATGCCGTCAACGCGGACGGCGCCGGAAACCTGGCGCGCGCAGGTCGCGCGATCGGGGTGCCGCTCGTGCACGTCTCGACCGACTACGTCTTCGACGGCGAGGCGCCGCTCGACTCGGTGGGAGCGCGCCGCCCGTACGTCGAGTCCGACCCCACGGGCCCGCGCTCGGTGTATGGCGAGACGAAGCTCGCCGGCGAGACCCAGGTGCTGGCCGCGTCACCGCGCAACACCGTCGCGCGCAGCGCATGGGTGTTCGGGACCGGCGGTCGCAACTTCGCCGAGACGATGCTCAAGCTCGCGGCCGAGCGCGCCGCGGCCGCCTCGAGCGCCGCCAACGCGGTTGAGCCGTCGGTGCGGGTCGTCTCAGACCAGGTCGGCTGCCCGACTTGGAGCGGCCATCTCGCGCCCGCTCTCATCGGTCTGCTCGAGCGCGACGTAACCGGACTCGTTCACCTGGCCGGAGGCGGTCACGTCTCCTGGCACGGGTTCGCCGTGGAGATCTTCCGTCAGGCCGAGATCGCCTGCCGCGTCGAGGAGGCGACGAGCGCGCAGATGACGCGTCCGGCGCCGCGCCCGGCATGGTCGGCTCTCGAGTCCGAGCGCGAGGATGTTCTTCCGCTGCCGCCGTGGCAGGACGGCCTCGCCGGCTACCTGGCGGCGCGCGCTGGGATGATACGCACATGAGACTGCTCGTCTGCGGCGGTGCCGGGTTCATCGGCTCGACGTTTGCGCGCCTGCGCCTGCTCGAGCATGCCGACGAGGTGACCGTGCTCGACAAGCTCACCTACGCCGGGCGCGAGGAGAACTTCCACGACTTCGCCGAGCATCCCGGCTTCCGCTTCGTGCGCGGCGCGATCGAGGACCAGCAGGCCGTCGCCGCAGCGATCGACGCGGGCGAGCCCGAGGCGATTGTGAACTTCGCGGCCGAGACGCACGTCGACCGCTCGATCGCGGAGCCCGACGCGTTCGTGACGACGCACGCGCTCGGCACCTACGTGCTGCTCGAGGCCGCGCGCGAGCACCAACTGCGCTACCTGCAGGTCTCGACCGACGAGGTCTACGGCTCGATCGACGTCGGCACGTTCACCGAGGAGAGCCCGCTGCGCCCGTCATCCCCCTATTCGGCCACCAAGACCGGCGCGGATCTGCTCGCCCAGAGCTACTTCCACACCTACGGGCTGCCGGTGCTGATCTGTCGCGGCTCGAACAACTACGGTCCGTATCAGTACCCGGAGAAGCTGATTCCGCTGATGATCCTCAACGCACTGCACGGCGACCCACTGCCGGTGTACGGGGACGGCATGCAGGTGCGCAACTGGATCCACTCGAGCGACTTCGCACGCGCCATCGGCCACGTGCTCGAGCATGGCGTTCCCGGCGAGGTCTACAACGCCGGCGGCCCCGATGAGGAGGCCAACATCGACGTGGTCAGGCGCATCGTCGAGCTGACAGCAGCGCAGGAGTCGCAGATCGAGCATGTCAGCGACCGCCCCGGACACGATCGCCGCTATTCGCTCTCCTCCGAGAAGGTGCGCGCGCTCGGCTGGGCCCCGTCCGTGCGCTTCAGCGACGGGCTCGCACGGACGGTCGCGTGGTACCGCGAGAACGCCTGGTGGTGGGAGCCGATCCGCTCGGGCGATTATCGCAGGTACTACGAACGCCAGTACGGACGCTCACTGCAGCCCTGAGACCTTCCACTTTCCGCCTTCCTTGACGAGCGCGACCTTGGTGATGGCGCTCTTACCGCCGTAGATGCTCTTGACGCTCGCGGTTGCCGTCGTGTCGCCGGCGCCGAGCTGGATCGTCTCGACGTTCGCTTCCAGGTTGTCGATCTCCGAGAGCTGGTTTTTGATCGCCTGTTCGCAGCCCGCGATCCCGCCGAGACGCGCGACGACTGCGCCTGCGAGGTCGTTGCTGCAGATCTTCTTCTGGTCGCTGGCCGTCGCATCCGCCTGCAGGTTCGCGATCGTCTGCGCGACGGCATGCGTTTCGCCCTTGAAGTTGGACGTCGAGACCGCGCTGCCGCACGCTGCGACGCCCACCGCGAGCAGCGAGCCGCAGAGAACGCCCGTCGCTCGCCTGGCGTGGGTGGTAAGCGCCATACCGGCGCCAGAGAGTACGCGACCCGCCGCCGAGCCGTCTGGCCGCAGGCCGCCGGCCTGGGCGGCTCGCTCAGCCCTGCTCGTCGGCGCGCCGGTAGCCGAGCCGCGCGGAGATGCGATCGGCCGTTGAGACGAGGTGCGGGCTGAGCGCGTCGACCATCTCCTCCATCGAGATCATCGCGCTGTGCGCCGACAGGCCGACGGCGGCGACGACGTCGCGGGCCGCGTCGCGGACGGGCGCGGCGATGGCGAGCAGCCCCGAGGCAAGCTCCTCGTCGTTGACGGCGAAGCCCGCCGCGCGCACCTGGTCGAGCTCCTCGCGCAGCGCCTTCTTGCTGGTGATCGTGTTAGGAGTGTGTTTCGCCGGCCTGATCGAGACGAGCACGTCGCGCTGCTCGGAGTCGGGCAGGTTCGCGATCATCAGCTTGCCGAGCGCGGTGCAGTATGCAGGCACGCGCGAGCCCGGGCGCAGGTCCCGGGCGGTGCTGTTCTGTCCGCGGCGGAAGCTGCTCACGCGATCGACGTAGAGGACCTCGGTCCCATCGAGCACCGCGAGGCTTGCGGTGTAGGAGGTTCGCTGGCGGAGGTCCTCGAGGTAGGGATGGGCATGCTCGCGCAGGCCGGTCGAGTTCAGCGCGGCCATCCCGAGGTCGGTCACGCGCATTCCCAGGCGGTACTTGCGCGAGGCGCCCTGCTCCAGGTAGCCGAGCGCGACGAGGGTGATCACGTAGCGGTGCGTCGTCGAGCGGCTCATGCCGAGCTCGTCGGCGATGTCCGCGATGCCGAGCACCGGACGCTTGGCCGTGAAGCAGCTCAGGATCGCCAACCCGCGCTCGAGCGACTGGGAGTAGCGCGGTTCGCGCAGGCTCGGGATCGACCAGGCGGGCTCGTGTCCGTCCTCGGAGCGTTTGGAGGCGGCATAGCTCGTTCTAGGCATTTCGCAGGCGGTTCCCCTCCTGACTCGCGCACCCCTTCCGCCAACGAAGGATCATGCTCTGAGTCGCTCAGCTGGACGGCTAGGACCAGACATTCATAAACACTGGCGTGTCGAGCTACCAAAGTGTAGAGATCGGTACCGCCAGAGCGCTGCTAGCCATCCACCGCGATCCCCTGCGCGAGGAAATGCTTGCTCAGCATCGTCTGCTGGCCCTGGTAGTTGGATCCGACGTCCTCGCCGTAGAGCACGTCGGGCTCCTGCGCCATCCGCTCGAAGGCGAGCTTGCTCACCGGCTGGCCGTGCTCGACCATGAACGAGACGTCGCGCGCCCTGACCTCGAGCGCCGCGCGGCTGCCATGCGTCGAGCCGTCCCGCGAGTAGCCGAAGCCCGGGTCGAAGAAGCCGGCGTAGTGGGTGCGAAGCTCCCCTGCGGTCGGATCGTAGGCGAGCATCTCCGCCGCATAGGATGGCGGGATGCTCACGCCCTCGGCCGACAGCAGCAGGTAGAAGATCTCTGGCTCGAGCACGATGCGCCCGCCACGCTCGGGATGCACCGGCTCCCAGTAGTCCTGCCATTTCAGCGCGCCTACCTTCGTGAGGTCGATCGGCAGGCTGTTCTTCTTCGCGCGATAGCCGACGATGCTGTCTTCCGAGCCGGACACGTCGAGACGGACGAACAGCCCGTCCGCGAGCGACAGCTCAGACTCGCTGAGCGGATGTGAGTTGCGGTAGAGCAGCGGAGTCTGCCTGTGCAGCGCGACGAGCTGCTCGTCGCTCAGGCGCGCGTCCTCGCGCATCAACCGCACCTGGTTGAGCGCCAGCCCGGTCTTGACGCGGATCGCGAACGTGCGCGGGACGACCTCCAGGTAGAGCTTGCCGCGGTAGCCGGCGGCGATCTCGTCGAAGCGGTGGCTGCGATCGGTGAGCACTCGCGTGAACACGTCCAGGCGCCCGGTCGAGCTCTTCGGGTTCGCCTTCGCGCGGATCTCGCCCGGCAGCCGAAGCTCCTCGATTAGCGGGACGAGGTACGGGCGGTCGCGCTCCAGCGTCGCGCCGTCGCGCAGGTCGATCGTTTCGAACGCCAGGTCCTCGATCTTCTGCTCCACCGTCGAGTCGCTGTCCGGCAGGAAGCTGCAGCGCAATGCCCAAGCGTGATCCCCGAGCCGCAAATCGACGCTCGCCGGCTGCACCGACTCGGGCAGAATCCGCCATGGCCCCGCGACGATCCATTCGCGCGCGATCGCCGCGCGCAGGGATTGCGATGGAAGCACTCCCGTCGAGCGCTCCGCCGCGAGCGCCGGGTCATCGAACCCGGCGTCTGCTGCCGAAGCGCTCCTCACCGCCGTGCTCGCCTGCCCATCTGCCCCAGTCTAGGCGCGCCGGCGAGGAGGAGCCCGGGTTCCCCACTTACCACGTCGTTGCGCGCGTCGCCTTCTGAGCCAGGGGCCTCCCGGCGTCGCGCTAGCCTCAGGCCCGTGCCTCTCTCCAGCTTCAGCCTCCCCGTGCGTGCGTGGTTCGAACAGGCTTTCGCCGCTCCGACCCCCGCCCAGGCGCAGGCCTGGCCGGCGATCGCTGCCGGTGAGAACGTTCTCGTCTCGGCGCCGACCGGCTCCGGCAAGACGCTCGCCGCGTTCCTCTGGGCGCTCGACCGGCTGAGCGCCGACTCGGCCCCGGCTGAAAACGGCGGCGCGCCCGACGATCGGCTATCGGCCGGAACGCGGGTCGTGTACGTCAGCCCCCTGAAGGCCCTCGCATACGACATCGAGCGCAACCTCCGCGCTCCCCTGCGAGGGATCGGTGCCGAGGAGGTGAGCGTCGGGATCCGCACCGGCGACACCCCCCAGCGCGAGCGCGCCGCGATGCTGCGCAACCCGCCCGACATCCTCGTCACGACCCCCGAGTCGCTGTACCTGATGCTCACCTCGCGCGCACGAGAGACGCTCAGCGGTGTCGAGGCGGTGATCGTCGATGAGATCCACGCCGTCGCGCACTCCAAGCGCGGCTCGCACCTCGCGCTGACGCTCGAGCGCCTCGAGGCGCAGGCGCAGCGCGAGTTGCAGAGGATCGGCCTGAGCGCCACGCAGAACCCGCTCGAGGAGATCGGCCGCTTCCTCGTTGGCCCCCACCGTCGGGTGAGGATCATCGACGCCGGAGCGCGCAAGCCGCTCGACCTGCGCATCGAGGTGCCCGTCGAGTCGATGAGCGAACCAGGTGGCCCCGTAGATCCCGCGCGCGATCCACTGGAGCCCGTCGCCGGGGGCGAGGCGACTCGCTCCTCGATCTGGCCCGCGATCTACCCCGAACTGCTCAAGCAGGTCCGCGAGCACACCTCGACGATCGTGTTCGTCAACAACCGCCGCTCAGCGGAGCGCGTGGCGCTGCGGCTGAACGAGCTCGCCGCCCAGCAGGACGGAGCCGAGGAGGATGAGAAGCCCGCCCGCCCTGTCGGCGACGGCCCGGCCGCGCCGCCAGAGATAGCGCGCGCGCACCACGGGTCGCTCGCGCGCGAGGAGCGCACGAAGGTCGAGGAGCTGCTGAAGGCCGGCGAGCTGCCATGCCTCGTCGCCACCAGCTCGCTCGAGCTCGGCATCGACATGGGCGCCGTCGACCTCGTGTTGCAGATCGAGTCGCCCAAGTCCGTCGCGCGCGGGCTGCAGCGCATCGGCCGTGCCGGCCACGGCGTCGGCGAGGTCAGCACCGGGCGGATCTTCCCCAAGTTCCGCGGCGATTTGCTCGAGTGCGCCGTCGTCGCCCGCCGCATGCACGAAGGGCTGATCGAGCCCACCGTCGTTCCGCGCAACGCCCTCGACGTCCTCGCCCAGCAGATCGTCGCCATCGCCGTCTCATCCGAGCCGGCGCGAGCCGGCCCATCAAAACAAGATGACCTCGCCGCCGGCGGGCAGGCGGGCGAGGCGCTTGAAGGCGGCATCTCCGTGGACGAGCTGCACGCGCTCGTCACGCGTACCTACTCCTACTCCGAGCTGTCGCGCGAGCTGCTCGAGAACGTCCTCGACATGCTCGACGGACGCTACCCCTCGAAGGAGTTCGGCGAGCTGCGCGCGCGCATCGTCTGGGACCGCGTCGCCGGCACGATCCGCGCGCGCAAGGGATCACGCCAGCTCGCGATCGCCAACGCCGGCACGATCCCCGACCGCGGCCTCTACGCCGTCACGCTCCCCGACGGCCGGCGCGTCGGGGAGCTCGACGAGGAGATGGTCTACGAGGCGCGGCCCGGCCAGACGTTCCTGCTCGGGGCGTCGACCTGGCGGATCGAGGAAATCGGCCGCGACCGCGTGATCGTCACGCCCGCCCCCGGCGCCCCCGGCGCGGTCCCGTTCTGGAAGGGCGACTCGGTCGGTCGCCCGAAGGAGCTCGGCGAGGCGGTCGGCGCGTTCTCGCGCTGGGCCGTCGAGCAGGACGCGGCGACGCTCGAGCGCGACTACGACCTCGACGAGCGCGCCGCACGCAACCTGCTCGCCTACCTGCGCGAGCAGCAGGCCGCCACGCGCGTCCTTCCGAGCGAGCGCACGATCGTCGTCGAGCGCTTCCGCGACGAGATCGGAGACTGGCGGCTGTGCGTCCTCTCCCCCTACGGCGGGCGCGTCCACGCCGCCTGGGGTCTAGCCCTCTCGGCGCGCATGCACGAGCACTTCGGCCTCGAGTCCGATGCGATCTGGAGCGACGACGGGATCGTCCTTCACCTGCCCGACCTCGACGGCGACGACGCAGAGTCACTCCCATCCGCGGCCGAGCTCGTGCTGCTCGAGCCCGACGAGGTCGAGCAGGCGGTCACCGCCGAGCTCGGCGGCTCCGCGCTGTTCGGCGCGCGCTTTCGCGAGAACGCCGCGCGCGCCCTGCTGATCCCGCGCGCCTACCCCGGCAAACGCACGCCACTGTGGCAGCAACGCCTGAAGGCGCAGAACCTGCTCGAGGTCGCCCGCCGCTACGACGACTTCCCGATCGTGCTCGAGACCTATCGCGAGTGCCTGCGCGACGTGCTCGACGTCCCCGGCCTGCAGGAGCTCCTAAGCGGGCTGCACACCCGCGAGATATCCCTCGTGGAGGTCGAGACCCAGACCGCCTCGCCTTTCGCCTCCTCGCTGCTGTTCGACTACGTCGCCACCTACATGTACGAGGGCGATACGCCAAACGCCGAGCGCCGCGCCGCAGCGCTGTCGCTCGACCGCGACCTGCTGCGCGAGCTGCTCGGACAGGAGGAGCTGCGCGAGCTGATCGATCCCGGTGCGTTGAGCCGCGTCGAAGACGACCTGCAGCACCGCTCCGAGATGACCCGCGCGACCGGCCGCGACGCGCTTCACGACGTGCTCCGTCATGTCGGCGACCTGTCGCGCGAGGAGATCTCAGAACGCGTCCTCGACGGCATCGACGCCGGCGGCCTGCTGCGCGAGCTCGAGCGCGAACGGCGCGCGATCCGACTGCGCGTCGGCGGCGAGGAGCGCTACGTGGCGGCCGACGAGGCCGGCCTCTACCGCGACGCGCTCGGCGCAATGCCGCCCGGCGGGCTCCCCGAGGCGTTCCTCGCGGACGTCCCCGACGCGCTGAGCGAGCTCGTCGCCCGCTACGCGCGCACGCACGGCCCGTTCAGCGCCGAGGAGCTGCGCGCGCGCTATCGCGTCGACGCGAGCTCCCTCCTGCGCGAGCTCGAGCGCGCGGGCGATCTCGTTCGCGGGGAGCTTCGCCCGGGCGGCGCTGAGCGCGACTGGTGCGACGTCGAGGTCCTGCGTCGCCTGCGCCGCGCCTCGCTGGCTGCACTGCGCAAGGAGATCGAGCCCGCCGAGCAGAAGCGCCTCGCCGCCTTCCTGCCGTCATGGCAGGGAATCGACCGCCATTCCGGCGCCGGCGCCGGCATCGACCGGCTGCGCGAGGTGCTCG
This sequence comes from uncultured Solirubrobacteraceae bacterium, assembly GCA_963790905.1. Taxonomy (GTDB): domain Bacteria; phylum Actinomycetota; class Thermoleophilia; order Solirubrobacterales; family Solirubrobacteraceae; genus Palsa-744. Next base: position 606,440 of record CAWBQH010000004.1, read on the forward strand.
TGCCGCTGCAGGGGCTTGCCCTGCCCGTCGAGACATGGGAGCGCGACGTGCTTCCGCGGCGCACAGGCGCCTACTCGCCGACGTGGCTCGACAGCCTCTGCGCGAGCGGCGAGGTCGTGTGGGTCGGCGCCGGCCCGCTCGGACGGTCGGGGCGAGTCGCGCTCTACTTCCGCGAGGACGCAGCCGCGATCGGGCCGCCCGGCGCGGTCTCAGCCCGCGCGGCCGGCTCGCCGGCGAGCGCTCCCGAGCACGGCCGATCGGAGGCACATGGCCCGGAGGATTGGGCAGGCCAGCTGCGCTCACGTCTCGCCGAGGGTCCGTCCTTCTTCACTGATCTGCTGAGCGATCTCGACGCCCCCGCCGAGGTCCTGCGCGAGGCTCTCTGGGATCTCGTCTGGGCCGGCGAGGTCACCAACGACGCATGGGCGCCGCTGCGCGCCCCGCGTCTTGCGCTCGCGCGGGCTCAGCGCGAGGGCGGTGCGCGGCGCTCGGCGGCGGCGAGCCGCTCGCGCTTCAGCGGCCGCCGGCGAACGGGTGCACAGTCCCAGGTCCAGGGGCGCTGGTCGCTGGCCGAGGCGCTGTTCCGCGGCGCGCACGAAGGGCCCGAGGGCGCCGCGGAACGCAGACGCTCGCTCGCCGAGCTGCTGCTCGAGCGCTACGGCATCGTCACTCGCGAGCAGGTGCTCGCGGAGGGGATCAGGGGTGGCTTCGCGATGCTCTACGACACGTTCTGCACCCTCGAGACGCTCGGCGTCTGCCGCCGCGGCTACTTCATCGAGGGCATGGGAGGAGCCCAGTTCGCGCTGCCCGGCGCCGTCGAGCGGCTGCGCTCGACCGGCAGCGCGGCGACCGCCGGACCTGCGCTCGCGCCTGTGCCCTCCGGCCGAGCCGGCGACGCTGAGGGCCCGCGCACGCTCGTGATCGCCGCCGCAGATCCCGCGCAAGCATACGGCGGCGCGCTGCCGTGGCCGAAGCGCGATGGCCAGGAGCGCCGACCGGCGCGCGTCGCCGGCGCCTACGTCGTGCTCGTCGCGGATGAGCCGCTGCTGTACATCGAGCGCGGCGGCCGCGGCCTGGTGACGCTCGGCGACGGCCCCGCATCGACCGGCGGCGGCGCCGGTCCATCGGCTGGCCGCGAGGCCGAGGCGCTGCGCAAGGCCCTGCAGGCGCTCGCCGACGCGGTCCGTTCAGGGCGGGTGCCGAAGCTCGCGCTCGAGCGAATCGACGGCGAGGCCGCGATCGCGTCGAGCCTCGCCGAGCTGCTGGTCGAGCTCGGCTTCCACTCGGGTCCGCGCCGTCTCACCCTGACCGCCCTGAGCTCCGCGGCATGCCGCGCGGTCGCGTGCCGGCCGCGCGGAGAGCTGGCTGGCTGTGCATCGCTCTGTCCGTCGGACAGATGAGCGTGAGAGAGACAGCGCTCGAACAATTCGAAGCATTCCGCTAACAACCGTCCAGCGTGGGTTGCAGGGATGAGCGATCTTGGCTAATTTTCCGAATCATGGTGATAAATAGAACACAACTCCAGCCCTCGCCGCTCTACCGGCGCCTCCCGCCCGGCCCCAACGCGATCGGGCGCGAGGAGGTCGCGCGCAACCAGCGCGCGCGCCTCTACGGCGCGATGATCGAGTCCATCGCCGAGCGCGGCTATGCGGCGACGAGCGTCGCCCACGTGATCGCACTCGCGGGCGTTTCCAGGCGAGCGTTCTATGAGCAGTTCCTCAGCAAGGAACACTGCTTCCTTGCCACCTATGACATCGTCGTCGCGCGCGAGCGCAAGCGCGTTATCGCCGCCTGGCAGGGCGAACGCGGCTGGACGAACCGCCTGCACGCGGCGTGCAAGACGCTGCTCGACGACGTCGCCGGCGATCCGAAGGGGCCGCGGCTGGTCCTGGTCGACTCGCTCGCGATCGGAGCGAACGCCCGCGAGCGCATGCAGCTCGCGGCCCTCACATTCGAGCGTCTCGTGGCAAGCGTCCTCGAGCTGGCGCCGGACGGGATCGAGCTCCCGGCGCTCGCCTGCAGGGCGATCGTCGGCGGGATCCGTCATGTCGTGTTCATGCGCATGCTCGAAGACCGCGAGCGCGAGCTGCATGCGATGACCGGCGAAGTCCTCGACTGGATCGAGGCCTATCGCTCCCCGGCCGCAGCGAGGCTCGCAGCGCTCGGCCCCCGCAGGCCGCGGCACGTCCCGCCTGCGCCGGCGGCGTTCCTGGAGAGCGGCGACGAGCGCGCGCGGGCGCTGCGCGCGGTCGTGCGCCTGACGCTCGAGGAGGGCTACTCGCGACTCACCGACGCGCAGATCGCGCAATCCGCAAGTCTCTCGACGGAGGCGTTCCGCGAGCAGTTCGACGACAAGCAGGACTGCTTTCTGACAGTGCTCGACGAATTCGTCCGCGACGCGCTCTGCTCCGTGCGCGGTCCGCTCGAGGACGCGCCGTCATGGCCGCAGGCCGTCGGTCGCGCGATGGGCGCGTTCGTGGAGTACCTCGTCGGCCACAGGGCGCTGCTGAGGATCGCGTTCATCGACCTGTTCGAGGTGGGTCCCGGGATCGTCGGCCGCTTGACGAGCTCGATCGAAGACTTCACCGAGCTTCTGACAGAGGCTGCTCCCGCGCCGCGCCGCGGGCCGGTCCTGGCGCGCGAAGCCGTCACGGGCGCGATCTGGGCGGTGATCGCCAGCTTCCTCGCCAGCGGCCATCGCCTCTCGCGGCTGCCGTGCCTGGTCGATCAGCTCACGTTCATCGTGCTCGCCCCCTACATCGGCGCAAAGGCCGCCGTCGGGGCGATCGAGACGGCACATCGCTCGCAGCTCGGCGCCTGAGGCCGTGCGGGCCCACGGCGGGCCACCTCGGCCAGCGCCGGGGACTCTGCCATCGTGGAGCCGATGATCGAGCCGTCGCTGAAGCGCATGCGCAGGGTCGGGCACAAGGGTGCCGCGCACATCGAGCCGGGCAACACGCTCGCGAGCTTCGACGCGGCGCTGCGCCACGGAGTCGACATGATCGAGCTCGACGTCCTCAGCGAGCGCCCCGACGGAAGCGGGCGGCTTCTGGTCGCGCACGACTACCAGGACCTGCGCTCGCGGGCGCCTGTGAGCTTCGAACAGGCGCTCGAGCACCTCGCAGGCGACGAGTTCTCCGGCATCGAGCTGGACGTCGACGTCAAGCTGCCCGGCTATGAGCTGCGCGTGCTCGAGGCCCTGCGCGAGCTCGAGCTCATCCCGCGCACGCTCATCAGCGGCATGTTCCCCTCCGGGCTCGCACAGATCCGCGCCGCCGAGCCGGCACTGCGCCTGGGCTGGTCGGTGCCGCGCGTGCGGCGCGACTACACCACCGACATGCTCACGGCGATCCCGGCGCTCGCGATGCTCACCGGGTATCGCGCGACGCTGCCGCGCCGTGTCCGCAGCGCGCTGAAGGAGGGCCGCTTCGACGCGATCATGGCGCACTGGCGCGTGGTGAGCAGGGCGTTGGTGCGCGCCGTGGCCGACGGCAGCGGCGAGCTCTACGTCTGGACCGTCGACGACGCGAGGATGATCGCGAAGCTCACATCGATGGGCGTCGACGGGATCATCACCAACGACCCGCGGCTGTTCAGCCGATCGAGCACGTAGCGGCTGTGTAGTCCGCCGGGTCGGCGCCCGCGAGACTGCGGTGGCCGCTGCTCGTGGGCCGCGCGGCCGACTCCACGACGGTCTTGCCGCGCCGCCACTCGAAGTCCACGACGCCCCGCAGCACGACCGCCGACTTCACCGGCATGAGTTCGAAGGTGCGTCCGCCCTGGCGGGCCGAGGCGCCGCTGCCGACGGCGACGAAGTCCGGCGCCGCGCTCGCGAGGTCCACCCAGTGGTTGGTCGTCGTGTCGAGGTACTGCAGGCGGAAGCTCATGTACATCCTGTCGTGCGTCTGGCCGTCGCCCGGCATCGACCCGCGGACGCCGACCGTGTTGGGGTGGTCCGTCGGGTTGCAGACGTCAACCGTCGCCCACAGTTCGCGCGAGCTGAGCAGCGCGTGCTCGAGCGCGCTCACCTTGCCCGAGCCCGTCGAGGCGGATGAGGCGAGTGCAGGCGCGGGCAGCAACGTGATCGCAGCGGCGGGCGCGAGCAGGCTCCTGGCTGACAGCATGCCGTGAAGATAGCGCCGCCCGACGACCGTTTGCGCCGGTGTGGTATTCCCTGGGCGATGACGGCGACGCGCTCAGCAGAGGTGGTGAAGCTGCTCGCACGGGTGCCCGTGTTCTCCACGCTCGAGCTCAGCGATCTCGAGCGGATCGCGCAGCTGGCCGTCCCCCGCAGCTTCGAGCCCGGGCAGACCGTATTTCGCGAGGGCGATCAGAGCGACACCTGCTACATCGTGCGCGAGGGCCACGCGCGCGCCGTCCGCAGCCACGCCGACGGGCGCACGATCACGCTCGCGACGTTCGGTCCCGGTGACATCTTCGGCGAGCTCGCGATGTTCGAGGACGAGCGTCGCTCCGCGACCGTCGAGGCGATCGAGCCGACGAGCGTCGTCGCCGTGCTCGGAGGAGACATGCGCAGGCTGATGAGCGAACACTCCGAGATCGCCGTGCGCCTTGTGATCGCCCTCGGCCGGCGCCTGCGCGAGATGAACGAGCGCCTCTCGCGGCAGTCCTTCCAGACCGTCCAGAGTCGCGTCGCCGTCGTCCTCAGCGAGCTCGTCGCCCAGGAGGTCGCCGACGGGAAGGCGCCGTCCGATGTGCTCGTCACCGCAACGCAGGCCGATCTCGCCCAGCTCGCCGGCTCCTCGCGCGAGTCGGCGAGCCGCTTCCTCGCGGTGCTCGAGCGCGCCGGCGTGATCTCTCAGGGCAGGGGCCGGCTGGTCGTGCACGACCCCGAGGCGCTCAAGCAGTATGTCTTCTAGGCGTGCTCCCAATGGTCGCGGCCGCCGCGAGTTCTCCGCCGGCGGGGTCGTCGTGCGCGGCGAGGAGGTCGTAGTCATCGTCCCCACGCGCCGCGCGGCCGACGGCTCACGCGTGCTCGCGCTGCCGAAGGGTCACGTCGACCCCGGCGAGACCCCGGTGCAGGCGGCCGAGCGCGAGGTGCGCGAGGAGACCGGCGTGGTGGCCGAGCCGGTGTGCGAGCTCGGCGAATCGCGCTACTGGTACAGGCGCGGCGGACGCACGATCGGAAAGACGGTCAGCTTCTACCTGTTCAAATACGTCGAAGGCGACACCAAGGATCACGACGACGAGGTCGAAGAGGTGCGCTGGATCGGCATGAGGGAGGCTCAGGAGGAGCTCACGCACCCAGGCGAGCGCGAGATGGTGGAACTCGCGCTGGCCTGCCTGGAGAAAGACCGGTAGCCTGCCGTCGGGCGCCGAAGGCCCGATCACCCGATACCGAACTCCGATAAGGACTTCCGCGATGCAGGTCCTCAACTTCTATTCGACGATCTTCGCCGACGAGCTCAAGCGGGGTCGCAAGACCGCGACCATCCGTCTCGGCGACAAGTCCGGCAAGTACCGCAAGAACCAGGCGGTGCTCGTGACGATCGGCTATCAGCACTCGCCGCGCGAACGAATCTTCGAAGCCGTCATCGACCAGGTCGAGGTGATGAGGCTGAGCGAGCTCTCACCGCGCGACATCAAGCACGACAACCCCGAGTTCCGCCGGCACGAGGAACTGATCAACTTCCTCGAACAGATCTACGGCCGTGCTGTCTCGATCGACGACACCGTGACGGTCGTGCGCTTCTCGCAGATCCTCGACAATCCGACCGGGATGACCGAGGCGATGAAGGGCTTCGGCGGCGCGCAGAACTGACCCGCGGCGGCCGCGTCAGGACACAGTGGCACCTTCGAGGCGTGCGCCGCGCGCCGGCCACCGGCTGGCAGTCTGCGCGTCCGACTGCCAGCAAACCTGGGATCGAGGCCGGATCTTCTATATATTGAGGCCGAGGTTGGCACTCTCCCCCGAGAGTGCCAACAGGGCGGATCTGCAACCGAATAGGGGCCGAGCCGCCGGTAGCACTCTCTATATGGAGGTTTTTCGACATGAAGCTAAAGCCCTTGGGCGATCGCCTGATCGTGCGGGCGCTTGAGGAGGAGCAGACCACCGTGAGTGGCATCGTCCTCCCCGACACCGCTAAAGAGAAGCCTGAAAAAGGCAAGGTCCTCGCGGTCGGCGACGGCAAACTCGACGACGCCGGCAAGCGCATTCCGCTGGACGTCAAGGAGGGCGACGAGGTTTTCTACAGCAAGTACGGCGGAAGCGAGATCAAAGACCCGGACAGCGGCGAGGATCTGCTCGTGCTGCGCGAGTCCGACGTCCTCGCCAAGGTCGCATAAGGAGATTTGAGGAATATGGCTCACAAGGAACTGAAGTACAGCTCAGAGGCGCGCAAAGCGCTCGAGGCTGGCGTGGATGCGGTCGCCAACGCGGTCAAGGTCACGCTCGGCCCGAAGGGTCGCTATGTCGTGCTCGACAAGAAGTTCGGCGCTCCGACGATCACCAACGACGGCGTCACGATCGCCCGCGAGATCGAGGTCGAGGACGTCTTCGAGAACCAGGGCGCCCAGCTGGTCCGCGAGGTGGCGACCGCCACCAACGACGTCGCCGGCGACGGCACCACCACCGCGACGGTGCTAGCGCAGGCGATCGTCCGTCAGGGCCTGAAGAACGTCGCCGCGGGCGCGAACCCGCTGGCCCTCAAACGCGGCATCGAGAAAGCCGTCGAGGAGGTTGTGGCGAACATCGCGACGCAGTCCAAGGAGGTCTCCGGCAAGGACCAGATCGCCCGCGTGGCGACGATCTCTGCCGGCGACGAGGAGATCGGCGACGTGATCGCCGACGCGATCGACAAGGTCGGCAAGGACGGCGTCGTCAACGTCGAGGAGGGCCAGACGTTCGGCATGGACCTCGAATTCACCGAGGGCATGCAGTTCGACAAGGGCTACATCTCGCCCTACATGGTCACTGACCAGGACCGCATGGAGGCGGTGCTCGAGGAACCGTACATCCTGATCGCCAACCAGAAGATCGGCTCGGTGCGCGACATCCTGCCGGTGCTGGAGCAGGTGATCCAGAGCGGCAAGCCGCTTCTGATCATCGCCGAGGACGTCGAGGGCGAGTCGCTCGCGACGCTCGTGGTGAACAAGCTGCGCGGCACCTTCACCGGCGTGGCCGTCAAGGCCCCCGGCTTCGGCGACCGCCGCAAGCGGATGCTCGAGGACATCGCGATCCTCACCGGCGGCGAGGTGATCACCGAGGAGCTCGGCCTGAAGCTCGAGAACACCCAGCTCTCGCAGCTCGGACGCGCACGCCGCGTGGTCGTGACGAAAGACACGACCACGATCGTCGACGGGTCAGGTGACGCCGAGGCGATCAAAGGCCGCATCAACCAGATCAAAGCCGAGATCGAAAACACCGACTCGGACTTCGACCGCGAGAAGCTGCAGGAAAGGCTCGCAAAGCTCTCCGGCGGCGTCGCCGTGGTCAAGGTCGGGGCGGCGACCGAGACGGAGATGAAGGAGAAGAAGCACCGCGTCGAGGACGCGCTGCAGGCCACGCGGGCGGCTCTCGAGGAGGGCATCGTGCCCGGCGGCGGCGTCGCGCTGCTGCAGGCCTCTTCAGCCGTATCCGTCGACGGTGCGAGCATCGATGACGACGAGCGCACAGGTGCACGGATCGTGCTGCGGGCGCTCGAGGAGCCGCTGCGTCAGCTAGCCGAGAACGCCGGCCTAGAGGGCTCGGTCGTCGTCAACGACGTGCGCAAGGCCAAGAAAGGCTATGGCCTCAACGCGCAGACCAACGAGATCGTCGATCTCGTCGCCGCGGGCATCATCGACCCGGCTATGGTCACGCGCTCTGCGCTGCAGAACGCGGCGTCGATCGCCAAGAACATCCTCACCACCGAGGCGATCGTCGCCGAGGTGCCCGAGAAGGACGGCGCAGGTCCAGGCGGTGGCATGCCGGACATGAGCGGCATGATGTAAGTCGCTCTCCAGTCGGCGCGATCTGCTGCCGATCATGGAGCTGGAGGGCCTGGCATGAGGCCGGGCCCTCCGCTTTGCGACGACCTATTCGACCTCCGCCACCAAGCGCGGCCCGTGCCCGACGTACTTCGCCGTCGGGCGGATCAGCTTCGCCTCGCGCTTCTGCTCAAGGATGTGCGCCGACCAGCCGGCCACGCGCGCGCAGGTGAACATCGGCGTGAACAGATCCGGCGGAACATCGGCGAGGTCGAGGATGACCGCAGACCAGAACTCGACGTTGGTCGCGAGCACGCGGTCCGGCCTGCGCGCGTGCAGCTCCGCGAGCGCCGCCTTCTCGAGCGCCTCCGCTGCCTCGAAGCGAGGCGAGCCCAGTTCCCTGCAGGTGCGCCGCAGCACCCGCGCGCGCGGATCTTCGGCGCGGTAGATGCGGTGGCCGAAGCCCATCAGCCGATCGCCACGGTCCAGAGCCTCCGAGACCCACCGCTCGGCGTCGCCTGTCTGTTCTACTTCGTCGAGCATCTTCAGCACGCGCGACGGGGCGCCGCCGTGCAGCGGCCCCGACAGCGCGCCGACCGCCGAGGACAGCGCCGCCGCGCAGTCCGCGCCCGTCGAGGCGACGACGCGAGCGGTGAAGGTAGAGGCATTCATACCGTGCTCGGCGGCTGAGATCCAGTAGGCGTCGATCGCCTTCACGTGGTCGGGGTTCGCCTCGCCGCGCCAGCGGATCAGGAAGCGCTCGGGGATCGTTCGCCCCTCGTCGACCTCCGACTGCGGCACCGGCGGCTGGCCGCCTTCGCGCGCCGACTGTGCGACGAAGGAGAGCGCCATGACCGACGCGCGCGCGAGATTGTCGCGAGCCTCCTCGTCGGAGATGTCGATGAGCTGTCCGAAGCCCCACTCCGGCGCCAGCATCGCGAGCGCTGCCTGCACGTCCACGCGGTGATCGCCCGAGCGGATCGTGAGCATATGCGGTTCGGCCGGCGGCAGGCCGGGCTTGAAGCGCCCGTCCACCAGCAGGCCCCAGACCTGCTCGTAGGGAACGGCGCCGACCAGGTTCTCGATGTCGACGCCCCGGTAGCGCAGCGCGCCACCCTCTTTGTCGGGCTCTGCGATCTCGGTGGCGAAGGCGACGACGCCTTCGAGGCCCGACTTGACCTCGCTGATGGTTTGGACCTCGTTCATTGCACTCGCTTTCTGGGTCGCTGGCCGATGTTTTGATCGGTCGACGGGGTGACTGCCTTCTGGGCAGGGACACATCGTCGCAGGAATGTGCGGCCGGGTAGGCTCCTTGGGAGGGGCCAGCCGCGCGAGGAACCGCCGGCGCCGCCGCTTGCAGCGCCGGTCGGCCAGCGAACCAGAGGAGGAGCAGTGTCCGATAGCAATCTGATGTTCCGCCCCGCGACCGAGCTCGCGCGCATGGTGCGTTCGGGAGAGATCTCCGCAGCGGAGCTGGTACAGGACTCGCTTGAGCGCATCGAGGAACTGAACCCCAGCCTGAACGCGTTCGTCGAGGTCGACGCCGGGCGGGCGCTGGCCACGGCCGAGAAGATCGCCCCCGGCGATGAGCGCCCGTTCGCGGGCGTGCCGGTCGCGATCAAGAACAACCGCCCCGTGCGAGGCCTGCGCCTCACATACGGCTGCTCGCTGATGCGCGATTACGTCGGCGACTACGACCACAACGTCACTCGGCGCCTGCGCGACGCCGGGTTCGTGATCGTTGGAACGACGACGCTGCCCGAGTACGGCATCCTGCCGACAACCGAGGCCCGCCTGTTCGGGCCCACCCGCAATCCGTGGGACCTCGAACGCACGCCCGGAGGCTCGTCAGGCGGCGCGGCCGCGGCGGTGGCCGCAGGGATGGTGCCGGTCGCCCACGGCAACGACGGCGGCGGTTCGATCCGCATCCCCGCTGCATGCTGCGGCCTCGTCGGGCTGAAGCCGGCTCGCGGGCGGATCTCCGCCGCACCCGAGCTCGGCGAGTCCTCGCTCGGTATCGACGGCATGCTCACGCGGACCGTCGCCGACACCGCCGCGATCCTCGACGTGCTCGCCGGCTACGAGCCCGGCGACGCGACCTGGGCGCCGCCGACGCCCGAGCCGTTCGCGGCGGCCGCCGCCCGCACACCGGGCCGGCTGCGCATCGCCTCGACGACGTTGCCGCCCGTCCCGGATGCGGTGCTCGACCCGATGTCCGCACGCGCCGTGGGCGAGGCGGCCGAGCTGCTGCGCTCGCTGGGGCACGAGGTGGAGGAGATCGTTCCTCCATGGCAGGACGAGGGGAATACGCAGCTCTTCGGCGCCGTGTTCTCGATCCACATCGCCCTCTCGATCGGCTACTCGGGAATCATCGCCGGCCGTGAGCCGACAGCCGAGGACATGGAGCCGATGAGCTGGGCGATCTACTCGATGGTCCAGAAACTGAGCGCCGTCGAAGGCATGGCGGCGACGGTGCGGCTGCAGGCGTTCGCGCGGCAGCTCGTATCGCTGCTGGCCCCGTACGACGCGCTGCTCACGCCGGCGCTGGCCGAGCGCCCTCTTGCGCTCGGCACGCTAGACACGGCCGCGCCTGAACCGATGTCGACGTTCAGCCGCTCCGGCCTGTTCACGCCTTTCACGCCGGTGTTCAACGCGACCGGCCAGCCCGGCATCTCGGTGCCGCTGTTCGGAGGCGAGGACGGGCTGCCGCTCGCCGTCCAGCTCGTCGGTCGCCCCGCCGGCGAGGGCGCGCTGCTCGCACTCGCAGCCCAGCTCGAAGAGGCCGAGCCGTGGGCCGCGCGGCGCGCACCGATCGCCGAGGGCGTGCTCGACTAGCGGCTATCCACTGCCGAGCACGGCGCCCATCGGCTGCGGGGCCACCCCCAGCCGCTGGGCGTCGGCCGCGCCGCGTGGGGAGGTCATCGACACCTCCATCAGCTCCGCCTCATCCCACGTGGCCGGCGCGCGCGGCCCCATCGCCGCCTCCAGCAGGCGCAGCGACCGCGAGACGATCGGCGTGGGGACGTGCATGAGCGGCCGCCTGCGGCTGAGCGAGCGCAGCACCGTTCGCACGATGTCGTTGTGGCTCAGCGTCTCCGGGCCGGCCAGCTCATAGCGCGTGTGGCGCTCCGCAGCCGGCTCGCGCAGCGCGGCGATGATGCAGTCCGCGACGTCCTCCGCCCAGATCGGCTGGTACAGCGCGCGTCCGCGCCCGGACACCGGCATCACCGGCAGCAGCGCGAGGCGCTCGAGCAGCGTCAGCCATGGATCGCCCGGGGCGTAGACGATCGACGGCGCAAACACCGTCGAGCTGAGGTCGGCCTCGCGCACGGCCTGCTCGGCCACCGCCTTTGCGCGCAGGCAGCGCGTGCGGTGATGCGTGGATGCGCCGAGCGCCGAGAAGTACACGAAGCGCTCGACGCCCTGACGCTCGGCTGCCTCGACCATCCGCCACGTCGCGATGCCGTCGAGCTCCTCGATCGAGGAGCGCGGCTGGTCGCGGATCGAGGCTGCGAGGTGCACGACCGTCTGAACGCCGCGCATGGCGTTGCGAAACGAGGGCGGGTCGGTCAGGTCGCCGAGGGCGATCTGCACGCGAACGCGCTGCGCCCCCAGCCGTCGCGGGTCGCGCACCAGGCAGCGGACCTGGGTGCCGTCGCTGAGCAGATGCGGCAGCAGCGTCGAGCCCAGCAGGCCGGTCGCGCCGGTAAGCAGCAGCATGCTTCGTACAATATGCGTCTCCCCGCCGAGAACGCCCGAAACCCGACCCAGAAAGAAGCGAATGGCCTACGTGATCGCCGAGCCGTGCATTGGCACCAAGGACAACTCCTGTGTCGAGGTGTGCCCCGTCGACTGCATTCACCCCACGCCCGACGAGCCGGGATACGACGCGGAGGAGATGCTCTACATCGATCCGGAGGAGTGCATCGACTGCGACGCCTGCGTCGAGGCCTGCCCGGTTGACGCGTGCTTCGCGGAGGACCAGCTGCCTGAGGAGTGGCAGAAGTACACGCAGATCAACGCCGAATACTTCTCGAGCGGCGGCGGCGCCGCGGCCGCGGCCAACTAGCGCTCGCGCCCGGCGCCATGCAGCGCGGCGCCGTAGTCGGCATGCAGCACGTCGAAGATCGGCACATCCGAGATCGCCTCGCCGAGCGCGCTGCGCAGTTGCGCCGAGTCGAAGCTGTGCGACTGCGGAGCGAGCGGGTTGACGGTGATCGCCTCGAGGGCGATCGAGTCGAGCGTCTGGATCGCAAGGCCCTGGCGCGCATACCATCGCGGGCTCCTCTCCGAGAGGAACACCCGCGTGCTGTCCGTCACGACCAGGACGAGCTCGCTCTCGCGGCCGCGACGGGCGCGCAGGAGCTCGCGCATGAAGGCCTCCGGCAGCGCGCCGTGGACGATCAGCCAGCGCGCGCGCGGCGCCCCGGCGAGCGCTGCGGCGATCTGTCCGGCGTCGCTGCTGAGCACGAAGCGCGGCGCGAGCTCGAACGGCTCGTAGTCGGCGCTCACGAGCACGCCCGCGGGCAGGCTCCCGTTCTCATCTGCCGGCGCCTGCGTCCGGCGCCGGCAGAGCCCGCGGACACGCCGGTCCTCGAGCGACGGCAGGCGCACGATCTCGACGGCGTCCCGCGTCCGCGATACGACCTCCTCGATCGTTGCCCCTAGCACCGCGCCGGTGGACATGATCAGGCCGTCCGTGACCGCCGGCGAGGACGCCGCCCGCCGGTCAATCGCGCCGTCGACGAGAACCTGCTCGGCGCCGTGGCCAAGCATCGCGTCGCTGACCACCCTCACGTCCCCGGCGGCGCTCGGACCGGCCACCTCGATCGTGCCGGCATCGCGCATGCGGGCGATCAGGACGCTGCCGAGCGGCGTGCGAATACCGGTGTTCTCCAGCACCGTGTGCGGGATGCCGCTGATGCTCAAGAGCCCGTCAGTGGTGGCCACGAGGCTCCCCGCGCAGAGGCGCACGCGCGGCTTCTCGATGCGGAAGTCGATCACGTCGCGCTCCTCGCCGTCGCGGCCGACAGAGGTCACGCCGACCATTCGCCCGGCCGTCTCGAGCTCTCGCAAGAGCGCCGCCAGCGTCTCCGTCTTGCCCGTGTTCTTCGCCAGGCCGACGAGCGCGAGCCTCCTCAGCGAGGCGGTCAACCGCGAGAGCAGCACGTCAGCCGGCAGCCGCGACGCGTGCGGCGAGCTCGCGCACGATGAACGTCGCGAGGTGGTGCGGATAGGTGCCTTTCGAGAAGCCGGCGTCGTAGCCGAGCTCCTTCGCCAGCTCGTTGGACACCCGCGGCCCGCCGCACGCGAGGATCATGTCGCGGCGCCGGCCCTCCGCCTCGACCAGCTCCACCAGCTCGGTCAGGTTCTGCACGTGCAGGTTCTGCTGGGTCACCGTCTGCGAGACGAGGATCGCGTCGGCGTCGAGCTCGATCGCCTTGGCGACGAGCACGCTGTTCGGCACCTGGCTGCCGAGGTTGTATGTCTCGAAGGAGCGGTAGCCCTCGAGGCCGTGATGGCCGTGATAGCCCTTCAGGTTGAGCATCGCGTCGATCCCCACGCTGTGCGTGTCCGACCCGGTGCTCGCTCCGACGACGACGATCTTGCGACCGACGTGCTCGCGGGCGAACTGTTCGATCTCCTCCTCGGTCATGTACTCGATGTTGAAGCCCTCACCCTCGAGCGCCGTGAAGTCGACCGTCTGCGCGCACGCTCCGTACATGACGAAGTAGGTATATCCCTCGGTCAGCTGCTCGTAGTGGACGACCTCCGGCTCCTCGAAGCCCAGCTTGCCGGCGAGCTCGAGCGCCGCCTTGCGCGCCGCCAGCGAATACGGCACCGGCAGCGTGAAGCTGAGCTGCACGAGGCCGTCCCCGAGGTGGTCGGCATAGGGCTTGACGGCGGCGAGATCGACCTCCCTAGGCATAGCTCGCCTGCTGCATCAGCTCGACGACCGGGTTCAGATAGCCCTCCTCGGTCGTGACGATCCCCTCGATCCCGCGGCCGTCGTCGACCCTGCGGCTGACGTCCCCGAAGGACGCCTGCTCGATCGCCTTGAACAGACCTGTCTGGGCGATCCGCTCGAGCAGCTCGTGCGCGCCGGCGAGCACCTCGTGGGCGCGCGTCTGGATGATCCCGCCGCGCTTGAACTCGATCTCCTCGCCGAGGTCGTGCGCGGCGTTGAAGACGTAGTCGACGTTCTGCAGGCCGAGCACGCGGTCGTGGATATGCGGGGTGAAGATCCCCTCGGTCGGCACGCCTATCGTCTGCACGCCCTGGCCCGTCGCGACCGTGACGAGGTTGAAGAGCGTGTCGCAAGCGTGCGTACGGAACAGGTTGCCGTCCATGTGACGCGTCGGAGGCATGTACTTGACGGGACAGTCCGGGAAGAGCTCGCGCGTGAGCTGTGCCTGGGCCCACTCGTACAGCAGGCTGTTGGTTACAGCGAGGTCGATCTCGAATGCGTCGCCCAGGGCGATCTGGGCGTCGGGCACGCCGGACGCTCGCGCCAGCTGGTGGTTGATGAACTGCGAGGCCGTCACCGACGGCGCGGCCTCGATCCCATCGGCGGTTCGCAGGTAGTTGTCCTCGCCGGTGTTGATCACGACGCCGAAATAGCTGTTGATCATCCGCGAGACGCGCTGGTCGATCAGCCCGCGAACGATGTTGATGTCGCGGTAGAGGATCCCGTAGAGGGCGTCGTTGACCATGTTGTCGAAGCCCTCCCATGCACCCATCGCGGCGATCTCAGACATGCACAGACCCGAGCAGAAGCTCGACAGCCGCACGTAGCGGCCGTGCTGCTCGGACCACTCGTCCATCGCTTCGCGCATGATCTTGAAGTTTGCCTGCGTGGCGAAGGTGCCGCCATAGCCCTCCGTCGTCGGCCCATATGGCACGTAGTCGAGCAGGCTCTGCGCAGTCGAGCGGATAACCGCGATGATGTCCCCGCCGGCCTCGGCAACGGCCCTCGCGTGCACGACGTCCTCGTACACGTCGCCGGTCGCCGTCAGCACGTAGCGCAGCGGCGTCTCGCTGTCTCCCAGCCGCTCGCGCATCGCGCGGCGCTCATCGAAGCGAGAAGAGATCTCGCTCAGGCGCGAGCTGCACTCCTCGGCGACGCGCTCGCGGATCGCCTCGTCTGGAGCGAGCTCGAGCGCGCACAGCTCGACCTCGCCCGCGCTCACCGCCTCGGCGATCTGCTGCGGCGTGCGTCTGCCCTGCAGCATCGCGTTGCCGAGCCAGAACGCGACACCGCGACCGAGGCCTCCACGTTCGTGCACGTGATCGACGAGCACGTTTGGCAGCGGCACGTCGAGAGCGTCGGCTCCGTCGACTCCGAGCAGTCGCGTCACGCTGCGCTCGACCGACACCGTCGTGCGGCCGGCGATCTGCTCGGTGACCTGCTCGGCGATCTGCTTCGCCGCCTGCCTGCAGGCGCTGACGACGCCCGGGTCGAGGTCGAGCTTGGAGGCGCTCATCGCAACTCCCTGACGATCGGGAAGGGGATCACCTCGCGCAGCGTGTCGCGTTCGGTGAGGATCATCACGAGGCGGTCGACTCCCATGCCGCCGCCGGCCGTCGGCGAGTAGCCGTACTCGATCGCTCTCGCGTACTCCTCGTCGTTCGGGTGCGGCACGTCTGCGTCGTCGACCCTCCGCCGCTTGCGCTGGTCGACGAACCGCTGCCACTGATCGACCGGGTCGTTGAGCTCGGTGTCGCCGCTCACGAGCTCGATGCCGCCGATCACCGCGTCGAAGTGCTCGGCGAGCTGCGGGTAGACCGAGTGGCGCTTGGTGATCGGGAACGGCTCGAGCGGGAAGTCGAAAACGTGCGTCGGCTGGTTGATGCTCGGCTCGATCAGCTTTGTGTAGATGTCCGCGACCACCTCAGCCCACGTCGCCTCGGGGTCGACCGGCTCGTCGAGGACCTTCGCGAGCTCGTCACGGTCGGACTCCATGAAGTCCACCCCGGTCGCCTCGAGGATCGCCTCGCGCATCGTGATCCGTCGCCAGGGCTTGGCCAGGTCGATCGTCTCTCCGCCCCGCTTGATCTGCGTCCTGCCGAGCGCGCGCTGCGCGACGAAGGCGAACATCTCTTCGGTCGCCGTCGCCACGTCGTTGTAGTCGGCGTAGGCCATCATGAACTCGATGATCGTGAACTCCGGGCTGTGCTTCGGCGAGATGCCCTCGTTGCGAAACACCTTGCCCATGTCGTAGACGTTCTCCAGTCCGCCGACGATCAAGCGGTTGAGGAACAGCTCCACCGAGATGCGCAGGTACAGGTCACGGTTGAGCGCGTTGTGATGGGTCGTGAACGGGCGCGAGCCGGCACCTCCGGCAAGCGACTGCAGGGCCGGCGTTTCCACCTCGACGAAGTTCTTTTTGTCGAGCCACTCGCGGATCGCTGCGACGATCCTCGCGCGCGTGATGAACAGCTCGCGCGTCTCGTCGTTGGCGATCAGGTCGAGCTCGCGATAGCGGTAGCGCGTGCCGGTGTCGCCGAGGCCATGGTGCTTGTCCGGAGGTGGCCGCAGGGTCTTCGTGAGCAGCGTGGACTGGACCACCGCGAGCGCGAGCTGCCCGCGCTGGGTGACGTATACGGTGCCCACGATCCCGACGATGTCGCCGATGTCGAGGTTCAGGATGCGGTTGTAAGCCTCCTCGCCGAGCGATTCGACGCGCACCACGGCCTGGATCGAGCCGGACAGGTCGCGCACGTCGAGGAACGCCGTCTTGCCGTGCACCCGCCGCGCGATCAGCCGCCCGACGACCTGGTAGCTCAGCTCCGGATGGTCGCCCGGGTCGAGATGAGCAGGGTCGTGAGCTGCGATGACATCGGCGATGAGCGTGCGGCTGTCCCACAGGCTGACCGGCGGGTAGGGGTCGATCCCTTCCGCCCGCAGCCGCTCCATCTTCGCGCGGCGCTCGTCGAATTCGACGACGCCCTCGCGCGTGTCTCCGGTCTGTGACCGGTCGTCCTGCTCCTCCTCCTGCTGATCTTGCACTGGCATATCGAAGACGATCCTCTCAGCTGGTAGACGCTTGTCAAGCGGCCGCCACGGCGGACGAGCCCGTCCGTCCTGCCGGCCAGGGGCGCGAGCCGGCCGCGTGTCGCGACGCTGCCGCGACCCCGCGGCGGGGCCCGAAGGGCATGTCACTCTGCGCGACCGGCCCGATGCTCAGGCCATCGGCAGTGACATGCCCACGGGTTTCGCGCCGGACTCTGGCTGGGGGCCCGCGGGCACCACCTCGACCAGCGGCAGAACCGGCAGCTCGACGGGCGA
This sequence comes from uncultured Solirubrobacteraceae bacterium, assembly GCA_963790905.1. GTDB lineage: Bacteria > Actinomycetota > Thermoleophilia > Solirubrobacterales > Solirubrobacteraceae > Palsa-744. Next base: position 623,658 of record CAWBQH010000004.1, read on the forward strand.
GGAGGCGATCAGCCCGCGCGCGACCTGCTGGATCGCCTGGGCGCCGGGATCGTCGGGATCCTCGATCACCAGCGGAACGCCGCCATCGGACTGCGCCCGCAACGGCATCGTCAGCGGCACGCGCCCTAGGAGCGGCACGTCGAGCTCGTCGGCGAGCTCTCTGCCGCCGCCCTCTCCGAAGATTGCAAAACGCTCGCCCGACGGCGTCGTGAAGCTCGACATGTTCTCGATCACGCCGCCGATCTCCAGCGACACCTTGTGAGCCATCTGCGCTGCGCGGCGCGCCACTTTCTGCGCTGTCTGCTGCGGAGTCGTGACGATTACGAAGCGCGCCTGCGGAAGCAGCTGCGCGAGCGTCATCGAGACGTCGCCAGTGCCCGGCGGAAGGTCGATGAGCAGGTAGTCGAGGACGCCCCAATCGACGTCCTGCAGGAACTGGGTCAGCGCCTTGTGCAGCATCGGGCCGCGCCACACCACCGCCGCGTCCTCCTCCACGAAGAACCCGATCGACATCACCTTCACGCCATGCGCCTCGAGCGGGATGATCTTGCGCTCGGGCGAGACCGGCGGGCGGGTCGAGCCGAGCCCGTACATGCGCGGAATCGAGTAGCCCCAGACGTCCGCGTCGAGCACGCCCACGCGCTTGCCCTCGGCCGTGAGTGCCGCAGCGAGGTTCGCGGTCAGGGTCGACTTCCCGACGCCGCCCTTGCCCGAGCCGATGCACAGCACGTTCGCGACCTGCGCAAGGGTCCCGACCGGGAGGCTCGCGCGGCCGAGCTTCTGCTGCAGCGCAGCCTTCTGCCCAGCGTCGAGGACGTCGAAGTACACGTTGACGTGCGTCACGCCCTCGAGGGCCGAGACGGCGCCCGCGACGGCCGACTGGAAATGCCCCTTGATCGGGCAGCCCGGCGTGGTGAGCGACACCGTCACGTCGACGACGCCGTTGGCGCTGACGTCGATCGAGCGCACCATGTCGAGCTCGACGATCGACCGGTGAAGCTCCGGGTCGATGACGCCCTCGAGCGCCTTGCGGATCTGATCCCTGTCGGTCACCTGCCCATTGTGGCAAACCTGCGTGAAGCGCCCGAGGTCTACGCTGTAGGCGCGATGGATCGCCTGACCACCACCGAGCGGTTCTCTGTGTGGGTGTTCGCCGCGCTGCTCGGCCTCGGCCTCGGAGCCGTGGCGCACGCGGATGCTCTGGAGAGCATTGGCCTCGTCGCGTTGGTCGGGATCGTCCTCGGGTTTGGCCTCGCGGCTACAGCCCGGATCAGGCGCTAGGCGGTTCCCTCGAACTGAGATGCCAACTGAACCGCGAGGAGGGAGAGCGTTGGGAGGAGGGAGAGCGCGTGACTTGGGAGGAGGGAGAGCAGCGCGTGACTGAGAGGAGGAGAGCGCGTGACTAGGGAGGAGGAGAGCGCGTGACTAGGTATCTCTTTGCGCGAACTCCGTATAACGATGGTTATACCCAGAAGTGGAGGGTAATTGTTGCATTGACCGCTTAAAGAGACCCGCGGACGGTGGGAGCCGCCCGCGGGTCGAGGGGAGGAGAGGGTGCTACTACTGCCGGCGGGATATGAGGCCGGCAGACTTTCCCGCTCCGCTCTCTCCTGGCCGGGGCGGGGGAAGGTGGTGGTTCACACGCGGCTAAGCAAGCGCTCCTGGACTCGGGTGGCCAGCTCAGGCACGCGGTTGGCGAACTCGGTGCTGTTCTTGGCGACCGCGTCGCGACGTGATTCGAGGTCGCTCACGGTCTTCTCGATTTCCCGGCGGCGCTGGCGCAGTTCACGCTCGACGCGGACTCGCGCTTTGCGGACCTCGCGCTCGAGCCTTTTACGCGCGGTGATGCCGCGGCGCTCGAAGCGGCGCAGCTGTGCCTGGGCCCTAGAGGCCGAAGAGTAGCTCGAGATCGTATCGCTGACGCTCGAGACGACGCGGTCCCGCGCCATCAACGCTGCGCCGACGGGGATCAGTACTGCGCGCTCCGCGTAGTCGCCGAAGACGTCTGCGGTGTCACGGGTGCCAGCCTGCGTCTGACGGATCGTAGCCCCGGTCTGGTGCGTTGCGCGGGTGCGGGCAGCTTTGGCGCGCGTGGCTTTCGACTGCGCGCTGGAACGGCCGCGACGCACCGAAGCTTTGGCCGAAGTCGATTTGCGCGCGGATTTCGCGCGGGTTTTGCCCCTGCTGGGTGACGTGCTGGTGGAAGTTGGCATCTGGACCTGGTCTCCTCTTCTTCCTCGCTGCTACGAGGAACGGTTACGGGTTTGCTGTGCGGGCCTCTCGCTGTATTGTTTCCCAGCGAACACACGTTTGTAACCCATGATGGAGAGATCGTTACAGCCCGATCCTAGCACGGCTTCAAAAGCCCGCTGAAAACGGGCTCCGCAGGCACTTAGCTTGTAACAGGAGGAACATGCGTTCGACCCGCCGAACTTCCTTCGGGCGGGTTGCTGCGCATGCGCGTGACCCATTGCGAGGGCCGCTCGAGCTCTTCGGCGCTGGGAAGCGCCTCCGGTCCGCTCCAAGCACGTGCCAGCAACTCGGGGCCTCCGTCGCGCACGACCTCGTCGCAGAAGCGCCGGCCGACCTCATACTGGCGCAGCTTCAACTCCAGCCCGAGCAGCCTCTCGAGCACGCGCCAGGGCAGGCCGCGGCTCTCGCGCCGCCGATTCATCGCCGCGCGCAGGCGCGGGAGCGTGGGGAGCACATCGGCGCCGACCGCGTCCATCGTGTGCTCGGCATGGCCCTCGATCAGCGACATCGCCGCCTGCATACGCTCGACCAGCCGCCAGCGATCCTCTCCGAGGGTGAGCCGCAGCAGCTCGCCGTGCCGCGCGCGGTCGATCAGGTCGCGAAGATCGGCCGGATCGGGGAGCCTCGCGCGGCGTCCGCGGCCTGCGGTTCCTGCTAGGTCGCCTCCTTGGCCGGAGATGCTGACGTGCAGTCCGTCGATCAGCTCCTTGAGCAGACCTCCGAGATAGTCGCGCAGCCACGATGCGCCCGAGAACTGGACGGCGTGCGTCACCTCGTGGATCGTGACCCACACGACGAGCTCGTCGCGATCGACTTCCAGGTTGCGCGCGGCCTGCGCGAGATTGGGTGCGAGCAGCAGCAAGCGCGGGGGCACCGACGAGTCGAGCAGCGCGAGGTCGTATTGGCCGAGCACCCGCTGCGAGAGCATGCCCGTCAGCGCTCCCACCTGGGCGCCGAGCAGCAGGCCGGACGCCGAGCGCAGCGGACCGCGCAGCGGGCCGACGAACCTGCCGGCGTCCTCGTCCATGCGCTCGGTGAGCGTCGCGAGCAGCGGTTGCATCGTCTTCAGGTTCGCTGCGATCCACGCCGGGCGGTCGACGGCCTCGAGGGCAGGCAGCTCGCTCGGCATGTCGAGACCGCTGTACGCGCTGACGCGCCGTGCGAAGTCCTGCGCGAGCGGCTCGACTGACGCGGCGCGCACTCCGCCGTAGGGAGGCGAACCGGCTATCAGTTCCCCCACTCGCTGGGCTGCGCCCCAATCGATCATGTCCACTCCAAGAGCGTAGCCAGGCGTGGGCGTTCTGCCCGTATCCTAGGAATGTGTCCGGGTCGAGAATCGCGCCCGCGCCGCCCGAGGGGTCTGCGGGCGGGGAGCGTCCAGCAGGCTTCCTCAAGCGGGCGGAGGTTCGCGACGTCCTCGCATGGCTGCGCCTGCTCGTCGACCCGCAGGATGCCGCCGCGGTCGTGAGGGCGCTTGCGAGGCCGCCGATCGAGCTGCGCCAGGCGGAGCTGGCGCGCGTGATCCAGGTCGCGCGCCGCCGCAAGCTGGATCTCGTCCTCGGGCTCGCAGCGGCCACCGAGTCGCCGCAGGTGCCGCCCGAGGCCAGGGAACGCATCCTACGCTTCGTCGAGCTGCACCGCAGCGCCGCGGCCGAGCTGGACTCCGTCGCGCCGGACGTGTTCATCGGCCGCCTGATCCAGCGGCTGGGCGTGCGTGGGCTGCGGCTCCTCTCGCCGGCAGATGCGGCCGAGCAGCGGGCGAGCCTCGAGCTGCTGCGCGAGCTGGCCGTGGACTTCGTTCGCCGCCAGCCCCAGTCGAGCGTCCGCGAGCTCGCGCGGCATCTCGCGACGGTCGTACCCGACCCGGCTGGCCTCGAGGCGCTCGAAGCCCCGCAGGCGCCGCCGGCGGATGCGGCGGCGGGCGATCTCGAGGCGACCTTCCACCTTCTGCGCGAAGAGGTGCTCGGAGGCGTCGCCCGCATCGGGGGGCGGCTCGGCGAGCTGCGTCTCGATACCGATCTCGACATCTCTCACGGCGTCGTGCGCTACCTGGAGCTGCTCAAGCTCTCCGCGCTGCTCCAGCGTCCCGACGGGCAGAGCCTCGGCGAGGCGCTGTCGGACATCAACGTGCGCCTGCTCGCCGCAGCGACCCCCATGCAACGCGAGATCCTGCAGACATCCACGCTCGACGAGACACTGATGGCGGCCGAGACCGACGAGCGCGCGCGCGCCCAAGCGCTCGCGCCCCGCGGCGAGCCCTCGCTGGGACCCTTCCTGCCGCGCAAGGGCATCGGGCTGGCGCTGTCAGCGTCCGACATCCACACCTATCGCAGCTGCCCGCTCAGGTACAAGTTCGCGCGCGTCCTTCGCATCCCCACGGAGCAGACCATCCACCAGCGCTTCGGCATCGTCGTCCATCAGGTGCTCGAGCGCTATCACTCCGACGGCGGCACGACGCTCGCGCAGATGCTCGAGCTGCTCGACGCCGGCTGGCGCAGGAGCGGACTCGGGGACGGCGAGCACGAGCAGGCGCTGTGCGAGATGGCGCGCAGTGCGCTCACGCGCTACCACGCGCGGCTGAACGAGCAGGACGCCGAGCCGGTCTGGTTCGAGCGCCAGTTCGACTTCAGGCTCGGGCCTCACCACCTCCGCGGACGCGTCGATCGCATCGATCGTCTCGAGGACGGCTCCGCCGAGGAGTACGAGCTGATCGACTACAAGACCTCGCGCCCGAAGACGGCCGAGCAGCTGGAGGACGACGTCCAGCTGTCCCTCTATGCGCTCGCAGCGCGCGAAGCCTGGAAGCTGGACTCCTCGCGTCAGGCCTACTACTACGTGCTCGATGACCTGAAGGTGCCCGTGCCCAGGAGCGAGCAGGACGCGGAGTCGGTCAAGGGCGTCGTGCTCGAGGTCGGCGAGGGCATACTCGCGCAAGCCTTCGAGCCAACGCCCTCACAGGCGGCATGCTCGATCTGCGACTACCGCATCGTCTGCCCGGCCGCCGAGGGCTGAGCGCCTAGTCGCGCCGGCCGCCGAGGGCTGAGCGCCCAGTCGCGCTGCGCTAACGCCCCCGTTGGCGCAGGAAGCGCTGGAATTCGCGTGCGAGGATGTCGCCCGACGGCACGTCCTCGGGCGAGCTTTGCGCCTCGCTCTCAGCCGCCTGCTCGAGCCGCTCGACGAACGCCTGGATGTCGGGATCGCTCTGCACCGCGAGCCCCACCTGGCGCTCGTAGTCGGCTGCAGCCGATTCGAGCTCTGATACGTCGACAGAGACGCCGATCAGGCCTTCGACCCTGCGCAGGATCGCGAGCGCGGCCTTCGGGTTCGTCGCTCCGGCGACGTAGTGGGGGACGGCCGCCCACAGCGTCACCGACGGCAGCCCCGCGTCGGCGCAGGCGCTGTGCAGCACGCCCACGATCCCCGTCGGTCCCTCATACCCCGACGGCTGAATCCCCAGACGTTCCATGAGCGCCGGGTCTGATGCATGGCCGCTCATGGCCACCGGCCGGGTGTGTGGCACGTCGCCGAGCAGAGCGCCGAGCGAGACGACCACCTGCACGCCGAGCGCCTCGGCGAGGTCGACGATGTGCGAGCTGAAGCCGCGCCAGCGCATCGACGGCTCGACTCCCTGAACGAGCACGAGGTCGCGCGGCGCGCGCGGCGCGGAGGCCTCGAAGATCTGGACCGACGGCCAGACGATCTCGCGCTTGGCGTCCTCGCCGAAGCGAACGCACGGGCGATTGGCCTGGAAGTCGTAGAACTCCTCCGAGTCGATCCTCGCGAAGCGCTTCGCGTTGAGCGCATCGGCCAGGAACGAGACCGCGCTCGAGGCGGCGTCGCCGGCGTCGTTCCAGCCCTGGAATGCGCAGACCATCGCCGGAGCCCTGAGGCCGTCCGGACGGCGATCCCATATGAACGGCTGCATCCGAACCACCGTACATCATGCGCCGATGGCCTCCGCGACCTTCACCGCTTCGGACGAGCTGCAGACGATCGCCACCCTGCGCGACGGAGAGGACGTCGACGCGGTGTTCGCCTGCACGCGCAAGGAACGTCTCGTGTCCCGAGCGGGCAGCCCCTACCTGACGACCGAGCTGCGCGACCGCACCGGGGCGATCCTCGCGCGCGCCTTCCGCGACGCCGACGTCCTCGCCGGACGCTTCGAGCGGGGCGAGCTCGTGCGCGTGCGCGGGCGTGTCGAGCGCTTTCGCGGCGCGCTTCAGATCGAGCTCAGCGCGATCGCCCGCGCGGACGTCGCCCACGCGGACCCGGCGCGCTTCCTGCCGGTCGCCTACCGCGACCTCGATGAGCTCGAAGGCTTTCTCGAGCATCTCGCGCGCGAGGTCTACGACCCCGGGCTGAAGGTGCTTCTGGAACGGCTGCTGGGCGACGAGGTCCTGCGCGCGGAGATCCGCCGCGCACCATGCTCCGTGCCGGCGTCCAGCGCCTCAGGGCGACCCGGCTCGAGCCATCACGCCTACCTCGGCGGGCTGCTCGAGCACACCGTCGCCGTTGCGACGATGGCGCTCGAGCTGTGCACGCTTCATCCGCGCCTCGATCGCGACCTGCTGCTGAGCGCAGCGATCGTCCACGACCTCGGCAAGACACGTGAGTTCACCTACGGCGCAGAGATCGAGCGCAGCCGTGAGGGGACGCTTCTCGGCCACGTCGAGCTCGGGCTGCGGATGATCGCAGGCCACTGCCCACCGGCCCTCGATCACGAGCGCAGGCTGGCGCTCGAGCACTGCGTGATCCTGCATCACGGCCAGGAGGCGGCCGCCGGGCAGCGCTTCGCCTCTCCCGAGGCGCTCGCGTTGTACCGGCTCAACACGCTCGACGCGCAGGTCAAGGCCGCGTTCGAGCACGGGAACGCCGGATCCGGCGCCTGACGGCGTCTCATGCGGTCAAGCGCGCTGCGCAACGTGCCGATAAGGCGGTGATGGGCAATACCGCTGTGTCACATTCCGTGGGCCCACCGGCCGAAGCCGCCGAGGAGGCCCCGGTCGAGCGCGCGGGCAACGGTCTTTATCCGCCGCACCGCAGCGGCCGCTCGAGCCGGATGATCGGCGAGGTCGCCGTCGATCTCGGATTCGCCGATCGCCTCGCCGTCGAGGAGGCCGTCGCGGCGGCGCGCGCTCAGGGCCGGCCGACCGGCCTCGTGCTCGTCGAACGTGGAGTCCTGCGCCACGATCAGCTCGCGCGGGTCGTCGCCGAGCGCTTCGGCCTTGACTTCGTCGACCTGGCCGTCTACGACCTCGACATGGGAGCCGTCAACCTCGTCAGCGCAGAGACGGCCAGGCGCTATCAGGCCGTGCCCGTCGGGTTCACCGACGACGGCTCGCTCGTGCTGGCGATGGCGAACCCCACCAACGTCCTGACGATCGACGACATCGGGATGATGACCGGCCGGCGGGTCAGGCCGGCGGCGGCCTCGGTGGAGGACCTCAACCTGCTGCTGACGCGGCTCGTGCGGATGGACGAGTCGATCGAAGACATCGTGGAGGAGGAGAGCGACCCGGACACGTCTCAGAACCTGCTGATGCCCGAGGCCGACAATGACGCCCCGATCATCAAGCTAGTGCACTCGATCGTCGCGCAGGCCGTGCAGCAGGGCGCCTCCGACATCCACGTGAACCCCGAGGAGGGCGATACGCGCGTGCTGTTCCGCGTCGACGGCGTGCTCGCGCCGGCCGCAACCGTCAAGCGCAGGATGGCGAGCGGCGTCGTGTCGCGCATCAAGATCATGGCCGATCTCGACATCTCCGAGAGACGCGTACCGCAGGACGGCCGCTTCGCGCTGACCGTCGACGGGCGTCGTGTCGACATCCGCGTGGTGACCCTGCCGCTGGTCCACGGCGAGGGCGTCGTTCTGCGAATCCTCGACAAGGGCGTGATGGTCGAGGGCCTGGATTCACTAGGCATGCAGCCGGCCGACAGGGAGCGCTTCGAGCTCGCGATCGGACGGCCGAACGGAGCCGTGCTCGTGACCGGGCCGACCGGCTCGGGCAAGACGACCACGCTGTATGCGGCGCTGAGCGTCCTGAACGACGGCGAACGCAGCATCCTCACGATCGAGGATCCGGTGGAGCAGCGGATCGCCGGCGTCAAGCAGATGCAGATCGCTCCCAAGGCGGGGGTCACATTCGACGTCGGGTTGCGCTCGATGCTGAGGGCCGACCCCGACGTGATCATGGTCGGCGAGGTCCGTGACCGCGAGACGGCCCACATCGCAGTCGAGGCCGCGCTGACCGGCCACATGGTGCTCTCGACCCTGCACACGCGCGACGCGCCGAGCGCGCTCGGGCGGCTCATCGACATGGGCATCGAGCCGTTCCTGGTGTCCTCGGCTGTCGACTGCATCGTCGCCCAGCGTCTCGTGCGGATGCTGTGCATGCACTGCAAGCGAGCGCAGCACGTCTCCGAGTACGTGCTCGCCGACTACGGCCTCGCCGGCGCCGAGCCTTTCGAGGCGGTCGGCTGCTCGCGCTGCAGTGGCTCGGGCTACCGCGGCCGCGTTGGCCTCTATGAGGTGATGAGCGTCAGCGAGCCGATCCGGGCGCTGATTCTCGAACGCGCGTCGGTCGATGACATGGTCGCCGTCGCCGTCGAGGAGGGGATGCTGCGCCTGCGCGACGACGGTATGCAGAAGGTCCGCGAGGGGCTGACCTCGATCGCCGAGGTCGAACGCATGACTACCAGCCTGCTGTAAGGGGCGTGAGCTGGCGCGGCGCGGCGCCGCGCGGCTGCGCGACGCCGCATCCGCGCCGGGAGGCTTATCTGCTGCTGCGGCTGGCCTTCTTGCTGCCCTTTTTGCCCTTCTTCGGCTTCTTCGAGTGCTTCTTGTGGGCGTTCGTCGGCTTGGGATTCAGGCGCGTGGCGCCCGAGAAGGCGTCCGGCCGGCAGCCTTTCGGTCGGCCCAGATCGAACGGCCCGGAGATCGCCTGCGTGACGACGCCCTTTTCGAGGTACGCGTCTGTAACTGTTAGCAGCGGATCGACGCGTGGCTCGGTGCAGAGCTTCGTGCCGATCGCGAACTGCCCGGTGATCGTCTCGTACGCGGCCTTGCTCGCGCCGACGCAGTTGAGCGCGTAGCCGGGTACTTCTCCGGAGCACGAGAACGTGTCCGTCAGCGGAGTCCCGGCCGGGATCGAGGTCACGAGCGGCGGGCTCTGTATGCCCGTCGTCGGGATCTGCGTCTGGAGCTGGTAGCCGGTGATCGGCCCGTCGCAGTAGAACGTGTAGCGCACCTGCTGTTCTTCGCTGCCTACTTCGGGCGCTCCCGCGGAGATGCTGCCGAGGCAGGAATAGTTGTTCGGATTGGCTTCGTCTGCATGGCTCCTCGCCGGACTCGCGAGCAGCAGGGCGAAAACGCCCGCGATCGCGGCGAGCGACCATGTGGCCTTGCGGTGGACAGGCTGGAATGCGTGCAACGCGGATCTCCGTTCGTTCGTTGTTTGGTCTGTCATCGCCGCAAGAGCTTTTCGAGGCTCTGCTTCGGTGAAGTCGGGTTGAAGGCCGCGGAGGACTTTGCGCCGGCCGGCGCGAACGGCGAGATCAGCAGCACGCCTGCCGGGGGCTGGGAGAGGACGGTGGCGGTCGAGGCGCCGGCGGGAAGGCCGGTCGCTGTGCCCGACGCGATCGAGCCGAAGGTGACGACGATCAGCCCGTTTTCGCGGTAGGCCGCCGTGACGGTGATCGTGGGAACCGACGCCTTCAGGAATTCGTCCGCCGCGGTCAGCCCGCCGGGCGTTCCGGACGCGCATTGCGCGCCGGCCGCGCCTTCGGGGCATGGGGGTTGGACGATCGTGTCGAGCAGCTGTGGCGGTGAGCCGCCCAGCAGCGACGCCTCGGTGGCGAATGCGCTCCCCGCGAGCGCCGACCAGGTGCTGAGCAGCGTGCCGGCCGGCACGGCCTGCGTGTCGATGTACGGGGCGGCTGACGGCTGCGCGGTGGCTTCGCCGAAGCTGGTCCCCGCGAGCTCGATCAGCCACACGTGCGTGACCGGCGGCAGCGTCGTGTTCTTGCCTGCGCCTGCGCCGGTCGGGATGGCGGGGGATGGCGTCGTCGTTTCCGCAGAGGACGTCAGAGAGGTGGCGGTGCTGTTGGAGCTGCGCGTGCTCGGCCTGCTCGTGGCGGCGCTCGGTTCCGGTGCCGCCGGCGGCGTCGGCTGCGGCGCGGCCGGCGGCGGCTGCACGGCGGCGGTGCTCGCTTTCACGCCGCCGCTCAGCGATGGAAGCAGCGGCAGGAGGCCTCCCACGGCGAACGATGGGCTGGGAGCCGGGCCGATCGCGGCACCGACCGCGACGCCGATCCCGAGCATCGCTGCTGCCAGCGCCGCGGTGGCCCGGAGCGAGGGCATGCGCAGGGGAGACTTTGGCTTTTCAGGCGTGTTGTTCATCTAGTGGAGCGGAATGCTCAGCAACGGGGCGAAGGCAGCCCGGGGGGCGGGCGCTTTCCCGACATTCTCCATAAAATAGCTAATCTCGATCAGCTCTATGGAGATATGCTATGTTCGGCGTTCCACGTTGTCAACTCTTTGTCAACTCATCTCGAAACGGAGTCTCTCTTCAATGCATCGAACTCGCCGTCTCTCCGTCGCCTTCATGGTGGCTGGCGCGCTCGGGGTCGCGGCGCCTGTGGCCGCTTCCGCGACGAGCTTGATCACGATCAGCGGCGCCACCGCCTCCTACCCGCTGGTCTCGCTGCTCGCCCAGAAGTACGTCAAGACGCATCCGAAAAAGGTCAAGTTCAAGATCGCCCAGGGCGGCGCCCAGGTCGGCATCAACGACGTGGCCGCCGGTCGCGTGACGCTCGCCGACGTCTCGCGTGATCCGCTGCCCAGCGACCCGGCCGGCCTCGTCTTCTACCCGATCGCCAAGTACGGGATCTGCGTCATCACCAACAAAGCGAACACGCTCAGCAACCTCACGGCCAGCCAGGTCGTGTCGATCTTCACCGGCAAGACCCGCAGCTGGAGCGCGGTGTCCGGCGCGAGCGCGAGCGGGACGATCGACCTGATCAGCCGCACCTCGGTCGCGGGCGTGCTCACCAGCTTCCAGACGCTGCTGCTCGAAGGCAAGAAAGTGTCGAGCATCGCCACCGAAGAGGCGTCCGAGGGCCTGCTCAAGCAGCAGGTCGAGAGCGATCCGAACGCGATCGGCTTCGTGTCCAACTATCAGGCGGATCTCGGTGGCGTCAACGTCGTGAGCTACAACGGCGTCGCCTGCAACCTCGCCACCGCGACCTCCGGGCAGTACGCCGGCATCGCGCGCTTCTACGAGGTGACCAAGGGCAAGGCGAAGGGCGCCGCGTCGGCGTTCATCGGCTGGGTGGAGGCCTCCTCTGCAGCACGCAAGATCATCTCCAGCCAGTGGATCCCGATTAAATAGCCGAGCCGTCGTTGCTCGAGCGACTCCGCAGACCCTGGCCGGACCACCGCGCCGAGCGCACGCTCGGCGCGGTGTCGCTGCTGGTCGGTGTCGTCGTTGTCGCGATGATCGTGTTCGTCGCAATCCGCGCATGGCCGATCTTCGAGCACAACGGCCTCAGCTGGCTCGGTGGCGGCGGGCACCTGGAAAGGCAGATCGCCACGATGCAGGCGACGAGCGTGAATCCGTCTGCGTCGGCCTTCCATCTGCGCGCCTGGCCGCTGATCTACGGCACGCTGCTGACGACCGCGATAGCCGTGGTGCTCGGCGTGGCGATCGCGGTGCTCTCATCGATCTTCATCGTCGAGCTCGCCCCGTCGCGCCTGCGCAAGGTCGCGATTCCCGTGATCAGGCTGCTCGCGTCGGTGCCGTCGGTCATCTACGGGCTGATCGGGATCCTCGTGCTGGTGCCTTTCGTCGGAAACGACCTGATCACGGCTCACGAGAAGGCCTCGGTACAGAACGTCGTCGAGCTGACCGGCGCCGGGCTGGGGGTGACGGCGGCGATCCTCACGCTGATGATCACCCCGATCATGATCGCGCTGACCTGCGAGGCGCTCGCCTCCGCGCCGGTCTCCTGGCGCGAGGGTGCTGTGGCGCTCGGTCTCAATCCCCTGCGGGCGGTGCTCGCGGTGACGCTCCGCGCGATCCGACCGGCGATCGTTGCGGCGGCTGTGCTCGCCACCGCCCGCGCTCTGGGCGAGGCGGTGATGATCCAGATGGTCTCCGGCGGGCGCTTCTTCACGCCCAAGCCGGTCGACGGGATCATCTTCTTCTTCGAGCCGCTGCGCACGCTCGCGTCATCGATCGTCGACTTCCATGAAGGCATTGGCGCGCCCGCGTTGCGCGCCACCCTCTACTCGTTCGCGCTCCTGCTGCTCTTCTCCGCGTTCGCGCTGTCGGTCGGCGGCTACCTGATCAAGCTCCCGCTGCGCAAGTACCAGACCCGCGGATGAGCACCTACGCGCCCAACCTCTCACGTGGTCCCTCCGGGGCGCAGCAACCGCGCCGCCGTGGCAGGCGCTCCTCGCCCTGGAGCTGGCGCTGGGGCGACCGGCTCGTGCTCGCCTGTGCTTGGACAGCCGGGATCGGGCTGTGCTTGATTGCCGCGGCGATCGTCGTCTACATGGGCTACCGAGGGGTCCAGTATCTGAGCCCGAGCCTCATCTTCAGCCGTCCCAACGTGAGCACCAGCCAGGCCAGCTCCGGCGGCTTTCTCGACCCGCTGATCGGAACCGCCCTGCTGACCGTCATCGGCATCGCGCTCGCCCTCCCGCTGGCGCTGGGAAGCGCTGTGTGGATGGCAGAGTACGGGCGGCCCAGCTGGCTGGCACGGGTGGTCGAGTCGAGCATCGAGATCGTGGCCGGGACACCGGACATCGTGATCGCGCTGTTCGGCCTCGCCATCTTCCAGCTAGGAGTGCTCGCGCCGCTGTCGTTCCGCTCGGAAGGCGGCGGCGTGTACGGACGCTCGTTCATAGCCGCCGGCGCGATGATGTCGCTGCTCGCCGTGCCGCCCATCTTCGCCGCTTCCCGGGACGGCCTGCAGGCGGTTCCGGCACATATGCGCGAGGCCGCGTTCGCGCTCGGCAAGACGCGGATCGCGACGATTCGCCGCGTGCTTCTGCCGGCCGTGCGCTCCAACGTGGCCACCGGTGTGACGCTGGGGGTGAGCCGCATCATCGGGAGCACGGCGATCGTGCTGCTGCTGCTCGGGGAAACGCTGCGCATCGATACCCAGGGCGGAGTCCCAGGGGTGAGCCTGCTGCGCGGAACGGGTTCCGCGCTGACCAGCTACATCTACGACAACTCGCCTGCGGGTGAAGGCGCGGCCCCGCAGAAGGCCTACGCGGCAGCGTTCGTGCTCCTGGTGTTCGTGCTCGTGCTGAACCTGATCGTCGATCGCTTCGGTCGAGCGCAGGCCAACTCGGTCGGGTTGAACGCCGCGGGCGCGGTCGTCTGACGATGGCCGTCGACCGTGATTTCACAAACGCCCGAAAAACCGCTAATCTCAGTGGTCTGATGGCTAAAGTCCAGTCGATAGAGAAAGTGCCCGATGAGTCCTGACGAGATGGTCCTCGACCCGTGGAGCTTCGCAACCGACGACGGCGAGGACCCAACGCCGAGCGAGCGGCCGCCGGGCGAGCGGCCGCCGAGCGACAGGCAGCCGAACGAGCCGCCGAGCGACAGGCAGCCGAACGAGCCGCCGAGCGACAGGCAGCCGAACGAGCCGCCGAGCGACAGGCAGCCGAACGAGCCGCCGATCGGCGACGGAGCCGTGCCGCCCGTGCGCACGATCGTCCTCGATCGTCCGCCCAGCCCGGTGCGCCCGCCGCGCGAGCGCGAGGCGATCAGGACCTCGGCGTCGTCGGCCGGGCCCGAACGCCTGCGCCTGCGTGACGTCAGCGTCTCCTACGCAGGCAAAGACGCCGTCAAGTCGGTCTCGCTGTCGATTCATCAGGGCGAGGTTCTCGCTCTGATCGGACCTTCCGGCTGCGGCAAGACGACGCTGCTGCGCACGCTCAACCGGCTGACGGAGTTGACCCCGAGCGCGCTGCGCTCGGGCGAGGTGCTGCTCGACGGCGATGACATCCACGACCTCGTCGACACGTCGCTGCGGTCGCGTGTGGCGATGGTCTTCCAGCAGCCGAACCCGTTTCCGATGTCGATCTTCGACAACGTCGCCTTCGCGCTGCGCGAGCAGTCGCGCAGGCGCCCGCATCGGCGCGAGCTCGAGCCGCTGGTCGTCGACGCCCTGCGCAGGGCCGGGCTCTATGACGAGGTGCGCGACGAACTGGACAGTCCAGCGCTGCGCCTGTCCGGAGGCCAGCAGCAGCGGCTGTGCATCGCCCGCGCGATCGCGCCGCGGCCTGAGGTCCTGCTGATGGACGAGCCGTGCAGCGCGCTCGACCCGATCTCGACCGGCGTGATCGAGGAGCTGATCGGCGAGCTGCGGCGCGACCTCGCGGTGGTGATCGTCACGCACAACCTCGCACAGGCTCATCGCGTGGCAGACAAGGTCGCGTTCATGTACCTCGGCGACCTCGTCGAGTATGGCACCACGATGGACGTGTTCGAGGCGCCGCGCGCCGCGCGCACGCGCGACTACGTGCGGGGAGCGTTTGGATGAGCATCCACGCTCGCACCGTGCCTGCGCCAGGCGCGGTGCTGGTCAGGCGGGCGCTCGCGCTCGCGGGCTGCGGGGTCCTGACGGTGGCCGTCTCGGCCTGTGAGAGCACTGAGCAGGAAAGCGCCAAGATCGGCCGCGAAGCCCAGCAGCCGGCGTCCTCCGAACGGGCGTCCAGGCACGCCGCGGTCAGCCACGGCGCGGGCACCCGCCCCCGTGGGCAACGCGGCGTGCGCACCCGTCGAGCTGCGCATCCAGCGCGCGGTGGCGGGTGAGGGGAGAGGTGGCGAGAATGAGCCTCACGCCCGTGCCGTCGGAGAGCGCCACCTGCGCGAACTGCTCGGCGCCGCTCGTAGCCGATCAGCGCTACTGCCTTTCCTGCGGGCACCCGTGCTCACCCGTCCGCCTCGCGTTCCTGGACGTGCTCCAAAGCGAGCACCAGCCACAGGCGGCCGCGAGCGCCTTCGGCACAGCCCCGGTCGCCTACGCGCAGCTACACGAGCCGCCAGGCGCTGGCGGATGGCTGCGTCGCTACTCGCCCCTGTTCGCGGTGCTCTCAGTGCTGTTGCTGGCGATGATCATCGGCCTGCTGGTCGGACACTGGGTCACGCAGAGCAAAGCTCCGAGCCAGCAGATCCTGAAGGTGGAGGGCCTCACCGCAGCCGCGCCCGGCGCATCCGCCACGAGCACGACGCCGGCGAGCACCACCAGCACGCCGGCGAGCACGGAAGCCAAGTCGAGCCCGAAGGCCGAAGCCGAAGAAGTGACGAAGGAAGCCAAGGCCGAAAAGTCGCAAGCGGCCAAAGTCGAACATGCGGCAGTGGTCAAACCGACCTCGACCAAACTCAAGAAACTGAGCAGCTCGACCGGCAAGAAGCACGAGGAAGAAATCAATGCGCTCGGTGACCAGCCGATCGAAACGGGCGGCTGATGAGAGCGCCCGGCGCGGGGGAACTGCGGTGACGAGCACCAACAGAAACGGAGGGTCGCCGACGTCGGAGGACTCCGCGCCAACGCAGCAGCCTCCGGCTCAGCCGCTCAGCGGAGCGGTGCTGCCGGTCGGCGGCCTGGCGGCGCCGAGCGGCTCCATGTCCGAGCTGCGCGCTCGGCGGCTCGAGCTGGCGGAGCGGGTGGCTGCGCTCACGTGGGACCTCGGCGGGCTCGCCTACGAGATGGCCATCCGCGACCACTACCGACTCGACGTGCTCGCCCGCAAAGCCGCCGAGCTCCAGGAGGTGGACGCCCAGCTGGGCGAGGTTCAGAGGTTGCTCGCCAACGCCGAGGCGGGGATCCACGGCCAGTGCCGCTCCTGCGGAGCGGTGCACAGCCGCGGAGCGGCCTACTGCTGGCATTGCGGCGCTCCGCTGCTGCAGGAGGCGCGCCCGACGGTGCTGCAGAGCGAGTCACCGGCGAACGTCGACGGCTGACGCGGCGGGGTCGCGAGCGGGCGCCGGCTGCGCCGCTGCGCCAACGATCGTCCAGCCAGCCGCTCGCCGGCGTATCGCTCGTTAGCGTGTCGCGCGTGAGATCGAGCCGCTCGCGCGCGCGGCGATCGAATCGGGCAAGCCCGATCGCCGGCCTGCTCGCACTCTGCACGGCGCTCGTCCTGGTCCTAGCGCCGGCGTCGGCCGCCGCGAGCGGCTCCGCCGGTGACGGCCGTTTGAGCCCTGCGCCGCGCGAAGACGGCTGCCCGATCCTCCCGGCGAACAATCCGCTCAACCAGGACATCTCGCGGGCGCCGGTCGATCCGCGCTCCGCCGAGTACATCGCGAGCATCGGAGCGAGCGCCCACCTGCATCCCGACTTCGGGACCAACCCGAGCTACGGCATCCCTTACGCGGTAGTCGGCCCGCATCAGCCGAAGGTGCCGATCAGGTTCACCGAATTCGGCGACGAATCCGAGCCGGGGCCTTACCCGATACCGCCCAACGCGCCCGTGGAGGGCGATGGCGAAGCCGGCGACAGGCACGTACTGGTGCTACAGCGCGGCAGCTGCATGCTCTATGAGCTCTATGGCGCGCAGTCAAGCGGCGCGGCATGGGAAGCTGGTTCGGGTGCCGTCTTCAACCTGCGCAGCAACGCGCTGCGCCCCGAAGGCTGGACCTCGGCGGACGCTGCCGGCCTGCCGATCTTTCCCCTGCTCGTTCGCTATCCCGAGGTTCGCGCCGGACGGATCGACCACGCGCTGCGCATGACCGTCGAGCACACCCAGCGCGGCTACATACATCCCGCCACCCACTTCGCCTCGAGCAGCTCCGATCCGAACCTGCCTCCGATGGGCCTGCGGTTGCGCCTGAAGGCGAGCTTCGGCCTGGCGGGCTTCCGCGGAGAGTCGCTGATCGTGTTGCAGGCGCTCAAGCGCTACGGCCTGATCGTCGCCGACAACGGGTCTGCGTGGTACATCACCGGGGCGCCAGACCCGCGCTGGAACGACGAAGACCTCGAACAGCTGAAGCGGGTCCCTGGATCCGCGTTCGAAGCGGTCCGCACAGGGCCGATCCTCCACGCCGGCTGACGCGCGGCGCGCACAGTGTGGCGAGGGACGAGCGTCCCGGCGCGAACGCTGTGGCGAGGACGAGCGTCCCGGCGCGAACAGTGCGACTGGGTCCTCAGCGCGCCGGTCCGATTGTCCGGCGTCCCAGCGCGAACCGTCACCGCGACTGGGTCCGTCGCGGTCCAGTCCGATGTCCGGCCTGCTACGCCTGGCGTGTCGGCTCGGCGGGAGCCTGGGCCGCAGGCGCGGCGGGTGCAGGCGTCGCAGCGGGCTGCGCGGCGGGTGCCTGCGTCGCAGCGGGCTGCGCGGGCGGCGCCTCGGGCGCCTGCTGCGTCGCTTGCGTGAGCGCCGGCTGTTGCTGGCTGGCCTCGGAGCGCTCTCCGCTGATCGAGTCCTTGAACTCGCGCATGCCGGTCCCGAGCGAGCGGCCGATTTCAGGTAGCCGCCTTGCGCCGAACACGAGCAGCAGGATCACGACGAGGAAAGCGATGTGCAGTGGGTTGTCGAGTCCCATGGGCCCATCCAGTCTAGGCCATCCTGGCAACCGGCCGCTGTTCTCCTTCGCACGAGGACCGATCAGCTCCCTCCCGCGTCCTTGAGAGCCCTGCGCACGAGCTGCGCCGCCGCCAGCACCATGATGGCCGCGAAGGCGTCGCGCAGCAGAGCTCCCGAGAGCGCGTTTGCCAGCGCCACGCCGCCGGCGGCGCCAGCCACCGACAGAAGGCCGAGCAGCACGGCGTCGGTGCGGTGCACGTTGCCGTATCGATCCTGCCGGTAGGTCCCGACGATCGCCACCGGGACGATCGCCAGCAGGGAGGTAGCCTCTGCCTCGTGCTGGCCGAGACCGAGGAAGAAGACGAGGCCGGGCACGAACAGCACGCCGCCACCCACGCCGAGCAGGCCGGCGACGATCCCCGCGGCGAGCCCGATCGCGATCGCGCCAATCACTTGACGATGAGCTCGATCGCGCTCGCTAGCAGCACCGCGGCGAACAGCAGTGCGATCGAGCGGCCCTGCAAGCGCTGTTGCAAGCGCGTGCCGATCAGCACCCCGCCGACCGCCGGCACGCCGATGAGGATCGCGTCGAGCACGTGCACGTTGCCGTAGAGCGCCTGCGTCGCAGCGGCGAAGCCCGCGATGAAGATGATCGCCGCCAGCGAGGTCGCGGTGGAGGAGCGCTCGTCGTAGCCGAGCCACAGCACGAGCAGCGGCACGATCACACTGCCGCCGCCGACGCCGAACAGACCGCTGAAGAGACCGGCGAGGGTGCCGATCACCATCAGCCTCAGCGTGCGCTCGAGCGACCTGTCAGCGACCACTTGCACGAGCGGACGGGTCGGCGAGCATGCGCGCCATACTAGACACCGTGTCCCCCGCTGCAACGCTTGTGGAGGCGCTCGAGCCGATCCGCTCGGACCCTCCCCACTCGGCGGTGCTGCTCGACATCGACGGCACCCTCGCGCCGATCGTGCGCCACGCGGCGGACGCGCACGTGCCCGAGGCCACGCGCACGCTGCTGATCGAGATCTCACGCCGCTACCGCGTCGTCGGCTGCGTGAGCGGCCGCCGCGCGAGCACCGCACGCCAGATCGTCGCGATCGGAACGATCGCCTACATCGGCAACCACGGCGGCGAACTGCTCCGCCCGCGCGCCACGCGGCCAGAGGTCGACCCCGACGTCGCCGAGTGGACCGCGCGCGTCCGCGACTTCGCGAAACGCGTCTACACGAGCGAGCATCAGCGAATCCGCGTGCGCGGCGAGGACAAGGACGCGATCGCCGCGTTTCACTGGCGAGGCGCGCCCGACGAGCAGCTCGCCGCGAAGGCCGTCCAGGAGATCGCCCGCCGCGCCGAGGAGGAGGGCTTCGTCGTCCACTGGGGCCGCAAGGTCCTCGAGGTGCGCCCGCCGGTCGTCCTCGACAAGGGCCTCGGCATCGCCGCGCTGCTGCGGGGAGCGCCGGTCGACGCGGCGCTGTACGTCGGCGACGACACGACCGATCTCGACGCGTTTCGCGGACTCCGCTCGCTCGTAGCGTCGGGGAAGCTCGCCCACTCGGTGTGCGTGGCGGTGAGCTCCGACGAAGCGCCTCCCGAGCTCGCGCAGCAGGCCGATGTAATCGTCGACGGTCCCGACGGCGTGCGGCGGCTGCTCGAGGCGCTGCTGTAGCGCTGTGCGCTTCGTTGATTTCCTCAGGACGACAGTGCTGCTCAGCGCCGGCGCCGCCACCGCTCTGGCGGCGGTCACCGTGCTCGCGTCCGCCACGAGCTCCGACGAATCCCTGATCTTGTTCGCCGTCGGCTGGTGGGTGATCGCCGTCGCGCTCGGGTTGGGGCTCAGCCGCCGCGCGCAGACGAATCCGCCGATCGCCCGCCTGCTCTCCAGCGCGAAGGCGAGCACGACGCTCCCGGAGCTCCATCCGAGTGCGATCCTGCTCAACCGCCTGTGGCCGCTGTTGCTGTTCACCCTGCTCTCCGGCGGCCTAGCTTTCCTCGCCCCCCAGATACCTGCGATTGCGGCAGGATTCGCGATCATCTGGGCGCTCGCGTGGCGGCGCCAGGATGCAGCGGTCGCGGCGATCGAGGAGCGTGACGGCGCGAGCTTCTACGTCCGGCGCACGTCTCCAGTGCGCCCGATGGAGCTGATGCGCACGCCCGGCTTCAAGTCCTCGCGCGCCGAGAGCGTCAATGGCGCCATAAGCTGAGATGCGCGGCGTGCGCGCGGCAGACGCGGTAGACGTGTTGATCGTCTCGCTCGGCTCGACCGAGGGGTTGCGCGTCGCCGACGATGAGCTTCAGGCTTCGCTACAGCGGGCCGGAGCGAGGGTCGCCGTCGCCCGCCCGCACCCGCCGGGTCAGGTGCGCACGCTGATGCTGACCGATCTCGGCTGGTCACGTGCGGCGCGCGCGGCGGCGCTCAGGGCGCTGCGGCCGGCCGATGCCCGTCCGCCGCGGGCGGTGATCTACTCGACGACGACAGCCGCGCTGCTGTGGCCGCGCCCCGGCGCGATCCGCTTCGACGCGCCGTCGATCGCCAACCGGCCGGGGCGCCACGGACTCTGGCAACGTCCACTGGAGCGCCGCCGCCTGCGCCAGGCGCCGCTGCTGCTGCCGTCGAGCGCGGGCGGGCTCGAGGAGGCCGCGCCGGCGCTGCGCCCCGAGGCGCGCGCGCTTGTCGTCCACGTGCCCGTCGAGCCGTCGGGGCCGCCGCCGCAGGTGAGGGACATCGCAGCTCTGACCTACGCGGCCAACCCCTCCAAGAAGGGGCTCGACCGGGTCCTCTCGGCCTGGCGAAGCGTTCGCCGCGAGCGGCAGGCGGGCGCCGGTGAGGAGCTGCTCGTCGCCGGCGTCTCGGCGCAGGAGCTCGAGTGCGCCGGGTTCGCCCTCGGCGAGCACGACGGCGTGCGCGCCACGGGAGCCCTTTCACCGCAGGAGTACCGCGCGCTTGTTCGCCGCGCGCGCGTGTTCGTCTGCGCGCCGCGTCGCGAGGACTACGGGATAGCCCAGCTCGAGGCGCTCGCCGACGGCTGCCAGCTCGTCAGTACGCCGGCGCCCGGACCCTACGCGGCGCTTGCGATCGCCCGCGCGCTCGACGCGCGACTGGTGAGCGATGACCTCGCGGGCGCGCTGCACACAGCCCTCGACGCTCCCGACGGCGACTATCTGGCGCGCGCGCGCAGGGCGCTTGCGCCGTTCAGCCGTGAGGCGGTGGACCGGGTGGTCGCCGAGCAGCTACTGCCGCGCCTGCTCGGGTAGGCGCGCCGACCCGCGCCTCGCCCGCTTGCCGAGCGTCGCCAGCTCGTGCCACGGCCGCGTGTTCGCCACGTCCTCTCGCGTCAGCCATGCGCGGCGCGCCGTCGCGAGGCCCCAGCGCATGTTCTGGAGCGTCGCCGTGCGGTGCGCGTCGGAGTCGATCACGATCAGCACGCCCGCGCGAGCGGCCGCGCGCGCGGGCACGTCCGAGAGGTCGCGCCGGTCGGGGTTGGCGTTGATCTCGAGCATCGTGCCCGTTCGCGCCGCGGCTTCAAAGACGGCGGCGAGATCGATCGCATAAGGGGCGCGCCGCTCGATCAGCCTGCCGGTGGGATGGCCGATCGCGTCGACCAGCGGATGCTCGATCGCGCAGATCATGCGCTCGGTCATCGCCTGCTCGCCCATCGAAAAGGACGTGTGCACGCTGGCGAGCACCCAGTCCAGCTCGCCGAGCAGCTCATCCTCGTAGTCGAGCGAGCCGTCGGGCAGGATGTTCACCTCGCTGCCGGCCAGCAGCTCGATTCCCTCCACGCGGTAGTTGGCCGCGCGAACCAGCTCAATCTGACGGCGCAGCTGCTCCGGCGAGACGTCGTTGCCGAAGCCGTGGCTCGCCGAATGGTCGGTGATCGCCAGATACTCGTAGCCGCACTCGCGCGCCGCGTGCGCCATCTCCTCGATCGTGTTGTGACCGTCCGACGCCACCGTGTGGCTGTGCAGGTCGCCGCGGATGTCCCCAAGCTCGATCAGACGCGGCAGGCCCGCCTCCTCGCCCGCGCCACGGCGGCCACCGCCGGCCGCGCCACTGCGCTGCCGGCGCGCGGCCTCGAGCTCGCCGCGGTTCTCGCGCAGCTCGGGCTCGATGTAGGCGAGGCCGAGGAGCTCGTAGACCTCCTCCTCGGACGCGCACCTGTGCGTGATCCCACTCGCGTCGTCGAGGATCCCGTACTCGGAGACATGCAAGCCGCGGCGCACCGCCGCTTCGCGCAGGGCAGCGTTGTGCTCGCCAGATCCCGTGAAGTGCTGCAGAAGGTTGCCGAGCTGCTCGGGCGCCGCGATCCTCAGGTCCACCGCGATGCCCGAGTGCGTGCGCGCCGTCACGCCGGCCGCGCCGGCCGAGCTGACGCTCTCGATCTGCTCGAGCTCGGCGACGCTGTCCGCCAGCTCCTGCGGCCGGGTCGTCGTCGCGATGAGATCGAGATCCTTGACGCTGTCGGTCTGGCGGCGGAGCGATCCGGCCAGCTGCACGTGGGCGTCTGCCCCGGCGCGCTCGAGCAGGCCCGCCACGAGCGCTTCGCCGATCTCGATCGCCCGCGGCAGCAGCATGCGCGGTGCCGGGCGGCCTGGCGGCCGTGCCGATGAGTCATCGAGCGCGGCGAGCACGCTTGCCTCGAGCTTCGGGCCGAGGCCGCGCACGCTGCGCAGCCGCTCGCTCAGCGCCGCCTCGCGCAGCGCCTGCGGCGAGTCGATGCCCAGCTCGGAATGCAGCAGCCGCGCGCGCTTGGGACCGATCCCGGGGAGGTGGGTGATCGCGATCAGGCCGGGTGGGAACTTCGCGCGCAGCCTCTCTGCCGAGGGGATCGAACCGGTATCGAGCAGCGTCACGATCTTGTCCTGGAGCGTCTTGCCGATTCCCGGCAGCTCGGTCGCGCGACGCTCGCGCGCCAGCGCGGCGACGGAGACGGATGCGTTGCGTACGGCTTTCGCGGCGGTGCGGTAGGCCAGCACGCGGTGCACGTTCGCCGCGTCGAGCTCGTACAGATCGGCCAGCTCCTCGAACGCGTCGGCGATCGCGGCGTTGGACAGCTGTGAGCTCGACACACGCTTCAGGGTAAGGGCCGGGAGCCGGGCTTGGCGCGTGCTCGCCGCAGTCGGCTGACGTCCGCGGATCCGCGCACGGTCTAGGGTACGCCGACCGATGTCCGGCGAGCCCTGGCTGATACTGCCGACATACAACGAGGCGGAGAACGTGCAGGCCATCGTCGCGGCGGCCGGCGAGGTGCTCGCTCGCGCCTCTGCCGACGGGTATCGCGTGCTCGTGGTCGACGACGGTTCGCCGGACGGGACCGGTGAGCTCGCGGACCAGCTCGCAGCAGAGCACGACTGGGTGGAGATCCTCCATCGCACCGAGAAGAACGGCATCGGTCCCGCCTACCTCGCCGGATTCCGCTATGCGCTCGACCACGGAGCTGGCTACCTGATGGAGATGGACAGCGACTTCTCCCACGATCCCGCCGACCTCGCTCGCCTGCTCGACGCCGTCTACGGCGGCGCCGACCTCGCACTGGGCTCGCGTTACGTGCCGGGCGGCGGCGTCAGCGACTGGGGTCTGCTGCGGCGGTTCATCAGCGAGGGCGGCTCGACATATGCGCGCCTGGTGCTCGGACTGCAGGTGCGCGACCTGACCGGCGGCTTCAAGTGCTTCCGGCGCGAGGTGCTCGAGGCGATCCACTTCGACAGCGTCCGCTCCCGCGGATACGCCTTCCAGGTGGAGTTGACATACCGCGCGGTGCAGGCAGGCTTCCGAGTGGTCGAGGTCCCGATCATCTTCCGTGACCGCCAGCAAGGAACGAGCAAGATGTCCTGGCGGATAGCCGCCGAGGCGATGTGGCTGGTGCCGCGCTTGCGCTTCAGGTAGGCGCGCGAAGCGTCGATGCAGAGGGGATGGATGCCTCGGCATATGCGTTCGCCCAGGGCGTGCGTCACACGCGCTCGACGCTCGGCGCATGGCAGCGGAGACCCGGCCCGGTGCTCGCGAGGTGGGTCGCCGGCTCGGCGATGGCCGCCACGGGCCTGCTCGCCGCCGTTTGGGTCATCGCGTCGCTCGACCGCGGCTACCAGCAGATCATCACCCTGCAGCCGCCGTTCGCAGTCGGCGACGGCGCGAACGTATGGGCCGTCCTGCACAGCAACCTGCTCGTGCTCGCCCTTCACGCGATGGCGTGCGTCGCCGGGTTCATCGCCGGAAGCGCGCTGCCGATGCAGGCGCAGCAACACCGCGGCATCTCGCGCTGGGTGCACGAGCACGGCGGCCGGATCGCGATCGCCTTCGTCTGCGCCGCGACCGCCTTCTCGCTGAGCGCCCAGGCGTACCTGATCGGACATACCCTCGCTGGCGTATCGGGCTTCCTGCGGGTCTCGCCCGGCGTGCTGCTGCTCGGGGTGCTTCCACATGCGATCCCAGAGCTGATCGCCCTGTTCCTGCCGCTCGCGGCGTGGATCATCGCCAGCAGGCGAGGCGAGTGGGAGCAATTGCTCGCAGCAACCGTCGTGACCGTCGCCATCGCGGTGCCCGTGCTTGTGGCGGCCGCGTTCATCGAGGTCTACGTCTCACCGCACGTGTTCACAGCGCTGACGCACGTCCGCCCGCCGATCGTCCGAAATTCGGAAGGCTGGCTCGTGACGGTGCACTGAGCCGAGCGCGAGACCGAACCGACGATCGGCCAGACCGGCTAGCTCTCGCGGTCTTTCTCCTGTTCGGCGTCATAGCGATTCTCGCTTCGAAGCAGGATCGCGAGCAGCAGCAGCGCACCGACGACTGCCACGCCGATCACGATCGTTCCGCTGACCGCCAATGGGACCATCGAGGACACGATAGCTCCAGGCGTCTCGCCGACGGTCCAGCCGCGCACGCGTCAGGGACGCGAGCCGACCCGGGTCGCAGGCGAGCACGATGCTCCGACGCGGTGATAAACGCCGCTTGACACGGATCGCGCTAGGCCTACCGCGCGTGGTGCGGGCGCGAGGACGGACCGCTTCGGCGGGTGTGCACCGACTTCGCGCCCGCAAGGGCCTGCACCGACGAAGAGATCGCGGGGGTTGCTCGATCGTCCCAGCGCCGCGCCGGCGCACCTCCTTCACTTTGTATAGTGATAGGAAAGCAACCAAGGAGAACCCATGGCAGGCACCCTGATGCAGGTTACCGACGTCAACTTCGACGCCGAGGTCCTCGAGGCCGGCGGCGCCGTGCTCGTCGACTTCTGGGCGCCGTGGTGCGGACCGTGCCGCGTTGTCGCGCCGGTTCTCGAGGAGATCGCAGCCGAGCGCACCGACCTGCGGATCGTCAAGCTCGACATCGACGAGAATCCGCAGACCGCCGCTCGCTTCCAGGTCCTCTCGATTCCGACGATGATCCTCTTCAAGGGCGGCGAGCCGGTCAAGACCGTGATCGGCGCCTATCCGAAGAAGAAGCTCGAGCAGGAGCTCGAGCCCTCGCTCACCGCGGCGGCAGCGCTGGAGGCGGCTGCAGCACCGGAGCCGGAGGCCGGAGCCCCCGAGCCGGAGGCCGGAGCCCCCGAGCCGGAGGCCGGAGCCCCGGAGCCGGAGGCCGGAGCCCCCGAGCCAGCGGCCTGAGTAGTCGAAGCGACGAGTTGCCGCATGGCGCGGTACGCGATCTCCCCTCACGCGCGCCGAGCGGCGCGCAGGGCGATGCTCAGTGACAGGCCTTCGATCTCCGCCTCCTCGTGGTGGTCCATAGCCGAGGCGGCTTCTGCGGCGCCGGCTCCCAGATGAAGCTCGACGGCGAGCGTCTCCGTTACGAGGTAGTCGCGGTAGGCCGCTGCCGCCTCGATCAGCTCGGGAGCCCCGTCGAGTACGAGCTCGATCCGGTCCTCGACCTGAAGTCCAGCCGCCTTGCGAGCGTTCTGGATCGCGTGGACGATCTCGCGTGACCAGCCCTCCTGGCGGAGGTCATCGTCGATCGCCAGGTCCAGCGCGACTGCGTGCGCGCCCTCACGCTCGACGCTGTATCCCTCCGGCGCCCTGATCGTGATGATGACGTCCTCGGCCCTCAGCGTGTGCTCGCGAGCGGCGACCTCGATCCCGATCTCCTCGCCATCGCGCACAGCTGCGGCGACCCGGGCCGGGTCGAGCGCGGCGATCGCGTCCACGACGAGCGGCATGTGCTGGGCAAACAGCGGCCCGAGGGTCCTGTAGTTGGCCTTCACCTCGTAGCTGCCGAGCTCCTCCGCGGCCGCCACGAAACGCACCCGCCGCACGTTCAACTCCTCGCGAATGACGTCCGCGAGGCCTTCGATCGCATCGCGCTCGCGCCCGCCGGCAACCACAACGGCCTCACCGAGAGGCTGGCGCACCTTGATCTTGGCCTTGCCGCGCGCGCCGAGGCCGAGGCGTACCGTTTCGCGTGCGAGGGCCATCGCCTGCTCGAGGCGCTCGTCTCGCGGCGGCAGCTCGTCGGCGGTCGGAAAGTCGCAAAGGTGCACGCTCGACAGCGAGCCGTCGAGATTGTCGTAGATCTCATCCGCGATGAACGGACAGAACGGCGCGAGCAGCTTCGCAACCGTCACAAGACACGTGCGAAGCGTCGCGAACGCCGCCGGGTCGCCGTCCCAGAAACGCCGCCGCGAGCGGCGGACATACCAATTCGACAGCTCGTCCACCAACCCCGCGATCGCCCGGCCGGCGGTCGTGGCGTCGTAGGCCTCGAGCCGCTCGGCGACCAGCTCGGCCGTGCCGGAGGTGCGCGACAGCGCCCAGCGGTCGAGGTCGTTCTCGGGAGCGCTGGCGGCCGCGGCTGCTCCGGCCTCTGGCGGGTGGAGCGAATCCAGGGGCTCGACGCTCAGCTCGTTCGCGGCGGCGTGCGCGTAGAGGACGTAGAAGTAGTACGTCGACCACAGCTGCTTGAGGAATAGGCGCACGCCCTCGCCGATCGTCTCGATCGAGAAGCGATATCCATCCCACGGCTGCTTGGACGTGAAGAAGTACCAGCGAAAAGCGTCGGCGCCGTAGGCGTCGAGCACGTCCCACGGCTCGACGCTGTTTCCGCGCGACTTCGACATCTTCTGGCCTTCCTCGTCGAGGATCAGCCCGAGGCATACGACGTTCCTGTAGGGAGCAGGCCACGACAGCAGCGTCGCGATCGCCAGCAGCGAGTAGAACCAGCCACGCGTCTGGTCCTGCGCCTCGCAGACGAAGTCCGCCGGGAATCGCTGCTCGAAGACCGATCGGTTCTCGAACGGGAAGTGGTGCTGGGCGAACGGCATAGCGCCGGAGTCGAACCAGACGTCGATCACCTCCGGCACCCTTCTCGCGGGCTGTCCGCACACGCGCTCGCCGTCGCTGTGCGGACACGGGAACCCGACCTCGTCCACATACGGCCGGTGGTGGTCCGCGAGCTTCGCTCCCGAGCGCTCGGCAAGCTCCGCGAAGGATCCGACGACGTGCACGTGTCCGGCCGGGCAGCGCCACACCGGCAGTGGCGTCCCCCAGTAGCGCTCGCGCGAGAGCGCCCAGTCGACGTTGTTCTTCAGCCAGTCGCCGAAGCGTCCGTGCTTGACGCGTGGCGGATGCCATTTCACAGTCTCGTTCGCCGCGAGCATCTCCTCGCGCAGCTTTGACGTGGCGATGTACCAGGACGGTTTGGCGTAATACAGCAGCGGCGTTCCGCAGCGCCAGCAGTGCGGATAGGAGTGCTCGTACTCGCGCACCGCGAGCAGCAGGCCGCGCTCGCGCAGGTCCGCGATCAGCTCGTCGGTCAGTGCAGGGTCCTTGACGAAGCGGCCCTCGTAGGTGCTGCCGTCGCTGCTGAGCACGCGGCCGTCGTAGGTTCCGTCCGGCCGCACCGGGTTGTAGAGCGTGTCCGCGCGCGTCGGATCGAAGGGGACCTCAGCTGCCGCAGCGGCCACGCGGTAGTCGTCCTCGCCAAAGGCCGGCGCGATGTGGACGATTCCAGTGCCGTCCTCGGTCGTCACGAACGAGTCGGCGAGGATCGGCAGCGGACCCGGCGCCCGGTCGGTGGCGGCGAGTAT
Organism: uncultured Solirubrobacteraceae bacterium; assembly: GCA_963790905.1. Classification (GTDB taxonomy): domain Bacteria; phylum Actinomycetota; class Thermoleophilia; order Solirubrobacterales; family Solirubrobacteraceae; genus Palsa-744. Next base: position 651,474 of record CAWBQH010000004.1, read on the forward strand.
CGGTCCCTGATACGTGCGGTATCGCTGCACGAGCTCCGAGCCCGAGAACCGCTCGATGATCTCAGCATCCTCGCCGAGCACCGCTGCGACACGGGCCTCGGCGAGCACAAACAGCTCATCCGCGACGCTCACCAGCGCGTAGCTCGCCTGCGGCGCCACCGCCACCGCGACGTTGCCCGGCAGCGTCCACGGCGTGGTCGTCCAGACCAGCAGCCTCGCCTCCTCGCCGGTCAGCTCGAGCTTGAGAAAGACGCTCGCGTCGATGACGTCCTCGTAGCCTTGCGCGACCTCGTGCGAGGAGAGCGTCGTCTCGCAGCGCGGGCAGTACGGCACGACCTTGCGGCCCTCGTAGAGCAGCCCGCGCTCGTAGATCTGCGCAAGCGCCCACCACACCGACTCGATGTAGCTCTCATCGAGCGTCCTGTATGGGTGCTCGAGATCGAGCCAGAAGCCGATCCGTTCGGTCAGCCGGTTCCACTCCTCAACGAACGCAAACACCGACGCGCGGCACTCAGCGTTGAACCGCTCGATACCCACCGTCGCCTCGATCTCGGCCTTCGAGGTGATCCCAAGTTTCTGTTCGACCGCGATCTCGACCGGCAGACCGTGGCAGTCCCAGCCACCCTTGCGCTCCACGCGGTAGCCGCGCATCGTCTGAAAGCGCGGGTAGATGTCCTTGAACACGCGCGAGAGCACGTGATGCGCGCCCGGAGGACCGTTCGCCGTCGGCGGTCCCTCATAGAAGACCCACTGCCGCGCGTCCTCACGCATGCGCAGCGACTCAGCGAACACGTTTCGCTCCCGCCACCGCTCCAGCACCTCGAGCTCGAGAGCGGGCAGCTCCTGGCGGGCGTCGAGGACTCGCGGCGGAATCAGCAGGTGTCGAGTGCGCTCCGTCACGGGGCGGTCAATTGTAGGTGTGGCCAGCGCGCACGGCCGGGCAGCGCGAGGTGAGGCCGACGAACCGCGTCCGCGGATCGACTGGGACTTGCAGGTACAGTCGTGTGATGAGCGCACGCAACGACGTGACGCAAGAGACGCTCAGGAGCCTCGCCGAGGTCCGCGCCGATCAGGAAACGGTCCTCAGCCTGTACCTCAACCTCGACCCCGAGCGGTTCGCGACCCCGCGGGCGCGCAAGGCCGAGATCGACTCGCTGCTCGACGATGCGCACCGCGAGATCGAGGGCCGCGAGCGCCCGCACGCCGAGCACATGGCGCTGCGCGCCGCGCACGAGCGCGCGCGAGAGATGCTGAGCGACGACCAGCCGTGGGCGGAGGAGGCGCACGCGCTCGCCCTCTTCATCTCGCAGCCGCTCGAGCTCGAGCGGATGCTGCGTCTGCCGCATCCGCTGCAGAGCAGCGTCGTCGTCGCCGACGAGCCGTTCATCGCCCCGCTGACCGAGCTCGCGCTCGCCGCAAGGGTGTGCGTCGCGCTCGTCGACGAGCGCCACGCGCGAATCTTCGAGGGCTCGGCCGAGCAGCTTGAGCAGGCGGCCAAGGTCAGCGATCGCGTGCACGGCCGCCAGGATCAGGGCGGGTGGTCGCAGGCCCGCTACCAGCGCTCACAGCATGAAGACGTCGAGGCCCACTTGCGCCACGTCGGACGCGTCCTGCAGGAGCTGCTCCACGAGACCGCCTACCAGCAGCTGCTGATCGCCTGCACCGAGCCGCTGTGGCCCCGCGTGATCGCTCGCCTGCATCCCGAAGTGCGGGCGCTGCTTCACGATCAGCGCATGTCGCTCGATGTCAAAGACGCGGGCATCGAGGACGTCGTGGCCGCGGCCGACGCCGTCCTCGAGAGCGAGCGGCGCGCCCGCCAGGACGCCGTGCTCGCGGAGCTGCGTGAACACGTCGCGCGCAACGCCCGCGCGGCGGTCGGGTTGGAAGCGGTCCTGCTCGCGCTCGTCGAGCGCCGCGTGCAGACGCTCCTCTACGACACGGCTCTGCAGGCGGACGGAGTCCTGTGTCCGCGTTGTGGCTGGATGGGCGTCGGAGGCGAGCGCTGTCCGAACGACGGCGGTCCCGTGCAGCGGCGCGCGAACATCCTCGAGGACGCCGTGCGGTCGGCCGTCAGCCAGTCCGCCGAGGTCCTCCCGCTGAGCGAAAGGCCGGAGCTCAGCGCCTTCCAGGGGATCGCCGCGACGCTGCGGTTCTGAGCACGCTGCGCGCGGACCCGGCCGGCGTGCTCCGTCGGAGGCCGCACACAAACCGTCGAGACCACCGCCGTCCATACGATGGGAGCTGTGAGGCTGCGCCTCTACCACCACCACGACGGTGCCCGCGTCGCCTACCGCGAGCTCGGCGCCGGACCGCCGCTCGCGCTGCTGCACTCGGCGATGCTCTCGCACAAGGAGTGGGAACCGGCGGTGGACCAGCTCGCCGACCGCTTTCGCGTCGTGCTCCCCGACCTGCCGCTGCACGGAGACTCAGAGGACCGCACCGGGCACCCGTATACGCTCGACTGGTTCGCCGACGTTCTCGGAGGGTTCGCCTCCGAGGTGCTCGGACCGAAACCGCTGCTCGCCGGTCATGACGCCGGCGCGGAGATCCTGCTGCACGCCGTCCTCAGCGAGCGGGTCAAGCCATCGCGGCTGGTGCTGATGCCGAATCGTCTGCACGCTGCTCCCGCGCGACCGCTGCTACGCACCGCGTGGCGGATCGCGGCCAGCGCGGCGATCGTGCCCGGTCTTGACCTGCTGCTGAGCTACGGAACGCAGGCGGTGTTCACGCCCGAGCGCGCGATGCGCCTGTCGGCTCGCTCGAACCCGGCCGCCCGCGACCTGATGCGCCACGCCTTCGCCGACGTCCCCGGCAACTCGAGCCTCGCCCGCTCCTGGGCCAAGTGCGCCCGCGCCTGGCCACGCGGCGCACAGCGGCAGCTGCTCGAGCTATATCCGCGCCTCGAGATGCCCGTGCTGCTGCTGTGGGCGGATCGCGACCCGCTGCATCCGCTGTCCGCGGCCGAAGAAGCTCTGCGACTGCTGCCCGACGCGCAGCTGCGCGTGCTCGAGAGCACAGGCTTCCTGATCGCCTACGACGATCCAGTCGGGCTCGCGCGGGAGCTCGCGGCGTTCTGCGGGTAGGGTTCACGTCCCGAGGCATAGGCCGAAGCATCCTCGGTGTCGGCGTCTGAAGGCCTCCTTCACCGCAGCCGTCGCCATTGTATAAGGAGACCAAATGCCAAGCGATCGACAATTGTGGGGCGCCGAGACCGCCAAGGCCGTCGAGAACTTCCCGATCTCCGGCGAGACCGTTCCAGCCTCGGTGATCCACTGGCTGGCGCGCATCAAGGGCGCCGCAGCCGAAGTGAACGCCGAGCTCGGCCTGCTCCCGAAACGGCGTGCGTCGCGCATCGAGAAGGCCGCTGCCGAGATCGCAGCCGGCGAGCACGACCGCCAGTTCCCGATCGATGTCTTCCAGACCGGCTCCGGCACGTCCACGAACATGAACGCAAACGAGGTGATCGCTCGCCTGGCCGGCGAGGGCGTGCACGCCAACGACGACGTCAACATGGGCCAGTCCTCCAACGACGTTTTTCCGTCGGCGGTTCACCTGGCCGCTCTCGATGTCGCCGAGAACGAGCTGCTCCCCGCGCTCAAGCAGCTCGAACGCTCCTTCGCCAGGAAGGCGAGGAGCTTTCAGAACGTCGTCAAGGCCGGGCGGACGCACCTGATGGATGCTGTGCCGGTGACGCTCGGGCAGGAGTTCGGCGGCTACGCCGCCCAGATGGCGCTCGCACAACAGCGCGTCCAGGCCGCGCTCGTCCACGTGGGCCAGATCCCGCTCGGCGGCACAGCCACCGGCACCGGCTTGAATACGCACCCGAAGTTCGCGGAGAAGGTTCGAACGCGCCTGCGCAGGCAATCCGGCCTCAAGCAGATCGCCGCTCCGCTCGACCCGTTCGAGGCGCAGGCGAATCGCGACGCCCTGGTCGAGCTCTCCGGCGCGCTCAAGGTCCTCGCGGTCTCGCTGACGAAGATCGCGAACGACCTCGCGCTGATGGCCTCAGGACCGCGGGCCGGGATCGGCGAGATCCTTCTCCCCGAGCTGCAGAAGGGATCCTCGATCATGCCCGGCAAGGTCAACCCGGTGATCCCCGAGGTCGTCCTGCAGGTTGCCGGGCAGGTGATAGGCAACGACACGGCGATCACGATCGGTGGCCTGCAGGGTCAGTTCGAGCTCAACGTCCGCATCCCGCTGATCGCCCGCAACCTGCTCGAGTCCCTGCGGCTGCTCTCGGCGGCAGCACGGGTGTTCGCCGAGAAGTGCGTCGACGGCATCGAGGCCAACCGCGCCGCAACCGAGTCCTCGGCCGGGGCGACGCTCGCCGTCGCGACCGCGCTGAACGGAGCGATCGGCTATGACAAGGCGACAGAGATCGTCAAGCAGGCAACCACCTCCGGACGCCCCCTTCGCGAGGTGGCGATCGCCGCAGGGGTCGACGCCAGGCTGTACGACGAAACGATCGATCTGCGCCGGATCGCGCGCGGAAACACGCGCTGACTTCCCGCTTCCGCACACATTGATTGTCGGATGCGAGCCGCAGAAGCGGACGAACGCCGAGGACGAGCGTGTGCTTCCCGAGCTGACAGGGCCCGCGCGAGCTTCGCTTGAGAAGGCGGCGGAGCTCGTGGAGGACCGTTGATCGGGTTGGCAGGACCGCAAGAGATGTCCGGATGACGACCGGGCCTGTGAAGCGTCCTCGGCTGCGTTCGGCGAAGCGTCCTCGGCTGCGTTCGGCGAAGCGTCCTCGGCTGCGTTCGGCGAAGCGTCCTCGGCTGCCTGAGAGGGCTAAGCCTGCGGAAGCGCTTTGAACAGCCGCGAGACGATGCTGACCGCCGGCTTGGCCTGCCCGCTGTAGGTGAACAGGCCCTTCTGGTTGAGGCCTTCGATCAGCCTCACGTCCGGCAGCACGGCATGGATCGAGCCACCGTCGAAAGCCGGGTTCAGCGGGTAGTCGCGGAGCACCCAGATGAGCATGCCGCTGAGCTGCGGGTCCGCCTCGTAGACCGCGATGTGGCTCGCGAGCAGCTGTGACTGGTAGGCGTAGCTGCCGGGCCTCCCACGCGGATTCAGCGTGTTCGATTCGGCTCCGAACTCGCTGATCAAGAGCACCTTGCCGGCGAACGTCCGCTGCATCGCCGCGAGCCGCGCCCGCATCTGTGCGCGCAGTTGCGCCGGGCTGTCGTCGGGACTGTCATACCAGCCGCTGTAGTCCGTCTCGGCTACTGCGTCCGCTTCGGAGTACAACGACCCGGCGCGGTGCGGCGGGTGGTCGCCCCACACGTCCACGGCCACGAGCCGCGTCGGGTCGTGCGCGTGGAGCCAGCGCGCGGTCGAGCGCACATACTGCACCTCCGCGCCGTCGTGTCCGTTGCCGGCAACCTCATCGACGAGGTTCCACGCGAGGATCGATGGATGCAGCTCGGCGGCGATCACCGCGATGCGCGCCTGCGCCTCGGCTTCGGCGAGCAGCTGCGGCGTGTTCGAGTACCAGCTGCCCGCACCTTCGACCGGCCCGATTCCCTGCCACACGAGGATCCCGGCTGCATCGAGCCGTTCGAGCAGCCCCGGGTCGAGCGGGTGCTGGGCGCGCGCTGCATTGGCGCCGATCGCCTTCAGCTCGCCGACGATCCGTTCCTCGTCGGATGGTGTCAACGCGTCGCCGTGCCCGAGAGCATCCTCCTGGATGGTCGCGCCGTGCAGGAGCACGCGCTGGCCGTTGAGGTAGATGCGCCCGCCGTGCCAGGTCAGCTGGCGCAGGCCGACGCGCGCGGAGTAGCTGCTCTCGCTGCCGACGGCGATCGTGAGCGTGTACAGGTTCGGGCTCGCCGGGGACCACAGCGCCGGCTGTGCGACCTCGACGGTGCTTGTCGCCGTCGCACTCCGTCCGTGCGCGAGAGCGAGGCCGGGGAACCTCACGTGAACCGCCTGTTCGTTACGGGCGAGCGTCCCTTCCGGGACGATCGTCCTGCTTGGCCCATAGTTGTGAACTTCGACGCTCAACCTCACCGTCGCCTGTGCCGCGTCGCTGGTGTCAGGCGTGAGCGTCGTCTGCACGGTCAGATCCGACAGTTCGCTTTCGCCGATCGGCCGCACGTCGACCTCGCCGTTGAGCCCGCCCCAGTTGAACCACGTGCGGTGAAAGCCTTCCCTAGCCTGCTGCGAAGGGTCGCGCCAGTCGACTCGGACGACCACCGTGTGTGTGCCCGCGGCGAGCTCGCTGCGCATTTCGAACGGCAGGTAGAACCCCTTGTGCGAGCCGAGCGCGTGCCCGTCGACCCACACCGTCGCATTGAAGTTGGCCGACTCGAAGCGCAGCGCGTACAAGCCCGCGCGAGGCGCTTGGAAGCTGGTGCGGTACCACGCGACCGAGCCTTCATAGTTGCGCACGCCGGCTGCGCCTTTGAACGAGCTCGCATCGATGACGTTCGGCACGCTGACCGCGGCGCCGGTGAAGCCGCCGCGCCGCCAGCCGAGCGACAGGCCATCGTTCGAAGGGTCCTGGCGCAGGATCCAGCTGCGCAGTTCGCTGCGCCCGCCCGGACCTTCGAAGATCGTCGACTGGCTCGAGGAGATCTGCGAGCGGTCGGAGATCGGCTGGCTCGTCGACTGCGCCGATCTGCTCGTCGCCACCGCGGCCGTGGCGGCGGCGAGCGCAACGCCGGCGGCTGCGAGGGCTAGGGTCTTGTTCACGGAGGTCGAGGGCATGGTTGCGATGAGGCGGCTCGGAGGGCGCGGCGCCGTCTTCGGAAGCAGCCGGCAAGCCGCACATTCTCGCGCCTCGCGCGGCCTCTCCCTGAACAACCGCGCGCGCTGTTCAGAGCGGCGCGGGAACCAGCGGTTGCGCCGCGGCACTGAGCAGGCTCTCCAGGAGCACGCGGGCGCCCGCCTTGGATAGCGGCTCGTTGAGGTTGCCGCACTTCGGCGACTGCACGCAGGAAGGGCATCCGCTCGAGCACGGACACTCGGCGATCAGGCGGCGCGCATCCTCGCACAGCTCCTCGAAGCGCGAGAACGCCACGCGCGCGATGCCGATCCCGCCCGGATGGCCATCGTAGATGAAGATGGTCGGCGCGCCGGTCTGCGGATGGAAGTTGGTGGACAGGCCGCCGATGTCCCAGCGGTCGCACATCGCGATCAGCGGCAGCACGGCGATCTGAGCGTGCTCGGTGGCGTGCAGCGCGCCGAGCAGCATCTCGAGCGGGAGCGTCCCGGCCAGCCCGCCTGCAGCTGGATCTCCAGGCGACAGCTTGAACCAGAGCGCCTGCGTGGCGAAGCTGGTGGGCGGCAACTCGAGCGCGACGAGATCGACCTGAGCGTGGTCGGAGAGGCGGCGCCGCTGGTAGGCGAGGACGGTCTCGGTCACGTTGACATCGCCGAAGGACAGCGTTACGCCGAGCGCCTCGCGCCGGTCGAGCAGGCCGGCGATCTCGGTGTCGGTCTCGCGCTTGGGCTGTGTGTACCAGTCGCCTGCAAACGGCGCAACGAGCGCGCGCCGGCGCTCTAGGTCGAGCTCGTGGACCTCGTAGGAGCGTCCGAGGTGCATGTAGACGGCACCCTCGTGGATCGTCGAATGAGCTCGCGCCGCCTCGGTCGAGCCGAGCAGCTCCCCGGAAGAGACGTCGACGATCGCAAACGTCTCCGGTGACGCCGAGCGCAGCGACACCTCGGCCGCCGGGTAGCCGTCAGCGCGTCGCAGGACATAGCTCTCGAGCGCCGTCCCGGCGCGCTCGGAGTCCTGATGGTCGCCTGCACGCCGCCGGCCGGCCGGCGCCCTGCGGCGGAGCTCGCCCATGCCGAGGAGCACCTCGGCATGGGCCTCCCAGCGCGGGCCGAGGAACTCGCCGTCCTCACGCGACAGCGGACCCTCGTGGGCCGCGCAGAGCAGATGCGCACGGTAGATCAGAGCGCTCTCGTGGTCGAGGATCGCCGCCTCGACGGACCGGTCGAGGAAGTCGTCGGGGTGGCGGCAGAAGAACTGGTCGAGTGCATCTTCGCCGGCGACGTAGACCGCGAGGCCGCGTCCGCGCCGGCCGATCGAAGATCGTCCCGCGCGGCCCCACATCTGACGCAGCGAGGCGACTGTGCCGGGGAACGTGACGACCACGGCCGCGTCCAGCTCGCCGATGTCGATGCCGAGCTCCAGAGCGTCCGTGGTGATCACCGCGCGAAGCTCGCCGCTTGTGAGCCGCCGCTCGAGCTCGCGGCGCTGGCCGGGTGTGTAGCCGGCGCGGTAGGGAGCGATGCGCTCCGCCAGCTCGGGATCGGTGTCCCTCAGGTCCTGCTCGATCAGACGGCTCAGCACCTCGACCCCCTTGCGTGACTTCATGAAGCAGATCGTCCGCGCGCCGTCACGCACGAGGCGCGCAAGCAGCTCGGCCGCCTCTGCGAGCGGCGAGCGCCGCGCTCCGAGCACCTCGTCGGTCAGCGGCGGATTCCACACTGCGATTCGCCTGTGAGGCGCCGGAGACCCATCGTCGTCGATCAGGCGAACATCGTCGAGCCCCGTCAGCCGCTCGGCCAGATCAACCGGGTTGGCGATCGTGGCCGAGGTCAGCAGGAACCGCGGCTGCGTGCCGTACGCCGCTGCGATGCGGCGCAGCCGCCGGAGCACGTTCGCGACATGCGAGCCGAACACGCCGCGGTAGACGTGCGCCTCGTCGATCACGACCACCGCCAGGTTCGCGAACAGGTCCGCCCACGCGGCATGGTTGGGGAGGATGCCCACGTGGAGCATGTCCGGGTTCGTGAGCACGATGTTGGCGCTCTTGCGGATCTGCGCGCGCGCCTCGCGAGCGGTGTCTCCGTCATAGATCGCCGGCCTCACGCGCTTGGTCAAGCCGAACGACGCCAGCGCGCGGGCCTGGTCCTGGGCAAGCGCCTTCGTCGGGTACAGGTAGAGCGCGCGCGCACGCGTCTGCCCGCACAGTATGTGCAGGGTCGGGAGGTTGAAGCACAGCGACTTGCCCGAGGCCGTGCCGGTCGTGACGATCGCTGTGCCCTCGCTGGCTGCGTATAGCGCGGACGCCTGGTGGGAGTAGAGGTGCTCGACGCCGAGCCGCCGAAGAGCCGCGAGCACCTCGGGGTGCAGCTCCGGCGGCAGGTCGACGAGGCTCGCGCGGCCTGGCCCTTCGTGTGCCTCGTGGACGAGGCGACCATCCCTGAGCCCGTCGTCGAGAAGGGCGCTCCAAGGGTCGAGTCTCCGGTCCTGGGCCACGGGCTTGAGATAGTAGAGGCGATGTCCTGCACCTCCGCCGAGCGCTGGGCGAAAGCCCGCTCCTTCCACCATTCGCTGTTTCCAGCCGAGCGGATCGCGGGCGAGCGCGAGCAGAGCGTGTCGGTGTGCCTGCCGGCGCGCGAGTGCGCTGAGACCGTGGGGGACATCATCGCCGCGCTCGTCGAGCTTCGCGAGATGGGGGCGATCGATGAGGTAGCTGTCGTCGATGCCGCCTCTGCCGACGGCACAGCGACCGTGGCCGAGCACGCCGGGGCCGTCGTGTGGCAGGAGGCAGAGCTGATGCCCTCCTACGGGCCGGTGCTTGGCAAGGGCGATGCCATGTGGCGAGCGCTGTCGGTGCTCGGCGGCGAGCTCGTCTGCTTCCTCGATGCCGACACAGAGGGGTTCTCCGCGCACTTCGCAAGCGGCCTGCTCGGGCCGCTCGTCTGCGAGCCCGGGGTGTCGTTCGTCAAGGCCTTCTACCGCCGCCCGATCGCGAGCGACGTCGCTGCGCAGACCGAGGGGGGAGGGCGCGTCAACCACCTGATGGCGCGTCCCGCGCTCGAGCTGTTCTACCCCGAGCTCGCAGGCGTGCGACAGCCGCTTGCCGGGGAGGTGGCCGCGCGGCGGGAGCTGCTCGAGGCGCTCCCGTTCGCGACCGGCTACGGCGTCGAGATCGCGATGCTCATCGACGCCTGGCGCGAGGCGGGGCTGGACGGGATCGCCCAGGTCGATCTCGACGAGCACCGCAATCGCCACCAGCCGCTCTCTGCGCTGACGCCGATGGCCGCGACGGTGCTCGCGACGATCGCTAACAGGCTGCGGCGCGAAGGACGGCTGCGCGGCGTTGAGGGAGAGCTCATCGAACGGCCTCCGCTCGCGAGCGTGACGGTCCCGTGAGCGCCCGCTGCGTCTACCTGGACCTCGACGGCACGCTTCTGGGCCGCGGCGCGTCGCTGCTGCACGACGGCGCCGGAAACGTGTCGATCGAGGGCGTGCGGGCCGTGCAGGCGTGCCTGCGCGCGGACGTCGAGGTCGTCCTGATGTCCGGGCGCCGGCGGGTGCAGGTGTTCGAGGACGCACGGCTGCTCGGCCAGCGCTCATTCATCTTCGAGGCCGGCGCGTGCGTCGTGCTCGACGGGGAGGAGCATTGGCTCACCGGCGAGCTGTTGCCCGGCGAGCTGACGATCGCCGAGCAGATCGACCGTAGAGGCGCGCCCGCGCTGCTGCTCGAACGCTACGAAGGCCGGCTGGAGTACCACGAGCCATGGCACACCGAGCGCGAGGTCTCCCACCTGTTCCGAGGTCTCGTCGACGCCTTCGAGGTCGACCGGCTGCTCGCCGAGCACGGCCACGACGACCTGCGGCTCGTCGACAACGGAGTCGTCACGCGCCGCTCACCCGCGCTCGCCGAGCTTCCGCAGGTACGTGGCTATCACCTCGTGCCGGCTGGCGCCTCGAAGGCTCGCGCCGTGGCCTTCCACCGCGGGGCGCGCGCCTACGCTCGCGCGGAGACGTTCGCCATCGGCGACTCGCGCGAGGACCTCGCCTGCGCCCCGCGCGTCGACGCATTCTGGCTCGTCGCCAACGCGATCGATCGCGATCCGTCGATCCGCGACGCGATCGCCGCCTACGACAACGTGCACATCACCGAAGCCGGATACGGGGCAGGCGTGTATGAGGCGGTGCTCAGCACGCTCATCGGCGCTCCGTGATCCGCCGTGGTCGGCGCCGTTCAGGAGTCGATGATGCCCGCCCGCTTCTCCTCCTCGTAGAGGCGCTCGACGACGAACTCCTTCAGCAGCGTCTGATAGCCGGTGTTGCGCAGTGCTGCGAGCGCACGCAGCCGTTTGAGCGTGAACTGGTCGAAGCGCACCGCGATCGGCGTGGTGCGGCCGGGGCGGACCTTGTCCTGCATGCGAAGGACCTTTTCGCGCCTCGCCTCCTGCTCGAGGAACACGTCCGGATCCATCGAGAGGCCTTTGACGGGATCAACTTCGTCATGGCGTCGCATCTGCCTGCCTTTCCACGGCGTTAGCGGGGGTTCCACTGCCAGCGGTCCTGAGCGAATACCATAGTATTCGCGTATGCGGCGGGCAGTCTGTTGATGTTGCTGCCAACTGCGTATAACCATCGCTATACGCGTTTTTTGGGTGAGAACCATATGCCGCCGTCGCCCTGGAGCACCATATGCCGCCGTCGCCCTGGAGCACCATATGCCGCCGTCGCCCTGGAGCATCATGTGCCGCCGTCGCGCTGCAATCTGGCATCGTGAGGACGCTCTGCGGCGGGCGCTCGACGCCGGATAGCTCGTGCCACCCGCTCACCGTGGCCGCGTCAGCGCGCGCCAGACCCGGCGCCAGAACCCAGGCCTCGGACGCCTGCGCCAGAGCGCCGGCGGCGGGACGGTCGCGCGCACGAGCGCGACCCAGTCATCGAGCGGCAGCTCGCCCGAGATCAGGCGACCGAGGGCGCCGGTGACCGGCGCCGCGACGCCGGCCTGCAGCAGCGCATGGCCCAGCAGCGGCACGGACTCCAGCGCCTCGACCGCCTGGCCGACGCGCGCCGGGATCTCCGCCGCCGTCACGCCGGCAGCGAGCAGCTCGCCTGCCCGGCGGTTGCGGCTCTCGCGTGCGAGCGCTGTGGCGACGAGATCGCCCGCGCCGGCCAGCCCGATCATCGACTCTGGACGCGCTCCAAGGCCCTCGGCGTAGCGCCAGACCTCGGCGAAGATGTGCCCGGCGGCCGCACCCGCGGCGTTCAGCCCCTGCGCCTCGGTCGCGCCGGCGGCGAGCGCCGCGGCGTTCTTGGCGGCGCCGGCCAGCTCGACGCCGAGCGGATCGTTCGACTGCTCGCACACGACTCCCGCGCGCGTGAACACGTGGGCGAGGGAGCGTGCGAGCTCCTCGTCGCTTGAGGCCGCGACGAGAGCCGCGCCGGCGTGGACCATCTCCTGCGCATGCGCCGGTCCACCCACGCATGCGACCCGCTGCGCGCCGAAGCGCTCGGCGAGGACGACCGTCGGGGCGAGTCCCTCCGGCGCGACGAGGCCCTTGGCGAGCGACACCACCGCCGTGCGCCTGCCCAGCCCCGACTCGCCGAGCGTCGCGATCACCTCGCCGAGCCCGCTCGAGGGAACGGCGAGGAACACGTAATCCGCACGCGCGACACCCGCTGATGCATGCTCGATGCGCAGCGACGTCGGCAGCTCGACGCCCGGCAGGTAGGCGCGATTCTCGCGCTCGGACTCGATCAGACGCGCCTGCTCATCCGTCCTCGTCTGCAGCGTGGTGCGCAGCCCTCCCCGCGAGAGGAGCACTGCCAGAGCCGTGCCGAACGACCCTGCCCCGATCACGGTTGCGCGCCTGGGCCCCGGTGTCGGGAGCGAACGCGCGCGCGAGGCGCGAACGGCCGGGCTCAGGGTAGGCTCGGGCTCGTTCATCAGATGAGCGAGCCTAGCGATCCGCACGAGAGCGCCGCGCGATGGCGCAATTGGGCCGGCGACCAGCGCTGCGCGCCAGTCGCCGTGCGCCGGCCGGCGTCGCTCGAGGAGCTGTCTGCGGCGATCGACGATGCCGCCGGCAGGGACTGGCAGGTGCGCGTCGCGGGAGCCGGACACTCCTTCAGCGAGATCGCCCTCACCGACGGGCTGATGCTGTTCGTGGACCGTCTCGCAGGCATCCTCGACGTGGACCCCTCTTCCGGGCTCGTGCGCGTGCAGGCAGGCATCACGATCCGCGATCTCAGCAGGCAGCTTGCCTGCCACGGCCTCGCCCTGGAGAACGTTGGCGACGTCGACGCACAGAGCATCGCCGGCGCGATCTCGACCGCGACGCACGGAACCGGCGCGCGGCTGCGCAACATCTCCGCTCAGGTGAGCGAGCTCACGCTCGTGCTCGCCGACGGCTCGACGCTCGTCTGCTCCGACGAGCGCGACCCGGACGTCTTTCGCGCGGCCAGCGTCGGCCTCGGCGCGCTCGGCGCGATCGCCGAGGTCACAATCCGCTGCGTGCCCGCGTTCACGCTGCACGGCGTCGACGCCCCGGCGCCGCTGCGCGACACGCTCGATCGCTTCGAAGAGCTCGCACTCGGCAATGACCACTTCGAGTTCTTCGTCTTCCCGCACGCCGACGTCGCGCTCACCCGCACCAACAACCGCACCGAGCAGTCGCCGCGGCCGCGTGGACGGCTGTCGGCGTATGCCAACGACGTGCTTCTCACGAACCACGCCTTCGCGCTCGTCTGCCGCGCAGGACGCCGCTTTCCCCGCCTGATCCCGCGGCTGAATCGCCTCGTCACGCGACTCGCCGGGCGCTCGGAGCGCATCGACCGCTCGGACGAGATTTTCGCTAGCCCGCGCCTCGTGCGCTTCACCGAGATGGAGTACGCGCTCCCGCGCGAGCGTACCGTGGAGGCTGTCCGTCGTGTGATGGACGTCATCGAGCAGCGCGGCTTCGCAGTGCCGTTTCCGATCGAGGTGAGGACCGTCGCGCCGGACGATGCCTTCCTCAGCACCGCCGCCGGCCGCGAGGGTGGATTCGTTGCGGTGCACATGTACCGCGGCATGGCCTGGGAGGAGTACTTCCGAGCCGTCGAGGCGATCATGGACGAGCTCGGCGGGCGCCCGCACTGGGGCAAGCGCCATTTCCAGACCGCCGCGACCCTTCGCCCGCGCTATCCCGACTGGGACCGCTTCCAGGCGGTTCGAACGCGGCTCGATCCGCAGGGGCGATTCGCCAATGCGTGGACCGAGCGCGTGCTGGGGCCCGTCCAGCCATCCACCCAGCATGTCGATGCCTGAGGACGCCTACGCCCGCCTCGAGCGCGCGACCGCCAGGCTCGAGGCTCCGTTCGCGCTCCTCGACCTCGACGCCCTCTCGGCAAACGCGTCAGATCTCGAACGTCGCGCCGCCCGCAAGCCGATCCGGCTGGCGAGCAAGTCGGTGCGCTGCCGCGTTCTGCAGGACCGCATCCTCGCTCGCGGCGGCTTCCGCGGGACGCTTGCATTCACGCTCCCCGAGGCCCTGTGGCTAGCCTCCCACGGCACGTCGGACATCCTCGTCGCATACCCGACAGGCGATGCCCACGCGCTGAGAGCGCTCGTCTCGCATGCGCCGAGCGCGAGCGCCTCGGCAGAGAGCGCCGGTGCCGCCGTCGATCGCGTGACGCTGATGGTCGACAGCCTCGAGCAGCTCGAGCTGCTCGAACGCGCCGTCGCCGCGCCGGGCGACGCTCGACTGCGAGTGTGCATCGACATCGACGCCGGCTGGCGCGCGGTTCGCGGTCGCGTGCACGTCGGCGCGAAGCGCTCGCCGCTTCACACCCCCGAGCAGGCGGCGGCGCTCGCCCGCGCGATTCTCGCCCGCAGCCGGCTGCGCCTCGTGGGGATCATGGCCTACGAGGCACAGATCGCCGGGATCGGCGATACGCCGTCCGGTCGCCCGCTGCGCGCTCGCGCGATCCGGCTGGTGCAAGCGCACTCGGCGCGCGAGCTGGCCGTTCGCCGCGCTGCGATCGTCACGGCGGTGCAGGAGGCGATCTCCTCGGCTGGCGCGACGCCGCTCGAGTTCGTCAACGGCGGCGGTACCGGCAGCCTCGAGCGCACGGCCTCAGAGCCGGCCGTCACGGAGGTCGCCGCCGGATCAGGCCTGTACGGGCCGACGCTGTTCGATTCCTACCGCGCCTTCACGCCGCAGCCCGCCGCGCTGTTCGCGCTCCCGGTGGTGCGACGGCCGGGTCGCGGCGTCGTCACCGTGCTTGGTGGCGGCTACCTCGCGTCCGGTCCCGCAGACGCCGCGCGCCTGCCGCAGCCTCATTTCCCGGCCGGGCTGCGGCTCGATCGCCAGGAGGGCGCCGGCGAGGTGCAGACGCCGCTGCTCGGCGCCCCTGCAGATCAGCTCTCGATCGGCGATCGCGTCTACTTCCGTCACGCCAAGGCAGGCGAGATGTGCGAGCGCTTCGCAAGCCTGCACCTGCTCGAAGGCGGCGAGATCGTGGAGGAGCTCGCGACATACCGCGGCGAGCGACAATGCTTTCTGTGAGCACTGACGCAAGGCGTACTGACGTGGCGTGGCTGGAAGGTGTGCTGCGCGAGGTCGTGGAGACGCTCGCACCCATCGACCGCACTCCATGCTCGCCCGGCGAGCGGCAGGCCGCGGAATGGCTGGCCGACCGCCTGCAGGCGGTCGCTGGGACCGAGGTCGCGCTCGATCCAGAGCCCTCATGGGGTCCCTTCCCGCCGACCGCGACCGGACTCGGCCTGCTCGGCGTGGCCGGTGCCATGCTCGTGCTCGGCGGCCGCCGCGCGGCCGGAGCGCTGCTCGCCGCTGGAAGCTTCGCCGGCATCGTCGACGAGGCGCAGAACGGGCCGCGGATCCTGCGGCGCGCCGTGCGCCGCCGCCGCAAGACCGTGAACGTGATCGCACGCCTGGGCGAGGACACGGGCGCTGGCACGCTCGTCGTGCTCGCACATCACGACGCGCCCCAGACGGGGCTTCTCTTCGACCAGACGCTGCAGCGACGCCTCTACGAGCTCGCGCCGGAGGTGCTCGAACGGGTCAAGACCTCCCCGCCGCAGTGGTGGCTGGGACTCGCCGGGCCCCTCTGCACGGCCTTCGCAGCCCTCGGCTCTCGCCGCGGATTCGCTCGCGCCGGTCTGCTGATCGGTGCGCTCGGCGCAGCGCTCGTCGCCGATGTGTGGCGCAGCCCGACGGTCGCCGGGGCGAACGACAATCTGTCCGGGGTCGCAGCGCTGGTCGCGCTAGCCGAGCTCCTGCATCAGCGCCCGCTGTCAGGGATGCGAGTGCTGCTCATCTCCTGCGGAGCCGAGGAGACGCTCCAGGACGGCGTTCGCGCGATGATCGCGCGACACCGCGACGAGCTCGTTGCGGGGCGCACGTGGTTCGTCAACCTCGACACGATCGGCTCGCCGCACCTGGTGATGCTCGAGGGGGAGGGTCCGATCTGGATGGAGCAGTACGCCGGCCCGTGGCTGCGCGACCTCCTCGCCGCATGCGCGCAGCGGCTCGAGATACCGCTCGAACGAGGCTTTCAGGCGCGCGCTTCGACCGACAGCATCATCCCCAGCCGCGCCGGCTACCCGATCGCGACGCTACTCTCGATCACCGACTGGCGCGCACCCGCCAACTACCACCTGCAGAGCGACGTGCCCGCGAACCTCGACTACGACACCGTCGCCGATGCCACTCGGCTCGTTCACGAGCTGGCAGTGGCCCTCGCCGAGAGTCCCGACCAGAACGGCTCTTCGTAAACGGGATCGCGCGTGCGATCGTAGGAGCATGCCGGAGGGCGACACGATCCATCACGCAGCCGGTCGCATCCGAGCCGTGCTCGAGAAGCGCGTGCCCGAGGAGATCCTCGCACCGCATCCGCGTCATCGCCTCGATCGCTGGCCCGAACGGCTGGCCGGCAGGGCGGTGCGCGGCGTGGACGCGTACGGCAAGCACCTCTTCGTGCGCTTCGATGGCGAGCTCACCCTGCACTCGCACCTGCGCATGAGCGGCGCGTGGGGCGTCCACCGCGAGGGCGAGCGCTGGCGGCGCTCCCGCCGTCGCGCATGGCTCGTCCTGCGTGTACCCGCGTTCGACGTCGTCCAGTTCGATGGGCCTGTCCTCGAGCTGATGCCCGACTGGCGCACCCGCTCGGACCCGCGTCTCGCCGCCCTCGGCCAGGACGTGCTCGCGGAGAGCTTCGATCAGGAGCGCTTCCTTCGCCGTCTACGCGCCGAGGACCCCGCGCGCCCGATCGGCGACGCGCTGCTGAACCAGCGAAACGTCGCCGGCATCGGCAACCTGTGGAAGTCCGAGTCGTGCTTCGCCCTCGGCATCGACCCCTGGCGCACGATCGGCCGTGTGCGCGACGACGAGGCGCTCGCGCTCGTGGCGTTCGCGCGCGAGCACATGCGCCAGTCGGCTCGCGACGGATTCATCGCGCGTCCGCGCGCCGTCTACCGGCGGGCCGGCCGGCCGTGCCCGAGCTGCGGCGCGCCGATCCGCGAGCGCGGGCAGTGGGAGGACAACCGGCTGACCTTCTGGTGCCCGCGCTGCCAGCGCTGAATCGCTGGTGCGCCGGCTCATGCCAGCGCCGCCAACGTCCTTCCCGCGGCGGCGAGCGCTCGCGTGCCTCTCGCCTGGAGAATGACCTGCAGGTCGAGGATACGCGCGTCGAACAGGTCGAGCGCGTTCTCGCCTGTCACCGCATATGCTGGCACGCCCGCCTGACGCGCCCTGGAGGCGATCTCGAAGGTGACGCTTCCGGCGAGCGTGCGCTCCTCGAGACGCTCGTCGCCGATGATCACCGCTCGCGCGCGCCGCATGCGCGCGTCGAAGTCGAGCGCGTCGAGCAGCTCGCGGACCTCTTCGATGTCCGCGCCACGGACGGCGATCGGACAGAGGTCTGGCTCCGGCAGGCCGCCCGCCTGCACGCCGCGAGCGATCGTCGCGGCCACGCGCGCAGCGGGCAGTCGCGGCCCGAACGGGCCGCTCGCGATGAGCAGCCTGTCCGGTATCAGCACGCTGAGCCGAGGCAGAGGCAACGGGACGCTGCGAGTGCGCGAGCTCACGATCGGGCATCCTTCCAGCAATGGCCGCCCAAAAGCGCGAGCACGTCGTCGTCGAGGTCTGCGGACGCGAGCTGCGGGTCTCAAGCCCCGGCAAGCTGTTCTTCCCGCAGGCCGGCCTGACGAAGATGGACCTCGTCAACTACTACCTCGACTGCGAGCAGGCCGTCGTGCGCCACCTCAGGGAGCGACCGACCGTGATGAAGCGCTGGGTCGACGGCGTCGATGGCGAGCCGTTCTTTCAGAAGCGCGTGCCCGAC
The DNA here is from genome assembly GCA_963790905.1 of uncultured Solirubrobacteraceae bacterium. Classification (GTDB taxonomy): domain Bacteria; phylum Actinomycetota; class Thermoleophilia; order Solirubrobacterales; family Solirubrobacteraceae; genus Palsa-744. The sequence continues at coordinate 669,532 of CAWBQH010000004.1, forward strand.
AGCGCGCCGGAGTGGCTGCAGACGGCAACCGTCGCCTTCCCCAGCGGGCGCCACGCGCGCGAGCTGGTGCCCGACGACGCCGCGCACCTGGTGTGGGGCGTCAACCTCGGGGTGATCGACTGGAACCCATGGCCGGTGCGCCGCGCCGATCTCGACCGTCCCGACGAGCTTCGCGTCGACCTCGATCCGGGGCCGGAGGTCCCATTCGGCGAGGTCCGCGAGGTAGCGCTCGCCGTGCGCGAGGTGCTCGAGGAAAATCAGCTGCGAGGCTTTCCCAAGACGTCCGGCTCGCGCGGCATGCACGTCTACGTTCGCCTCCTGCCCGAGCAGAGCTTCGAAGAAGTGCGTCGCGCGGCGCTTGCGCTGGCGCGCGAGGTCGAGCGGCGGATGCCCGGCCGCGCGACCAGCCGCTGGTGGAAGGAGGAACGCGAGGGCGTCTTCATCGACTACAACCAGAACGCGCGCGATCGCACGATCGCGTCGGCCTACTCCGTCCGCGCCGTGGCCGACGCGCGCGTGTCCTGTCCGCTCGAGTGGGATGAGGTTCCCGATGTCGACCCCGCTGAGCTTCGCCTGCAGACTGTGCCGGCGCGGCTGCGCGAGCGCGGAGACCCCTCGGCAACCATCGACGACGATCCGCGCTCGCTCGACGGGCTGCTCGAGCTGGCTGCGCGCGATGAGCGCGACGGCCTTGGCGACGCGCCGTGGCCTCCGCACTTTCGCAAGCAGAAGAACGAGCCTCGGCGTGTGCAGCCGAGCAGGGCGCGCGCGAGCGGCGGCAAGCGATCGTGAGCCTCCCGCTCGCGCCGCCGGTGAAGCCGCAGCTGGCGCTCTCGCGCAAGGAGCTCCCCGTGGGCCCGGACTACAGCTACGAGGTCAAGCTCGACGGCTTTCGCTGCCTTGCGTTCGTCGACGGCGAGGAGATCTTCCTGCAGTCGCGCAACGGCAGGCCGCTCGGCCGCTACTTCCCCGAGCTCGTCCTTCCGCCAGGCAGCTACGTGCTCGACGGCGAGATCGTTGTGCGCGACGCGGATGGACGCGAGGACTTCGATGCGCTCGGCCAGCGCATCCATCCCGCGGCCTCGCGGGTGAAGCGGCTGGCGGCCGAGACGCCCGCTGTCTACGTAGCGTTCGATCTGCTCGCGCTCGAGAGCCAAGCACTGCTCGAGCTTCCCTTCGCCGAGCGCCGCGCGGCGCTCGAGCAGCTGCTCGCCAACGGGCGCTTCCGGGCGGCGCCCATCGAGCTGATGCAGACGGTCGCCGATCCAGAGGCCGCTGCACCGTGGCTGGCGCACGCGGAGGGCGCGATCGCGAAGGAGCGCTCAGCGCCGTACCGGCCTGGCGAGCGCAAGGGGATGGTGAAGGTCAAGCGCGTGCGCACCATCGATGCGGTCGTCGTCGGCTGGCGGCCAGGCAAGGAGCCCGACACCGTCGGCGCGCTGATACTCGGCCTCTACGACGGCGATGAGCTGCGCGTCGTCGGGCACTGCTCCGGCCTCACGGCCGCCGAGAAGCGCCGGCTCGTCGGCTTCCTTGCGCAGTATGAGTCCGGCGAGCGCGGCTCGGCCGACCCGAGTCGCTGGAGCGCGGGCAAGGAGCTCGAGTGGATCGCACTGAGACCCGAGCTGGTCGTGGAGATCGACTTCGACCACGTGTCCGCCGGGCGCATCCGCCACGGGGCCAAGCTTCGCCGCTGGCGCGAGGACAAGCCCGCGCGCCAGTGCAGCTACGAGCAGCTCTCGATCTGAGCTCGACTAGCATCATCGGAGTGAAGGGCGACAGCGTTACGACGGCGACCGTCGCCGAGGAGGAGTACCTGCAGATCCTGTTCTGGTTGCAGGAGGCAGGGCTGCCGATGACAGGCGCCAACGTCGCGCGCGCGATGCAGCTGTCGGCTCCGACCGTCCACGAGATGATCGGCCGCCTGGAGCGCGACGGCTACATCACCCGTGGCCGTGACCGCGCGATCGCCTTCACCGACAGCGGCGCCGAGCACGCCGAGGGCATCGTGCGTCGCCACCGCCTGATCGAGCGCTTCCTGACCGACATCCTCGGCGTGCCGTGGGATGAGGTGCACGAGGAGGCCGAGCGTCTTGAGCATGCAATGTCGCCGGTGCTCGAGGCGCGCATGCTCGCCGCGATCGGCGACGCCAAGACATGCCCGCACGGCCACCCGATCGTCGCCGGCGCGCGGCTGGCGGGCGTGCCGCTGGCAGACGTAGAGGTCGGCGCGTCGGTGCGCGTGCTGCGCTTCGAGAACGAGGCCGAGGACCTCCTGCACTACCTGAAGGTCTCAGGACTCGAGCCCGGCCTCGAGGGCGTCCTCGCAGAGAGCGACGACGAGCACGTCGTGGTGCAGAGAGCGGACGGGCAGCGCATGGCGGTGACGAGGAGCGTGGCCGAGACCGTGTCGGTGATTGCCGACCCGTCGCCGCCGCCGCGCACCGCGCTCCCCGAGCAGCTCGTCCTCGGGCAGCGCTATGGGCGCTAGCGCTAGCGCGCTGGTTGCGCGCTAGCCTTGCCTGATGGAGAGCCGCAGGGGGTCCGGGTGGTTCGGGCTGCCGGCCATGATCGGCGTCCTCGTCCTCGTCGCAGTCGTTCCGAACGTCTACGGCATCGGCGGCGTTCTCCTCGCCGTCCTCGCCGTGCTCGTCGTCTTCCTGATCATCGGCCTCACGATGACGATCGCCAACAAACAGTAGGCGTACGCTTGTCGCGGACGCACGAGCGCTCGCTCAAGAACCGCACGGCGGCGGCGACGGCCATCTTGTCGCTCGCGCTCGCCGGCGCGGTCATGTCCTCGACCGCTGCGGCGTCCGATGGCGCCTGCGGGCTCATCTCGCCAGCGCCGATCGCGAAAGCCTTTCGGCTGCCCCACGTCGGCGAAGGTTCCCCGATCGCCGTGCTCGTGCCACTCGGGGAAACGGGAAGCATGGTGTCCGCTTGTGAGTTCATCGCGTGGCGTGGGGCAAAGCCGACGAGTCCCAAACGGATCAAAGCGAAGCTTGCGAACGGTACCGCTGCCGATCTGAGGATCACGACGTGGGCCCCGATGCCGGGCCTGTTGATCGCTGGATGGGAGAGCCACGGCTTTGCCAGCGCGCTGAGCGCGCTTTCCTCCGAAGGCGAGGCAACGCTTGTCAGCGCCCTGCACGGCAGGGCCTTCGCTCCGCCAGCTCTGGGCGCAGACACGGCGGGTTATACCGGCATCAAGGGGCGCACACGCGAGGTCGAGGCATTCTGGTGGAGCCCGAGCCTGTTCGACATCGTCTCGCTGTCCGTGATCGAGACGAAGAAAAAGCCAGCCGTCGGGCAGCTCGACAAGCTCGCCAAGACCGCCGTGCCAGCGTTCGGCCTCTGAGGCGACGAGCGCTGCTAGAGCGAGCGATATGCCTCGGCGAGGCGGGTGACGCCGGCCTCGATCTGCTCAGGCGTGACGCCCGAGTAGGCGAGGCGCAGCGTGTTCTCGCCACCCGCCAGCAGGAAGTCGGTGCCCTTGACGAACGAGACGCCGCGCTCGGCCGCGGCGTGGTAAAGGGCCGCGACGTCAGCGCCCGGCGGAAGCGTCACCCACATGAAGTAGCCGCCCTGCGGCGGCACGAACTGCGCCTCCGGTAGTTCGCGGCGCAGCGCGTCCGCAAGCGTCTCCGCGCGCTCGGCGAGCGCCGCCCTGACCGTCTCGATCGAGCGCTCGAGCGCGCCCGAGACACAGAACTCGTAGACGATCGACTGCGCGAGCATGTTCGGAGATATGTACGTGTTCGTCGCGAGCTTCGCCACCGCGCCGATCAGCTCAGGCGGCCCCACCAGGTAGCCGACGCGGACCCCCGGGCAGACCGTCTTTGAGAACGACGACGCGTAGACCACGCGCTCGGGGTCCATCGAGACCATCGTCGGCAGCGGCTCGCCGCTGAACCGCAGCTCCACGTACGGGTCGTCCTCGAACACGGTGAACTCGTGTTGCGCCGCGAGCTCGAGCAGCCGGCGGCGCTTCTCGAGCGACAGCGTGTACCCGGCCGGGTTCTGGAAGTTCGGGATGATGTGCGCGAGCTTCGGCCGTGCGCCCGGTCCCCCGCCGAGCAGGCGGGCGAGCGCGTCCGTGTCGATCCCGTCCGGTTCCAGCTCGACCTGATGCAGTCGCGCCCCGCACTCGCGGAGCGAAAGCAGCGTGCGGTCGTAGGTCGGGCGCTCGACGACGACCTCGTCGCCGGGCCGCACGAGATGCTTGAACAGAAACGCGTCCGCCTGCATCGAGCCGTTAGTCACGAGGACGCGCTCGGGCTCGACCTGGTGCTGATCGGCAATCCAGCTGCGCAGGCGCGGATAGCCGACGGACGTCCCGTATGCGGTCGTGCCCGCCGGATCGCTCTCGAAGGCCCGCACCGCCGCGCTGCTCAGGCCCTCAATATCCACGATGTCGAGCGATGGCGCGCCGCGCGCGAAGGAGATCGTCGGTCCGGTGGCTACTGGCACAGCGGAGTAGCTTAGGCGGCCGAGCAGTTCGTCGTACTCCTCGGTCAGCTCCCGCGCCGCCTGCTCGAGCCGCTCGCGGAAATGCAGCAGCGCGGCGGAGCTCGGTGGTCCGCTCGAGACCGCCCGATCCGCCGCGGCTGGATTCGCCGGGGCCGGAGGGCTCGCAGGCGGCCGCCCGTGCCCGGCGCTCGAGATCGTCGCGGCGTCCTGCTGCGGCACGCGCGGCGCGCTCGCACCGCCCTGCGGCACCGCGCGCGGCGCGCTCGCACCGCCCTGCGGCACCGCGCGCGGCGCGCTCGCACCGCCCTGCGGCACCGCGCGCGGCGCGCCGGCGGCGTCCCGCTGCTGCGGCAGCTCCAGCGCCGCCGGCGCGCGCGAGCTCACGTAGTCGCTCTGCGCCTGCGCCGCCGACTCGATCGTCTCGTCAATGATCCGGCTCGCGCCGTGGGTCTGCGATGGCTCCGCAGGCGTCTGTGCGGATGCGTCCTCGCTGGCCTGTTTGGATGCGCCCTCGACAGCCTGCTCGCCGGCGGCGAACGATGCGGCCGACGCGCTCGTCCCGTCGCCGTGACTCGGCGGCGAGGCCGACTCGCCCCACGCGTCGCCCCGGCTCAATGCGCTCAGCGCTCGCTCGAGCTCTTGGAGCTTCCGCTCCAGCTCGCCCAGCGTCTGCACGACGTCCTCGTCCATCGCAGGCCTAGCGTAGCGGCCGGCACCGCCACGGGCACGTCCCGCCCGCCCGCGTACGCGCGCATGTTCCGAGCCACCGGCCTCGAGCGCCGCTCTGCGGCTGCTCAGGAAGCGGGGACCGACGCGCCTCCGAGGACGTCGACCGCGATCTCGGCCGTCTCCGTCGGGGAGCGTCCCACACGCACGCCCCGTGCTTCGAGCGCCTCTGCCTTCGCTGCGGCCGTCCCGGCGGTCCCCGAGACGATCGCTCCGGCGTGACCCATCTGCTTGCCCGCCGGCGCGGTGAACCCCGCAATGTACGCGACCACCGGCTTGCTCACATGCCCGGCGATGTACTCGGCCGCCTCCTCCTCCGCCGAGCCGCCGATCTCGCCCGCGAGCACGATCAGCTCCGTCTGATCGTCGCCTGCGAAGAGCTCGAGCACGTCGACGAATGACGATCCCGGCACCGGGTCGCCGCCGATCCCGACGATCGTGCTGCAGCCGAAGCCCGCCCGCGCGATCTCGTTGCCGATCTGGTAGGTCAGCGTCCCCGATCGCGATACCACGCCGACGTTCCCCTCCTCGAAGAACGCCGCCGGGATGATCCCGACGTTGGCCTTGCCCGGCGAGAGGATGCCCGGGCAGTTGGGGCCGATCAGGCGCGTGCCCGTGTGGTCGCGCTTCAGCGTGTTGTAGACGCGCAGCTCGTCATGCGCGGGGATCCCCTCGGTGATCGCGATCACCAGCTCGACGCCCGCGGCCGCTGCCTCGAGGATCGAATCGGCCGCAAAACGCGGCGGCACGAAGATCATCGCCGTGTTCGGCTGCACCTCCGCCATCGCCTCGGCCCAGCTGTTGAACACCGGGATGCCCTCGACGTCCTGTCCGCCCTTGCCCGGCGTCACGCCGCCGACGACATTCGTGCCGTACTTGCGGTTGTTGAGCGTATGGAACGAGCCCTCGCGGCCGGTGATGCCGGCGACCGCCAGCCGCGTGCGCTCGTCGACGAGGATCGCCATCAGGCCCGCGCTCCCACGCTCTGCCCGGCCGCCAGCGCGACGACCATCTCGGCGGCCTCGTTCATCGTCTGCGCCGCGTGCACGTCCGGCAGGTCGGCCTCCTGCAGCAGCCTGCGTCCCTCGACGTCGTTCGTCCCGTCCAGGCGCACGACGAACGGGATCGATTTCCCGCCCACCCCGATCTCCTCGAACGCCGCGATCAGCCCCCTTGCGACCTCATCGCCGCGCGTTATCCCTCCGAAGATGTTGAAAAGCACGGCCTTGACGGCGTCGTTGGCGAGGATCAGCTCGACCGCCTGCTTGATCTTCTCCGCGTCCGAGCCTCCGCCGGCGTCGAGGAAGTTCGCGGGCGAGCCTCCCGCCTGCGCGACGACGTCGAGCGTCGACATGACGAGGCCCGCGCCGTTGCCGAGGATCCCGATGTCGCCGTCGAGCTTGACGTATTGGACGCCCTCCTCCTTGGCCCTACGCTCGATCGGGTCTTCGTTCTCGCTGTCCGCCAGCGACTGGTTCTCCGGGTGGCGGTAGAGCGCGTTGCCGTCGAGCGAGACCTTCGCGTCGAGCGCCTTGACCTCCCTCTCAGGCGTGACGATCAGCGGGTTGATCTCAGCGAGCGTCGCGTCCTCCTCGAGCCAGACCCGATAGAGCGCGACGAGCGAGTCGGCGACGCCGTCGACAACGTCCGCGTCGGCCTTGCCCTCGCTCGCGATCTCCCGCGCCTCCTCGCGCGAGAGGCCCTCGAGCGGGTCGACGTGGTGGCGGATCAGCTTCTCAGGCGACTCCTCCGCGACCTGTTCGATGTCCACGCCGCCCTCCACGCTGAACATCACCAGCGGCTTCTTCGCCGAGCGGTCGAGCAGCACCGAGGCGTAGTACTCGCTCGCGATGTCCGACGCATGCTCGATCCACAGCGTGCGCACCGTGTGGCCGTTGATGTCCATGCCCAGGATGTTGCTCGCATGCGTGCGCGCCTCGCTCTCGTCTGCTGCCAGCTTGACCCCGCCCGCCTTGCCGCGACCGCCGATCAGAACCTGGGCCTTCATCACGACCGGATAGCCGACTTCCTCCGCTGCCTTCAGCGCGTCCTCGACGCTCGTGACCGCCCTACCTGAGGACACCCGCAGTCCGTGACGCGCGAACAACTGCTTGCCTTGATACTCCAGCAGGTCCATTTGCGGCGCGGGACTCTAACGGAAGACGGCCGATCGCGCAGGCGCCTCGCAGGCCCCGGCTGAGCGCGCACGGCGGGCGCGCCACGTAATAATGCCCGCGCGATGCCCATACCCAAAAACATCACCTTCGTGACCTTTGACGTCTACGGCACGCTGATCGACTGGGAGACCGGGATCTACGAGGCCTTCGCCAAAGAGGCCGCGCGCGACGGCGTCGAGATCGACCGCAGCGTGCTGATACCGCTCTTCCACGAAATCTCCCGCGAGATCGAGGGCGGCTCCTACGAGCTCTATGCGGAGGTGCTCCGGCGCACTGCCATCGAGATCGCCAAACGCATCGGCTGGGCGCTCGAGCCGTCGCGCTCCGGCTTCCTGCCCGACTCCGTGCAGCGCTGGCAGCCGTTCAGGGAGACCAATCCCCAGCTGCAGAAGCTCGCCAAGAAATACAAGCTCGGCCTGCTCTCGAACATCGACGACAAGCTCCTCGGCCAGACGCGCCGCCACATCCCGATCGACTTCGACCTCGTCGTCACCGCCCAGCAGGTGCGCTCCTACAAGCCCGAACTCGCACACTTCACCGAGTGCGCCAGGCGCATGGGTGGCAAGCGCGGCTGGGTGCACGTGGCCGCGAGCCACTACCACGACGTCGTGCCCTGCGTCAAACTGCGCGTGCCCGTCATCTGGGTCAATCGCAACAAGGAGACCCTCGACTCCTCGCAGAAAAAACCGACCGCCGAGGTGAGCAACCTGCGCGAGGCGGCCAAGCTCCTCGGCGTCTGAGAGACCGTCGCGCATGCGGGCCGTCTCGCTGCATCGCGACGTGATCGTCGTCACCAGCGCGCTGCTCGCGCTGAACTGCACGATCGTGCGCCGGCAGGCCGCCGAGCCCTCGGGCGGGGGAGAGCACGACCCCCGCGCGCAGACGGCGGCTGAGGTATTCCTCGTCGACTCGCCCGTGCTGCCCGACGAGCTCGAGCTGCTGCCCTCGCTCGTCGCGCAGTCCGGGTTCCCCCGGCCGAGCGGGCTGCTCGCGACCCACGCCGACTGGGACCACCTTCTCGGGCGCCTCGCCTTCCCCGACGTGCCGCTCGGCTGCGCAAAGAGCAGCGCGGAGCGGCTCGCCGCCGAGCCCGGTGCCGCTCAGCGCGAGCTGAGGAGCTTCGACGAAGAGCTCTACCTCGTGCGCAGCCGTCCACTCGCGCTCGGCTCGATCCAGGCCCTGCCCGTGCCAGGTCGCTGCGCGATCGGCGACGCGGAGCTCGAGCTTCAGCGCGCCGACGGCCACACCGTCGACGGCATGGCCATCTGGATCCCCTGGGCGCGCGTGCTGGTGGCCGGCGACTACCTCTCCGCCGTCGAGATCCCGCTGCTCAACGAAGGCGACACGATCGACGCCTACCTTGCGACGCTCGAGCGCCTGCGCCCGCTAGTCGCGGCGGCCGAGCGCGTCGTGCCCGGCCACGGGCCGGTCATCGGCGCCGCGCGCGCGCTCAGCGTGCTCGACGAGGACGCCACCTACCTGCAGGCGCTGCGCGAACGCGGCGCCGACGCCGCGCTGCCTGCCGGGCGCCGCTCGCGCGAGCAGCGCAAGCTGCACGCTGCGAACGTCAGCTCGTCTCGCTCCTGATCGTCGCTATCGGCGCTCCCGCCTGGATCGCCGCGCCCTCGACGATCGGCAGCTCGACGATCGTGCCGGCCTTGTGGGCCGTGATCTCGTTCTCCATCTTCATCGCCTCGATGATGCACAGCAGCTGCCCCTCCTCGACCGTCTCGCCCTGCTTGACGAGCACCTTCCACATGTTTCCCTGAAGCGGCGAGGACAGCGTGTCCGGACCGCCCGCGCTCGTCGAGCCGCCCCCCGATCTGCGATCGCGACCGCGCTTCGGCTTCGCGGCCGCGCCCGGCGCCGCCCCGTTGACCCCCGCGCCGCCCGCGGCGAGCGCAGGGCCGAGGACGCGCACGTCGAAGCGCTTGCCCGAGACCTCGACCGAGTAGGTCTGCTCGAACTTCTGCTCGTCCTCCCCGGCCGGCGCGTCGGAGGCGCCCGTCGCCGCAAACGCGAGGTTCTTCAGCCACTTCTTGTCCTCGAGCAGATCCCTGCAGGTCTCACCGCGCGCCCACTGCGCGCTCGCGAGCAGCGCCTCGTGGAACGGGATCAGCGTCTTCAGCCCCTCGATCTCGAATTCGCCAAGCGCGCGCAGCATCCGCCTCGTGGCCTGCGCGCGGTCGGCGTCCCAGACGATCAGCTTGGCGACCATCGGGTCGTACATCGGCGATACCTCGCTGCCCTCTCGAACGCCCGAGTCGACGCGCACGCCCGGGCCGCTTGGCTCGCGGTATGCGCCGATCCTGCCCGGCGCAGGAGCGAAGTTCTTCGAGGCGTCCTCCGCGTTGATTCTGCACTCGATCGCGTGCCCGCGCAGCACGACGTCCTCCTGCGCGTACGCGAGCTCCTCGCCCGCCGCCGCGCGGATCCCCTCCTTGACGATGTCGATCCCCGTGGTCATCTCCGTCACGCAGTGCTCGACCTGCACGCGCGTGTTCATCTCGAGGAAGAAGTAATCAGGCTGCTCAGCGCCCTCGCGGGCCGCGAACAGGCCCTCGATCGTGCCCGCACCGACGTAGTCGACGGCCTTCGCCGCCTCGACGCCGATCCGCCCGATGCGCTCGCGCGTCGCCTCGTCGATGATCCACTCCGGAGCCGGCGACTCCTCGATCACCTTCTGATGGCGCCGCTGGATCGAGCAGTCGCGCTCGCCGAGGTGGATCACGTGGCCGTGGCGGTCGGCCAGGACCTGCACCTCGACGTGCCGCGGATCGTGCAGGTAGCGCTCGAGGTAGACGGTCGCGTCCGAGAAGAACTTCTCGCCCTCGCGGCTCGCGCCCTCGAAGGCCGCCTCCATCTCATCCTCGCCCAGCGCGACGCGGAAGCCCTTGCCGCCGCCTCCGCCGGCGGCCTTGACCGCCACCGGGAAGCCGATCTCATCGCGGGCGATCCGCAGCGCGTCCGCCACGCTCGCGACCGGCTCGGTCGTGCCCGGCACGATCGGCACCCCGGCCGCCTGCATCAGCTCGCGGGCACGCGTCTTCGAGCCCATCGCCTCGATCGCGCTCGCCGGAGGCCCGATGAAGACGATGCCCGCCTGCTCGCACGCCTTCGCGAACGGCGCGTTCTCCGCGAGGAACCCGTAACCCGGATGAATCGCCTCCGCATCCGAGCGGCGTGCGACGTCGAGGATCTTCTCGACGTTCAGGTAGTTCTCCGCCGCAGGGCCATCGCCGAGGTTGTAGGCCTCGCCGGCACGCGCGACGTGCGGAGCGTCGCGGTCGAGCTCCGAGTAGACGGCGACGCTCGCGACGCCGAGCTCATCGAGCGCCCGCACGATCCGGACCGCGATCTCGCCGCGGTTGGCGACCAGTACCTTCTCGAACATCGGCCGGGAGCTTAGTTGTTAATCATCCCCGCGCCGGCCGTCCGGTTGCTCGCCTCGTCGATCAGGATGAAGCTTCCGGTGCGCCGGTTGCTCGTGTAGGGGTCGAACACCAGCGGCGCGCTCACGCGCAGGCGCACGCGGCCGATGTCGTTGAGCTCGAGCTGCTCCGGCGGCGCCGCCCGCTCGAGGGTGTGCACGTCGACGACGTCGTCGATCTGCTCGATGATCGCCATCGCGCTGCGCGAGGTGTGCTTGAGCAGGTAGCGCGAGTCCGCGCGCAGCGGCTGCTCGGCCATCCAGCAGACGTCAGCCTGAAGCTCGCGCGCGACCACCGGCGCCTCCTCGGGGCGGCAGATCAGCTCGCCGCGCGAGACGTCGAGCTCGTCCTCCAGGCGCAGCGTCAACGACATCGGCGCCATCGCCTCCTCGAGCTCGCCATCGTAGGTGTCGATCGCCGCGATCCGCGTGCGTCCCCCTGCCGGCAGCACCGCGACCTCCTCGCCACGCCGCAGCGCACCGCTCGCGAGCTGGCCCGAGTAGCCGCGGTAGTCGCCGGCTCCGTTCGCCGCCGCAGCGCCCGACGGGCGGACCACCCATTGCACCGGAAAGCGCGCCGGCCGCTCGTCGGGGTGGTCGTAGGCGACCTCCACCTGCTCGAGCAGATCCAGCAGGACCGGGCCGTCATACCACGGCATCAGCTCCGAGCGCTCGACGACGTTGTCGCCGTTCAGCGCCGACATCGGAATGTAGGTGACTTCGCTGACGCCGCTCAGCTTCTGCGCGAAGCCGTCGAACTCGTCGACCAGCTCCTCGAAGCGTGCCTGCGAGTAGGCGACGAGGTCCATCTTGTTGATCGCAACGACCATCTGCGGGATGCGCAGCAGCGCGCTGATGAACGCATGGCGCTTCGATTGCTCGAGCACGCCCCTGCGCGCGTCGATCAACACCACCGACACGTCCGCCGTCGAGGCGCCCGTGACCATGTTGCGCGTGTACTGGCGATGGCCCGGACAGTCCGCGATGATGAACCGCCGCCGCGCCGTCGCGAAATAGCGGTAGGCGACGTCGATCGTGATTCCCTGCTCGCGCTCGGCCCGCAGCCCGTCGGTGAGCAGCGCGAGATCCAGCGTCCCCGCGCCGCCGCGCCGCTCGCTCGCGAGCGCCACGTGTTCGAGCTGGTCCTCGAAGACCTGCTTGCTGTCATACAGCAGCCTGCCGATCAGCGTGCTCTTGCCGTCATCGACCGAGCCCGCCGTCGTGAAGCGCAACAGGTCGAGCGTCACCTCGCAGCCTGCCAGCCACCGCGCACGCACCCGCGCGCGCGGAGCGCGCGCCTCATCAAAGTCCCGACCTGCACTAGAAGTACCCGGCCTTCTTGCGATCCTCCATCGCCGCCTCCGACACGCGGTCGTCAGCCCTCGTCTCGCCGCGCTCAGTGATCCTCGTCGCCGCGATCTCGACGACCACCTCCTCGAGGGTCCGTGCCTGCGAGCGCACGCCGCCCGTGCAGCTCATGTCGCCGACGGTCCGGTAGCGCACCGTCTCGGCGAACACCTTCTCGCCGTCGATCAGCTCGGTGCCCTCGCGCCACGCGTAGAGCATGTCGTCGCGGCTGAACACGTTGCGCTCGTGCGCGAAGTAGATCGACGGGACCTCGAGCTGCTCCTGATCGATGTACTCCCACACGTCGAGCTCGGTCCAGTTCGACAGCGGGAACACCCTCACGTGCTCGCCCTTCTTGATGCGCCCGTTGTAGAGATTCCACAGCTCCGGCCGCTGGTTCTTCGGATCCCACTGACCGAACTCGTCGCGGAAAGAGAACACGCGCTCCTTCGCCCGCGCGCGCTCCTCGTCGCGGCGCGCCCCGCCGAACGCCGCGTCGAAGCCGTGCTCTGCGATCGCGTCCAGCAGCGTCACCGTCTGCAGCCGGTTGCGCGACGCCCGCGGCCCCGTCTCCTCGACCACCCTGCCGCTGTCGATCGAATCCTGCACGCTCGCGATCACGAGGCGCTCGCCGAGCTCCGCCACGAGCCGGTCACGGAACTCGATCACCTCCGGGAAGTTGTGCCCGGTGTCGACGTGCATCAGCGGGAACGGGAACGGCGCCGGGCGGAACGCCTTCTCGGCGAGCCTCAGCAGCACGATCGAGTCCTTGCCGCCGCTGAACAGCAGCACAGGACGCTCGAATTCGGCGGCGACCTCGCGCATCACGTGGATCGCCTCCGACTCCAGCGCGCGGAGGTGGCTGAGCTGCGGGCGGGCCGCGACGCTCACAGGACCGCCTGTGCGACATGCAGGCCGCACTCCGTCTTGTCCGTGCCGGCCCAGCGGCCTTCGCGACCGCTTCCCGGCTGCGTGCACGGCGCGCAGCCGATCGACTCGTAGCCCTGGTCGTGCAGCGGGTGGTAGGGGAGATCGTGCTCGTAGATGCGCCGCCACAGGTCCTTGTCGGTCCAGTGCGCCAGCGGGTTGTACTTCCACAGCTCGCGCTGCTCATCGCGTTCGATCAGCTCAGTCGTCGCTCTCGTCGGTCCCTGCTCACGGCGCAAGCCGGTGATCCAGCCCTCCGCACCGCTCAGCGCGCGCGCAAGCGCGTCCACCTTCGCAACCGAGCAGCAGTGCTCCGCTCCGCTCCACGGCTCCTCCGGACTGCTCGCGTCCTCGACCTCGATCCTGACGCCGAACCGCGCCTCGAACGCGCGCCAAGTCTGCAGCGTCTCCTCGAACAGCACGCCCGTGTCGATCGTCACGATCCGCACCGAGTCCGGTCGGCCGCTGATCCGCAGCAGCTCGTCGAGCAGCACCGACTCCTCCTTCTGGAAGGAACACAGCAGCACCGCGCGCTCGCCATGGCGTTCGATGGCCGCGCCGATCGTCTCGCTGAGGCCGATCGCCGGGTCGAGCGTCAGGCTCGCCGCCGCTATCTCGCCGTTCGTTGTGGTCATCTCGATCTCGTTTCCCCGTCAGTCCTCGCGCGCCTGTCTAGACCGCGCACTCGCCCTCGCCGCGAATGACCTCGAACGGTACGTTTCGGTTCCAGTCGATGAACTCATTCATCGTCTCCAGACCGAAATCGACAGGCATCGAGAGATCCTTGACCAGGCCCTCGAGCTCGCCCGTCCCGACGCGCTCGACGAACGTCCGCCAGTCCTCGTCCTCGCCGCGGCTGCGTTCGTAGTGGCGCAGCCAGCGGTCGATCGCCTCCGGCACTCGCTTCGCCGGAAGGCGAAGTTTCAGCCGCCGGCCGAACTGCACACCTGCGCCTTCATACACGCCGCCGACGTGCGGGATGTAGGCCGGGATCTGATGCTCGCCCACTTTGATCGACGCGCCGTAGAAGCCGATGTCGGCGACGTGGTGCTGCGCGCAGCCATTCGGGCAGCCGCTCATCTTGATGTGGATCTCGCGTGTCAGCTCGTCGCTGATCTGCATCTCTTCGATGCGCTCCTGCACCGCCTCGTTGAGGCCCATCGAGCTCGTGATCCCGAGCTTGCACGAGTCCGTGCCCGGGCACGAGACGACGTCGTTGATTTCCCGCGAGCCCGCATCGCCCAGCCCCAGCTCCGACAGCGCGCGCCACAGGTCGTAGACGCTCTCATGGCGCACCCAGCGCAGCACGAGGTTCTGCTGCACGCTCGTGCGTGCGTATCCGCCCGAGTAGCTGCGCATGATCTCGGCGAGCCCCCTCAGCTGCTCCGGCGTCAGATCCCCGCGCGTCACCTTGACCTCGACCGTCACAAAGCCGTCCTGCTTCTGCTCGGCCACGTTCGCCGCGCGGAAGCGCTCGAACTCCGAGCTGTCTCCGTTCGGCGTCCCGTAGGACTGCGGCGGCGCCGGCGCCGACTCGCGCTCGTCGTCGAGGAACAGCCGCTGCTGCACCGAGAAGTCGCGTTCGCTCACCCAATCGCCGTTCAGCTCCTCCTCGACCTGGTTGCGCAGCTCGTCGATGCCGTACTTGTCCACGAACACCTTGATTCGCGCGCGCGCACGGTTGACGCGCAGCCACTCCTGGCGGTCGAAGATCCTGAAGACCGCCTCCGCGATCTTCAGGTATTCGCCGCTGTCGAGCTCCACGAAGTCGTAGAGCACCTGCGCCGTGCGAGGCATGATCGACGTGCCGCCGCCGACCAGGAGCTCTGCGCCGCGAACCTCGCCGCGGCCCTCGATCTCGCGGATCCTCGCTCGGAAGGCGATGTCGTGGATTTCGCTGATCGCGCGACCTTCGGCGCTCGCGTCGAACGCCGTCTTGACCTTGCGCGGCATCGCCTGCGTGGTCTGATGGCGCACGAAGTAGCGCACGTACGCGCCCACATAGGGGGTCAGGTCGAACAGCTCGTCCTTCGCGACCCCCGCCCACGGGTCGCCGGTGACGTTGCGGATCGTGTTGCCGCAGCCCTCGCGGCTCGAGAGCCCCGCCTCGCCGAGCTCGCGGATCGCCCTCTCGGCGTCCGGCAGCGGCACGTGGTGCATCTGGATGTTCTGGCGCGTCGTGATGTGCCCCTTGTTCAGCGGCACGTACTTTTCGATCACATCCGCGAACTTCTCCATCTGCTCCGGCGTGATCCCCCCGAACGGGAGCTTCACGCGGATCATCTGCACATCCGGCTGGCGCTGGCCGTAGACGCCCTGCTTCAGCCGGAACTTGATGAACTCGTCCTCCGGTGTCTCGCCCGCGAGGAACTTCGTCGCTTCGGTCTTGAAGTCGTCGTACTCCCGCTGCAGGATCGGGATCACATGCCCCGGCACGTTCCGCAGGACCTCCGGATCCTCGAGCGTGCCGCGCTGGGCGGGTATGGAAACTGGCTCCATGTTGCGAAAACCTCCTGATCCGGGCGCTCAGCCCGGCTGGTTTCGACGGTCGCGCGCTGCCTTGCGCTGCTGCGGAGAGATATTTCGCTAAAGCCTAGCGGCTTTCAGGTATTTATCCAGGGGTCCCGCGCATCGTCCTCGCGCTCCCTCGCGACCCCTTCGAGAATAGCCGCGCGCAGCCAGCGGTCCGGCGCGGCTGCATCCGCCGGCGCAGGCCGCGCCGTAGACCGCATGAAGCGCTCGATCGCCGCGACTATCGCCGCCGCCTCCTCCGCCGACGGCCGCGGCGAGATCGCCGCGTCGTGCTCTCCGCCGGCCATCAGAGCGGGATGTTGCCGTGCTTGCGCTTCGGGCCAGGCTCGCGCTTGCTCTGCAGCGTCTGCAGCGCGACGATCAGCTTCGGGCGCGTCTCATGCGGCACGATCACGTCGTCGATGTAGCCGCGCTCGGCCGCCGTGTAGGGGTTGGCGAACCGCGCCTTGTAGTCCTCCATCAGCTTCCTGCGCCGCTCATCCGGCGTCGGGCTGCCGGCGATGTCGCGCCGGTAGATGATGTTCACCGCGCCCTCCGGGCCCATCACCGCCACCTCCGCCGTCGGCCAGGCGAAGTTGAAGTCCGCGAGCATGTGCTTCGAGGCCATGACGTCATACGCACCGCCGTAGGCCTTGCGCGTGATCACCGTCAGCTTCGGCACCGTCGCCTCCGTGAACGCATACAGCAGCTTCGCGCCATGACGGATAATGCCGCCCCACTCCTGGCTCGTCCCCGGCAGAAAACCCGGGACGTCGACGAACGTCAGCAGCGGGACGTTGAACGCGTCGCACGTGCGCACGAACCGCGCCGCCTTGGCCGAGGCGTCGATGTCGAGCACGCCCGCGAGCTGGCTCGGCTGGTTGCCCACCACCCCGATCGCGTACCCGTCGAGCCGCGAGAAGCCGCAGATGATGTTCTTCGCGTAGTGCTCATGCACCTCGAAGAACTCTCCCTCGTCGACGATCAACCGCACCACGTCGCGCATGTCATACGGCTTGTTCGGGTTGTCCGGCACGACGCGGTCCAGCTCGAGGTCCATCCGCTGCGGATCGTCTGACGGCTGCACCCGCGGCGTGGTCTGCAGGTTGTTCTGCGGCAGGAAGCTGATCAGGTAGCGGCAGTCCTCGAGGCACGCATCCTCGTCCTCCGATGCGAACTGAGCGACGCCGGACTTCGTGTTGTGCGACATCGCCCCGCCGAGCTCCTCGAAGCCGACCTCCTCGCCGGTGACCGTCTTGATCACGTCTGGGCCCGTGATGAACATGTGCGACGTCTCCTTGACCATGAAGATGAAGTCCGTGATCGCCGGCGAGTAGACCGCGCCGCCCGCGCACGGGCCCATGACCAGGCTGATCTGCGGTATCACGCCCGAGCAGTTCACGTTGCGGACGAACACGTCGCCATATGCGCCCAGCGACACGACGCCCTCCTGGATGCGCGCGCCGCCAGAGTCGTTGATGCCGATCACCGGGCAGCCGATCTTGGCCGCCAGGTCCATGATCTTGCACATCTTCTCGCCCATCACCTCGCCGAGCGAGCCTCCGAAGACCGTGAAGTCCTGGCTGAAGACGCACACCCTGCGGCCTTCGATCGTGCCGTGGCCCGTGACCACCGCGTCGCCCCACGGCCGGTTTTTCTGCATGTCGAAGTCGTAGGTACGGTGGCGCACGAACGTGTCGAGCTCCTGGAAGGAGCCCGGATCCAGCAGCTTCTCGACGCGCTCGCGCGCCGTGTACTTGCCTCGCGCGTGCTGCTTCTCCTCCGCCTCCGGCGCCGAATGCAGCGCCGCCTCGCGCAGCTCGTGCAGCTGCCCGAGCTTTTCCTCGTAGGTCTCCGGCGCCTTCTGGCGCGGCGCACGCCGGTGTCCGCTACGCGACGCTGCGAGGAGCGCCGCGTCGGCCTGTCGATCATGGGGGCTGCTTGCCATCCGGCGCGGGATGTTATCCCCGCCGTGGCCACGTCACCTACGCGGCAAGCTCCTGCCCTCGCCAGGCCCACAGAAGGCCCCTGTAGCCCAGGTCCTCGAACTCCGCCAGCTCGTTGTATCCGGCTGCATTCAGCAGCCGCACAGCCGCCGCTCGCGGATCCGGCTCCGGGCACCCGATCGCGTGCCACTCGAGCACGATCACATCTGCGCTCAGGCTGCTCAGCCGCGGATCGGTCAGGATCGACCACTCCCCGCCCTCGATGTCCATCTTCATCAGGTCCACATCGTGATCCTGCTCGAAGAGATCGACCGTACGGACCGCAACCACCTCGCCGTTGCCCGGAGGCGCCGGCCCGGCCTTCGCAGCGCCCGAGTCCATCGTCTCCGCCAGGTAGGACTCGGCGAACAGACCGGCCATGAACGGCCGCTCGCCAGCCTGGTTCGCAACCGCGACGTCCGCAACCGACCAGCGTCCCGCGAACTCGTTAGCGACGACCACCCGGTTGATGATCGGCAGGTTTGTCGGGTCCGGCTCGAAGCTTCGGACCGTCGCACCCGGCCAGCGGCCCAGCACATAGATCCCGAACAGCCCGATGTTGCCGCCGAGGTCGAGAACAGTCGGAGAGCCCTTCGCGTCGAGCACAGCGGCCACTGTCGCCGGCGGCTCGTAGCAGTTCGGGCCATAGCCCCTGCCGAAGATCTCTTTGAATATGTCGACGTCGCGTGTCCTGTGGCGAAGGAAGATCGTCAAGCCCGAATCGCGTAGCCGGTAGCCCGCCGCACGCTGAGGACCGAGCTGGAACGCCGTGAAGCGGAGCGGCTCGCGCACCGCCTTCGCAGCGCGCGCAGTCCGGACCAGATACTGCGCAGGCTCCGACTTGACCATAGTGCGCAGCACTCCGACGCGCGCCATCGCCTTGCGCAGCCCGCCAGGGATCACCGTGCTGGCGCCCGCGCGTCCCTCGCCGTCTGAGCTGCTCACCGCGATCGAACCTGACTGAGGGTCATTGCGCTAGATATGACTTTCCGTCCACCGCAGGCCGATGCGCCGCGCGAGAATGCTAATCCAGCGACCACGCGGTCTGTAGAGAATGCTACTCCAGCGACCACGCGCGTCTGTATTCTCACCGCCCGTGCCTCGCTCGCTCGCATGGCGAATCCGCGCGCACATTCGCTGGCGGGCGTCGATCTGGCTTCCCTCCCTCGTTGCGCCGCACCTGCCGCAGCCCATCCGCGATCGTCTGATCGGTGGGCCGCCCGACAGCGCCCAGAGTCAGTGGCTTCGCGCTGTGATGATCCCCGACACCCGCCGTGTCTTCGAATCCCTCCGGCCATCCTCGCTGCACGTCGCCGAGATAAGCGGTGCGCTCTGGACCGAGATGCCCTGGGCGAGCCGCACGCAGCTCGACTTTCCCGAGTTCGATCTCTGCAGCCCGCCCCCAGAGCTTCCCGGGCCCTTCGACCTCGTGATCTGCGAGCAGGTCATCGAGCACGTCGTCGACCCGCTCACCGCGCTCAGCACGCTGCGCAGGATCTGCAAGCGCGATGGATACGTCTATATATCCACGCCATTTCTCGTGCGCCTGCACGACTGG
The DNA here is from genome assembly GCA_963790905.1 of uncultured Solirubrobacteraceae bacterium. Taxonomy (GTDB): domain Bacteria; phylum Actinomycetota; class Thermoleophilia; order Solirubrobacterales; family Solirubrobacteraceae; genus Palsa-744. Next base: position 688,666 of record CAWBQH010000004.1, read on the forward strand.
CCCGGCGATTACTGGCGCTTCACACCCGACGGAATGGCTGTCCTGCTGCGCTCGCAAGGGCTCGATCCACTGTGGGTTCGCAGCTGGGGCAACCGTAAGGTCGTCGCCGCCAACTTCGACCACTGGGTGCCGCGCCTCCCCTGGGAGACGCTGCGCAACGAGCCCCACCTGCCAGTGGTCGTCTGGGCCCTCGCCCAGCCAAACGAGATGCGAGACGCTGCGCATCACGACCTCGAGTCGCACTAGCCGTTTCGGCCTCCCAAGCAGGCTTGACTACGCGCGCGAGAACGGCCGGTGGTGTGCCGCGCCCAGCCGATCCAGCACCGCCGTCAGCACCGCCGTCACTTCCTGCGCCGCCACTTCCTCCGCCGCCATCAGCTCCGCCGCTAGGTCCGCAGCCTGGCCCCGCTGCTCGGCAACCGGCGCGTCGGCCTGCGGCGCGTCGGCCTGCCGCGCGTCGGCGACCTGCTCGTCGCCTGCGATCGTCGCGTCCGGTTCCGCGGCGGCAGGGATCGCCGGCGGCGGCTCACCGGCCGGGCCGGTCGCGTCTGTGGTCTGCGGCCACTCGCCATCGGCGTCGAACCCGGCGTCGCCTGGGGTCCATTCGAGCGGAGTCTTCGTGGCCGCTACGGTCGCTGCGGGGTGTAGACGCTCCTCGCGGCGGCGTCGAGTGAACAGTCGCGCGAAAAAGCTACGTCGCGGTATCGGCTCAGGCTCCGATTCCCAATCCCGCTGCCACGACTCGGGGTCTTCCGACTCGGATTCTTCCCACTCCGGATCTCGCAACTCGCGCTCTTCCCACTCAGGCTCTTCCAGCTCACGCTCTTCCCACTCGGACTCGGCGCGCCCGGCCGCAGGCTCGGGTTGACACTCGGACTCGGCGCGCCCGGCCGCAGGCTCGGGTTGAGGCTCAGCTCCGCCCGGCGGCTCGACCGCCGCTCGGAGCTGCCAATCCTCCGCGCCGGCTCGTTGGTCGTCCGTCGTCGCGTACGGCTCGGCTAGGGCCGCGTACGGCTGGGCTGTAGCCGCGGACGGCTCATCTGCAGCCGCGCTCTCGGCATCGGCCTCCGGCGCCGAGCCGCCCGGCGTCTGCGCGCCGGCGAGCTCGCGCTTGACCTTGAGCGTCACGGTCGTTCCCCAACCCGACGGCTTGATCAGCACCGTGCCGCTGGCGTTCTCGGCCTCCCACTCGACGGCCTTTTCCGGTTCGACGCGCGTTGTCCGTACGTCCCCGAAGTCGCCAAGGAGGCGGCCGAGCGCGGCCGGGTCGCTCAGCTCGCTCCACAGCTCCGGCGGTGACTTGACGAGGGTCCGCTGCACCTCTGAGCAGATCATCGCCCCACCATTCGAGCGATCTCCCGCTACTCCTTCAGTCGACGCGACTATGCGGCCGAAGATGCCCGCTGAGCCTGCACCAACCCGCGTGCATGCAGAAGCTCGGCCAGCTGGACCGCGTTCGTGGCCGCGCCCTTGCGCAGGTTGTCGGCGACGATCCACAGGTCGAGCGCGCGCTCGTGGCCCGGGTCGCGGCGAATGCGCCCGACGAACACCTCGTCCTTGCCAGCTGCGTCGATCGCGAGCGGGTAGAGCGCCTCGTCGGGGTCGTCCACGACGCTCACCCCCGGCGCCCGACGCAGCAGATCGCGCGCGCGCTCCGGCGAGAGCGGATCACGGGTCTGCACGTTCACCGCCTCGGAATGGCCCGTCACGACCGGGACGCGTACGCAGGTGGCGGAGATCCGGATCGAGCCATCGTCGAGGATCTTGCGCGTCTCGTTGATGAGCTTGCGCTCCTCGTCGGTGTGATCCTCCCCGGCCGCGAAGCGGCCCGCGTGGGGCAGCGCGTTGAACGCGATCTGGTGCGCGTACTGCTCCGGCGGCGCGATCTCGCGCTCGTGCAGAAGGGCGTGAGCCTGGTCGAGCAGCTCGTCCACGGCCCGCTTGCCGGTCCCCGACACCGCCTGGTAAGTGCTGATCACGAGCCGTTCGATCCCAGCGTCGTCGTAGATCGGCTTGAGCGCGACGACCATCTGCATGGTCGAGCAGTTCGGGTTGGCGATGATCCCGTGGTGGGAGTCGAGCGCCTCCGGATTGACCTCGCTGACGACGAGCGGGACGTCCTCCTGCATGCGCCAGCGGGAGGAGTTGTCGATGACCGTCGCGCCGGCCGCCGCGAACTTTGGCGCCCACTCCCCCGAGGTGGAGCCGCCGGCGGAGAACAGCGCAAGGTCGAAGCCCTGGATCGACTCATCGTCTAGGCCATGCACGACCAGCCCGCCCTCGAGCTCCCGTCCGATCGAACGCTCGGACGCGAAGGCAACGATCTCCCGCGTCGGGAAGCTGCGCTCGCGCAGCAGCTTGAGCATCAGCGTGCCCACCTGGCCGGTTGCCCCTACGACCGCGACTCGATACCCGCTGTCCATGCTTTCAGGGTATCGGCCTTACGCTAACCTGAGCCCCGTCCAGCCGGAGGTCGCGCGCTCGTCGCTCGACGCGCCGATGTCGATACCTCGAGCAGCAGAGGATCCAGACGCGGGAAATGGTTCCCGATCCCCAAGCCCCAGAGTTGAATGTCACCGTTCCCCCGCCTGCGGAACCGGTCACGCCACGAGAAGCCCCGACGCTCAGCGTCCTCATCACCTACTACCGCGGCGAGAAACTGATCTGCGACGCCGTCGAATCCGCGCTCGCACAGACCGTCAAGCCGAGCGAGATCGTGATCTGCGACGACGGCTCACCCGATGACCTCGAGGCTGCCCTCGGGCCGCTGCGCCGCGAGGTCAAGATCGTGCGCAAGGAGAATGGCGGCACCGGCTCGGCCATGAACGCCGCGATCCGCGCGGCCAGCAGCGAGTATGTCGTGCAACTGGACCAGGACGACGCCTTTCTCCCTCGGCGGCTCGAGGCGATCACGGCCACTCTCGCCGCCCGCCCCGACGTCGACATCGTCGCGACAGACGCCGTCGTCGAGATGAGCGGCACGCCGATCACCACCCTCGAGGCGATCAGCCCGTACCCCGAGGCCGATCAGCGCAGGGCGATCTTGCGAACGTGCACGTTCCTCTGGCCGGCCGTTCGCCGTTCTCTCCTGCTTGCCGTCGGCGGCTACGACGAGAACTTCAAAGTCGTCGAGGACTGGGACTGCTTCGTTCGGCTGACACTGAGCGGCGCCGTCATCGCATTCATCCACGAGCCGCTCTACCGCTGGCGTCTCACCCCAGGAAGTCGCTCCGCGCGCGACCGCGTGCTGCATCTCCAGGATCAGGTCGACCTGACGGAGAAGGCGCTCTCAGAGTTCGATCTCGACGCCGCCGAGCGCGACGCCGCCGAGTCGCTGCTGACCGGTCGCCGGCTTTGGCTCGCCCGCGAACAGGCGCGCCGCGCCGTCGAGACGCGCGCGCGCGACGCGCGTCGGCTATCGCTCCGGCTCGTGACCGGGAAGGGTTTCGGCCGAGCCACGAGGGCCAAGGCGAGCGTTGCGGTGCTGTCTCCAGGCCTCGCCCGGCGCTTCCTCGAGCACCGGCGAGAACGCGCCGATCCCGCCGTCGAAGCCCTGGCGCAAAGAGGCTTTGGGTGGTCAGCATGAAGGTCGCCCGGTGCTCAGCATTGAACGGCGCACGACGCGCGGCCGTCGTCTGTGCCTGAGCTCACGCGCCGGTCTGTAGGGCCATGAACAGGATCGTGATCAGCACGAGCAGGCTGAGCAGCGTGCCAACGGCCGACAGGCGGCGCACGAGTCCGCGGTACTCCTGGCTCAGCTCGATCTCTCCGTCAGCTGTAGCAGCGAGGTCGCGTTCGGCGATCTGCTCGGCGCGTTTGGCCGTCGGGATCATCGCGCCTCCGACCAGCGCCCCGATCACGATCGCAGCCCCAAGGCCCCACTGGACGAAGAACTGGCTCCAATGGTGGCCCTTGCTCGCGAGGTAGATCCCCGCGAGCACCACCACGAGCAGTCCCGGGTTGATGAGAAAGCGCTCGATCGTGTACTCGATGCGGTGCATGATCGGCAGGCTGCGCGGATCGCGGCGAGCCGCCACCGCGAACATGATCGGGTAGGCGAACGTGACGCCGAAGGCCACGACCACCGCCATGATGTGGATCGCGAGGACGAATTCGTACAGGGAGGCGGCAGGCGTCGCGATCACGGACGCACCCTAGCCGCTGCAACGCGGCCGCTGCAACGCGTGCGCTTGCAACGCGCGCGCTGTCGTTGTCTCGCAGCAGTGTGCGCGATCACGACGTCGCGGGGGAGAGGTTCTCCTTTAAAAACTTTGTATAACCATAGTATTGGCGAATGTCGCAGAACTACTGCCCCGCCAACCATACGTATAACCATGGTCATACTCACTTTATAGGGGGAACACGGCTGCCAGCTGTTCGCAGCCTCAGCCGCAACGCGGCCGCCGCGCCCCCGCAGCTGGCTCAGAACCTCGGCGCGTACGAGCCGAAGACGTCCTGCATCGCGCCGCAGACCTCGCCGATCGAGCACCGGTCCTTCAGCGCCTGGCGGATCGCGGGCAGGAGGTTCTCGCTGCCGCGGGCGACCTCGCGCAGCTCCTCTAGACGCCTTCCCACCAGCGCTTGCTCGCGATTGGCCTTGAACTCTCTCAGGCGCTCCAACTGCTCGCGCTCGGACTCGGGGTCGACGCGCAGCAGGTCCGGCACCTCGATGTCGTCCTCGCGGTAGGCGTTGACGCCGACGACGATGTCCTGCCCGATGCGGTAACGCTCCTGATAGCCCCACGCGGACTCGTCGATCTCGCCGGTGATGAACTCGATCGCGTTTACCGATCCGCCAAGCGCGTCGACCTTCTCGATCAGCTCATTCGCACGCGCTTCGATCTCGTCCGTCAGCGCCTCGACGAAGTATGAACCGGCGAACGGGTCGACCGTGTCGGCGGCGCCCGACTCGTGGGCGAGGATCTGCTGCGTGCGCAGGGCGATCTTCGCTGCGCGCTCGGTTGGCAGCGCGAGTGCCTCGTCGAAGCCATTGGTGTGCAGCGACTGAGTGCCGCCGCAGACGGCGGCAAAGCCCTGCAGGGCAACGCGCACGATGTTGTTCTCCGGCTGCTGAGCGGTGAGCGTCACGCCGCCGGTCTGGGTGTGGAAGCGCAGCATCGTCGCCTTCGGGTTGCTCGCGCCGAAGCGCTCGCGCATGATGTGCGCCCACATGCGCCTGGCCGCGCGGAACTTGGCCACCTCCTGGAAGACGTTGTTGTGACAGTTGAAGAAGAACGCGAGGCGCGGAGCGAAGTCGTTGACGCCGAGCCCCTTGTCGATTGCCGCCTGCACGTAGGCGATCCCGGACGAGAGCGTGAACGCGACCTCCTGCACAGCCGAGCAGCCCTTCTCGCGGAAGTGGTAGCCGGAGATCGAGATCGTGTTCCATCTCGGGATGCGCGCATGGCAGTACTCGAAGAGGTCGGTCGTCAGGCGCATGGTCGGCGGCGGCGGATAGATGTAGTTTCCGCGCGCGATGTACTCCTTGAGCACATCGTTCTGAGTTGTGCCGCGAAGCTTCTCGCTCGGCACACCCTGCTCCTCGCCGACGAGCTCGTACAGCAGCAGCAGGCACGCAGCCGGCGCGTTGATCGTCATCGACGTTGACACCTGGTCGAGGGGGATGCCGTCGAACGCCGTGCGCATGTCGTCGATCGTGTCGATCGCCACGCCCGTGCGCCCCACCTCGCCGAGGCAGCGAGGGTTGTCGGAATCCAGTCCCAACTGCGTTGGCAGGTCGAAGGCCATCGAGAGCCCGGTCGAGCCCTTCGAGAGCAGATAGCGGTAGCGCGTGTTCGACTCCTTGGCGGAGGCATAGCCCGCGTACTGGCGCATCGTCCACATCTGCTTGCGGTACATCTCGCGATGCACGCCGCGCGTGTACGGGAACTCGCCGGGCTCGCCAAGGTCGAGGCTCTCAGGGAGATCGGCCTCGGTGTAGAGCTCCGAGATCTCGATGCCCGAGTCGGTGAACCGGCGCGGATCGTCCGGCCCGACGATCGGCGCGACGGTCAGGTGTTCCTCGGTGGCGGCCACGCTGAGAAGGATAGTCCTGGGAACCATTAAGCTTCCCGGCCATGGCCACCTGCTTGGTAACCGGCGGCGCCGGCTTCCTAGGATCGCATCTCTGCGACGAGCTGCTCGCGCGTGGCAACCGCGTGATCTGTGTCGACAACTTCGAGACGGGGTCGCTCGCGAACATCGAGCACATCCGCGATCCGGACCGCTTCCTGCACGTCGGCGCGGACATCATCGAGCCGTATTTCGTCGACGAGCAGATCGACTTCGTCTATCACCTCGCGTCGCCGGCCTCGCCGATCGACTACCTGCGGCTGCCGCTGCACACGCTCAAGGTCGGCTCGTACGGGACGCATCACACGCTCGGCCTCGCCAAGGCCAAGCGCGCGCGCTTCTTGATCGCGTCGACCAGCGAGGTCTACGGGGATCCGCTCGAGCACCCTCAGGCGGAGAGCTACTGGGGCCACGTCAACCCGATCGGTCCGCGCGGCGTCTACGACGAGGCGAAGCGCTATGCGGAGGCGCTGACGATGGCCTATCACCGCCAGCAGGGCGTCGACACGGCGATCGTTCGGATCTTCAACACCTTCGGCGCGAGAATGCGCCCGCACGACGGCCGGGCGATCCCGACCTTCCTGCGCCAGGCGCTCGCGAACCGTCCGATCACCGTCTTCGGCGACGGCGGCCAGACGCGCTCGTTCTGCTACGTCAGCGATCTGATCCGCGGCATCATCGCGCTCGCCGAGTCCGGCTACCACAACCCGGTGAACATCGGCAATCCAGACGAGTTCACGCTCCTGGAACTCGCCGAAACCGTCCAGGAGCTCACGGGCTCGACCTCGGAGATCGTCTACGAGGCGCTGCCCGTGGACGACCCCAAGCAGCGCAGACCCGACATCGCGCTCGCGCGCGAGCTGCTTGGCTGGTCCCCCGAGGTATCGCTGCGAGACGGGTTGCAGCGGACGATCGAGCAGTCGGGCGTAGAGGTCCTCGTCGGCGGCTCACGCTGAACGGCCCGCGTCGGCTGCGTCGTGCTCGTCGACCTGCTGGCCAACCCGCTGGCCAACCCGCTGGCCAACCGCTCCGTGTGAGAGGCTGACGTGTTGTGAGCAGCGAGATGGGTCCAATCTGGTCGGGAACGTCCACTCCGCCGGCCCCGCGCGTGCGCACCCGTTCACCGCAGCTGCCGCTCCCGGAGAGTCCTCCCGCGGCGAGACCCACCGCCGGCGCTCCGCTCGACAGCCTGGCGCCGGCGGATCACGACATCCGGCGCAAGCGTCCGCCGGCCCTGTCGTTTCTGCTCCGAATGTCGACCATCCGTCGCTTCGCAAGGGTCGTCTCGCTGCTCGCGCTCGACTTCGCGGGCGTGGCGCTCGCCATCTTCACAGCGCTCGTGCTCAAGGAAGCTGTGCACGGCTCGGTTGATACCGGCAACGCGATGCACGGGACCAAGCAGTTCGTGCCCTTTGCATATCTGCTCACAGCACTCCTGTTCGCGCGCTCGGGGCTGTACTCCGCGCGAGCGCTCCGTCCGGGGCTCTCGAGGATCGTCGGATCGCTCTTCCAGGTCGCGTTCGTCGCGCTCCTCTTCGCGGTGGTCAACGGTGAACACTTCTCGAGCTACTACCTCTTCTACGGCTCGCTCGCGTTCGCGATCTTCTACGTATCGCTGCTGCGCGCCGCGTATGAGCATCTCACCGGGTTGGTGCTGCGCGCGGCCGGCTATCAGCAGCGCGCGGTGCTCGTCGGGAGGGGCAAGCACATCGCCGATGTCGGCCATGCGCTTGCCGCCGCTCCCCATTCGCCGATCGAGGTGGTCGGGTTCCTCTCGCCGAACGCGCTGCCGGCCAACGGGCTGCAGCCGTTAGGCAGGCTCGAGGACCTCGAGAGGGTGCTCGCCTCCGCGCGCATCGACGAGGTGATCATCGCCGATCCAGACTTCCCACAGGACGACGCGGTGGAGCTCGTCGACCAATGTCATCGCCGCGGGGTGCGCGTGAGGCTTGCGCCGTCGACGATGGAGATCCTGATCCACCGCGCCGAGTTCGTCCCGGGCCAGTCGGTGCCGCTCTTCGAGCTCGGGCCGCCGGTCTTCGAGGGTGTCGACTTCGCGCTCAAGCGGACTTTCGACATCGTCGGCGCGACGATCCTGCTGATCGTCCTCAGTCCGCTGCTGCTCGTGATCACGCTCGCCGTACGCGTTTCCTCGCGTGGGCCGATCGTCTTCCGCTCGGTGCGCCGCGGGATCGGCCAGCGCCCGTTCCCCTGCCTGAAGTTCCGCACGATGCACACCGACGCAGAGGAGCGCCAGGCGGATCTCGAAGAACTGAACGAGGCCTCAGGCGCGCTCTTCAAGATCCGCGACGATCCGCGCCTGACACCGGTCGGACAGCTCCTGCGGCGCTTCTCGCTGGACGAGCTGCCGCAGCTGGTGAACGTGCTCCGCGGCGAGATGTCGCTCGTCGGCCCGCGCCCGCTTCCGGAGCGCGACTACGAGATGCTCGAAGACTGGCACCGCAAGCGCTATCTGGTGTTGCCCGGGATCACCGGCCTCTGGCAGGTCTCAGGCCGCTCCGAGCTGGACTTCGACGACCTCGTTCACCTCGACTTCATCTACCTCGAGAACTGGTCGCTCGCGCTCGACCTGACGATCCTCCTGAAGACGCTCCCCGCGGTGCTCCTCCGCCGCGGCGCCTACTGAGGCTTCAGCCCGTCGATTCCGCCGGCTCCCGCATGGCGGCGGCGCAGGGCACGGCCTGCGCCGCGCGGCTCCGCGGGAGAGCTCATCGCGCCTACGTAGACGCCCCACGTGGCCCGCGCGGCGTCCTCCCAGCTGTAGGCGCGCGGCGGCGGCGCCGGGCGCTCAGCCGTCTCGGCCGCACGGATCAGCGCCTCGATCTCTCCAGGCGCGATGAATGTCGCGCGATCCACGAGGACCTCGCGCAGCGCCGCGACCTCGCAGGCGACCACCGGCGTGCCGCACGCCAGAGCCTCGACAGCCGGCAGGCCGAAGCCCTCATCCTCGGAGGGGAGCACGAGCGCGCGTGCACCGCTGTAGATGGCCGCCAGGTCCTCGTCGCAGACCTCGCCCGTGAGGATCACGTTCGGCAGCTCATGCGCCCATGGCCGCGTGGGGCCGACGAGCACCAGCGCGAGCTCGCGCGGCGTCGCCGCGAGCTTGGCAACATGCTTACCGGGGTCAGGATGCTGCAGCCCGCCCACCCACACCAGATAGTGATCGGGAAGCGCGAAGCGCGCGCGTGCCGCCGCGACCTCCTCCGGCCCTCGCGGGTACATCGTCGTGTCCGCCGCCTCAGCGATCACGACGATCCGCTCGCGCTCGAGCCGCAGGTGCGTGACGGCATCATCGGCGACCGCCTCCGTCGGCACGATGACCCTAACTGCGCGCTGCACAGCCAGGTGGCGCAGGCGCAGGCGCAGGCCGCTGCGCAGATACTCGCTGCGGCGCTTCAGCGCGGCGAGGTCGTGCAGCGTAACGACCGTCGGACACGGGCAATGCAGCATCGCGCCGTGCATCCACGGTGAGTGGAAGATGTCCGCGTTCACCGCCCGCGCCATCGCGGACGGCCGTTTCGTCTCGACTACTTCATCACCGCCGCCGGCCGTCGCGCGGAGCGCGTTCAGCAGAAAGCGCGAGTAGCGCCCGACGCCGCTCGGATCCGAGAGCGGGCGGCTGTCGAATGCGACCTTCACGGGTCGATTCTCGCCTCCGCGTCATCACCCGCAAAGTGCACGCACGCAACATAGTGCCTGGGCGGAGCGTTATGTAGATATGAGAGCCGCGCTGCAGCGTGCTGCGGCCGCGAGGCGTTCAACGATCTCTGCGACGCCTTGTCGGGCTAGCCTGACCGGATGCCCACGCGCGAGTACCACGAAGGCCTCTGGGAGGCGGTGCCTGAGGGCGTCGATCCGCCGGACTTCGCGATTCGCAAGCGCTTTCTGCTCGATCACGTCTCAGAGGGAGCGCGCGTGTTGGACGTCGGCTGCGCTGAGGGGCGATTCACGGCCGAGCTCGCCCGTGCCGCGGCCGAGGTCGTGGGGATCGATGTGGCCGAGGAGCCGCTGCGGCGCGCCCGGATGCGCCATCCCAAGCTCGATCTGCGCCTCCTCGACGGTGAAGGATCGTGGGAGCTCGCCGACGCGAGCTTCGACGTCGCGTGGGCCGGAGAGGTGATCGAGCACGTCGCCGACACCGCCGCATGGCTGTCGGAGATCCGCCGCGTGCTGCGCCCGGGAGGGACGCTACTCGTGAGTACGCCGGCGCACGAGCCGCTCACGCTGCTGCACCTGGCTCTGTCTCGGCGTGCGTTCGCCGACCACTTCGATCCGCGTGGTGACCACCTGCGCTTCTACAACCGCCGCGCGCTCACCCGGCTGCTCGAGGACTTCCGCTTCCAGCAGGTCAAGGTGCGGCCGGCGGGCGGCGCGCCGGGAGCGCGGCGGGTGCTTCTCGCGCGCGCGGTCCGGTCGCGCCACTAGTCGCCGCGGGCGCTTCGGACGCGCGCAGGGCCTCGACGTAGTCGTTGTGGATTTCAACCGCCTGGCTTTCCTTGGCAAGCGCTTCCGGCGCGATCGACTCGGGGTTGAGATAGATCGCGGCCTGGAGCTCGTGCAGCGCTTCACGAGGATGGCTCGAGAGGTCGTAGCGTCCGAGGGCGAGCCACGTCTGCGGGTCCGACGGCTGCAGGCGCACAGCCCGCTGCAGCGTCGCTCGCGCGAGTTCAGCGTGGCCGGTCGTCTGCTGGATATAGGCCAGCGTCATCAGTGCTTCCGCCGAGAGCGGGTCGCGCGACACGGCCGTCTCGGCGGCGGCGGTCGAGGCGCTCGGATCGCGTGCGAGCAGCGCGAGCGCCTGCTGACGAGCGTCTTCGGAACGCTGCGGCTGCCATTGCGACCAGGCGGCCAGCACGGCCGCGACGATCACCGCAGCGGCGAGCGAGACGCGCACGTAGCCGAACCGATCCACCCATGCGAGGGCAGGGTGCAGCTGCTCGGCGCGCAGACGACCGTTGGGCTCGGGGCTTGCCCGAGCTGCGGGTCGCGCGTCGACGACCGTGCCCAGCGGCCCGCGTCCCGCGAGCCAGCCGGCGCACAGCAGCGCCGCGCATGCCAGCCCCGGGACGTACCAGGTCCAGTCGATGAACGAGTGCGCGCCGAAGACCACCACCAGCGTGAGCATGCTGAGCATGCCGATGCGCTCGGGCGTGTAGGGCTCCGGCGAGCGCCGCCAGCCCGGACGGGCGCCCTTGCGCACGTCCCGCCAGGTGCGCCAGCTCGTCCACCGATGGTTGAACGGATGCGTCGCCCTGCCCGCGGCGGTCATCCACGCCACGAGCAGAGCGAGCGCGAGCACGAGGCCGACGAGGCCGAGGTCGGCGAGCGTCTGCACGATGAAGCCGTGGGCGTGCCTGACTTCGAGCGTCTCCTTGCGATAGCGAAGCCGCGCGGTCTGATAGCCGGCCGCGCCGGCGCCGAGCGCGGGGTGCGCGGCGAAGATCTGCAGTGCCTCCTTCCAGTAGCGCGCCCGCACGCTGGCGACCGCCGTGAGCCGGTCGGGCGTGTTCGGCGGCGGTTTCGCGTTCGGATTGGTGAGCGCGTTGACGGCATGCGAGACGCTGCCGGTCAACCCCCTATGGCTGTGCCCGAGCGCGCCCGCGAAGGCGAGCATCGCGAGGACGATCACCGCCAGCAGTGCAGCGCCGGCGTTGCGCCTGACGGCGCGCGGCGGCGGATGCCGGCCGGAGAGGAAGCCGATCGCCAACCCCGCGAGTGTCAGCAGCACGACCATCGCCATGAGCAGCACCCCAAGCTGATGCCCGGCGGTCGCGCGTTCGGCGATCGGGACGTTTTCCGCGCTGAGTGCGTGCTTGGAGAAATCCCACGCCGCGATCGCGCCGGCCGCGACCGCGCCGGGGATCAGCACCGCTGCGCTTCGCAGGCGCAGCGGCACCATCCAGAACCACAGGATGAGGCCGATCGCAAGCGCGGCCAGGGCGCCGCGGGAGTAAGCGAGCAGCAGCGTCAGCAGCAGCAGGCCCATCGCCGGATAGGCGAGCGCATTCAGCAACGCGTGGCCGGCCCGGCGTGCGCCCAGCCACACGCAGCAGATCACGCCCATCGCAGCACTCAAGCCGGTCGCGTTCCAGTAGCCGAAGGGTTCCTCGAGGCGCGCATAGGTGCTGGACGGAGCGAGCGACGGGAAGACCTTGGTCAGCAGCGCGTAGACGCAGACGACGACGGCCGCGAGGGCCAGCCCCCCGAGGACGGCCGGCCAGTGTCGGGACGTCACGCGTGCGAGCATGACCGCCGCAGCGAACACCCCGCTGTAGGCGAACATCCTGCCGGCGTCGCGCCAGCTGTCGTCCGGCTGCACCGACCACACGACCGACAGCGCCGTCAGGATGGTGAAGGCCAGCAACAGCCCTACGGGCCACACGCCATATACCCGCGCCGTCGACGGGCCGAGGAGCACCGCGCCGGCCACAACGACGCCGGCCCCGAGGGTCAGCGCCATCTCGGTCGTCGTCATCGTTTCGAGGTTCAGGCCGCCCTTGGCGTAGAAGGTGATGAAGCAGAAGATCGCCGCCGTCAGCAGCGTCGGCCACCACAAGACCGGAGCCCCTCCCGCTGGCCGAACCACCGGCCACCGGCGCGGCACCTCGACGCGCGCCGGCGCGAGCGGCGGCGCGACGCCCATAGGAGCGCGCTCAGTCTGAGCCGCGGGCACGGATCCGGTTTCGCAGAACGCGGCCGGCCAGGACTATCAGCCAGGCGAAGAGAAAGGCCGTGACCGCCAGCAACGGGGTCGGCAGCGAGCTGAGCGCGGAGGCGATGTTGGCGTGAACGACACCTGGGTGGATGACCTGGCCGCCAACGCTCAATGGAGCCGCGCCTGCGCGCGCCGCGTTCGCGATCGCCTGCTGCTCGGCCGGTGTGGTCGGGATCGCCACCGGCGTGGCCGCCGTGCCCGCGCCTTCGTGGCCGCCCGCAGCCGCCAGCTGTGCCTGGCGGATCAGCGACGAGCAGTCCGTGTACTCTTCCGCGTCCGCGCTTAGCTCTTTCAGCGCCTGGTTATAGGCGCTCTGGCTGAACCCGGACAGCGACTGCCCGTGCGTGCATCTCTGGATGATCGTTTCGCCGACATCCGCCCGCGCCGGCACGGCCATCGCGAGCATCGCGAGCACCGAAACGGCGGCAGGCGCAACAAGTCGGCTCTTCAGGGCGCAGAGCCTCATCGCATAAAACGCTACCAACGCTAGCGGGAGAGGCCGACGGTAGCGAGCGCCTGCGAGAAGCCCTCCGCCCATGCGTCGTAGCTGTAGGCGAGCACGTCCAGGGCGCCTGCGCGGCCCATGCGCGCACGAAGCGGCGCGTCGGCCGCGAGGCGGCAGATAGCATCCGCCAGCGCGCGGCTGTCGCCAGCCGCAACCACGAGGCCGTTCTCACCGTCGCGCACAAGCCCGCCCGCCGCGGCGCCGACGGCGTCGGTCGCGATCACCGCCATGCCCAGGTTCATCCCCTCGTTCACGACGAGGCCCCATGGCTCGCGGAACGTGCGCGTCGGAATCGACGGCAGCACCAGGACGTCGGACGCCGCGTACATGCTGCGCAGCTCCACCTGCGAGACGGTGCCAAAGCGCACGATGCCATCGTTCGCCTCGCGCCTCGCCATGCCCGCGCCGCCGCCGGCGGCGTCTGATCCGACCCCGACGAGCACGAGCGCAGCCTGCGGCGGTCGCAGGCCGCTTTCGCGCCAGGCCGCGAGGAGTACCGGCAGGCCCTTCTCGCGGGCGGGCCGTCCCACGAACAGGAACCTCACAGCCGGATCCGCGGGCCACGAGGGGTCGCTCGGAGGGGCGAGCCCACCGGAGCGCCAGAAGTCGTTGTCGACGGACTGTGCGGCGATGTGGACGTTGCGCGCGCCGCGAGCGCTCACGTACGCGCTGACGTGCGGCCCGTAGGTGACGACCGCGTCCGCCGACCGATACAGGCGCCGCAGCGGCAGGTAGCTGAGAGCATGGGCGGCGCTGCGCGGGTGCGCCCACAACGACGCCCATAGGATCAATGGAAGCCCGGCTCGGCGCGCGCCCTCCCACGTCGCCAGCGGCGCGAGCCGTCCGCCGGTCGGGCACACGACGGCGCGATGGCGGCCGCTGCGGACGATCGACTCGAGCGCGATCGGCCGCACGTGACGGCTCTCGAAGGGAAGCTCCCCGCTGAAGTCGCCTCCTCCGTGCTTGGAGCGTCCGCCGAAGAGAGCCACCTCGATCTGCTCGCACTCGTCCAGGCGCGCGAGCGCCCCGACCCTGTAGGCGGGGACGTGACCGGTCACGAACAGGACCGGCTTCACGCGAGCACGTGCTCGTAGGCGGCGACGGTCTGCTCGCCGCAGCGCGCCCAGGTGAAATGGGCAGCGACGGTGGCTCGCGCACGCTGCCCTGCCTCGCGCAGCCTGTGCGGATCGGACAGCAGCTCGTCGATCCGCTGGGTGAGGCGCTCTATGTCGCCAGGTGGAACGAGCATGAAGCCGTCGCCTGCGGCCGCGATCTCCTCGGGGCCTGGCTCACCGCGACACCCGATCGCGGGGACGCCCGCGGCCATCGCCTCGATGTACGCCACGCCGAATGCCTCCTCGGTGGAGGGCATCACGAACAGGGTGGAGCGCCGCGACTGCTCGATCGCATCGGCCGGCGGGAGCTGTCCGCGGAAGTCGACGCGGTTGGCAACCCCGAGGCGAGCGGCCAGCCCTTCCAGAGCGACCCGCTCCGGGCCTTCGCCGACGATCGCGTAGCGCAGCGTCGGGTATCGCTGGCCGAGCACGGCCAGCGCGCGCAGGACGTCCGCGTGGCGCTTGCGCGCGATGAGGTGCGCAACCGTGATCAGCGTCGGCGGGCCGTCGCGCGGCTCCCGCAGCGGTGTCGACTCGGATGGCGTCAGTTCCGCGCCGAGGTTCACGACGCGCGTCTCGCCGGCGCCGTTCGCGCGGGCCAGCTCGGCGATGCCCTCGCTGTTCGCGAGCACCAGCCTCGCCGCGCCGAGGCTGCGCGCGACCGCCTGTGCACCGCCGGCGTCGCGCGTGGCCGTGTAGAGCACGTCTCCGCCGTGCACCGAGACGATCAGCGGGGTGGCGCGAGATCGCAGGCCGGCCACGGCACGCCGTACGGCGTCGCCGGCCGGCACTGCGTTGTGAGAGTGGATGAGCTCGAAGGGGAACGTGCGAGCGAGCCGGTGTAGGGCGAGCGCGAGCGCCGGAGCCGCCCACGCTCCCCAGCTCGAATACGAGCGCTCGCGCGGCGGTGACAGATACGGCACGTATGAGATCGGGAGGCCGTCGCGCGATTGACTGCGCGGCTCGCGCACGAGCTCCGCCATCGCGCTCGCAGCCGCCGCCGGCCCGGCGGCCAGCGAGGATCGCGGAGGAACCAGACGATGCAGGACGAGCACGCGTACGTCCGCGCCGGCGTTGCGCGCCGCGAGCGCCTGGCGATGCGCCCAGATGCCAAGCACGGGGTCGCGGCGGCTCGGGTAGAACTCGGCGACGACCGCGACCTTCGGTCCCGTGCGGCGGGAGCCGCTCACCAGTGCCGATGCGTCGTCAGGGTGCGCCCAGCCTCGCCGGCGCTCAGGTGCGGATGCTCGGCAAGGAAGGCCTGCGCCTCGGCGACAGCATCCGCACGCGCGTAGCCAGCGGCGGCCGGTGCCGCTCGGTGACGGATCGAGACGGCATCGACCACGCCGCAGCGCCAGCCATGCTCGCGCGCGAGCGCCGCCCAGTGGACGTCGAGGCCCCAGCCCATGCGCAGCTGCGGGAACGGCAGCAGGATCGGGAACGTCGCGCGCGCGAACGCGGTGACCGGGCCGATCTCGACGAAGCTCGTCTCGTGCACGACGCTGCCGGCTCGCCGCCGGGTCACCGGCCAGGCCGCATGGGAGTTCAGGCGGTGCGCCGGCTGGGCGAGCACGAGAGCGAAGCGCTCGCACAGGAACAGGAAGCGGTCCAGGAAGCCTCGCGGCAGCTCGACGTCGTCGTCGACGACGAGCAGCCAGTCGCGATCGCCGACTGGGTGCTCAGCGAGCAGGAGGTTGAGGTTCTCGAACTTCCCGCGTCCGCGCGGCGCGCACGTGTGCAGCTCGACCTCGTGGCGGGAGCTCGACAGCTCGCGCCGCATCGCCGCAGCCAGTGCGCGATGCTCGGCGCGCTCCACGCCCAGCACGAGCACAGCTCGCCGTGGCGGCGAGCGGCGCGCGGCGAGCGCAAGCCTCAAGCGCCTGCCGCTAGCGATCTCCCAGGCGCTGATTCCCTGGTCGGCCACGGCGCGGCGCACGCCGTCGAACCCCGCCACCGTGCCGCTCGTGCCGGACAGGAAGTCCTCGCCGCCGGGCGCCCTGCGGCGCGGCTCGCGCAGGCGGCGCCGTTCGGGCAGTTCGCGCAGGCGGTGCCGTCCGGGCAGTTCGCGCGGGCGGCGCCGTTCGGGCAGCCGTTCGCGCAGGCCCTCGCGCATGCGCCCGGCGCTGTGGGCCACCATCGTCAGGCCCGCCGGGCAGCGACGTCGAACGACATGTCCGAGGCAGCCAGCGAGCGTGGCCAGCTCCGTCACCAGCAAGGGTGCTTCGCCGCGCGCCGCGTCGAAGCGCCGGGCGGCCCGTCCCCGCACATACGCCGCGCGCGAGAGCGAGCGCAAGCCGGCATCCGCGCCTGCACGGCGGTGATCCACGCCTGCGCGGGCAACGTAGAGGACTCGTGCGCCGGGCGCCTGCGCGCGGAGACGTTCCTGCCACTCCTGCTCGTCGCCGCCGTGCTCGAGCGAGACGTCGAACGGCCCCACGCGCTTCAGAGCGCTCCGACGGATCGCCATGTTGGCGCCCCATGCGTACGGCGCGTCCGTGTCGGCGTCGCCCAGGTCGAGCGTCGTGATCGGAGGGCTCTCGCGCCCGCAGCTGTGCGGGCGCCGTCCCTCCAGGCTCGCTCTGATCGGGCCGGTGAAAACGTCGATCAGAGGGTGCTCGCGGGCCGCGTCGAGCAACGCCGAAAGCCACCCCGCGCTCGCCTGCACGTCGTCGTCAACGAAAACCACGAGCTCTCCGTCCGAGCGCTCGACGCCGGTGTTGCGGGCGGCGTTCAGGCCGAGCGGCGCCGGATGCGGCTCGTAGCGGGCACCGAAGCGCGCCGCCAACGCGCGCGCTGCCTGCGACGGTCCGGCGTCATCGACGACGAGCACCTCCACTCCCGCCTCGCTTGCGGCCGGCGCGATCGACGCGAGCGCCACCTCGAGATACGAGAGGCGCCCGCGGGTGGGAATCACGATCGATGCAGGCGTCATGCTCGCAACAGTCTAGGTTTGCGTCCGATCGCGGCGATCACGAGCGCCGCGACTGGGGCACGCCGGGCGCCTTGACGGGGACGCCGGCAATGCCGCGCATGCGCGCCTCCGCTGCGAAGCGGCGCGAATAGGCTGCGGGCGGAGAATGGTCCTGTTCCTTCACAACCGCTACCGCACCACAGGCGGTGAGGAGCGCGTCGTCGAAGACCTGCTGTGGCTCGTGCGCGAGCATCTCGGCGAGCCTGCGGAGCTGCTCGCGCGCGACTCAGCCGCCCTCGGCCGCGGACGCGCGGCGGCCGGGCTGCTGCATGGCGGGCTCGATCCCGAGGACGTGACTCGCGCGCTGCGCCTGACCGGGGCGCGCGTCGTGCATGCCCACAACCTTCAGCCGGCGTTCGGCTGGCGCTCGCTCGCTGCCGCCCGGGCCGCGGGCGCGCGAGTGGTGCTGCATCTGCACCAGTATCGCCTCGTATGCGCGATCGGCGTCTGCTTCACGCGCGGCGCAGAGTGCACGCGCTGCCACGGGCGGGACACGCTTCCCGGCGTGCGCTTGAATTGCCGCGGCAGCGTGCCCGAGGCGCTCGCCTACGGCGCGTCGCTCGCGCTCTGGCAGCGGCGTCTGGTCGAGCAGGCCGACGCGGTGATCATCCCTAGCGTGTTCGCCGGGGAGCGCCTGCGCGAGCTCGGGGCGCCGCTCGCGCACGAGCGCGTGCACGTGCTGGCACCGCCGGTGCCGCTCGCGGGCTGCGCGACCGCGTCGCGACCATCGGTGGGCTCGTATGCGCTCGTCGTCTCGCGGCTGTCGCCCGAGAAGGGTGTCGACGTAGCGATCGACGCCTGCAGGATGGCGGGGATACCGCTGGTCGTCGCCGGCGATGGACCGGAGCGGCAGGCTCTCAGCGAGCGCGCCGCCGGCTCGGACGTGCGCTTCGCCGGCCGCGTCGACGATGCGGAGCTCGGACGCCTGCGCCGCGGGGCGGCGATCGCGCTCTCGCCGTCGCGCTCGGCCGAGACCTTCGGGCTGGCGGCAGCCGAGGCGATGGCTGCCGGACTGCCCGTCGCGGCCAGCCGCGTGGGGGCGTTGCCGGAGCTCGTCGCCGAGGAGGGGCTGGTGCCGGCGGCCGACCCCGAGGCGCTGTCTGGCGCGATCGCTCGTCTCGCTGGCGACGCGGCGGCGGGAGAGCGCGGCAGGGAGCGCGTGCGCGCCCTGTGCGCCCCGCGCGTGGTCGCGGACGCGCTTGCGGCCATCTACGACGGCCGCGGGCCGCGCGCGCCGAGCACGTAAGCTGCGGCCGTGTCCTCCGCCGCATGCGCCCTGATCACCGGCATCACAGGCCAGGATGGCTCGTTCCTGGCGGAGCTGCTGCTCGAGAAGGGATACGACGTCACCGGCCTCGTGAGGCCGCCAGCCGAGCGCTCGCTCGGGCCATCCGAGCATCTGCGCGGGCAGCTCGAGCTGGTGCAGGGCGATCTGCTCGATCCCGGCAGCCTGCGTTGCGCGATCGAGACGGTGCGCCCCGATGAGATCTATCACCTGGCCGGGCCGTCATTCGTGCCGGCCTCATGGGAGCGCCCCGGCGAGACGATGTCCGCGATCACCGGATCGTGCGCCGCGATCCTCGAGGCTGCGCGCGACATCGACCAGCGTATGCGCGTGTTCGCGTCGGCGTCCGGCGCGATCTTCGGCGATGCGCCCGAGAGCCCGCAGCGCGAGGACACCCCGTGCCGGCCGACGACGCCCTATGCGATCGCCAAGCTCGCGGCCCATCAGCTCGTCGGTGCGCTGCGCGAGCAGGCGCTGCTGCACGCCAGCTCGGGGATAGCCTTCAACCACGAGTCCGAGCGCCGCCCCGAGCAGTTCGTCACCCGCAGGATCACCCGCGGAGCGGCCGCGATCGCGCTCGGGTTGCAGGACGAGCTGACGCTGGGCAATCTCGACGCGGTCCGCGACTGGTCATTCGCCGGCGACATCATGTACGCCGCCTGGTTGATGCTGCAGCAGGATCGCGCAGGCGACTATGTCCTGGCGAGCGGCGTGCCGCATACGGTGGCCGACCTCGCCCGCGCCGCTTTCGCCTGCGTCGACCTCGAGCTCGAGCCCTACCTGCGCGTCGATCCATCGCTAGTCCGCCCGCCCGAGCTCACGCCGAGCGTCGGCGACCCGACCAAGGCACGCGTGCAGCTCGGCTGGGAGCCGCAGGTGAGCTTCGAGCAGCTCGTGGAGAGGATGGTGCAGGCCGACCTGCGATCTCTCGGCGCCGCCGCTGCGCCTTCCTGAGCGCAGGGGCAGATCCCGGAGCCAGACAAAGTAGCCGACTGATCCCGTATCCTGGAACGCGCCCGGATGCTGGAAGAGGCGCGGCCGGGGGTCCCTTTGGCAAGCATCCCCCGGACGCCATCACACAGGAGATAAAGGCTCCCATGCGAACCATATCGTATATTCGAAGCTGGCTCATGGGGGCGAGCCGTCCGAGGGTCGAGGAACAGGTCCAGGATTACCGCGACAGATACGCAAGCCGCTCGCAGGTGCTCGATGACGCGCGAGAGCTGGCCGGCACGCTTCACCCGCACGACATCGAGCTGAACGAGATGCGCGCCGATTGGGGACAGGCCGCCGTCATGGTCGGCTGCCCAGATTTCGCGGTCGAACGATGCGGCATACGGGCCGACATCGAAGATGCGCTCGGCAACATCGCGCACTTCTGCGCTCGCGCGGGTCTTGACCCAGAAGAGGTATTCGCTGGCGGATTGGCGACGTTCGACGGCGACGCTGAAGACGGTGCGCCGCCTCGCAGGGACGCGGCGTTCGGATGCACAGGCGCGACGATGCTCGTCTGTGAGACAGAGGTCAGCGTAAGGACAACAGGAGACGTCGTGCCGAACGGCGCGTCCGCCACTGTGAGCGGAACGTCGTAGACCCCGCGAGCGCGTCGGTCAGCGCATCGAGTTGGCCGCGTCCGCGCCCGAACCAAGGCCGAGGTCCGCGAGCGCGCGGTCGCGGCTGGAGTAGAGACACAGTCGCGTCACCTTGCGCTCGCGGATCTGTAGGACGTTCGCGAACTCCGTCTCGACGTTCACGCCGCTCGTCTTTCGCGCCCCCGCATACGCCCGAGCACGAGGACCCCGGCCCCGGGGCTGCCCTGTCGGGAGGCCTGCCCGGCCTTGTCCAAGACAGGCCTTACACTGGCCGCCTGCATGAGCACCGTCGGTGTCATCGGGCTGGGCTACGTCGGCTTGCCGCTCGCGGTCGCTTTCGCCCAGGAGGGCTGCGAGGTGATCGGCGTCGACATCGATGCTCGCAAGGTCGAAGCGATCGAGGCGGGGGACTCCTACATCGAGGACGTCTCCTCGGAGGCTTTGAAGGACGTCGCCGGGCGCCTACGCGCGACGACGCGCTACGCGCGCCTCGAGGAGGCAGATGCCGTGCTGGTTTGCGTCCCGACGCCGTTGACGCGCAACCGTGAGCCCGACCTCGGCCCCCTGATCGACGCCACGCGCGCACTCGCTCGGGTGCTGCGTCCCGATCAGCTCGTCGTGCTCGAGTCCACTACGTATCCGGGGACGACGCGCGAGCGCATGGCGCCGGTGCTCGAGGAGTCGGGGCTGGCGGCCGGTACGGACTTCCACCTCGCGTTCTCGCCCGAGCGCGTCGATCCAGGCCGCGCCGACTTCACATTGCGCAACACCCCGAAGGTGCTCGGCGGGCTCACAGAGGCATGCGCGGAGCGCGCGGAGGCGCTGTATGGCCTCGTGTGCGACCGGATCGTGCGCGTCTCGAGTCCCGAGGCGGCGGAGCTGACGAAGCTGCTCGAGAACATCTTTCGCTCGGTCAACATCGCCCTCGTGAACGAGCTCGCGATGCTGACCGACCGCATGGGGATCGACATCTGGGAGGTCGTCGACGCCGCGTCGACCAAGCCGTACGGGTTCATGCGCTTCGAGCCCGGTCCCGGCATGGGCGGGCATTGCATGCCGGTGGATCCGTTCTACCTGAGCTGGCGCGCGCGCGAGTTCGACTTCGCGACCGAGTTCATCGAGCTCGCTGGCAAGGTCAACCAGCAGATGCCCTACCACTGCGTCGCCAAGACGCAGCGCGCGCTCAACGACGCCGGCCGCTCGGTCAAAGGCAGCCGCATCGCCGTCGTCGGCGTCAGCTACAAGCCAGGCGTCGGCGACGTCCGCGAGTCGCCTGCGCTGAAGATCATCTCGCTGCTGCGCGATCTGGGAGCGGACGTCCTCTATCACGATCCACACGTACCGAGCCTCGCCGAGTTCGCTTTGACGAGCACGCCGCTGGAGCGGGCTGTCGCAGAGGCGGATCTCGCCGTGATCGTCACCGCGCACCCCGAGGTCGATCACGAGCTCATCGCCAGGCGCGCACGGCTCGTGGTCGACCTGCGCGGCGTTACGCGCGCGACGGCCGCCACGAACGTCGTGCGGTTGTGAGCAGGGTGGGAGGCACGCCGGCGGACGCTCCAGGCCTGCTCATCGCCGACGGCGTGCGACTCGGAGAGGAGGTCTCGTTCGGCGCCTACGTGGTCGTGCACGAAGGCACGGTCATCGGCGATCGCTGTGTGATCGAGGACCATGCCGTACTGGGCAAGCGCCCGCGCCTGGCGCGCCACTCCCAGGCCGGTGGCGAGGTCGGCGAGCTCGTGCTCGGTGCGGGCGTATCGGTCGGAACGGCCGCGATCGTGTTTGCCGGCGCGAGCATCGGCGAGGATGTGATTCTCGGCGACCAGTCTTTCGTGCGCGAGCGGGCAGCGGTGGACGCTGGATCGGTCATCGGTCGCGGGAGCGTCGTCGAGACCGACGTGCGCGTCGGCGCACGTGCGCGGGTGCAGACTGGGGTCTATCTGAGTGCGTTCACGCTGGTCGAGGATGACGTTTTCATAGGACCGGGCGCGCTCACCGCGAACGACGACACGATGGCACGCCACGGACCCGAGTCGCCCGTGCATGGCCCGGTGCTGCGCCGCGCCTGCCGCATAGGCGCAGCCGCCGTGATCTGTCCGGGCGTTGAGGTCGGCGAGGAGGCGTTCGTCGCGGCCGGCGCGGTGGTGACGCGCGAGGTTCCCTCGCGCGCGCTCGTGATGGGCGTGCCTGCGCGGCGTGTCAGGGAGGTCTCAGACGAGGACCTGCTCGAGCGCTGGCGCTAGCGCAGTCAGGCCAGGCGGCGCGTGCCGCGGCCGCCACCTCGTCAGCCTGCTCGCGCGTGAGCACCGGGCTCATCGGGATCGCGAGGTGCGTGCGCGCCGCCTCTTCGGTCGCCGGCAGCTCGACGCCTGCGCCCCACGCACGCATCGGAGCCTGCAGGTGGATAGGCGTGCGGTAGTAGGGCTTGTGGCCTATGTCGGCGGCCGCGAGCGCTCCTTCGAGGCGCTCGACCTCGGGATGGCTGACGACATACAAGTGCCACGCGGGCGCGCTCCCTGCGACCGGCCGAGGAAGCCCGACGAGCTCGCCGAGCCCGCTGTGCTCGTAGCGCTGCCCCGCCTCGCGCCGGCCCTCGGCCCATTCGTCGAGATGGGGCAGCTGTGCACGCAGGATCGCTGCCTGCAGCTCGTCGAGCCGCGAGTTGTAGCCGACCTGCTGGTAGGTGACCTTGTCGCGCGAGCCGTGGAAGCGCAGGGTCCGAGCCTGCTCGGCGATCTCCTCGCCGGATGTCGTGATCATGCCGCCGTCGCCGAAGCAGCCGAGGTTCTTCGATGGAAAGAACGAGAACGTCGCCGCGGTTCCGAGCGCCCCCGGGCGCGCGTCGCCGGCCGTCGATCCGGCGGCCTGAGCCGCGTCCTCCAGCACCGGCACACCGAGCGCCTCGATCTCGGCGACCGGCGCCACGTTGCCGAACAGGTGCACCGCGATCACCGCCCTGGTCTGCGGCGTGAGCGCCGCGCGGACGGTGTCTGCGGTGACGCAATAAGTGTCCGGATCGATATCACAGAACACCGGTGTCGCTCCCGTCGGCGGGATCGCCTCGGCGGACGCGTAGAAGGTGAACGAGGGAACCACGACCTCATCGCCGGGGCCGACGCCCATCGCGCGCAGCGCGATCGTGATCGCGTCGGTCCCGTTCGCCACCCCGACGGCGTATGCCGCGCCGCAGTATACGGCGAACTCCTGCTCGAAGGACTCGACCTCCGGGCCGAGGATGTAGCGCTCGGAATCGAGCACCCGCGCCACGGCCGCGCGCAGCTCCCCGTGCAGGGCAGCGAGAGGCGACGTCGTGTCGAAGAGGGGTACCCCCATCACATTCGGCGCGTCGCAAGCAACTCGAGATCCGCACGCGTCATCAGGCGGATCAGCTCCTCGAAGGAGGTACGCGGCTTCCACCCGAGATCGTGATCTGCCTTCGCGGGGTTGCCGATCAGGTGGTCGACCTCGGCCGGGCGCACGAATGCCGGATCGATCACGACGTACTGCTCGAAGTCTCCGAGGCCCACCTCCTCGAACGCGATCCTGCAGCATTCGCGCACCGAATGAGCCTCGCCAGTGGCGATCACGTAATCCTCGGGCGTGTCTCGCTGGAGCATCAGCCACATCGCCTCGACGTAGTCCTTCGCGTAGCCCCAGTCGCGTTCCGCGTCGAGGTTGCCTAGGCGAAGCTCCCTGGCGAGGCCGTACTTGATCGCAGCTGCGTGCCAGGTGATCTTGCGGGTGACGAACTCGAGGCCGCGGCGGGGCGACTCGTGGTTGAAAAGTATCCCCGAGGTCGCGTGCAGGTCGTAGGACTCGCGGTAGTTGACCGTTATGAAGTGGCCGTAGACCTTCGCGACTCCGTAGGGCGAGCGCGGGTAGAACGGCGTCGTCTCGGTCTGCGGGACCTCGCGCACCTTGCCGAACATCTCGCTCGAGGATGCCTGGTAGAAGCGCGCCTGCGGGCAGACTTCTCGCATCGCCTCGAGCATGCGCGTGACGCCGACGCCGGTGAACTCGGCCGTCAGCGTCGGCTGGATCCACGAGACCGCGACGAAGGACATCGCCGCGAGGTTGTAGATCTCGGTCGGGTTGGAGGCGCGCAGCGCATCGACCAGCGAGCGCTGGTCGAGCAGGTCGCCCTGGTGGAGCGTGATCCGATCGCGAATGTGCTCGATCCGCTCGAACTTCTCGGTCGACGCACGGCGCACCATCCCGTGAACCTCGTAGCCCTTCTCGAGCAGCAGCTCAGCCAGATACGAGCCGTCCTGGCCGGTTACGCCTGTGATGAGCGCGGAGCGACGATCTGCCATGAGGCGGGAAGCCTATAGAGCGACGCCGATCGTCCGGCGGCTCCGCAGGCGGCCGCTATGCCGAGGCGGGCGTCGAGGTCGCGGCCGGCGCGCGTCGCTCGCGCAGCCACCGCACCGTCGCCGCGATCCCTTCCTCGACCTCGATTCGCGCCTCCCATCCGAGCAGCCGCCGCGCCTTCTCGACGGACGGCCAGCGGCGCTGCACATCGACGGCGAACGTCGGCAGATGCTTCAACTCGAACTCGTCCGGGTCCTCGCCGCAGGCCTCCCAGACGATGCGCGCGATCTCTGCGATCGTCAACTCGCGCGAGGCCGAGATGTTGAAATCCTCGTTCAGGCCCGCCGGCGAGCTCATCGCGGTGACGACGCCATCGGCGATGTCCTCGACATGCGTGAGCGTTCTAGTCTGCTCTCCCGAGCCGAAGATCTCGAGCGGCCGCTGTCCTGAGAGAACCTTCTCGATCAGGTCTGGCACGGCGTGCGCGATGCCGGGCTCGGCATCTGGCACCTCGCCCGGGCCGTAGGCGTTGAACGGCCGGCAGATCGTGAACGGAAAGCCGTGCTCGTCGTGCGCCGCACGGCAGTAGACCTCGCCGGTGAGCTTCGAGAAGCCGTATGCCGAGAGCGGCACCGGGCAACTCGCCAGGTAGTCCTCCGGCGTGGGGAAGAGCTCGGCGCGCTCGAAGACCATCGAGGAGGACACGTAGACGAAACGCTCCACGTCGAGATCGAGCGCTGCGCGGATGACCGAGTTGTACAGCGCGTTGTTGACCTCCGTCAGCGTGTGCGGCAGCCGGTGGAAGTTAGCGATCCCACCGACAATCGCCGCGAGGTGGATGATGTGCGTGCAGCCGCGCGTAGCCGCGCGCGCCTGCTCGGGCAAGCGCAGGTCGCCGGTGTGGACCTCCGCTCCCTCTCGCATCCACTGCGGCGCGGGACGCTGGTCGGACACGCGCACCTCGTACGCCGGGTCGGAGAGCAGGCGCCTGACGACCGCGGCGCCGATCGTGCCGGCGCCGCCCGTGACGAGAACCCTGCTCACCTGACCGCTCCGAGAGCTGCGAGCTCGGTGGCGTACGCGAACACCTGCGCCGCGCCCCAGCAGTTCCACGGGTCGACGACGAGGCAGGCGCCGGCCGCGCGCTCGGCGATCGCGGCGAGCGTAAGCGGATCGCGGAACTCGGAGTGGTTCGTCGCCACGACGACGAGATCTGCGCCGTCGATCGCCTCCATCAACGAGACGGTTGGCGTCGCAACGTGCGGGTCGTGGACCACGACGTCGGCCAGCTCGCGCTCGAGCAGCCGGATCAGCTTGTGCGAGAGCGAGTCCCGCTCATCGTCCGTGTCAGCCTTGAAGGCCAGCCCGAGCACTGCGACCTTCCGGTTGGCGAGCGCTCCGAGGCGGCGCTTGGCGCCTTCGATCAGGAACAGCGGCACCGACTCGTTCACGCGCGAGACGGCCAGAAGCATCCCCGGCGCGGCCGAACGCTCCTCCGAGAACGTGAAGTCCTTGCGCAGGCAGGTCCCCGCCGTCATCCCCGGCTGGGCGATCCCGCCGCGCGGATAGTCGCGGTTGATCAGGTCGATCACCTCGAACACGTTCGCCGAGTAGCGCTCGCAGTCCATCATCAGCAGGTTGGGCAGAGCGAAGTTCGCGTAGCGCAGGATGTTCGTCCAGATCTTCGCCAGCTCCGCCTGTACCGCTGTGGTCTGCACGATCGGCGCCCCAAGCACCTTGAACAGCTCCCCGACCACCTCGCCCGAGCGGGCGCCGACTCCGCCGATGATGCACGGCAGCGTGTCGATCTCCTCGATGAAGCGCCCGGCGGCGATGCGCTCGGGGGCATGCGCCACGAACATCTCCTCGCCGATCTCGAACCCGCGGTGCTTGGCGAGGTAGCCGGCGACGAAGTCGGTCGTGCCCGGAGCGACCGTCGAACGCAGGATCAGCGACTGTCCTGGCGTGAGCACGCCGAGCAGGTCATCGAGCGCAGAGCGGATGTCGCGCATGTCGATCTCGATGTGCGTGAACGACGGAGTGCCGAGCGTGATCACTATGTGGCGTGCACGCGCGGCGTCGGCCACGCGTCCAGACAGTGTGAGCCGCGCGCCGGCGTGAACGCGGTCGAGCAGCTCCCGTCCACCGGTCTCCTCGAAAGGCATCCGCCCCTCGCCTACCGCGGCGAGACGACCCGGATCGTTGTCGATCCCGAGCACCTCGAGCCCGCGATCGGCGAACGACAGGGCGAGCGGCAGACCGACACGGCCGAGGCCGACGACCGACACCTCGGGCGTGTTCTGCGAGCTGGTCATCGAGGTCAAGAGGTTAGCGGCGCCTGGGCGCGCTTTCGCAGATACGCGTGCTGGACGCGGATAGGCAGTGACTACAGTTTCCGAGCATGAGCGACGGCGAACTGATCACCGACCTCGCTGAGCTCGAGGCGCTCGCGCCCGAGTGGGATGCGCTTGCTCTCGCCGCGTCGAATCCGGTCGCCGCGCCGGCATGGATCCTGTCGTGGTGGCATCACGTCGCTGCGCCGGACTACCAGCTGCGGGTCGTCGCCGTCCGAGACAACGGGAAGCTCGTCGGCGTCGCACCCTTCTACCTGTCCTCCTGGCGCGGCGGAGTTCGCGAATGCCGTCTTATGGCCGGCGACTTCGGGGTGTGCATGGAGCCGCTCGCGCTCGCCGGCAGCGAGTGGTATGTCGCGGCCGAGGTCGGCCGGCTGCTCGCGTGCTCGCAGCCGCGGCCCGACGTGGTGGCTTTCGGACCGATGACACTCGCCTCGCACTGGGCGACCGCCCTCGCTTCGAGCTGGCCCGGCCCGATGCGTGCGCCGGTCCATCGCTATCGCGTCGACGGAGCACCCGTGATCGGACTGCGCGAGCCGTCGTTCGATGTCTGGTTCGCGTCACTGAGCTCGAAAATGCGACGCAGCTTGCGCCAGTGCGAGCGCCTGTTCGAGGAGGCCGGCGGCACGATGCGCTGGAGCACAGCCGAGACGCTGCGCGCAGACGCCGAGGCCTTCACCCGCCTGCATGCCGATCGCTGGGGGAGCCGCGGCTCCAGGCTGACCGAGCTCGGCCCTCGCTTGCCCGACTGGTTCGAGGACCTCGCGCGCGGGCAGGTCGACGACGGTCGCTTCCGGATGTGCGTGCTCGAGGTCGACGCATCGCCGGTCTGCGTCGACTTCGGCCTCATAGCCGGCGAGGAGCTTGCGACGATCAACTCCGCGTGGGATGAGTCCTACGCGAACCTGTCCCCCGCCAAGATCGCGGTCCTGCGGGTCGTTCGCGAGGCCTGCGAGCGGGGGTGCCGTCGGGTGCACCTCGGATTGGGAAACTACGCCAACAAGCTCCGTCTGGCCAACGGGAACGACCCGGTCGCATGGACTCTCGTGATGACGCCGTCGCCGCGACTGCCCTACACCTACGGCCGCGTGCTACCTGGCCTGCTACGAAAGCGCGCGCGCGACGCCGCCGAGCGGGCCCTGCCGCCGGAGTGGTTCGAGGCCGCGCGCGCCACGAGCCACCGCGTGCGAGCGTGGCGATGAGCGCGGGCCGCGTGGTCGAAGTCGACCCGTCCTCCGACGCTCGGTGGGACCGCTTCGTGCTCGCCCAGCCGTCGGCCAGTGGCCACCACCTCGCAGGCTGGGCGAGGATCCTTCGCGAGTGCTATGGCTTCAGGCCGCGATACCTCGCCCTCGAAGACGCCGGCGCGCTGCAGGGCGTGCTGCCGCTGGTACATAGCGGACGGCGGCTGTCTGGACCGCGGCTCTCGTCGCTGCCGACCGCGAAGTCGGCCGGGCCGCTGGCTCTCGACGTGGAAGGAGAGCGCGAGCTGCTGCGCTTCGCGAGCGAGATCGGACGGCGCGAGCCGAGGACCGCGCTGCTCGTGCGATCCGAGCGCCCCGAGCTCGAGGGCGGGCCGGTCCGGCTCGGCGGGACCGACCGCACCTACCGGCTGCCCCCGCGCGATGAGGAGGAGCTGCTGGAGCGCTATCGGATGGAATCGAAGAACCTCTACCGCAGCATCCGCAAGGCGGAGAAGGCCAGTCTGAGCATCGCCGACACGCGCTCGGCCGCCGACTTGCGCGACTGGTATCGGCTCTACCTTGCGACGATACGGCGCCACCGCAACTTCCCGCGCCGGTTGCGGCAGTTTCAGGCATCGATGTCGCTGCTGGGGAGCGCGTGGCGGCTCGTCGTGGTCAAGAAGCAGGGACGCGTGATCGCCGGCGGTGTCTTCCACGACATCGGCCAGACCGTCGAGCTCATCTACAACGCCAGCGACGACGCCTATCTCTCCGAGCGCCCGAATCATGCCCTCTACTGGCGCGTCATCCGTGGCGCTGCGCAGCGCGGACAGAGCTTCGACTTCGGCGTTGCGGCCAGCGAGAGCCTGCGCGACTTCAAGGAGCAGTGGGGCGCCGAGCCGGTTCCGATCTACCTTTACGTTCAGCAGGAGGAGAGCTCCACAGCCGGGGAGTCGGCCGGCGCGGCGGATGCGGCGAGCTCGGCCGCCCGCGCGTTGGACGCGGCGAGCGCGGACACCGCGCCGCGCACTAGGGGTGCGCTCGCAAAATCGCTCGGCGTCGCGGTGCTTGGCCGGCTGCCGCTCAGCGTCAACCGCCTGGCCGGGGCGCTCGCCTACCGCCTCGCCTGAGCGCCCGGCCGTGGTCACTTCGCCGGCGGCCGCGAGCTTGAACGGCGGTGGCGGGCGTACTGACGCGCGAAGTGGATCAGGAAGCGAGGGTTGTAGCGCGCATAGCGTCGCCACAGGCGCCGCGGCTCGCGAACGAGGCGATATGTCCACTCGAGGCCATTGCGCTGCATCCAGGCGGGCGCCTGCGCGACGAGGCCGGCGTGGAAGTCGAATGCGGCCCCGACGCCGACGAGCAGCGGTGCCGAGAGGTGAGGGCGCATCCGCAGCATCCACTTCTCCTGCTTTGGCTGTCCGGTTCCGACCCACACGACTGCAGCACCCGAGGAGTTGATCGCGGCGATCGTGCGCTCCTCCTCCTGCGCGGTGAGCGCCCGGAACGGCGGCGAGAAGCCGCCGCTGATCCGAAGGCCGGGGAAGCGCTCGCGCAGCCTGCGTTCGAGCAGCTCGAGCGCCTCCGGCGTTCGACCCCCGTACAGGTAGATCGGCGTGCCCGACTGCTCGGCTCGCGCGCAGAAACGGACCATCAGGTCGGGTCCGTAGACGCGAGTCGCGCAGGAGTGGCCGAGCGCGCGCAGCGCCCACACGAGCGGCTGGCCGTCGGGGACCGCCAACGTCGCACCGAGGACCGCCTCGCGCGCCTCGCGATCCTCACGCGCCGACATCACCAGGTTGACCGCCGCGGCGGTGAGATATCCGCGCGCGCCGGCGGCGACCATCGCCTCCATCCAGTCGACGACCTCCTCGTAGTTGGAGACAGCCAACGGGACGCCGACTATCTCGGCGCGCGCGGGCGGAGCGGGATGCGCATGGGCGGAATGCATCGAGATTTCGTGAAGATAGCCGCCCGCGTCAGCGGTGCCAGCGAGGACCGCTTGCTTGCGAGCAGTTGACAGCATTCGTCTATCTGGCAAGACGTGCGTAATCTGCCGCCGATGAGCCCGCTCACCCTCCGCCGCTACCGCGCCGAACGTCTCCTGCGCGGGCAATTCGAGGGATTGCGGGCTCGCGTCCTGGCGAACGTGAGGGGCCGGCTGCGGGCCAGCGGCGTGCGCCTGGACCCGACCGATCTCGAGGCTTGCTACGCCCAGGCCTGGCAGGGCCTCTACATGACGCTGCTCGACGGGCAGGAGATAGCCAGCCCGGCCGGCTGGCTCGTCGTCGTGACGTTCCGCCGCGCGATCGAGGAGCACCGCGCTCGCGAGCGAGCAACGCCTACGTCTCATGCGGATCTCGATCGGCCATCCGGCGCGCGCGTCAGCCTCCAGATGCAGTCGGCGCAGGAGCGCGATGCGGCCGCCGAGCTCGACGACCGCATCAGCCTTCGTCAGCTGTTCGAGGGGCTTCGCGGTCGCTTGAGCGCCCGCGAGCGCGAGGCGGCCGTCCTCTGCTACCTGCAGGGACTGTCGCGTTCGCAGGCGGCCGCGCAGATGGGCGTGAGTGAGGCGCGGATGCGCAAGCTGATGGAGGGACGCGGCAGCGGACGCCCCGGCGTCGCCGCCAAGGTCGGCGCGCTCGTCGAGACGATCCGCGCCGGCGCCTGGTGCGAGGAGCAGGGATCGCTCATGCGCGGTCTCGCCTATGGGCTCCTCGATCCGCAGGGAGAGCGCTACCGGCTGGCGCTGATGCATCGCAGCGAGTGTCCCGCCTGCCGCGCCTACGTCGCATCGCTCCGCGGCCTGGCAGCGGTGCTGCCGCCGGTTCTCCTGCCCGCGAGCCTCGGCGCGACGGCGCTCGCACTGGCCCGCGAGGGCGCGCGGGCGGGCCTGGGCGCGAGCAGCGCCGGCGGCGTCAGCGCAGGCGCTGCCAGCGCTACCGGTGCTGGCGGATCTGGCGTCGGGGTCGGGCTCGGTGCAGGGATCGGCACGATGTCCGCGAGTGGAGCTGCCGGTGCCGGCGGCGCAGGAGGAGGCTGGCTGCTCGCGGGCGGATCGCTCGGCGCAAAGCTCGCCGTGGGGTGCCTCCTCGCGCTCGGCGTCGGAGCGGGCTGCGTCGCGCTCGAGTCTGGTCTCCTCCCCGCGCACGCGCTGCACCGCCGTCGCGACCCCGTCTCCGCGCTCGAGCTTCGCGCGGGGGCCGTTCGGCCCGCTGGCGGATATCGGCCGAGCAGCGGCGAGAGCGCAGGCGCCCTCCCAGCGGCCGTCGAACGCGATCGCAACAGCCTGCCGTCACCGCCAGCTGAGCAGGAAGGCGGGGCCGGGCGCGAGTTCGGGCTCGAGCGTCAGCTCTTGCAGGGCAGCTCGCGCACCGCGCAGAGCGCCGCGCCTACGGCGCAGGCCGCCACCCGCACGGCGATGGGCTCCGCGCCCACGGCGCAGCTTGCCACACGCACCGGTGTCTCGGCGAGCGCTCGCGCGAGCGCTTCCTCCGCGGGCCCATCGGCAGCGGAACGCGAGTTCGCGCCCGGATAGGTACTCGACCGGGAGCAGCCGCGCTTGCCGTCAGGCCCGCGGGAAGACCTTGCTGAGGCGCGCGAGCGCGAGCGGATTCCCGCGCGGGCGCAACCTGCCGGTCGCGACCGCGCGCAGGGGATCGAGCCGCTCGCCGACGATGTCCACCCAATCCTGGTAGGAGAGGCGCAGGCGCAGGTCGGGGTTCGGCGCCTCGCCCTGCTCGACCGAGCTCGATCCGTTGTTCACCGTCAGGTGCCACGCGGGGACATCGGGGTCGGTGAACTCCCACTGGAACGTCGTCGGACGCTTGAGCCCGTGGTTTGGGTTGACCTGACGAGCGATCATGTCGAACAGCAGCGCGACCGTCTCAGGGTCGCGCATCGACGGTCCCTCTCGCACGCCGATCACGCCCGCTTTCGCGAGCGCGCGGCCGCGCTGGGAGATCTCCAACGGCGAGAGACCCGGGGGCAGGAGCGGCGGCCCTGGAAGCGTCTCGACGGCGAGGCCGGCCGAGCGCAGCTTGGTCGTCATCGAGGTCAGGCCTTCGACGCCGACCTCGTCGAAGGTCGCTCCGAAGACGTTGATGTAGCGTTCGTCCCATCCCGGTGGCATCAGGACCTGCGATGTATAGCGAGTCACGCTCCGCAGGATGCGGCTGACGGCCTTCGGGACGCCGACCGGGTCTTCGCGCCTGAGATCCGAGAGCAGCTTCACGCCGAAGCCGATGTGACGCTGCTCGTCGGCGGCTATGTTCCTCATTCCCGCACGGAACGCAGGCAGCTGGTCGCGCCGCTCGAGATATCCGCAGATGAAGTGCTGGCCGGGCTGTGCGAGCGCCGCCTCGATCACGATGTGGTAGAGGGTCACCGCCGCGGCGAGATTGGCAGCGGAGCGATCGGCTCGGAGCTCGTCGGCCATGCGGTCGAGACGGTCGAAGATCTTGCGAAAACCCGACGTCAGCCCCGGCTTGATCGCCTCCAGGCCGCTCGACATCGAGCCGTCGCCGACGCCGCAGACCTCCTGCATGAAGCGCTTGAAGAACACCGCGTGGCGAGCCTCGTCGACCTGCTGGGTGGTCAGGAAGTACTTCTGCTCCTCGCGCGGCGCCGCATCTATGTAAGGAGACAGATTGTCCGCGACCGCGTCCTCCCCCCAGAAGAACAGGCCGTAGTTCCACAGCGCTGCCTGGCGCTCGAACTCGGTGAAATCCTCCCGCCACTGGCGCGCGTCCTCGGCGAAGTCCAGGTCTGTCGCACTCCAGTTCCCATGCTCCCAGCGCGCATACAGGTCCTCGTAGGAGATCGCGTCGGTCGGCAGGCCCGTCACGGGGCCGGATCCCTGGGATCGTGGTTTCGTGGCGGTCGCCATCGTGCTCGCTCCTCTCGCTGCCCGCACGTCGCCGTGCACATTCACAATTGGATAATGAACGCTATCGAAATAGCGCTCGCTCTGTCAAGTAAGATGACCGGATGGAGCCGACTCAGGCCGCGTATGAGCCCGACATCGCGGCGGCTGCATCCAGCGGGCGGTTGACCCGCGAGCAGAGCAAGGCGAACACACGTGAGCGGCTGCTCGCAGCCGCGCGCAGCGTGTTCGCGCGAAGCGGCTTCCATGGCGCCTCCGTTGAGGAGATCGCCTCGGGAGCGGGGTTCTCGACAGGAGCGCTCTACTCGAACTTCGACGGCAAGGAGGACCTCTTCCTCGCCCTGATGGAGCGCGAGATCGACGAGCACGCACGCGAGATCTCCGAAGCGGTGCGCGACCGTGCGTCGGTGGCCGAGCGCGCCGCCGGCGGCGCGCGCAGGTGGATGACGATGATCGAGCGCGAGCCCGACCTGCTGCTGCTGTTCATGGAGTTCTGGGCCTACGGCGTGCGCGATGCGCAGATCCGACCAAAGGTCGCGGCGCAGTTCGCGCATATGCGCGAGGTCCTCACCAGGCTGATCGCGGACGGCGTGTGCGAGTTCGATCTCGAGCTCGACATCCCCGCTGAGCAGCTCGCCGTCGCGATCGACGCGCTGGCTGACGGCATCGCCCGCCAGAAGCTCGCCGATCCGGCAGCCGTGCCTGACGAGCTGATGGGGCGAGTGCTGTCGCTGCTGTTCGCCGGCGCTACCCGCCCGGCGGCAGGCACAGACAGGCGTAGTGGACAGTGAACAGCCGACGCGCCAGCGGCGGAGCCAGGCGGTGAAGGCCTGCGCGCACCGCCCACTTGACGCTCGCCCGGGCTCTGGCGGCGAGAGATGCGGCGAAGAACAGGTGGACCCGCACCGGCAGCGGATCGTCGAGCTCGCATGCGATCGACAGGCCGGCGCGCGCGACCAGCGCGCGGGCCGCGCCGCGATCCAGGCGCTGGAGGTGCCCGACCTCGGCGGCAAGCTCGCGCTTGCCGTTGCGGCTCGCCGACAGGTTCGCCTCGAGCGGCACCTCTACGACCACCGCCCGGCATGCGCGGGCCACCTCTGCCAGAAGCGCCGCCGGATCCGGCACGTGCTCGAGAACGTGTGAGAGAACGCCCAGCTCATAGGTGCCGTCGGCGGCGGCGAGGTGAAGGCCGTCGTAGCGCTCGACCGAGGCGATCTCTGGACGTGCGCGCGCGATCGCGACGGCCTTCTCAGTGATCTCCACGCCCGAGAGCCGCCCCCCGAAGCCTCGGCGGTGCAGCTCCGAGAGCAGCGCTCCGTCTCCGCAGCCGACCTCGAGCGTGGAGGCCGGCTGTACGCTGCAGCGCGTGCACAGGGCGATCACGTGGTCCGCCTTGCCGACCGCGCCTAGCTCACGCCAGCGGGCGAAGAGGGCGCCCTCGGCTGGCCCCGCCGAATAGGCAGCGTCGTAGAAGCGCACGAGCTTGGCGGAATCCGGCACGCCGGGGATTATTGTCCGCGCGATGACGAGCAAGCTCACGGCGTCGCTGCGAGAGGCTCCGGCGACGCTGCCGGCGCTCGCGGCCGTGGCGCTGTTCGTGGTGTGGGCGACGGATCAGGCCGGCTATCCGCTAACCCACTGGGCTCCCGGGGGCGTGGTCATGCTCGCGCTCCTCTGCGTGGCGCTCGGCGCCATTGGGCTGCACGTCGCAGACGTTCCGGTCCCCGTGAGGATCGCTCTCGGGTCTCTTGCGGGATACACGGCGCTCAGCTTCCTCTCGATCCTGTGGGCGGCCGTGCCTGGCGACGCGTGGGAAGGCGCGGATCGGACTCTCCTCTACCTGATCGTGTTCGCGCTGTTCGCGCTCTGGCGCCAGCGCGGGCCGAGCGCGGCGCTGCTGTTGCTCGTCTGGACGCTCTCGATCATCGGGCTGGCGGTATTCACGGCGCTCCACCTCGACGCGGCCACGAGCGCGGGGCTGCAGCGCATGATTCCCGACGGACGGCTGCTCTATCCGACCGGCTACCCGAACGCGAACGCCGCACAGTGGCTGATGGCGGCATGGCCGGCGCTGCTGCTGGCGCGCAGCGAGCGCCTGCCGTGGGCCCTGCGCGGTGTGCTCGCCGCCGGTGCCGTGCTGCTCGCCGGCGTGGCGCTGCTGAGCCAGAGCCGCGGGTCCCTCTACGCCACGCCGGTGATGCTCGTGCTCGTGTTCGCGCTGCTCCCCGGTCGCATTCGCACGTTCGCCGTGCTCGTGCCGGTCGCAGCGGCCATCGCCGCCGCCGCGCCCTCGGTGCTGCGGGTGGGCAACCACCTGCGAGACGGCAACGTCGTGCCGGCAACGGTGCACAGTGCGATCGGCGTCACGCTCCTCGCGGCCGTCGCAGCAGGGCTGCTCGTGGCGCTGGGGGCGGCCGTGGAAAGGCGTGCCGCGCTGTCCGACCTCGCCCGGCAGAGGGTGCGCAATGCGCTCGCCGCGACGGCGCTCGTGGCTCTGCTCGCCCTGCTCGCGGGCGGGGTCGCCGCCGCCGGGAACCCCGTGACGCGCATCCGCCACAGCTGGGACAGCTTCAAGGGCGGCTACGCGCCGACCACGGCGAGCGGCGGCCGGCTGGTGAGCGGCCTCGGCAGCAACCGCTACGACTTCTACCGGGTGGCGCTCGACGAATTCCTCGCCCATCCGATCGTCGGTATCGGCGCAGACAACTTCCAGCAGCAGTACCTCGCGCACGGACGCAGCACCGAGACGCCCCATTACCCGCACAGCGTGGAGCTGCGCACGCTCGTACAGACCGGTCTGATCGGCGCCGTGCTCGCCCTCGCGGGTGTCATCGCGGCGCTGATCGCCGCCGCACGCGCGCTGCGAGGTGCCGACCCGCTCGGGCGCGCCATCGCTGCGGCCGCGGTCGCGGGCTTCGGCTACTGGGCGGTCCACGGCTCGGTGGACTGGTTCTGGGAGTTCGCCGGGCTGGGAGCTTCCGCCTTCGCTCTGCTCGGCCTCGTCTGCGCACTCGCGCCGGCCGGGCCCGAGAAGGCCCGCGTGCGCGGCACGGGCGCCGTGGATCGCGGCCCCCGCGCGCGCCGCGTTCTGCTGCTCGCCGGTGTGCCGGTGGCGCTCGCGGCCGCGGCGTCGCTGGCCGCTCCGTGGCTGAGCCAGCTCGAGGTCCAGGATGCCGCTCGCATCTGGACGAGAGCTCCGGGCACGGCCTACGCGCGCCTCAACGAAGCGGCGCGCCTGAACCCGCTCAGCGACGAGGCGTATCTGGTCGCCGGCAGCATCGCCCTGCGCTACGGCGAATCGATGCGCGCCGACCACGACTTCGCGCTCGCGCTCGAGCGGGCGCCCGGCGACGCCTACGCGACGCTCGAGCGGGGAGCGATCGCGTCCGATCAGGGCGATCGCACCGCTGCGCTCGAGCTGCTCGAGCGGGCCGCGCGGCTGAACCCGCGGGACGGGCTGACCCGGCAGGCGCTGCGGCTCGTCCAGGCCGGCCAGCGCGTGAGCGTCGATGAATTGAACCGCCTGATCCTCGTCAAAGCTGAGCAGCTCGGCTAAGGAAGAAGATTATTTCTGTCGGACGTAGTCCGTTTACTCGACACGGGCCCCAACCTTCGATAGCGTGTGCCGTCGATCCTCGTTGATTCGTCGGCCTGAAGCGAAAGCGCTCAAGCCGCTCGGCTTCGACGATGGGGGGCGATGACGATCACGTGGCAAGGAGAGTGACATCGTTTGCTCGAGCCAGGGAAGGGAACCCAAGGCAGGGAAGTATGAAAAGCCGCCGTATGACTGCAATATTGACCATCCTGGCGGTGGTCTTCGTATGCGCTGTCCCGTCAGCCGCCACGGCCGACTCGCTGCTGAGCGGCTATGGCAGCCCCGGCGAGGGCAACCAGGTGATCCTCGGCTCCGCCCTGCTCAACGGCCCCACGAACGGAGGCGGCGGCACCGGGAGCGGCGGCGGCTCGACGACCGGTGGCGGTTCCGGCGGATCCTCTGCGAGCGATCTTGCAGCCTCGAGCGGTGCGACGGGGCAGGGGCCCGAAGGCGCCGTCGCCCCGCCCGCGTCCAAGACGGGCGGTCGTGGCAGCCGCGGAGCAGCATCCGCGGGCCGCTCGCCCGCGCCTGCCGTTTCAGCCGGACTGGCTCGGTCGATCTCCGGCGACTCGGCGACCCTCGGGATCTCCGGCGCGGATCTCGCATACATCGTCTTGGCCCTGGGAGCCGTCTTGCTCACCGCCGTGCTGACCAGGCGGCTCACGCACGAACCGGACGGTCCGCAAGGCGCGGCGGCTAAAGGGATGCGACGCAGGACCCGAGGAACCGACTAAGGACAAGGACGCCCTCCGGCTCATGGACCAGACGCGAATAGCCCAGCAGACATCGACAGCGCTACCGCTGCACAGCGAGCTGACGCACGATGCGCCCTCCCCGAGGTCGCTGCTCCGTGGAACATTCCGTGGCCCGCTGCAATGGGCTCTCGAGGGATCGGGATGGAACGTGCTGCGCCCGGCCGTCGATTTCGTGCTCCTGTGCACGGCGGTCCTGATCGCGCTGCATGGCGCAAACTCGGCCTTTCATCCGTCGGCCGTGCGCGCTCCGCTGCTCGCGTTGCCGCCGCTTGTCATGTTGCTGTTCTATCTGCGCGGGCTGTATCGCACCCGTCTGCGAACCGTGCTCCTCGACGGCGTGGTTCCGGTCGTGAGCGCCGTATCGATCGCAGCGATGGCGGTGGCGGTCATCGGCATGTTCGCCAACGGGCAGGTCCCGAACCAGGGAGACTGGCTGCGGGCCTGGCTGTTCGCGCTGCTATGCGTCGGGCTCGGGCGCGTTCTGCTGTCCCTGGTGCAGGGCTGGGCGCGCGCGCGTCGGCTCGTTGGCAAGCCCGTGCTGATCATGGGGGCAGGAGTGGTCGGCGCTCAGGTCGCGCGCCGGCTCGAGAGCCATCCCGAGTATGGCCTGGTCCCGGTCGGCTTCCTCGATGAGGATCCCCGCTCGGTGGCCGAGGTCGGCGGGCGCGACGTGGCGGTGCTCGGCACGCTCGAGGATCTCCAGGAGACCGTGAAGCGCACTGGGGTCAAGCGTCTCATCGTCGCCTTCTCATCGGCTGCAGACGCGCGGGTCAGCCGCCTGATCCAGCTGTGCCAGGAGCTCGGCGTCGACGTCTCGGTCGTGCCGCGGATGTTCGACACCATCAACCACCGCGTCGGCTACGACACGGTCGGCGGCTTGCCGCTGATGTCCTTCGCCGCCGTCGACCCCAAGGGGCTGCAGTTCGCGATCAAGCACGCCTTCGACCGGGTGTTCGCGCTGGTGCTGCTGATCATCCTCTCGCCGGTGCTGCTCGTCGCGGCGATCGCCGTCCGCCTGAGCTCACCCGGACCGGCGCTCTTCAGCCAGCGCCGCGTCGGCCGAGACGGCAAGGTCTTCAACTTCTACAAGTTTCGCTCGATGCGCATGCGGCGCGAGCCGACGGACCCGAGCGAAGAAGAAGTCAACGCGCTCGACTTCCTGCTCGGTGGGGATACCGCGCCAGGCGGCGTCGAGGGCGAAGACCGCCGCACCGCCGTCGGGCGCTTCCTGCGCAGCACCTCGCTGGACGAGCTGCCGCAGCTGTTCAACGTGCTGCGCGGCGAGATGAGTCTCGTCGGCCCGCGCCCCGAGCGTCCGGAATTCGTGGAGCTCTTCAGGCAGGACATCGTTCGCTATGGCGACCGCCACAGGGTCAGGTCAGGGATGACCGGGTGGGCGCAGGTGCATGGATTGCGCGGGCAGACATCGCTCGCGGAACGCGTCGAGTGGGACAACTACTACATAGCCAACTGGTCGCTCGGCCTCGACATCAAGATCTTGGCGATGACGCTGATCGCCCTGTTTCACAACGCTGAGTGATCAGATGCTCTTCTCAGCGTCCGCGCTGAGCCCCGCCGCGTACTGGTAGACGCGCACGCGCAGGCGATGCGTGCCGAGCACCGCCGGCAGCGGGATCGCATAGCGGTTGAAGCGATCGAGCGTGAACACGGCCCGGTAGCGCAGCACGCTGCCCTTGAAGGCTTCCAGCTCCATGAAGTCTCCGACCGGAGCGGATCCGCTTGCAAGAACTCGTGCACGCGACCGGCGAAGGCTGAGGGTTACGCGGCCCGCGCTGCCGAACGGCGAGGCGAGCGCCCGTGCGACGCTCGTGAAGGCGGGCTTCGGCGTGCCGTTCACAGACAGCAGGCCGAAGTCTTCAAGCGCGGAGTCCTGGAGCTTGTAGACGAGCGCCGCGGCGACGTAGGGCGTGCGGGCCAGCGCGCGGATCGTGTTCGCGAGGTTGGCCGCCTGGATCTGCGGGGTCACGCAGGCCTGTTCCTGCTGGATCCGTTCCTGCGGCCAGCAGCTGCTCCAGCCGAACTCGTCCAGCCACAGCGGCTTCGAGTCCCCGTTCGCCAGCTGCACTTCGTGGATCGAGCGCAGCGACGCGAGCGTCAGGGTGTAGTAGTGGACCGAGAGGCCGTCGTAATAGCCCTTGATGCCGGCGTTGTAGAGGTCGCGCAGGAAGACGCCGTTCGAGCCCACGAGCGAGCCTGCGAGCACGGGCAGGTTGGGGCTGGCCTGCTTGATCGCCGGGTACGCCGCACGCAGCAGGGCGGCGTAGAGCGCGGCTTTGTGTGGCCCCGCGAAATAGTCTTCGTTGGCCTGATCAGGCTCGTTCCAGACCTCGATCGCTGCCAGCTTGCTGCCGTAGCGCTGAGCCAGGTATGCGACGAAGGCGGCGTAGTCTGTGTCGTCGGTCGGCGGCCAGGCGGCCGCCGCGCCCTCCTGTCCGGGCGTGCAGCTCGCAAGCAGCGCGGCGGGCGCCGAGGAAGCCCAGCAGGGCGTGCTTGCAACGGTTGCAACGAGGCGAATGCCGGCCGCGGATGCATCGCTCACGAGGCGATCGGTGAACGCCAGCGCGCCCGCGTCGATGATGCCGGGGCCCTGCGGCTCCAGGACCGACCATGGCACATCCGCGCGGACGATCTTCGCATGGAGCTTGCTCGCGGCGGCGATCTCCTGGTCTGCTTCAGCGGGCTGCGAGTCGTAGCTGGGGCCGAAGATGTTGACCCCGCCCAGCAGCGCGCTCGAGGACCGCTGCGCTGTCGCGCTCCCCGCGAGGCTGGATGGCGCTGGCCACGCGAAGGCGCAGACGGCAGTGGCGAGCCCCGCGAGCAGGCGGGCGGGAGGCCGATTCATGTGAACACGATAGTCGTCGCCGCTGCGCGGATGCGCGGGTAGACGGGTCCGTCCGGGAGATACGCTGTTCGCACGATGTCACCAACCTGGATCTGGATGCAGATCGCGATCGTCGTGTTCGTCCTGATCGGCATGGTCATCGCCATCACGAAGCTGGCCTGAGCGACGTCAGCGTCGCCGGTCTCTGTGCAGCGACCATCGGCCGGGCCTGGTGGCGGGCGCGGGGCGCGGCCGCGGTGGGATCTCCTCGTCCGCGAGGATCGCCGCGGGCACCTCCTGCGTCAGCCATTCGCCGAGCGCGCCGTCGCCGGCCACTCGCAGCGCCTCGGCGATCGACGGTGGCCGGCCGCTGTGATCGTGGGCGTCGGAGGCCACGTTGTGCACGAGCCCCGCCTCCAGCAGCTTGAGCGTGAAACGGCGCACCGTGCCGCCGAAGCGTCCGACGAGCGAGCCCGCCGTGATCGAGGTGAGAACGCCGTCGCGCACCAGCGATTCGAGCATGCGCGGGTCGCGCTGGAAGGCCGGGCAGCGCTCGGGATGGGCCAGCAGGATCCGATGGTCGTGGTGGAGGAGCTGGCGCAGGGTCGTGTCGAGGCCCGTCGCCACGGGCGAGAACGGAGGCTCCATCAGCAGCCATCGACCTCGATCGAGACCGAGGAGGCGCAGCTGGGACGGCTCGATCTCGGCCACTCGCGTGATCGCGATCTCGGCTCCCGGCCGCAGCTCGAGCTCGATCTCCTCATCCTTCAGCCGGGTGGCCAGCTGACCCGTCAGCACGGCGATCGTCGCGGCGTCGTTGGGATAGCGCGAGCTCACGTGCGGCGTTGCGAGGAGCGTGCGCGTCCCCGCGGCTACCGCGGCGCGCGCAAGCTCCACCGCGTCCGCCACGGTCGCGGGACCGTCGTCGATGCCCGGCAGGACGTGGGAATGGAGATCGATCACAGGTTCCCGCAACAGTACGCTCCCAGCTCGCCGCGCCGGTGCCGGATCCTCGCCACGGATATGATCGCGTCGCTGGCCGCGACGGCCCGGCGAAGCCACTGCGTAAGGAGAGTCAGTCATGTTCAAATCGATCGTCGTGGGGACCGACGGCTCGGATACGGCCAACCAGGCGGTCCGCGAAGCCGTCGACCTTGCTCGTGCCGTCGGGGCGAAGCTCGAGCTCGTGAGCGCTTATGAGCCGGTTCCCGCCCAGCGTCTGGCCGAGGAGCGCCGGCAGGCGCCCGAGGACCTGCAGTGGGCGATCAATCCGCGCGAGGACGTCGACGGCACGCTCGAAGCTGCAGCGGACTCGGCGCGCGAGGCGGGCGTGACCGTCGACGTGTATGCGCGTCAGGGCGATCCGGCCGACGCGATCCTCGATGTCGCCGAGGAGCAGGAGGCCGACCTGATCGTCGTCGGCAACAAGGGCATGACCGGGGCCAAGCGCTTCCTGCTCGGCTCGGTCCCGAACAAGGTCTCCCATCACGCCCCCTGCTCGGTGCTGATCATCCGCACGACCTGAGGCGCGAGGCGCGCGACACGCGCCTAGGAGCTCACGCCAAGCAGGCCCAGAGCCGCCCGGCGGACTCGCTGGGTCGCGATCCAGCCGTCGTCCTGCATCCGCCGCGCCAGGCCGGTGCCGGCGACGTTGAAACGCCGGGCTGTCCGCGCGGGGTCGGACAGGTCGCGCTGGAGCGCTCGCGTGCGGCCTTTGAGAATCTGCTTGGCCGTGCGGCGGAGACTGAGCCCCTTCTCGGCGGGCAGGTGCCAGAGGCCGATCGTCAAGGGGTCGTGGACCTTCGTGGCATGGGTTCGCGGACCTGTGGCCATCCGCCGCGCCAGGTCTGACATGTCGCGGAAGCTCACTCGCCCGAGCGCTCCGGCGAGCGAGAGGATCTGCTCCTCGTTCGGGAGCCACTTGCCTTCCTCGGCGAGCGTCGCATCGAGCTGCTCACACTCTTGCACGAGCTTGCGCAGCGCTGCCGGCGTGCCGGCCAGCAGCTCTCCGCCG
The DNA here is from genome assembly GCA_963790905.1 of uncultured Solirubrobacteraceae bacterium. Lineage (GTDB taxonomy): Bacteria > Actinomycetota > Thermoleophilia > Solirubrobacterales > Solirubrobacteraceae > Palsa-744. The sequence goes on from CAWBQH010000004.1 coordinate 730,882, forward strand.
ACCCACGGCGGAACCTCCTCACTGCTACCCATCTCCGCGGCGATCTCGCCGATTGCCCGGCGCGTGCGGCCGTACATGTCGAAGCCGACCGTGTCCCAGTCTGCTGGATAGGGGATGTAGATGCAGCCGATCTCATCCGCGGCCGGGGCATTGTCGAAGACCGACTTCGGGTTGGCCCACACGCAGTCGAGATCGGTGAACCACAGCCGCCGGTCCTCGGGCTGGCCCTCGCTCGCCGAGAGCATCGCGTCGAGGACGTAGCGCGAGGACACATAGACGTGGGTCCCCTCGCGCGGCCGGTGACGGTAGGCGGTCGGCAGGATCTGGACGCCGAGGTCCTCTATCAGCCTGAAGAGTTCGGTGCCGACGCGTCCCAACTGCTCGCGATCGGTGACGTTCGTCGCCAGCGCCAGATCGCAGGGCACGTCTCTCAGCGCCAGCGAGGCCGCCTGTGTCAGCGCGCACTCCAGATAGCGGATGGCCACGTCCGCGGCGGATGAGCCTGCGCGGACGCTCGGATAGTAGAAGCCCTCCGCGCGCTCGTGCACGTAGAGGTACTGGACTACAAGGGGTGTCGCGCCGACGGTCATCGCCTGATATCTCTTCGTCCGCGCGGCCCCGAGGCTTTAGGGCGGCTCCCGGCGGCGCCGCGTGGTGCGGACGCGCTGTGGCGATGGGCCGCGCGGTGGCAATCGCGCCCGCCGGCTGCGATTGGCGGCGCCGGGCGATGCTAGCGTTGCGCCCTGCACGTGCCCTCTCCCGCCGACCTCTCGCGCAACGTCCGCCTGCACCTCGGCGACGCGGATGCGGACAGTCTGCGAAAGCCGGTGAAGCAGCTGCTCAACCCGGCCCCGGTGCCTTCCGCGCCGGCGCGAGTCGCCCAGCGGCTAGCAATGAAGCTGGGGCGGCTGGACTGGGAGCGCGCGTGGCTCGAGCCGCTCCTCGCAGCACGCCGCAGCGTGCTCGGCGATGACGCCTCCGCGCCACCGCGCTTTCTCGTGAGGGTCGACGAGTTCCCCTACTACACGTCGTTCGATCAGCCCGAGGACCTCGAGATGTCTCGACGCTTTCACGAGGTCATGGCGTCCGCCGGCGTGGCGCATCTGATGTCCGTCGTCCCGCAGCTCACGCACGCGCCGCTCACGGCCGGCTCGACGGGAGGACGGCCGCTAGGCGCCGAGGAGATCGAGCTCCTTCAGCAGATGCGCAGCGACGGCGTCACGTTCGCCCAGCACGGCAACACCCACCGCACGCGCTTTGCGAACCCGCGACGCCGCTCGGAGCTGTGCGGCCTCACTGCAGCCGAGGCCGATCGGCTGCTCGAGGACGGTTGCCGTCGCCTGGCCGAGGCGGGCATTCCAGCTCCGCGTGTCTTCGTTCCGCCGTTCAACCGCTTCGACGCCGCGCAGTACGCGACACTCGCAGCCCGCTTCGATGTGGTCTGCGGCGGGCCCGAGAGCGTCGCGCTGATGGGCTTCCATGGCGGGCCGCTCTGGCGCGACGGCGCCGTCTATCTGCCCTGTTACGCGCCACTTTATGCCGACGCCCGCACTATCCTGCCGGCCGTCGAGCGCCTTATCGACCTCGCGCCGGCCACGTGGATCCCGATCGTGCTGCACACCTCGTGGGAGCAGGAGGACGAGTTCCGCTCGCTGAAGGCGCTGGCCGCGCGCATCGCGCCTTTCGCCGCGCACTGGGAGGACTTCCTCGCCGATCTCGAGCGCGGACGCCCGGTGGGGATGCCGGGTGCGCGCGCGCGTCCGAGCTGAGCCACAGTTGCGAGCGCGCGCCGTGAGCGTCCTCGCAGCTCAGCCCTGGCCGACGGCAGCACGCGCAAGCTGCGCGGCCCGCTCGGGGTCGAGACCTGCGACGAGCCCGGGGATCGTCGGACGCAGCGGCGGCGGGAGCACGCGCCAGAGCCATCGCGCGCGTCTTCCGACGGGCAGGACCGCGTCGACGGTGCGCATCTGCATCTCGATGTCCACCGCGTGTATGACCGCGAGCGGGCGCAGCTTGGCTACCGGCTGAACCGGGACCGACGCGGACGGGCCCGCGTCGTCCGAGACGAGGGCCACGTCGATCCCTTGCGCGCGCAGCTTAGTGAGCCACTCGCCCGCCTCCCGTGCTGCTTGCCCGCGCGCGGCGAGCACGACGATCTTCGGGGGCCCGCCGCGGATACGGCCGAAGTGCGCGCTTGCATACCTGGTGGCGTCGTAGGTGGGCGGGTTCCCCGCCGAGCCCCCGTGCGACGCTCGCCCGCGTGCGGCGCGCACCAGCACCAGCGTCCACACCAGGGCGTCGGATCCCGCCTCCAGCCCGATGTTCAGCAGGCCGCGCCAGCCGTCGCGCCAGCCGGCATCGGCGAGCAGGCGATAGAAGACCTTCGCGACCGGGCGCAGCAGGATGCCGATGACGTAGCCGCCGGCGCTCGACGGCGCTTTGCAATGGGTCGCCTCGAGGCGCGCGTAGCGCCACCTGTCGACGAGCGCCTCGCGCAGGCTGTCCGCGAGCTCGTGTTCGAGATCGCCGTGGAGGATCACCGGCGTGCTGAGCGGTTCGATGCCCTCGTGCACGGCACGCGACTCGTCGTGGCGGTAGCGGTCGAGGCGGAACAGCCGCGAGCGCAGCGCAGGGTACTTCGCCGACGGGCCGAGCAGGCCGCCGAGGAAGCGGTGACGCCACGGGAGCATCGCCATGTCAATCTCGGGCGGCGCTGTGGCGAGCAGCTCTTCGATGCTTGTCCGCAGCTGCGGCGAGACGCGCTCGTCCGCGTCCAGCTCGAGCACCCAGTCTCCGCTCGCTGCGTCCAGCGCGACATTGCGCTGCGCGGCGTAGCCGGGCCAGCTGCTCTCGATCACCTTGGCGCCCGCTGCGCGTGCGATCTGCACGGTGCCGTCGGTCGAGCCCCCATCGACGACGACGATTTCATCGCAGAAGGCGACGCTCTCGAGGGCTGCCGGTAGACGACGCTGCTCGTTGAGCACGATCAGGCACGTCGCGATGCGCTCGCGCTCGGGCGGGGATCCGCCTCTCTCACTCCACGGCCGGTCGGTGACCGGCTGCATCGTGGTGGGAGAGCGCCTGCTCATGACTCGCGTCGTGCCCTTACGGCCGCCTCGACGCGCTGGCTGAGCGGCGCCGGCAGCGCTGTGAGTGCCTGCTTGGCGCGGTAGCGCAGAACGGCCGGCGTCAGCTCGGCGCGCGTCCGCAGCCATCGGCCGTTGCGAACGATCAGTCCGCCCCAGGTGAGCGGGTCGTCTCCGTCGGCGAAGCGCAGCTTGTAGGAGTGAGCGCCGGCACCGAGGTCCAAGCGACGCTCGCCGCGGGCAATTCCGTCCTCGAGCGCGGCGAGGATCGTCAACATCGTCGGCCTGAGGTCGGCGTGCTCCTCCAGCCAGCCGCCGTTCCAGTACTTGATCTCGCCGCCCGCGGCGAGGAAGAGCTGGATCGAGATCGGCGTCCCCTCGATCTCCGCCGCCCACAGACGCAGCCGGCCCGGGCCGAGCTCCGCTGCCGCGTCATGCAGCATCTCCCTGGTCCCCGGGCGAAGGAGCTTCGACGGCGCACGTCCCTCCCAACGCGCTGCGTGCAAGCTCAGTAGCGTCTCGATCGTTGGACAGACCTCATCGGGATGGACGATCTGGCGCACCTGCCCGCCCTTGGCCTGCAGGCGACGCCGCATACGGCGCATCTGCCCGCGGAAGTTGCTCGAGCGTCCCGCCAGCCAGGAATCGAAACCCGCTGCCCCGACCTGTGCCAGCGACACCGTGGGGGCGGGAATCACCGAGTTGAGATAGCGGGACAGACGCACCCTGCCTGTCGCGCCGCTGACGAGGCGTCGCATCCAGCGTGAGCCGGCCGGCACTGCCTCGAATGCGACGAGATCTGGACGAGGGCGCATCTGCACGATCGCGCGGCGCAGCTCGCCCTCGACCTCCTGCTCGCGACCCGCGCGGCAGAGGATGTCCACACGATCAGAGATTTCGGCGCCGAGGAAGCGGACGTCCACGCGCGAGCCGTGCCCGCGGTGGACGAACCACGGGCCCAGCGCGAGCAGCTGTGAGCCCTCGCGCACGGCGGCGATCCGCAGCTCGCTGTGCGCCGGAGCGAGGTGCCGCCACCAGGAGAGCATCCAGCCGGGCGCGCACAGAGGCAGTCCCTGGCGGACCGCGAGCTCATCCCAGGCCGGTGCGAGCGAGCGCGCCGTGTCGGGATCATCGATGACGTCAACGTCGAGCATCGGCGGTTGCGTTCATCGCGTTCGACGCCGCATCCCCATATGTCCTGACGAACGCCACGCAGCGCCCGACCAGCATCGCGCCCCGGCGGTCACACACTGCGCCGTCCGATGCCCGCTCGAGAGGCGGCGCGGCGCGCCAGTTCGGGCAGGTAAAAGCGCAGCAGCGGATTCAGATCGCCGCGCGCGACCATGCTGTGCGCGCTGCGTGGCGCCAGCGCAAGGGCCGCCGCCATGCCCTTGAGCCCGTCGGCGTGACGCGAGGCGGCGAGATCGCGATTGAGCCACTGGAAACGTGCGCCGACACGCTGGGGTGCCAACGGCGTGAGCGACCGTCCGGTCGCCAGGCGCGCCCAGGCCGCTGCCACGTTGACCCCGGCGTGACCCGCGAGCGCTATGCCACCGTAGAATCGGCCGTTGAAATCCGTGAAGCGCGGCACGCCGCGATCGTCGAGCAGGTACTCGATCTCCGCCAGCCCGAACCACTCGAGCCGGCGGACAAGCTCGTGGATCCGAGCCGACAGCTCCGCATCTGGGAGGATCGTATGCGCGCGCGCCGTGACGCCTGCCCCGGCCGGCCAGAATCGGTCGCAGCGCTGCTGGACCTCGGCGACGACCTCGCCGCGGCGGTCGACCACCACGACGACGGCGCCGAGCTCACCCTCGATGCACTCCTGCAACAGCGGCTGCGCACCGCCGGCGCGCAGCTCGGCAACGAACGGGACGGCCTGCTCGGCGCTGGCGAACCGCCGTGTCTCGTACCGCGTCGGCGCATGGATCCGCGCCTTGACTACGACCGGTCCGCTCCAGGCAGCCAGCGCCGCGTCGCTCGCCTCCTCCGTGCGTGGGACCGCGAGGCCCGCGGCATGCGCGGCGCTCGTGAACGCGAGCTTGTCGAATGACCGCTCGACGATCTCGTGCGCAGCGTAGGGGATGATCGCCGGCGCGATCTCGGCGCGCCGCCGCGAGAGCGCCAGCAAGCCGACGTCGTAATTGCAGAAGACGACCTCGTAGCCGCGCCCATGGACGGCGGCGGCAATGTCGGCGATGAAGCGGTCCTCGTCGGTCTCCGCCTCCTCGACATGGTGGTGGCGCAGCGTGGCACCGGACGTGGACGCGATGCTCGGCCGCCAGGAGCCCGTCCCGACCTCCCAGCCATCCGCATGCAGCATTCGCGCCGCCGCGACCGCCGAGCGGTCCCTGGACTGATCGACGATCAGTGCGCGCATCGTCTGACTGGATCGGTCACGGTCAGCTGGAGCTCCAAGTAGGGGGGAAAGCGCTGGTCGGCGCGACGAGCTTCTCGCTCCCCTCGCTGACCTGCTGGAGGTGAGGAGTGTGACAGTTCGACCCGATGGGCAGTGGCGGATAAGGGCGCGGCGACGCGTCTGCGCGGAGCTCAACGCCGCGTGGCAGTCGCCCCGATCGCGGACTCCTCGACGAGCAGGACGCGCACGCGACAGCGTATGCCCAAAGCTCCAGGCTCCTCCCCGAGAGGGCCGAATCAATCTGGGACGTGAAGATCGTGAGAATGATCAGAACCGACTCGCCACCGGGGACATGTCGCGCCTCCGCTGTTGTCGGACGCATCAGAGCGGCGCGCTGCTGCTCGTTTACGGCTTGGCACGCCACCGCAGTGTGTTCGGCGCGCGTGCGAACACCCGTCCATGCCAATGGCTAAGTACGGTACTGTGCGCAGACGGATGGCAGCCCGAGCGATCTCGCCGGAGCGGAAGAGTCGTTTGGGCTGCGTGCTCGGCCAGCCGGAGCAGCGATGAACGTGCCGTGGAAGAGATCATCTGGGCGAGACTGGCCGCATGTCGTCATAATCGACCCCTTCTCGGCCGGTCTGGCGGCCGCACGGCGGATGGTGCGACTGAGGGCTCGTGTCACGATGCTCGTCGATCCAGTCGATCTCTTCGTCGACCGCACGCGCGGGGTCCGCAGCATCGTCACCCCGTTTGGCGAGGATGGAGCGACTTGGCTGGGCGTGCTCGAGGCGATTGCGGCCTCGGGCGAGGAGGCTGTTGTGCTGCCCGCTACCGACCGCAGTAGCGAACTCCTGCTCGACGCCGCCGAGGAGCTGCCGGCCAGCATGCACATGTTCGAGCGAGGGAGCATGGCCCACGCCGCGTTGATGGACAAGGAGAGCGCCGACCGCATTGCCCGCAGCGCGGGTGTCCCGGTTCCGTGGACCGCAATGGTGCACAACAGCTCAGAGCTCGAGGACGCGTTCGTCGAGGCGCCCTGGCCGTGCGTGGTCAAGCCGATGCTCTCCCACGAGTGGCGTGCTCGCTATGGCGAGGAGCGGGTGTTCCTGGTCAAGGACGCCGAGGATGCTGCGCGACGACTGCTCCGTCCGCTGCAGGATGGGCTCGGAATGATGCTCGGGCAGTACATACCCGGCGGCGACGAGGACGTTGAGGAGGCGATCTTCGTGCGGCTCGCCGACGGCAGCTACCCGCTGCAGTTCGGCTGCCACAAGCTGCGCCAGTACCCGTATGGGTTCGGCTCGACGACCCTCGGTGAAGCATCGACTCTCCCCGAGACCACGGCTCTTGCAAAGCGCGTGCTCGACACGGCCGGCTTCGTCGGGGTCGCCGGAGTGGAGACCAAGCGCGACGCCAGGACCGGCGAGCGCTGGTTCCTCGAGGTGAACGTGCGCATGCCCGGCCAGTGGGGTCTCGGCGACTCATGTGGCGTGCAGGCGACAGAAAGGCTCGTGGCCATCCTGCGCGGCGAGCAACTTGGTCCCCAACAGCCGTTACGGCAGGGCGTTCGCATACTCATCCCAAACCTCGACGCTCGCGTCGTCGTCTCCGCTGTCCGCGAGACGCCCGCGCTCCAGCGTCCAATCGTTGTGTCGAGATTGGCGCGAACGTTCTCGGGCACACGCAACTTCGGGCTGATGGATCTTCGCGATCCCGGTCCGGGCCTGGCGTGGATGGGCCTGCTCGCCGGGCGACGAGTCGACAGGCTGTGGGCGCTCGTGCGAGGTCGTCGCGCGGTGGGCAGCGTCGCCGTCGCACCCGCCGAGCCTCTCGCTCGACGGCGACGAGTCGGCGACCTGCAGGCGCGCATGCGCCGCCGCCGGCCAGGGAGCGGCCACGGCGCCGCTCCGGAGCGCCGCTCTCACACGCTGAACTAGCACCGCGACAGCGCGCTCCCAAGGCTGCAGGCCTGTCCTGAGACGCCGAGATAATCCATAGCGTGAAGATCGTGAGCGTGATGACCACCGACTCGAGCGGCGGCGCCGAGTTCGCCGCCGTCGAGATGCTCGAGGCCCTTCGTCAGCGTGGCCACGACACGGTGATGCTCACCGATATGGCCGACATGGCGCGAGACACCGAAGTCCGCGTGAGCTCGGTGGCGCTCGGGCCGAAGCTCTCGACAGGGAGCTGGCCGGGTCTCGCCCTGCGCTGGCCATGGCTGATCAAGAGCCTGCGCGAGGCGCTGTACGCGCAGGCGCCCTACGACGTGCTGATGGTCCACTACAAGAAGGAGCAGCTGCTGGCCGGAATGCTGCCCGCGCAGCTGCGCCGCACGGTCGTCTGGGCGGAGTGGGGCCCCGTGCCGTTCCCGCTGCGCCGCGGGCTCCCGCGACGCGCGTACCTGCGCGCAGCCGAGCGGGCGGCGCTCGTGATGGCGATCTCCGAGGGGACGCGCCGCTCGGTCGCGGACGTCGGTGTGCCGCAGGAGAAGATCGTCGTCGTCCCCAACGTCATGCGGGCGGAGGAGATCCGCTACACCGAGGAGGGCCGCTCGGCTGTCCGCCACCAGCTCGGGATCCCGCAGCAGGCTTTCGTCGTGGGCTGCATATCGCGCTTTCACCCCAAGAAGCGCAACGACGTCGTCGTCCGCGCGGTGCAGGCGCTCGCGGATGAGCGCGTGCACCTGATCCTCGCGGGTAGCGGCGAGACAGAGTCGGAACTGCGCCGGCTCGCCGAGCCGCTCGACGGGCGCGCGCACTTCATCGCCACCCCCGGAGCAGAGGTGCCGGATGTGCTGTCGGCATTCGATGTCTCGGTCTTCTGCCCGAGCCCGACCGAGGGCGCGCCGCGGGCGGTGATCCTTGGGATGCTCGCATCGCGCCCCTGCCTCTCGACTGGCGCGGAGGGGGTTTCCGACATGATCATGCCCGAGTTCGGTGGCATCGCCTCCCCGGAGAACGATCCCGAGGCCCTGGGCCCGCTGATCTCTCGCTACCTCGACGATCCTGAGCGGGTCGCGCGCGAGGGCGCGGCCGCGCGCGCATACGCCGAGCGGACGTACGCCGCGCCGGTCGTTGCCGAGCGGATCGAGCAGCTGCTCGAGGACGCGATCGGCGGCGGCGCCGGCTCGCGCGGATGACCGCTCCTGCCAAGCGGGTGCTCATGATCGAGCAGGGCGGCCACGGCGGCGTGAGCGACTACACGACCGAACTGATCCGCGAGCTGACGGCACAGGGCTGGTCGGTGACACTCGCGACGGCCGAGGACCACGGCTATCCGGCGATCGACGGCGTCGTGGTGCGAGGAGTCTTCCACTACACGCGCGGCCGCACGCCGCTTGGGCGCGCGCTGCGCGCGTGGGGACTCGGCAAACCGGTCAACGGCCTACGCTTCCTCGCAACGCTTCCGCGCCTCATGCGTCTGGCCGCGCGCGTGGACATCGTGCACTCGCAGGGGTGGGAGATCCCCCAGATCGGGCCGCCCGCGGTCGCCTGCCTACGCCTCACCGGCACTCAAGTGGTGCAGACCGAGCATGGAGCGTTCGATCGCACCAGCACCCCTCGTCGCGCGAGCAGGCTCGCGCGACGTCTGACGGCGCGCCTGACGGCGCGCACGATCGTACACACGCAGGCAGACCTGGGCCGCATCGGGCCGCTCCTCGGCAAACGTGCCTTGGTGATCCCGCACGGCGAGTACGGCAGGCTCGCGCGCAGCGCCAGCGCCGCCGAGCGCGACAGCGCGCGCGCCGCGCTCGGCCTCGCGCCGGACATTCACGCGACGCTGATGTTCGGGCAGCTGCGCATCGACAAGGGGCTCGACGACCTCGTCGCGGCTGTGACCCGCGTGACGGCGGTGCACCTGCTCATCGGCGGACAGGATCTCGGCGGTCTCGCCGCCGTGCGCGAGCGCCTGGCCGCGCTCGGCGATCGCGTGAGCGTGCACGAGGGGTTCCGCGAGAGACGCGAGACAGCCGAGCTCTTCGCCGCCGCGGACACGGTCGCGCTCCCCTATAAGCAGGCCAGCCAGAGCGGTGTGCTGCTGCTCGCATACGGCTTCTCACGTCCGGTGATCGTCTACCCGTCCGGCGGGATGGCCGAGGCCGTGATCGACGGCGATACAGGCTGGATCTGCGTCGCGCCGACGGTCGACGCGCTCGCGGACGCACTTGCAGCGAGCGTTCAGGCCGGTCCACGTGAGTGCGCCCGTCGGGGCGAGCGCGGCAGGCAGCTCGCACAGGATCGCTACGCGTGGCCGGCGATCGCGCGGCGCACCGCCCAGGTCTATGAGGAGGTGCTCGCATGTCGCTGAATCGCCCGCACGGCCCCGGAGGCGTGCAGGAGCTGACTGAGGCCCGCCGTATCCTCACCGAGATGCGGCGCGCTGCGCGAAGGAGGCGGAGGCGATGCGGCGGGCGGTGATTCTCGCGGGCGGCGAAGGCACGCGCCTGCGGCCCTATACGACCGTCCTGCCGAAGCCGCTGATGCCGATCGGCGACCGTCCCGTGCTCGACATCGTCGTGCGCCAGCTGAAGGCGCACGGCTTCGAGCGGATCACGATCGCCACTGGCTACCTCGCCGAGCTGATCGAGGCGTTCTTCCGCGACGGCGAGGGCTACGGCATCCCGATCGACTACTACCGTGAGCACGAGCCGCTCGGGACCGTCGGGGCGCTCGCCCTGATCGACGGGCTGAGCGATGACCACATCCTCGTGATGAACGGCGACGTGCTCACGGACATCGACTACGGCGCGCTGCTGGCCCGTCACCGCGCCGGAGACGCGGCCGCGACGATCGCCACGAAGGTGCGCCACATCCAGGTCTCGCTAGGCGTGCTGCGCTTCGGCGAGGATGGCGATCCCACGCGCCTCACCGGCTACGACGAGAAGCCGGCGATCGACTTCACCGCCAGCATGGGCGTCTACTGCTTCGCCCCGCGGGCCCTCGCGCACATCGAGCCGGGCGAGCATCTGGACTTCCCGGATCTGATCCTGCGACTGATCGCCGCGGGAGAGGTCGTGCGCGCCTGGCCGAGCGACGATTACTGGCTGGACATCGGGCGCCACGAAGACTACGAGCAGGCCCAGGAGGAGTTCGAGTCTGTGCGCGACAGACTGATCCCGCCTGACGCCTAGATGCTCCCAATGCTGGTGGACAACACCTCGCGGACGGCCTCGACGACCGCGTCCACGTCGGTCTCGTCCATCGTCGCGCTGAGCGGCAGCGCACAGTGGCGCTCAGCCGTCTCCATCGCCTGCGGGAGCCCCTCTTCCGGGGCGTAGCGCCGGTACTCGCTGAAGCTGTGAAGCGCCGGATACCAGGTCGTCTGGATGCCGCGCGCCTTGAGCTCGTCGCGAAAGCGGTCGCGCGTCTCGCGGTCCTCCAGCAGCACGACGAAGGCGAAGTGCGAGGAGCGCTCGACGGCGGCCTCGTCGAACGGAACCTCGATGCCTGCGACGTCTGCGAGCCGCTCGCGGTAGGCGCGGACAATCGCGCGCCGCGCCGCGATGCCGTCATCCAGCCGCTCCAGCCGGCTCCTCCCAAGCGCCGCCCGAGGCTCGTCGAGGCGGAAGTTGAAGCCGACGTCCACGACGTCGTAGGCCGGATCGTGGCCGCGGTGGCGATCCCATGTGCTGCTCGTCATGGCATGGGAGCGCAGCAGCCGAACTCGCTCGGCGAGCGACTCATCGGCTGCGGTCACCATTCCGCCCTCGCCGACGCACAGCTGCTTCTTGGAGAAGAAGCTGAACGCGCCGAGCTCGCCGACCGTGCCGACCTGGCGCCCGCCGTCCTCGACGCGCGCGCCGATCGCCTGGGCGCAGTCCTCGATCAATACGAGGCCGTGCCTGTCGCACAGCTCCCGCAGGGCGAGCACGGCGGCCGGGTAACCGCAGAAGTGGACCGCGACGATCGCTCTGGTGCGCGGCGTGATGCGGCGCGCGGCGTCGTCGGGGTCGATGTTGAACTCGCGCGGGCCGAGCACATCGCAGAGCACCGGCTCGGCGCCGGCATAGCGGCTCGCGGAGGCGCTTGCGACGAACGTGAAAGCCGGCACGATGACCTCGTCGCCGGGTCCGACGCCCGCGGCGAGGCAGGCCAGGTGAAGGGCCGCGGTGCCGCTCGACACGGTGACCGCGTGCGGCGTGCCCACGTAGCCGGCGAGCGCCGTCTCGAAGGCCTGCGTGCGCGGGCCCATCGTCAGCCAGCCCGACTCCAGGCAGTCGAGCACCGCCCGGACGTCATCCTCGGACATCGCGATGTCGGTCAGCGGGACCCGCCAGTCGTTCATCGTGCGACCGCCTCGGCGAGCGCCGTCGCGACCCGGTCCTGGTCGTCGTGGCTCATGTGCGGATAGAACGGCAGTGTGAGCTCGGTCCGGGAGGCGAGCTCGGTGATCGGCAGCGAGACGCCGGGGAAGCGCTCGCGGTAGGCCGTGAAGGTGTGGATCGAGGGGTAGAAGATGCTCGTCTGAATGCCGCGCTCGCGCAGCCGGTCGCTGACCTCGGCCTGGCGGCTGTCCTCCTCGAGCATGATCGGGATCACGTAGCAGGAGGAGCTCGGCACCTCGTCGTCATCGAACGGGACGATGATGCCCTGCACCCCTTGCAGCAGCTCGCGGTAGCGGACGGTCAGCTCGCGGCGATGTGCGATTTCCTGCTCGAGCCGCTGCAGGCGCGAGAGCAGCAGCGCGGCTCGCGGCTCGTCGAGACGGTAGTTGAAGCCGAGACCGGTCACGTCGTAGGTGTCGGTGCGCCCGGTGTGCCGGTCCCACGTCCCGCTCGTCATTGCGTGCGATCGCCGCGAGCGCACGAACGCCGCGACCTCGTCGCTGTCGGTGCACAGCAGACCGCCCTCGCCAACCGAGAGCACCTTGTTCGAGAAGAAGCTGAACGCGCCGGCAAGCCCCCAGGTGCCGAGCTTGCGCCCGCCGAGCGTTGCGCTCGGGGCGTGCGCGACGTCCTCGATGAGCGCGATGCCATGCTCGTCGCAGATCTCCTTGAGACGATCCGCAGCGCCTGCGTATCCCGCGTAGTGCACCACGCACACGGCCTTCGTGCGCGGCGTGATGCGACGCTCGACGTCCTCCGGGTCCAGGCTCGGACGCTCGCGCGAGCTGATCTCCGCGAACACCGGAGAGGCGCCGCAGTAGAGCGCTGCGGCGGCGGTCGCAGCGAACGTGAACGAGGGGACGATCACCTCATCGCCGGGGCCGGCGCCTGCTGCCAGGTAGGCAAGGTGCAGCGCGGCCGTGCAGCTGGAGACGGCGATCGCATGTCGCGCGCCGAGCTGCTCGGCGAACGCCTGCTCGAACTCGGCGGTGCGCGGCCCGAGCGTCAGCCAGCCGGAGCGAAGCGTCTGCGCGACCGCCTCGAGGTCCTGCGGCTCCAGGCGCAGGTCGAACAGTGGCAGTTGGGGGAAGCGGTCGGTCGCTGCCATGCGATCTCTGGCGGTCCCGGCGGGGGGCGGGCTCAGGGAACGTTCCGGTAGCGGCCGTCGAAGGGGTCGCCGAAGGCGCCGGCCTCGAGCGAAGCGATGATCTCGGCTATGCCGTCGGGGACGGTCATGAGCGTCTCGAATCCGAGCTGCGCGCGGATCCTGTCGAAGCTCACCTTGTAGTCGCGCGGATCCTCGTCCTTGTGCACGTAGGAGACGCTGCCGCGATCGGTCTGCTTGCGGATCTCCCCGACGAGGTCGAGCTTGCGGTAGTTCTCGCCCGAGCGGCCGGCGTTGAAGACCAGGCCCGAGACCTTCTCGTCGGGCGCCTCGAGCACGGTTCTCACGGCGCGCGCTGCATCGCGCACATGGATGTAGGGGCGCCAGAACTGCTCGCCGAATACCTCGAGCTGGCGGTCGGCCCACAGTTCGCGGGTGAACTCGTTGACGGTCAGATCGAAGCGCATGCGCCGCCCCACGCCGTAGACGGTCGCAAAGCGAAGGCACGTCGGCTGGACGCCGTTCGCGCCTGCTCCGAGGATCAGCTTCTCCATCCCGACCTTCTGCTCGGCATATAGGGAGACCGGGCTCAGCTCGCCGTCCTCGGTGATCGGCACCGTCGGGTCTGCCATCCGCCCGTAGTTGGAGCAGGTCGAGGCGAACACGAGCCGCTCGACGCCCGCCTGCGACGCGTCTTCGACGAGCTCACGGGTTGCCTGCACGTTGACTTCGTCGGAAGCCTGAGGGTCGCGCGCGCACGCCGGATCGCCGACGATCGCGGCGAGGTGCACAACGGCCTGCACGCCGGCGAGAGCCCGCCTGCGCGCGTCGGCGTCGCGAATGTCGGCGCGGATCACCTCGATGCCGGCTGCCTGCTGCTCGACGGCGATGTCCTCCTGGCCATGCAGGAGGCAGTCCAGGACCCGCACCTCGCGCCCTGCGTCCTGCAGCTCCCGGGCGAGAAGCGAGCCGATGTAGCCGCTGCCGCCTGTGATCAACGTCGTCTCGCCCACCTGATGTTCCTCTCTCTGGTCGTTCACTGCTGGGACTTCTCGTCGTGCTGGGCCGAGATAGCTCGGCACGCGCCGTCGAGGACCTTGCGCCGGTGAAAACGTCGCAATGGTATAGGCGCTATCGGCACGCGACGAAGGCCGCTTGAGGCCCGCCGGGTCACCATCCTCAACCGATTAGCCCGCGCAGACGAAGAGGATACTGTGAGTCTTCGTCCGAACGGGACGTGGTGCCAATACCGACACTAGCCCGCCACGCCACACGGCAACGTGCCGCCCGCGACATCCTTATGCAGATCGTCGTGCGGATCCTCAACCTTGCGTTGGGGGTGGTCGTCACTGCGCTCGTCGTGCGAACGCTTGGCAGCACGAATTATGGCCAGTGGTCGACGAACTTCATCGTTCTGACGCTCGTCGGCTACTTCGCCAACTTCGGCTGGGAAACCGTGGCATTGCGCGAGAGCGCTCGCGATCCTGAGCACGAGCACGAGTGGATCGGCGCGGCAATGATGATGCGCCTGGCGATGCTGGGGCCGGTGATCATCCTGTCGATCCTGGCAGTCGTCGCCGTGCATCGCAGCCAGCAGATGCTGATCGCTGGGGTGATCCTCGTCGCCACGATGCCGTTCGGCGGAGCCGGGCCGCTTAGCCTCATCTTCCGGCTGCGAGTGAACAACCTCGTACCGATGCTCGTCCTCACGCTCCGGAGCCTGCTCTGGGGCGGCGCCGTCGCGGTCATCTTCTGGCGCGGCGGCGGGATGGTCCCACTGGCGATCGCAATGTCGGTAACCAACGCCGTGGGCTCGATCGTGCAGACGCTTTATGCGCTGCGTATCGTCGATCGATTTCCGAGGCCATCGCGGGCGCGGCTGCGGAAGCTCGTGCGCGAGGCGCTCCCCGTCGGTCTCTCGGGTGTGCTCGTCGTCGCCTACGCACGCATTGATCAGCTGATCGTGTTCGAGATCTCGGGAAGCAGGGCCGCCGGGCTCTACAGCAGCGTCTACAACCTGGTCGACCAGTCCCATTTCATCCCGATTTCGATCCTCACGACGCTCTCGCCGATCGTCGCCGCATCGTGGCCGGCGGATCGAGCGCGGATGCTTCGCACGGCGCGCCTCACGACGGAGCTGATGGCGATCGCATCACTCGGTGCCCTGGCGTTCACCAGCGTCGCCGCGGTGCCGGTCGTTCGTCTCCTCTTTGGCCCGAGCTTCGTGTCAGCAGCCGCAGCCCTTCCCGTGCTGTTTGCCGCCTTCGTGTTCATCTGCTTCGGTTATGTCAACGGCAATCTGCTCATCGTCATGGGTTTGCAGAGGCGGCTCCTGCGGATCAGCCTGCTCGCGCTCGTGGTCAATGTGGCGGGCAACCTGGCGCTCGTGCCGATTTACGGGTTCATGGCGGCGGCGTGGATGACCCTGGCGACAGAGGTCGTGGTTTTCGCCGCGAGCTTTGCGCTGATCAAAAGCCATCTCGCGCTGCAGCTGCCCAAACCCGGCCGGATGGGACGAACCCTGCTCGCAGCGCTCCTGCTGGCTGGCGAGCTGACCGTGCTGAAGCTGCTCGGCGCGCCGCTCGGGGCGCTGGTGGCAACTTCGTGCGTCTCGTATCCGGCGCTGCTACTCGGTCTGGGCGCGCTGCGCTTGGACGAGGTGCGCATGGCGCTGCGGCGGGAGACATTGGCCTGAGGAGCTGAGCGTGCTGCCCGATGAGGTATCTCTGGCGGGAGCGCTGCGACGCGCTGGGTCGGGACCAAGGGGCTCGGCAGGCCGGCGGTGGATACCGTCTGTGCGATGCGCATCCTCGTCGTCTCGGCCTTCTACCCTCCCGTGGCTCTCGGCGGCTATGAGGTCGAGTGCGCCGGCGTGGTCGAGCGCCTGCGCGAACGACACGACGTCCGCGTGCTGACGAGCGATAAGGATCGCGGGAACGGCGTCGGCGACCAAGACAGCGTCTCGCGCGAGCTCGCGATGCTGAGCGGCGATCTGCGAGGCGCGCTGCGCGCCCCGCTCGCGTCGTTGGCGGCGGTCCGGACGGCGCGCGGCGCGCTCGCGTGGCGGCCGGATCTGATCTACGCATGGAATGGAGCGTCGATCCCGCAGGCAGCTCTTCGCGTCTTCGCCGATAGCGGCGTGCCGCTGGCGTTTCGCGTCTGCGAGCACTGGTTTGGCGGCCTATTCAGCGGAGATCAGTTCCTGCGCGAGCTGCTGCCAGCCAGACGCACGCCAGCCAGGGCGGCATGGGCGGCCGGCTGTCGCGCGCTCAACAGATCCGCCTCGCTGCGCCTGCAACCGGTCGCGCCACTGCGGGCTGCGATCTCCTGGAACTCCGAGGCGCTCGAGCGGTTGGTGGAGATCCCGTCGTTCGTCGACGCGGTGCTCGAGCATGTCGTTCACTCGGTTCCCCTTTACGGCGACCTCTACGCCGAGGTCGAGCGGGCTCCGGCCCCAGAGCCCGAGATCGTCTTCGTGGGGCGCGTCACCCGCTACAAGGGCCTGAACGTCGCGATCGAAGCCCTGGCGCAACTGCGCTCCGAGCGGGGGATCCCGGCGAGCCTGCTCGTGATCGGCCCCGAGGACCCGCGCCACGGCGCCGACATGCGCCGGCTCGCCGAGCGGCTGGGGGTGGCGGGCGCGATCCGCTGGCGCGGCCAGCAGACGCCGGAGCAGGTCGCTGCCGCGCTCGCCCGCGCGCACGCGCTTATCGTCCCCTCGTGGTGGGATGAGCCGTTTCCCCTCGTCACGATCGAGGGGGCGCTTGCGCGCGTCCCGCTCGTCGCCGCGGACGTCGGCGGGATCGGCGAGGGCATGCACGACGAGGAGCACGCGCTGCTCTTCGCGCGCAACGACGCCGCCGGCGCGGCCACGGCGCTGGCGCGCGTGCTGCTCGAAGGAGAGCAGACCGCATTGCGCGTCGCGCGCGCCTACGAGCGCGCCCAGGCGTTTCGGATCGGCCCTTATCTCGACGAGCAGGAGCGGTTCGTCGCCGAAGCACATGCGGCGCTCCGTTGAGAGTCGCGTCGCCGCCCTGCCTGGGATATCTCCGAGCGCAGCGAACGACTGCTCGCGACGCCTGGGCGAGAGTACCATCTTCAGATCCATGCCCCTCAACTCCAGCCGAAGCGCTTCAGAGCTCTCAAGAAGATCTGCTCGCAGGACGATAGGAGCCTTGTCGTGAGAACAGCTGCTCGCAGACAGGATGCAAATACCGACCGAGGTCATCCTCGATGACAGCGGACGATCGGTTCGCCCGCTTTGGCGAGAGCAATTCCGTTTCAAGGGCATTGGAGGTGCTGCGCCGCCGCTGGCTGATAGTTGCAGGCGTCGTGCTCGTGTGCACAGCGCTTTCGGCCCTCCAGCAACACCGGGCGGCGAAGTCGTACAACGCGACGGCTCGCGTCGCTTTCCAAAACAGCACGCTCTCCGAAGCGGCGTTGCAGGTTGGCTCGTCCGGCAGCGGAGAACCTCAGCGCGAAGCCAACACCCAGGTGGACATCGCCCACTCGCCCGAAGTCGCGGTGGCGGTGCTCAAGCAACTCGGAGGCCAGCTCGGCGTGGAAGAACTCCTGAAGCTGGTCAGCGTCGAACCGGCGGCCAACGCCGATGTGCTGGAGGTCACGGCGTCCACGGGCAATCCGTTCTTTTCGGCCAAATTGGCAAACGCCTTTGCCAACCAGTACATAGCGTTCAGGGCGACATCGCAACTCTCGAGTATCGATGCCGCCCAGACCCGGCTCGAGCAGCAGATCGCGGCGATGCCCGCCGGTTCGCCAGAACGTACCTTGCTGGAGCAGTCGGTGCAGCGACTCGGCGAGCTGCGAGCCGTGGCGGGCGGAGGTGCGAACATCATTGGACGGGCCACCCCGCCGGGGCAGGCCTCCGGCATGCGTCTCTCGACAGCCGTAATCATCGGGTTGTTGATCGGGTTGGCCCTCGCGTTCTCCCTCGTATTCGTCTTGGAGTCGATTGATCGACGGATCAAGTCGATCGAGGAGTTCGAAGAGGAGTACAGGCTTACCGCGCTCGCCGTCGTGCCCCAGGCCGCAATGCGCCCCTCCCGCGCCGACGAACGGACGGGGCTGCTTGAGCCCTACCGGATCCTGCGCAGCGGACTCGACTTCGCCGCGGTGACCCGCCCGCTTGACACTCTGCTCGTGACCAGTGCAGTGCCAGGCGAGGGCAAGACGACGGTTTGCGTCGACCTCGCGCACGCGATCGCTCTCACGGGTCGTCGTGTCGTGCTGATCGAGCTCGACCTGCGCATGCCGACGTTCGAGAGACACTTCGGGCTGAACCGAAATCGAGGGGTGACCACCGCGCTGGTTGGCAGCCAGGCTCCTGTAGAGCTGCTCGTGGAGCCGTTGCTCGACCTCCCCAACCTGTCCGTGCTCCCCGCCGGCCCTATTCCGCACAATCCCTCCGAGCTGCTTGCGTCCCCGGCCATAGGTGAGATCATCTCCGAACTTTCAGCACGTGGAAGCATGGTGATCATCGACGCGGCACCGCTGAATCCCGTTGCCGATGCGCAGATCCTGCTCAGCAGCGAGGCGATTAACGCGACCCTGATCGTGGCGCGCCTGGAAACGACAACGCGCGATCAGGTGCGTCGAGCGCGGACGATCCTCGATCGCCACATGGTGGAGCCGGTGGGACTCATGATCACGGGCGTGCGGGAGGGCGGCGGCTACGGCTACGCCTACGGGGAATACGAGATGGGCGCGAACGGGCTCGACGCAGATGCGGTATCGCGTCGGTCGAGCGCCGCGGCGCGCAAGCCGCTCAAGCTCTGAGGGAGGCGAGCCGGATTCTTCCGTGGCAGGTGCATCTGCAGGCGCTTGCGAGACGCGACGCCGCGATAGCAGCCATTGCCTCGGGCGCAACGGCGCTCATCGTCCTTCTCGGCGCTCACAGGTTGGGTGCGGCGTCCCTCTTCGTCCCGCTCGGCCTCGTCCTCGTTCTCGCCGTCCTGCTGAGACCGGTGCTTGCCGTGTCCCTCGCCGTCGGGTTGGCGGTTGTGTGCGAGGGCGAATCGTTCGGGCTGCTCTCGTTCAGCCAGAACCTCTATCACGAGTTCTACCACAGCCTCACGCCGCTCGACGGGCTGGTCGTCCTGGCGGCCGCCTCGGTGGCGTTGGACCTGATGCGCAAGCGGCGGTCGCTGCAAATCCCGCCGGCACTTGTGTTCCCGATGATGACGCTTGTCCTCGCCATGGCGTCGGGAGTCGTCACGGGCCACGGCTCCGGCATAAGCATCCGGTCTGCGGTGCTGGCCGAGAACATCGTGTCCTACCTCGTGATAATGCCGATCGCGGTGGCCAATCTGGACCTCGACCGCCGCCAAGTGGTGCTACTGCTCGGTGGCGCCTTCGCGCTGGCGATAGTCAAGGCAGTGCTCGGCCTGCTCGAGGTTTTCAGTGGACGAGGCATCGCCATCGAGGGAACCTCGACCCTCACCTACTACGAACCTACGGCGAACTGGCTGATCATGATCGCCCTCCTCGGTGTCTTCACCGCCGTCCTTGCGCGGCTGCGGCCACCGCTGTGGATGCTGTTGGGGACTCCGCTGTTGATCGCATCGCTGCTTCTCTCATATCGAAGGTCGTTCTGGATCGCGACCGTGCTCGGCCTGCTGCTGGTTCTCCTGCTTGCCCTCTCCCCCGTCGGACGGCGGCTGCTCGTGCCCGCGAGCCTGTTCATCGTCGCAGCGATCTGGCTACTTGGCTCGCTCAACTTCCAGTCGGGCTCTCCGATCGCAAAGCGCGTTGCGTCACTGTCCCCCACGAGCGTGCAGACGAACGTCGAAGACCGCTACCGTCTCGACGAGCGAGCCAACGTGCTCGCGACGATCAAACGACATCCGGTCACCGGCGTCGGGATACTGGTTCCGTGGGAAGCAAGCGCTCGCCCGCTCTCGGTCGAACATGAAGACGGGCGTCAGTACGTGCACTTCGCGGCCCTCTGGTTCTGGCTGAAGCTGGGCATCCTCGGCCTGATTGCCTATGTCGCACTCTTCATCGCCACCGCCCGTCTCAGCTGGCAGGTCTGGCGCCGCAGCCGCGAGCCGCTCCTGCGTGCCTTCGGACTGGCGTCGTTGTGCGGCATCGCTGGGCTCGTAGTCGTGGAGACCACCGCCAGCTTCACCGGCGTCGATCTTCGCTTCACGGTGCTGTTCGGAGCGCAGATCGGGTTGCTCGCGCTGCTCGCGCGGACGGCGCGGTCCGCCTGAACGGCGCCCGATCGGTGACCCGATCAGAGAAACTCCGCGAGTCCGCTGGTGTCAAGGTCGGGAGTGGCGAGTGCCCGCACCAGTCGCTCGGCCACCTTGCGCCAGGTGAACAGGCTGGAGTGGCGCTGAGCGAGGCCTCCGAGGTGGCCCGCGGTGTCGGGGTCGGCGAGTTGAAGCATCGCGCCGTAGATCTGATCGTCATCGAGCGGGTCGACCGTCAGCCCGCCAGGCCCGATCAGCGTGGCCGCGCCGCCGCTGGTGCCGCCGATCGACGGTACGCCGGCACTGGCAGCCTCCAGGTAGACGATCCCAGCCGGCTCGTGCAGCGAGGGCATCACGAAGGCGGTCGCCGAGCGATAGAGCGCTGCTATGCGCTCCCGGTCGTCAGGATTCACGCGTGACAGAGGGCCGTGCCCGACGACGCCGGGCAGTTGCAGGCGAGGGTGGCCACCGACGAGGTCCAGCCGGGCGTCGGGATGGCGCTCTCTGACCCGGACGAACGCCCGTACCACGGCATCGCCGTTCTTGCGCGTCCAGTCGACCCCGACGAACAGGTAGCGCGGGCTGCTCCAGTCCCGCTCGGCGACCTCCTCGGCCGCGTGGTTCTGGCCGTTGCCGACCACGAACACGCGCTCGGCGGGGATCTCGTAGCTCCCCTTGATGCTTTCAGCCACCCAGTGGGTGGTGCAGCAGCAGGCGAGCGCCGCCTCGTAGGCTCTGCGCTGGCGTGCCGCGTAGCGCTGGATGTCCGCGTCGGTGAAGTTCTCGAGGTGTGGCCACGGATAGCTCTGCACGGCCTGCAGCACGGTGGAGTCCTCGTATGTCACGAAGCGGTGACCTCGGGGCAACTCGATTTCGCACCCGCGCTGCACAATCCCGTCGAGCGCGCCGGCGGCAGCAAGACGTCTGCGTATCACCCGGTTGGTGGCGCCGACCGTCGGCCGGCCGAGCTGTGCCACGCTGTGCAGCCGCTTCGCCGCCTCGCGAGGACTTCCCACGTCGCCTGGTCGCATCCGCGCGGCGACGCTGCTCAGACGGGCGAGCCTTGCCAGCCGCGGTGGCAGCTGTCCACTCAGCGGCACGACCTCCGTGATCACCTCGGCGAGGGCGCCGACCACGGAAGCCGAAACCCCGGAGTCGGCCTGCATGTCCGCAGGATCCCAGCTGGCAGCGAAACCAACGCGTAACGGCAGCGGCGTGGCCATGCGATCGGTGCGCGATGATACTGCGCGATCGCCGTCGGCCGGGTTGGAGAGTGCGGGCCGCCGGCCCCGGCCAGCGGTTGGCTGACCGGGAGCGGCTTCCCGCGATTGTTGTGACTAGCTCGCTTGCTATTCGGCTGCGAGCGGCGCCTACGCTTCCTTGAGCGCTTGGAAGGAGAGCTTGTGCGCCCCACCTTTGCGCTCGATGCCGTAGTAGTCGTTGGTGCCGTAGTCGACGTAGTTGAAGATCGTCACGTCGTCCACATAACCCTTGCTCCTGGCCCAGCGGATGAAGTTGACGATGTTTTCGGCCTGCTGTGCTTCGGTCCACTGCTGGGAGTCGCCGGTCGGGGGCTGCCCGACCGCGGTGGGCCAGCCGACCTCCGTCACGTACACCGGCAGCCCGGACGCTGCGCGGTCTGATTCGATCTCTTGGCGGTCGCCGTCTGCACCGCCGTCCTGGCCGCTCGAGCCGCCGTAGGCGTGTGTCACGACGCCGTCGGCGACCGCGCCGACGTGCGCTTGAAAGACGCCACCGTCGTTGCTGACCAGCAGCTTCGGGCGCACTGAGGGGGCGAAGTTGGCTTCCAGCGCGGCGTAGACGAGTTTCGTGATTTCTGCGTAGAGCTGGTTGCTGTAGCCCGACAGCAGCCGCGGCTCGTTCAGCAGCTCGCAGGTCGTGGCGCCGAGATCGACGGGCCTGCCCGCCCAGAACGTGCCGCCATAGCCATAGCGCTTGAACCAGGTGACGATTTCGTTCGCGAACCCGCCGTTGTCGTATTCCGACAGCGAGCCACCTTCGCCGAACAGCGGCAGCAGCTTCACACCATCTTTCGCGAGGTAGCCCATGTGGGTGTCGTCGTCGTAGTTGGTGTAGGCGGAGCGGATGAATTTGACAGCGCCGCTGAAGTCGTTCACGGAGCTTTCCGCGTTCCATCCTCCCGTGTCGAGGCCCACCATCATGCCCGAGTTCGTTTCAAGCGGCTGTTCTACCGGGGGCGGCGGCGGGATGTTCGGTGGCGGCGGTGGCGGTGGCGGGGGCGGTGGCGTGGTGGTAGAGGGGTAGGAGATAGAGACTTCAGGGGCCCACGCGCTGCCTTGCACCGCTGTCCGTACGCTGTAGCGGACGGTCGCGCCGGGCACCGCCGGAGGTGTGACAGAAGTGCCGCTGACCTCGGAGTACTGATCGGCCTGCCCTGGGACCTTGCGCACGAACACGTAAGTGCTCACACCCGCGACCGCGTTCCATGTCAGCGTCTGCCCGGAGACGCTCAGTGCCGGGGCGGCCTGCTCGTCCGGCGGGCTCGGCGGCGGGCTCGGCGGCTGGCTCGCCGGCGGATAGCTGATGGAGACTTCTGTAGCCCATGCGGAGGACGATGCCGTCGTGCGGACGCTGTAGCGGACGGTCTCTCCGGGCACCGGCGGGGGTGTCACCGAGGTGCCGCTGACGACCGAGTACTGATCGGCCTCTCCTGGCACCTTGCGCACGAACACGTAGGTGTCGATGCCGTCCACGCTGTTCCACTCGAGCGTCTCTCCGGAGACGGTGAGCGTCGGAGCCAGCAGTGGATTGCCCGATGTGGATGCGGTCGTTGCGCTGTCGGAGGCGCCGGTTTTGCCGGCGCGCGCCAGCTGCGCGAGGGCGCGCTCAGCGTTCGCAAGGCGCGTGCCCGCCTGCTGGAGGGCATGGCGCTCGCCGTTGCAGCGCCTGGGATGCACCGGATGTGCGCGCAGGCACCGCCTCAGGTGCTTGGCGTCGGCGACGAGAACGCTGTCGGCATGCCGCGCGCGCCTCGAGGCGATCATCAGCTTTCGCGGCGGCTTGGCCGACGGCACGGCGACCGCACGCGAGTGGCGGGCGCCGTTGGTTGAGCGAACGTGCCGTGACGGAGCTGCTCCCGCAACTGCGGAGATCAGCAGGCTGATACAGAGACACAGGCAGACGACAAATACGTCGCGCCATGCCCAGCGTGGGCGGAAGTTCGTCATGGTTGCCTCCTTCGGTGGCCGGGCTGTCTCGGAGAGACCCCTGGCTTTGCGAGCCCGTCTCGCGACGGGTGTGCCGTTGTCGGGAAATGACGACGCTGACCTTCCGGTTCGGTAGCCCCCGCCGCCTCCTTTAGCGCTGCAAGCGGTCTTTCGCCCCGGACTCGATCTGCTTGAGCCCCCGGGCGGCGAGTGGACACATGTCCACCGCCGCGTACCGGCTACCCGCTCGGGCCCGTCCGGCATGGAGGCGCCGTGCATTCAGGCTGCGAGCAGCCGGCCGAGCGCCTCGATCGAGTAGCGCTCGGCCGCGAGCTCGCGGCCGCGCCGGCCGAGCTCGGGCGCCCCGTCGCGCAGGATTGCGATCAGCGCGCTCGCGAACGCCTCCTCGCCATCGGCGAGCAGGCAATCCACGCCGTCTTGCACGGCAAGCCCGCCGGCGGCTCTGCGGGTTGCGACGACCGGCAGGCCGTAGGCCAGCGCCTCCACGAACTTCAGCGGCGTGCCGCCTCCCTGCAGCAGGGGAACAACCGCGCACGAGGCGCGTTCGTAGGCCTCTGCGAGGTCCTCGACGAAGCCTGCCGTCTGCACGCGGGGATCGTCCGTCGGTGGCCGCTCGAGGCCCGCGCCGACGAGCAGCAGCTGGGCGTCCGGCAGCTCGCTCCAGACACGCGGGAAGACCCGTTCGAGCAGGAAGCGCAGCCCGATCTGATTCGGCTCGTATGCGAAGTTCGCCACGAAGATCGCTCGCCGCTCACCCACGAGCCGGGTGACGGCTCGGATCGCGGAGACATCGACCACGTTGGGCACGTAGCGCAGGCGGGCATCGGGGCAGAGCTCTCGGGCGGCGGCGAGGTCGGCCTCGCTGACCATCCACGACTCCTCGGCGCGCGCGAGCAGCCCGCGCTCGTATCGGCGCAGGCCGCGAACGCCGCTGACGGGGCGGCCGGCGAGCTCGCCGCGAAAGCCCGACTCGACGTTGTGGGCGTTGTAGATAACGGCTCGCGACCGTGCCAGGCGCCCGAGGGCACCGGCGGCGACGGGCCCGTCGGCGATCACGCGTCCCCGATCGGGCTCCGCGGCCAGGCGCTCGGCCTCCTGCCTGAGCTCGGGGGAGAAGCCGCGCGCGAACCCGTCCGGCACGCCGGCGAGCAGCGCGCCGCCATAGGTCATGAGGCGAGCCACGCCGCGCGAGGGAACGACCTCCAGCAGCTCGATACCGGGGATCGCCCGGAAGGCCGCGTCGGGCTCGAGCCCTTCAAAGCGCGCGTACAGCAGCGTCAGCGCGCGGTTGGCCGCAAGCGCCCTCGCGACGCCATATGTGCGCACCGCCCGGCCCGAACGCAGCACGGGGGTGTGCGTCGTGACGAGCAGGTCCCTCACAGCTCGCCGATCGCGGTTGCGATCTCCTCCAGGCGGCGATCCCACGAGTGCGACGCGGCGCGGCGCGAGCGAGCGGCGCGCTGCTCCGGATCGTCAGCGGCGATCGCCTCGTCGAGCAGGCTCGCGAGCCCCGACGCATCGGACGCGGTCGCGACGTCCGCGACCCCGGCCAGCGCGGGCAGCGGCGTTGCGACGACCGGAAGGCCCGCCGCGAGGTACTCGTAGACCTTCATCGGGAAGATGCTCGCGGTGAGCTCGTTGCGGGCGTAGGGGATCAGGCCGGCGGAGCCCGCGCGCAGCACGTCCGGGAGCTTGGCGTATTCGCGTGCCCCCAGCAGGTGTACGTTCGGCTCGGCGGCGAGCACGGATACGTCGGTGCGCGGGTCGCCTGGGCCGACGGGCCCGACCAGCGCGAACGACCACGACGGACGCAGACGGGCCAGTTCGGCGATCAGGCTGAAGTCGAGCTTGATCGAGACGATCGCGCCGGTGAAAACGATCCTGGGCGCCGGCAGCGCGGCCAGCGCGGCATCAGATGGGCCCGCGTGCAGGGCACGCGAGAACAGCTCGGTGTCGGCCACGTTCGGCGCGTCGAGGACATTGCCCGAGATCGTCCTCAGTCGCTCCGCCAGCGCCGGCGCGCTCGCCAGGACGAGATCGGCGCGGGCGGCGAAGCGCTGCTCGGCGGCATGAAAGCTGGCGGTGTCGATGCGCTCCTGAGCGGCGATGTCATCGACGCAGTGGTAGACCACCAGCGAGGGGTCGAGCGCGTCGATCAGGACCTCGGCCTGCGGCACATAACCCCAGAGGATCGGCCGCTCGAACCCGAGCCGCCTCACGGCCCGGCGGACGAGCGCCGGCAGCAGGCGCTGGTTCAGCGCGCGCACCGTCCGGTAACGGTGAAACGGCAGGACGAGCGGCGAGAGCACATGGACGCCGTCGAGCGCCCGCGGCGGCGCGATGCCGCGCCGCAGCCGCCGCCACACGCGCGCGAGGTCCCGGCCGGCGAGCTGGGGCCGGCGCAGCCCGAGCGACTCGACGAACAGCACCCGGTTCTCGCGCGCGAGGCGCGACATGAGGTGATGCTGGTTGGTCCACAGGTCGGTATCCCAGTCGGCGAATCCGACGCACACGATGTCGCGGCCGCGCAGGCGTGGGGGGTCGGGCATCGGCGCCATGATCCCAGGCGCCGGGGCGTGTAGTCTCGCGCTGGTGCAGTCAGAAGGTCAACTGGCGAGCGCCGCCCTGCTCGACGAGCTGCGCCGGCGCTTTGCACGCGTCGCCGTCGTCCACGACTGGCTGACGATCCCGGGCGGCTCCGAGCAGGTGGTGCTGCAGCTGCTCGAGATGTTTCCTCAGGCAGAGCTGTTCACCTCGGTGTACGACCCCGCGCCGTGGCCCGAGCTGATCACCGGACGCCCGGTCCACGCCTCCTTTCTGAACCGGATTCCAGGCGCCGTGCGCCATTACCCGAAGCTGCTGCCGCTGATGAACGGCGCGTTTCGCTCCTTCGACCTGTCGCGCTTCGATCTCATCCTCTCGAGCAGCCACGCCTGCGCTAAGAACGTGCGCACGCCGCCTGACGCGTTACATGTCTGCTACTGCCACACGCCGATGCGATACGCCTGGGAGGAGGGTTTCCTCGAGGGGGAGGAGGTCGGGCGCGTCACGCGCATGCTGCTGCCGCCACTGCTCAGCTGGCTGCGACGCCAGGATCGCGCCGGTGCGGACGGGCCTGACGTGCTCGTCGCGAACTCGCGCCACGTGGCCGATCGCATCGCTCGCTACTACGGGCGCCCCTCGGAGATCGTCCACCCACCGATCGACGTCGAGCACTTTCTCGCGTTGGAGCGCTCGCCGCAGGACTTCTACCTTGTATTCGGACGGATCGTCCCCTACAAGCGAGTCGACCTCGCCGTGGCCGCGTGCGCGCTGGTCGGAAGGAAACTGAAGGTGGCGGGCGCAGGCAGGGCGCTTGAGGCAGTGCGCGCCGACGCGGGGAAGGACGCGGAGTTCCTCGGCAAGGTCTCGGCGGCCGAGCGCGACGAACTGCTCGGCGGCGCCCGCGCGCTGCTGTTTCCGGGAGAGGAGGACTTCGGCATCGTGCCGGTCGAGGCGCAGGCCGCCGGTACGCCCGTGATCGCCTACGGCGTCGGCGGAGCCGCCGAGTCGGTGCTCGATGGGCGCACGGGCGTGCTCTTCGCAGACCAGAGCGCAACGGCGCTCGCAGCCGCGATCGAGCGCTTCGAGGGGATGACACTCGAGGGCGAAGCGGTGCGCGAGAGCGCGCGGCGCTTCGGCCAGGGTCGGTTCCGCGTGGAGATGGCCTCGGTGATCGACCGCGCTGCACGGACGCGCGAGGATGGCCGGCATGATTGAGGTCCTGCCAGGCGTGTATCACTGGACTGCACCTCATCCGAGGATCCATGTCGAGGTCTCCTCCTACTGGCTCGACGCCTCCGGGGTGCTCTTCGATCCGCTCGTGCCACGAGATGAGGGTCTCGAATGGTTTGCGCAGCGGCCGGTCTCGCCCACCGCGATCCTGCTGTCCAACCGTCACCACTACCGCGAATCGGAGCGCTTTGCCGAGCGCTTCGGCTGCAGCGTGCACTGCAACAGCCGCGGCCTGCACGAGTTCTCGCGAGGGCAGCAGGTCGAGGGCTTCGAGATCGGCGATCAACTCCCCGGCGGCGCGGTGGCCTGCGAGCTCGACGCGATCTGTCCCGACGACACCGCTCTGCACCTGCCGGAGCACAGCGCGGTGGTGCTCGCCGACGCGGTCGTGCGGGGCGGCCCGGGTAGAGCGAACGCGGCGCTCGGATTCGTCCCCGATTCGCTGATGGACGATGCGCCCGCCACCAAGCGTGCCGTGCTCGCGGCGTGCGCGCGTCTGCTGGCTGAGCTCGACTTCGCCCATCTGCTGCTCGCCCACGGGGGTCCGGTGATCGGCGACGGCCGCGAGCAACTGCAGGCGCTCGTGGACATCGGCGGCCGGACGGCGTTTGAGATGTAGACGGCCCGGGCGCGCGCTGCGCATCCGGCGCCGCGAGGATAGGCTCGCCCCGTCATGCGCGTACTCGTGACCGGTGCGAGCGGCTTCATCGGCGGAGCGCTCTGCGAAAAGCTCCTGCATCGAGGACACGATGTCGGTGCGCTCGTGCGCCGGCCCGGGTCGGAGCCTGATGGGACGCGCGCGCTGGCCGGGGATCTAGGAGATGGCGCGCGGCTCGAGGCGACGGTCATCGCCGAGCGCCCGGATTGTGTGGTCCACCTCGCTGCGGAGATCGCCTCACAGCGCAGCGAGCGCAAGGTCCGTGAGGTCAACGTCGGCGGAACCGAGCGACTGCTCGGCGCCTGCCACGCGCTCGACGGCGAGGCGGGCCGCGGGCCGAGGATCGTCTTCTCCTCGACCGTCGTGACGGGTGACGCTCACGGCGCGCTTCTCACTGAGGAGCAGCCGCTGCCGGTGCGGACGCCCTATGGGCGCTCAAAGCAGGAGGGTGAGCGCCTGATCCTCGAGTCGGGCCTGCCTGCCGCCGTCATCCGTCCGTCTCACGTCTACGGACCGGGCGGGTGGTATGCCAAGGAGCTCATCCCACGGCTGCGCCAGCTCGGTCGCTTCGCCGTGATCGGCCGCGGCGAGAACCTATGGGACGTCGTTCACGTCGACGACGTCGCGGCGACGCTCGTACTGGCCGCGGAGAGCGCGGCTGCGGGGTCGATCTATCACGTCGTCGATGACGAGCCGCTCACGTTCTATGACTTCATGGCGCTGACAGCGGACGAGCTCGGCGTAGACGCTCCGAGACGCATTCCAGCGGCGCTTGCGCGGATGGTCGCAGGGCGCAACGCCGTGGACGCGGCGGTCCGCTCGGCCCGCTCATCGAACGCCAAGATCAAGCGAGAGCTCGGCTGGCAGGCGCGATTCCCGACCGCGCGCGAGGGCGTCGCCGATGCAATAGCACGGCTGCCTCCGCGTTAGTGGACGGTCTTGAATTCGAGGTGGTGCGTGATCCCGACAGCCCCGGTGGCGTTGACCGGGGTGGCGGCCAGGCGGTAGTCGCCGGCGGATAGCGGCCCGAGATTCACCGTGAGAGCGTTGCCGCCGGCGTGGCCTGCGATCTTGAGCTTGATCTTCGTCACAGCCCACTCGAAGCACTTTTTGACGCCGGGCTTGCAATTGTGGCTCCTCACGCGACGTTCGATCAGCCCCCTGACTGTCCCCGCCGCCGAGAGCGTGTAGGCGATCACAAGCCTTCGCGGGTGCGAGCTGAGCCGTGACGCAGACGCGCGGAGCTCCAGATTGGTCAGGCGGAGAAGCGCTTCGCTGCTCACAAGCTCCGGTGCGGGGCCGGGGCCGAAGTTCGAGCTGACGAGGGTCGTGGTGGTCGTGGTGGTCCCCGATTCAGGAGGCGGTGATTTCGCGGGTTCGTTAGGCGCGGGTGCGGTGGCGGACGCCGACAGCGGGACCTTGATGGTTCCCGCTTCACTGGTCAGTTCGAGCGGCCTTTCGAAGTTTTCAGGAGAGGCGGATCTAAAGGTGACATCAACCGTGACCGTTTCACCGGGTTTGATTATCGCGGGCAGCGCGGGCACGCTCGTTACTTCAAATGGAGCAGATGCTCTCACTGATTCAACCTTGAGTGGAGTCCCCGTGTTCGTGAACGTCACCTCACTCTTCAGCTGTTCGCCGGCCTTGGCCGAACCGAGTTCAAGCGATTTGCTGGAAGGCGTCAGTGACGGCCCGCTGAAGCCGATGACGCCTTCGCGGTTGCCGACATAGATATGGCCGTCGCTCGCGTCCGGGCGGGAGAACTTGGTCGCCATCCCGATATGTGCTGTCCAGAACGGTGTAGGTTCTTTGTCGCCCGGAGGGACCGCATAGTAGGCCCGCAGTTCGGGTTCCTTTCCTCCCTTTCCTTCGCACGCCATCGTCGGACACCACGTGATCCACACGACAGCCGATCCACTTTCGGTTCCGTTTGACGTGACGATGGGAGAACCCGATCCGAACGATAGTTCTTCGGCGCTCGACGCTTCAAGCGAGATCTTTGGGTTTTCCCCTTCAGGTGCATATTTGTAGAAGCGCAGATAGTTGCTGCTGGGAAAGGACGGCGTTGCGGGCTTCGAAACCGAGGCAATGTATATGTAGCCTCCGTCGCCAGGCCACACCGCCGCGGCGCCCCACACGCCACCGCCTTCTTTTGGTTCGAGCTCCTGCACAACCTTGTCCTTGCCGCCTGCGCCTTGCCCCATTCCTCCGAGGTTGTCGCGGTTGAGCAGGTACACGGACCCGTACTTCCCCTCCTGAACGAGCAGGTTGGGGACGCTTTTCGTGCCGAAGTATTCGGAGGGGAGAGCGACCGGTGCCGAGGAGCCCAGGTCGATGTCTTCTTCATCCAGTTCCTTGTTGTTGAACGGGGAGAAGAAGTCGGTCGGCACCAGTTCGTTAAATCCGTCTTCAGGCTTCACTTCGACTCGAACGACCGAGTTGTCCAGGTGCGCTTCAGGTGGTTTGTTGCCGGGCCCAGGCGGAGGATCCCATACTCCGGGTTCGGTGATGTAGCCGTTGGCGGTGGCGAACAGGATCTGCCCGGGACCATCGGAGACCAACCCGCCGCCCGCCTGCCAGATCGAGCCGCCGCGGCTGGACGCTGCCCACATCGTCTCGAGTTTCCCTGAGGTCGACACGCCCGCGATCCAGCCCTCGTAGGGTTCATGGTCGCAGTGGCTTCCGAACCCGGCATAGACGACCCCGTTCATCATCAGCAGTGCCGGCCGCTGGAGCTCCTGGGCTGGTTCGAATTCCACTTCTTCGCTGAGATTCTGCGCATTTCCCTTGATTTCGACGGGGAAGGGGTTCGGTTCTTTTCCTTCGTGGTTGAGTTCGATCGCATGCATGTACCAGGCGACTTTCCCTTGGACGATTTCGTTGGCGACGAAGTATGCGATGTTGGTCGCCGTATCGATGACCGGCGTCCCTGTCACGCCGACATGCGGTTCGAGATCTGTGCAGTTGATCGTCTTGCCTTCGCCTGATTCGACGGCTTCACCAAAGTGGTTCTTCCATCGCACTGCGCCGGTGACGGGATCCAGACCGTAGTCCCAGTCTTCCTCGGTCACGACCAGGAGGGTCCCGTTCGCGACGAGCGGCTGGGCGTAGATCTGGCCGTGCAACGGAGTTTTGAACACTTCTTTGAAACGCGGTTCGGTCACTAGGTCTGGCGCAAGCAACGGCTCGTCGGGGTACCAGCCCGTGCGCAGATTGTCGTGGGCGCCGGTAACTTCAGCCGGTTCAACCGCGAGGGCCGAAGCAGCCAGCGTGAGGCTGAGCAGGGCCATGCCGAGCACAGCGACCCCCCATCGCATCAGCGTCTCTCCCCGGCCCATCCAAAACCCCCCGGGCGCCGCCATTCCGTTGGCGGCGCTTGTGTCGATAGCCGGAAAGGCTACATGAGAGGACCGCGTTTAGGAAGGGGTAGTCTCAGCGAGCTCGGTCGGGACCTCGAATGCCCCTTGACCTCGCCCGCGCGAGAGGGCGCCCCAGTGCCCGGCGAATCAACGGATTAGTGGACGGTGCTGAAGCGGAGGTATTGCGTGGTGCCGAGGGCGCCCGAGGTTGCAACCGGCGTTGCAGCGAGACGGTAGTCACCTGCGGGGATCGTGCCGAGGGCGACGGTCAGGGTACCGGTCCCTGCGTGCGCCTTGACCACGAGCTTGATCTTCGTCGGCACCCACAGATCGCATGTGTGGGCGGCGCCCTTGCAGTGGTGGCTGACCACTCGGTGGTAGATCACCACGACGATCTTGCCGGCCGCGGAGAGGTCGTAGGTGGCGACGAGCTTGCGCCGGCGGGAGCTGAGCTTGGACGCCGAGGCGCGCAGCTTGAGCTTCGTGATGCTCGGTGGAGGTTCGCTCGCCACGGGCGGCGGGAGCATCGGCGGGGTGACGAGGCGGGCCGTCGTGACGATTGAAGATTCAGCTTTTTCTCTTGCTTCGCGTTCGGCTCGTTCGTTTGCTTCGCGTTTTTCTTTTCCGCTTTTTCGTGTTGTGCCTGCTCGCGTTCCGCTCTTTCTTGTTCCGCTTTTTCGCGTTGTGCCTTTTCGCGTTCCGCTCTTTCTTCTTCGGCCTTTGCGCGTT
This sequence comes from uncultured Solirubrobacteraceae bacterium, assembly GCA_963790905.1. Taxonomy (GTDB): domain Bacteria; phylum Actinomycetota; class Thermoleophilia; order Solirubrobacterales; family Solirubrobacteraceae; genus Palsa-744. The sequence goes on from CAWBQH010000004.1 coordinate 762,703, forward strand.
CCGCTTCTTTCGCTTCAAGTTCTTCTTTTGCTTCCCGCGCTGCCTCTTCGCTTGCATGCTGCACGCGTTCTTCTTCGGCTGCGCGCTCGGTATTCTGTCCTTCCGGTGCTCCGGGGCGGCTGAAGCCGAAGACGTCACCTTCGTTGTTGCCGACGTATACAAAACCCTTGCTCGCATCGGGGCGCGAGAACTTTGCGGCGGTGCCGATTGCTTTATACCAGACAGGTAGAACGTCTTCTTTGGTTTTAGGGCGCACTTCGTACGCACGCAGTTCGGCTCCTTCGCAGCCCCGTTCTCCTACTTTTTCTTCGCCAGGACACCAGGTGGTCCACAGAAGCGCCGAGCCGCTTTTGGTCCCATTCGATGTCACGATCGGCGACCCGGATCCGAATCCAAACTTTCGAGCCCCTTTCGTTTCCGCAAGGAGGGAGAGTTCTGGTTCACCGTCTTTCGTTTTGTATTCGAAGAAGCGCAGGTAGTTGCCGCCGGCGTCGTCGGTGTTGCCAACCGCAACAGCGGGTATGTACACATAGCCGCCTTCGCCGGGCCATGCCGCTGCAGCATCCCAGACACCGCCGAATTGCCCGACCGTTTGAACGACGTCGTCAGGGCCGGGCTCTTCGACCGTTCCGCCGAGGTCGTCTCGGTCCAGCAGGTATACTTTCCCCTGCTTGCTGGCCTGGACGAGCAGCTCGGGGTGGTTTGTTCCTTCGCCGAACTCAGGGGGAAGCGCGATTGGCGCCGCGGAGCCTAGATCCATATCCTTTTCGTCGAGTTCGACGTTGTTGAACGGAGAGAAGAAGTCCTCAGCCTTGATGCTGTGATTGCTCTGCACTTCGACCTGGACCACCGAGTCGTCGAGGCGCCCTTCCATGGGTTCATCTCCGGGGCCGGGAAGTGGGAATGATTCGGGGTGTTCGTGCGAGCTTTCCGGGTCCGGCCCGGTTGCGAAGATAATACGCCTCGGACCGTCTGAGATCAGACCGCCGCCCGACTGCCAGATCGATGCGCCTTTCTTCGACGTCGCCCATTTGGTGACGACTTTGCCTGCGGTGCTCACCCCGACGAGCCAGCCTTTGAACGGCTCGACGTCGCAATGGCTGCCAAAGCCGGCGTAGACGACGCCTTCCAGCAACAGCAGGGCGGGTCGCTGCAGCGATTGGACCGGTTCGAATGTCAGCCCTGGGAGATTTTCTGCTCCGCCTTCTATCTTCACGGGGAAGCCGTGAACCTCCTCGCCGCTGCTCAAGCTGATCGCATTCATGTACCAGCCGATTTCACCGGAGTCGCCCGTCACATAGCTGTTGGAGACGAAATAGGCGATGTTCTTTTCCGTGTCGATGACCGGAGTGCTTGTGATGCCAATGTAGGGATAGAGATCTGGAGGTGGGGGGCATTGGACCGTGGCGTCGGATCCTGTTTCTCCTGCAGTCACGGGCGCACCGAACTGCTTTTCCCAGAGAACTGTCCCGGTGACCGGGTCCAGGCCATAGGCCCAGTCTTCCTCGGTCACGACCAAGAGCGTGCCGTTCGCGATCAGGGGTTGAGCGTAGATCTGACCCTTGAGTTCGGCCTTGAACGCTTCTGTGAAGCCTGTGAATTCTTCTTTCGCGTTTTTCTCAGTCACCTTCGACGGTTCGATCGTCGGCTCGTCGGGATACCAACCCGTTCGGAGATTGCCGTTAGCGGCCGTTACTAAGCCCGCGTCTTCGCCCGCGAAGGCAGAGCTGGCACCTGTGAGGCTGAGCAGGGCAATGCCCAGCGCAGCAATCCCCCATCGCATCAGCGTGTCTCTCTCCGAGTCATCAAAAAACCGCCCGGCGCCGCCATTCCGTTGGCGGTGCTTGTATCGATGGCCGGAAAGGCTACATGAGAGAAGTGCATTTCGGAAGGGGTGGTCTCAGGCTCGCGCGGCCACCCCGAACGCCCTCTCTGCCTCGTCCGCGATATGGCGTGCGATCGCGAGTGACGAGGTGGCTGCGGGTGACGGCGCGTTGCGAACGTGCAGGGCTCGCTCGGTTTCTGAGAAGACGAAGTCATCGACGAGACTGCCGTCGCGCGCGAGCGCCTGGGCTCGCACGCCGGCGAACGACGGCTCCACGTCGCCCGTCCGCAGCTCTGGGACATAGCGCGCTGCGGCGCGCACGAATGACGAGCGCACGGCTGCGTGGCGCAGCTCGGTGACGCCGGTGGCCCACCAGCGGGCGAGCATCCGCCATGTTCCCGGCCAGTCGAGCGTCTCGAGCAGATCTCCGCGGCGGACCGTCCTCAGGCGGTAGGCGTCGCGCGCCCCCGCGATCAGCGCCGTAGGTCCGATCAGCACCTCGCCGTGGATGTGTCTGGTCAGGTGGACGCCGAGGAACGGCAGGGACGGATCGGGGACCGGATAGATCAGCGAGCGAACGAGGTCGCGGCGCTCGGGCTTGATCTGCAGGTAGGCGCCGCGAAAGGGGACGATCCGCGGATCGGCGCCCGCGCCGGCCTTAACCGCCATGCGGTCTGCCCAGGCGCCCGCGCAGAACAGCGCGTGCCCGGCCTCGGTGGTGCCGTGCGAGTGGCTGAGGCGCAGCGACCTGCCAGCGGCGGCCACCCCGCTCACCTCACAGCCAGTAGCGACCGTGCCACCCGCGTCGAGCACGTCCGACGCGTAGGCGCGCGCGACGGCCGCGAAGTCGACGATTCCCGTGTCCGGCGAGTGAAGCCCGGCGATCCCACGCGCATGCGGCTCGAGCTGCTCGATCTCGCCGGCGTCGATCCGGCGCAGGCCGCGGACCCCGTTGGCCTTGCCGCGGCGCTCGAGCTCCTTCAGGCGAGGCAACTCCGAGGGGTCGGTCGCGACGATCACCTTTCCGCAGCGCTCGTGCGCGATCCCGCGCTCTTCGCAGTACTCGTACAGGTCGCGTGCGCCCTCCACGCACAGGCGCGCCTTCAGCGAGCCCGGGAGGTAATAGACGCCCGCGTGGATGACGCCCGAGTTGTGGCCGGTCTGATGCGTGCCGATCTCACTCTCGCGCTCGAGCACGCACACGACTGCATGCGGGTCGCGCCGGGTCAGCTCGCGAGCGACCGCCAATCCGAGGATCCCGCCGCCGACGACGGCGATGTCGCAACTCTCCGGCGCCAGGCTTGTCTCGGTGGCGCTGCTTGACACGGACCTAGCCTGCCACCGCGCCCGGACCGCCCGGTGCTGTTGCCGCCGCCGCGTCCACGAGGCCGGCGCCGTAGAGGCGTTCATCGCCCCCGCCGCCAAGCTGGCGTGCCGTGGCACGCAGGCGCGCGGTCAGCTGTGCCGGACTCGGATGCGGGCCGAGCACGCGGCTGGCGATGATCAGCGCCGCCGTCGCCGCCACGTGCGGCGTGGCCATCGAGGTGCCTTCGTAGCCGTTCGGGATACCGAACACCCGCGGCGAGCTGCCCGTGAAAGTCACCTGGAAGATGTCGCGCCCAGACGGCACTTCGGGATGGCAGTTCGGATCGCCGGGGAGGTTGGCGTCCGGTCCGCCGCCGGGCGCCACGAGCGTGAGGCCCGCTCCGTCGTTCGAGTAAGCGGCCAGGCAGCCGTGTTCGGTGGTGGCGCCGACGGACACCACGTATGGGGCTCGCGCCGGGTAGGCGATCGCGGCATGACCCTCGTTGCCGGCGGCGGCCACGACCAGCACTCCGCGGTGGTGCGCATAGCGCAGGGCTTCGATCAGCTCGGGGATGTCCGAAGCGGTGACTCCTGGGGAGAACTCGAGGCTCAGGTTGATGATTTGAGCGCCATGCCTGACCGCGAAGAACACGCCTTCGGCGATCGTCGACGCTTCGCCTTCGCCTGCGCTGTCGAGCACCCGGACGGGCATGATGCGCGCCCCGTACGCCAAGCCGGTGAGGTCGTAACGCCTGCTCGCGGCCTCCGCGATCGTCGCGGCCACGAACGTCCCGTGCCCGTTGCGGTCGTTCGGGAAGGGATTTCTCGCCACGAAGTCATACCCGCGAACGAACTGGTAACGGCCGAAGCCCGGTGAGCGGCGGAACGGGCCGCGGTTGGCATACGCGACGCCAGTGTCGAGCACCGCGACGACCACGCCCTTCCCGCCGGGAGCACCATCGGCGGCGACGTTCCCCCAGGCTTCGGGCGCGGCGACGCCGAACTGACCGAGGAGGTTCCATTGCAGCTGCCGCTGTTCGTTGGCTGCGCCGGCGGAGCCTTCGTCACCAGCGACCACCGTTTCCGCCGCGTGCGCTATGTAGTCGGGCACGGCCCACTCGACGTCTCGCTGCGCGCGCACGCGGCGAAGCGCGGAGGCGATGCCGACGCCCGGCCGAACGTGCAGTAGGCGCGTCTCTGCGGCGGCTGGCGGCTGGATCGCCGAGGCTGCGCGAGCGGTAATCGCCTGCGACTGCGACGGCTGCGGCGCGTAGCGGACGACAATCTCGTTGGTCGCATACCCGCTCGAAGCACTCGCAAGCGCCGGGGAGGCAGCCGCGAGGACCCCGACGGCCGCGGCGCAGGACGCAGCGACAATCACCGCGCGGCTTGCGCTGGAACCGGCGATTCGGCGGACGGTGTGAATGGACATTTGCGTTTTAGTAATGATGATGGGCCGGCGGCGGCGAGGAGGCACTGTGGCAGACACCGCGGCGAATTCATGAGCGAACGCTTCTTTCCAACGGATGACTACTTCATGCGTCTGGCCCTTCGCGAGGCCGAGCGGGCGTTGGAACACGAGGACGTCCCGATCGGCGCGGTCATTGCGCGCGGGGGGGAGGTTCTCGCTGTGGCCCACAACGAGCGCGAGCTGCGGCAGGACCCGACCGCGCACGCCGAGATCATTGCCCTGCGCGAGGCGGCCAGGGTCGAGGGGACATGGCGGGTGCTCGACGCCGTCATCTACGTGACGCTCGAGCCGTGCGCGATGTGTGCGGGGGCGATCGTGCTTTCGCGGGTTCCGCGCGTCGTCTACGGCGCGAGCGACCCGAAGGCCGGCGCATGCGGCACTGTGCTGGACGTGCTGGGTGAGCCGCGCCTGAATCATCGCCCCGAGGTGGACGGCGGCCTGCTCGCGCAGGAGTGCGGCGAGCTGCTCAGCGAGTTCTTCAGCTCGCGCCGCTAGCCCTGAACGCCCGGTAACGACGAGAAGAGGAAGGAGAAGGAGAGGATCATCTAGCCTACGAGCGGTCGCCCGGAGGGGTGGCAGAGCGGTTGAATGCGGCGGTCTCGAAAACCGTTTCAGGGGGTTTTCCTCTGACGAGGGTTCGAATCCCTCCCCCTCCGTTTTTGTGATGTGTCGGGACATCCCGGACAGGTGTGTCGGGACATCCTAGACGCGCTCAGGTCCGCGTGAGCGGCTGGTAGGTGTGGCTGGGGTCGAGTGTCAGGTCGCGGATGAGCTCGCCCTCTAGGTCGATCACGCGGATGTTCTTGTCGGCGATCAGGAGCTTCACTGCGCGGCCCTTGTGGGCCCTGCCGAGGCCGATTTTGTAGAGGCGACTGTCGTAGCGCAGGCTGACCTTGCCGGACTCATCGACCTTGTCCTGGCGCACGCGAAAGTACGTGGCCTTCGAGGCGCCGGCGGGCCTCGCCTTCACCCTGGCGCTATAGGCCTGTAGCGGCGTGCGCCGGTGAAGCGCCCGGTGCGGGCGGATGTTGTTGTAGTAGTGGACGAACGCGTCGAGCTGGCCTTGAAGTTCCTGAAGCGTCTGCGCGGGCGGCTGCTTCGCCAGATACCGCTTGAGCGTCTGGTGCAGGCGCTCGACCTTGCCGCAGGTCTGCGGGTGGTAGGGCCGTGAGTTCTTGAACTCGACGCCGAGGCGCTCGAGCTCTGACTCGAGCAGGACCTTGCCTTGGCGATAGGAGCCCGTGAAGACGGCGCCATTGTCGGTGAGCAGCGATGCCGGCAGGCCGTGGAGCTCAGCTGCGGCGTGGAAGCTGGCCACGACGTCGGCTGCTTTGACGCGCACGTAGGCGTCAGAGCCAAGGAACAGACGCGAGTGGTCATCGATCTGGTTGAGGATCTCGACGACCTCGCCCGAGTGAAGCGCCCAGGCGGTGATGTCCGCCTGCCACATCTCGTTGGGCAGCTGCGCTTCAAAGCGGATCAGCGATGAGCGCGGGCGCTTCTGGCGTTCTGCGACGACCAGCCCCGCACGCCTGAGAATGCGCCAGATCGTCGCGACAGAGGGAATGTCTTGATGCTGATGGGCCAGGTGGTAGGCGATCGTCTCGGCGCCGGCGTCATGTCCCTGGCTCTCGAGCTCTGAGCGCAGCCGCACGATCGCCTTGACGATCTCCGGCGGCGTTTCGTGCTTACACGAGCGCGGTCTTCGCGAGCGGGGCTCGAGCGCCTCGTATCCACCAGCGCGATAGCGGCGGATCAGCTCGTAGATCCATGTCTTTGAGACCCCATGCGCCCTAGCCACCTCCCGGGCGCTTCTGCCCTCCAACAGCACCGCGTCCACCACGTATCGCCCCACTCCCATGCCGGCCACCTTTCGTAGGTGTCCAGCATGTCCCGACACATGTGTCCACTATGTGCTGCAACCACACACCTCCCCCTCCGTTTTTTCGGCGGATTCGGCGTGTTTGCAGGTGATTTATGCTAATTCCGCGCTGGGCCAGAGCCTCAGCCTCGACCGCCCAGGAGGGCTAGAAACCGCTCCTCGGGGGTGTTGCCTACCCCATTCCTACCCCACGGAAGTGGTCGGCAGAGAGGCGCAGCCTGGCGTCTCTACACCGCTTGATCGTTGCGCCCAGTCGCGGGTGGAAGGCGTCCATCAAGCTCCTTCGCGACGAAGTCGCGGCTGACCGAGGACTTAGATTTAGGTCCTCGTCGGCTCGACGCGCAGCGGCGACCGCCCTTAGCGGGGACGCTACGCCCGGTGATCGATCAGGTAGTTGAGGCTGGTCGTGCAGACCGTGTGGGAGGTTGTCCCGTAGCTCGTAGAACTTTGTAGGTGGCGGTCCTCCTGCCTCGTCCGCTCTTGTTGGGAGCGTGCGGGGTGTTCGAAGTCCACTCGAGACTGGAGGAGCCGCCGTGAGCACCGTATCTGCTGTGAAGGTCGTGACGGCTGAGGACGCCGCGCAGGAGCCGCTGCCTGCGCGAGTTCAAGAAGCGCTGGGGCAGCTCGTGGGAGCGGCGAAGGAGGGGCTGCTCGCGCTGAGCGTCGGTGTCGGGCTCGGCGTGCTGAGTGAGCTGATGGAGGAGGAGGTCGAGGAGGTCGTGGGCCCGAAGGGCAAGTGGAACGTCGAGCGCGACGCGGTCCGTCACGGCCACGAGGACGGCGAGGTGACGCTCGGCGGGCGACGCGTGGCTATCAAGCGCCCGCGGGTGCGGAGCGCCGACGGCGAGGCCGAGGTCCCGCTTGCTGGGGTGGGCGTCGCCGTGGGGCGATCAGCGGTAGGCGAGGACTAAGAGTGGGCGCGAGGCCGACGAGCACCCCGCGTGACGAGGCGACGGGTCCTCGCGCCCTCGTATGCCTGGCCGGGCAGAACAAAGGTAGTAGATCGCTGCTACCGACGCTCAACCCGTTGCGTCTGAATCGAAACTGGACCCACTACCGCCGCGGCGCATCGCGGACGTAGGCCACTTGATCAGGATGGATGTAGACGGTGCCGTGATCGGACTCGAAATCAATGAACCCTGGGCGGACCCTGGCACCGCCCACGGCCTGATGGTCACGCGACCCCTCGGTGGTCATTCTGGCCATCACCTCATCGGCGTTGTTCGACGGCACAAGCACCCTCTCGCCGCCGGAGAAGACTATTTCTGCTGGCATGAAGCGGACTTTAGCGCGCCCCCTCAGCGCGCTGGCCCCGCAGAGAACGCTGTTTGCCTCTGCTCCACTCCCTCATCCGCGCCGGAGGCGCTTTTGGCGGCTTACGGGCTTCAGCCGGCGTTCTAGCCACAGGGCCAGTTCACGTACGACGATACCACCCTCGGGGCTCGTGCCGGGTGCGATCGTCAGTCCAAACTGAACCACGGCCTAGTCTTGGATAGCGTGAGCAGGCTCGCTGCCCTGACCACCAATCAGCGGCGTAGCCCAGCGTGGTCCATCCTTTGCGTTCGATAGCGCTTCCATCGCCCCTGGGCTTGCTTGACGGTCGCACGGTGCGTCGGCTGACCGCAAAGCTGAATCCTCCGACGCAATCCGCCTATCCGTGCGGCAGCGTGGTGGCCGTGAGCCATGCGTGTTGGCCAGCGAGCGCGAGGGTCTGAGCCCAGTCTTCGATGCGTGCAGCGATCGACGCTGCGCCCGCAACAATTCCTAGTTCATAGGTCGGAATGCGGTATGCTTGTGATGCGCTCAGTGAGCCCAGCTCTTCTCGCTTTCAGGGCGACATCTTCGTTCAGAAGGGCAGAGAGGCCGTTGCCGTGGCCACCGCAATAAAGGAGGCTCGCTCTGCTAGGCAAGTCGCTCGCGATTCGCGCGGCGTGTGCGAGTGGGCGTCGCTGGAGTTCCTCGTCTTTCAGGACGAGGAGGGTGGCTATCACTGGGTGATCGTCGGTGGTAGTGGCGAGAGCCTCGCGCAATCGGGGAGCTTCGAGTCGTACGATCAGGCGGCCCGCGCCGGACGCTACGCACGCGATGGCGCCGAGTCAGCTCGGTTCGAACGCCGCGCGGCGGAGGATCGTGTCGTTGATGTGCGCGATCGCCGCGAGGCGGCGGGTCGCGATTTGGACGTCGGGCGTTGGTTGGATGAGGGCGGCAGTTTCAGATTCGAGGCGGCGGCGAAGTGGTTGGCGGTACGCTGATCGCGCCGCTCCAGGAGGTGGACGTTCAGGCCCTTGACGCCCCGACAATCCAGTCGATCACGCTCGCTGACACCCAGCAGCAGCGAATGCTTGAACGACTGCTCGGGGCCGGCGATCAGCCGGTCGCTTTTGCCGAGCTGCACGCCAGTGGGATTGACTTTCCGGCCGCCGTCGTGAGCGAGCTCCAGCTGAACGGATACGCGATCGACCGTGTCTATGACCGCGGGAGGCTGATCGGCGTGCGCCTGCTCAAGCCAGGACCCCGCGACACACCCGCCGCACACCGGCGCCGCATACGCCTGTGGCGCCAGCGCTAACCAGCGGCGCCTTGCCGCACCCGCTCCCCCCTTTGCCACCGACACATCGGGAGAGGTTGTCCCGTAGCTCGTAGAACGCCGTTGAGCGCGAACTCCACCATCACACCACCACGCAGGAGGTGACCGCTTCCCCCACCTGAGAGAATTCACCCGGAGGCCCCACCAAGTTCCACGGCGACCGGGACATCCTCACCGTGTGTTCGCTGGTGGGCAGTGTGCAGGTGGATCGGAAGACGAGTCCGTGTTCCCCGATGCCAACGAGCCCGTTGGCGGGGTAGCTGCCGCCGCTCGGCCATCCCGATCCCCTCACGCCGGGAAGGTCCTCGAACAGCGTGACGTTCGAGCGCAACCGGTGGACCTGCTCACGGAGCGGGACACCGCTGCCGCACGGGAAGCCAGGGCTGCGTGCGAGCGCGGCGAAAAGGGGCATGCGTCTTCGGCACGGCAGGATGCGCACGCGGGCTCGATGAATAGCGTGAGTCCCTGGCCGGAGCTATGGGGGCTCGGCTGTGCCGCGCCTCTCGGCTAGACCTTGATCGAGGAGCCGCCGTCACCGGCGACGAAACCGGCGCACCGCATTCCTGCGGGCGCAATCAGGTACTCCCAGGTGTTCGTGTACGCGGCGAGCCCGCTCGTGGTCGTGTTCGACCGAACGGTCAGAGTGGATGGCGTCCGAGGCGGCGTCCCGGCTGCGAAGGTGGTCGAGCAGCGAACGACGGGGAATGTTGCGATGTGTGCGGAGGCAGTCGTGACCGACGTGAACGCCACCGCCAGCCCAACTGCTGCAATGCCCACGCTCAGCAGCCTCACGATTCTGGAGTCCATGATGTCCCGCTTCGGCAAACGAGGCGGATTGATCTTGAAGCTCTCTAGCTGCCTGCGAGCCATCTTCTCGACGTGGCTACCCAGCAGCCTTTCGCTTGCTCTGGAAGCCCTGCCGGTCGTAGGCGGTCACCGACCAGAAGGGCGTTGACCGGCGGCAGTTCGTGCCTGTCGAAGTGCAGCACGTAGTCGTGGCTCCCGTCGAGCGGCTGGCCCTCGCCGTCGGAAAGGCAAGCGGGTAGACAGCGTCTTCCGGTGGGTTGGAGCCCAGGCCGACCATCGCCAGGGTGGCGCGCTTGAGTAGTAGTTCCGTAGACGCCCATCGTCTCGGCGCTGACCTGCCAGCCGTTGATGAGGGGCGCGAGCTTGGGGACCTTGGCCTGTGCGGCCTGCTCCGCTATCCGCGGAGACGACGAAGCCTAGGACGGTGGAGGCCCACTACCGCGGCCCTCGCCAGTGCGCCTGGCCGACAGGAGCTGGCTGAGCCTTCGCGCGCTTGTGCGGCGTCGGGAGGACTGCGCAGCGTGTCGAGGCCGACCCAGATGTCGAGGCTTTCCTTGCTGCGTTGTGACGCCCGCGACGATCGCCTCGACGTCTGCGCCCTCGGCACCCCGTCTCCGCCCGGCGCGGTCCCTACAAAATCGCCTTTACGGTGAACGTCGGCTGGTACCCGGACCAGCAGCCCTTGGACAGCGCGAACCGCCCGGCGGCCGCTTCGTTTTCACAGTAATCGGACGCTATCGGTGTGTCCAGGTAGGCGTCTTCGGGCTGTGGGTCCGTGCCCACCGACGGCGTCGCCGCGCTCGGTTCAGTCACCCCTACGTTGATCAAGTTGTATGGACAGCCGGGGGTCGGGGATTCGTTGCACGGCTTCGGGCCGACGGGTTCAGATCCGAAGCTCGTCGTGTTGAAGCCTATGCCCAGAATCGCCTTCGCCGGGAGCGCGAGACGCGGGACTGGGAATGTGATCTTCACGAGCTTTGCGATAAAGCACTTGCCCGACGCCGAGTCGTACCACCCGCCGGCGTTCGACCCCGTGCATTTCTTGCTCGCGGAAGGTCGGTAGGGAATCTTGAACGTCCGCGTTATGCTTGCGATCTTCGCGCCGGGTTCGTTTTCGGCGCCGACTTCGTAGATGTCGAGGGTGATGGGCCATTCGAACCGCGCGCCCCGGCTCGTCTGGCACGTGCCGGCTTCGGCTCCGCCGCTCGTGCATGCGTAGCTGCTGAGCGTGGCGGTTACCGCCGTCGCTCGGCGCGCAGTCCCGGCGAACGCGACCTGACCGCCGAACGCCGAGATCCCTTCTCCGTAGAAAGGCACGGACGGCAGGTCTCCGGGGAGGGGCGTCGGAAGGTTGCCGTAGATGACTTCGGGCGACGCGCTCGCGGCGCCTGCCGTGATCCCCACCGAGAGGCTCGTCGCTATGAATGCGAGAGCCAACCTCGCGGTCCTTGAAAGGATCGTTTGCATCTTCTTCTCCTCCCCTACTCCGCTACGTGGAAACCTACCGAGCCTCGGAGCCGCACCGTCACCGCTCGAAGCTCGGTTCAGGCTATCGCATCGCGCTTGGCGCGCGGCGCAGCTGATCGCCGATCGTGATCGTGGGCGGCGGTCTCGCCGGAGGCGACCGCCGGCCGTGAACGCTTCGCGAGGAGGGTGTCGCCGGCCCTGCCTGCCGAGGCGCCTGCTTGCCGAGCAACGCGAGCGTCTAACCACCTCCACACCTAGCTTGCGCTTCGGAGGAGATGTAGCACTGACCGAACGCCGTTGCCGTGGCTCTCGCATCGCGGGAAAAGGACCACGGCACCACCGGCTTTGACCGGACGCGGCACGGGCGCTTGAGACTCTGCCGGCCCTGGGCGTGGCACTTGCCAACAGACGCGCCCGCCGGTGGCCGCCGCCCGGTCGGAGCACGGGCTGGCTACCCCTAGCAAACCGACATGGAGTCGCCGTAGTTAAGTCGACTCCCGCGCCTCAGTAAACACGGGCGTTTCTCGCGCGTGCGGCAGACTCGAAAACCGTTTCGGGGGGTTTTCCTCCGACGCGGGTTCGATTCCCGCCGTCTCCACTTTGTGATGTCTCAAGACATCGGAGACGGATGTCGCAAGACATCGTAGACACCGGCCGCTAGTCGAGCGGCTGGTAGTCGCGGCTCGGGTCGAGCACGAGCTGGCGCAGGATCTCGCCCTCGACGCTCAGCACGCGCACGTCGCGATCGGCGACGAGCACGAGCACGCGCCGGCGCTTATGCGCGCGCCCCAGGCCGACGTGATAGAGCCGGCTTTTGTAGCGCAGCGTGATGGTCCCGCCGCCGTCGACCTTGTCGTGGCGGACGCGGTAGTGGCGCGCCGGCGGGTGCCCATTGCCCTGCGGCGCCGCCTTCATTCGCGCGCCGTAGGCCTCGGCCGGAGCCCTGCGCGCGATCGCCCGGTGCGGGCGCTCCTCGTTGTAGTAGGCGATGAAGCGGTCGATCTGGGGCTGCAGCTCTGAGGGCGAGCCCGCAGGGGGTTGTGCTCCCAGGTGTCTCTTCAGCGTCTGGTGAAAGCGCTCGATCTTGCCGCAGGTCTGCGGGTGATACGGGCGCGAGTGCTTGTAGAGGATGCCGAGCGCGAGCAGCTCTGACTCGATCGCGCAGCGCCCGTTGCGGGGGGCGGCGGTGTAGACGGCGCCGTTGTCGGAGAGCAGCGATTGCGGCAGGCCATAGCGCGAGGCGGCCTCGTAGAAGGTGGCGACGACGTCTGCCACCTTGACCTGCGCGAACGCTCTGGCCGCCACGCACAGGCGCGAGTGGTCGTCGATCACGCCCATGATCTCGAGCTCCCCGAAGCAGGTGATGTCGGTCTGCCAGCACTCGTTGGGCAGCTGCGCGCAGAAGCGCATGTAGGAGCTGCGCGGGCGCTTGTGCGGCTGGGGAGTGACGAGCCCTTCTGCCTTCAGCACGCGCCAGATGCTCGAGGGAGAGGGAACGTCTGGGTGATCGCGGCTGAGGTGCGCGTGGATCGTCTGCGCCCCGGCGTCAAAGCCTTCCTTGCTCAGCTCAGCGCGCAGCACGAGGATCTCGGCGACCCATCGCTCGGAGGTCTTGCTCGGCGAGTGCCGCGGGCGCCGCGAGCGTGGCTCCAGGCCCTTCTCTCCTTCGGCGCGGTAGCGGGCCAGCAGCTTGTAGATCCAGCTGCGATGCACCCCGTGGCTTCTCGCCAGCTCAGCGACCGGACGTCCCTCGCGCAGATGCGCCTCGACCAGATACGCCGCCATGCCCATCGGAGAACCCCCTCGCTCGGTGTCTCCGATGTCCCGACACATGTGTCCACTATGTGCTGCAACCACACACCTCCCCCTCCGTTATGTGCTGCAACCACACACCTCCCCCTCCGTTTTTCGCGGCGCGCATAGTCTTCAGGGATGGTGTCCCAGATGCCCGATGTCCGCTTCGCGGAGAACGGCGATGTCGACATTGCGTACCAGGTGCTGGGGGACGGTCCCATCGACCTGGTGTTCGTCGCCGGTGCCTTCACTCACCTCCGCCTGCTCTGGGAGCAGCCTGCATACCGGCGCTTCTGTGAGCGGCTTGCCTCGTTTGCGCGCCTGATCTTGTTCGACAAGCGCGGTATGGGAATGTCTGACCGGACGCGCGTCGGAACGCTGGAGGAGCGGATGGAAGACGTGCGGGCAGTCCTGGATGCAGTTGGCTCGGATCGTGCTGCGTTGCTTGGCGCATCCGAAGGGGGTCCGATGTCGATGCTGTTCGCCGCGACGTACCCCGAGCGTACGCGCGCGCTCGTGCTGTGCGGCAGTGAGGTCAAGGAGGAGAAGACGGAGGACTGGCCATGGGGTGAGGCGACCGCGGTGGAGTTCGAGGAGTACCTAGAGTCAGTACCGCAGCGGTGGGGCAAGGGTCTGAGTATCGACTGGCTGTTGCCCAGTGCCGCCGGGGACGAGCAACTGCGCGCCTGGCTTGGCCGTCTTCAGACCGAGTCGATGACGCCGCGTGGGATGATCGCGATGGCGCGGATCGCCTTCGCGATCGACGTGCGTCACGTAGTCGACACGATCGCCGTGCCGACTTTGATCCTGCACCGTGTCGACGATCAAACCTGCCACGTGGAAAATGCGCGGTGGCTGGCCGAGCGAATCCGCAGCGCGCGCTATCACGAGCTTGGCGGCGCCGATCACCTCGTGTGGGGCGCTGGATGCGATGAAATCCTCGAAGAGCTCAGGGAGTTCTTGACAGGCATGCGCGAGCCGGCAGAGCCCGAGCGCGTCCTGACTACGGTGTTGTTCACCGATATCGTCGGCTCGACCGAGCACGCCAGATCAGCTGGCGATCGTCGCTGGCGAGACCTGCTCGAACGTCATAACGAGCGAGTTCGGACCGAGGTGGAGCGCTTCCGCGGAAGCGAGATCAACACCACGGGAGATGGATTCCTCGCCGCATTCGACGGTCCGGCCAGGGCGATCAGATGCGCGCAGGCTGCTGTCGGGTCGGTCAAAGGTCTCGGGATCGACATACGCGCCGGCCTGCATACCGGCGAGTGCGAGCGGCTCGGCGCAGACCTCAGCGGCATTGCCGTACACACCGGTGCGCGAGTCGCGGCTTGCGCGCAAGCGGGGGAAGTGCTTGTCTCGGCTACGGTCAAGGATCTCGTCGCCGGATCGGGGATCGAGTTCCGCGATGTGGGATTGGCCGACTTGAAGGGCGTCGGCGAGCGGCAACTATTCGCGGTCGTTGGTGCATAGCCGCCAACGAGACGGGGCGCACCCGGGGCTTCATGCCTCGCGTGCTGCGAGGGAGCGAGTAGCTCGCCTGGCTACCCCATTTCCTACCCCACGGCAAAGTTCATGGCCGAAACCTCAATCATGACGGGCAACTCGTCGCCCTTGCGACGTACTCGAAAACCGTTTCGGGGGGTTTCCTCCGACGAGGGTTCGAATCCCGCCCCCTCCGTTTTTTCGGCGGATTTGGCCGAGTTGTAGGCGATTGCTGGCGCGCTTGTAAGCAACGCCTGAATACTGGGCCACCTGTGACGGCTTAAAACTGGTCCACCCGTCGCGGGGCCGGGGTCGTCCGGCCGGACCGCCGATCCTGGCTCGATCAAAGCGATCGAGACCGGAGGAAGGCGTTGCTTGACGTGGAGCAGTGGGCGCAGATCAGGCGGATGAAGCATGTCGAGGGCCTCTCGCAGCGAGAGATCCGTCGGCGCACGGGCCTTCACCGCGAGACGATTCGCCGCGCGCTTCGCTCGGATGAGCCGCCGCGCTATGGCCCGCGGCCGAAGCGCCCGTCCAAGCTTGTGCCGTTCCTGGCGACGATCGAGGAGTTGCTCGTGGACGAGCCCACGCTCTCCGCCGTGCGGATCCGCGAGGAGATCGACAGGCTCGGCTATACGGGCTCGATGACGATTCTCAACGTGCTCTTGCGCGAGCTGCGCCCGCGTTATCTGCCGCCGCCGCGCAGCTTCCAGCGCACGCGCTATCGCCCGGGAGAGCTCGCGCAGTTCGACCTCTGCGAGCCGCGGCGGGAGATCCCGGTGGGCTTCGGGCAGACGCGGCGCGGATACATCGTCACCTGCGAGCTTCCCTATTCGCGCGCCTTTTCCGGCGCGATCGTCTTCTCCAAGCAGTTCGCCGACATCGCCTTCGGCATGAGCAGCTGCCTTGTGCGCCTCGGCGCGCTGCCGGGCAAGCTCGTGTGGGATCGCGAGGGCGCGATCGCGCCGAAGGGGCGCCCGACGCAGGAGTTCCTCGCCTTCTGTGGCTCGCTGTCGCTCGGCTGGATCATCCTCGACGCCGGCGACTGTCAGGCCAAGGGCGCGCTGGAGCGCAGCCACCGCTTCGTGCACGGCAACTTCGAGGCCGGCCGGCGCTTTGCCAACCACCTGGACTTCCAGGAGCAGCTCGACCGCTGGTGCGAGCGAATCAACGCGCGCAAGCACCGCTCCACGCACGAAGTCGTCGCCGAGCGCCTGGCCTCAGAGCGCTGGCACATGCGAGCGCTCCCCGCCGTCATGCCCGACGCCGAGCAGCGCTTCGTGACGCGCGTGCCCTCACAGCCCTACCTGCGCATCGACCGCAACGACTACTCGCTTGACCCGCGTCTCGTCGGTCAGCGTGTCGAAGTGCACGCGAGCCAGAGCGAGATCCGGGCGCTCGCGCTCGACAGCGGCGAGCTCGCCTGCCAACACAGGCGCGTGTTCGCCGGCGGCCTCGCGTTCACCGATCCTGCCCACCAGAAGGTGCTCGATGAGCTGCGCGGACAGCGACGTCGGTCGGAGCCCGAGGTCGAGCGCCGTCCGCTCGCCAGATACGACCAGCTGATCCCGGCATGAGCTCAAAGACCTCGGAGCTCTCCCACGTCTTCCGGGCGCTGAAAACCCCGGCCGCTGCGCGCGCGCTGCCCAAGCTCGCCGAGCGCGCCCGCGAGGAGTCCTGGAGCTATGAGCGCTTCGCCGAGGCCCTGCTCTCCACCGAGGTCTCCTCGCGCGATTCCCATGGCGGCGAGAGCCGCATCAAGGCGGCGCGCTTCCCGGCACGCAAGACGCTCGAGGAGTTCGACTTCACCTTCCAACGCTCGGTCAAGAAGCAGGTGATCGAGCACCTCGGACAGCTCGACTTCCTGCACGCCAAGGAGAACGTCGTGCTGTTGGGCCCGCCGGGGACCGGCAAGACGCACCTGGCGATCGCCGTCTCGATCCGCGCCTGCCTGGCCGGGCAGCGCGTCGCATTCGCGACCGCGACCGAATGGGTCGCCCGCCTGGCCGAGGCCAAGCGCCAGAACCAGCTGGACGCCGAGCTGCGCCGCCTCTCCTTCATCCCGGTGCTCGTCGTCGACGAGGTCGGCTACATCCCGTTTGACCCCGCAGCCGCCAACCTCATGTTCAGCCTCGTCTCCGCGCGCTACGAGCGCGCCTCGATCATCGTCACCTCCAACAAGCCCTTCAGTGCCTGGGGCGAGATCTTCGGCGATGAGGTCGTCGCCGTCGCGATGATCGACCGGCTCGTGCACCACTCGGAGATCCTCTCGCTGAAGGGCGACTCCTACCGCCTGCGCGACAAGGACCTCGGCGCCCGAGCGAGCGCTGAGGCAGCCGAAATCGCCTGAGCGATCACCCTCGGGCCCCTCGCCGAGGGCCGCAGGCGAGCTTAGAAGGCCTCGTTTTCGAGCCCAGCTCGCCAGAACGGCCGAAATCCGGGCTCGAGCACGCTCAGGGCCTCTCTACCGACCGACACCGAGCCGACGAGAGGGAGAGGTCAATCCAACAGGGGGGTCAATTCTCAACCGGCGCTGCCACCGGACGCGTGGCCCACTTTTCAACCGTTGCAGGTGGCCCACTTTTCAACCGCTCTTGACAGCGCTCAGGCGGCCACCGGCGCACCTACGCGAGACGGCTTGGGACCGCTGGAAACCGCCTGATCCGGAAACGACTGGCGCGAAAGTGGCGCGAAAATCGCGAAGTAGGTTGAGGGTTCTTTAGGAATGCCTCCGGCAGGCCGGCCATCGTCAGTGTCCCGAGCTGTCGCACGCCCGCCCGACGCGAGCAGCCGTGTTCCGATCTTCAGCCGGGGCTGTCGAAAGTCGGCGAGCTGCGACAGGGCGGCATCGTCCTCCACGCGCTCCTGCATCGCCGCAATGGGAGTGGCTCACACGGCTTGCCGCCGGCCACTGGAGTGCCGCAACGGAACGGAGTCCGAACAAATTGTGCAAAGCGCGAGGCAGTCGTTGGATGCCACCGCGCGAAGGCCAGCGACGACGCCACGTGTCGGCCGATCGTCTACGCGGCTTCGCTGTGCCCCGGCCAGCTGCCGGTCCGGACGCGCTCGTAGAGCGTATCGGGAGCGAGATCCGCCCCGCCCGGCCAGCACACCGTTCCCGTGTCTGGGTCGACGCTGAGTTCGGCGAAGCCCTCGGGGGTGCGAGCGCTCTCGAAGACGGGGCCGTACATGCGCTCGAGCACGTCCACCTCGCCTCTCAAGCCGTCGGCGAACCTGACCAGCAGGACGCCGTGTCTGAGAACGCTCGCTTCGACTATGTCTGGGGTAAGCCCGATCATCGTAGTGGCTCGATCTCGTTCAGTGTCGCACCTTGGCGTGCTCGACGTCAGTTCTCGGCGAGGTCGGCGGCGTGCATCTCCGCCCAAGCGAGCACCAGGCGGAGTTCGCGGCGCGGAAGGTCGCTGGCGATGACCTCTAGCGTGTCGATCCGAATCTTGGCGCTGCACCCGGAAGCGCGGGCATGGAAGTGGGCCGGCTCGTGGTCGTCGAAGTACATCGTGATCGTGACGCCGAAGAAGCGGCTGATTGTCGGCACCGTCCGAATAGTGTCGGGCCAGGCGGTCGGGACGCCCGACCTCGGCGCGCCCGACCTCGGCGCGCTCGACCAACCGATCGCGCTGCGGCGGTGGGCATAGAGCGGCTTGGCGACCCCACGGCGCGCGGGCGCTTGCGATCTACGACCTCCACCGCGTTTCTGACCGCCCG